>NZ_WWCT01000039.1 GCF_009857605.1 Duganella levis | reverse complement strand
GGCGCCGGCGCCAGCGGGGGCGCGGCGGCCGGCCGCGGCGGGCGGCCGTCGTCCAGCAGCGAGCTCTTGGTGGCGCCCTCGGTATTGGCGCTGGCCGGGTCGATCTGGTTACGCAGCACCAATGACAAGGTGCCGACGCTGCGCGCCAGGTCCAGTTTCTCGACCTGCTCCGGCGTCAGTTCCAGCGTCACCGCGTTCACCACTTTCGGCTTGGTGTCGTCGCGGTTGGATTCCTGGGCGATGGCCAGCACCAGGATGCGTTCCAGCACGATCTTGGAGATGGCTTGTTCGCGTGGCGCATTGTCACCGTGGAAATCGCTCTGGGTATTGACCAGGATGTCGACGAAGTTGCCTGGCAGCGCGAAGCCGGCCACGCCCACCACGTCGTTGACGCGCACCGTCATGGCCCGTTTGCCGGCCGCCACCACGGCCGACAGGCCGCCGGTGGTGCCGACCGGCGCCAGCTTGCTTTCCATCAGCGGTTCGCCGCGCTGGATATTGCTGCGCGTGATGCGGCCATCCGCCGACTTGAGGTCGAGCAGGGCGCCGGGCGGCACCGAGTTCGACGGCCAGTCCACCATGTGCACCAGTTCCGGCGTGATGCGCGCGCCCATGCTGATGTCGAGCAGCGCCACCGCGACCTTGTTGCTGTTGTTGGCCGATTGGCCGGCGATCCATTGTGCTGCCAGTACCACGGCGGCCAGCGCCATCACCAGCGCCACCCCAATCATTGTCAAAGCCCGCGTGTTTCTCATGCTGTACTTTCCCGGTTAGCCCGTTGTGTTGGTGTCGCGTCGTTCGCGTTCTTTTTTCTGTTGGTCTGCAGCCACGCGGCGTGCGCCGGCGCCGGCAAAATAATTCTGCCAGGCCCAGTCGAGCGAGCGCTGGTCGAGTGTCGGCTGCGTGTTTTCGTAGCGCGCCAGGTCGCGCACCTGGCGTATCAGGTCGCGCGGGTAGCAAGCGAGCAACGGCGTCTGATCCTTGGCGTGGTGCTCACTCAGCAGATACGCAAAGGCGCTGGCGTCAAACGCCATGCCGTATTGTGTGCAGGCCTGGCGGAACAGCAGCTCATATTCCGCCTGGGTTTGGGGCGGGACTTCTATCTTGTAACCAAGGCGGCGGAGGAAGGCGCCATCGGATAATCGTTCGGGTAGAAAGTTCGACGAGAATACCACGACCACATCAAAAGGAACTTGAAAAACCAGTCCGGTGTGCAACGAAAGGTAATCGACGCCACGGTCCATCGGCACGATCCAACGATTCATCAATTCCAGCGGCGAGCAGCGTTGACGGCCGAGGTCGTCGATGATGAAGATGCCGTTGTTGGCTTTTAAATGAGGAGGGGCCTGATACAGGCGCGTGTTGGCGTCGAAGCGCAGGTCCAGCATTTCCAGCGTCAGCTCGCCGCCGGTCAGTGCAGTCGGACGCTGCAGGTCGCGCACCCAGCGCGCGTCGAGCGTGCGGTGGCGATCGCCGAGTTCGGCCTGCACCGCTGCGCTGCCATCGGCCGCCGGCTGGTGCTGCACCGGATCGTAGAACGGCACCACCTCGGCGTCGATCATGATGGCGTAGGGCACCGCGATGGCGCCGTGCAGCAGGCCGCACAGGCGCTCGGCCAGGAAGGTTTTGCCGCTGCCGGCCTGGCCGTAGATGAACATCGCGCGGCCGGAATTCATGGCCGCGCCCATCTGGTCCAGTACGCCGCGGCTGGCGACCACGTCGCTGAAGGCGCGATCGACATCGGCGCGCACCACATGCAGGTGACGCACGCTTTGCGCCGCCACCTGCGCCACGTACGCTGCCAGCGTCACCGGCGCCGGTCCGGCGTAAGCGTTGCGATTCAGGCAGGCAGTGGCGCGCAGCGCGCCGGCATCGGTCAGGTGGTAGGTCAGGTCGGCATCGGTGCCGCTGTGGCCGCTTCGCGTGACTTCGCACAGCTTTTCGTTGCGCAGGAACGTCACCAGCGGCGTGATGACGCTGACGCTCAGTTTGATGTGCGCGGCCAGTTCCGGCAGCCGCACCTGGCCACGCTGGAACAGCACCTTGAGTATGAGTTCAGTGAGGAATAAAAACGACAGACCGGTTTCTTCGACGCTGCGCGGCGCGCGCGCGCCGGCCGGTTCGCTGGATTCTGCAATGGCGGTGATACCAAGCTCAGCTTCCATGACGTCCTTGATAGTTAGCGGCCAAGAATCTTGTCGGCTGAACAATTATATCGCCATGGCTGGTCACGGGTGTATACAAACTTAGTGTTGTAAAAAAGCGTCAAACAGCGAGTGTCCGTTGAGCGCGCCATAGATCAGGTAGGGCAGCGTGCCGGCCGCGATCGCCACCGCATACGGCAGGCGGCCGCTGGCCTCGGACGGCGCCTCGATCTGCACCCGCTCGCCGCCGAGGCTGCGGAACAAGGCGTGCAGGCCCATCTGGTAGGTATTGCGCAGCAAGGGCCGCAGGCGGCCGGTCGATGCCGCCACCGCCAGCGCCAGTACGCCGCCGGCCAGCAGGGTCATGACGGTGCAACCGATCACTGCTTGCGGCCCGACAAAGGCACCCACCATGGCCATCAGCTTGACGTCGCCGGCGCCCAGGGTGCGCAAGATGTACATCGGCAGCAGCAGCAGCAGCCCCACGCCCAGGCCGGCCAGGGCCCACAACAGTCCGAGTCCACCGAACGGCATGATGAACAAACCGTCGCCTGGCGCATACAGGGTGTTCAGAGCCAGGCCCAGCACTGCTCCGCCGAACACCAGTCCATTGGGAATGCGGCGCGTCCGCACATCGCTCCAGACAGCCAGCGCCAGCACAGAGCACAGCAACAACAAAGGTAGTTGGATCATGGTGCGCGGGAAGAGAGACGATGGCTGATGGTAACGCAGTTGGGCGAGGGACGCTGCACCTTCTTGCCGCCGGGTTGGTCTGCGCAGTGGCACGGGGTGCCGTGGTGCGGCGCGCGGCGCGACAGCGGTCACCCGCGAGGCGAAAAAAAAACGGACCGCCACTGCGATCCGCTTGATGGCCGGCGAGAGGCCGCCGGGGTTTATACCGTGGTGCCGCCGAGGCTGGTGATGATGGCGTTGATTTTGGTTTTGATGCCGTTGCCCAGGCCGGTGAAAGCGACGGTGATGATGCTGCCAATTGCGGCGGCCATCAGTGCGTATTCGATTGCGGTGATGCCCGATTCGTCGTTGATGAAGTTTTTGATAGCGTTCATGATAGTTTCCTTGAGTATGTGGGGGAGAGTTACTTACATTGTCAATTCAACTAAAACGGGGCTCGGGTTTTAGGTGCAGCTGATGGGTTGAATTCTACCGAAGAATGGCCGGCGCGCCAGCCGAGGAATGTCACTTTGTGGCGTGACATTTGTCACGATATGCCACCGGCAAACGCAACAGCCCCAAAAAAACGGACCGCCAATGCGATCCGTTCGACAACGCAGCAGCGATGACAGCGTGGCTTACACCGTGGTGCCGCCCAGGCTGGTGATGATGGTATTGATCTTGGCCTTGATGCCGTTGCCCAGACCGGTGAAGGCGACGGTGATGATGCCGCCGATGGCAGCGGCCATCAGTGCGTACTCGATGGCGGTGATGCCGGATTCGTCGTTGATGAAGTTTTTGATGGCGTTCATGATGTTTTTCTCGTGTAGGTAGATGTTTGCAGGTAATTGCCGATACGGTGGTCGCATCGATCAGACGGTGGTGCCGCCCAGGCTGGTGATGATGGTGTTGATCTTGGCTTTGATGCCGTTGCCCAGGCCGGTGAAGGCGACGGTAATGATGCCGCCGATGGCTGCGGCCATCAGCGCGTATTCGATGGCGGTGATACCGGATTCGTCGGCAATGAAGTTTTTGATGGCGTTCATGATAGTTTCCTTGGGTATGTGAGTTAAATGTCGTTTTACATCGTCAATTCAACTAAAACTGGGCTCAGGTTTTAGGTCCTAAAAAATGCGAGCAGCGCGATGCTGATGATCACCGTCCCCAGGGCCACGAGCAGCGCATACTCCATCAAGGTGGCGCCGCGCGCTTGACCGTTGAGCCGGTATGCGCGATTGGCCTTCCCTGTTGAAATCCGCATGCTCATGTTCCTTTATCCTGGGTTTAGTGGCCGGTTCCGCCGGTGCGGCACCGCTGCTGATGTATTGAATTCTACGCAGGGCACGGCGGCGCCACAGCGGACGGATGTCACTTTGTGGGCAGGAGGGAGGTCACGATTGTCAGCGGCGGCGGCATGACATTTGTCATGCGCCGCGCTGCCGGGTGTTATTGCAAACCGTGACGGGTGGCGTAGACGTACAGTTCCAGGCGGTTGGCCACGCCCAGTTTTTGGTAGATGGAGGTGAGGTTGTTGCGCAGTGTTGGCTCGGCGATGAACAGCTTGGCCGCCAGTTCCTTGTTGGCCGCGCCGTTGCTGTCGACCACGGTGGCGACGATCTTGCGCTCCTTCGGGGTCAGCGAGCCGATGCGTTGCGCTTCGGGATCGGCCTTGGCCGGCGCGCTCTGGCCCAGCAGCGCGCCCATCAGGCTCGCATCCAGATGCATCTCGCCGGCACACACCCGCTCGATGGCCTGCAACAATACCTCGGCCGGCGCCTCCTTGCTGACCACGCCGCGCGCGCCCAGCTTGACGGCCTGCGCCAGCAGGGCCTGGTCGCGGTTGCCGCTGAGGATCAGCACGCGCGCGCCGCTGTCCTGCAGCAGTTGCGGCAGCACCTCGATCGAGCTGCGTCCTTCAAGGTCGAGGTCGAGCACGATCAGGTCCGGGCGCAGACGCGCGCCTTCCCGCAGCGCGCTTTCATTGTTGTGGGCCGTGCCGGCCAGGGTCAGGGCCGCACCGGCGCCCTCAATCAATTTTTCCAAGCCCCATAGCATGGTCTTGTGGTCATCGACTAACATGATCCGGATCGGGGCGTTAGTTTCAGTAGTGGTCATTTCTGTTCCAGGATTCAGACCGGAATGGCGATATGGACCGTCGTGGCGCCTTGCGCCGTCTGGCTTATCTCGATCGTGCCGCCCAGCGCAGTGGTGCGCTCGGCGATCGATCCTGGCAGGAATTGGGCCGGTGGACCTTCCGGAGTTTCATTTTCAATCCGTATGTGCAGCTGGTCGTCCACATTCTTCAGGTGGATGCGTCCGGCGCGCGCGCGGGTGTGTTTACGGATGTTGCTCATGCCTTCGTTGACGATCTGGAATACCTCGGCTGCCAGCCGGTCGCTCAGGCGGAAATCCTCGGCGGCCTCGATGCTGATGCTCAGGCCGTAGAATTCCTGCACCTGCTTGGCCTGGCGGCGCAAGGCCACCAGCAGCTCGGTTTCCTGCCGCGCCACCCCCTCGCGCACGGTCTTGGCAAAAGCGCGCATGTCGGTGATGACTTGGCTCGTCATATCCAGTAGTTTATCGAGTTCTGCCGCAGATGGGTGCTCTGTTTGCACAGATTGACGTATTGCGCTGATTCCGTGGCGCAGACCGATGTAGGGCTGAATGGTGGAGTCATGCAAGTCACGGGCGATTTTCTGCCGCTCGCGGAAGGCGGCGTCCGACGCCAGGCGGTCCAGCAGGATGATGTTTTCGATCACCGGGAAGAACTGGGTGGCCAACTGGTGCAGGAAGGCGGCGTCGCCGCGCGTCAGGCGCTCGGCGCCGGAGACCACGTACAGCCGCCCCTGGCCCTTGCGCAGGGGCAGCGGCACGCTGATGAAGGACGAGGCGTCGAGCAAATCGATCAGGTGCACCAGCTGCGCCGGCGGCAGTGCTTCCCAACGGCTTTGGCTGACCTCGCGCTGGCGCGCCTCAATGGTGCGCGGCAGGCGCGGGTGCAATGCGCCGGCGTACTGCACCAGCGTCTTGGGGGCGAACGCCAGCAGCGGGGCGGCGGCGGCGTCGGATAAATGCGACAGTGTCACCTTGTCCGGCGTCGCCGAGTGCAGCTGCCACAGCTCGTCGGCGCCGCCGCGCATCAGCAGCAGGCAGTTGCTGGCATGGTAGAAGCGGCCGGTCTGCTGCAGCATCGAGGCGATGGTCTGGTCGACCCCGAAGCGCGGATTGGACAGTTGGCTGACGCGCCGCAGCAGGTTGAGACGGTGGCGCTGGGTGAGGCCCAGCCCGCCCCAGTAGGAAATCATATAGCCCAGCGCCAGCAGGAAGGTGGTGCGCAGCAGCAGGTTGGCCTGGTTGGCGCTCTGGTCTGCCAGCCAGGTAGCCAGCGCCAGTACCAGGGACGAGGCCAGCGTGATGCGCGCGCCCTCGTCGAAGCCCCACTGGAACGAGGCGGTCAGGATGACGAAGAAGAAGAAGGGAAAGAAGAAGCTGTTGCTGCCGCCGCTGCAATACACCATCAGGCCGTACCAGCCCAGGTCCAGCCAGTACACCAGCTTGCCGTGCCAGAAAGGGTTGCCATGCCGCCGTGCCGCCACCAGCAGCGTCATGCTGTGCGCCAGATAGGCGCTAAACACCATCCACGCCAGCGCGCCCTGCGTACTGGCGTTGCCGAGGTCGCCCGGGGCGATCGATAGCGTCAGCAGCGCCGACAAGGCCAGCAACAGACGCATGATAAACACCATCGAGGCGCCGGCCACATCGCCGTTGCGTCCCGTCGGGGTATCGATATCATGGGTGACTGGCGGCATGCTTTGCTGGGTTTGTGTTAATTATTTATTAATACTTGTTGCACTACTTGCAATTTCGCGAGTCTACTCATAGAATCGCCTCCTGTAAAGCATCTATTTTTTGCCGATGCTACAGGGTGTGGAATGTCGCTTGCTGTTTGATACTCAAGGTTAATTTTAAATAACGAGACGAAACATTTAAATCACGCTACAATGTGCTACCGCCACCTCAATCCTGTGACGCCGCCGGCCCCGAAACGGACGCCGGAACGCCGCTCCGCCGTGCCGCGCAACGCGCCACCGCCGCATTTCCTTCTTCTAAGCTTCCCGGACGTCACGTCATGAGAGTACCTAATTTTTTGCGCCGCCGCCAAAGTGGCTCAGCGGTGGTGGAGATGGCCCTGGTGGCGCCCGTCGTGCTGCTGCTGATGTTCGCGATCCTGGAGTTTTCCATCATCTTCTTCACCACGATGAGCATGCAGTACGCGGTGCGGGAAGGCACGCGCTACGGCATCACCGGCCGCACCGACCAGGATACCTCCAGCACGCCCGCGCGCTTCCAGGCCATGATCAATGTCATGCGCAACAGTTCGGCCGGCATGTATGACATGGTGGCGCCGGTGATCTCGGTCAACGGCGCCACCTACGCCAGTTCGGCCAACTATTCCAGTTCCATGTTCGGCGGTCCCGATGATATCGTCGTGATCCGCCTGGATTGCACCTGGACCCTGCGCACGCCGTTGATCGGCGCTTTCTTCAAGAATGGCAAGCTGAACTTCGCGGTGGCGGCGACCATGAAAAACGAAAGCTGGAGTAGCTGATGAGGCCTGCTTACAGTTGCCGTCGCCGCGCCACCGGTATTGCTGCGGTCGAAGTGGCTTTGATCCTGCCGGTGCTGATCATCCTGTTTCTCAGCATGGTCGATCTCGCACGCGGTATCCAGGCCAATATGATCCTGATTAATTTGAGCCGGGAAGGCGCCAACCTGGCCTCGCGCGGCAAGCTGCAACTGTCCGAGAATGCCCAGACCATCATCGGCCAGGTGGCGGCCTCGGCGCCGCCGCTGGACATGAACAAGCAGGGCATGTTGTACGTAACCCGCATCATGGGCCAGACCAGTGGCAGCGGCACCCGCACCATCGTACTGGAGCAGTACCGCTGGGACGACAGCGTCAACAACCGTGGCTACCGCGTCAGCGGCTATGCGCCCACCAGCAAGGTCTGGAGCTGCGGCAACTGGGCCAGCGGCGTGGCGGGTACCTGCGTGGTGCCGACCGGCAGCAACGCCCCGGTGACGACGCTGATGAGCAACCAGTTGGCCGATGGCGAGGTGGTCTACGTGGTGGAAGCGTTCTATAAATTTGATATGGTGTTTGCGCCGGTCACGCTGGGCCCGCTGGGCACGTCGACCATTGGTCCCAATCTTTATTCGATGTCGATATTCTGATCATGGCTACCTACACACACAAACAACGCGGGGCCGTGCTGCCGCTGATCGTCATCGGCATGCTGGTGCTGATCATGGCCGCCGGCCTCGCCTTTAGCGCCGGCCTGAGCTACATGATCAAGGCCAAGCTGAATGCCGCCACCGACTCCGCCGCGCTGGCGGGCGCGCGCGCCACCAGCCTTGGCGGTGACCAGGCCACCCAGACCACCAATGCCAAGGCGGCGGCGACGCGCTTCTTCAATGCCAACTTCCCGGCCGGCTACCTGGGCTCGACGGCGACGCTGGGCGACACGCAGGTCACTTACACCGGCGGTCAGGTCACGGTGTCGGTATCGGCCTCGGCCACCATGCCGGCTTCGCTACTGGGCACTAACCTGAGCGGGCCGCTGACGCCGGGCGTGCTGACCCAGACCACGCGCAAAGATCTGGACATGGTGATCACGCTCGACACCTCCGGTTCGCTGTCCGACAGCGCTGCCAATGTACGCAGCTCGGCCATCACCTTCCTCAAGCAATTCAACTCGACCCAGGACCGGGTAGGCCTGGTGCATTTCGCCTTTGGCTCGGAGGTGGACGACGCGATCCAGCAGACCGCGCGCGGCTTCGACCGCACCAGCATGGAGACCCACATCAAGGCGCTGAAGTTCGAAGGTTCGACCGCATCAGCGGAAGGCATGTGGCGTGCGCGCCAGCAATTGAACAGTGTGCCGTCGGCCAACCTGAACCGTTCCAACTTGCGCGTGATCATTTTCTTCTCGGACGGCGCGCCGAACTCGTTCGCGGCCTACCTGAACTGGAAGACCCCCAGCGACTGCCTCGTCGCCGGCACCATCGCCACCGATGATGATGGCTCCGGCGAACCGTACGGCCTGTACAGTCCGGATGACAACTACACCGCGCTGGGCGGCAAATGTAATCCCTATAACCAGGGCTACAACAATTCGTTGGGTCGCAATGCGCAGTTGTCGGATCGGGTGAGCTCGCTGCCGGACTGGTATAACGGCCACAACCCGGTAACCAATCCCAACGATCCGAACGCGCAGGAGTTCAAGGTGGTGACCACCACGCCGCGCGTGGTGACCAATGCCATCACCTACCAGAACGTCAACCGCGCTGCACGCAACCTGGTGGAAGCGATGGCGGCCAAGTCGCAGGATGAGGGTATCTATGTGTTCACGCTGGGCTTGGGGTCGCAGTTGAAAGCCGCTTCTGGCGTTGACAAGGAAAAGGGCGAGGACACGCTAAAGTGCATGGCCAACGCGGTCGATGCACCGTCCCGCTGCGCGCGGCCGAGCAAGCCAGTGGGCGTGTATTGCTACGCTGCCACCCAGGCTGACCTGACGCCGTGTTTCTCCAAACTGGCGTCGGCCATCCTGAAAATCACCAAGTAAGTGCTAGTGCACAACCGGTACTGTCGCTGCCAGCGCCGGCGCCTTGTGGGCAAATGACATCAGCTCCCAGCTGTCGCGGCTGTAGAGCCGGCCGGCGGCGTCGGCGTCCTGGTAGTCCAGCTTGACGTAGTTGGCGAGCGTCGGCACGAACCACACGGTCTCGGTCAGCTTGCCGCCGATCTTGCTGCTGTCGTTGACGTCGGCATACTGCGCCTCGACCACGATCTTCAGCGCATCGAACTCGCCGGCCGGCACCCGCACTTTTTCCCAGTCCACCACTTTGCCTTTGATCGCATAGCGCCATTGCTTGCCGGCCTTGCTGTTGTCGCCGACCACTTCGTTGTTCCATTCGGCGCCGGGCGCCAGCGGGAACACGTAGCGCGTGAACGACGGTGCGAAGTGCATGCCGCCGCGCTCGACCGGATTCATCTCGGGGGTGAATAACTGCGTGCTGATCAGGGCGCCGCTGGCGGCGCGCTTGATCGCCACGTGGATGCCGGCTTCATCAATCGCCGCCACTTCCATGCGGTTGATGTTGCCCTTGGCGCCTTTCCATACGTCGGTATATTGATAGGTCCACGAATCGCCGACCGCCTGTGCCGGGGCCGGCACCGCTTCGTGGTTGCCTGCCTGCGCGAGTGCGCACGGCAGGATGAAACAGAGCACTGCAAACGAACGTTTGATGGTCATGCTGTCTCCTTTATTGTGATTTGTGCATTGAATATAGCACAAGGTTGGAGCAGTGCAAGTGGCATGTAACGCCGGAAAATAGTGTCAAAAAGTTTGAACCGGTTGCGCGCCGGCGACGAATAGCTAGGTGTCCGCCCAATCAACGCGGTCGCCAACCTATACACTTAAAGGAATCACCATGCGCGCATTTCACCTGACTTTGACCGCAATCCCCCTGGCCCTTGCGCTCACCCTGAGCGCCTGCGGCGGCGGCAGCGATACCGATACCGCCGCCGTCACGCCGCCCGTGACGACGCCGCCGGTCACCACGCCGCCTGTTACGACACCACCGGTGACCACGCCGCCGGCCACCACCGGCAATGACCTGAGCTCGTTCGCAGTGGCCTGGGCCAGCTTCCAGATGCTGGAATCGGTACAGGCGCTGCAACTGACGGCCGGCGGTACCGGCAACTGCGGCGCGGGCGGCACCACCGCCTACGACGCGGCCAAAGCCACGCAGACGCTGAACCGTTGCCGTGTGAACGAAATGCCGTACCAGCTGTACAGCGGCACTAGCACTGTTAAGCAATTGACCGCCAATGCCGACCACACGCTGGTGGTGGCGCAGTTGACCGCGCCGGCGATTGATGTATTGGACACCGACGGCACGCTGGAGTTCAAGCTGGTCGGCGGCGACATCAACGGCACCATGCAGGACAACGGTAGCGACGACAGCTACTTCTACAACTCCACCCAGTTGCAATTCCGCGCCGGCGCGTCGACCAGCTACACCATCAGCAACGCCGGCAGCACCTCGACCGTGATCACTTTCGTTGCCGGCAAGCCGGAGCGCAGCACCAACAACCTGGTGTACACCGTCAGCAATGGCAAGGACAGCTGGCAGGTTAGCGTGATGAGCCCGGTGCATGAGGCCGGCGACAACCGTCCCGACCGTGGCCAACTGATGATCACCCGCCTCGGCGCCACGCAGGCGTTGCAGGCCGTGTTGGGCAGCAATGGCGTGACCTTGTCCGGCGGCGAGCAGAATCAGACCCAGACCTATGGCTGGACCGACGCCAGCCTGCGCGCCGCGATCGCGACCGCTACCCAGTAAGCGCAGGCTTACCAGCGCATGGTCTGGATGAAGTCGGCGAAGGCGCGTAGCGGTGCCGGCAGGTAGCGGCGGCCGGGGTAGTACAGCGACGGCCCGCTGAAGGCCGGCCACCAGCGCTCCAGCACCGGTTCGAGTTCACCGCGATCCATATACGGTCGCAGCCAGTCCTCGAACAGGTAGATCAGACCGCTGCCGGCCAGCGCCGCATCGACCGCCAGATCGGCGCCGGCGCCCAGGCTGACAATCAGCGGCCCGGCCGGCTCGATCATCACCGTGCGACCCTTGTTGTGGAATTCCCAGGCCGGCATGGCGCCGCTGCTGAAACGCCCGCGCAGGCAGACGTGCTGCAGCAAATCCTGCGGCTTCTTCGGCCGCCCATGCAATTGCAGATAGGCCGGCGACGCCGCCAACGCCATGCGCTGCGTGCGCGGGCCGATCGGCAGCGCCACCATGTCCTGTTCCATGCGCTCGCCGTAGCGGATGCCGGCGTCACAGCCCGAGCGCAACAGGTCGACAAAGCTGTCTTCCACCGTGACCTCGACGCAGATCTCCGGATAGGCCGCCATGAACGGCGGCAGGATGCGCGGCAGGATCAGCTTCGACGCGCTGAGCGGCACGTTGAGGCGCAACCGTCCGGCGGGGCGATCGCGGAAGCCGTTCACCACATCCAGCGCCGAGGTTACCGCGTCCAGCGCCGGCGTCAGTTGTTCCAGCAGGCGTTGGCCGGCTTCGGTGGCGGCCACGCTGCGGGTGGTGCGATGGAGCAGGCGCACGCCCAGTTGCGCCTCCAGCCGTCGCACCGCCTCGCTCAGTTGCGACGCGCTGCTGCCGCTCTGGCGCGCCGCCTCGCGAAAGCCGCCATGCGTGGCCACCGCAACGAAGGCGCCGATGTCCTGTAATTCCGCCATTTTTGGATTGTCCTGTTTTCGGCACAAGCTGTGCCACTGTGATGTATTGTCGCACAGCAGAAAGCTGCCTAGACTGTGTTCATTCACTCATCCACAGGAGAACACCATGAGCACCTTTCAACTCGGCGACCTGACTGTCAACCGCATGGGCTACGGCGCCATGCAACTGGCCGGCCCGCACGTGTTCGGCCCGCCGAAGGACCGCGAGGCGGCGCTGGCCGTGCTGCGCGACACCGTGGCCAACGGCATCAACCATATCGATACCAGCGATTTCTACGGCCCGCACGTCACCAATCAACTGATCCGCGAAGCGCTGCACCCGTATGCGGACGACCTGACCATCGTCACCAAGGTCGGCGCCTTCCGGGACGCGGAAGGCGGCTGGCTGCCGGCGCAATCGCCGCAGCAACTGGAAGCGGCTGTGCATGACAACCTGCGCAACCTCGGGCTGGACGTGCTGGACGTGGTTAACATGCGCCTGATGTTCGACGTCATGGGGCCAGCCGAAGGCGATATCGAAGCCCACATCAGCGCACTGGCCGGATTGCAGCAGCGCGGCCTGATCCGTCATATCGGCTTGAGCAACGCCACCGCAGCGCAAGTGCGGCAGGCGCGCAGCATCGCTCCTATCGTCTGCGTGCAGAACCAGTACAACCTGGTGCACCGCCATGACGACGCCCTGATCGATGAGCTGGCGCAAGACGGCATCGCCTACGTGCCTTTCTTCCCGCTAGGCGGTTTCTCACCGCTGCAATCGTCGCAGCTGGCCGAGGTGGCGACCGAGCTGGATGCTACGCCGATGCAAGTTGCGCTGGCCTGGCTGCTGCAACGGGCGCCGAACATCCTGCTGATTCCCGGCACTTCGTCGGTGGCCCACCTGCGCCAGAATATCGCCGCCGCCACGCTGGTGCTGCCGCCGGAAGCGCTGCGCAAGCTGGACAGCATCAAGGGCTGAAAACGCCTTCCACATTATGGGATGCGGCATGATGGGCTGCCGCATCTTTTTTTCCATTTTTTGAAAAGACGTTTCACATCAAGAAAAGTGTAGTCTATCTCATTGAAAAATAACGAATAAATTTAACTTATATGTCTTATATAAGACTTGGTGCAACGCATCAGAATGTCCTACTATTTAGTCATACGGTTTTGCTTATTTGTGTTTTTCTTTAGGAGATAAAAATGTCCCAGTACCAAGACGACATCAAGGCAGTTGGCGCTTTGAAAGAGCAACAAGGTTCCGCCTGGAACGCCATCAATCCCGAGTCCGCAGCCCGCATGCGCGCGCAGAACAAATTCAAAACCGGCCTGGACATTGCCAAATACACGGCTGGCATCATGCGCGCCGACATGGCCGCCTACGACGCCGATCCAAGCAAATACACCCAGTCGCTGGGCTGCTGGCACGGCTTCATCGGCCAGCAAAAAATGATCTCGATTAAGAAGCACTTCAACAGCACCGACCGCCGCTACCTGTACCTGTCGGGATGGATGGTCGCTGCGCTGCGTTCGGAATTCGGCCCGCTGCCGGACCAGTCGATGCACGAGAAAACCGCCGTCTCGGCGCTGATCAAAGAGCTGTACACCTTCCTGCGCCAAGCCGATGCGCGCGAACTGGGCGGCCTGTTCCGCCAGCTGGACGCCGCCGAAGGTCCGGCCAAAGCCGCGATCCAGGACAAGATCGACAACCACGTCACGCACGTAGTGCCTATCATCGCCGACATCGACGCCGGTTTCGGCAATGCGGAAGCGACCTACCTGCTGGCCAAGCAGTTCATCGAAGCGGGCGCCTGCTGCATCCAGATCGAAAACCAGGTGTCGGACGAGAAGCAATGCGGTCACCAGGACGGCAAGGTCACCGTGCCGCATGAAGACTTCCTGGCCAAGATCCGCGCCATCCGCTACGCCTTCCTGGAGCTGGGCGTGGACAACGGCATCATCGTCGCCCGCACCGACTCGCTGGGCGCCGGCCTGACCAAGCAGATCGCCGTCACCGCCGAGCCGGGCGACCTGGGCGACCAGTACAACGCCTTCCTCGACTGCGAAGAAGTGTCGGCCGATGCGCTGGGCAATGGCGACGTCATCATCAAACGCGAAGGCAAGCTGCTGCGTCCTAAGCGCCTGCCGAGCAACCTGTTCCAGTTCCGCGCCGGCAGCGGCGAAGCGCGCTGCGTGCTGGACTGCATCACCTCGCTGCAAAACGGCGCCGACCTGCTGTGGATCGAAACTGAAAAACCGCACATCGCGCAGATTGGCGGCATGGTCAGCGAAATCCGCAAGGTCATCCCGAACGCCAAGCTGGTGTACAACAACAGCCCATCGTTCAACTGGACGCTGAACTTCCGCCAGCAGGTGTACGACGCCTTCAAGGCCGAAGGCAAGGACGTCTCCGCCTACGAGCGTACCCAGCTGATGAGCGCGGAATACGACGAGAGCGAGCTGGCCAAAGTGGCCGACGAAAAGATCCGCACCTTCCAGGCCGATGCGGCGCGCGAAGCGGGCATCTTCCACCACCTGATCACGCTGCCGACCTACCACACCGCCGCGCTGTCGACCGACAACCTGGCCAAGGACTACTTCGGCGACCAGGGCATGCTGGGTTATGTGGCCGGCGTGCAGCGCAAGGAAATCCGCCAGGGCATCGCCTGCGTCAAGCACCAGAACATGTCCGGCTCGGACATCGGCGACGACCACAAAGACTACTTCAGCGGCGAAGCAGCCCTGAAAGCGGCCGGCAAAGACAACACGATGAACCAGTTCTAAACACCGGTTCACGCACCACTTCAAGCTCGCTTCGGCGAGCTTTTTTTTATGCAGTAAGATAGCGCTGCCGCGCGACGTGTGCGGGAAAATCAGGAAAGGTCCGATCCATGAAATCAGTATTGTTCTTGAAGTCAGCGCTCGTTACGTTGGCGGTTGCGCCGATGTTGTTGTCCGTGCCGGCACAGGCGCAGACGCCGTCGGCGGCTGTGACGGCGGCGGTTGCCGATAAGGCGCGGCCGGAAAAAGATGTGCAGCAGGATGCGGTGCGTCATCCGGCCGAACTGGTCGCTTTCGCCAAGGTCAAGGCGGGCGATGTGGTGGTCGATGTCTGGCCGGGCGGCGGCTACTGGTCGCGCCTGTTCTCCACGGTGGTTGGACCCAAGGGCAAGGTGTATGCCTATGTGCCGGCCGAGATTACCGGCTTTAAATCCGATCCGCTGGCGCTGGCCAAGGCCATTTCCACCGAAGCGGGCCACGGCAATGTCGAGGCAACTTCCTACCCGGCCGCCGAGCAGCCCGCATCCGATATGGTCAACAAGGTGGATGTGGTCTGGACCTTCGAGAATTACCATGACCTGCACGACAGCTTCATGAAAGGCGCCGATGTGAACGCCTTCAACCAGGCCGTCTTCAAGCGCCTGAAATCGGGCGGCTACTACATCGTCGCCGACCATGCCGCCGCCGCCGGCACCGGCTTGAAAAACACCGAAGACCTGCACCGCATCGATCCGGCCGCAGTGAAGGCGGAAGTGGAAAAAGCCGGCTTTGTGCTGGATGGCGAAAGCACCGTGCTGGCCGTCCCTGGCGATGACCATCAGCTGAAAATCTTCGATCCTGCCATACGCGGCAAGACCGACCGTTTTGTGTTGCGCTTCAAAAAGCCCTGACACATGGCACGAAATCGGCTGCTGTACTGCGGCATCACGTTGGCAGTCATTTTAATCGGCCTCGCATCGCGGCGTTTTCCGATGATGTTGCCCGCTGCGGCGGGCAAGTATCCGGGTGACGTACTGTGGACCATGATGGTGTTTTTTGGTCTCGCCGTTATCTGGCCGAGACTTGGCGTCATGCGACTGACCGTTGCTGCGCTGGCGATTTCATATGCGGTCGAATTCAGCCAGTTGTACCAGGCGCCGTGGATCAATGCGGTGCGCGCATATCCAATCGGCCACCTGGTGCTGGGCTCTACTTTCAACTGGCCGGACCTGGCGGCCTACACCATCGGCGCTTTGCTGGCCATGCTGCTGGAGTTGTCCATCAGGCGGTTTGCTGCGTGACATAACTACAACATTTGTATCGATTTGTATCAAATCTATAACGGCTAGCGTCGCGCCGCATTTAACCATTCGCTACCCGCTTGCAAGCCGCAGCACGCCGCGTTTTCCCTCTGGCGCCGGCCACATCATGAATTTCCTTCAAGTAAAAACACTGGATCCCCTGTAACTATGCGGATTTTCCGTCTATCAATGCTCGGGAAAATATGTATAAATTTCAACAACGGAATGCTAGAGTGGTGTGTCAAAAATCATCACATTCATTGACATTCATACCAGCCGATAAGGGATCAAATGAAGACTAAGCTTCTGATAGTGTGTGCCGCCATCGCGGCCGTAGCGGGTAGCTCGCAGGCCATCACTCTGCCGGGTACTACTCCCCTGACCAAACCGCGCGTCGCTGCCGATACGCGGATCGTCGACCTTGGTTTGGCCGCCTCGACCGATGTGAAGACCATCTCGTTGTCGCTGGCGGTCCGCAACGCCGACCAGCTGGATACGTTCATCGCCAGCCTGGCCGACCCGACCAGCACCAACTTCCGCAAATTCATCACCCCGCAGCAGTTTGCCGCCAACTATGGCCAAAGCGCGGAATCGGTGGCCAGCGTCGTCAGCTACCTGAAGTCCAAAGGCTTCACGATCAACAAGGTGTTTGGCAATAACCTGCAGATCACCGCCACCGGCACCAATGCACAGATTACCGCCGCCTTCGGCGCCAGCGTGCACAACTACTCGCTGCTGGGCAACCGCTTCCAGGCCGCCGCCACCACGCCGACCATCCCGACCGCGCTGGCGTCGGTCGTGAAAGCTGTCAACGGCATCAGCACCCGCGCGCTGTTCAACAAGCATTCGACGGCCGTGCCGCGCACCGGCGCCCTGGCTGGTGACGTCAATCTGAAAGTGGCGGGCGCCATCGGCGGCGCCCCGGGCCAGTACACCACCACCGATCTGGCGGCCAAGTACAACATCAATCCGCTGTATGCGCGCGGCATCACCGGCGCCGGCAAGACCATCGGCATCGCCACCCTGGCCGGCTACCTGCAATCCGACGCCTTCGCCTACTGGAACCAGCTGGGCCTGAGCGTCAGCAGCAACCGCATCACCGACGTGCTGGTCGACGGCGGCCCGAGTCCACAGGACGGTCCGGGCTCGGACGGCGCCGGCGAAACCACGCTGGACGTGCAGCAGTCGGGCGGGGTTGCCCCGGGCGCCAACCTGCGCGTCTACCTGGCGCCGAATACCGACGCCGGCTTCATCGACGTGTTTGCGCAAGCGGTGGACGAGAACCTCGTCGACGTGCTGTCGGTCAGCTGGGGCAATCCGGAAGTGTATTTCGACGATGCCACCATCGCCGCCTTCCACGCGGTGTTCCAGCAGGCGGCCGCACAAGGCATTCCCGTGATCGCCGCCTCCGGCGACGCCGGCGCGTTCGATATCAACCGTTCGCTGCCATATCCGGCTTGCACCACGCTGCTGGGAGTCGACTTCCCGGCCGCCGATCCGTTGGTGCTGGCTGCCGGCGGCACCACGCTGCCGAACACCACGGCGCGTAAATACGGCACCGTCACCGTGCCGACCGAGCGCGCCTGGGGCTGGGACTACCAGAAAGACTACATCGTCAAGTATTACGGTACCGATCTGTACTACGCCAGCTACCTGGCCGTGGGCGGCGGCGGCGGCGTCAGCTCGATCTACGCTGCGCCGTGGTACCAGAAGAATCTGGCCGGGGTACAGAAAACCGCCGCTGCGCAATCGCTGGTGTGCGAAAACGCGGTGTTCAACCGGGGCGCCGGCTATGGCGACTACCTCGACCTCCCGGCTAACCTCGCGGGCCGCAACCTGCCGGACGTGTCGCTCAATGCCGACCCGTACAGCGGTTACGCGGTGTACGTCAACGGCGCCTGGTCGACCGGTTCGGGGGGCACCAGCTTCGTCTCGCCGCAGCTGAACGGCATCCTGACCCTGATCAGCGCCGGCATCAACGGCCGCGTCGGTCCGATCAATCCGCAGCTGTACAGCGCCTTCAAGACCTACGGCTATGGCGCCGGCTCGCCGTTCAAGCCGATCACCGCCGGCACCAACCAGTTCTACCCGGCCACCGCCGGCTACAACCCGGCCACCGGTCTCGGTTCGCTGGACGTGAACGCGCTAGCCAAGGCGCTCGGTCTGAAATAAGTACCAACTGGACGGCGCCCGGGTGGCCGCCGTCCTTTTCCTGAACTTTTAGATACGGATCGCACATGAAATTCTTCAAGCAACTCATCGTTACCGTCGCGCTGGCCATGAGCGCCTTCGCCGCCCATGCGGACACCTTTGTCGGTAAGGACATCGGCGTGCCAGGCGACTTCAACAACACCTGGACCTTCCTTGGGGTGAACGACACCGCGCACGCCGCCGGTAAGCAGTTCAACGACTTCTTCATCTTCAACGTGCCCGATACGCAATACATTTCGGTCACGCTGACCTCCCTGTTGCGCGGCAAGTCAGATGGCGTCAGCTTCCTGGATGGCGGCTTTCTTATCTACACCTACAGCGATGGCGATGTGATGGCCGCCGTCGATGCCACCCAATCCAACACCGTTACCGGTGGCGCCTGGTTACTGGGCAGCGGCACCTACGGCCTGTATGTGGCGGGTAGCTATGCGCTGAACGGCGGCAACTATGGCGGCCAGATCCTGGGCACCCCGTTGACGGCCGTGCCGGAGCCATCGAGCATTCTGATGCTGCTGGCCGGCATGGCGCTGATCGCCGGCGTGGCACAACGCCGTCGCCGCAGCTAAGCGTTTTTCACGGTATCGAAAGCCGCGCTGCTGCGCGGCTTTTTTTATGTCAGCGCGGCGGCAGACCGCGCGACTCCGCGCAAGGATCGTTTTCGTCGGGAATGTGGCGCACCTTGCTGGTGGCGGTGGCGGCCGGAGCGGCGCCGCAGGCAACGCTGGCGCTGCTGGCCTGGCTGGCGGCACTGACCGCTGGCGCCGCCTCCTGCTTTGCGGGCGCACAGGCGGTAAGGCACAGCAGCATCAGCCAGCGGGGAAGGGCGGAAGAGATCATGGCGGACTCCACAAACGTTCGGTGCGCAGTTACATCAAAATCACGTCGTACTGTTCCTGATCGTACGCGGTTTCCACTTGCAGTGAAATCTTCTTGCCGATGAAATCGCCCAGCATCGCCAGGTGCTGGGATTCCTCTTCCAGGAACATATCCACCACCTCCTGCGAGGCGAGGATGCGGAATTCGCGCGGATTGAACTGCTTGGCTTCGCGCAGCAGTTCGCGCAGGATTTCGTAGCAGATGGTGCGCGAGGTTTTCACCTGGCCCTTGCCGTGGCAGGCCGGGCATGGTTCGCACAGGATGTGCGCCAGCGATTCGCGGGTGCGCTTGCGCGTCATCTCCACCAGCCCCAGCGCCGAGAAGTTGCTGACCGAGACCTTGGTGCGGTCGCGCGACAGCGCTTTCTTCAACTCGCCCAGCACGGCGTTGCGGTGCTCGGTGTTCTCCATGTCGATGAAGTCGAGGATGATGATGCCGCCCAGGTTGCGCAAGCGCAGCTGGCGGGCGATCGCGTGCGCGGCTTCCAGATTGGTCTTGAAAATCGTATCGGCGAAATTGCGCCCGCCGACAAAGCCGCCGGTGTTGACGTCGATGGTGGTCATGGCTTCGGTCTGGTCGACGATCAGATAGCCGCCCGACTTCAGGTCCACGCGCCGGCCCAGCGCGCGCAGAATTTCTTCTTCCACGCCATACAGGTCGAACAGCGGCCGTTCGCCGGTGTAGTGGTGCAGCCGTGGCAGCACGCCCGGCGTGTAAGCCTGGCCGAATTCTTGCAGGTTCAGGTAGTTCTCGCGCGAGTCGACTTGAATAGTCGCGGTCTCGTCCTGCACGAAGTCGCGCAGCACGCGCTGGGCCAGGCTCAAGTCCTGGTGCAGCAGCGTGGTGGCCGGCTTGGTGCGGGCGCCGTGGGTGATCGCGGCCCAGGTCTTGCGCAGGTAGTCGACGTCGGCGGCGATGTCCGGGTCGGAGGCTTCTTCCGCTTGCGTGCGGATGATGTAGCCGCCTTTTTCATCCTTCGGCAGCAGGCTTTGCAAACGCGTGCGCAGCGCTTCGCGTTCGGCTTCCTTTTCAATTTTCTGCGAGACGCCGATATGGCCATCCTGCGGCAGGTACACCAGCATGCGGCCGGCGATCGAGATTTGCGTCGACAACCGCGCGCCCTTGGTGCCGATCGGATCCTTGATCACCTGCACCGTCAGCACCTGGCCGTCGAACAGCAGCTTTTCGATCGGCGTCGGCGTGGCGTTGTTGCCGCCATCGTGCGGGCGGGCTTCCCAGATGTCGGCCACGTGCAAAAACGCTGCGCGCTCAAGGCCGATGTCGATAAAGGCGGATTGCATGCCGGGCAGCACGCGGACCACTTTGCCGGAATACACGTTACCGGCCAGGCCGCGCGTGAGCGTACGCTCGATATGGAGTTCCTGCACTGCGCCTTGGACGATCAGGGCGACGCGGGTTTCCTGCGGGGTGATGTTGATCAGGATGTCTTCGTTCATGCCCTGATCATACACGGCCCTCAAGGGAGCGGCAAACCGGCTTGGCGCAGCAGCTGCACCGTTTCGTAGATGGGCAGGCCCATGATGCCGGAATGGCTGCCGGCGATGTGTTCGATGAAGGCGGCTGCCGGGCCCTGGATGCCGTAGGCGCCGGCCTTGTCATACGGCTCGGCGGTGGCGCAGTAGGCCGCAATGGCGGCCGGCGACAGCACGCCGAAGCGCACATCCGATACTTGCGTGATCTGCGCCGAGAAGCCGGCTGCTTCCACCGCAATCGCGGTCAGCACCTGGTGCGTGCGGCCCGACAGCTGTTGCAGCATGGCGGTGGCTTCGGCCGGCGTGGCCGGCTTGCCGAGGATGGCGCCGTCGATGGTAACGGTGGTGTCGGCCGACAGCACCGGACGCGGCGCCATGCGGCGGCGCACCACCAGGTCGGCCGCGAACACGGCTTTTTCCCTGGCCACGCGGGCCACGTAATCGAGCGGCGCTTCGCCGGGCAGCACTTCTTCCGTCACGTCGGGGCCGCGCGGGCCGTCGTTGCGCAGCAGCAGAAGTTCAAAGTCGATGCCCACCTGGCGCAGCAATTCGCGCCGCCGTGGGCTTTTGGAAGCAAGGTAGATCTTCTTGTCGACCGGTTTCATATGGTTATTGTTAGACGCGGTGATAAGGATGGTTCTGCGTAATGGTCCAGGCGCGGTACAGCTGCTCGGCCAGCATCACCCGCACCATACCATGCGGCAGCGTCATGCTGGAGATGCGGATCAAACCTTCGGCGCGCGCCTTCAGCGCCGGATCGAGGCCGTCGGCGCCGCCGATCAGGAAGGCCGTGTCGCGGCCATCCTGCTGCCAGGTTTCCAGTTGCTGCGACAAACCGACCGAGGTCAGATCCTTGCCGCGTTCATCGAGGGCGATGATGCGCACCGATTTCGGCAGCGCCGCCTCGATGCGCTCGCGCTCCAGCGCCATCGCGGTGGCTGCGGTTTTGCTGCCGGAACGCTCGACCGGCTTGATTTCCTTCAGCACGATCTTCAGTTCCGGCGGCATGCGCTTCACATACTCGGCGTAGCCGCTTTCTATCCAGGCCGGCATCTTGTGGCCGACCGCAGCGATAATCAGCTGCATACCGGATTACTCTTCCGATTTTTTGATGCGCTTGATGACGGTTTTAGCCGGCGCTTCGTCAGCCTTCGGCTTGGCGACTTTTGGCTTGGAAGCCTTCAGTGCCTTGACGGCGGCAGCGGTGGCCTTCGGCACGCCGACCTTGATCTTCTTGCCAGCTGGGACGGCGGCCGGTTTGACGGCGGCTTTCTTGGTGGCGGTAGCGGCTTTGGCGGCGGCAGGCTTGCGTGCCGAGACCTTTTTCTCGACCACTGGCGAGGCTTCGACGGCTTTTTTACCGGCGGCCAGGTGGGTGCTGACCTTCTTCGGCTCGGCGGCGGCTTCGCCTTCGACCGTGTTCTTGCGCTTGGCGGCGCCCAGTTTCACCGGCTTGTCGCCCCACAGTTCTTCCAGACGGTAGTAGGCGCGGATTGGCGCTTGCATGATGTGGACGATGATGTCGCCCAGATCGACCAGCACCCATTCACCGGTGTCCTCGCCTTCCATGCCGTAGACGTCGCCGCCGGCGGCTTTGACCTTGTCGCGCACCGAGGCGGCCAGCGCCTTGGTTTGACGATTCGAGGTACCGGACGCGATGGCGATGCGGTCGAACAGGCTGGTGAGGTGGGTCGTGTCGAACAGGACGATGTCTTGGGCCTTGACGTCTTCGAGGGCGTCAACGACCAGGGTTTGCAGTTTTTTGATGTCCATTAGCTTTTGTATAGATGATGTTGTTCAATATAGTCTAGCACTAGCGGCGGGATAAGCGAGTCTGCCTTCTCCCCCCGTTGTAATGCCGCACGTATCTGGGTGGCGGAAATATCCACCGCGAAGTCTTGTGCCAGATAAGTCAGACCATGCGGCGTGTTACGGATTTGTTGCGGCGTTCCCAGTCGGCTGGAGAACGCCTCGGCCACTGCCGGCGGCAAGCCGGCGGTGGCCATGTCATAGCCTGGACGGGCCGCTACGCAGAAATGCGCGTAGCCGAACAGCGACTGCCATTCGTGCCAGGTGTCGAACCGTTGCAGCTGGTCGGCGCCCATCAGGAAGCTGATCGAGGCTTGCGGTCCCAGTTCGGCGCGGATCTGGCGCAGGGTGTCGATGGTGTACGTCGGCAGCCCCTGGGCGCCGCGCGCGATTTCCTGCAGGTCGACCGCCACGCTGAACGGCCGGCCGGCAAACGCCAGTCCCAGCATGTCGGCGCGCTGCTGCGACGATGCTTTCAGCGTGGCCTTCTGCCACGGCAGTCCGGTCGGGATCACGCGCAACTGGTCGACTTGCAGCAGCGCGGCGAAATACTCGCCCAGCGCGACGTGACCATGGTGCACCGGATCGTAGCTGCCTCCCAGCAGTGCGATGCGGTATGCCATCTTATGCGGCAAGCCAGTCGCGATGCGGCAGGAAGTCGGTGTACAGCGCCGCCTCCGGCGTGCCGTCTTCCGGTTCCCAGCGATAGCGCCATTTGACGATCGGCGGCATCGACATCAGGATGGCCTCGGTGCGGCCACCGGATTGCAGGCCAAACAGCGTGCCGCGGTCGAACACCAGGTTGAATTCGACATAGCGGCCGCGCCGGTAAGCCTGGAAATCGCGTTCGCGCTCGCCATACGGCGTGTCCTTGCGCGCTTCCAGGATCGGCAGGTAGGCCGTGAGGAAAGCGTCGCCGACGCTCTGCGTCATGGCGAAACTTTGCTCGAAACCGCCGGCGCTGTGGTCGTCGAAGAAAATGCCGCCGACGCCGCGCGCTTCCTGGCGGTGTTTCAGGTAAAAATACTCGTCACACCATTGCTTGAACTTGCCGTGCAGGTCGTCGCCGAACGGGGCGAGGGCGTCATGGCAGCTCTGGTGGAAATGCTTTACGTCTTCCTTGAAGCCGTAGTACGGCGTCAGGTCCATGCCGCCGCCGAACCACCATACCGGCTCGCCGGCAGCGTTGGTGGTGCTGAAGAAGCGCACATTCATGTGCACCGTCGGCGCGTACGGATTGCGCGGATGGATCACCAGCGACACACCCATGGCTTCCCACGGATTGCCGCCGATGTCCGGGCGATGGGCCGACGCCGATGGCGGCAGCCTGGCGCCCTGCACGTGCGAGAAGTTAACGCCGCCGCGTTCGATCACATTGCCTTCTTCCACCAGACGCGAAATGCCGCCGCCGCCTTCCGGACGCTGCCACTCGTCGCGCAGGAATGGCGTGCCGTCAATGGCTTCCAGTCGCTGCACGATGCGGGCTTGCAGATCGAGCAGCCAGGCCTTGACGGCTTCCGGCTGCGGTGAAGAGACGGTTGCGGTCATCTTAGTGTTTCAGACCACGCCAGCCGATGTCGCGGCGGCACTGCATGCCGGCGAAGTGGATCTGATCGACCACTTCGTAAGCCGTTTTCTGCGCCAGCTTGACGCTATCGCCCAGGCCGACCGCGCACAGCACGCGGCCACCGGTTACCACCAGCTGGCCGTCCACTTCGGCGGTGCCGGCGTGGAAGGTCACAGATTCCGGCGTTTCGGCCGGGATGCCGTCGATCACGGCGCCTTTCAGCGGTGCGTCCGGATAGCCTTCGGCGGCCAGCACCACGCCCACGGCGGTGCGGCGGTCCCATTCCAGTTCGATCTGGTCCAGCGTGCCGTTGACGGCGTGTTCCATCACCGCCAGCAGGTCGGTCTTCAGGCGCGACATGATCGGCTGGGTTTCCGGATCGCCCATGCGGCAGTTGAATTCCAGCGTGCGCGGATTGCCGGCGGCGTCGATCATCAGGCCGGCGTACAGGAAGCCGGTGAAGACGATGCCGTCCTTGGCCATGCCGGCGATGGTCGGGTTGATGATCTCGCGCATCACGCGGGCGTGCATCGCCGGCGTCACGATCGGGGCAGGAGAGTACGCACCCATGCCGCCGGTGTTCGGGCCTTCGTCGTTGTCCTTCAGGCGCTTGTGATCCTGGCTGGTGGCCAGCGGCAGGATGTTTTTGCCGTCGCACATGACGATGAAGCTGGCTTCTTCGCCGGCCAGGAATTCTTCGATGACGATGCGGGCGCCGGCGTCGCCGAAGCGGTTATCGGCCAGCATATCGTCCACCGCCTGGTGGGCTTCTTCCAGCGACAGCGCCACCACCACGCCCTTGCCGGCAGCCAGGCCGTCGGCCTTGATGACGATCGGTGCGCCGTGGGCGGCGATGTAGGCGTGCGCCGGAGCGACGTCGGAGAAGGTTTCGTATTTGGCGGTCGGGATGCCGTGGCGGTGCATGAAGGCCTTGGCGAAGTCTTTCGACGACTCCAGCTGCGCCGCTTCCTTGGTCGGGCCGAAGACTTTCAGGCCACGCGCGCGGAACAGGTTGACGATGCCGCCGGCCAGCGGGGTCTCCGGGCCGACCACGGTCAGGCTGATGCCTTCGCTCTCGACGAAGTTCGCCAGCTCGTGCAGGTCGGTGATGTTGACGTTGACCAGGCGCGAATCGCGCGCGGTGCCGCCGTTGCCTGGGGCCACGTAGACCATCTGGATGCGCTCGGACTGCGCCAGTTTCCAGGCCAGCGCATGTTCACGGCCGCCGGAGCCGACTACCAATATTTTCATAATCCCTCAGTCTTCGATCAGGGTGTTGGAATACACTTCCTGCACATCGTCCAGCGCTTCCAGCGCGTCCAGCAGTTTCTGCATCTTGATCGCGTTGTCGCCGGTGACGGCGATTTCGACATCCGGCTTCATGATGATCTCGGCCACTTCGGCCTTGAAGCCCTTGGCTTCCAGCGCGTCCTTCACGCCGGCGAAGTCGTGCGGGCCGCACAGCACTTCGATGCCGCCTTCTTCATCGGTGACCACGTCTTCGGCGCCGGCTTCCAGCGCCGCTTCCATCAGCGCGTCTTCATTGGTGCCCGGCGCGAACAGGAACTGGCCGCAATGCTTGAACATGAAGGCCACCGAGCCTTCGTTGCCCATGTTACCGCCATTCTTGTTGAAGGCGTTGCGGACTTCGGCCACGGTGCGCACGCGGTTATCGGTCATGCAGTCGACGATGATCGCCGCGCCGCCGACGCCGTAGCCTTCGTAGCGGACTTCTTCGTAGGCTGCGCCGTCTTCGCCGCCGGTGCCGCGGGTGATCGCGCGCTGCACGTTATCTTTCGGCATATTGGCGTCGGCCGCCTTGTCGATGGCGAGGCGCAGGCGCGGATTCGACGTGATGTCGCCGCCGCCCATGCGCGCAGCAACGGTGATTTCCTTGATCAGGCGAGTCCAGATCTTGCCGCGTTTCGCGTCAGTTGCTGCCTTTTTGTGCTTGATGTTGGCCCATTTGCTGTGTCCAGCCATGTTCGGTCTTCCTTCGGCGGTGTGTCGGTAATTAAGCGATGGTGCTGCGGTGAGGGCGGTATTCTAGCATAAGAGCCTTGACAGAAACCGTCCGGGCCTCCCCATGCTGCTGCTAGAGGCCAGCCTCCACTTTTTGTAGGGAAGTTGTCACATCTACCTGCTAATGTTGATTCTTTTGACATTATTATATTGGCGGGAGTGAACATGGATCGTCGGCAGTTTATTAAATTCGGCAGCTTTATCACGGTATCGGTGGCCTCGGGGGCGGGCTTGAGTGCTTGCGGCGGCAGCGACGCGGCCCCTGGCAGCGACCTGGCGCTGGCCAGCGGCGCGTGGAAATTCCCGCAAAGCGTGGCCTCCGGCGACCCGCGCGCCGACAGCATCATGCTGTGGACCCGCGCCGTGCCGTCGGCTTTCGACAACGTCGCCGTCGCCACCGGCAGCGACACCGCCATCCGTCTGATCGTCACCACCACCGACAACAGCGCCGCGCTGGGCAGCAATGCCGCGCTCAGCGGCGCCACCGTGGCCGACGTCAAGCTGCCGTTGCAGGTCCAGTACGACAACACCGTGCGCCACAAGCTGACCGGTCTGTCGGCCGCCACCACTTACTATTACCAGTTTATCGCCGGTGACAACCGCTCGAATGTCGGCCGCTTCAAGACCGCACCGGCGGCCGACGCCGACGTCGCGCAGCTGCAATTCGTCTACATGACCTGCCAGGACTGGAGCGTCAACCACTGGGGCGCGATGACGTCGATCGCCGCCGAGCAGCTGGACTTCATCGTTCACCTGGGCGATTACATCTACGAAACCGTGGGCGAGGACTTCCAGGTCGGCGCGGTGGAAAGCCGCCACGACGCGCTGGTGCTGCCGGATGGCGTGTTCAAAAATGGCACGTCCGGCGCCAAGTACGCCAACACCGTCAACGACTACCGCTACCTGTACAAGAAATACCGCACCGACACCCGCCTGCAGGCGCTGCACGAGCGCTTCGCCTTCATCGCCATCTGGGACGACCACGAATTCACCGACGATGCCTGGCAGGACGCCGAAACCTACGACAACTCGTTCAATGCCGACGGCTCGGACCTGCACCAGCCGGCGCGTCGCCGCAGCGCCAACCAGGCGTGGTTTGAATACATGCCGGCCGATGTGACGCTGGACGCGGCCAACACCACCTTCCAGAACATCAAGATCTACCGCGACTTCCAGTTCGGCAAGCTGATGCAGCTGGTGATGACCGACGAGCGCCTGTACCGCGCCGACCACATCATCCCGGAGTCGTCGATCAATCCGGCCACCGGCAAGCCGCTGGGCCGCATCGGCTCGCGCTACCTGGTGCCGCAAGACCTGTTCAACAGCGTGGAAGCGCAGAAGATGGCCGGCGCCAAGAGCATCGGCCTCGACCCGCTGACCACCGCCACCATGCTCGGCAACACCCAGCGCCAATGGTGGATGGACAAGATGAAGGCCGCCACCTCGACCTGGAAACTGTGGGGCAATGAAGTCTCGCTGCTGCGCATGGGCCTGAACGGCGTGGACGCCATCGCCACCTTGCTGGCCTTGAACGCGGTGACCACCGTGGCGACCTCGGTCGGCGCCACGGCGGCAGCGGCGGGCGGCAACTTTGCCGTGGCTGGTGCGATTGTGGCGGGCGTGACGGCGGGCGCTTCGTCGGCCGTGGCGCAAGCGGCCGCAGTCGCCATCGCCACCAAGGCGGCTGGC
>NZ_WWCT01000038.1 GCF_009857605.1 Duganella levis | reverse complement strand
CCGGCCGCTCCAGCCCCGGCTGCTGCCGCTCCGGCCGCCGCTGCGCCAGCTGAAGCCGCGCCTGCCGCCGCCGCACCGGTTCCACAGAAGGGCGATACCGCCTGGATGATGGTCGCCACGCTGCTGGTGATCCTGATGACGATTCCTGGCCTGGCGCTGTTCTACGGCGGTCTGGTCCGTTCCAAGAACATGCTGTCGATCCTGATGCAAGTATTCATGATCTTCGCGCTGATCGTGGTGCTGTGGTGCATCTACGGTTACTCGCTGGCGTTCACCGAAGGCAATGCGTTCTTCGGCAACCTGCATGACCGCACCTTCCTGAACGGCATCTTCGATCCGGTCAAGGGCACCTTCGCGTACGCCGCTACCTTCAGCAAAGGCGTCGTGATTCCTGAGTTCATCTTCGTCGCCTTCCAGGCTACGTTTGCTGCGATTACCTGCGGCCTGATCGTCGGCGCCTTCGCTGAACGCGCCAAGTTCACCGCGGTGCTGGCCTTCATCGTGATCTGGTTCACCTTCGCCTACCTGCCTATCGCGCACATGGTCTGGTTCTGGACCGGTCCGGACGCGATCAAGGATGCGGCTACCCTGGCGTCGGAAACCCTGAAAGGCGGCTTCCTGTTCCAAAAAGGCGCGCTGGATACCGCTGGCGGCACCGTGGTACACATCAACGCCGCAGTTGCCGGCCTGGTGGGTGCTTACATGATCGGCAAACGCGTCGGCTACGGCCGCGAATCGATGGCGCCACACTCGGTCACCATGACCATGATCGGTGCTTCGCTGCTGTGGGTGGGCTGGTTCGGTTTCAACGCCGGTTCGCCACTGGAAGCCGGTGACATCGCTGCGCTGGCCTTCATCAACACGCTGCTGGCGACTGCTGCCGCCACCGTGTCGTGGGTGTTCGCTGAATGGATCTTCAAAGGCAAGCCATCGATGCTGGGTGGTGCTTCGGGTGCGGTGTCCGGTCTGGTGGCCATCACCCCGGCCTGCGGTTTCGTCGGCCCAATGGGCGCGCTGATCATGGGTCTGCTGGCCGGCGTGATCTGCCTGTGGGGTGTGAATGGTCTGAAACGCCTGCTGGGCGCGGATGACTCGCTGGACGTGTTCGGCGTGCACGGCGTCGGCGGTATCCTGGGCGCCATCCTGACCGGTGTGTTCGCTGCACCGTCGCTGGGTGGTCAGGGCATCTTCGACTACGTTGCCAACAAAGCATCGGCTGACTACTCGATCGCCAGCCAGGTGACGATCCAGGCAACCGCTGTCGGCACCACCATCCTGTGGTCGGGCATCGTTGCTGTGATCGCCTTCAAGCTGGTGGACATCGTCATCGGCCTGCGCGTTCCGGAAGAAGAAGAGCGCGAAGGCCTGGACATCACCACCCACGGCGAGTCGGCGTATCATTCTTAATTAACAAGTTTTCATCAAAAAAGCGCCCTGCGGGGCGCTTTTTTTATTTCCTGCCTTTAAAATAGTATTTTTGCCCTCATTTGGCATAGTCCGCACGGTAATAAGGAAGTAATAACATGGTTCCCCACCTCGTCACGGCCCTGAGCGGACCACTGCTCGACCTGGAAGAAAAAATCCTGGCCGCCACTCCCGCAATCGAACGCTGGTTCCGCCTCGAATGGCAGGAGCATACGCCGCCGTTTTATTGCTCGGTTGATATGAGGAATGCCGGCTACAAGCTGGCGCCGGTGGATACCAATCTGTTCCCCGGCGGCTTCAACATGCTGGCCACCGAGATGCTGCCGCTGTCGGTGCAGGCCGCCATGGCCGCGATCGACAAGTATTGCCCGGACGCGCGCAACCTGTTGCTGATCCCGGAAGTGACCCAGCGCCACCCGACCTACTGGCAGAACGTGGCCCGGCTGATGCAGATTTTCCGCCAGACCGGCCTGCATGTGCGGCTCGGTTCGCTGTCGCCGGAGGTCACCGCGCCGACCCCGATCGCTCTGCCGGACGGCAATATGCTGGTGGTCGAGCCGCTGGTGCGTTCGCCGAACGGCCGCCGCGTCGGTCTGAAAGACTTCGATCCGTGCACGATTTTGCTGAATAACGACCTGTCGGCCGGCATTCCGGACATCCTGCAGAATATTCATGAGCAGAGCCTGCTGCCGCCGCTGCACGCCGGCTGGGCGCTGCGCCGCAAGAGCAATCACCTGAACGCCTATGACGAGGTGTGCAAGAAGTTCGGCAAGCTGATCGGCGTCGATCCGTGGATGCTGAACCCGCTGCACGCCAAGTGCGACGCCGTCAATTTCCGCACCGGCGAGGGCTACGACTGCCTGGCCGCCAACATCGACACGCTGCTGGCCAAGATCAAGAAGAAGTACAAGGAATACGGCATGAAGGAGCAAAAGCCCTTCGTGATCGTCAAGCCGGACGCCGGCACCTACGGCACCAGCATCCTGACCATCAAGGATTCCAGCGAGATCAAGGACCTGACCCAGGCCCAGCGCGACAAGATGATCGTCATCAAGGATGGCAAGGAAGTGACCGACTTCATCATCCAGGAAGGCGTGCCGACGTTCGAGAGCATCCGCGAGGCGGTGGCCGAGCCGGTGGTGTACATGATCGACCGCTACGTGGTGGGCGGTTTCTACCGCATCCACGCCGAGAAGGGCATCGACCAGAACCTGAATGCGCCCGGTTCGCAGTACGTGCCGCTGGCGTTCGCGCAGCAGCACGCGGTGCCGGACCTCAAGGCCAAGCCGGGCACGGCGGCGCCGAACCGCTTCTATGTGTACGGCGTGGTGGCGCGACTGGCGCTGCTGGCGGCGTCGCTGGAAATGGAACGCACCGATCCGAATCCGGAGGTCTACTGAGCGGTTTGCGGATCTCGGCTAAAATCAGGCATTAACTCTACTGGATGCACCCATGAAAATCGCTTTCCTCGCCGATCCGCTGTCGACCTTCAAGACTTACAAGGATTCCACCTACGCCATGATGGTGGAGGCGAACCAGCGCGGCCATGAGGTGTACGCCTTCCAGCAGAAGGACATGGCGGTCGAGCAGGGCGTGGTCACCGCGCGCGTGCAGCGCATCAGCTTCACCGGCGATCCGAAAGACTGGTACCGCGCCGCCGATCCGGTCGAAACCAACCTCGGCGAGTTCGACGCCATCCTGCAGCGCAAGGACCCGCCGTTCGACATGGAATACGTCTACAGCACCTACCTGCTGGAGCTGGCCGAGAAGCAGGGCGCCAAGGTCTTCAACAAGCCGTCCGCCATCCGCGACCACAATGAAAAGGTCGCCATCACCCAGTTCAGCGAATTCACCTCGCCGACCCTGGTGACCGGCGACGAAGCGCGCATCCGCGCCTTCCAGAAACATCATGGCGACATCATCCTCAAGCCGCTGGACGGCATGGGCGGCGCCGGCATCTTCCGCATCGGCGCCGACGGCATGAACCTGGGCTCGGTCATCGAGACGCTGACCGGCAACGGCAAGTACACCATCATGGCCCAGCGCTTCATTCCGGCCATCGACAAGGGCGACAAGCGCATCCTGGTGATCAACGGCAAACCGGTGCCGTTCTCGCTGGCGCGCATCCCGCAAAACGGCGAAGTACGCGGCAACCTGGCGGCCGGCGGCATCGGCGTGGCGCAGCCGCTGACCGAGCGCGACTTCGAAATCGCCAATGCGCTGGGACCGATTCTGGCCGCGCGCGGCCTGTTACTGGTAGGATTAGATGTTATCGGTGATTTCCTGACGGAAGTAAACGTCACCAGCCCGACCTGCTTCCAAGAAATTACCCAGCAGGCCGGCTTCCCGGTGGCGGCCACTTTCATCGATGCGGTGGAAGCGGCGGCAGCGGGGAAATAAGTCTCCGATGACAAGAAAACTTTAATCCTGACTGGCGGTTTAACAATATGGTAGGCATACTACTTATGACGCACGCTCCACTGGGGCAAGCCTTTCTTGCGGCTTGCGCCCACGTGTTCCGTGGTCCCACCGAGCACCTGGAAGCGATCGACGTGATCGCCGACCAGGACCTCGGCGAAGTTCAGGACCTGGCAGCGGCGGCCATCAAGCGTCTCGACGATGGCGATGGCGTGCTGGTGATCACCGACGTCAAAGGCGGCACCCCCGCCAACTGCTGCAACCGGCTGGCCGACGCGGGCCGGGTGGAGGTGATTGCAGGCATCAGTTTGCCGATGCTGCTGCGCGCCATCACCTACCGCCGCGACACGCTGGATGTGGTGGTCGAGATGGCCCTGGCCGGCGCGCAAAGTGGAGCCGTGCGCGTCGACAACCGGATCCGCGTCGGGGAAACCTGACGATTTTTTGCAATGCGCATTGATTGAGACAAAACAAAAATGATTCAGCAAGAACTCGAAATTATTAATAAGCTTGGTTTGCATGCGCGCGCTTCCGCCAAATTTACCCAACTGGCAGCAAAATACAAAAGCGATGTCTGGCTGACCCGCAATGCCCGCCGCATCAACGCCAAATCCATCATGGGCGTGATGATGCTGGCCGCCGGCAAGGGCGCCAAAGTGCTGCTGGAAGCCGACGGCGACGATGAAGCCGATTGCGTCGCCGCCCTCAGCGCGCTGGTCAACGACAAGTTCGGCGAAGGCGAGTAATGGCGGCGGAGCGCAGCCGTCCCCGTTTCCCCGCAGGCCCACCGATGGCCTCGTTCACCTTGCACGGCATTCCGGTGTCGCGCGGCATTGCGATTGGCCGTGCGCACCTGATGGCGCCGGCTGCGCTGGACGTCAAGCACTACCTGGTGGCCGAGGAGCAGGTCGAGGCCGAAGTCTCCCGTTTGCAGCAGGCGCTGGCCGCCGTCCACAAGGAACTGCAAACGCTGTGGAATGAATTGCCCAAAGACGCCCCCACCGAGCTGGGCGCGTTCATCGATGTGCATGCGCTGATCCTGTCCGATCCGATGATTTCGGAAGCGCCGCTGGACATCATCCGCGCCCGCCACTACAACGCCGAATGGGCGCTGCTGACCCAGATCGATGAGCTGTCGGCGCAGTTCGACGAAATCGAAGATCCTTATCTGCGCGAGCGCAAGGCCGACATCCAGCAGGTGGCCGAACGGGTGCTGAAGGTGCTGCTCGGCACCGAGCGCCTGCTGCCGGACCCGGCGCCGGCCGGCGACGACGAATACCAGCCGCAGATGATCATCGTCGCCCACGATATTTCGCCGGCCGACATGCTGCAATTCCGCGACCGCTCGTTCATCGGCTTCGTCACCGACGTCGGCGGCCAGAACTCGCACACGGCGATCGTCGCCCGCTCGCTGGATATTCCGGCGGCAGTCGGCATGTCCGGTGCCTCGACGCTGATCGAGCAGGACGACTGGCTGATCATCGACGGCGAAGCCGGCGTGGTGATCGCCAATCCGAGCGCGCTGATTTTGAATCAGTACCGCGAACGGCAAGGCGCCGCCGCCCGCGCGCGCAAGAAGCTGCAAAAGCTGAAGAAGACCCCGGCCATCACCAAGGACGGCATCGAGATCACGCTGCTGGCCAACATCGAGCTGCCGGACGATTGCCCGGCTGCCCTGGAAGCCGGCGCCAATGGCGTGGGCCTGTTCCGCTCCGAATTCCTGTTCATGGGCCGCAACAACAAGATCCCGTCGGAAGAAGAGCAGTTCGAGCAGTACAAGAAAGCGGTCACCGCCATGAAGGGCCGGCCGGTCACCATTCGTACGCTGGACATCGGCGCCGACAAGCCGCTCGACCAGAGCGAGCAGACGGCCTTGAATCCGGCGCTGGGCCTGCGGGCGATCCGCTACTGCCTGGCCGAGCCGCAGATTTTCCTGACCCAGCTGCGGGCGATTTTGCGCGCTTCGGCGTTCGGCAAGGTGCGCATCCTGATTCCGATGCTGGCGCATGCGTTCGAGATCGACCAGTCGCTGGCGATGATCGCCCAGGCCAAGGCCGAGCTGCGCGAGCAGGGCGTCAAGTTTGACGACGAGGTCGATGTCGGCGCCATGATCGAGATTCCGGCGGCGGCCCTGGCGCTGCCGATGTTCGTCAAGCGCATGGACTTCTTGTCGATCGGCACCAATGACCTGATCCAGTACACGCTGGCGATCGACCGGGTTGATTATGAAGTCGCACACCTTTACAATCCGCTGCATCCGGCTGTGCTGCAATTGATCTCAATGACGATTGCGGCCGGGCATAAAGCCGGGATCGACGTCGCCGTGTGCGGCGAAATGGCGGGCGATGTCAAGTTGACGCGCCTGCTGCTGGGCATGGGGTTGCGCGAGTTCTCGATGCATCCGGCCCAACTGCTGTCGGTCAAGCAGGAAATCCTGAACAGCGATCTTGCGCGCATCATGCCGCAAACCCGCAAGATCATGCGCTCGATGGAACCCAACGTAATTGCAGACGCGGTCGAACAATTACAGTTGATGTAAGTCGGCGGGACCCATCATCACGGTCCCGCCCTGATAGATGGCCCGTGGGGCCGCCCCCAAAACTAAAATCAAAAAATGTCATCCCTCGGATACGTTAAGCCGCAAACCATGCATTTTGCCGAGCCCTTGCTCCTGCAAAGCGGCGCGTCGCTGCGCGACTATATGCTGATGTACGAAACCTACGGCACGCTCAACGCCGACCATTCCAACGCGGTGCTGGTGTGCCACGCACTGAACGCCTCGCACCACGTGGCCGGCGAGTATGAAGGCCAGCCGAAAAGCACCGGCTGGTGGGACAATATGGTCGGCCCGGGCAAACCGCTCGACACCGACAAGTTCTTCGTGATCGGGATTAACAACCTCGGCTCCTGCTTCGGCTCCACCGGGCCAATGCACACCAATCCGGCCACCGGCAAGCCCTACGGCGCCGCCTTCCCGGTGGTCACGGTGGAAGACTGGGTGTCGGCGCAGGCGCGCCTGGCCGACCAGTTGGGCATCAAACAATTCGCCGCCGTCATGGGCGGTTCGCTTGGCGGTATGCAGGCGCTGGCCTGGTCCATCATGTACCCGGACCGCTTGCGCCACTGCGTGGTGATCGCGTCGACCGCCAAGCTGTCGGCGCAGAATATCGCCTTCAACGATGTCGCCCGTCAGGCCATCCTGTCCGATCCGGATTATCACGGCGGCGATTTCTATGCGCATGGCGTGGTGCCGAAAAACGGCCTGCGCGTGGCGCGCATGGTCGGCCACATCACCTATCTGTCGGACGACGACATGGCCGAGAAGTTCGGCCGCAAGCTGCGTGATATTGCCGAAAGCGGCGACTACAAATTCGGCTTCGGCGTCGACTTCGAAATCGAATCCTATCTGCGCTACCAGGGCGACAAGTTCTCCGAATACTTCGACGCCAACACCTACCTGTTGATCACCAAGGCGCTGGACTACTTCGACCCGGCGCGCAAGCACGGTGGCGACCTGGCCAAGACGCTGGCCGGCACGCAGGCCAAGTTCTTCCTGGCGTCCTTCACCACCGACTGGCGCTTCTCGCCGGAGCGCAGCCGCGAAATCGTGCAGGCGCTGGTCAGCAACCGCCGCCAGGTCACCTACGCGGAAATCGATGCGCCGCACGGCCATGACGCCTTCCTGCTGGAAGATGAGCGCTACATGAACATGGTGCGCGCGTATTACGGCCAGGTGTGGAACGAGATCGGGGGCAAAGCATGAATTTCAATGAACTGAGCGTGGCGCGGCCGGACCTGGCCTTCATCGCCCACTGGATCGACAGCAAGGCGCACGTGCTGGACGTCGGCTGCGGCGACGGCGTGATGATGGACTATCTGCAAAGCGACAAGCAGTGCAGCGGCTACGGCATCGAGATCGCCGACGACAAGGTGCTGGCCTCAACCCAGCGTGGCGTGCAGGTGGTGCAGCAGGATATGGAGAATGGCCTCGGGCTGTTCGGCGACAATTCCTTCGATACGGTGCTGTGCCTGTCGTCGCTGCAGATGATGAAGCATGTGGAAGCGCTGCTGCGCGATATCGTCCGCGTTGGCAAGGAGGCGATCGTCTCATTCCCCAACTTCGCTTACTGGCCGCACCGCGTGGCGTTGCTGAAGGGCCGCATGCCGGTGTCGGAATCGCTGCCGTACGAGTGGTACGACACGCCCAACGTACGCTGCGCCACCATCACCGACTTCCGCGACCTGGCGCAAGAATGCGGGTTGGAAGTGATCGAATGTGTAGCGCTGGCCGAGGGCAAGCGGGTATCATTCCTGCCGAACCTGCGCGGCGATCTTGCCGTCTTCCGACTACGAAAAAAATAATGACCGACACTAGGCCCTGGTACAGCTACATCAACGGACGCACCGTCTCCATCCTGTTCCTGGGCTTCAGCTCCGGGCTGCCGCTGTACACGCTGATCTACCTGATGCAGGCTTGGCTGGCCAAGGCCGGGCTGGACGTCAAGGCGCTGGGGCTGTTCGGTCTGGCCATGTTCCCGTACACCTTCAAGTTCCTGTGGGCGCCGTTGATGGACCGCTACACCGTGCTGCCGCTGGGCCGGCGGCGCGGCTGGATGGCGCTGACGCAACTGGCGCTGTTCCTGTTCATCGGCGGCATGGGCATGCTCGATCCCAAGCTGGAACTGTCGGTGATCGTGGTGGCGGTGTTCCTGATCGCCTTCATGTCGGCCAGCCAGGACGTGGTGATCGACGCTTACCGGCGCGAGATTCTGGCCGAGGAAGAGCAGGGCCTGGGCGCGGCGATCATCGTCAATGCCTACAAGGCGTCCAGCCTGATCCCGAGTGCGCTGGGGCTGGTGATGGCAGACAGCCAGCCGTGGCAAATCGTCTTCTGGACCGTGGCGGCGTTCATGCTGCCGGGCTTCGTCTGCACGCTGCTGGCCAAGGAGCCGACGCTGTACGGCACGCCGCCGAAGAATTTGCAGGAAGCGGTGGTCATGCCGTTCCGCGAGTTCGTGCTGCGCGACGGCTGGAAGCAGGCGCTGTTCATCATCGCTTTCATCCTGCTGTACAAAATCGGCGACACTATGTCGACCGCGCTGGCGACCAAGTTCTTCCTCGATATCGGCTTCACCACCAAGCAGATCGGCTTGGCGGCCAACGCCACCGGCTGGTGGGCGGCGCTGGCTGGCGGAGCGGTGGCTGGCATCTGGATGATCAAGCTGGGAATCAACCGCGCGCTGTGGGTATTTGGCGTGTTGCAGGCGCTGGCCATCCTCGGTTTTGTGTGGCTGGCCAAGGTCGGCCCGGATCCATTGCTGCTGAGCGCCGTCTATGGCTTCGAGGCGTTTGCCAGTCCGGGGCTGGGGGCGGCGGCGCTGGTGGCCTTCATGTCACGTGCCACCGACCCGCGCTATACCGCCACGCAGTACGCGCTGTTTTCCAGCCTGGCTGCGGTGCCGCGCACATTCATCAACTCGTCGGTGGGGTATATTGTTGCTGAAACCGGATGGTTCTGGTTCTTTATCGTGTGCTTTATCCTCGCGTTTCCTGCGATGATGATGTTGCCGAAAATAGCTCCATGGAACAGTGGTCATGAAAAAACCTGAATTAAAGAACGCCTTGCTGGCGCTGGTGCTCTGTACCAGCGTGCTGTCGCTGCACGCGCAAAACGATGGCATTCCTGTCACCGATATGTCGCGCATGCGCGGCTTGGGCGGTGACTCGCGCCAGTTCGACCAGCAGTCCAAATTGCAGTACGACCAAATGCTGAACGAGGCGCACAAGAAGGACGCCGTCGCCACCGATCGCAATCCACAACTGATACGTTTGCGCGCCATCGCCAAGCGGCTGATTCCGTTCACCTCGCGCTGGAATCCGGAGGCGGCCAAATGGGACTGGCAGGTTAACTTGCTGAAGTCCGATACCGTCAACGCCTTCTGCATGCCGGGCGGGCGCATCGCCTTCTACAACGGCATCCTGACCAAGCTCAATCTGACTGACGACGAAGTGGCCATGGTGATGGGGCACGAGATCGCCCACGCACTGCGCGAACACGCGCGCGAACAGGCGGGCAAGAATACCGCCACGTCGCTGTTTGCGCGGTTGGCGGGCGCCGGCGCCGCCGCGTATTTCGGTTTCGATCCGCGTCTCGGTGACGCCGTCGGCAACAGCGCGGCGCAAGTGGCCGCGCTGAAGTTCTCGCGCGGCGATGAGAGCGAGGCCGATCTGATCGGCATGGACCTGGCGTCGCGCGCCGGCTACGACCCACGCGCTGGCGTGGCGCTGTGGCAGAAGATGGGCGCCGTCAGCAAAGGCCAGCCGCTGCCGTTCCTGTCGACCCACCCAAGCGGCAAGGACCGCATCGAGAACATGAACAAGAATATGCATCTGGTGTTGCCGGTGTACGCGCGCGCCAAGGGTATCGACCCGAACAACCTGCCGGCGTATCACACCATCGCCTTGCCACGTTCCTGATATGTCGTCGCGTTATCCACTGCCGATGCGCGACGGTGTCGCACCTAGCTATCTGTATCTGCCCGAGGGCGACTGGCCGGACCTGATCCGCTTCCTGGTCGAGCGTTTTCCCGACGTCTCGGAAGCCGCGTGGCGCGAACGCATGGCGCGCGGCGATGTTGTGGACGGCGATGGCCAGCTGCTCCAGCCGACCAGCCGCTTCAAGCGCGGCCTGCGCATTTTCTACTACCGCGAACTGGACGAGCCGGAGACGCCGATTCCATTCCAGGAAGAGATCCTGCACATCGACGAGCACCTGGTGGTGGTCGACAAGCCGCACTTCCTGCCGGTGATCCCGTCCGGCCGCTTCCTGCATGAGACGCTGCTGGTGCGGCTGCGCAAAACGCTGGGCGAGGAAGACCTGGTGCCGATCCACCGGCTGGACCGCGAGACGGCCGGCGTGGTGATCTTCTCGCGCAATGCGGAAAGTCGCGGCGTGTACCAGTCGATGTTCCAGAAGCGCGTGATCGACAAGGAGTACGAAGCGTTGGCGCCGCGCCTGCATGATGTGCAATTCCCCTTTACCTACCGCAGCCGCATGGTGGAGGGCGATAAATTCTTCGTCATGAAGGAGACCGAGGGCGAGCCGAATTCGGAAACGCTGATCGACGTCATCGAGCATCGCGGCGAGCTGACCTTGTACCGCCTGCATCCGCACACCGGCCGCCAGCACCAGTTGCGCGTGCACCTGTCGTCGCTTGGCATCCCGATCGTCAACGACGCCTTCTACCCGGTGGCGCTGCCGTGCAAACAGGACGACGTGTCGCAGCCCCTGCAACTGCTGGCGCGCGCCATCAGCTTCATCGACCCGCTCAGCGGCGACTGGCGCGAGTTCCGCTCTAAGCGCAGCTTGTAGCCGCCTGCGTCGCGATAAATTCCCTTAACCACGATTGCGCCGGATGGGTGTCGCTGCGCCGGTGCCACATCAGGTCGAACACGATTTCCGGCAGCGCCAGCGGCGGCGGGAAGAGCGCCAGTTGGTGACTGGCCTGCGCATGCAGCGCCACGCGTTTGAGGATGGTGGCGGTCATGCGGGTCTGCGCGATCACGGCGGGCACCGCGAACATATGCGGCAGCGTCAGGGCCAGCTTGCGTTGCCGGCCCTGCTGCGCCAGCGCCTGGTCGACCACACCGTACAAATGCCCTTCAGGCGACACCAGCACATGCGGCAGGGATAGATAGGTGTCCAGATCCATGCCGTGTTGGGCGGCCGGGTGATCGCTGGCCACCACTGTCACAAATTCGTCGCGCAGCAGTGGGCGCGCCTTGATGCGGCCATCGGTATTGGTGGGCGGCACGCCGACGGCGGCATCGATCACGCCCGCATCGAGCAGGTCGACGGTGGCGTCGCGGCCTTTCACATCATGCACGTTCAACGTGATTCCCGGCGCTTGCGCCTGTAGCGCTTGCAGCAGCGTGGGCAGCAGGACGAAGCTCGGGTAGTCGGGCAGTCCCAGGTTGAAAGTCAGCGTGGCGCTGGTCGCATCGAAGGCCGGCTTTTCCACCATCGCCGCTTCGATCTGCCGCAGCGCCTGTGCAACCGGCTCCGCCAGGTCGCGCGCGCGTTGCGTCGGCAGCAGGCCGTCGGCGCTGCGCAGGAAGAGGGGATCTCCAAGAAGCGTGCGCAGACGCGACAGGGCGGCGCTCATGGCCGGCTGGCTGACGCCCACCTGGGTTGCCGCACGCGTGACGTTGCGCTCGCTCATCAGGGCGTCGAAAGCGACCAGCAGGTTTAAATCTATGCCATGAAAATCCATAAGACAAATAAATATCTATACAGGTTATTTGTTGGACTGATTTTACCTCGGCGCGCAAACTCGTGTCTTCTCAAATCAACGGAGCAAGCCATGACCACCACCGAACAACTGCGCGCCGAGCGCATTGCGGTAGAAACGCTGTACCGCGCCTTCAATGACAAGAACCCGGATCTGGTCGACGCCGTGCTGGCACCGCACTGGGATGACATTCCGCTCGGCCCCGGTCAGCAGCCCGGACCGGAAGGCATCAAGACCATCATCCGTGATTTTGCCGCCGCGTTCCCGGATGTGCAGATTACGATCCACGATATGGTGCAGGAGCCCGGCAAGGTCGCCGTGCGCGCCGAAATCAGCGGCACGCATCAAGGCGAAATATTCGGCATTGCGCCGACGGGCAAGAAAGTGAGCTTCCGCCTGCATGAATTTCACCAGGTCGTGGATGGACGGCTCACCACGACCTGGCATATGGAAGACTGGTTCGGCCTGTTCCTTCAGCTTGGCCAGTTTCCACCGCAGGCGTAAAGCTTTACAGCGCGCCGTACTCGATGGTCAGCGGCGCGTGGTCGGAGAATTTCTCGTCCTTGTAGACGGCGACCGTGGTGGCCTTGGCGGCAATGCCTGGGGTCGCCACATGGTAGTCGATGCGCCAGCCGACGTTCTTCGCATACGCCTGGCCGCGGTTGCTCCACCACGTGTACTGCTCTTCGCGCGGATCGAGGCCGCGGTGCACGTCGACATAGCCGACTTCGTCGAACAGGCGGGTCATCCACTCGCGCTCTTCCGGCAGGAAGCCGGAGTTCTTCTTGTTGCCCTTCCAGTTCTTCAGGTCGATTTCCTTGTGGGCGATGTTCCAGTCGCCGCAGATGACGATTTCGCGGCCTTCGGCGTGCAGCTGCTGCAGGTGCACCATGAACAGGTCCATGAAGCGGAACTTGGCTTCCTGGCGCTCCGGCCCGGACGAGCCGGACGGGCAGTACACGGAAATCACCGTCAACCGGCCGAAGTCGCAGCGCACGTAGCGGCCTTCGGCGTCAAACTCGGGCGAGCCGAAGCCGATCACCACGCGGTCCGGCTCGATCTTGCTGTAGACGCCGGTGCCGGAATAGCCTTTTTTCTCGGCGTAGTGGAAGTGGCCATGGTAGCCGCCCGGGTTGAGGAATTCCGGCGTCATGTCCGGCGCTTGCGCCTTGAGTTCCTGCACGCAGACGAAGTCGGCGTCCTGCTTGGCCAGCCAGGTGAAAAAGCCCTTGGAGGAAGCCGAGCGGATGCCGTTCAGGTTGGCGGAGATGATTTTTGGCATAGAAGATTCGGAGCAGAAAGTACGGAAGGCGCTAGTGTAGCGGTAAAATACCGGCACTTTACAGAAATGAGGCATTACGATGGCTACTGCAACTAATTTACGTCAGGAATTTATCGCGTTTTCGGTCCAGGCGGGCGTGCTGCGCTTCGGCGAGTTCACCACCAAGGCCGGCCGCCAGTCGCCGTACTTCTTCAACGCCGGCCTGTTCCATGACGGCGCCACGCTGGCGCAAGTCGCGCAGTTTTACGCGCAGACGCTGATCGATTCCGGCGTCGAGTTCGACATGCTGTTCGGCCCGGCCTACAAGGGCATCACGCTGGCATCCGCCACTGCCGTGGCGCTGGCCGGCAAGGGCCGCAACACCTCGTTCGCCTACAACCGCAAGGAAGCCAAGGACCACGGCGAGGGCGGCACCATCGTCGGCGCCAAGCTGCAAGGCAAGGTCGTGATCATTGACGACGTGATTTCGGCCGGCACCTCGGTGCGCGAATCGGTGGAGATGATCCGTGCCGCCGGCGCCGAGCCATGCGCCGTGCTGATCGCGCTGGACCGCATGGAACGCGGCGGCAAGGATGGCCAGATCTCCGAATTGTCGGCAGTGCAGGAAGTGACGCAGAAGTATGGTATTCCGGTGATTTCGATCGGCAACCTGGACGATTTGTTCGGTTTCCTCAACGGCGCTGGCGCCGATCCGCAACTGGCCCAGCACAAAGAAGCGGTAGCGGCCTACCGTAGCCGTTATGGCATTGCATGATTGACTATGTTGCTAGACTTTGATATTTCTATGGTGTAACCTTATTCGGGTAGGAGACCAATAAAAGGTAGACCATGAATATCGCAACACTCAAGGTACACGGCGACCCCGAAGGCTTGGCAGACGTCCGCGACGGCCTGCCGAGCGAACCGCACGGCGACTGGGAAAAGGGCGATGTCACGTCGTCCGGGCGAGCGCGCATCGATTCCGGCTTTTATGTTGCCATCGGCACCGAGCAGAATCCGACTGAGCTGCTCAAGCAGATCCGCTTTTACCTGAACGAATGCCAGGCGCGCGGGATCCACTTCGAGCGCTCCGACGTTGCCGCCGAGCTGCGCATCTCCTTCCCGTGCGAAGCGGGCGCGGCCACGCCGCCGCTGGACCTGTCGCTGGCCGACATGGCCATGCTGGTCGAGATGGGCATCAACCTCAGCATCACCGCCTGACCGCGTGACGCTGGCGATGCGCTTTGCCGAAGACCGGCTGACCTATTTCAGCGCCGCCCAAGGGCAGTCGCGCCGTGTCCATGTATGGGAACCGGTGGCGCCGCGCGCGGTGATCCTGGCGATCCACGGCGGCATGGCGCACGGCGGCGACTATTGCACGCCGGCGCGCTGGTTCCGCCAGCAGAGCATCGCCACCGTGGCCTACGACCTGTGCGGCCATCACGACGCGCGCCGGGTCGACATTCCCGGCTTCCAGGTATTCCTCGACGATAGCGTGCTGTTCCTGGCCTGGGTCAAGCAGCAGTATCCGGGCTTGCCGATCTATGTGATGGGTCACTCGATGGGGGCGCTGATCGCCACCCATCTGGCACTGGGCCATTTCCGCGACGATGCCGCCATCAAAGGCGTCATCCTGTCCTCGCCGTATTACGTGAATGCGATCAAGGTGTCGCCGCTGCTGCTGGCGCTGGCCGGCGTGCTGGGCGCGCTGGCGCCGCGCATGAAAGTGCCGCTGGCCTCGCTGACCCACTTGCTGACCCACGACAGCGCCATCACCGCCCGCCATTACGACGATGAACGCGACGGCGTGCGCGCCACCGAAATCACGGTCCGCTTCGGCAACGCGCTGACCACCGCCCAGCAGGGGCTGGCCGCGCGCATGCCGGGCTGGACGCAGCCGCTGTTTGCGGTGGTGGCCGGCGACGATCACCTGGCCGATGCCGATGCTGCCGAGGCCATGCTGCAATCGGTGCCGGCGCATTTGCTGACCTATCAGCGCCACCCGCGCAACTTCCACGAAAACTTCAACGAGCTCAATCGCGAGCAGATCTACGCCGACATCCTGGCGTGGATCGACCGTTAATCCGGCCGCAGCGGCCTTTGTCGGCATTCGGCCGCGCTTGTCGCATGCCGCCCCGCGCCGGCACTGGACAGGGCACAGTAGCTGCATGACAATCCGTCATGCCCTTGGAGACTAACAATGAAACGCCCCTTGCTGATCGCTGTGCTGCTGGCCGCTGCCGGTCTGGCCGCCGCCGCTAACCCACTGGAAAACTGGTACCTGAGCGGCAGCAGCGCCAAGTCGTACCAGATTGGCGTGGACAGCGCCGAAACCGTCAGCGGCCAGCCGGCACGCTTCATCCGCTACGTGGACGGCGATGCCTCAACCTTCGGTACGTTGATGCAGACGATCTCGGCTAAAGCCTACCAAGGCAAGCGGGTACGCTTCCAGGCGATGATCAAGACGCGTGATGTGACCCAGTGGGCCGGCCTGTGGATGAGTTCCCTCCGTCCCAATGAGCATCGCGCGGCGGCGTTTTATAACAGCCAGGACAAGCCTATTGCCGGCACCAATGACTGGCAGTTGCGCAGCGTGACGCTGGACATCCCGGACGATGCCGCCACGCTGAATATCGGCGTCATCGATGGCGGCCGGGGCCAGGTCTGGATCGATCAATTATCGCTGGAGGTGGTCGGCCAGGATGTGCCTGTCGATCGCCTGCCGGGCCGCCTCCCAGCTTCGGACACGCCATCGCTATGAAGCCATTACACGTCATTGCCGCCGCGCTGGCGGCGACCTCGCTGTGGGTGGTGGCGGCGGAATCGGTCGGCAAGCTGCCGCCGCCGTGGTTCATTTCTGGAGACCATGCGACGTCCTACGAAGCCGGTATCGACAATGTGGAAACCAGCAGCGGCAAGGGCGCCAAGTTCCTGCGCTACGCACAGGGCGAGGACAAGGGTTATGGCTCGTTGATGCAGGTGATTTCCGCGCAGCGCTACCTTGGCCAGCGGGTGCGTTTCCGTGCCATGGTCAAGACCCGCAACGTCAGCAACTGGGCCGGCCTGTGGATGCAGGTGCAGGCGGAGCAGCGCTCGCACGCGGCGTTCTACAACAGCAGCGATCAGCCGATCCGCGGCACCTCGTCGTGGCAGATGCGCAGTGTGACGCTGGATGTGCCGGCCGATGGCACCACTATCGCCTTTGGCGTCAACAACGCCGGCAGCGGCCAGGTGTGGATCGATGAGTTGTCGTTTGAAGTGGTCAGCAAAGACGTGCCGGTGGATGTTATGCCGTATGCCAAGCTACCGGAGAAACCGACCTTATGATGGCGTGGCATAGCGCAGACATGGACGGCGCCTCGCAGGCGCTGGTGCGCGTGGCCGCCAGTTCGCGCCGCCAGTTTGCGTTGAGCGCGGCGTTGGTCGCGGCCATGGCGCTGCTCGCAGTGGCGCTGCGCGCATACACCTGGCTGGCGCTGTTTGCCGCCTTGCTGCTGCCCTTGGGCGCGAGTGCGGCGCTGCTGTTGCTGATGCAGCAGCAGCGCGCCGCCCGCTCCTGGACCGCCTTGTGGGCCGCGCTATTTTTTCTGCTGCCCGCCGGCGTGATGGCGGCTGGGGGGATCTATCGCCTTGGCCTGTCGTGGATAGGCATCGATCCGCTGAACGAGTTGCAGGCCATGGCGATGGAAGCGCTGCTGGCGCTGCTGCTCCTGGTGCTGCCACTGTGGATGGCGCAGCATCGCGCGCGCACTTTGCATATCGCCCAGTTGTCGCAGGCAGCGCTGGCGTCGGACCTGAAGGCCTTGCAGGCGCAGATCGAACCGCACTTTTTGTACAACACGCTGGCCAACACGCGTTACCTGGTGCGCCACGATCCGGACCGCGCGGTCGATATGCTGGACCACCTGATCGCCTACCTGCGCAGCGCCTTGCCTGACTTGCGCAGCCCGATGTCGACGCTGGGCCGCGAATGCGAACTGGCCGGCCACTATCTGGAACTGATGGCGATCCGCTACGGCGACCGCCTGAGCGTGCAGATCGCCTGCGCCGACGACGTGCGCGACCTGGCGCTGCCGCCGCTGATGCTGATGCCGCTGGTGGAAAACGCCGTGCAGCACGGCGTCGAACCGCATGCCGGCGCAGTCACCGTCACCGTGCTGGCGCAGCGCACGGCTGGCGGTGTGACGGTCGCGGTGCGGGACAACGGCGCCGGCGTCGGCAACGGCCAGGCGGTGCTGGGCAGCGGCGTTGGCCTGCGCAATGTGCGCCAACGGCTGGAAGCGCTGTATGGCCCGGCCGCCAGCCTGCGCCTGAGCATGGGCGCGGACGGCTGGACCGCCGCCGAACTGACCTTGCCGGTGGCTGCATGACGGCGCCGCGCATCCTGATTGCTGACGACGAGCCGCTGTTGCAGGCCGAGTTGCGCGCCACGCTGGCCGCGTTGTGGCCGGAGGCGCAAGTGGTGGGCGTGGCGAACGATGGCGTGCAAGCCTTGCACATGGCGCGCGAACTGGCGCCGGACATCGCCTTCCTCGATATCCGCATGCCGGGTCTGAGCGGGCTGGAAGTGGCGCGCACGTTTGGTTCACGCATTCACGTGGTATTTGTCAGCGCCTACCAGGAGCATGCGCTGGCGGCGTTTGACGAAGGTGCGGTCGATTATCTGCTCAAGCCTGTTGACGCGGTGCGGCTGGCGCGCGCCATCGAGCGACTGCGCGCGCGGCTCGGCACACCGCCGCCGGATCTGGCGCGGCTGGTGCAGCAGCTGGCGCCGAAGAAGGCGCCGCCGGCGTGGTTACAGGCCAGCGTCGGCAACACCATCCACTTCATCGATTTAAGCGAGGTGATTTACTTCGGCTCGGAATTCAAACACACGCGCGTGGTGACCGACCAGATGGAAGCGCATCTGCGCACGCCGCTCAAGGAGTTGGCCGAGCAGCTGGAAGACGCCGGCTTCTGGCAGATCCACCGCGGTTACGTGGTGGCGGTCAAGCGCATTGCGGCGGTGAGCCGGGATGCCGACGGCGCGGTGTGGCTCAACCTGCGCGGCCATCCATCCCGGTTGCCGGTGAGCCAGCGCTTTCAGCACCGGTTCAAGGGGATGTGAGCTTAATCCAGAGTCCAGACGTACTGCATCATCTGCCACTTCTCAATCGCCTTGCCGCCCTTAATCGCCGGGCGGAACTGGCATTTTTCGATGCCGCTGCGAGCCGCTTCATCCAGGTCAGCATGGCCGCTGGAGCGGTTAACCTTGGACTCTTTGACCTTGCCGTTGGTGCCGACCAGGAAGTTCAGCTGAACGGTGCCGGTATGTTCGGCGGTTAGCGCCTCTGCCGGCCAGATTGGCTTGGCGCAGGTCTTGAAATCGACTACTGCCGAACGGTCGCTCGATGCGCTCTTGTCGGCGGCCGTGGCCTCTGCATAAACCGACACGCAGGCCACGGCCACGCCCAGCATGGCGAGCGCGGTTTTCCAGTTCAGGGATTGCGGGGCAGGGCGCAGCAGGTGTTGAATACGCATGACTAAATCTCCTCCATTGGCCGCTTGGGCCAGTTGATGATGGGAGAACCGGAGCCGCTCCAGTTCCGATAAGGCAAGGGCCAGGCGCCGCGGTTCGCCCAGCTGCCTTGCAGCGACATCGTCTGCAATCAGTTCGCGTTCGATCCGGATGCTGCGTGAAATCCACCAGACGGCCGGATGGTAGAACAGCAGCGTTTCGATCACGTTCTGCAGCAGGTTAATCAGGTAATCGTGACGCTTGATGTGCGCCATTTCGTGCGCCAGCAAGGCTTGCAGCAGGTCGGGCGGCATGCCGCTGATCAGCGCCGCCGGCACCAGCACCACCGGCCGCCACCAGCCGGCGGTGATCGGGCTGGCCAGCGTGTCGACCACGCGCAGGCCGATCGCGCGGTGGATGCCGAAGCGCTGCGCCATGCGCGCCAGTTCGGCTTCCCAGCGGTGTTGCTCCGGATGGTTGCCGGGCTGGCGGCTGGCGCGGTCGATCCACAGCAGGCCGGTGGCCATGCGCAGCGCCAGCACGGCGGCGCACAGCGCCCACAGGCTGACGATGCCGCGTACCGAGGTATGCAGGTCGAACCAGGTTTCTTCGCTGGCGATGCCGGTGGCCCATTGCAGGCCCTGGAAGCTGGCGCTGGCCGGCGCGGCGTCGCCGCTCAGGCGCTGCCACAGGTCCAGCGCTGGCCAGCCGAAACAGGTCAGAAGCGCGCAGCAGCCAACCAGGTAGCGGTATTCGGCGCGGCTGTTGCGCAGCAGCGTGAGAACGATGGCGGTGGCGCCGCCGATCAGCAGGCCTTGCCACAGGAAGTGCATCAGCGTCAGGCCGAGGGCGAGGATGAAGGCGCTCATTTGTCCGAGTCCTTCAACATTTTTTCGATCTCGTCGCGCTCCTTTTTGGAGATGCCGCTGCGCAGCGCGGCCAGCACCAGCGCCTTGGCCGAGCCGGCGAAGGCTTTCTGCATCAGGTCCTTGAGCAGGCTGCTTTGCAGTGTGTCCTGCGCCTGGGCTGGCGCGTAGATGTGGGAACGCTGGCTTTCGTCGCGGGTCAGGATACCCTTGGTGTGCATGATCTGCATCAGGCGCAGTACGGTGCCGTAGGCCAGGTCCGGCTTGTCGGCCAACATAGCCTCGTGCACTTGCTTGGCAGTGGCCGCGCCGAGCGGCCACAAAGCTTGCAGCAATTCCAGCTCGCCGGCGGTAGGTTTCGGGATGCTCATGGCTTCTCCAGATCGATCAATGATCGTAGATTAGCCGTTCTAGACAACAATGTATACTTTAATTTTGGGCGAATACCTCGCGCGCGGCCGCCAATCCGTTGAGAGCGGCGGGGAAGCCGGCGTAGACCGCCATCTGCATGATGGTTTCGACGATTTCTTCGCGGCTGACGCCGACATTCAGCGCGGCCTGCAGGTGCACCTTGAGTTGCGGCGCGGCGTTGCCCATGGCGGTTAGTGCGGCGACAACGGCAATTTCCCGGCTTTTCAGATCGAGGCCGGGGCGGGCATAGATATCGCCAAACGGGAATTCGATCAGGTAGCGGGCGAAATCAGGCGCGATGTCTTGCAGGCTGTCGATCACGCGCTGGCCGGCATCGCCGTCGATCTCACGCAATTTTTCGAGGCCGCGCTGGTAGCGTTGGTTGGAGGTATTCATCAGCATTTCCTTCAGTATCAGAGGGTGAATGCGACGCCTGGGATTGTTCCAGCCTGTGGTAATGCGCGATCTTTTCCTGCAAGGCTTGCGCAGATTGGCGCATCGCTTCGATGTCGGCGAGCACCTCGCTCAGGTGCTCTTCCAACAGTTTGCGACGGGCCGGCACGGTGGCGTCCCCGACGCCGCGGAGATGGGCGAAGGTCTGCATTTTGCCGATTGGCATATGCGTCGTTCGCAGCCGCAGCAGGAAGGCAATCCAGTCCATGTCGGACGCTGCGTAACGCCGCTGGCCGCCGGCCGCGCGGGTGACCGGTGCGATCAGGCCGATACGCTCGTAGTAGCGCAGCGTGTAGGCTGTCAGGCCGGTGCGTTTGGCAACTTCGTCGATGCTGAGATGTGATTCCATGGGGACATCCTAAAAGTTAGAGCGCGCTCCAAGTCAAGCGCAAGCGTTTGCTGGCGAGGTATTGTGCGATGTGATGACGTAGGCGTGCAAGATAGGCACGTCGAAGAAGGTGACGTTGCGGAATTCCCTGAGGCCGTGCTCGATCTGTACTTCGGCCTGGAATTTCCGTAAGCCTTCGTCATCGGCGGGGATAATCACAATCCCTGAGAACTGAACGATTTCCTGTGCAGCAAATGCTTTGTTCATGGGCTTCGCGACGATGCGCATGGAGTCCAGATCATTCCGCCCCATCCATTTTGCTGAGACGAGCACATCCCACAACCTGAGCGTGGTATCTGGACGAAACAGCGCAAACAATTCAAATGGCCCATGCTCATTTGAAATTTCCAATTCAATTTGCTTCATTTTTTCAACAAAATTTTTCATAGCTCCCTCATCAGGGACAAGACGGCATCCAGCATGGCGGTTGTGGCAATCTCATCGGCAAAGCCGACCTGGCGGTAGCGCACTTCGGGCTGCCAGGCTTTGACGGTTCCCCATTCCGCAAGTTGCTTGTCTTTGACGGTGGCCTCCAGTCCGCTCAATTTCAGCAACACCTCAAGATCATGGACCTTGAATGAGCGAAAACGTTCAAATTCTTTGTTGGTCGCTGGAAAATCCATCCAGTTCAAGGTTTTGCAAATCCGGGATTTGAGGGCCAGCTCCACGGAGTATCCTGCAAGGTAATATGCGCCGTCAAAACGGCCGGCGGCGCAAAGTACCTGCGCGTCCTGCAAACGGGCGGCGGATATTTCTTCCAGATCGGAAATCGTCAGCACGAAAGCCTCCTGTTGGGCTACCGCTCATTCTGTTCCCGGCAAGCTGCCTTACCAAGCGTGCACTGGGATCTGACTGATCTGTATCAATACTTCTTGAAATTGGCCATCGAGGAGGGGCAGTCGATCTTGCTGGCACCACCGCTTTTGCCGGCGGGGTTGCCGACGGCGCCGGTCATCGAGCAGGAGGTTTTGCCGCGGATGGTTTCGGTGTAGTAGGTGGTGCCGTCCGGCGATTCGTAGACGCCGCGCGAGTCCTCGCCGGTGCCGATGTAGGCGTCGGAAATTTCGGTGATCACGCGGCCGAAAGGCTTGTCATTGCCGAAGTCCGGCACCGCTGGCGCGTCGCGCAGTTCGCGGTCGATCTTGCCCAGATCTTTTTTGAGTTTGTCGATGTCCACCGGATCGGCCATGGCGGCGCCGGCGATCAGCAGCAGGAGTAGGGGAATGCGCATGCTGCCATTATGCGCCTGTCGCGTTGCGGCGCGCTGCTGCGACGATGTAAATCCACGAAAAAAATCCCCACGAGACCGAGGCCTGGTGGGGATTTTTTGAAGGCGTGTCGCTTAACCAGCCAGCTTGGCCTTCAGCAGTTCGGTCAATTGTGCCGGGTTGGCTTTGCCGCGCGAGGCTTTCATCGCCTGGCCAATCAGCGCGTTGATCGCCGCTTCCTTACCAGCGCGGTACTGCTCGACCGACTTGGCATTGTTGGCCAGTACCTCGTCGACGATGGCTTCCAACGCGCCGGTGTCGGAGATCTGCTTCAGGCCTTTCGATTCGATCAGCGCGTCGACCAGATTGTCGTCGTCCGACTTGGCGGCCCACATATCGCCAAACAGTTCCTTGGCGGTCTTGTTGTTGATGGTGCCGTCGGCGATCCGCTTCAGCATCAGCGCCAATTGCGCCGGCTTGACCGGTGCATCGGCGATGTCCACGCCTTCGCGGTTCACGGTCGAGGCAACGTCGCCCATCAGCCAGTTGGCGGCGGCTTTGGCGTTGTCCTTGCCGGCGGCGTCCACTACGGCGACGAAGTAAGTGGCCATGGCTTTCGACTGGGTCAGCACCAGCGAGTCATATTCCGACAGGGCGTATTCGCTGACGAAGCGCGCGCGCATGGCGGCCGGCAGTTCCGGCATCGCGCCTTTAACTTGTTCGATCCAGGCGTTGGAGATGACCAGCGGCGGCAGGTCCGGGTCCGGGAAGTAACGGTAATCCTGGGCGTCTTCCTTGCTGCGCATTTCGCGCGTCTCTTTGCGGTCCGGATCGTACAGGCGGGTGGCTTGCACCACTTTGCCGCCGTCTTCAATCAGCTCGATCTGGCGGCGCACTTCCACGTGCACGGCTTCTTCGATGAAGCGGAACGAGTTCAGGTTTTTGATTTCGCAGCGGGTGCCGAATTCGGTCTGGCCTTTCGGACGCACGGAGACGTTGATATCGCAGCGGAACGAGCCTTCCTGCATATTGCCGTCGCAGACGCCCAGCCACATCACCAGCGAATGCAGCGCCTTGCAGTAGGCGACTGCTTCGGCGGCGCTGCGCAGTTCCGGCTCGGAGACGATTTCCAGCAGCGGCGTGCCGGCGCGATTCAGGTCGATGCCCGACATGCCGGCATAGTCTTCGTGCAGCGATTTGCCGGCGTCTTCTTCCAGGTGCGCGCGCGTCAGGTTGACGGTCTTGGTGACGAATTCGCCGTCCTTCTCGTAGCCGAAGGTGACCGCGCCGCCGATGACCACCGGGTCTTCGAATTGGCTGATCTGATAGCCCTTCGGCAGGTCCGGGTAGAAGTAGTTTTTGCGGGCGAAGATCGAGGCCGGCGCGATCTTGGCGCCAACCGCCAGGCCGAAGCGGATCGCGCGATCCACCGCCTGCTTGTTCATGACCGGCAGCACGCCAGGCAGCGCCAGGTCGACCGGGCTGGCTTGCGTGTTCGGCTCGGCGCCGAACGTGGTCGGCGAGCCGCTGAAGATTTTTGATGCGGTAGTGAGCTGCACGTGGTTCTCAATACCGATGACGACTTCCCATTCCATATGATTCTCGCTATTCGTGTTCTTAAATGCCGGCCGGAGCGCGGGTGTGCCAATCGGTGGCTTGCTGGTAGGCGTGGGCCACGTTCAGCAGCTTGGCTTCACCAAAGTGCTTGCCGATGATTTGCAGGCCGACCGGGCGATCCTTGGCGCCGAAGCCGACCGGGATCGACATGCCAGGCAGACCGGCCAGGCTGGTCGACAGCGTGTAGATGTCGGCCAGGTAGGCGGCTACCGGATCGTCGGACTTGTCGCCCAGGTCCCAGGCCACGGTTGGCGCCACGGGTCCCATGATGACGTCGCAGACGGCGTCCGGGCCGTTCAGCACCTTTTCGAAATCCTGCGCGATCAGGCGGCGGATCTTTTGCGCCTTCAGGTAGTAGGCGTCGTAGTAGCCGTGGCACAGCACATAGGTGCCGACCATGATGCGGCGTTTGACTTCGGCGCCAAAGCCTTCGGCGCGGGTCTTGCGGTACATGTCGGCCAGGTCTTTGTAGCCGTCGGCGCGGTGGCCGAAACGCACACCGTCAAAGCGCGACAGGTTGGACGAGGCTTCGGCCGGCGCGATCATGTAGTAGGCCGGAATCGACAGCGCGGTATTCGGCAGCGAAATGTCAACCAGCGTCGCGCCCAATTCCACGTACTTGGCCAGCCCGGCGCGCACGGCGTCTTCCACGTCCTTGGCCAGGCCTTCGCCGAAGTACTCCTTCGGCACGCCGATGCGCAGGCCGGTCAGCGGCTGGCCCAGTTCACGGGTGAAGTCTTCGTCCACGCCGCCCAGTTCCGGCGTCAGCGAGGTCGAATCGCGCTCGTCGAAGCCGGCCATGGCGTTCAGCAGCAGCGCGCAGTCTTCGGCGGTTTGCGCCATCGGGCCGCCCTGGTCCAGCGACGAGGCGAAGGCGATCATGCCGAAGCGCGACACGCGGCCGTAGGTCGGCTTGATGCCGGTGATGCCGCAGAAGGCGGCCGGCTGGCGGATCGAGCCGCCGGTGTCGGTGCCGGTGACGCCCGGCGCCAGGCGCGCGGCCACGGCGGCGGCCGAGCCGCCCGACGAGCCGCCCGGCACGGCAGTTTTATCCCACGGATTTTTCACCGCGCCGAAGGCCGAGTTTTCATTGGCCGAGCCCATGGCAAATTCGTCGCAATTCAGCTTGCCCAGCGTGACCATGCCGGCCGCGCGGAACTTCTCCACCACGGTGGCGTCGAATGGGCTGACGTAATTGGCCAGCATCTTGGAGCCGGCGGTCGAGCGCCAGCCGGTGGTGACGAAGATATCCTTGTGGGCGATCGGCACGCCAGTCAGCGGGGTGGCGGTGCCGGCGGCGATGCGGGCGTCGGCGTCGGCTGCTTGCGCCAGGGTCAGCGCGCGGTCGACGTGCAGGAAGGCGTTCAGGTCGCTCTGCTCGATGCGGTCGAGGAAGTGGGTGGCCACTTCGGTGGCGGACACCGCTTTGCTTTGCAGGAGGGCGGACAGCTCTTTAATGGTTTTGGTGTGCATGGCGTTTCAGTTCATTCGTTACAGCGTCGTCCTCGCGGAAGCGGGGACCCATAGAACGCTGGCTCAGCATGGATTCCCGCTTTCGCGGGAACGACGTACTTAGTCGATCACTTTCGGCACCAGGTACAGGCCGTCCTGGGTCTTGGGCGCGACAGTTTGATAGGCGTCGCGGCGATTTGGTTCGTTGGCGACGTCGTCGCGCAGGCGCAGCGCGATGTTGTTCATGTGGGCGGCCAGCGGATGGCTCAGCGGCGCGACGCCGTCGGTGTCGACCGCCTGCATCTGTTCGGCCAGCGCAAAGATGCCGTTCAGCTGCTCCAGCGCGGTGGCGCTTTGCGCTTCGCTCATCTCAAGTTGGGCCAGTTTGGCAATGCGGGTTACGTCGGATAGGGTCAGGGACATGGCGCGGTTAATTGTGATATTGATAAAAAACTTGAAATTCTGCCTATTCGCCGGCAACCACCGGCGAATGCCGCCTATTTCGCGGCCTCGGGCACCACACTTTTGGGTGGATTTTGGATAAATCGCAGTCAAATTATAAGGTAGAATGGCGGGTTGATGCGTTGTCGGCGCTGAATGATTGCTGCCGCCGCATTTCGGACAGAATTTTTTACTTAACGGATTACGCGCACACCGGTAGCGCCACAGGACACTTTAATGTTTGGTTTTTTACGTCGTTACATTTCCTCCGACCTGGCCATTGACTTGGGCACGGCCAATACCCTGATCTACGTTCGCGGCCAAGGCATCGTCCTTGATGAACCTTCGGTCGTCGCCATCCGCCAGGAAGGCGGCCCAAACGGCAAGAAAACGATCCAGGCAGTTGGTAAAGAAGCAAAACAAATGCTGGGCAAGGTGCCTGGCAATATCGAGGCGATCCGCCCGATGAAAGACGGCGTGATCGCCGACTTCACCGTCACCGAACAGATGCTCAAGCAGTTCATCCGCATGGTGCACGACTCCAAATTCTTCCGTCCTTCGCCACGCATCATCATTTGCGTGCCGTGCGGCTCGACCCAGGTTGAGCGCCGCGCGATCCGCGAATCGGCGCTGGGCGCCGGCGCCTCGCAGGTGTACCTGATCGAAGAGCCGATGGCCGCCGCAATAGGCGCTGGCCTGCCAGTCTCGGACGCGACCGGCTCGATGGTGGTCGACATCGGCGGCGGCACCACCGAAGTGGGCATCATCTCGCTGGGCGGCATGGTCTACAAAGGTTCGGTGCGCGTGGGCGGCGACAAGTTCGACGAAGCCATCGTCAACTACATCCGCCGCAACTACGGCATGCTGATCGGCGAACAGACCGCGGAAGCGATCAAGAAGGCCATCGGTTCGGCCTTCCCGGGTTCGGAAGTCAAGGAAATGGAAGTCAAGGGCCGCAACCTGTCCGAAGGCATTCCGCGTTCGTTCACGATTTCGTCCAACGAGATCCTGGAAGCGCTGACTGACCCGCTGAACAACATCGTGTCGGCCGTGAAGAACGCGCTGGAACAGACCCCGCCGGAACTGGGCGCCGACATCGCCGAAAAAGGCATGATGCTGACCGGTGGTGGCGCGCTGCTGCGCGATCTGGATCGCCTGCTGATGGAAGAAACCGGTCTGCCGGTGCTGGTGGCGGAAGATCCGCTGACCTGCGTGGTGCGCGGTTCGGGCATGGCGCTGGAGCGCATGGACCAACTGGGCTCGATCTTCTCCTACGAATGATCTGAATAAAACGGGGCCGCTACAAAGCGGCCCCGGTGCTTTACGGTGAGTTGACAGTCTCGTTGGCGCGCGCGCGCCGGATTATTTGGAAGTCATGGAATACAGTCCTCCGCCACTTTTCAAGCAAGGCGCTTCGGCGCGGGTCAAGATGACGGTGTTCGCGTGCATATCGATTGCACTGCTGCTGGTCGACTCGCACATGCGCAGTCTGGAAACGGTGCGTTACTATGCCGGCGCGGTCCTGTCGCCGGTACAGAAGGTGGCCTTGCTGCCGCGCGACGCCATCTACGGCGTCGGTGATTATTTCTCTACCCTGTCGTCGCTGGAAAAGCAGGTACGCGAGTTGAAGACGCAGCAGATCGTCAATTCGCAGGCCTTGCAGCAGGCGCGCCTGCAGTCGGCGGAAAATACCCAGCTGCGAAAGCTGATGGACGCGCGTGAGCGCCTGCCGGTCAAGTCGCAACTGGCCGAGGTGCTGTACGACGCCCGCGACGCCAATAGCCGCAAGATCATTCTCGATCGCGGTACCCATCATGATGTGGTGCTTGGCCTGCCGGTGATCGACAACCAGGGCGTGGTCGGTCAGGTCACACGCGTGTTCCCTTTTACTTCGGAAGTGACGCTGCTGTCCGATAAGGAGCAGGCGATTCCGGTACAGCTGCTGCGCAATGGCTTGCGCTCCGTGGCTTATGGACGCGGCAAGTCGGGCAATCTGGAGCTGCGGTTTACCGCGCCGAATGCGGATATCCAGGTGGGCGATGTTGTGGTTACTTCGGGCCTGGACGGCGTGTATCCGGCCGGGCTGGCGGTGGCGCGCGTGACGCAGGTGGAGAACAGCGCCGGCGGTTCGTTCGGCGGCGTGATCTGCCAGCCGCTGGCCGGCATCACCAATAATACGCAGCTGCTGATTCTGATGTCGACGCCGGACATGCCTGCGCGTCCGCCGGAAGAAGCGGAGCGCGCACCGCGCAAACACAATAACAAGATGGCGCCGATCAAGGATGCGCCGAAAGAGGGCGAGGGCCAGCCGGCCGCTGCCGGTGCTACCGGCGCCGCTGCGGCCACGCCGACGCCAAACGGCGCGGCAGGACTGTTCCCGGTCATGCCGCCGCCACCGAAACCTGCTGCTCCCGCCGCCGACGCCACCACGCCAGGCGTGACGCCTGCCGCTGCAACGGCGACCGCGCCTGCTGCGACGGGGACGCGCCCCGCCACGACGACGCC
>NZ_WWCT01000037.1 GCF_009857605.1 Duganella levis | reverse complement strand
GGCCGGTTTGCCGCCGCCCGGCACATACACGGCCGCGCCTTGCGAGGGCAGGGTGGCGGCCGGTTCGCCGCCCTCGGCGGCGCTGCCGTCGGCAGTGACCACGGTCGGCGTGGCGCCGGGTGTGGTGTTACCGAGCTGGAAGGTGGGACGCGGCTGAGCGCTGAGCACGGTCAGCGAGACATTGCTGCCGATCTGGGTGTCGCCCGGCAGCGTCATGCGGACGGTGTTGTCGGCCACCTTGACCAGGTAGCTGCCGTCCTTCATCTTGGACATGACCTCGGCGCTGACGGTCTGTCCGACCAGATTTTGCAGCGCGCGCTGGAAGGCCGCCTGGCGGCTGTCGCCAACCGCCGCGCCGCCGCCAGCGCCGTCAGCCGGTGTAACCGGCGGGAGAGCGGCGTCCAGGCGCGGCAACATGGCGCGCGCCTGCGTTAGACGCTACCGTAGGCGTTGACGACGCGCCGTTCCGTGCCGGTGGAGTTGATCAGCTTGGACAACTGGGCCATCCACGGCATGGTCAGGTCGCGGATCTGGCGGTCGGCGTTCAGCATCTGGCGGATGAGTTCGATCTTGCGCTCACGGTCGGCGCCGCGCATCGGTTGCAGCGTTTCCTGCTCGCGCAGCGCTTGTGCATGGGCGGCGCAGCGCTGTTCCAGCAGGATCAGGGCATCCCAGTCGCTGCGCGTGGCGGCCTGCACCATTTGTTCGGTCAGGTCGGCCATGGCGGCGTACACGGATAGCACGTCTTGAATCGTCATCATAAATCAGGCGCTCGCGAGGTTAGGTTGGGGAATGCCGCTGGCGGCAGGGGTGTCGGCGATGGCGTTCCAGGCGTCGCGCAACTCGATCAGCAATCGCTGCACTTCCTCGACCATGCCGAGGTCGCTGCTGACGTTGGCGGCCAGCAGCCGGTTGCTCATGTATTCGTACAGCGCATCCAGGCTTTCGGCGATTTCACCGCCGGCTTTCTTGTCGAGCGCGGCGCGCAGGCCGCTGTCGATGATCATGATCGCCTTCGATAGCGACTTGCCTTTCTGGCTGATATCGCTGTTTTTGATCCCGGCCGCTGCGTCGTTGAGCGCGGTCAACGCGCCGTCAAACAACATCACGATCAGCTTGTGGGGACTGGCGGCCAGGACACCGGTTTCCATGCCGATTTTGGCATAGGCGTTGACGCCAGTTTGTCGAGATCCGAACATACGTATTACTCCTTATCAGGGCGGTCGTGCTTAGGTGTTGGCAGCCAGCTGCGCCAGTTGTTGGGTCAGGAACTGCTGGGTACTGTTCATGCTGGCGACTGCGGTGTCGAGCGCCGTATATTGCGCGCGGTAGCGTTTTTCGATATCGGTCAGGCGAGAGGCAAAGCTGGCGCGCTGGGTGGCGATGTCGGTCACCGACGCATTCAGCCCCTTGGTGCGGCTGGTGATGGTGCCGGTGCTGCCCAGGTAGCCGGCCGACAGCGTGTTGAGCATGTAGGCGTAGCCCTGCGAGAAGCCGAAGGTGCCGCGCGCGCCGGTGGTGTCGCCCTTGACAGTCAGTTTCAGGCCGTCGACCGGGCCGCCGGCGGAACCGGTCAGCGTCTGGCCCTTGCCGGTGGCGCTGTAACCGCCGATGGTGCCGGCGACATCGACGCCGTCGACCGAGGCGCCGGTGCCGAAGATGGCCGAGGGGTCGGTGCCGGTGGCGCTGGTGATCTTCAGGTTGGAGGCCGAGCCGTAGGCCGCCGATTGCAGCTTCAGCGAGCCGTCGTCGCCCAGCGTGGCGGTGACCGACGAGCCGGCGTTGGAGAACGCGCTGACGCCGTTGATGGTCGACTGCAGCAGCGTCGCCAGCTGGCTGGGGTTGTAGGTGCCGGCCGGCAGCGTCACGGTGGCGGTGTTGGCCAGCGTCGCCGGGGTGGTGTCGTTCAGCGTCACGGTCCAGGTGGTGTCCTGGTCGATGGTGGTCTCGGCCGGCAGCGGCTTGTTGCCCTGCAAGGTGCCCTGGGTGGCCAGCTGGGTGATGTTGATGGCGTAGTTGCCGGCCTGGGTCTTGCTCGACGACGTGCTGAACGTCACGTCCGGGTCGGTGCCGCGGCCGACCGCCGCAAACAGGCCGGCGATGTCGTTAAAGTTGGTGGTGATGGCTTTTTGCAGCTTGGCGTTGTCGACCGCCAGCGAACCGTCCTTCTGGAACGACACGCCGATCTGCGACAGATTGGTCAGGCTGGTGCTTTGCAGGCCGGAAATGGCGCTGCTGAGCGTGGCGCGCACCGACGATTGCAGATTGCGCAGCGTGCTGTCGCCCAGCAGCGGACCGGAGGCCTTGGTGGTGGCGTCGTAAGAACCGAGTGCCGCCAGCTGCGTGTTGAGATCGTTGTAAGCCTTGACGAAGGAGTTGACTGAATTGGTCAGCGTCGACGAATCCTTGGCCACCGCCACGCTGGTGCTGCCGACCTTGAGCGCGTTGAAGGTGACGCCGGTCACCGCGCCGCTGATGCTGGTGCCGCTGCTGGTCACGGCAATGCCGTTGACGGTGGCCAGGGTGTCAGCCGCCGCCGCCTTCTGGCTCAGGTTCTGGTCGCCGCCCGGGTCGTAGCCTAGCAGGCTGACCAGGGCTGGATCGGCCGGCGCGCCGCCGGAGCCGGCCAGCGAAATCTTCATGGTCGAGCTGGCGCCGGTGGCGCTCGAGGTCAGCACCAGGTGGTTGGGAGTGGCGCCGGTGCCGGTGCTGCCGTCCGAAACGATCGAGGCGGTGACGCCGAAGTTGCCCTTGTTGATGGCATCCATGATGCCTTGCAGCGTGTTATTGGTGCTGTCGATGACAATGTTGCCGGCGGTGCGGGTCGAGTCGGCGGCAAAGTCGGCGTTCAGGTAATTGCCGCCGACCCCGGCCGTCAAGCCGGCTGCGGCTGGGTTGCTGCCGCCTACGGTGATCGGGCTGCCGTCGGCCGACACCAGCGTGATGGTGCCGACGGCGGTGGTGCTGGAGCCGATGTTGGCGGTGCCGCTGTTGCCGATGCCGCCGGTGACGCTGCCGGTGACAGTTTCGGTCAGCGCGACGTTGCTGCCGTCGGCGTTGCTGAATTGCAGGTCGCCGCCGGCGGCGGTGCCGGTGACGGTGATGTTGGCATCGGCCAGGGCGCGCGAAATCGCGGTGTCGCCGCTCAGCGCGGCATCCAGCGAGGCGGCGGTGACGCCGGCACCGCCGGCCACGTTGGCGCCTTGCACGGCGATATCGACCCCGCCGACCGACAGCGTATAGCTGCCGCCGCTGCCGGTGTCGATGTCGCCGAAGCTGCTGAACAGCGTCTTGTCGGTAGTGGCGGGCGACGCCTTGGCCGAGACCCCGGTGGTGGTGGTCTTGTCATTGATGGCGTCGGCCAGCGCGCGCGCGCTGCGGGTGCTGTTGTTGGTGACGATGGTGGTGCCGTTGATGCTGACCGAACCAGCCGTCAGGCCGCTGGTGCGGATGCTGTTGGCCAGCGCCGTGCCGGCCACGCCGAATTCGCTGTTGGTCACTGTGCCCAGCGCAAAGCTGATGGTGGTCTTGGCGCCGGTGCCGATGGTCGCGGTGCTGCTCTTGTAGCCGCCCGAGGCCAGCGTTTGCGCCTGCGCCAGTTGGGTGACGTTGATCCGGTAATTGCCGGCCTGGGCATCGCTGGTGGTGGTGGCGGTCACCACGGTCGAGTCGGCCGGGGTGGTGGTCAAGGACTGAAAACTCGATAGGGAACTCAGGCTGGTCAGCGTACTTTGGAAATTGCCGAGCGCGCTGGACATGGCGCCAAAGGCCGAGATCTGGGCCTGGAAGCTGGCGGTCTTCTTGTCGAAATCGGTCAGCGGCGCCGACTCTACGGCCATCAGTTTGCTGACGATGTCATTGACGTTGAGACCGGAACCGATGCCGGGTGATGAGATGCCCACAATGCGCTCCTAAGTAAAGCAATAATATAAGCTGATATCGGCAAAATCAAACCGGACTTGAGAGGGGGAAATACCGGCTTGTTTGGCGCAAGCTGTAAAAGCGGGTAAAAACCCGGCGCGGAGGGCCGCGACACTGGCAGGCAGGCGCTCCCGGAACAGGATGCCACAGATGAGAAAAAAACGGCGCGCACCGGGTGGTGCGCGCCGTTTCAGGCGGTCTGGTCGATCAACAGGCCGGGACTACCTTTGTTTTCCTCGTCGAGCGCCTTGGCGATCGCCAGTGCTTCCTTGGTGGGAAACTGGCGCACAACTTCCTTGGTGTTCTGGTCGATCACCTTGACCACCGTGCGCTTGGTGTCCTGGTCGACCGAAAACTCCAGGTTGTTGGCTTGCGCCTGCGGCGTCTTGTTCAACTTGGATAGCGCATCGCTGACTTGCTGTTCGCTCGGCAAGGCTTCAGGGGCCTTGACCGCGTTGGCAGTCTCGACGGGGGCGGCCGGGGCGCGCGTAGCGCCGCTGGCCGGCGTGGCGTCGCCGCCGACCGCGCGGTCGGTGGGGCGCGCCGTGCTGGCGGAGCCTATCGTGTCGATAGTCATGATTGTTCCTTTGTGAAAAATCCCCGGCTGAAAAAATCAGCCGGGGACCCCGATCAGCGTGACCGTTAGCCGGTCACCGCTGCTCCGGATTTTAACGCAGCAGGGACAGCACGCCGTTCGGCAGCGAGTTGGCTTGCGCCAGCATCGCGGTACCAGCTTGTTGCAGGATCTGGCCGCGGGTCAGGTTGGCCGTTTCTGCTGCAAAGTCGGTATCTTGAATCCGGCTACGCGACGCGGTCAAGTTTTCCGTGGTCGTGTTCAGGTTCGAGATGGTCGACGTGAAACGATTCTGGATCGCACCCAGTGCTGCACGGTTGCTGTCCACTTGGGCCAGGGCCGAGTCGATGGTTTTCATTGCCGCGTTGGCGCCGTCAACGGTGCTGACGTCGATCTTGGCGACCGATTGCAGATCCGAACCGACGGTGCCGGTCAGCACGTTGGTGCCGCTATCCTTGATGGTGAAGCCGCTGTCCGACGAGAAGCTCACGTGGCCACCCACCACCACCGGGGTGGTGCCGGAGGCGACCGAAATAGGCGCGCCGGATTGTGCGCCGGTGTTGGCGGCACCGGAACCTGGCTTGTCCGCACCTTGCAGGAAAGCACCCGCCAGCGCATCAACCGTGCCGGTAGCAGGGTTGGTATTAATGTTTTCCAACTGGATGTCCGAGCCGGAGCTGTTGGTCATCTTCAGTTGTTTAGCGCCAGTGGAATCCAATTCAATCGACGCGGTGATCCCGGTGGTGCCAACTTGGGCATTGATGGCTTGCGCAAGCGATGACAAATCACCGTTCTTGACCTGAGCGGAAATCGTCACGGCTGCCGAATTTGGGTCGCTAGCCGTGGAGTTGTCGCCGCGCAGTTTGAATTGTACCGAGCCGTCCTTGGCGATGGTGGTCAGCGTGGCGCTGGTGGTGGCAGTGGCGGTGACGCCGCTCTTGCCGCTCAGGGCGTTAACGTTGGCGGCGATTGTTTTGGCGCTGTCGGCGGCTGCCACATTGACCGTGGTCGCTACACCATTGCCGGAAGTGATGTCCAGTGTGCCTACTGCAACGTTGTTGAGGCCAGTAGCGGAACCGACAGCAGCGTCGGCTGCGTTAGGCGTAGCAAGGTCGCCGTAGTCGGCTTGCAGGGTGTTATTGCCGATGTCGGTTGCCTTGGCTGACAGGATGCCGACGTTGATGGTCTGGCCCGAGTTGGCACCGACCTGGAACTGGGCCGAGGTCAGCGAGCCGTCCAGCACGTTTTGGCCGTTGAACTGGGTGGTGTTGGCGACGCGGTCCAGCTCTTGCGACAGCGAGGCGACCTCGCCCTGGATCGATTGACGGTCCGATGCCGAGTTGGTACCGTTGGCCGACTGAACAGCCAGCTCACGGATACGCTGCAGCAGGTCGCCGGCGGTGCTCAAGCCACCCTCGGCCGTTTGCGCCAGCGAGATACCGTCGTTGGCGTTACGCGCAGCCGTGGTGTTGCCGCGAATCTGCGCGCTGAAACGGTCGGAAATGGCCAGACCGGCAGCATCGTCCTTGGCGCTGTTAATGCGCAGACCTGAGGACAGACGTTGCAGCGACGTTTGCAGACTGGCTTGCGAGGTCGACAGGTTACGTTGCGAGTTCAGCGATGCAACATTGGTATTAATGACTTGTGCCATGGTATTTCTCCAAAACTGGTATTGCGTATTGTGGGCTAGGTGCCTCAGTTCCCTTTGGTGTGTCTCCTTGTTCCGAGACAATCACACCGCAGTTATTGCTGGTAACGGGTTCCCGTATGGAAAGTTTAGGCACAAAAGGTGAGAAAATTTTTGTGTTCAGGCCTCAAGTTCGCCCTGCCTAAGCGTCTAAACGACGCAGAAAAACGAAACTTGAGGGCGAAAAAATATTTATTTCGCCCAAAAAAAATGCCCGGCGCAGGGGCCGGGCACGTTGTTGGAGCTGGGAAACTTATTTATTCGGCAATCACCACCCGGTTTTTGCCGGTTTGCTTGGCGGTGTACATGGCCTTGTCGGCCCGCTTGACCAGCTCGGTCTGCTCTTCGTTGGGACGGCGCAGCGCCACCCCGGCCGAGAAGGTGATCAGCACTTTCTCGTTATCGTGCAGAAAAAAGTGCTTGGTCAGCTCGCGCTGGAGCCGGGTCATGGTCGAGGCCGCCGCCTCGACCGAGGTTTCCGGCATCAGGATCAGGAATTCCTCGCCGCCGAAGCGGGCGATCACGTCCATCGAGCGCAGGGTGTCCTTGACGATCTTGACCAGGTGCTTGAGCGCGGCGTCGCCGGCGATGTGGCCGTAGGTGTCGTTGAGCTTCTTGAAATCGTCCAGGTCCAGTACGGCGATGCACAGCGGCGTGCCGCGGCGGTCGGAGCGGGCGGTCTCGCGCTCGAACACGTCGTCCAGGCCCCGGCGATTCAGGCTGCCCGTGAGCTGGTCTTCGCGCACCAGCTCGCTCAGATGCTGCAGCTTGGCTTCCAGCGAGTGGATGCGGGCTTCGGCGTCCTGCACTTCCTGCTTGGCCAGCATCATCTTGTCGCGCGCCTTCAGCGCTTCGCTCTGGACCAGGCGGGTTTCCTTCAGCACCTCGTCGAGGATGCTGTTGAGTTCGGCGATATTGTCGGCCTTGCTGATCTTGTCGGAATAGCCGCCGATCTTCTCGTGGAAGTCGCCGGTCGAGGCCGCCACTTGGCCGAGGCGGTCGATAAAGGTCATCATCATGTTCTTGACGGTGAGCTTGACGTCCGACAGGCTGTGCTTGAGCTGCCCCTGTTTATAGATGACTTCCTTCAGGCTGCGGGTGGCTTCTTCCAGTGCGCGCACGTCCAGCGGGCCGGCGATCAGGTTCTGCACCGCCTCGATCTGGCCGCGCAGCCAGCTGTCGTCGTCCAGCAGTTCGCTGACGTTTTCCAGCAGCAGGCGGAACAGGCGCAGCAGCAGTTCCTGCTGTTCGCCGCTGTCGCCGCCGCGCACTTCGATCTGGTAGCACAGCTGTTTCAGCCGCACGGCGATCTCGGCCAGCGCTTCCTCGCTGTGGGCGGTCTTGGTGGCGTTGCCCAGCGATTCGGCCTCGGCCGCCAGCACCGGCGCCCCGGCCAGCAGCGACGCCACGGCAAAGGTCAGGGTGCGCGCCAGCAGGTCGCGCAGGCTGCGCGACTGTTCGCTTTCCTCGCCGCTGACGCCGGCCACTTCGATGCCTTTTTTGGGGCTGACAAAATGTTTTTCGACCAGCTGCGACAGCGCGCGCGCATAGCCTTCCCAGTCGCGCGTCTTGACGGCGCGGTTGAAGCGGCGGCCGTATTCGCCCAGCTCGCCGGCGCCTTCGGTCATGCGGGTGGCGAACTGGCTCAGCACCGATTCCGGTCCGGGGTCGGCGCTGCCCAGCGGCGCTGCAGCAGCAGCCGGCTCGGGCGCGATGCCGGCAATTTCGTTGTAAATCTCGCGATAGGCTTCCGGCGTTGGCGCGATGCGGCGCACCGCCAGGCGGCGGAATGCTTCGCGTGCGATATCGGCCGGATTCTGCTCGGGCGTAGTGGGTTTGCTGGACATAATGACGCGCGTACCTCTGTATGGATTACCAATTACAGCAATGATAAGCGCGCTGCCCGGCCGGCATTGCCCGGATAAGGGGCGGGAAGGTGGCTTTCATCAAAGCATTAACCATTTTCCTTTCGGCAACAACAAAGCTGCGCAGGAGTTGTTATCTTACTCTGGCTTATTCAATGAGTTGATTTTTAATGGCGTAATGCGTCAGTTCCGCGCTGTTTTTCAGCTTCATCTTGACCAGCAGGCGGGCCCGGTACTCGCTGACCGTCTTGACCGACAGCGACAGTTCCTTGGCGATCACGCCCACCGTCTTGCCGGAGGCGATCATGGTCAGGGTCTGATATTCGCGGTCGGACAGGGTGTCGTGCAGCGGCGCCTCGTGGTCCTCGCCGACGTGGTTGGCCAATTCCTGCGCCAGCGCCGCGCTGATGTACTTGAGGCCGCTGCCGACCTGGCGGATCGCCGTCACCAGTTCCTTCGGCGCGCTCTGCTTGGTCAGGTAGCCGGCGGCGCCGGCCTTCAGCGCGCGGATCGCGTACTGGTCCTCGCGGTGCATCGACAGCATCAGCACCGCCAGCTCCGGCTTTTCCTTCTTGATCTGCTTGAGCACTTCGATACCGTTGCGATCTGGCAACGAGATATCAAGCAGCATCACCTGGCATTCGGATTTGCGGAACAGCTTGATGGCGTCCAGGCCATTTTCCGCCTCGCCGGCCACCACGATGTCGCGGGTTTCGGCCAGGATTTGCTTCAAGCCCTCGCGCACAATGGCGTGATCATCGGCGATGAAGACCTTGATGATGGCTTTTTCTGTCATGAACTCTCTTTTACCCTGTGTTTCCTGCCTTGTGTTCGCTAAGACACATTATTTCGCGGCAGAAATGTTTTCTTCCGCTATTGTAGCGCCAGCAGCGGGCGGCATGAGTCTGTCCTGTGCAGTATCTGGCTTAATTTCTTGCTTAATCTTGATCGCGACCACCGTGCCGCCGCCGCTGGCGTGGCTCAGGGTCAACGTCCCGCCCAGCGCGCGCGCGCGTTCGGCCATGCCGCGCAGGCCGAACGAGGCCGGTTTGCTGCGGTCGGCCTGGGCGATGCCGGCGCCGTTGTCGCTGATTTTCAGGCTGACGTGATGGCGCAGCCTGGCCAGCTTGACGCTGACTTTGGTGGCGTGCGCATGCTTGGCGATATTGGTCAGCGCCTCCTGGGCGATGCGGAACAGGGCGGTTGCCTGGTCGGTGTCGAGGCCGATATCGCGCTGGTTGGCGCTGAAGCTGGTGGGAATGCCGGTCTGCTTGTCGAATTCCTTGACCTGCCACTCCAGCGCCGCCACCAGTCCCAGGTCCAGCAGCGGCGGCCGCAGGTCCAGCGAAATGCGGTGGATCGCCTCGATGGTGCGGTCGACCAGCTGGTCGACATAATCAGTCTTGTCGCGCAGCGCCGGCTCGGCCGCGCCGTGCTCCAGCCGCGCCGCCAGCATCGCCACCGCCATCTTGATGGCGGTCAGGTTGCCGCCCAGCTCATCGTGGATTTCGCGGGCGATGCGGGTGCGCTCCTGTTCCTTGACGCGGTCGGTGTGCGCGCTCAGCTCGGCCAGCCGGGCGCGCGAGTGGCGCACTTCCATCTGCTCCAGCTTGCTGTCGGTGATATTCGTCATGATGCCGTCCCAGCGCACCGCGCCGTCGGCCAGCATGTGCGGCGTGCTGCGCAGGTTGATCCACTTGACGTCTTTCCAGGCGTCGACCCAGATGCGGCCTTCCCAGTTCCAGCTCCACTGCGCCGCCGCCGAGGCGCGCATGGCGTCCTGGTAGGACTGGCGGTCTTCCGGCAGGATCAGGTCGAGAAAGCGCTGCGGCGTGGCATGCAGTTCGGCCGTGGTCAGACCCAGCAGCGCCTGGCAGCCGTCGCTCAGATAGGGAAAGCTGACCTGGCCGTCGGCGTGCAGCACAAACTGGTACACCAGGCCCGGCGTGTTCGAGACGATGGCGGCAAAGCGCGCGCGCACCTGCTCCAGTTCGGCAACCAGGGCCAGGCTATCGTGAGGGGAGGGGACGGTTGCGCTCATGTGACTGCTATTCTAGCGCGTGTCCCAGCGGCGGCGGAAGCGCCGCAGCAGGCGGCGGAAGCGCGCCAGCCAGCTGCCGGGACGCGGCGTGGCATGCTGGCGCCAGTGATGGAAGGCCTTGCGCAGCGCTTCGACCTTGCGCCAGGCGCGGGTGGCGCGCAGCCGTTCGATCCAGCGTTCCTTCAGCGCCAGGAACCAGCCCAGCAGCGCCGCGAACCAGACGATGGTCATCAGCACCGGCCGCGTCAGCAGATACAGCCGCGCCACGGCCGCCGCGCCGCCCAGCTTGGCCAGCACGATCACAGTCACACCGGTCAGCGGATAGCCGTTGGCCATGGCCCACAGCGCCAGCAGCTTGACCGGAAACAGCAGGGTGGCCGGCAGCACGAACAGCACCAGCGCCGCCTTCGGGCCGAGGCGGCAGATCCACGCTTCCAGCCGGTGCAGCGGCGGCCACTGGGCCAGCCGGTTCATCACCCGCGAGCCGAGGTTCCACAGCCAGTCTTCCAGCAATAGCAACAGCGCCGCCAGATAAACCAGCGGCGCAAACAGCCAGCGTCGGAAGCGGTGCAGTGTTCTCATGGTTGTTCCTTCGACAGCATGATACGTGAAAGCCGTTACAATAGCCCGTATGAATAAAGCCTTTGTCAAAGAGAGCGACCAGGACGATGACGACGAAGCCGCAGCGCTGGCGTTGGCGATCCCGGCTGGCTCGAAGAACTACATCCGTCCCGAGGGCTACCAGCGCATCAAGGAAGAATTGCTGCAACTGATCGACGTCGACCGGCCGGAAGTGGTGAAAATCGTCCACTGGGCCGCCTCCAACGGCGACCGCTCGGAAAACGGCGATTACATTTACGGCAAGCGCCGGCTGCGCGAAATCGACCGCCGCATCCGTTTCCTGACCAAGCGGCTGGATTCGGCGGCCATTGTTGATCCGAGTGCGCATTTTGGCAGTGATCAAGTATTCTTTGGCGCCACAGTGACTTACAGCAACCAGAGCGGCGAGGAACGCACCATCACCATCGTCGGCATCGACGAGCTGGACCCGCTGAACGGCAAGATCAGCTGGGTGGCGCCGGTGGCGCGCGCGCTGACCAAGGCGCGCGAAGGCGATACCATCACCTTCCAGGCGCCGCATGGCGTCGAAGAACTGGATATCCTGGAGGTCCGCTATCCTGCGCCTGTCGCTGATTAAGTTCGGGAGGTGGCTGTGCCTGCTGGCGCTGGCCGGCTGGCAGGGCATGGCGTGTGCGGTCGATGTCTATACCATCGACATGAATTCCAGCAAATCGCAGTACAGCGACAGTCACATTGTGCATCTGCTGCAAGCGGCGCTGGACGCGTCGCGGCCCAAATACGGGCCGTACGAACTGAAGATAGCCCAGTTGCGCATGGAGCGCGACCGGCTGCTGCAGGAAATGATCAAGGGCGAGCTGGTCAACCTGAGCGGACAGGTGACGTCGCTGGAGTGGGAGCAAAAGCTGACCCCGATCCGCATCCCGCTCGACAAGGGGATTTCCTGTTACCGCATCTCGCTGATCGACAGCCGCAACCAGAACTTGTTCAACGCGGTGCGCAATGTCGAGCAACTAAAGTCCCTGTCGTTGGGCGCGGGCCGCCAGTGGAGCCTGACGACCACTTACAAGCAGGCGGGATTCCATGTGGTGGAGGGCAGCACCTCGGCGGGCTTGCACGGCATGCTGGCGGCCGGGCGCTTCCAGCACTTTCCGCGCGCGATAGACGAGGCGGTATATGAACAGGCGGCGTATATGCCGGCCTTCCCGACGCTGGCGCTGGAGCGCAGCTTTGCGCTGTACGTGCCGTCGCCGCGCTACTTCTTCGTCGGCGGCGCCCAGCAGCGGCGGCTGGCGCAGCGGCTGGAATACGGCATGCAATTACTCATCGCCGACGGCCGCTTCGACCAGCTGTTCCATCAATTCTACGATGCGCTGATTGACAAAGTCAGCCTGCGCAAACGCCGCATCTTCCGGCTGGAAAACCCGCTGCTGTCGCCACAAACCCCGCTGTCCAACAAAGCCTACTGGTTCGACCCGCTGGATCAGCAACGCTAATTGCGTCAGCTCAGAAAATGGCGGCCCGGTGTCTGCTAGTTTGGCTGGATACTGGGGAGAGCTGCCATGCCACGCCATTCTCGTGTTGTATTGCCTGCTGTTCCGCTGCATGTGATTCAGCGAGGGCATGACCGGCGGCGATGTTTTTTGTGGATGAGGATTTTGCCGCGTACCGGCAGTGGCTGCATGAGGAAGCTGTTATTGCAGGGTGTCAGATTCATGCGTATGTGCTGATGAGTAATCATGTGCACTTGTTGTTGAGTGTGGAGGATGTGGAGCAACTGGCGGGGATGATGAAGGGCGTGGGGCAGCGGTATGCGCAGCGTTCTAACAAACGTCATGGAGCATCTGGGTCGCCTTGGGATGGGCGGTACAAAAGTTGTCTGGTGCAGACTGAGGGATATTTGTTGACGTGTCAGCGGTATATTGAACTGAATCCGGTAAGGGCGGGAATGGTGCGGTTTCCGGGGAATTACAAGTGGTCCAGTTACCGGACGAATGCTGAAGGGCGGCATGATGGGGTGGTGACGCCGCACTCAGTGTATGAAAGGTTGGGGCTGGATGCATCGGAGCGTCGGCAGGCGTATTTGCGGCTATTTCAGCAGACCCTCACACCAATGCTGATAGAGCAGATTCGTGCCGCCGGCAATAGCAGCGGGGTGCTGGGCGACTCAGCCTTTGTCGCCAACCATCAGCATCCTAACCCGCAGCCTTAAGCGATACGAATGCGTAGCCACTTAGTGCGGGTCTAGTTGCGTTCGCGCAGGATGCGGTTGACGCCGGTCACGCGGCGCACGTTGCGCAGCAGGCCTGCCAGGTGCACGCGGTCTTTCACCTGCACGGTGAATCGCAGCTGGTGCAGCACGTTGTCCTTGTCCTCGTCCATGCCGACGTAGGTGATGTTGGCGTCCGACTCGCCAATCTCTGCCGCTACGCGCGCCAGGATGCCTTTTTCGTTGTTGATCAGCAGCTTGATGCGGCTGTCGAAACGGCGGTTCAGTTCCGTGCCCCACTTGACGGCGATCCAGCGATCCGGTTCCTTGGCGCGCTGGCGCTTGGCCTGCGTGCAATCCGAGGTATGCACCAGCAATCCCTGGTCGCGCCGCAGCTGGCCGATAATCGCATCGCCCGGAATCGGCAGGCAGCACGGCGCCAGTTGCACCGACACGCCTTCGCTGCCGCAGATGGTCACCGGGTCCAGCTCGGCCGCGCTGTTGTGATCGATCGGCGCGCTGGCCGATTCACCGCCGCGCAGGCCGAAGATATGGCGCGCCACCAAGGCCGCCATGCGCTTGCCGACGCCGATATCGGCATACAACTCATCCAGCGACTTGGCGCTCGATTCCTTCAGCAAGCGCTCGACCAGATGATCTTCCAGATCCGGGCTGATGCCCAGCGAGGTCAGCGCCTGCGCCAGCAACTGCGCACCCAGCGCGATCGATTCCGGCAAGTTAATCGTGCGCAGGTGATGGCGAATCGCCGAGCGCGCCTTGCCGGTGCGGACGAACGACAGCCAGCTCGGGCTTGGCCGCGAGTTCGAGTCCGTCACAATCTCGACGATGTCGCCATTGCGCAACTCGGTGCGCAGCGACGCCGGTTCGTTGTTGATGGTGACCGATACTGTGTGGTCGCCAATCCCTGTGTGAATCGCATATGCGAAGTCGATCGGGGTAGCGCCGCGCGGCAGCGCGATGATCTTGGACTTCGGCGTAAACACGTACACCGAATCGGGGAACAGATCAACCTTGACGTGTTCCAGGAACTCGGCCGAGTCGCCGGTCTGCTGCTGGATATCCAGCAGCGATTGCAGCCACGCGTGGGTGCGCTGCTGCAAGTCCGACATATTGGCGTCGCCATTCTTGTACAGCCAGTGCGCCGCCACGCCCGATTCTGCGGTGCGGTGCATTTCCTGAGTGCGGATCTGGAACTCCACCGGCGTGCCGTACGGGCCGATCAAGGTGGTGTGCAGCGACTGATAGCCGTTCAGCTTGCGAATCGCAATATAGTCCTTGAACTTGCCCGGCATCGGCTTGTACAACTGGTGCAGCGTGCCGAGGGCCACATAGCATTCGGAGAAGTTGTCGACCACCACGCGGAAGCCGTACACGTCCAGCACCTGCGAGAACGACAGGTGCTTGTTGCGCATCTTCTTGTATATGCCGAACAGCGTCTTTTCGCGGCCATACACTTCGGCTTCGATATTGGCCGTGGACAGCGTGTTCTTCACCGACTCCAGGATCTTCTTGACCACTTCGCGGCGATTTCCGCGCGCCGCCTTGACGGCCTTGCCCAGCACGCGATAGCGCAGCGGGAACAAATGGGCAAACGACAAATCCTGCAGTTCGCGATAGATATTGTTCAGGCCGAGACGGTGCGCGATCGGCACATACACTTCCATGGTTTCCTTGGAGATGCGGGCCTTGGCAGCTGGCTTCATCACATCCATGGTACGCATATTGTGCAGGCGGTCGGCCAGCTTGATCAGGATCACGCGCACGTCCGAAGCCATGGCCAGCAGCATCTTGCGGAAGTTTTCCGCCTGCGCTTCGATCTGGCTCTGGAACTCGATTTTTTCCAGCTTCGACAGACCGTCCACCAGGTTGGCGACCGGCGCGCCGAAGCGCTCGATCAGCTCGTCCTTCTTGACGTCCTGGTCTTCCATCACATCGTGCAGCAGCGCGGCCATGATGGCTTGCGCGTCCAGCTTCCAGTCGGCGCAGATTTCCGCCACCGCGATCGGGTGCGAGATGTACGGCTCGCCCGACTTGCGCAATTGGCCAAGGTGCATCTCGTCCGAGAAGCGATAGGCTTCCTTGACCTTTTTGAGATCGGCGGCCGACATGTATTCGGCCAGTTTTTCGGTGAGATGAGATACCGACGCAACACCGGCCGTCAGGGCAGGAGGCGTGGCCAGGGGCGACGAGGAAATCACAGGCGGGACTGGGGGTGGGGCAGGTGGGGCGGAGACAGTGTTGTCCCCTGCGCTGGTCTCAGACGTGACAACAGCCGACGCTTTGGTCGGCCGTTTTGCCCTGGTGGGCGGGGTGTCACTCAGTGTCGGATCGGCAGGGATCAGATTCATACGTATGCGTTCCGTCTCGATGAGAATGTCTAGCTGCTACAAAACATACCACATTCGCATTGATCGGGAACGCGGTCCCAACTTACATTGGGACCTTTTTCAACATTTCCAGACCGACTTTGCCGGCTGCGATTTCACGCAGGGCGACCACGGTCGGCTTGTCTTTGGCTTCCACTTTTGGGGTGTGGCCTTGCAGCAGTTGGCGCGCGCGGTAGGTGGCGGCCAGGGTCAGCTGGAAACGGTTCGGTATATTTTTCAGACAATCTTCAATCGTAATGCGGGCCATCTAAAACTCCTAAAATCTTGTGTATTTATTCAGCGTGGATGCCCAGCTGGGCAAAGAGCGAGGTGTTGCGTGCCGCTTGTTGCGCAAACCGGCAACGGGCCGCTCGGACTATCGCTGTCAATTCCGACAGCGCGACGTCGAATTCTTCGTTGATAATAGCATACTCGAACTCGGGAGCGTGGGCGATTTCGCCGCCCGCCGCCAGCAGCCGTTTGGTGATCACGTGCGGTTCATCGGTGGCGCGTTTTTTCAGGCGATCTTCCAGCGCGTCGATCGATGGCGGCAGGATGAAAATGCCGGCCGCTTGCGGGAACAGTTTCTTGACCTGGCGCGCGCCTTGCCAGTCGATTTCCAGCAACACGTCGGTGCCGGATTTCATCTGTTCTTCGACCATCAGGCGCGAGGTGCCGTAGTAATTGCCGTGCACTTCGGCCCACTCCAGGAACTCGCCGTTGTCGGCGCGCGCGACGAAATCTTCCGCCGTGGTGAAGTAGTATTGCTGGCCGTGGGTTTCGCCCGGACGCGGCGCGCGGGTGGTGGTGGAAATCGACAGCTTGATGGACGGTTCCTTGGCCAGCAGCGCGTTGACCAGCGTCGACTTGCCGGCGCCGGACGGCGCCGCCACCACGAACAGGCTGCCCGAAAATGCCTTGGTTGAGCTCATGTTGATCTTTCAAATTCGTCAGCGGGCGACGTTTTCCGTCGCCCAAAGATGTATTTTACCAAGAGCAACGAGCGGAACCCAATTTACAGCAACGACAGCAAGTGTTGCGCCGCCGCCGGCGCCCGTTCCTTTGCGCCGTTGATGAAGTACACGTAGACCTGGCCGGACGTGGCTTGCTGTTGCCAGGCATGTGCCTGCCTGGCCCACTTCTTCAGCGCCGGCTTGCTGTAGCCGGTTTCGATGTCGCTGTGCGCGTCCATCAGGCGGGCGTAGGCGAAGTCGCCGGTGAGCTCGGTAAAGTTGGGGAATTTCGGCGAGTCGGTGATGACGGTGGCGACCTTGTATTTGCGCGCCAGCTTGAGGTAATCGTCGTTGCGAAAGCTGTCGTGTCTTACATCCAAAACGTGCTGCAACTTGCGCTTGCCGAGCTTGGCCGGCAGCAGCTTGAAAAAGGCTTCCAGGTCGTCGGCATCGAACTGCTTGGTGCCGGCCAGTTGCCACAGGATGGGGCCGAGCTTGTCGCCCAGTTCGGTCAGCCCGCTGTCCATGAAGCGCGCGATCGACTCGCCCGCTTCGGCCAGCACCTTGCGGTTGGTGGCGTAGCGCGAGGCCTTGACCGAGAACACGAAATCGTCCGGCGTTTTCTCGGCCCAGCTGGCGAAGTGTTCGGGCTTGGCGGTGCGGTAGAAGGTGCCGTTGATTTCGATGCTGGTCACTTGCGTGCTGGCGTATTCCAGCTGCTTCTTGATCGGCACTTCTTTGGGGTAGAAGGTTTCGCGCCAGGGCGCAAAGTCCCAGCCGCCGATGCCGGCCCGTATCTCTGCCATATGGTCTGCTCTCCTGCTGAGTTTGTGCGCCGGTGATAGTATCGTTTTTTTAGCTTAGACAGGGATATACCATGAAAGATCTGATCGTCGTCGCCACCATCACCGCGAAAGAAGGCAATGAAGTGCTGGTGCGCGAGGCGCTGGAGCGGGTGGTGCCGCCAAGCCGCGCGGAAGCCGGCTGCCTCCGCTACGACCTGAATATCGACCTCGGCAACCACGCCAGCTTCGTCATGCTGGAAGCCTGGCGCGATGAAGCCGCCCTGAGCGCCCACGAAGCCACGCCACACTTCCAGGAACTGGTCAAAGCCGTCGGCGGCAAAGCCGACATCCAGATCCTCAAGCTGAATCAGATCGTGTAATCAATCCGGCGTGAAGGCTTTGGCGGCGGCGAGGGTGTCGAGGGCTTCGCGCAGGTGTTTGATTTTGCCGTTTTCGGCCACCAGCATGCCGGCGTAGGTTTGTTTGTAGACTTTGCCGGTCGACGGCACCAGGGCTTCCACGCTGTATTCGCCGAACACCTTGTCTTCCGTGTCGATGAACAGTTGCACATCTTTGAAGTAGAAGTCAGGCACTTTTTTCAGCAGGCCGCCGATGAAGCTTTCGATCGCGGCGGGGCCGACCGCGCGCACTTGCGGGCCCAGCGATGGCAGTTCCAGCACGCCGTCTTCGGCAAACAGCGCCGCAGCGGCGGCAGGGGTTTGGATATTGGCCAGGTAGGCGTGCAGCAGTTGGTTAGCGTTTTTCATGATATTTCTTTCGGTAAGAAGTTGAAGTGACTCCACTGTAACGCCAGTCGATTATTGGATAAATCCGCTAAAGACGAAATGTTTATTCCCATATGTGGATAATCGCCGACCGGCTCGCCGCAAGGAATGCACGGGTCGCCGCATGGGACTGGACCGCCGTGCGGCGATCGCTTAAGGTGAACGCTTTCGTACCTCGGAAATCCAGCGTGAAAGTCGAAACTCCTTTGCTCGTTCCCGTGCTGGCGGCAGTGCCGGTGTGCGCTTGCATGGTCATCCTCAGCCTGCCGGCCTTCGATAATGACTATGTGCTGACCTTCCGCATCGCTTTTTTCGCCGCCTGTCTGGCGTGGCTGGTGCCGCTGGCGCTGCTGCAGCGAGCCATGTGGCGCCGCGAATGGCCCTGGTCGCGGATGGCGCTGGTGCTGCTGGCCAGCAGCTACGTGATGTCGGTCCTCAACGCCGTGATGGGGCAGTTCCTGGCCATCGCGCTCGGGCGGGTCACCGGCTACCACTGGAACGAGCTGCTGCGGGGGCTGGATGGCTGCTGGCTGGCGCTGATCGCGTTCTGCGCGGTCCACGCGGTGATGGTCTATTACCTGTCGCTGCAGCAGGTCCGCCTGCATCTGGCCCAGGCGCAAAGCGCGGCCCGCGACGCCGAGCTGCGCGCGCTGCGCCTGCAAGTTAATCCGCACTTCCTGTTCAACTCGCTGAACGCGATCTCGGCGCTGGTGTCGGCCCAGTCCAATCGTGAAGCCAACCGCATGCTCGCGTGCGTGGCCGACTTCCTGCGCGCCACCCTGGCGCACGACGGCCGCCACGAGCATGCGCTGGCCGATGAACTGGCCCTGCTCGACGCCTACCTGGCGATCGAAAAGGCGCGCCTCGGCGAGCGCCTCCAACTGACGATGAAGACCGGCCCCGACCTGCTCGGCAGCATCGTGCCTTACCTCATGCTGCAACCGCTGGTGGAGAATGCGATCCGCCACGGCATCGCGCCGCTGGCCGCGCCCGGTCGGCTGGATATTCTGGTCGAACGCGCCGGCGCGCGCCTGCTGATCGACGTGCAGAACGATGGCCAACCATCGGCGAACGCGGGCAGCGGCATCGGCCTGACCAACGTCCGGGAACGCCTGCGCCACCTGTACGGCGCGGAGCAGGAGGTGGATGCCGGCTGGCGTCCGGACGGCCGCTTCCACGTGCAGATTTCCATGCCGCTGCGCGGTATGGAGGTGGTGGCGTGAACATCCGGGTGGTGATCGTCGACGACGAGCCGCTGGCCAGGCTGGCGGTCAAGGTCAGGCTGGCGCAGCGCGGCGCCTTCGAGCTGGTGGGCGAATTTGGTGACGGCGACAGCGCGTACGAAGGGATTATGGCGCTCAAGCCCGACCTGGTGTTCGTCGACGTCGAGATGCCGGGCAAGAGCGGCCTCGACATGCTGGCCGCACTGCCGCCGGCGCAGCGGCCGATGGCGATCCTGCTGACCGCCTACGAAGGCTTCGCCCTGCAGGCGTTCGAACTGGCCGCCCTCGATTACCTGCTCAAGCCGGTCGATGACGAACGCTTCGACGAAGCGCTGGACCGCGCGCAGCAGGCGTTTCCCTACCGCTGCCAAAGCCGTGCCGCAGCACCAGCGGCACCGGCGATGCGCAGCTTCAGCGTGCGCGTGGGATCGCGCACGGTGCTGGTGCCGGTTGCCGACGTCGAGCGCATCGAGGCCGACGGCGACTACGCCTCGCTGCATGCGAACGGCAAGACCTGGCTGGTGCGGGAACGCCTGCACAACCTGGCCATGCAGCTCGATCCGCGCCAGTTCCACCGCGTGCACCGCTCGTCCATCGTGCGGCTGGACATGATCACCGAACTGCGTTCGCTCACTAACCGGGACGCCATGCTGCGCCTGCGCGACGGCAGCGTGCTGCGCGCCAGCCGCTCCTATATGCCTGCCTTGACGGAGGCGCTGCAACAGCTCAATACCAAAACCGATTCGTAGTCCAACCTGGAGGAATGTATGTTAGGTAGCAAGAAGTTGCTTGCAGCGGCCGTGCTGGTCGTGCTGTTGTCGCCTTCCGCTTTTGCGGCGGAAGACACCGTGTTGAGCGCATCCGACCGTACCGAAATCGTCCAGACGCTGGTGGCGAAAATCAATGCGAACTACATCGACACAGCGCAGGTCGAACGGGTAGGCAGTGCCATCGCCAGGAAAAATGCCGAAGGAGGCTATGCGGCTGCTACCACCGCGACGGCGTTCAGTGCCGCGCTGAAGAAAGACTTGCGCGAATTCAGCGGCGACATGCATTTCAGCGCCGAGCGTTCCGAGGGTTTCAGGGAGAGCAGCGGTACCGAGGAACCGCCGAGCCGCGCTCAGATAGAACAATGGCGCGACGCAACCGCGCGGCGCGGCTACGACATCGAGAAGATCGAACGCCTTCCCGGCAACGTCGGCTACATCGAGTTGCGCCGCTTCGGTGGCGCGCATTTCATCGGCCCGGCGTACACGGCGGCGATATCGCTGTTGGCGGGCACGGATGCGCTGATCCTCGACCTGCGCCGCAACGGCGGTGGCAGCACGGACAGCGTGGCTTACCTGATGAGCCATTTCTTCCCGGTGGGCGAAGTGCTCCACCTGATCGATATCTATGAACGCCCGACCGGAACGACGCAGCAGATATGGACCGTGCCGACGGTCACGCAGCGTTACGACAAGCCGGTGTATGTGCTGATCTCGGCCCGGACAGGCTCCGCCGCCGAGGACTGCGCGTATGACTTCCAGGTGCTGAAGCGCGGCACCCTGGTCGGCGAAACCACCATCGGCGCGTCCAACCCCATTGGCCGGTTCAGCCTGGGACACGACATCATGGTCGCGATCCCGACGTCGCGCATGATCAATTTCGTCACCAAAACCAACTGGGAGCATGTCGGCGTGAAACCGGACGTCGCCGTGCCCGCAGCACAGGCGTTGCAGACGGCGCATGTTGCCATCCTGCGCAACCTGGTGGACGCTGCGAAGGAGGGCGACGAGCGCAAGGAACTGCAGCGCTTGCTTGCCATGACGGAGAAAGGCGAAACCGACAAGCCGGTTTATACGCTCAAGCCGAAGCCCTAAGCGCACCGGCGGCGAAAAAAAAGGAGCCGCGGCTCCTTTGTTGATTACTCCAGGTTTTGCACCTGTTCGCGCATCTGTTCGATCAGCAGCTTGAGCTCCATCGAGGCATCGGCCAGTTCCTTGACCGACGCCTTGGCGCCCAGCGTATTGGCTTCGCGGTTCAGTTCCTGCATCATGAAGTCCAGGCGCTTGCCGACCTGGCCGCCTTTTTTCAGGATGTGGCGGGTCTCGGTCAAGTGCGCCGACAGGCGGCCCAGCTCCTCGGCCACGTCGATGCGGATGCCGTACAGGATCACTTCCTGGCGAATCCGCTCCAGTGCATCCTGGCGCGACAGCGAGGAATTCGACCCCTGGCACGCCAGCCCCAGCGCATCCTGCATGCGCTCGATCGCCTTCTGCTGGAACGCCGCCACCACTTGCGGAATCAGCGGGGTGATGCGTTTGACAATGGCTTCCATCGCCTCGATGCGGGAAATCAGCATGGCTTCCAGCGCCGCGCCTTCGCGTTGACGGCTGGTCACAAACGCTTCGATGGTGCGACCGGCGAGGGTAGCGACATCAGCCTGCAGCGACTCCTGGCCGATCTGCGCCTCTTCGATAACGCCGGGCCAGCGCAGTAACTCTGCTACTGACATCGTTTGCACGCCGGGGAACAGGCCGCCCACTTCGCCCTGCAAGCGTTGTATTTCGGTCAATAATGGCAGATTCAGCGCCTGGGTACCGGTGGTAGCCGCCTTGCGTCCGAAGCTGAGGCGCAATTCCACCTTGCCGCGCGTGATGGCGCCCATGATCGCGGAGCGTAAATCGGGTTCGAGCGCTCGCAAATCGTCGTTTATTCGAAACTGTAAGTCCAAAAATCGTGAGTTGACGCTCTTGATTTCAATGGTCAGTGTTCCCGCCGCACTTTCACTGGTGGCGACCGCGTAGCCCGTCATGCTGGAAATGCTCAATGGATATCCCCGATTTAATCTTTACAAAACAGTGATTTATCCACACAATCCGGGTGTTGAGGCGAGGAATCTTATGGCTGCACAAAACAACGCCCCGTTACCAGATGGTCTGGAAATTGCTGGATATCGCATTGTAAAGAAAATTGCGTCCGGTGGGTTCAGTATTGTTTACCTTGCATATGATACTGATGGTAACGCGGTGGCAATCAAGGAGTATTTGCCCAGTTCTTTGGCGCTGCGGCAGCCCGGCGAACTGGTGCCTTCCGTCTCAAAAGCCCATCTTCCCGTGTTCCGCATCGGCCTCAAGTGCTTTTTTGAGGAGGGCCGGGCGCTGGCCCGCATCTCCCACCCGAATGTTGTAAGTGTGCTCAATTTCTTCCGCGCGCATGAAACAGTTTATATGGTTATGGCCTACGAATCGGGTCATTCGCTCCAGGAACACATCCAGCGGCAGCGTGGCAAGGGCAGCAAAGTGGGCGAAGCCTTCATCCGCACCATTTTCACGCAGGTGGTCAAGGGGCTGCGCGAAGTCCACGCCAACCAGCTGCTGCACCTGGACCTGAAGCCGGCCAATATCTACCTGCGCACCGACGGCACGCCGATGCTGCTGGACTTTGGCGCCGCGCGCCAGACCGTCAACACCGACCTGCCGACGCTGACGCCGATGTACACCCCCGGCTTCGCGCCGCCCGAGTTGTACGCCAAGACCGGGCTGGGGCCGTGGACCGACATCTACAGCATCGGCGCATCGATGTTCGCCTGCATGGTCGGCTCGCCGCCGCAGCCGGCCGACCAGCGCAAAAGCGAGGATAAGATGGCCAGCCATTTCCAGAAGCTGAAAGGACTTTATTCAGTGGAACTGGTGCAACTGGTGCGCTGGTGCCTGGAAGTGGAGCCGCTGGACCGGCCGCAAAGCCTGTTCGCGGTGCAGAAGGGCTTGCAGGCTGCCGTGCCTGATGCGATGCCGGCGCCAGCCCCGCCGACCATGATCGACAAGCTGCGCGGCCTGATGGGCAGGCTGGGCGGCAGCGGCGCGCGTGCCAAGGCCGGCCCGGACACGCTGGTCTGAATCGAGAGGACGACACCATGCAATTCTCCGTGTATCAGGAAAGCCACATCGGCGGCCGCAAGGTCAACCAGGACCGCATGGGTTACAGCTTTACGCGCGATGCGCTGCTGCTGGTGCTGGCCGATGGCATGGGCGGCCACCTGCGTGGCGAAGTGGCGGCCACGGTGGCGCTGCAAACCATCTCCACAATGTTCCAGCAACAGGCGCAGCCCTACGTGAAGAAGCCGCAGCGCTTCCTGGAGGAGGCCTTCCACGCCGCCCACCGCGACATTCACCAGTACCGCATCGAGCAGCAGATGCCGGAAGCGCCGCGTACCACCATCGTCGCCTGCCTGATCCAGCACAACACCGCCACCTGGGCCCACTGCGGCGACTCGCGCCTGTACTGGCTGCGCGACGGCCAAACGCTGGCGCGCACGCGCGACCACTCGCACGTGGAACACCTGATCTCGCGCGGACTGGCGCAGCCGTCCGAGCGCGCCACCCATCCGGACCGCAACAAGCTGTTCAACTGCCTGGGCGCCGACAGCCTGCCCAAGGTGGAAGTCTCGGCCGGCGCCAGCCTGCTGCCGGGCGACCTGGTGCTGTTGTGCTCCGACGGTTTGTGGTCTATGCTGCCGGACGATGAACTGGTACGCCGCATGCACGCGCAGACCGTGGTGCGCGCCGTACCGGATATACTGCAGGCCGCGCTGACGGCGGCGGGCGGCGCCAGCGACAACGTCACGGCGCTGGCCATCATGTGGCAGGGCAGCACCATGGCGGATAATCTGGGGCCGATCACGGCCACCATGATTTCCACCGAAGCGCTGCCGCAAGACCTGCACAGCACCACCATCCGCGACACGCCGGCAGTTGATGATGCCGCGCCGGCCGACGCCTTCGATGACGACGAAATTGAAAAAGCCATCGCGGAAATCCGCGGGGCGATCGAGAAATCCTCCCAAATACTCAAATAAGGAAACCCCATGACTGTTGTAACCCGTCCTAGCGGCCGCGCTGTCGATGCGCTGCGCACCCTGCGTCTGACCCGCGATTTCACCAAGCACGCCGAAGGTTCGGTGCTGATCGAATGCGGCGACACCAAGGTGATCTGCACCGCCAGCATCGAAGACAAAGTGCCGGGCTTCCTGAAGGGTAAAGGTCAGGGCTGGCTGACCGCCGAATACGGCATGCTGCCGCGCTCCACCAACACCCGCATGGACCGCGAAGCGGCACGCGGCAAGCAGTCCGGCCGCACCCAGGAGATCCAGCGCCTGATCGGCCGCTCGCTGCGCGCCGCGTTCGACCTGGAAGCCTTCGGGGAACGCACGCTGCACCTGGACTGCGACGTGATCCAGGCCGACGGCGGCACCCGCACCGCCTCGATCACCGGCGCCATGGTGGCGGCGCATGACGCATTCTCCAAGCTGGTGGCGCGCGGCGCGATTCCGGCGATCCCGCTGAAGCACTTCGTGGCGGCGATTTCGGTCGGCGTCTACCAGGGCACGCCGGTGCTGGACCTGGATTATGTGGAAGACTCCAACTGCGACACCGACATGAACGTTGTGATGACCGACGCCGGCCACTTCATCGAAGTGCAGGGTACGGCCGAAGGGGCAGCGTTCGACCGCGCCGGCATGGACCGCCTGCTGGACCTGGCGCAGGCTGGCATCGCCGACATCGTCAAGCTGCAAAAACAGGCACTGGGCATCACGGAGTAAAATACGCCATGACCAAACGCCTGATCCTCGCCTCCAACAACAAGGGCAAACTGAAGGAGTTCAACGAGCTCCTGTCCACCGTCGGCTTCTCCGTGCACGCGCAGGGCGAGTACGACGTCCCTGAAGCAGATGAACCTTTTCACACGTTTGTTGAAAATGCACTGCAAAAGGCCCGCCACGCGGCGCGCATCACCGGCCTGCCGGCGTTGGCCGACGATTCCGGCGTCTGCGTCAATGCTTTGGGCGGCGCGCCCGGCGTGTACTCGGCGCGCTTTGCCGGCGAGCCGAAATCGGACGCCCGCAACAACGAGAAGATGATCGTTGAACTGGCCAAACATGAAGACAAGTCCGCGTATTACTACTGCGTGCTGGTGTTCGTGCGCCACGCCGACGATCCGCAGCCGATCATCGCCGACGGCCGCTGGAACGGCGTGATGGTTGATACGCCGCGCGGCGAGGGCGGCTTTGGCTACGATCCTTACTTCTTCATCCCGTCGCTCGGCAAATGCGCCGCCGAGCTGGCGCCGGAAGAGAAAAACGCCTTGTCGCATCGCGGCCAGGCATTGCGCGCATTGGTAGAGAAACTGAAATGATCCCGATTAAAGTCGTCGGCGCCAGCACCAAGGCAAACGCCAAGCCAGCAGCCGACATCAGCGAAGCCGCCGGCGTCGCTGCGAAATACCTGCAAGGCGGTGCGCTGAACCTGACGGCGCTGCCGCCGCTGTCGCTGTACATCCACTTCCCGTGGTGCGTGCGCAAATGCCCGTACTGCGATTTCAATTCGCACGAGCCGAAAGAGGGCGAAGCCTTCCCCGAACAGGAATACCTGGACGCGGTGCGCGCCGACCTGGAACAGGCCTTGCCGCTGATCTGGGGTCGCAAGATTTATACGATCTTCATCGGCGGCGGCACGCCGAGCCTGATGTCGGCCGCAGGGCTGGACCGCCTGCTGTCCGATATGCGCACCTTGTTGCCGCTGGACAGCGACTGCGAGATCACGATGGAAGCCAATCCCGGCACCTTCGAGGCCGAGAAGTTCAAGTCCTACCGCGCCAGCGGCGTCAATCGGCTGTCGATCGGCATCCAGAGTTTCAATCCGCGGCACCTGAAAGCATTGGGCCGCATCCACGACGACGGCGAAGCCAGACGCGCGGTGGAAATCGCGCTGGACAACTTCGACAACTTCAACCTGGACCTGATGTACGCGCTGCCTTCGCAGACGCTGGAAGAAGCGCGCGCCGACGTGGAAACGGCGATGGCGTTCAAGCCGCCGCACCTGTCGCTGTATCACCTGACGATGGAGCCGAACACGCTGTTCGCTAAGTATCCGCCGTCGCTGCCGGACGACGACGCCAGCGCAGACATGCAGGACATGATCGCCGAGCTGACCGCCGCCAACGGCTACAACCAGTACGAGATTTCGGCCTACGCCAAGGAAGGCCACCGCGCGCGCCATAACCTGAATTACTGGGAGTTCGGCGATTACCTCGGCATCGGCGCGGGCGCGCATTCCAAGCTGTCGTTCCCGCACCGCATCCTGCGCCAGGCCCGCTACAAGCAGCCCAAGGCCTATATGGAACAGGTCAAACTGGGCGCGCCGGTGCAGGAAGAGTATGAGATCCAGCGCGAGGACATGGGCTTTGAGTTCATGCTCAACACGCTGCGCCTGCACGGCGGCTTCGATCCCAACCTGTTCAGCGAACGCACCGGCTTGAGCATCAACGCCATCGACAAGCAGCTCAATGCGGCCGAGGCCAAAGGGCTGCTGTATCGCGACTACAAGATCATCAAGCCGACGGAATTAGGCCAACGCTTCTTGAACGACCTGCAGGAGATGTTCCTGAAGGGCTGAAGCGCGACGCTGCGCCGGCATCGCTACGCAGTTTGAACTGCGACGATACGCCGGCCAGCGACGCAGCCTGATCCTGCATGCTGGCCGCCGCTGCCGCCGCCTGTTCCACCAGCGCCGCGTTCTGCTGCGTCATCTCATCCATCTGCGTAATCGCTTCGTTGACCTGGTTGATGCCGATGCTTTGCTCCGAGCTGGCGGCGGTGATTTCGCTCATGATGTCGGTCACGCGGCGCACGCTGGCCACCACTTCCGCCATCGTGGCACCGGCCTGCTGCACCAGCTGCGAACCGGCATCCACCTGCGCCACCGAATTGTCGATCAAGCCTTTGATCTCCTTGGCCGCCGCCGCCGAGCGCTGCGCCAGGCCGCGCACTTCGGACGCCACCACGGCAAAGCCGCGACCCTGCTCGCCGGCGCGCGCCGCTTCCACCGCCGCATTCAGCGCCAGGATATTGGTCTGGAAGGCGATGCCGTCGATGACGCCGATGATGTCGACGATCTTGCGCGCCGAGCCGTCGATGGCGCCCATGGTATCCACCACTTTGCTGACGATGGCGCCGCCTTGCTCGGCCACCGCTGATGCGGCATGCGCCAGCTTGTCGGCTTGGCGGGCATTGTCGGCGTTCTGGCGCACGGTGGTGGTCAGTTCTTCCATCGAGGCGGCGGTTTCTTCCAGCGCGCTGGCCTGCTGCTCGGTGCGCGCCGACAGGTCATGGTTGCCGGCGGCGATTTCGCTGGACGCCAGCGCGATCGCCTTGGCGCCGTGCTGGACATCGCCCACCACCTTGACCAGCTCATTGTTCATGCCTTGCAGCTCGCGCATCAGGTCACCGATCTGGTCGCGCGAGGCGACGCCGAATTCGGTGGTCAGGTCGCCGCTGGCCACCGTGGTGGCGACGCCGATGGCCGATTCCAGCGGCCGCGTGATGCTGCGCGAAATCAGCGCCGCGCACACCACGCCCAGCGCCACCAGCAGCACGCCCAGCGTGATCGACAGATTGATGCTGCGGCTGGTGGCGGCTTCCACATCCTGAGCCATCTGGTCCAGCACCTTGCGCTCGTACTCTACCAGTTTCAGCATGCCGGCCTGGTAGGCTTCGGCCGATGGCGTGAAGCTGGAAGTGAAGATGCGCGCCGCGTTGTCGCTGTCGCCGGCCTTGTTGGCATCCATCAGCGCCTGCTTGGATTCGACAAACTTGGCGCGTACGCCCAGCGTGGCTTGGTAGATGGCTTTTTCCTCGTCGCTGCTGATCAGCTCACCCATTTTGCGGTTCATGACGTTGCCCTTTTTCGAGCCGTCGGCCATGGTTTCGGCGAAGGTGGTGGCCAGCGAGGTGTCGCTGCTCTTGGCCATCATGATGGTGCGAGCGATGGTGACGGCGGTCTGCGTGTACCAGTCGGTGGCGAGACGCTCGCGCGCCAGCGGCTCGGCCATCATGCGCTTGGTGGCGTCGGCGTTTTGCACCGCGTTGCGCAGGGCAAACGAGGTCGAAATAATGGAGAGTATTAATACAATGGCAAAGCCCAGCGCCAGCCGGGAACCAATACGGATGTGGGAAAGAAAGGACATGACTGGTCTCAAACCGCAAGCGGCCTGTAATTATTGGTAACGCTCCCAGTATATCCTTTTATGCAAGAAGTTTTGTTTCAGAAATATTACATGGCTGACGGATACAATGTTTGGCCCAAGGCCAGCCGTTTGGCGGGCGCCGCCAGCCTGGTGTGCAAGCCGTCGTTGCCAAGGCGGAAGGACGACGCCACCTCGGCCAGCCGGGCTGCCTGTTCCTGCATGCTGGCGGCCGCCGCTGCCGCCTGTTCGACCAGTGCGGCGTTCTGCTGCGTCACGCTATCCATCTGACCGATGGCGGTGTTGACCTGGTCGATGCCGATACTTTGCTCGCTGCTGGCCGAGGTGATCTCGGCCATGATGTCGGTCACGCGGCGCACGCTGGCCACCACCTCGTCCATGGTGCTGCCGGCCTGCTGCACCAGCTTGGAGCCGATTTCCACCTGATCGACCGAATTGCCGATCAGCTCCTTGATCTCCTTGGCGGCGCCGGCCGAGCGCTGCGCCAGGTTGCGCACCTCGGACGCCACCACGGCGAAGCCGCGTCCCTGTTCGCCGGCACGGGCGGCTTCCACCGCTGCGTTCAGCGCCAGGATATTGGTCTGGAAGGCGATGCTGTCGATCACGCTGATGATGTCGAAGATCTTGCGCGAGGAATCGTTGATTGAGCCCATGGTGTTGACCACCTGGCCGACGATGGCGCCGCCTTTTTCTGCCACATCCGACGCGGTCTGTGCCAGCTGGTTGGCCTGGCGGGCGTTGTCGGCATTCTGGCGCACGGTGGAGGTCAGTTCCTCCATCGAGGATGCAGTTTCCTCCAGCGAACTGGCTTGCTCCTCGGTGCGCTGCGACAGGTCCATATTGCCGGAGGCAATCTGGTTGGAGGCGGTGGCGATGGTGCTGGTGCCGATCTGCACCTGGCTGACCACGGTGCGCAGGGCGTCGTTCATGCCGCTCAGCGCCGTCATCAGGTCGCCGATTTCGTCCTTGTCGTGGCGCGCGGCAAATTGCGTGGTGAGGTCGCCGTTGGCGACGGTGGCGGCGATGTCGACCGCCGACTTCAGCGGCACGGTAATAGAGCGCGAAATCACCCAGGCCGCCAGCGAGCCGATGGCCACCATCAGCCCGGCCAGCACCAGCAGCAGCGCGTTGCTGCGGTCGTTGGCGGCGTCGATCGCGTGGGCGGTGTCGTCGATGGCCTTGCGCTGCATGGCGAGGAAGCTCTTGACGCGGTCCTGGTAAGCCGAGGCGGAGGGCGAGAAGCTGTTCTGGAACAGCTGCTCGGCGCGGGCGGCGTCGCCAGCCTTGCGGGCGTTCATGACGTCGGTCTTGGCTTTCTGGTAGGTGTTGCGCAGCGCCGTGATCTCGTCGTACATCTTGCGTTCCTCGTCCGACGATAGCAAGCCCTTGATCTGGCTCAGCAGCTCACCTCCGCGCTTGGTGCTGGCGGCGATGACATCGGCAAAGGTGTCGGACAGCTTATCGTCGCTGCTGCGGGCGATCAGCGCGGTGCGGGCGATGGCCGAGTAGATCAGCACATACCAGTCTGCCACCAGCCGCTCCTTGGCCAGCGGCTGCTCCATCATGGCGCGGGTGGCCTGGGCGTTGGCGCGGGCGTTGACCAGCGCCACCGAGGTGGCCAGGATAGCCAGCAACAGCACCACCGCGAAACCGATGGCCAGACGGGTGCCGATACGCATCTGCGACAGGACGTTCATGATCATGACTCCCAACAAGAAAGCGGAAAATAAAGTATGCACCTGTCGCGGCGGCTGGTGGCCGCCTTCGTGGCAGTTCGTTGCGTTTTGGGAACAGAGTCAGAAACTGGCGGCTTGCTTCAGGTCGGGTTGCTCGCACCAGCGGGCGAAGTCGTCGGCCATGCGCTGGCTCTCGCCGATGGCTTGCAGCCAGTCGCGATTGCGGCGGCCGTGGTCCTGGCCGTAGACGGTGAAATCCTTGCGGTCAGGCAGCTTGGCGTTAGGCAGCTTGCGGACGAAATCGGCCGACGGCGAGACCAGGATCAGATTGTCGAGCGACTGGTCGCGCGCGCGGCGCCAGGGCATCGACTTGTCCAGCCAGCCGGGGACGATGGCGTCGCTGAAATGCGGGTACAGCACCAGGTCGGGATCGCGCTGGTAGGGCAGGTGCAGGTGGTAATCGATCAGGCCGCCATCCCAGTAGGCGCCGGCAGGGGCGCCGGCGATATCGGTCACAGCTTGCAGCACCAGCGGGATCGAGCCGGAGGCCAGCAGGGCGTCGCGCAGATTGTCTGGCGACAGGTCGACGAAGTGGCCGGCGAAGGCGTCGAATTCCTCGCGCAGCCAGCGCGCGTCGTCGTCGCGGTGGTGGAAGATCACGCGTTCCATCGAGGCCGCCAGGCGCTTGCGCGACAGCGCGTTGCCGGCGGCCGCCAGCAGGAAGCCGGCCAGCTCGCGCCAGCGGGCACCATTGGTATTGCCGAGTGCGCCTATGCCGCGCACCGTCAGTACGGAGACGTGGTGGTGCGGGTGGTTGACGGCTTCGGCGGCGCGGCCGTCCAGCAATTCATCGAGCAGCGCGCGGCAGGTGCGGCTGACGTACTCGGGCGTGACCTTGGCGGGATAGCGCTGGCCGGCGTACAGCCGCACCAGCCGCTGATGCGCGGCGACCGGATCGTCGAAGGCCGACGCCGCCATGCGCCAGGCGCCGATCGACGCGCCAATCAAGCGCCGCTGGCGTGGCGCGTGGCGCAAGAATTCGCCGAACATCCAGCAATCGAGGCCATGCAGGATCAGGCCCTTGGGCCCGCCCGCGGCAGCCGGCACGATCGCGATATCGGCCGCCTGCACGCCGTCGGCCACAATCCGCTCCCGCGCCCGCCGTCCCAACCGAATCGTAATCGAAGAAGTCATAAAAGTCGGGGTCAGGTCCGGCATTCGGACACGAGCACAACCGTAGCAGCCGCTACGGTTGTGCTCGTGTCCGAATGCCGGACCTGACCCCGGATTTGGGTTAGCGCATGCCGGAGATGATTTGCTTCAGCTTGCCGGTGTCGGCGACGAAGGCGCGGATGCCTTCGGCGGTTTTTTCGGTCGCCATCGCGTCTTCGTTCAGCATGAAGCGGAAGGTGGCTTCATCCATCGCGATTTTGCCGATGGTGGCGTTCTTGCCGCTGTCCGAACTTAGCTTGCGCTCGACCGGGGCGTTGGTGTCGGCCAGCTTCTGCAGCAGGTCCGGGCTGATGGTCAGCAGGTCGCAGCCGGCCAGTTCCAGGATCTGGCCGGTGTTGCGGAAGCTGGCGCCCATCACTTCGGTCTTGTAGCCGAACTTGCGGTAGTAGTTGTAGATGCGCTTGACCGACTGCACGCCCGGATCTTCCGCGCCTTCGTAGTCGATGCCGGTCGATTTTTTGTACCAGTCGTAGATGCGGCCGACGAACGGCGAAATCAGCTGGGCGCCCGCTTCAGCGCAGGCGATCGCCTGCGGCAGCGAGAACAGCAGCGTCATGTTGGTGTGGATGCCTTCTTTTTCCAGGATCTCGGACGCGCGGATGCCTTCCCAGGTCGAGGCCATCTTGATCAGGATGCGCTCGCGCTCGATTCCGTTCTTTTCATACAGCTTGATCAACTCGCGGCCCTTGGCCACCGAGCCGGCGGTGTTGAACGACAGCGCGGCGTCGATTTCGGTCGAGACGCGGCCCGGAATCACGCGCAGGATCTGCTTGCCGAACGCCACCAGCAGGTGGTCGATCACTTCGCCGGTGCTGGCGTCCATGTTGTCGCGCACGGCTTTTTCCAGCAGCGGCTTGTACTCTTCCTTCTGCACCGCCTTCAGGATCAGCGACGGATTGGTGGTGGCGTCGCGCGGCGTGTATTGCTGGATGGCCTGGAAATCGCCGGTGTCGGCAACTACGGTGGTGTATTGTTTGAGTTGTTCGAGTTGGTTCATAAGCACTGCCATTCTGATAAAGAAGTTGTTGTCCGTTTATTTTACTCCGAACCTGCCGCGTTTCCGTCCAATTCAGCCCAGCCGCATGACAATTGCGCCACAGGCAATCAGGCTGACGGCGACGATGCGCCCCGGCGCCAGCCGCTCGCGCAGGAACAGGGCGGCGATGACGGCGGCAAACAGGATCGAGGTCTCGCGCAGCGCCGCCACCGCCGCCACCGGCGCCAGCGTCATGGCCCACAGCGCCAGCCCATACGAAGCCAGCGTGCCGCCGCCGCCCAGCAGCACTACCCGCGCATGGCGGCGGGCGTAGGCCGGCAGTTCAGCCCAGCGGTTGGTGGAGCAGAGCAACAGCATCACGGCGGTCAGTACGAACAGCCACATGGTGTAGCCGGCCGGGGCGCCCGAGCGCCGCACGCCGACCGCGTCGATCATGGTGTAGGCAGCGATGACGGCGGCGTTCAGCAGCGCAAAGCCGGTGGCGCGGCGGCGGGCGTCGCGGTTGGCGGCGGTGTCGGCGCC
>NZ_WWCT01000036.1 GCF_009857605.1 Duganella levis | reverse complement strand
TGCCGCAGCCTCGGCTGAGCGTGCTGCACCTGGGCGCCGATATCGAGCAGGGGCCGGCCACGGCGGCCGCGCCGCTGGCGCCGGCCGACCAGGCCCGTCTGCAGCAGCTGCGCGGTGCGCCGACCTTTTTGATGGTGGCCACCATCGAGCCGCGCAAAGGCCACCTGCAAACGCTGGCCGCCTTCGACCTGCTGTGGCAGGCCGGGGTGGAGGTCAATCTGGTGATCGTCGGCCACGAGGGCTGGACCGCGCTGCCGCCCCATGAACGGCGCACCATCCCGCGCATCGTCGAACGCCTGCAACAGCATGCGCAACGCGATCGCCAACTGTTCTGGCTGCGCGGCATCGACGACGCCCACCTGCAACAGGTGTATCAGGCCAGCACCTGTTTGCTGATGGCCAGCGAAGGCGAAGGCTACGGCCTGCCGCTGATCGAAGCGGCACGCTACGGCTTGCCGGTGCTGGCGCGCGACCTGCCCGTGTTCCGCGAGGTGGCGGAACAGCATGCGTATTACTTCGACGGCATGGACGCCGCCGATCTGGCGCGCGCGCTGCAGGACTGGCTGGCGCTGCACGCGCAACAGCGTCACCCGGCCTCGCAAGGCATGCGCTGGATGAGCTGGCGCGACAATGCGCAAGCGCTGCTGGCGCTGATCGGCGGCAAGGAGGCCGCGTAATCCCGCCCCAGCCGCACACGGCCGCCACCCCGGCGGCGGCGCCGCAGCTCAAGCAGAGCTGGACGCCGCGCCACCACGATATGCCAGCTGAGGCCGACAACGGCTGGGAATTCAGCACCGACCTGCTGGACGATGCCGCGCTGCCGCCGCATGGTGGCGGATGGCATCTACCGCCCTGACGCCGAACTCAGCACCTGCTCGGCATGGCTGGGGGCGATCTGGTTCACCTTCCAGATCTATTTCGATTGTTCCGGCTAAACCGACATGGCGATCGGTCTGGCGCGCATTATGGGCTTCCGCTTCCCGCTCAACGTCAACCGCCCCTAAGCGGCCGCCAGCATCACCGAGTTCCGGCAGTGCTGGCACACGACGCTGGCGCATTTCGTCCGCGACTACGGCTATATTCCGCTGGACGGTAACCGCAGCAGCCCGTGGCGTACCTATCGCAAACTGATGGTGGTGTTCGAGCTGGGTGCGCTGTGGCATGGCGCCGCCTACACCTTTCTGGCGTGGGCGTTGGCCACGGTCTGCTGCGGGAGCGCGCCGGCTGGCTGAAGCTGGACCGGCTGCGCCTCGGCAGCCTGCCGGTGCTTTACTGCCTGGCGCTGTTCCTGCTGTCCAGCATGGCCGTGGTGGAAGGCGGGTTCAACCCGTTTATTTACTTCCAGTTCCAGCCGGCTGCACCGGGCATAACTGGTAAGGATGATCGCTGCTGCCGACGGCCGCGCGGTACTTCAGGCAGTCGTCGGGATTGAAGCGCATGCCGTAGCGACCCAGCACTTCCTGTGCCGCCGGCCAGATCTTCTGATTATCGCCCTCGGCCTGCAGCATCACGTAGAACGGGCCACTGCGTTCAGCCATCATCGCCGCCGCTTTGGCCGCATAGGCCGGCGACTCAGGGAAACCACCGCCCAGCGCCACAAACGCCAGTGCGCGCGGGAACGACGGCACCAGCCAGCTCATCGGCGGATCGCCGTGCACGGTGAACACGATGTTCTGCGCCGGCGCCGGCAGCGGCGGCAGTTCTACAGTGGTGGCCTGGCGCGCCCAACTGGCGTGTCCCCAGGAGGCGCCAGACCAGCCGGCCACGGTGGCCAGCAGCAAGGCCCAGGCGGCCACCTGGCGGCCCACCGCCGGCGCCATCAGGCGCTGCGCCGCCAGCCACAGTGCCAGCGGCGCCAGCAACTCCAGCGGCACCAGATAACGGTAGATGCCGAACAGGTTCAGCCAGATCAGGTAGGCGATGCCGAAGAACAGCAGCAGCAGGCCGGCCGGCCGGGCCAGCGGCGCCGCCGGACGCTGGGCCAGGATGGCGTCGCGCAGCAGGCGCAGCGCCAGCGCTACGCCGGCCAGATACAGCATCGGCCAGATCAGCTGGGTGATGGGGATCTCGATCACGCGCTTCGGGTTGTACGTGAAGATGAACGGCCACAGCAGCTTTTCCTTGAGGCCTTGCGGAATCCAGCCGGTGTCGCCGATGCCGATGGTGGCCGCCAGCGGGCCCTTGAAGATATTGTTAAATTGCGGGAACAGCGGATTGCCGAAGGTCTGCCACATGCGCCAGTACCAGTGGCCGGCGCTCAGGCCGATGCCGGCCAGCGTGCCGAGACCAAACACCAGCGCCAGCCGGAACCGCAGCCAGAAGGTTGCCGGTACCCCCAGCAACGCCAGGCACAGCGCCAGCGCATACATGGCGTTGGTCAGCTTGAGGCCGGTGCCGAGGCCGGCCAGCAGGCCCGCCAGCGCCACCGCGCGCCAAGCCGCCGCCCCGCCCTGCATCAGCTGCGGCCAGGCACGCAGCAGCAGCAGCAAGGCGCCCAGCACGGTCAGGGCGATCAGGTTGTCGCCCATGGTATTGCCGATTTCAGAAATAAAGCCGGGACCGAGGCTACCGGCCAGCGCCAGCAGCAGCGCCGCGCGGTGCGACGCCGGCGGCATCAGCTGGCGGCCGATGGCTGCCAGCAGCACGAAGTTGAGGCCATGCAGCCAGCCCATCACAAAGCCGGCGGCCGGCGCCGGCAGCAGCGCGTTCAAGCCGTAGTACAGCAGGTCGATGGTCGGGTTGAAGTAGCTTTGCCACTGGCCTGGCGCCAGGTCATAGCCGATCTTGCCGTTCAGCAAGGCATAGGGGTTGTACAGGTGATAGTTGTGCAAGTCCCAGTTGTCATCCTGGCCGTACAACAGGGACAGGGCGCCGAATAGCAGCGGTATCAGCAGCAGCGCGCGCGCCAGTACGGCGGGCCGGTCCAGGCATTGCCAGGCCGCCGCGACGGCACGTTCAAAGGCAATCAGGGGGCGTTGTAGCAAATTCATGGGGCAGATTCAGGGACGTTTGAACACCAGCAAGCGGGCGCTGATGAAGTTAAGCGACATGCCGGCCAGCGAGCCGGCCGCCACCGCCAACAGCGGCGTCAGCGGCCAGGCCGGCAGGAAATGCACGGCCACGGCAGAAACAAGGTAGTTGACGGCGCCGCCGCCCAGCATGGCGCCGAGGTAGCGCCACCACTCCATCCAGCTGGCGGGCGGCACCGTGTCGGCGGCGAAAGTCCAGCGGCGGTTGACTTGCCAGGTGAAGTAGACGGCGCACAGGAAGGAGATCAGGCGCGCCAGGGAGAAATGCAGGCCGAGCGCCAGCCCGGCATAGCACACCAGCGTGTCGACGCCCAGGCCGCCAATACCGGCTAGGGCGAACAAGCCCAGGGCGTGGCGCGTCTTACGCACCGTGCTTGGCCGGCCCCGGCACCATCAGGTAAGCAAAGCGCTTCTGCTCGATGCGGCCCTTGGTGACGGTATCGAGAATCAGGCCACACGACAGCAGCACCACGCCGAACAGCGACAGGCCGGTGCACAGCACGGCGGTCGGCAGGCGCGGCACCAGGCCGGTTTGCACGAAGGTCTCGATCAGCGGCACCGCCAGCACGCCGGCGGCAGCCACGCACAGGGCAGCCAGCAGCGAGAAGAAGTGCAGCGGTTTTTCGTTCTTGAACAGCTTGGTGATCATCCACAGGATACGGATGCCGTCGCGGTAGGTGTTGAGCTTGCTGACCGAGCCTTCCGGACGGGCGCCATAGCGGGTGGCCACTTCCGCCACAGGCATGCGCAGTTCCAGCGCGTGCACGGTCAGCTCGGTTTCGGTCTCGAAGCCGGCCGCATGGGCGGCAAACGACTTGGCGTAGCGGCGCGAGAAGATGCGGTAGCCCGACAACATGTCGGTGAAGGTATTGCCGAACACCACGCTGACGCAGCCGGTCAGCAGCTTGTTGCCGAAGCGGTGGCCGAAGCGGTAGGCTTCCTGCTCGTCAGTGACGCGGGTGCCGACCACCATGTCCAGGCCCTCGGCCACCAGCTTTTCCGCCAGTTGCGGCGCCACGCTGGCGTCATAGGTATCGTCGCCGTCAACCATGATGTAGATGTCGGCGTCGACGTCAGCGAACATGCGGCGGATCACATTGCCCTTGCCCTGCAGCGGCACGCTACGCACGATGGCGCCGGCTTCGTTGGCCACGGCGATGGTGGCGTCGCTGGAATTGTTATCGAACACATAGACGGCGGCCTGCGGCAGGCAGGCATTGAAATCGCGGACGATATTGGCGATGGTCAGGGCTTCGTTATAGCACGGCACTATGACCGCAATCCGCTGGTTGCTGAGTATGTTCACGTTGGTAGAGTCGCTTAAAACTGCTTCAGGAATGGCCAGGCCAGTTGGCCGTGCCGCTTCTTGCATAGTTGGCAAGGCGGCACATTATACAACCAAAATTGCCGAGTACACATTCGACTTACAGCTGGTTACAGCGAACCACCTTTGGGCGCGCCGCCCAGCAGGAAGGCAAGTTTCGGCTTTGCCTTGCCGCTACTGGCCGCAGGCACATCGGGCGTCAGCGCGGTCTTGGCCGGCTCATATGGTTTCAGGAACCATGGATCGACTTTCTCGCGGCGTGGCGGACCGCCACCACCGAGGCTGCGCGGCGGACGTTCGCTGCGCTCGGCAGGACGACCGGCCGGGGCGCGGCCGATGTCTTCGGTGCGGCGCGGACGGCGTTCGCCCCGTTCGTCGGCAAAGCTCGGGGCCGGATTGAAACCTTCCGGCTCGGCGCGCTTGATGGTCTGCTTGATCAGTTTTTCGATATCGACCAGCAGGCGCTCGTCCTTGTCCGAATAGATCGAGATGGCGTCGCCCGAGGCGCCGGCGCGGCCGGTACGGCCGATGCGGTGCACATAGTCTTCGGCGTTGTACGGCAAATCGTAGTTGATCACGCACGGCAGGTCGGAGATGTCCAGGCCACGGGCGGCCACGTCGGTCGCCACCAGGATATCGATCTCGCCCTTCTTGAACGCGTCCAGCGCCGCCATGCGTTCCTGCTGCGTGCGGTCGCCGTGGATCGCCACCGCTTTCATGCCTTCGCGTTCCAGCTCGCGCGCCAGGCGCGAGGCGCCCAGCTTGGTGTTGGAGAAGATGATCACCTGCTTCAGCTCGCGCTGGCGCAGGATGTGCGCGGTCAGCGCGTGCTTCTGGTTCTCGGCGATCTTGTAGACTACCTGGGTCACCTTGTCGGCGGTCTGGTTGCTGCGCGCCACTTCAATGGTGATCGGGTCGGTCAGGAAGGTGTTGGCCAGCTTCTTGATTTCCGTCGAGAAGGTCGCCGAGAACATCAGGTTCTGGCGTTTCTTCGGCAGCAGGTTGATGATGCGCTGCAGGTCCGGCAGGAAGCCCATGTCCAGCATGCGGTCGGCTTCGTCCATGACCAGCATCTGCACCTGGCCCAGGCTGATGTTCTTTTGCTCCACGTGGTCCAGCAGACGGCCCGGGGTGGCGATGACGATTTCCACGCCGGCCTTCAGGATCACGGTCTGCGGCTTCATGTCCATGCCGCCGAACACCACGGTCGAGCGCAGCGGCGTGTGCTGGGCGTAGGCCTTGACGTTCTCGGCCACCTGCACCGCCAGTTCGCGGGTCGGCGTCAGGATCAGCGCGCGCACCGGGTGACGCGCCGGCGAGGTGCTGGTGCTGGCTTGCGCCAGCAGCATCTGGATGATCGGCAGCGAGAAGCTGGCGGTCTTGCCGGTACCGGTCTGGGCCGCGCCCATGACGTCGCGGCCTTGCAGCAGCACAGGGATAGCCTGGGCTTGAATCGGCGTCGGGTGCTCGTAACCCTGGTCGTTCAGCGCGCGCAGGATGTCGGGCGACAGGCCGAAATCGGCGAAACGAACGGGGGCGGCGGCAGCGACAGCGGCTTGCTCGGGGACGGTAGGGGTGGTGATCTCGGTATCGGACATATTCTGGACGGATGGTGAAGCGCCGTAAACTATACCCTAATTTTTGACAACTGCGCTAAAAACCAGCAGCTTTTATCACGAAACCCTTGCATCAATGGCATGTATAATAGCCAATCTGTCCAGAATTCACTGTGATCCCCCCATGTTAGCGCCCTACTCGGCCCTGCGCCGCCTGCTCTTCCTTTGCCTGTTGCTGGCGCTGAGCGCCGCGAGTGTCACCAGCGCCGCCCCCTCGCCGTCGTTGCGATTCAAGAAACTCGGCCCGCTGGCGGGCGACGAACCGTCGATGCTGTCGCTGATCCAGGACCGCAAGGGCTTCGTCTGGGTCGGCACCCACACGGACGGCCTGTACCGCTACAACGGCTACCAGGCGGTGAAGTACACCAACAATCCGGCCGATCCGGCCAGCCTGCCGCATGACCGCGTGTCGTCCATCTTCGAGGACCGCCAGGGCCGCATCTGGGCGGCGACCCAGAACGGCCTGGCGCGCTTCAATCCCGACACCAACAACTTCACCACGTTTACTTCCGACAAGGCGCCGAAGAACCACCGCATCGTCAAGAACATCATTTCCGACGGCAAGGACGGCCTGTGGATCGGCACCTGGGGCGGCCTGCAGCACTTCGATCCGCGCAGCGGCAAATTCGACGCCGTTTACGCGCATAGCGACGCCGATCCCGACAGCCTGGCCAGCAACGACCTCAACGCACTGGCGCTGGACGCGCAAGGCGGCGTGTGGATCGGCACCTGGCCCGGCGGCCTCGACTATTTGGCGCCCGGCGCCAAGACCTTCCGCCACCACCAGGTCGATCCGGCCACCAAGCCGGACGCGCGCGTCAACATCGTCCGCGCGCTGCAATTCGACACCACCGGCGCGTTGTGGATCGGCACCGAGTCCGGCATCATCCGCTGGGACGGCAAGGGCGACTGGGATACCCGCAAGGCCATCGTCTCGCCGTACAGCCGCATCACCAATTTCGGCCTCGACAACAAGGGCGTGCTGTGGGCCACCACGCTGTCGGCCGGGCTGCTGCGCTGGAACGAGGCCAACGAGGCGTTCGACCAGTTCGTGCACGCCGCCGACGATCCGTACAGCCTGCCCGGCGACAACCTGCGCGCGGTGATGCAGGACCGCAGCGGCATGCTGTGGATCGCCTCCTTCACCGACGGCATCGCCATGGCCAACCTGAGCAGCGAAGGCTTTACCCGTCACGTGCCGTTCCGCATCGACAGCCGCTCGGCGCCGGCCAGCAACGCGCTGCTGAGCCTGTCGCGCGCGCCGAACGGCAAGATGTGGTTGGGCGGGAATGTGGGCATGAGCTTATACGACCCGGCCACCAGCAAGGTGCTGCGCAGCTACCATGCCGACGACAAGGTGCCCGGCAAGCTGTCGCACTCGATCGTCTACAGCATGTACCAGGATGACGACGGCAAGGGGCCGCTGTGGCTGGGCACGTCCAACGGTCTGAACCGGCTGGACACGCCGGACAGCCCGTTCCAGGCCATCCACTTCGGCAACACCGCCAGCGACTACATCAACGCCATCGCGCCCGGCGCCGGCGGCATGCTGTGGCTGGCCACCGGCAACAGCCTGATCCGCTACGAGATCAAGACCGACATCCGCAAGATTTACTACAACGATCCGCAAGACCCGAGCTCGCGCAGCGTCAACGGCACCTCGGCGGTGCTGGAGGATCGCCAGGGCCGCGTGTGGGCCGGTTCGGAATGGAATGGCGGCGGCCTCGACCTGCTGGACCAGGCCAGCGGCAAGTTCCGCCACTACCGCCACTCCAACAAGGACGCCAACAGCCTCAGCGACGACAACATCGCCAGCCTGCATGAAGATGCGCAAGGCCGCATCTGGGTCGGCACCAGCAAGGGACTGAACCTGGTGGTGGTCAAGCCGGATGGCTCGATCACCTTCAAGTCCTATGCGGCCGCCATGCGCGCGCCGAAAATCCTGTCGATCCAGCACGACCACGAAGGCAAGATCTGGTGCAGCACCATCACCGGCCTGTACCGGCTGGAGCCGGACAGCGGCAAGGTCACGCACTTTACGGCGTCGGATGGCCTGACCGAAGGCTTTACCGTCAACTCGTCGGCGCTGGGCGCGGACGGCACGCTGTTCTTCGGCGGCGTGCACGGCATGACGGCGGTGACGCCGTCGAAGGTGAAGACCAGCTCGGTGCCGCCGCAGGTGGCGATTACCGACATCACCGTGTTCAACCATTCGCTGCAAAACGGCCAGCCGAGCGAGAACGTCAAGGCCGACGGTCCGGTGACGGCGCCGACCGCGCTGACCTTGTCATCGCAGGCCTCGGTGTTTGCGCTGGAGTTCGCCGCGCTGCACTACACCGAACCATCCGGCAACCGCTATTCGTATCAACTGCAAGGCTTCGACCGCGACTGGGTCGAGACCGACGCCGGCCACCGCACCGCCAGCTACACCAATCTGAATCCGGGCAAGTACATCTTCCGCGTCAAGGCAGCCAATCATCTGGGCGTATGGAACCAGGTGCCGGCCACGCTTAACATCACCATCACGCCGCCGTTCTGGCAGCGCTGGTGGTTCCGTTCCGGCCTGATGGCGCTGGTGGTCGGCTCGCTGGCGCTGGCGTACAAGGTGCGCATCACGCGCCTGACGCGTCATCAGGCCGAGCTGGAACAAACAGTGGCGGCGCGCACCGTGGAGCTGGAAGAATCCAACCGCAAGCTGGCCGCGCTCAGCACCACCGACGGCCTGACCGGCGTTAGCAACCGGCGCGGTTTCGACCTGGCGCTGGAAGCCGAATGGCGGCGCGCCGCGCGCACCGGCCAGACGCTGGCGCTGTCGATGCTGGACGTCGATTACTTCAAGAAATACAACGACCATTATGGCCACCTGGCCGGCGACGCCGCGCTGCGCACCGTGGCCGATCTGATCACCACCCACGGCCGCCGCACCACCGATCTGGTGGCGCGCTACGGCGGCGAAGAGTTCGCCTTGCTGGCGGCAGCCACCGATTCGGCCGATGCGTTTGGCGTGGCGCAGGATATCTGCGCCGAGCTGGCGCGGCGGGCGTTGCCGCACGAACAGTCGCCGTTTGGTATCATGACGATCAGTATCGGCGTGGCGGTGATGGTGCCGACCGACGACACCTCGCCGCAGGATCTGGTGCAACTGGCCGACCGGGCCCTGTATCGCGCCAAGGAAAAAGGACGCAACATGGCACTGCTGGCCATGCCGCCGATGTAGAGAAAAGTATGAGTATGGATGACCCGAAGCCGCAACCACCCACCCCGCCCGAACCGGGCGACTGCTGCCACAGCGGCTGCACTTACTGCGTAGACGACCTGTACCAGGAAGAACTGGACCGCTACCGCGAGGCGCTCAAGGCCTGGCAGGCGCGCCATCCGGAATAAGCCGGCGGCGCACCCGCGCCGTTATGCGCGTTGCCGACGGCGCGCGCTGAATGCCAGCAACAGCGCCGAGATCAGGAAGTAGAACGCGCCGAATCCCGCATAGCCCACCACCGTGGCCAGCGCCGGCGGTTCCGCCGTGTGCAGCGCCTGGAAGATGAAGGCGCCACCCGCCAGCGCCGACTGGCCGCCGCTCAGGATCATCGCCCACTGCGCGCCGTTGGTTTTCCAACGCCGCACGCCGGTGCCCAGCTGAAGCAGGCCCGCCAGAATCGCCCATGCGCCGAACACGCCCAGCACCGCCTGCATGCTTTGCAGCGACAGTCCGACCGCCAGCGCCGTCGCCAGGCTGACGCCGAAGTTGATGGCCTGGGTACGGTTGGCGGCCAGCCCGCCGTTACGGCCGGCGTCGATGAAATTGGCCACCGCGTCCCATGCCGGATAGGCGACCAGCAACACCGCGCCGATCAGCCACGATTGCTTGCCCACCGTCAGGGCCGCAATCACCCAGGCGATGGAAAACGCTGCACGCAGGGAGTAATACTGCTTGAGCCAGCTTTCTTGGTTGAGATTGTCATTCATGATGATTCCTTTATTTCTACCTACTAGTTGGTAGAATGATGGTTTTTAAAAAAGGGATGCCTGATCATTCCGGCACCCCTGCTTAGACTGCAGTCAACAAATCCAGTTGCGGTTTCATGATGGCGCCGAACATGGCCGGATCGCCATAAGCCCGCGCCGACAGCATGGCGCCATGTACCGACGCCATAAAGATTTCCGCCTCCACTTGCGGCGCGCGTGTCAGCTTCAGCACGCCCTGCTGCTGTCCCCGCTCCAGCGCGCGCGCCATCCACGCCGCCAGTGCGCGGAAGTGTGACCGGACTTCCAGCGCCACTTCTTCCGGCAGGATGGGCAGTTCGCTGGCCAGCAAGGCACAGACGCAAAACTGCGCGCTGGCATCGCCAATACAGGTTTCCCAGTACTGGATGTAGGCGCGCAGTTGCTGGGCCGGATCGGGCAAGCTGAGTTCCAGCTTTTCCAGTCCGTCCTTGGCGGCGGCACGGTACTGCTCCACCAGCGTCCGCACCAGATCCACCTTGCTGGGGAAATGGTGATGAATGCTGGCTTTGCGGATGCCAATCACTTCGGCTATGTCGGCATAGCTGAAGCCGTTGTATCCACCCGCTGCGATCAGCACCCGGGCGCTGCCGAGGATGTCTTCCGCTGTGTTGGATAATTTACTCATGCACTCATCCTACCTTCTAGTAGGATGAGAGTCAAGCGATTTAAAAGCCGGCGCATTGTCAGAGGCGCCGGCTGCTGGCCGCTACCCGGTCAGAACGCTTCCCACTCGTCGCCGCCGACGGTTTCCTTGACTGGCTTTTTCAGCGCCGGACGTGGCGCCGGCGCCTTGGCGCTGGCCACTACCGAGGCCGGTACGGCCGGCTTGCGCGGTGCCGCCGCACGCTTCACCGACGGAGCCGATTGCGACGTCGCCAGCAGCTTGAACACGCTGACCACTTCGCTCAGCTTGGCCGCCTGCTCCTGCATCGACTCCGCTGCCGCCGCCGCCTGCTCCACCAGCGCCGCATTCTGCTGCGTCACCTGGTCCATCTGCACAATCGCCGTATTCACCTGCTCGATGCCGGCGCTCTGCTCCACGCTGGCCGAGGTGATCTCGCTCATGATATCGGTCACGCGGGTGATGCTGGTGACGATCTCGTTCATGGTCTCGCCTGCCTGGTTGACCAGCACCGAGCCGGCCTCCACCTTGTCCACCGAATCGCTGATCAGCAGCTTGATGTCCTTGGCCGCCGCCGCCGAACGATGCGCCAGGTTGCGCACCTCGCTCGCCACCACCGCAAAGCCGCGCCCCTGCTCGCCGGCGCGGGCCGCTTCCACTGCCGCGTTCAGCGCCAGAATGTTGGTCTGGAACGCAATCCCGTCAATCACCGAAATAATGTCGACAATCTTGCGCGACGATTCATTGATCGAGGCCATGGTGCCGACCACCTGCCCCACCACATCGCCGCCCTTCATGGCGATGCCGGAAGCCGACTGCGCCAGCTGGTTGGCCTGGCGCGCATTGTCGGCGTTCTGCTTGACGGTGCTGGTCAACTCTTCCATCGACGACGCCGTCTCTTCCAGCGAACTGGCCTGCTCCTCGGTGCGCGACGATAAGTCCTGGTTGCCGCTGGCAATCTCCGACGACGCCGTAGCGATGGTATCCGTGCCGTTACGAACCTGGCTGACCAGACTCTGCAAATTGCCGGTCATGTCCTTCAGCGCCTGCATCAGCTGGCCCGTCTCGCAGGCGCTCTTGACGTCGATGGAACGGGTCAGGTCGCCATCAGCCACATCGCGCGCCAGCGACACCGCTTCCTGCAAGGGCGTGGCGACAATGCGCGCCACCCACATCGCCAGCACCATGCCGATGCCAATGTTCAGCACCAGCAGCACAATCGAGGTGATGCGGGCATTTTGATAGGTGGCCGAGGCGGCCTCACTGGCGACATCGCCGCCGTCCACGTTTAGCTTGACCAGCTTGTTGACGTTGTCGGTAATGATGGTCAGCGCCTGCGCCGAGCTGTTGGACGACAAGGTGCGCGCCTCGGCCTTCTTGCCGGCGCGCGACATCTCGATCATCTTGCCGTGGTCAGCCAGAAACGCCGTCACCCCCTTGTCAAACTCGGTGGCAATGGCTTTTTCTTCCGGGCTGGAAATCAGCTTTTCGTAGTTGTCGCGGTGTTGTTTGAGGAGGGCCAGCGACTTGTCGAGACGCTGTTCATAATCGGCCATGGCGGCCGGGTCCTCGTTGAGCAGATGCGCCAGTTCCCAGCGCCGCACTTCGCCGACGTCGGTGCGCAGGTCCATCACCGCGCGCACACTGGGCATCCAGTTTTCGGCCAGGTCGGTCGAAGCCTGATTGACGCGATCCATCGACACCATGTTGCTGATGCCAAGCACCAAGGTCAATATCAGCACGGCGCCAAAAGAAACGAACAGTTTTGTGGCTATTTTCAGATCGTAAAACCATTTCATGGCCCATCTCCTCATAGCGGCTTCTGGCTATCCAGTATGCAACTATGTGCAGCGCCATGCCAGCGCCACGCTGTGCTTGTGTTTTCCGTGCAACAACGTGGCGCTGGACTTGCTTACAGCTTGCCGTTCAGGGTCAGGAAGAACTGACGTGGCGCGCCGGTCAGCAGCGTTTGCGCGGTGCCGTTTGGATCGCTAGCCTGGAAGCCATTGGTGCCGATGGTGCTGATGTACTGCTTGTCGAACAGATTAGTCACGTTCAATTGCAGCGACAGTTCCTTGGCCCAGCCCAGCGACTTCAGCTTGTAGCCAGCCGACAGGTTGGCCAGCCAGAAGGCGTCCACACCCTGGTCGTTCAGGTAGGTGTAGTAGCGCTTGCCGGTGTACTTGGCGCCCAGGCGGGCAAACACCGGACCGCCTTCATACGACACTTCGGTGTTGAACAGCTGGCGTGGTGCATTCACGACGGTTTTGCCGCTGACTGCGACCAGCGTGGTGCCGTCCATGTAGTTCGACTTGTACTTGGAATCGTTGTAGGTGTAGGAGTTGAACCAGCTGAATTCGCGGTTGAACTTCCACACGGCGACGGCTTCCGCACCCTTGGTGTCGACCTTGCCGACGTTGACGAAGGTCGATGGGCAACCGACGATACCGGCGCAAGTCGCCACGCTCAGCTGACGGTCGTCAAAGCGCGCGCTGTACACCGCCACCGAACCTTGCAGGCTGGCGCGTTTGAAGCGATAGCCGAGGTCGATATTGGTCGAGGTTTCCGGTTTCAGGCTGCCGACGCCGGCGTTGTAGGCGGCTTGCGTTTGCGAGAACGGACCGCTGACGCCCGGCTGGTGCGCGCGCATGTTTTTCGATGCCGAACCGAACACTTCGTCGTCGCTGGTCAGCGCGTAGTTGAAGCCGGCTTGCGGCAGGAATTTCTTGTTGGCGTCCAGGTCGCCGGCGGCACGGGTGCCGACGATGTTGGTGGCCTTGATGTCGACGTCCAGCGCCTTGAAGCCGGCGTTGATTTTCAGCTTGTTGTCCATCAGCGCCAGCGAGTCTTGCAGGTAGTACTGCGAGGTGGTGGTGATGAAGTTCTGCTTCCAGTCGGTGGCGAACGGATTGGTCAGGTAGAACATGGTGTCGGCCGGACCGGTCACGCCGTAGTAGTTGCGGCTGGCGGTGTGATTGCTGCGCTCGCCCCACAGGCCGGCGGTGACGGTGTGGTCGCCGATTTCCCAGCTCAGGTCGCTGGTGACGCCGTCGCGGTTGATGGTGTACTCGGTGGTGCGCAGCGAGATCGGGTTGGCGGCATTGGTCGCCACGTATGGCGTGTACCAGTGGCCCTGGCCCTTGTTGTCGTGGTGGTAGATGGTGGTCTTCAGATCCACGCCCTGGGTCAGGTGCAGGTCCAGCGTCAGGCCGCCGATGGTGTCCTTGCGCAGGCCGCCGGCCGAGTAGTAAGCATCGTCCAGGCTGGTGACGCCGCCGGTGAACACGCCCTTGGCGGCATTGACTGCCCGCTGCCAGTCAGGCTGGTAGTTGTCCCAGTTGTAGCCGAGGCGACGGACCATTTCCAGCGACATATCCTGGTAGTCGATTTCCTTGCGGTCCGAGTAGTTCAGGAAGCCGGTCAGGCTGTTGTCACCGAAGTTGAAGACGAAGCGCGAGTTCCACTGATCCTGGTCCTGGCCGCCGTCGCCTTTCCATTTGTCGGTGCGCTGGCGGGTGCCGCTCAGGAAGGCTTTGAAGACGCCGTTGATCAGGCCGGTGTCGACGCGGGCGAAGGTGCGCGAGGTCGAATCGCTGCCCACAGTTTGCGAGAAGGTCAGGCCGCGCTCATCGGTTGGGGCCAGCGTGAAGAACTGTACCGTGCCGCCCAGGTTGCTCGACGATGCGGTACCCAGCGAACCGGCGCCTTGCGACACCGACACGCTGCCGATGTTTTCCGACGAGATGGCGCGGCTGATGTGCAGGCCGTTGTTGTTACCGTAGCTCATGTCGCCCAGCGGCACGCCGTCCAGCGTGTAGCCCAGCTGGTTCTGGTTGAAGCCGCGGATGCTGAAGCTGGTCGACCATTCGTAGGCGCCGAATGGGTCGGCCGACTGGAAGTTCACGCCTGGCAGCTTGTCCAGCACTTTCAGCGGGCTGGTGCCCGGCAACACTTCGGCCAGGTCGGTCTTGTTGATGTTTTGCACTTGACGCGACTGGCCGCGGCCGGTGATTTCCACCGTTTGCACAGGACCGGCCATGGCGCCGGCAGCAGCGCTGTCATCGGCGGCGGCATCGGCAACATCGGCAGTACCAGCATAAGCCTGGCAAGCCAGCGCTTGCAGGACGACCAGACACAAAGGTTTCAGAGGGAAGCGCTGTGACATGAGAATTGTTCTTTCTTGCTAGAGGGATGGATAGTCAACTGGCAAGATTGTAGGAAGCGCATGTGACCAAGCGATGACGCCGGCGTGACATCTTGATGACACAGCAACACTTGTTCACGCAGTCTCAGTACGGCTGCGCACGGAAGCGCCACCCGCGCCGCCCTAGCATGGAGCAAACAGGAGACAACATGGACACAGACGTACCCGCGCAGGCGCCCGACGCCGCCGCGCCACCGCCGGCTGCAAAGGGAGCCGCCAAGGGCTGGCTCAGCAAGCTCGGCCCCGGCCTGATCACCGGCGCCGCCGACGACGACCCGAGCGGCATCGCCACCTATTCGCAAGCCGGCGCGCAGTTCGGCTACGGCATGGTGTGGACGCTGATCCTGACCTATCCACTGATGGTCGGCATCCAGGCCATCAGCGCGCAGATCGGCCGCGTCAGCGGGCACGGCCTGGCGACCAATATCCGCCGCCATTTCCCGGCCTGGCTGCTGTACGCGCTGGTCGGGCTGCTGCTGCTGGCCAACACCATCAATATCGCTGCCGACGTCGCTGCCATGGGCCAGGCCGCCAGCATGGTGCTGGGCGGCGGCGCGCACTGGTATGCGGCCGGCGCCGGCGTGCTGTCGGCGGTGCTGCAAGTGATGCTGCCCTACCGCAGCTACGTGCGCGTGCTCAAATGGCTGACGCTGGCGCTGCTGGCCTATGTGGTCACCGCGCTCACGCTCAAGCTGCCATGGTTGCAGATCCTGCATGCCGCCGTGCTGCCGCCGCTGGCCTGGAACAAGGACTACATCACCACCGTGGTGGCCATCTTCGGCACCACCATCAGCCCGTATCTGTTCTTCTGGCAGGCCTCGCAGGAGGTGGAGGATTTGCGCGCCGATCCGGACGCGCAGCCGCTCAAGCGCGCCCACGACCAAGCCGCCGGGCAGCTGATGCGCATCAAGATCGATACCTTCACCGGCATGGGCTTTTCCAACCTGGTGGCGATGTGCATCATGCTGACCACGGCCGCCACGCTCGGCGCACACGGCATCACCCACATCAGCTCGTCGGCGCAGGCGGCCGAAGCGCTGCGGCCGATCGCCGGCGACTTCGCGTTTGCGCTGTTCAGCATGGGCATTATCGGCACCGGCCTGCTGGCGGTACCGGTGCTGGCCGGCTCGGCCGCCTACGCCATCGCCGGCGCCATGCGCTGGAAGAACAGCCTGGAGCTGCAACTGGCCGGCGCGCGCAAGTTCTACGCCATCATCATCGGCGCCACGCTGGTGGGCACGGCGCTGTGCTTCACCCACATCGATCCGATCCAGGCGCTGTTCTGGAGCGCGGTGCTGAACGGCGTGATCGCGGTGCCGGTGATGGTGGTGGTCATGCTGCTGGCCTCGCGGTCTTCCGTCATGGGCAAGCTGGTGATTTCACGCCGGCTGCGCGTGCTGGGCTGGCTGTGCACCGGCGTGATGGCAGTCGCTGTAGTGGCGATGTTCAGCACGCTGGGGTAAGCTGGCGTTTTCCACAGGAGGGACGATGCGAAAACTGAGCGCGCTGGTATTGGCGGCCATGCTGGCCTTGCCGGCTTTTGCGATCGACCGCCCCTTCCCCGCCAATATCCTGCGCGGCAAGTTCACGCCCGGCTACTATCCGGACATTACGCTGGACGGCAAGCCGCGCCAGCTATCGCCATCGGCGCGCATCTTCAATCAGGACAATCGCATTGAAATGCCGGCGGCTGTGCGTGGCACTGACATCGTGGTCAACTACACGGTGGATGGCATGGGTTATATCGACCGCATCTGGATATTGACCGACGACGAAGCGGCGCAGAAAGTGCCGGTCGCTAAATAACGAAATCGGGCTGGGCCGGCGTCTGCGCCAGCGCCGCAGCGCGACTATCGGCAAAGCGCAATAGCTCATCCGGCGCAATCGGCCGCGCGATGTGATAGCCCTGCAAATAGTGACAGCCCATCTGTTCAAGAATGGTGGCCTGGCCGGCGGTCTCTACGCCCTCCGCCACCAGCTGCAAGCCGAGGCTGTGGCCCATGGCGATAATCGCGTGCACCAGGTTGTTGCTGCGTTCGCTATGCTCGATGTCCATGACGAAGGCGCGGTCGATCTTCAGCGTGTTCAGGTGAAACTGGGTCAGGTAGCTGAGCGAGGAATAGCCGGTGCCGAAATCATCCAGCGAAATGCCGACGCCCAGCGCGCGCAGCTGCGCCAGCACGGTCTGCACGTTGAGGGTGTCCTCGATCAGCACGCGCTCGGTCAGTTCCAGTTCCAGCTGGTGCGGCGACAGGCCGTTGCGGATCAGCGCCTGCGACACCAGCGTGACAAAGCCGGGATCGGCCAGTTGCCACGACGAGACGTTGATGCTGATGGTGACGTCGTCCAGCGCACTCTGCTTCCACAGGCCGACCTGGCGGCAGGCCTGATCCAGCACCCAGGTGCCCAGCTCGATAATCATGCCGCTGTCTTCCGCCACAGGAATGAAGCGGTCCGGCGGAACCGGCCCCAGCAGCGAACTATTCCAGCGCAGCAGCGCCTCGACCTTGGTCAGCTTGCCGGTCTGGGCATTGGTGATGGCCTGGTAGACCAGCGAAAATTCGTTAGCTTCGATGGCGCCACGTAATGCGCCGTCGATCACCAGGCCGTCGCGCGCCACCGCATTCATGTCCTCGGTGAACATGCGCTGTTCGCCACGGCCGGTTTTCTTGGCCTCGTACATCGCGATGTCGGCATTGCGTATCAGCGTATCGCTATCGGTTCCGTGTTTTGGATAGCAGGCGATGCCGATGCTGGCCGTGACGCTGATGGCGTGATAGGACAGCTCGAAGCCGCGCGCCATGGCTGCAATGATGGCCTCGGCGCAATCGGCCGCCGTCTGCTCGGCGCTGTTCGGCGCCAGGTCCGGGATCACAATAATGAATTCGTCCCCGCCGAAGCGGGCCAGCACGTCGTTCGGCCGTAGCAGCGCGTGCAGGCGGCGGGCGGCCGAGCGCAGCAACTCGTCGCCGGCGGCGTGGCCAAAGGAATCGTTAACGCGCTTGAACTTGTCCAGATCGATGAACAGCACCGCGCATTCGCGACCGTTTTCGGCCGCCCTGGCCACTTTCAGCGCCAGCCTATCCGACAAGGCGTGGCGGTTGGAATAGCCGGTCACCGGGTCGACACGGGCGGCCTGGAATAACTGATCATCCTTCTTTTTGCGTTCGCTGATGTCTAGCAGCTGGACCAGACAGTACAAGCGGCCACGCTCGATGTAAGGCGACCCCAGCAATTCAACCGGCAGATGGTTGCCGTTACGCAGTTTAAATGTTGCCGTATCAGCAATCGGATATTGCACGCCGTCGGCTTCGAAACGGAAGAAATAATGGTCGGCCATTTCACGCGACAGGCCAGGTAACAGATCGCAGACGTGCTTGCCGATCAGTTGCTGGGCATTATCAAAACCTAATAATTTGGCGCAACGTTCGTTGGCGACGTGGACATAGCCGCGTCGGTCGCGGATCAGAAATCCGTGGCTCAGGCTGTCGATGGTGCGGGCGTAGCGCTGCTGGATTTCATCCTGCACGGCGTAGACCAGGCCGAGCATCGTGAGCACCTTGAGCAAACTGGTACCGATAAACCACACCACATACATGTCTTGACTGAGACTGACGGCGGCGAATAAATTAAAACCGCCCCGCAGCATCAACGTCAGGCCGAGGAAACGGTAGCGGTTATTAATACCGACCAGCCGGGTGCCCGCCCACAACATAATAAATCCCAGCGCGGCGGCACTGCCGCGAGGCAGCCAGTTATTTTCGATATTCCACAGCAGATAAAATATCCCGCTGGTGATGAGAACAGCCGGCGCCATCCAACGCACATGCACGGCGCGCAGTTTTCCGATAAAGAATTGCGTGCCGGACCAATATCCCGCTATGCCGGCCGATAAAAAGAAAGCGCTTAAATATAGTCGCCATTGCAGCGACATAAAATCTGCAGTGCCAAACCAGACGATACCGCCCGCCATAATGGCCAATTGGCCGATACCCCAGAATAGCGCGTGCTTTTCCTTGCGCTGCATCAGCCAAAGGAAAATCAGTAATGCGCTCAAGATGGTATCGGCGGTAAATTCCACCACCATCGCGGTGAGAAAGCCTGGATCTGCGCTCATTGACATGCGGCGCCGGTGCGGCGCGGTTCAGGTGACCATGTCATTGTAAGCCTAACTGGGAGAATCATGCCAAAAATTAGCGCATACTAGCCAGTTTTGAGCTTATGCCCTACAGAAACAGCGAAATGGCGAGACTCCACATCACCACCGCGATAATCCCATCCAGAATTCGCCATGCACTCGGCCGGGAAAATATCGGCCTCAAATACCGCGCACCGAGACCCAGGCTGCTAAACCATAGGATGGATGCCAACATTGCTCCCAAAGCAAAATAGAGCCGACCATCGCCAAGTTGTTGACCGCCGATGGAACCTAATAACACCACCGTATCCAGATAAACGTGCGGATTTAATAAACTGAAGGCCAACATGGCGGCGATAACCGTCTTGCGGTCAGGCGCAGTAGTATTTTTATCTTCCGCCATCGCTGAAGGATTAATAGCTGAACGCGCAGCACGCAATCCATACCAGAACAAAAATCCGGCACCGGCTATTTTTATCCAGAATAACAGCGATGGCGCTTCCATAATCAGTTGGCCCATGCCTGCTACGCCGGCGCCAATTAACACCACGTCGCAGATAATACAGATGGCTATGCAGGTAATTACAAATTCGCGCTTCAGCGCTTGCCGCAATAAATAAGCGTTTTGTGAACCGATGGCAACGATCAAGCTGCCGCCCAGACCGATACCTTTCAAAAAAGCGGTGGCTTCCATGGCCTTCTCCGTGCAAAAAAACGCCAGATTACGGCTCGCCGCAAGATAAGTATAATTAATCTTATTTGCCAAATATTAGATGAGCTAATGAGCCGCGTAGACTATCGGGGACTGGCCGCGCTGGACGCGGTGATCGATCATGGCAGTTTTGACAAGGCCGCTGCGGCCCTGTCGATCACCCAATCGGCGGTGTCGCAGCGCATTCGCATGCTGGAAAACAGCGCCGGCGAATTGCTGATTGTGCGCAGCCAGCCGCCCTCGCCGACCGAAGCCGGACAGCGCCTGATCGCCCACTACCGCCAGGTGCGGCTGCTGGAATCGGCGCTGGACAAACGCCCCGGCGAGCTCGATGTCCGCCCCGAAATCGCCATCGCCGTCAATGCCGACAGCGCCGCCACCTGGCTACAGGAAGCGGTGACGCCGCTGATGCATAGTGGCGACTGCATGTTGCAGATCCGCCTGGACGACCAGGACCACACGCTGAGCATGCTGCGTGAAGGCCGGGTTTTCGGCTGCGTCACCAGCGAAACCGCCCAGGTGCCCGGCACCACCGCCACGCCGCTGGGCATCATGCGCTATTTTTGCGTGGCGACGCCGGAGTTTGCCGCCCGCTGGTTCCCGGACGGCATGACGGCGGAAAACGTCCAGCGCGCGCCGGTGATGACCTTCGATCGCAAGGACATGCTGCAAACCCGTTTCATCGCCCAGCATACCGGCTACACCGGCCGTTATCCGCACCACGCGCTGTCCAGCTCGGAAGGTTATGTGCGGTTTGTCGAAGCGGGATTTGGCTACGGCATGCTGCCGCTGCCGCAATGCCAGCAGCAACTCCAGCAAGGCCAACTGGTCGACTTGGCGCCGGGAAAATGGCTGGACGTGCCGCTGATATGGCATATGTGGGACATCCAGACTCCGTTCACGCGGGCATTGTCAGATAACTTGATCACTACTGCACGCAAATGGCTGCTTTAAGCGGCCAACTCGGCGCGCACGCGGGCTTCCCACGCCGCTACGTCCGGCTGGTGCAGATAGCGCACTTCCGACGCCGGCTCATTCATCGGCGGGCCGACGCGCTGGTAAATCATCACGCTGGTCCACGATAGCGTGCCCGGCGCATGCGATTGCAGCAGCCGGAACGCCGGATGCTTGATCGGATAGGTGGTGGTAGTGACCAGCGCGCCTTCCTGCAATTCGCGCGCCAATTTGTTGCTGATCACGTCCATCAGCGGGCCGAAACAGGTGCTGTACAAGAACACCAGACTGGCGCCGCGCACATCGAACTTGAACATATCGCTCTCGACAAAGGCAATGCGCGAGCCCAATTCCAGCAAATGGCTACCACTGGCCGGCAGGCCGGATGGCAATAGCAGCGGCGTATCGCGCGTCAGCGGTCGCGGCAGTGATTCCAGCCCCTGACGCGTCAGCGTCAGCAGCTTGATCAGCCGCTCCTGCGCCAGCCGGTGCCGGTAATTCATCAGCTCGATGCCGACGCAGCGCGTGAAGGGTAAAGTCAGCGCGGCAGTCATCACCACCTTGCCCAGGCCGCTGCCTAAGTCGACCATCACGCCGCCCGGCGACAAAAACGGTTTGATGGCGTCGAAGTAGTTTTCCAGCTCGAAGCGCTGCATTTCGCCGTAGATCAGACCGCCTTCGAGGATCAGCCAGTCACGCACCTCCTCGTCGGAAATGGCCTCCAGCGGGCGAAAACCGGGCAGTGGCGCCAGCTTGGGCAACATGCCCATTGGCAGGATGCTGGCCGGCAGCGTGCCAATCATCACGCTCAGGTGCGGACGCAGGCGCTCGATCAGATAATCGTGGCGGGTCGGCTTTTCCAAGCAGGCGCGCAGCGCGTAGCCGATTTCCAGGAAAGGCAGGAATGGCGAACCGGGCGCCAGCTCCAAGGTGGGACGAGCGTGGACCTCGCCGCCCTGAATACTCTGGAACAAGGCCTCGAAGATATCAGCCGGCTGGCGGCAACGCAGAACCGGCTCGGCCGGCCGGTTTTCAGTACGGAAGGTGGGCTGCAGGGTCGTGCTATTCATCAGAACGAGGATTGCACTTCCCGTCAGTTTTGTAAATAGAACATCATGCCGGGCGCAACGGCTTTAGCATCTTTGCAACATCTTCGTAATGCGCCTGCCAGCCTGAACTGGCCAACCTGGGCGCGCACACCGGGCACACCACGAACGGATCGCAGTCATGCTGCAACTCGATGTAGAAGCGGCCGATGACCGGCTTGCCCGCATACGAATCCGTCATCACCGGACGCGACTTGAGCGACGGCTTGGCCACTGCCGGCACAAAGTCGGCACCGCCAGGCGGCAGCCAGCGCTCGAAGGCGCCGGTGTCTTTGCCATCCGGCACGTACCACGACTTGCGCTCGCTATTCCAGCGCGCGCCGAGCGCCTTGGCTTCTTCTTTTTCCGCGAACGGCACTTTTAAAAACATCATCTTCAATCACTCCCCGACAGCAAGATGATTATTTTACCGGCTGTGTGCGAAAATATGCGCATGCCTACGATAGAACCCCTCACCCTGACCCTGGCCGAAGTGGCCGAGCGCTGGAATCTGCTGCCGCAGGAAGTGCTGATCTCGCCACACGCGCTGCCGATGTATTTTTACTTTGACGGCCTGGTATTCGACTTCAACGACAAGTGGCACCGCGCCAATGGCGACGTCAGCGTCGTGCAGGCGCTGGAAGGCCACAAGACGCGCCAGTCCACGCTGGAAATCGACTTGCAGCGCCAGACCATGCACAAGCGCGGCCTGCTGAAGCTGACGCAATGGGAAGAAGCGCTGAGCGACGAGGAAATGCAAAGCCAGCAGTCCGAATCGGACCGGCTGACCGAGGAAATCGCGCGCTTGGGCGAATTACTGAAAAAGCGTAGCGAAGAACGCCAGCGCAGCGTGCGCAACGGCCTGTTGCGCGCCGCGCCGCGCAGCCTCAACGAAATCGCCGACCGCGGCCAGACCCGCTTCCCGCAATTCGCCTACATGCCGCACACGCCCAACCGCCCGGCCGGCGACGCGGCGGCGATCGTCGAAGGCTCGGTAGTGGCGCTGGAAGATGGCTTTCCGCTGAAGGAATTTTTAACTGGCGCGGATCTGGTGGTGGCGATGCAGGACATCCGCGCCGTCGAAGACCTGGCTAAATAAGCGCGATCCGTTTCTGCTCGCGCGCCGAGCGGTAGATCGCTTCGACGATACGGATATCGCGCAAGCCTTCCTCGCCCGGCACGATCGGCTCCTTGTTGTTGATCACGCACAGCGACAGATGGTCCAGCTGGCCGGACCATTGCGTCGCGCCCGGTCCCGGCGGCGGCGTGATCAAATTGCTGCGGTCCTGGCCGACCCACAGCTTGTTGCCGTCGTAGCGCGTGCCCGGCTCCATATCGATGCGGCCCTTGTCGCCCATCAACAGGATGTGGTTCTGGTTGGCGCTGTACATCGACATGCAGGACGCGATGACGCCGGATGGGAACTCCAGCTCGAACTCGATCATATCCTCCACCTCGCGGAAGCGTGGATCGTTGCGGTCGGTGGTTTCCTTGGCGTAGACGGCGATCGGTTCCTCGGCCGTCATATAGCGCGCGGCGTTGAGCGCGTAGATGCCGATATCCATCAGCGAACCGCCGCCGGACATGGCTTTCTTCAGGCGCCAGGAGTTGGGATTGCCGGCGGTGAAGCCGTGCTCGGAACGGAAGTAGCGCAGCTTGCCGATCTCGCCGGCGCGGGCGCGGCGGCGCGCTTCCAGATTGTTGGCCTCGAAGTGGCAGCGGTAGCCGATCATCAGCTTCTTGCCGGCCTTCTTGCAGGCGGCGATCATCGCTTCGCACTCTTTGGACGACACCGCCATCGGCTTCTCGCACATCACATGCTTGCCGGCTTGCGCGGCGCGGATGGTGTATTCGGCGTGCATCGAGACCGGCAGGCAGACGTAGACCACGTCAATGTCCGGATTGTCCTTGATGCTATCGAAATTCTGGTAATTGTAGATGCTGCGTTCCGGCACGCCGTACTCGGCCGCGACACGCTTGGCCTTGACCGGGTCGCCACTGACCAGCGCCACCAGCTTGCTGTGCTGACAGTTCTTAAACTGCGGAATGATAATCCCCAGCCCATAGCCGCCCAGCCCGACAATCGCATAACCCAACTTCCGCTCCGGCGTCGCCGCCAACACCGGCAAACCCACCGCCGACACCGTGATAGCGCTACCAGCAGCCAACACAAGCCCGCGTCGATTCAAATCAATCATCTCCTCACTCCTCTTTTAATGGGGTATGAGGCAATTTTAGTATAGATGCAATGCGCAGGATCATCTGGAGCGGAATTTATTGAGCGCCAGGGGCTTTCGCGATTTGCGCCAAGGCGACGTCCAGCGCCTGCGCGGCGGGCACCTCGACGTCCGGCTGCACGCCAGTGCGTTCCCAGTTGGCCTTGGTGACCGGATCGACGCTGCGGCCAATCGCCACGAAAGCAATCAGGTGATGCGACACCGGTTCGCCAAACTGCTTGTGCGCGCCACCAGAAGTCTTGCGGCCGACAACTACCGCCCGCTTCTGCTTCTGCAAACCGTAGGCAAAAGCTTCCGCCGCCGATGCGGTTTCTTCGTCAACCAGAATATATAGCGGACGCTGGCTGCCATAGCGTGGCCCGGTCAGCTTGGTGGTGGTGATGAATGAATCGGTGACCTTGCCACTGCGGTCCAACTCGTCCATCGCGCAAGTCGACAATCATGGCCTGGCTGTCAGCCGCCTGCGACATCACCTTGGCCAGCGCCTCGGTGGCAAATGCATCCACTGGCCCGAAGCGGCTGACCTGCAGATACGCCACCTTGCCCTTCATCTCGAATTTGGCCAGGCCAAAATTGTCCGGCCCCGGACGCGCAACCGGCACAGCCGGCTTGGGCGGTGGTGGTGGCGGCTCCTCCAACGCATCAAACTCAACATACACCAGACCGTTGTGCTGATCCGGCACGATCGCGTCCAGATCCTTTTGCACCTGTTCCGCCAAGGCTTTTTCCTCCAGCCCGGCATAGTCGCCATGCTTCAGGTGACTTCGCAGACTATCGGCCAACAGCTTGCCTTTGGCAGGGAAAACGTAGGTATCTTGCAGCTTCTGCGCGTATTCTTCAATCAGCTTGGTGCGCGCGCCATCGTCAAATTCTGCCGCCTGTACCACCCGGCAAAACTCAAAGCAGCCAGCAGCACCATGCGAGAAAACGGAATCATTTCTGCCTTCGAATGAAGTTGAAGATGCAGGAATAGTAACATTACTTCCGGGCGGGTCTACTGCCAGTCCTAAGGCAGATCGGCATTTAAGTGATTTCTAAATGACCAAACTTAAGCTGAATTGGTCGCTGCGCAGCCACGAAAACAATCAAAAACCCAACCTTTTCTCAGGAGTTTCGCCATGAAAGTTATCGCCCACATTGCAGCATTGACGCTCGCCACCCTGACCGCCAGTGCCGCCATGGCCCAGAGTGCCGACCACGCCAAACCCATCGTCAAAACCACCTGCGCCGATTACATCTCCCTGGACGAAACCATCAAGCCGCGCTTCATCTACTACGTCGTCGGCCACGGCCAGAACGGCAAGAAAGAAGCGGTGTTTGAAGAAGTGGCCATCGACAAGATCAAGCCTGAGCTCGACAAATTCTGCTCGATCAACCTGACCAAGTCGGCCTACGACAAAGTCATTGCCAGCAGCGTCGCCTCCGAAAAGGCATATCGCCAGCAGCACGAGGCCACCAAAGCCAAATAAATGGCCGGCTGTTACAAAGCATGAGAATTGAAAGCATGTCGAACTGTAAAATTGCCGCAAGACAATTATTTACGGTTCGACATGAACAGCACAGCATTACTGATCGCCGCCACCATCGGGATACTGATTGCAATCTCGCTTATCCCGAAAAAGCGCAGCAAACTCAAGCCGCTCAGCCAGCTGAAGGTCCAGCCACGCAGGCCGCTGACTGCGCGCGAACAGCAAATGTTCTTCCGGCTGACGGAAACCCTCACCGACTGCACTGTGTTTGCTCAAGTGCCGCTGGCCGCCCTGCTGACCACCAGCGACCACCACGACCGCAACCGCTACGATCGCAAAATCGCCGACTTCCTGATCTGCACCAAAACTCTGACACCGATCGCCGTGATCGAACTGGACGACAGCACCCACGACAATAAAATCGCGAAAGATGCGGACCGCGACGCCATGCTCAGAAACGCCGGCTACCAGACCATCCGCTACCGCAACTATCCCTCACCGGATCAGCTACGCCAGGACATTGAGAACGCATTCAAGAAAGTAGCGGGGCTGACGCCCCAGACGGCGCAGAAAATCTAACGCCAGATGAAATAATAGCTGCCCAAGAGCAGCTATTAAAAATTGGTAGGCCCTCGCGGAGTCGAACCGCGCACCAAAGGATTATGAGTCCGCCCGTCTGAGCATTTCCATGGTTTCCCTTCTCCGCCTAAAATTCCCAGTCTCATAGGGGAAACGCTGTTTTCTACGGCAATCCAGCCGCCGAAACTTCCCGATTGTTTCCCTTAATTTGCTAGAATTTGCCTACACAGTGCCTACATGGCGCCTACACAGGGAGAATCGACGGGTGGCAAAGGTCAATTTCACAGCCGACCGGGTGGCCGCATTTCAATGCGAAGCCGGCAAACAACAGAGCATCATGTGGGATGCGAAGACGCCGGGCTTGGGCCTGCGGGTCACTGCCGCCGGCGCGCGCTCGTATATATTCGAAACCCGGCTGGACGGGAAAACCATCCGCATCACCATCGGCGACATTCGGACGTGGACGGTGGCGAAGGCTCAGGCCGAGGCCACTCGCCACAAGGCACAGACCGACCAGGGCATCGACCCGCGCCAGGTGCGCGCCGACCAGCGCGCCCAAGCTGATGCGGCCCACCTGGAGGAGCGGCGGAAAGACGTCACGCTTGGCGACGCTTGGCCGGTGTACCTGGAGGCCAGAAAGCACAAATGGGGCGCCCTCACCTACGCCGACCACGTGAAGCTTGCCGACAAGGGCGGCCAGCAGAAAAAGCGGGGCGAGGGGGAAACCCGCGCCAAGCCTCTCGCGGCACTCCTTCCCAAACTGCTGACCGATTTGAACGGCGAGTGCATTGCACACTGGTTGAAGAAGGAATCAGAGAGCCGGCCAACGTCTGCAGCGCTGAGCTACAGGCTGTTGCGCGGGTTCATCCGCTGGGCGGCAGACGTGCCCGAGTACTCCGGCCTGGTCCCGGCCGATGCCTACTCTGCGCGCACTGTCCGCGACGCACTGCCGCCAGTCAAAACCAAAGAGGGTGACTGCCTACAGCGCGAGCAGCTGGCCGACTGGTTCGCTGCGGTCCTCAAAATCGGCAGCCCGACCATCAGCACCTATCTGCAAGCCCTGCTCATCACCGGCGCACGGCGCGAGGAAATGGCGGCGCTTCGCTGGGATGATGTGGATTTCAAGTGGCGCAGCCTGTCCATCCGCGACAAGGTGGAGGGAACGCGCATCATCCCGCTGACGCCGTATCTCGCCGCACAGCTAGAGACGCTGAAGCGCATCAACAACACGCCACCGGCGCCGAGGAAGCTGCGCAGCGGCCGGCGTCCGCCGCCAGAATGGGCGCCGTCACCATGGGTATTCAGCAGCGCCATGTCCGATAGCGGCCGGCTGGCTGAGCCCCGTATTGCGCACAATGAAGCGCTGAAAGCGGCCGGCCTTCCCCATCTGACATTGCACGGGCTGCGCCGGTCCTTCGGTACACTATGCGAGTGGACGGAAACGCCAAGCGGCGTGTCAGCGCAAATCATGGGCCACAAGCCCAGCGCGCTGGCGGAGAAACACTATCGCCGCCGGCCGCTGGACCTGCTGCGCAAGTTCCATGACCAGATTGAGGCGTGGATGCTGGAGCAGGCTGGCATCCAGTTCCAACAAGCGCCAGCAGGATTACGCGTGGTCGCTTCATGATGTCACCAGAAGAGCGCCGCACACTCTGTATTCATGAGGCAGCACATGCGGTGATAGCCGCTCTCGGAGGTGCGTTCGTGCAGCAAATTGTGCTTGGCGCCGAGGCCGGGTTTTGTGTAATCGAAGGCTTCAATGTGCGCCGCGAGTTTATATGGTGGGACGAGGACGCGAAATGCTACGCATCGGACAGGGCAGCATTCGAGTCCTACGCGCGCGCGATTGAGCGTCAGACGAACAGCTTTGATGCCGACCTCAAGAAAGCTGCTGGGATTAGAGCAAACGTAAAAAACACGCTGACCCAGATGCGAAAGGATGTTCGCGTAAGCCTGTGTAATCTTCTGGCAGGCCCTATTGCGGACGCGATTTGCGCCGGCGAAGGTACGTGGTCGCTTGTAGTCGGCTTCGATTTTGAATTTGATACTGACGACGTGCAGGGCCATGATATCCCCAAAGCGCTGGCGCTGGCCGGCCTACTGCCAAGCCCTAAAGAGCTTGAGCATGCCAGAATAAGTACTGAGGCGATGCTCCGGCGCGAGGAGGTTTGGGCGCGCGTCCAAGCGCTTGCAGACTTACTCGCTAAGCGCGGAGAGCTTTGCGAAGAACTGGATGCGATGCTGCCATCTGCAATAAAGGGCTGGCCAACGTCGCCACAGACGCGCGTTCGCCCCTAAGCCGTCGTCCGGCCGCCTGACCGTATCAGGCACGATTTACGCTGCAGTCTACCTTTAGCGGGGGAAAAGTCGGCTCCTTCACCGACCTGGTTGCAGCACCTATTTCATGAGGGCGACACCTGAAGGGGTGCCAATGATTGAACCGATAACACTCACGGTCGCGGAGCTGGCTGCGCGATGGGGCCAAACACCCCGGCAAGTGCTGCAATTCGCCCTACACAAATGCTTTCCGATGTACTTCTATTTCGACGGCCTCGTTTTTGACGCGGGGGACGAATGGCATCGAGCAAACGGCGCGTGGCTGGAAAATCAGGAGCGAGAGCGGCTGGAGAAAAGCATTGCCGCTGGTGAAGCGCAACTAAAGCGACACCTTCAATACATTCAGGGGCTGGTTAAGCCAACAGAATGGGAGCAGCCAATGGATACCGATGCCGTCAAGGCAGTCCGAATGCAGATTGACGAGGATGGTGCACAACTCCGGCACATACGCGAACGCTTGAAAGTACGCGATACCGAACGCCTAGCGTGCTCACGCAATGGCCTCGTGCGTGCAATGCCTGGCACACTGCAATCGGTGCTGGAGCGGGGCTCTGAACCATTCCCGCGCTGGGGCTACCGGCCGGGCGCGCCGGTGAAGATTATAGAGCGCAATGGCAACCAGCAACACCTGGACGGACATATTTGGGCGCTGGAAGATGCTCGGTACCCAAAAGAGCTTTTGACCGCAGACGACTTGCAAGCCCTGATGACGGACATCAAGGACATTGAAACCCCCGCCACAAAAGCACCAGCACCTAATGCGCAATCGAAAACGCTGGCGGGGAGCAGCATGGATAATGCGGAACCCTCCACTTCAAGGCACACTTTGAAATCCCGTTCAAAGGCGATTCTGCATGCCGAAATTGCTGAAGCTTGTAAGTTGGCAATCAACCCAAGCGACACCACGAGCGTCTGGACGGAACTTGTAAAGCTGTCGGAGAAGAAATTTGGTTGCCTGATTGGCCCGGATGAAAAGGAAATCAAGTACCAAGATGGCGAGGTTGTTCGGAGCTTCAGGAAGCGTAACTTGAGCGAAAGGTTGGCACGCGCAGCAACGCGCGGCGACGCGTAACGACGCACCGGCTCGCGTGGTTACGCGCGAATATCGGAGAAAATCAATAAGCCGGAAATGATGCACTCATACCGTGAAAACGGGGCTACAGGAGTGCATCACATGCAAACAGTTTCGCTTCCCCCAGCGCTGGCCGCCGTCGCTCAAGGCCGTGACCACATCACCACTGCCGAGTTCGCGCGCGCCATGTGCCGTGCCACCCAAACCGTCCTGAAGAATCACTGCCTCACCGGCGAGTGCTACGGCGTGCGCCCCATCAAGCGCGGCAAAATGCTCATGTGGCCTCTGGCCGGCGTCGCCCGCGCGCTGAGCTCGGAGGCGTAATGGACCGCCCACCACCGGGCGACCGCCCAAAGAAAAAGTCCGGCCGCCGCCAAGCAGAACCGGACCTATTCCCAGCATCTAAACCTGCTGCAGATTCTACACCATCTGCACATTTTTCGGGCACCGATAACCCTCGCCACCTGCGCGTAATCCACTCGCTGCTGCTGCGCGCGCGTCGCCGCGAGGAAATCGACCATATCGCCGGCGCCAGCAATGGCCCGGAGCTCATTGCCGAGCTGCGCCGCCGTGGCCTTCGCGCCTCTTGCCGCCGCACGCCCTGCATCGACCGCGATGGCCGCCAGGTCTGGCCTGGCATCTACGAGCTTGACGACGCCGACCGCCGCGCCATCAACGCCTGGTTGCGCCTGCGCGACCGCAAGGGCGGCCGATGATTGGCGCCGTCCACCGCCTGCGCGCTGCCGCGCTGCGCCCGCTGCCGCCACCATCGCCCGGTTTGGTGGTCCTGCTGGCGCTGGTGGGCGCTTGCCTAAAAGGCTGCGGAGGCTGAATGGGTATCGACCGCAGCAACCGCAAGAAAGGCGACTCAGGGCGCGACGGCGGCGGGTTCGTGGCTCTGCCATGGTCCGTCCTTGATTGCCCCGCCTACGCCCGCCTATCGCATCCTGCGCGCGGCTTGCTGCTTGAGTTCGCGCGCCAGTATGTCCGCGACAACAATGGCCGCCTGTTGGGCTCCTATGCGTACCTGGAGCCGCGTGGCTGGACAAGCAAGGACGTTATCACGCGGGCCAAGCGCGAACTGCTTGAGGCCGGATTTATCTTCGAAACAGCCAAAGGACAGCGGCCGAACAAGGCCAGTTGGTACGCCCTCACCTGGTATGCGCTGGACAAACTTGATGGCTACGACGCCGGTGTTACCGCCGCATTCGAGCGTGGAGCGTACCGAGAAAACGGGCCTCAGAAAAACGCAAGCCTTAGCCCGTCTGGCGGGCGTATAGCACCGGCTATTGGCCCGTCTGGCGGGCTAGAGGCACCATCCATTGGCCCGTCTGGCGGGCCAATGAGAGGTGTTTTGCGCACTTCCCTTAGCCCGTCTGACGGGCACCATCTAGAGAAGCCATCTGCAGTTCGGAATTTGACGACGCAACGACGCCCAGCAGCACCGGCCGAATCACAAACGCCCGATGGGCAGAAAGTAATGACGCAATGAACACGAAACCGCTGTTTCCTGGTGAAGCCCATAACCTTCCGCCGACCGATGACAAAATTTCGTCGCTGACCGACGCCCAAATTCGGACCCTCGCCGCCGTCAAAGAGCTGGGCGGCTGGAACACCTCGCGCGGCATCTGCGCCGCCGGCGGTGCAAACGCCTGCCTCTCCGCGCTGGTACGCAAGGGCCTGCTGGTCGACCGCGTATTCGGTGAGCACCAGCATTCCGGCTTCGGCACGCGCATGTGGCGGCTGGCGTAACGCGCGAGTATGCAAACCATTTTGAACACCCGCCCCGCCGACCAGCGCCGGCAATTGAGCAGCGCGACATCGGCGCCAACACCCGCCGGTGGCGGAAGTCTCCCCAACGCCGCCCCCCCCCCAGCGGGGAGTCGCGACTTCCAGCGCCAATGGGATAACGACCATCCGGCTGCGACCTGGTGCGGAGACCGAGGCGAGTTCGTACAGGCCACCGGCCCGCCGCCGAGCGCCTGCCACCTGTACTCATGACTGACGACGATTTTCGTCGGTAGTGGGCCACCGATGAACAAACAACCGGCCGGGCGGTACCCGGAACTTGAACTGAGAGGCAAGACCATGAAACTGAAATTGAACAAAGACGGCTCGGCCGTCGTCCGCAACGGCATGCCGGTCTACGTGCACGCCAATGGCCGCGAAGAGGCATTCGACGCCCCCGCCGCCTGGAAGCTGGCGTTGGGCAAACACTTCGAAACCTCGCCGGTGATGACTGGCTTGAAGCTGCCGGCCGACGTGGCCGCATCCTTCTTCGGTGACTCCTTCCGCATCGAGGCCGGCAAGCTGGTGGCCGTCGACAAGCTTGGCATCCAGCTGTACTCGCCTACGCGCCATGGCGAAGCCGCCGACTTCAACGAGGCATTCGCGCAGCTGGTCGACCGTTACGAGCGCAAGGGCATGATTCAGCGCGAGCCTGACGCCGGCGCTGCGCCAGGTGCAGCAGCGCCGGCCGGTCGGCAGCAGGCCGGCAGCACCATCACCCGCGCGCAATTCGACTCGCTGCCACCTGAGAGCAAGGGCAAATTCATGGCCCAAGGTGGCCGCATCGCTGATGGCCCTGCTGCGCCAGCAGGCAAACCGGTAGCGTCAGCACCACCGGCCGGCGGAAAGGCCATCACCCGCGCGGCATTCGACCAAATGCCCCAGACCGACCGCCACAGCTTCGTCAAATCGGGCGGCAGGATATCGGACTGACCGAAATCGGCCCGCTGAGCGGCTGGCGCTGCTCAGCTATACCAACCCACTATGCAAGAGCCGTTCGGGCCACAGCGGCCCGATTTACGGCCTTCCAGCCACAAACCGAGGAGCGTACTACATGGGCTTTGCTAACAGATACCTGCATGCTGTCAATTCTTCTGACCTGCGTGACGATGAACACCACCACGCCACCGATGCGCTGTGCGCCGCCGCGCTGGCCGACACCACCGGCGCCGGCATTGGCTCGCTGCTGTCGCGCGTGAAGTACGCTGACGGCACGCAGCAAAAGCTGTTCGAGTCGGGTACCGCCAACCTCGCGCAGCTGCTGCGCATCTGGACTGCGCGCGTTATCGAGAAGGGCCGCGAGCGCAAGTGGGTAAAGGAAGGCACAGCTTGGGATGCTCAGGCCGCGCAAGCTCTGTACCGCCGCGTAGCCGAGCGCTCGCTGGCCTACTGGCTCGACGGGAAGTGTCCGGCGTGCAGCGGCAGCGGCAACTCAAAGGACCGCCGCATCTGTGTCCCGTGTAAGGGCACGGGCAAGGCTGAAATCACCGGCGCTGGAGGCTTTGAGCTGGAGAAAGTCAAAGACATGGTATCCGAACTGGAAGGCCTGCTTCATTCTTACAATGCTCGTGCGTCGGTAAGGCTGCGCAACAATCAAGGCGCTTGATACACATCAAATGGAGCGCACGACGGCAGGCCGCCAACGTCATCGAGCTGGAAGGCGCCGTAGTACTGCTGCCGGCGTAATCACATCACCGCCCACATGGGCAGAAAGCAACCACATGAACACCACCACCTACCGCAACGGCGAACCCGCCAACCTGGGCGGCCCTGAGATTCTGGTCATCTGCGGCGACATCCTGCGCTGCGACGGTCATATGGGCGCCGAGCAGGTGCCGGCCGAGGGCATGCAGTTCGCCCGCGACGCCGTGGCCGGCATCCTGGCTGCTGCGCGCGCCGGCGGCTACAAGCAGTGCGACATTCTGGAAACCCTGCTGTTGCGCGGCGATATGACGCCCCGCATCGGCGCCATGGCCAGGGAGGCATGCGACGCCGCCGGCCTGCCAGCGCTGCGCCAGCTGTTCGACCGCATCGGCCCGTTTGTGGACGAATGACCCGCTTCCACCTTTACCCAGCTTGACCGATTCGCACCATGGCCAACATTCCTACCGCTGTCGCAATACATATCCTGCAAGGGCTCGCGTGCTTTGACACCCCTGAGCAGGTGGCCGCCTCCGTCAAGGTGAATTTCGGCCTGGTGCTAACCCGCCAGCGTATCGAGGCGTGGCACCCTGAGCGGCGCGCCGGCGCCAAGCTGGGCGCGCACTGGCGGGAGATGTTCTACGAGACGCGCGCGAGGCTACTGGCCGAGGTGGAGAACATCCCCATCGCCTGCCGGTCGTATCGACTCAAAGTGCTCCAGCGCGTCGCCGAGCAGGCCGAGGCGGCCGGAAACCTGCCGCTGGCTATCAAGGTGCTGGAGCAGGCCGCGCGCGAGACCAGTGAGCATTGAGGGTATGCTCCGGGCGAGCGTAACAAGGCGCGATGGTCTGCGAGCTATGCAGGCCGGACATGGTGGCACTACCCACCAGAACACTGGCCAAGGTCAAGATAGAAACGATACGAATGATGGAACGCATGAGAAACTCCTAAGTGAAGGCCAGAAGGGCCGATACTTGGATATAGCGTTATCTGTTTATATCGCTTCACCACTCCCGCTTAGTACTCGTTGCATTTACCCTTATTTTACAGGGAGATTCCCGCTTTTTTGTGCGCAGGTAACACCTTGATTTCTTAAAGAAATTGATCATTTTCAATCGTAGTAAGTGCGCATCAAGGTGCGCAGCTGAGCGCGGTAAAATTGGAGGTAATGACCGCCACCGCCCAACTGCAGCACCTGCTCAACGATGACTTTTTCACCGATGCGCCGCTGGTGCCACTCGCCGCCATCCGTTCTAGCGGCTCGGTCGCCACTCCTCCGGTCGATGCGAGCACCATGCTGCGCTATTTCTGCGGAGGTGGCGAACCGTCCTTACCGTACAGCCGCCGGCTCGCTGAGCTGGGACGGGTAGCTGGTGTTAGCCGCTTCCGTCAAATACTCGCAACCGATGCCGGAAATCCTGCATCGCCCCGAAGTGGGGAAAATCCCATATCGCCCCACGCAGTTCTAAACCCGGGAATATCCCGTATTTGCGCCCAGCACGAACCGGGAAAATCCCGGTATGGGAAATCCCATACTGCTGCCGATGCCGTGCTTCTGAAATTTTAGGAACGCACTACTCCTCATTACCATTCGCGAATGCTCGCGAGGCGTCGCGACGGCGACCGCAACGCCACCGGCAACGGCACCTGTCACTCCTGCAACGCGTTGCAGGTGACTTATGACCTATCTAGGATGCCAAAACAGCCCCTCAGTTGTCGAACAATACAAGACCTGATATACATTTGCCATTTGAACTTCTCGAGGCGCACATGGATGGTATTTCAGCAGCAATTGGTGCAGCAATAGGTGCTTTTGTCGGAGCCTATTTACGCAGCTATCTTTCGACCAAAGGTGCAAATCTAGCGACCAGAGAAGACATTCAACCGATAACAGAAATCGTGGAGTCGGTGAAGACACAGAACGCTATCCTAATAGAAGCAACGAAGCTAAAAAATCAGCTTCGGATGGCGGCCGTAGATAAACGGCTAGAGGTGCATCAACAGGCGTTCATATGGTGGCGCCAAATGTTCGAAGCACTTCACACCGAAGCAGCGGAAAAAACGGCATTTGAATCTCAACAATGGTATGTTCAGAACTGTCTTTACTTAGAGCAATCCGCACGCGTAGCATTTCTAGAGGCTGCTGGCGCCCTTCGTAGCCACCATGCGCTGCTCGAATGCCGCACGGAAGCCGATGCTGTGCAAAAGAATTTCGACAGGTTGATGCGTGGCGGGGAAGCAATATTGCAGGCGGTGGCGCTTCCCGGGTTTACCGACCAAGAGCGCCAAGAACTAAATACCAGAGAAGCCGCTCACGCGTAATGATGGAGCTCAACCAAGCCCCTTGCAAGCCCCTTCGACGGACCTTTGCGCGCCAGGCCGCCGGCACCCTGCGAAAACCCAGCAGGTTCCCAGTGGGATGCGACTCGCATGCGACCCGGTGCCCGCTGGGCGACAACGAGCGTTGAACGGATGTTGCCCAAGCGTTGGGCGCGCGCTGGAAACCACCCAGGTATTGGGCAATTTGCGAGGGACTTAAACTCACCCGCAAATGCCGGTTTCCCCGGTATTTGGTAGGCACCTTCTCAATACCAGATTTTCAGGTAATTACCGCCGTCGGCTTCCCGAACTACACAGCATTGGCGGCATGGCTTGCGCCATCCTCAAAACGTTTGGTCTACGATGGGGCGCGGCTATTCGGTCGCCATTCTGAGGAGCGAGTCATGGGCAAGAGCGGAACGAGTGGTAATGCGAGCAAGGGGGGCGGCACCAGCACTGGGGCGCGGCAGAGCACGGCTGGCGGCAATTCCAGCGGCGGCGTTGCGAGACCAGGTGCTGGAGCGGGCAAGGGGCCGGGCAATGCTGGCGGCTGGCCGAGCACTACCGGCGGTGTGTCTGGTGGCAACCGTAGCAACGGCAAGCCGAGATAGTCACCCCAAATCCCAGCCAAACGGTATTTGGGTGGCCTCTACATACGGGATTTTCCCGCATGTACCGGGCTGCCACCGGCCGCGAGTGAACATCGGTAACGCGCTAATTCTGCGCATGGGCAGAATTGCGAGTAGGTTTGAACGACTCGCAACACCTGGTCTCGTTTGGCGGAACGACACCCGCTGCGTCCAACGAAAAAATTCTGACGGCAGCCACACGCCCCCCCAATTTCGGAGCGTCTCGCTGCGCTGGAACTGACCGGATTATTCCCGGTCAGTAGCTAACAAACTTGTGCCTGCTGCGGACTATTTTTTACAGGGGAATGCCTCTTTTAACGCCGTCACAACCAAATAGTTTGCGCCCTCGTCCCATCGTTCGGGATGCTGTTTCACATAGTTGTGCACAACGGCCATAAGTTGCCCCGCCCGAGCAGTACCAGGCGAACAAAATGCTACACCGTCGAGCGCGTCATGAACGCCTGTGACATAACCATAGAGGTTGGCAGCATCCTGATAGTCTACAGCTGTTCCTCTCCCGCCAATAATTCTATCTTGAGCATCTCCCCATTTACTCAGATTAAACCCAGTAACAAAACCAGCTGTGGCAGAAGAAGGCCACGCCAGCACCCATGCGAGCAGCAGTATTTTTTTCATTTACCCACCATTTTGTGGCTCATTTTGCAGGCCACGCTCTACTCGGCTTGGCAGTACGAACAGAACTTCCGCCAAAGTGCGGGCGAAGTCTAAGACACGGCGCGCATCCGCTTCACTCGGCAAGTCGGCAGCATCGTCCGCATGGCGCTGGTCGTTCGCATCCAAACGGACGGCATGAGCCCACTTACCCATATCCTCTGTCAGAACGTGGTCCGCGACGGCTCTTTCGATTCGGTTGTACAGACTACCGTCTGGATAATTCTTTGCCTTCAGCATCGAGTCGACTGCGCTCGCCGCCAGCATGACCGCACCAGCTGGCGCATGCAAGCTGTCATGAGCTTGTTGCAGATAGGCGCGTGGCCTTTCAGGAATTTGTATGTCCACCTCTCTCGTGGAAGGATAGATTTCCGTCGCTGGGCCTTGATGCGCCGGGCCGGCACCAGTGACAACACCACCGCATCTGCGACAGCTATACATGTACCAAAATCTCTTGAATTGTCCAGCGTGGTTGGTCGTTTCGACCCAGTGCAACTTTGCGAGGTTTGGATTTGCGACTGCACAGTGTGGACAGCGTGGAAGCTCCAAGTTTTGCGATAACATCGGAATCATATTAAATCGTCCAAAATAAACATTATTATAGTTAACAAAGAGATAATCAACTACATTTGAGATTGAGGAAGATAAAATTGCTTGACGCATCTTGAGCGGCAGCCTATTCTAAAAAGGCATCGGACAAAGACGGTGCCGGGTTTGGCGACTCGATTTGCGCAGGGCGGACGACCGCCCTCCCTAGGCGGTTTTTTTACGTCCGTTGCATCACTGTGTCTTCTATGAGCGGCGGTGGTGGGGATACCTTCGGGTATGCCGGTTTCCCTGTGCGCCGGTTCGCCAACCCCACCATTTGCTGCTCTCCCCGTTTGGCGACGAGGTGAGCGGTCTAGCAACCGCACAGGAGGCAACACCATGCCAGGTACCACCACGCCCAGCGCCAGCACGGCGCACGCACAATCCCGCAACAACTCCCCGCTGACCGTCACTCCGCCGCGCGCGAGCGTTGCGCTGCTCGCACCTGCCGACGGCGACCGCCTCACCGAGGCCCAGCTCATGCGCTATGAAGTCGAGACGCTGTGCTCGCACATGCTCTGGCTGCGCGCCTGGTGGGAGCGCCATGGCGAAGGCATCCGCGCCGCCGACCGTCGCGCCGCCGCTCACGTGCACGACCACTTTATCGACGGCGCCGGCTTCGCGCGCGCCATCGCAAGGCAGGCCGGCTTCATCATGGATGAGCAGCGCATGCGTGATTACAGCTGGGGCCGCAGCTTCCAGACTGGCCGCGCCTCCGGAGGTGCCCAATGAGCGCGACTTCCACCACCAGTAGCGCGCCGGCCACCGGGTCCACCGCTGATGAACTGTTCGCCGCCGCCTTCAGCCAGCCGCGCGACCCGCGCAGCGCCGCCTATAAACAAGGCGTGCTGGCTGCGCTGAAATTCCGTATCGACGGCCGCCGCATTCCCAAGCTCTACGACCCGGCCACCGCCGAGGATGATGCTTACTACGCCGGCCAAGCTGAGGGCCACGCCATCTGGCGCCGCGCGCAGGCAGAAAGCGCAGGTGCCGCATGAAAACGCCTTCGAAGGAAGAGGCCGCCGCCCTGGCACTGGTGCCCCCCACGCTGACGTCCGACGAAAACAAGCTGCTGCAGCGTTACCGCGCCACGGCGCCTTACTGGCGCGCCGACATCGTCGACTTCGCCAACATGGTCGCCAAAATGTTCCCGCTTGAACGGGAGCCGGCGCCGGCTGGCCACATCAAGCTGGTCAGCGACGACGGCGGTGCGAAATGAACCGCCCGCAGATGACCACAGACCCCGTCATAGGGGAAGCGCTGTTCGACGTGTTCAACGAGCGCGGGCTGGCGCTGCTGTTAGGCGTGTCCCATGCAGATGCCTGTCGAGTCGCGGACGAGCGCCAGGCTGTCGGTGATAGGCAGTGGGCCGGCGAAATCCGCATCGCTATGGCGCGGCGCGGGCCCGAGGTACTGAAGCTGCGCACAACCATCGAGCGCGTGGCCGGCCGGCTGGAAGTGTGGTGCGAGGTCGACCGCCTGCTGCCGAGCGGCCTGACGGTTGCGGAGCTATTCGCCAGGGTACGGCCGCAGCTGGTCGCTACCATCGAGGAGGCCGCCGCTCGCGCGCTCGACCAGTCACCGGCGCCGCAGGCCGTGGGCATGAGCATAGACGTTGGCGCCGCTGACCCGGGCATAGTTCTACAGGTGCATGACCCGGTGGCCTGCGCAGCAGACCTGGCCGGCAGACTGGACTACCTGCAGCGTATCGTGGAGAAGGTGCTCGGCGGCCAGCGCGCGTGCGGCGAGTGGCGCATGGGGTTGTAATCGCTGCTGGCGCTGGAAAGCAAGGGGGGTGGCAAAACAGCACCCCCTTATTGTTCTGGCAAGGGAGTAGCGAAACGCTACCCCCCTGAGTGCTCTAATGGAGTTCGGTGCTTTAATAGTCTGTGTACAAATGACTTACACAGGTGCCACAGACAATTCGTCCTCGCGAAGCGCATGCCTTGCGTGCTGCAACTTCATCTTGGCAGGCGAATTTTGTGTCAGAGCTCTCCGACTTGTTCATTTTTCTGCAAATTGACTTCGCCGGAACATTACAAGTTTCCGGATTGGTATTAAGCATTTCTCCTTCGAAGAGATGGAGTTCCTCCGTATTCTCTTTTTCCAACAGCGTGTAGACCAGCATAAGCTCTCCTAACAAATAGCCCCCCATGGGCCTAGTTGTTAACAATACACCTATTTTTAATAGGATACATCGGTTAAAAATATGCAACATTACCGGTGTTAGAAAACGAACGATTTCTAACATCCATGAAAGGGAAGCATTAGCCATGTTGGAAATATATCCCTTGCAATTTCTAACAGGTGGATATATTCTAACAGTGTTTTCTAACAGTCTTAACCGGAGAGACACCATGGCAACCTTCGCATACGGCCGCGTCAGCACCACCGAACAGAGCGCAGACAATCAGCGCATCGAGATTCAAGCCGCAGGCCATCAGGTGGATTTCTGGTTTGCCGACACCATCAGCGGCAAGACGAGCGCCACCCAGCGCCCGCAATTCGCCGCGCTGCTCGGTCAGATTCGGGATGGTGAAACACTGGTGGTGGCGAAGTTGGACCGCCTGGGCCGCGACGCGCAAGACGTCGGCGCCACGGTCAAGCTGCTGGCCAGCCGCAAGATTGCCGTCATTGTGCTTCAACTGGGCAAGCTGGACCTAACGTCGCCGGCCGGCAAGATGATGCTGACCATGCTGGCCGCCGTCGCAGAGATGGAGCGTGACTTGCTGGTGGAGCGCACGCAAGCTGGCCTGGCACGCGCAAAGAGTGAAGGTAAGACGCTGGGCCGACCGTCGAAGACAACTCCCGAGCAGCGCGCTGACATCATTGCCAAGTACTCGGCCGGCGAGAGCGTTAGCGCGTTGGCCCGCATGTACGAGGTCTCTCGCGCCAATATCCTCAATGTGGTCGCATGCTAGCCCAAAGCTAATGGGTCTGAAACGCTGCGGTAAGCCCGGCGGACAACTCTTCCCACTTAGTCGGAGCGTCGCCGGTAATTGGCTGGAAGTCACTCTCCCTTCCCAATGGCGAAAAAATCGCCGGAACGGTGGCGCTGGCCGAGCAGAATAGGCGCATGTTCAGCGGTGCGTCTAAATTCACGCATTTTACGTGCACTTGGAGATTGCATTCAGGGTTCGCTAAAAGCACTCCTAGGTCCCGAACATAGTACTTGGTGTTAGATTGCACTGTATTCTGACCCGGAATTTGCATCGAATTCTGACCCACTCTTCGATTAATTTTTCGGGGTTATGCTGGGATTAGTTTGGTCCTTCGCTCCTTTCCTGTAGTTTGAGTTGAGCT
>NZ_WWCT01000035.1 GCF_009857605.1 Duganella levis | reverse complement strand
GGTTCGCTCTTCTCAAAAATACTGACAGTATTTCTACTGAATATTTCTTTGTTGAGCATTTAATGCTTTTTGTTGCAGCATCAAACGCCCACATTTATCGACTGTAAATTTTTAAAGATCATTCTGTACTGCATGCTGACAAATCGTTTTGTCTGTCAGCGAAGAAGGAAGAGTATGAAGCGTTTGCAGCATTTCGTCAACCTTCTTTTTTCTCGCTTCATTCAGCATTTGCATGCTTCGTTTCGCGAGGGACCGAACTATATCAAAGCCCCTCGAAGTTTGGCAAGCGCTTTTCGAGAAAAGCTTTCATGCCCTCTTTTTGCGCAGGCGTGCCGAAGCCGGACTGGAACAACTGGCGCTCATATGCCACGCCTTGCGACAGCGTGGTTTCAAAGGCGCGGTTGACCGCATCCTTGATCTGCATGGCCACCGAAGTCGGCATGGCGGCGATCTGCTTGGCTGCGGTCAGCACTTCTTCCAGCAGCTTATCGGCCGGCACTACGCGCGACACCAGGCCGATGCGCTCGGCTTCGGCGGCATCAATGGTACGGGCGGTCAGCAGCAGGTCCATGGCCTTGGCCTTGCCGATGGCACGCGGCAGGCGCTGGGTGCCGCCGGCGCCCGGCGTGACGCCAACCTTGATTTCCGGCTGGCCAAACTTGGCGTTGTCCGCAGCGATCAGGAAGTCGCACATCATGGCCAGCTCGCAGCCGCCGCCCAGCGCGTAGCCGGCTACGGCGCCCACCACCGGCTTGCGAATGCGCAGGATGTGCTCCCAGTTGCGGCCTATATAGTTGTCGCGATGGGTATCCGGGTAGGTGTAGTCCACCATGGCCGCGATGTCGGCGCCGGCGGCAAACGCTTTCTCGCTGCCGGTCAGCACGATGCAACCGATGACCGGGTCGGCATCGAACTTATATAAGGCGTCGCCCAGCTCGTTCATCATATTGTCGTTGAGCGCATTCAGCGCCTTCGGACGATTCAGACGGATCAGGGCTACTTTGTCGTGCACTTCAACGATCAGGTCTTCATATGGCATACGTTCCTCCAGGTGGAAAATTTACCGGCCGATTGTAGCGCCTATCTCCGGCGCTGGTATGATTGAAATTTGGCAACCCGCACTAAAGAGCCTCCCATTCTTAACGCCCTCCGCAACGACGAATTGATGCGCAACGGCGATTTCCGCCGTTACTGGTCGAGCGCCATCCTGAATGGCTTCGGCAGCTATATCAGCGGACTGGCGCTGCCCCTGTGTGCGGTGCTGCTATTAAAAGCCTCGCCGGCGCAGATGGGCATGATGGGCGCGGCGGCGGCGCTGCCGTTTGCGCTGCTGGCCCTGCCCGCCGGCGTTTTCCTCGACCGCAACCGCAAGCTGCCGATCCTGCTGGCCAGCAAGGCGATCCAGGCCACGTCCCTGGCCAGCATCCCGCTGGCATGGTGGCTGGGCCTGCTGACGGTGGAGTGGATGTATGCGGTGTCGTTCATCTCCGGCGCCTGCGCGGTGGTGGGCGGTGGCGCCGAACAGGTGTTCCTGACCAATATGATCGGCCGCGACAAGCTAACCGACGCCCAATCCAAGTTCACCGCCACCGACTCCATCGCCCGCCTGGTGGCGCCCGGCTTTGCCGGCCTGCTGATCCAGTGGCTGACCGCGCCCTACGCGGTGCTGCTGAACGCCATCGGCTTCCTGGTCTCGATCGGGCTGTTGCGCAAGCTGAAGGCCAACGATCCCAAGCCGCCGCCGTCCAACAAGCATCCGCTGCGCGACATCCACGACGGCATCCTGTTCATCTGGCGCCAGCCGCTGCTGCGCGCGCTGGCCTGGGCCTCGGGCTGCTGGCATATGCTGTTTTATGGCTTTGTGGCGCTGAGTGTGATTTTTTCCACGCGCGAACTGGGCATGAGCGCCGGCATGCTGGGCGCGGTGCAGATGGCCGGCGGCTTCGGCGTGCTGACCAGTTCGCTGCTGCTCAAGCCGCTCAGCAATCGTTATGGCCCGACCGGCGCGATGCTGGTCGGCATGGGACTGTGCACCGTGGCGTATATCGTCATGCCGTTGATACCACCCAATCTGTTCGGTTCTCCCGTGGGCAGCGCGTCGGCTTGCGCCATCGTGTCCTACTTCCTCGATTGCGGCGTGATGCTGTTCCTGCTGCCCTACACCACGCTGCGCCAGAAGGTCACGCCGGACGCCTACCTGGGTCGCATGATGTCGACCATGCGCTTCCTGACCGGGGCGATTGCGCCGCTCGGCGCGCTGGCCGGCGGCTACCTCGGCGAACATTTCAGCATCCGCACCGGCCTGGCCTGCGTGGCGGCCGGCGCCGTCGTGCTGATGATCGTCCTGGCTGTGGCCATCCGTGCGCCAGAAAAGCTGACTAGCCAGTAGGCTGGCTCCAGTGTTCAATGACAGGAGTTAGCCATGTTCAAATCCATACTGCTGCCGACGGACGGCTCCGAGCTGTCCGACAAAGCCACCGCGATTGCGGTGGAATTCGCCCGCCTGCACCAGTCGCGCATCACGGCGCTGACGGTGATCCAGCCGCTGCTGCTGCCATCGCTGGGCGACAGTGGCGCCGTGATCGACGCCGGCCAGTACGAAACCCAGATGCAGGACGCCGCCCGCGCCCATATCGAGCGGGTGGCGGCGGCCGCCAATGCGGCAGGGATTCCATTTGAGGGGATTATTGCGATGTCGCCCAATCCCTATGAAGAGATTGTGGCAGCCGCCGAGAAGCACGGCTGCGACCTGATCATGATGGCGTCGCACGGCCGCTCGGGCCTGAGCAAGCTGTTGATGGGCAGCGAAACCCAGAGCGTGCTGTCGCACACCACGCTGCCCGTTCTGGTATTGCGTTAAAACTTCTTCGGCAGCAGCACCCAGATCGCGCCGCGCTGCTTCATGCGGCCCGCGTTCTCGGCCGCCTCGGCGCCGAAGCCAAAGAAGTAGTCGACCCGGATCGCGCCACGGATCGCGCCGCCCGTATCCTGCGCCATCACCAGCCGCTGCAGCGGAATATCGCTGTTCGGCTGGGTGGTGGACAGGAACACCGGCGCGCCCTGCGGCAGCTGGGTGGCGTCGATGGCCACCGAACGTTGCGGCGTCAACGCCACGCCCAGCGAACCTTTCGGCCCCACTTTCGGGTCCGGCAAGCGCTCCTCTTTAAAGAACACATAGCTCGGATTGACGTTGAACAGCTCCTGCATGCGGGTTGGATGGCCGGCGATCCATGCCTTGATGCCTTGCGCCGAAGCCTGTTCCAGCGTCAGCTCGCCCCTCTCTACCAGATACTTGCCGATCGATTTATACGGCTGGCCGTTCTGGTCGGCATACGCCACGCGCACGGTTTCGCCGGTGTCGCTCAGTTGCACGCGGCCCGAACCCTGCACCTGCAGGAAGAACGATTCCACCGGGTCATCCACCCACAGCAGCTCCTTGGCGCTGAAATTGGCCGATTCGATATCGGCGCGGGTGGAATACGGCACCACCTTCTTGCCCACCAGCTTGCCGCGCAGGCGCATGCCCTTCAGCTCCGGATAGACGCTGGCCAGGTCGATGGTCAGCATATCGTCCGGCACCTTGTACAACGGCGTCTGGTACGGGCCGCCCTTCTTGCGGGCGCCGTGCAGCAGCGGCTCGTAGTAGCCGGTGATCAGGCCGTCGGTGGCGCCGTCGGGGGCGATCACCTGGTTCGGCTCCAGGAAGGCTTCGAAGAAGGTGCGGATGGCTTTGTCATCGTTGCCGTTGACGGTGCGGGCCACGGTGCACGGCTCCTTCCACAGCGCCTGCTTGATCAGCACCGAGCATGAGGAGGTGAAAGCCGGCCAGGCGGCGCGCAAATCATCGCGCTCCCAGCCCGGCAGCTGCGCGAAGGTGGCCGGCACCATTTGCAGCGCGCCCGGCTTGGGCGGCTGGGCCGGCGGCGTTGGGGTTGGCGGCACGGGCGCGACCGGCGGCACCGGCACAAACACCGGCGGCACCGGTTCGGCCGGCTTTTCAGGCGGCAGCGGCGTGGAAGTACAAGCGGCCAGCGCAAGCGCGACGACGCTCAGCGAAACAGGTAGACTACGACGTGGAGATAACATAAAGGATAACTATGTGGGTATTAATGGTGGAAGCGGGCGTGGCGTTTTTCCTGCTGGTGTTCATCGTCTGGTGGACCATGAAGGGCAAGAAATAATCTGATCAATGCAGCGTGCGCGGCAGCGACAGCACGAATTCCGGGATTTTGACTTCGAACTGGTGACCATCCTCGGCCACGCAGAAATATTCGCCGACCATCGAACCCTGCGTGGTTTGCAGCGCGGCGCCGCTGGTGTATTCGAACACCTCGCCCGGCTGCAGCAGCGGTTGATGGCCGACCACGCCCAGTCCGCGCACTTCTTCCACATGGTTGTTGGCGTCCGTGATCACCCAGTGGCGCGAGATCAGCTGCGCCGCCACCGTGCCGGTGTTTTTGATCGTAATCGAGTACGTAAACACAAAATTAGTGCGTTCCGGGTCCGACTGGTCCGGCAGGTACTGGGTTCTGACCGACACGGTAAATTCATAAGTGGGCATCAACATTCCTCTAAAAAGCAAGCTTGGCGATCATATATCATCAAGCATCCATTGCACCGCAAATCCGCCCTGTATGCAAGGACGGCGCACCTGAAAACAGGCGCAATGGCGTGGACCAGCGTAAAATAACGCATCTTTTTCAATGCCAGCCCAAAGCCATGACCACTTTCCGCATCGCTCCCAGCATCCTGTCCGCCGACTTCGCCCGCCTGGGTGAAGAAGTACGCAACGTCGTATCGGCCGGCGCCGACATGATCCACTTTGACGTGATGGACAACCATTATGTTCCCAACCTGACCATCGGCCCGCTAGTGTGCCAGGCGATCCGTCCGCACGTGGAGGTGCCGATCGATGTGCACCTGATGGTCAAGCCGGTCGACCGCATCATCCCCGACTTCGCCAAGGCCGGCGCCAACATCATCACCTTCCACCCGGAAGCGTCGGACCACATCGACCGCTCGCTGCAACTGATCCGCGACCACGGCTGCAAGGCCGGCCTGGTGTTCAACCCGGCCACGCCGCTGAGCTACCTCGAACACGTGATGGACAAGATCGACATGATCCTGATCATGTCGGTCAACCCGGGCTTCGGCGGCCAGTCCTTCATTCCGCACGCGCTGAAGAAAATCGCTGAAGCGCGCCGCCTGATCGACGACTCCGGCCGCGACATCCTGCTGGAAGTGGACGGCGGCATCAAGATCGACAACATCGCCGCTGCCGCTGCCGCCGGCGCCGACACCTTCGTGGCCGGTTCCGCCATCTTCGGCCAGCCGGACTACAAGGCCGTGATCGACGCCATGCGCGCCAACCTGGCCAAGGCATAAGAATGAGCGTACTGGCAGGCGTGCGCGCCGCAATCATTGACCTCGACGGCACCATGCTGGACACGATCCCCGACTTCCATGTCGCGATCAACGGCATGCGCGCGGAACTGGGCCTGGGTCCGATCACGCAGCAGCAAATCGCGCTGATGGTCGGCAAAGGCTCGGAAAACCTGATCCGCTCCGTCCTGGCGCTGGATTGGGACGCGGACCGCATCGAGGCAGTGTTTGCGCAAGCGATGGATGCCTACCAGCGCCACTACCTGAGCATCAACGGCAACCACAGCGTGCTGTATCCGGACGTGATCGCCGGCCTGACCGCGATGCAGGCGCAAGGCTTGCGCCTGGCCTGCGTGACCAACAAGCCAATCGCCTTCACCACGCCGCTGCTGAAGCAGAAAGGCCTGAACGGCTTTTTCGAGGTGGTCTACGGCGGTGACTCGCTGCCGCGCAAGAAGCCGGACCCGCTGCCGCTGCAAACCGTGTGCGCCGACTTCGACCTGCCGCCGTCGCAGGTGGTGGCCATCGGCGACTCCTCCAACGACGCCCAGGCCGCGCGCGCCGCCGGCTGCCCGGTGCTGACCGTGCCATATGGTTATAACCACGGAGAGTCTATACACGACATCGATTCCGATGGTATAGTTAATACGCTGCTAGAAGCGGCAAGCCTGATCCGTTCGCATAATTAACCGTTAGCTGAACCAAACCTGACCGAAATGTCTCTCACCAAAAAACACACCGTCAACCAAACAGGCTCGATTGAGGCCTGGCTTTGGCGACGCTGGCAATCCTGGCAAAACTAAGCCGAATTGATTGCTCTCGTCCGCATTCCCATGCGCGACAGGTTTTTTGAACACACCACCGCTGGCACACCTCCTTATTCCGGCGGCATGGAGAGAAGATATGACCGAACTCGAATTCAAATCGTTGGCCACCGACGGCTATAACCGCATCCCGTTGATCGCGGAAGCCTTCGCCGACCTCGAAACCCCGCTCACGCTGTACCTCAAACTGGCGCAGACCCAGAACGCCGGCAAGAACACCTTCCTGCTGGAGTCGGTGGTAGGCGGCGAGCGTTTCGGCCGCTACTCCTTCATCGGCCTGCCGGCCACCACGCTGCTGCGCACCTTCGGCAACCGCACCGAGATCGTCAAGAACGGCACGGTGATCGAGACCCACGACGGCAATCCGCTGGACTTCATCGAGACCTACCAGAAGCGCTTTAAAGTGGCGATCCGTCCCGGCATGCCGCGCTTCTGCGGCGGCCTGGCCGGCTACTTCGGCTACGACACCGTGCGCCACATCGAGAAAACCCTGGCCAACGGCGCGCAGAAAGATGATCTGGGCCTGCCCGACATCCAGCTGATGGTGACCGAGGAACTGGCCGTCATCGATAACCTGAGCGGCAAGCTGTATCTGATCGTCTACGCCGACACCACGCAGCCGGAGTCGTATTCGAAAGCGAAGCAGCGCCTGAAAGACCTGCGCATCATGCTGCGCCGTGGCGTCGAAGCGCCGGTGACCAGCGCCTCGGTGCGCACCGAAGCCGTGCGCGAATTCGCCAAAGAAGATTATCTGAAAGCCGTCGCCAAGGCCCACGAATACGTGCTGGCCGGCGACTTGATGCAAGTGCAGATCGGCCAGCGCATTCGCAAGCCGTATGTCGATTCGCCACTGAGCCTGTACCGCGCGCTGCGTTCGCTGAACCCGTCGCCGTATATGTATTTCTACAATTTCGGCGACATGCAGATCGTCGGCGCCTCGCCGGAGATTTTGGTGCGCAACGAGACCGCGCCGGACGGCGAGAAAAAAGTCACGCTGCGTCCTATCGCCGGCACCCGCCCGCGCGGCGCCACGCCGGAACGCGATGCGGAACTGGCCAGGGAACTGCTGGCGGACCAAAAGGAAATCGCCGAACACGTGATGCTGATCGACCTGGCGCGCAATGACCTGGGCCGCATCTCGGAAATCGGCAGCGTCAAGGTCACCGACCGCCTGATCATCGAAAAATACTCGCATGTGCAGCACATCGTCTCCAACGTCGAGGGCAAGCTGAAAGACGGCCTGTCCAACCTGGACGTGCTGCGCGCCACCTTCCCGGCCGGCACGCTGACCGGCGCGCCGAAAGTGCGGGCGATGGAAGTCATCGACGAACTGGAAATCTCCAAGCGCGGCATCTATGGCGGCGCCTGCGGCTACCTGTCGTTCGGCGGCGAAATGGACGTGGCGATCGCGATCCGCACCGGCGTGATCAAGGACGGCAACCTGTACGTGCAGGCCGCCGCCGGCATCGTCGCCGACTCGATCGCCGAAATGGAATGGCAGGAAACTGAACACAAGGCGCGTGCTGTGCTGCGCGCCGCCGAGCAAGTGCAAGATGGTCTGGATGGGGAGTTCTAACATGCTGCTGATGATCGACAATTACGACTCCTTCACCTACAACATCGTGCAGTATTTCGGCGAACTGGGTGAAGACGTGCGCGTCTACCGCAATGATGAAATCACGATTGCGGAGATCGAGGCGCTGAATCCGGACCACATCTGCATTTCGCCGGGTCCGAAAGACCCGTCGCAGGCAGGTATCTCGATCGAGGTGCTGAAGCACTTCGCCGGCAAGAAGCCGATCCTGGGCGTGTGCCTTGGCCACCAGGCCATCGGCGAAGCGTTCGGCGGCAAGGTAATCCGCGCCAAGCAGGTCATGCATGGCAAAACTTCTTTAATCGCGCATACGGGTGTGGGCGTCTTCAAAGACCTCCCTTCTCCCTTCACAGTGATCCGGTATCACTCGTTGGCCATCGAGCGCAGCTCGCTGCCGTCCTGCCTGGAAGTGACGGCATGGACCGACGACGGTGAAATCATGGGCGTGCGACACAAGGAATACGACATCGAGGGCGTGCAGTTCCACCCCGAGTCGATCCTGTCGGAACACGGCCACCAACTGTTGAAGAACTTCCTCGTCCGCTGATTAAAGAAGGAAAAGCCATGCCTATCACCCACCAAGAAGCGCTGGTGCGCTGCATCGAACACCGCGAGATTTTCCACGACGAGATGCTGCACCTGTTCCGCCAGATTATGTCCGGCGAAATGTCGCCGACCATGATCGCGGCCCTGACCATGGGCCTGCGCGTGAAAAAAGAAACCATCGGCGAAATCGCCGCCGCCGCGCAAGTGATGCGCGAGTTCTCCACCAAGGTACCGATGGCCGACACCACCGGCCTGCTGGACATCGTCGGCACCGGCGGCGACGGCGCGCACACCTTCAATATCTCCACCACCGCGATGTTCGTCGCGGCGGCGGCCGGCGCGCGCGTGGCCAAGCATGGCGGCCGCAGTGTGTCGTCATCGTCGGGCAGCGCCGACGTGATCGAATCGCTGGGCGCCAACATCAATTTGAAGCCGGAGCAGATTGCGCAATCGATCGCGCAGACCGGCATCGGTTTCATGTTCGCGCCTAACCACCATGCGGCCATGAAGCATGTGGCGCCGGTGCGCAAGGAACTGGGCGTGCGCTCGATCTTTAATATTCTGGGACCGCTGACCAATCCGGCCGGCGCACCGAATATCCTGATGGGCGTATTCCACGCTGACCTGGTGGGTATCCAGGTGCGCGTGCTGCAACGCCTCGGCGCGCAGCATGCCATCGTGGTGTATGGCCAGGACAATATGGACGAAGTGTCGCTGGGCGCCTCCACCCTGGTCGGTGAACTGGTGAACGGCGAGATCCGCGAGTACGAGATTCACCCGGAGGACTTCGGCATGCAGATGATCGCCAGCCGTAACCTGAAGGTGGCCGATGCGGCGGAATCCAAACAGCGCATGATGGAAGCGCTGCGCGGCGAAGCCGGTCCGGCCTACGATATCGTGTCGCTCAACGCCGGCACCGCGCTATACGCGGCCGGTGTGGCCAGCTCGATCGAGGATGGCCTGAAGCGCGCGCGCTTTGCGATTACCTCCGGCGCGGCGCTGCGCAAGATCGATCAATTCGTCACCGTCACGCAAACGCTCGGCAAGGATAACTGAGCATGTTCGGCATCCATGACCTGACGCTGTTTATCATCTCGGGCCTGCTGCTGAACCTCATGCCCGGTCCCGATTCGCTGCTGATCATGACGCGCAGCGCGACGCAAGGCTGGCGCGCCGGATCGGCCGCCACGCTGGGCATCTGCACCGGCACCATGGTGCATATCCTGGCTGCGGCGCTGGGCTTGTCGGCATTGCTGTCCACCTCCGCCGCCGCTTTCACGGTGGTGAAGTGGATCGGCGCGGCGTACATCGTCTACATGGGCATCGGCATGCTGCGCGCCAGGCTGCGCGGCGAGGAACCGCAAGCAGAGGCGCCAGCGGTGCAGCCGCTGGCGTGGCGCAAGATCTTTCTGCAAGGTTTTCTGACCAATGTGCTGAATCCCAAAGTGGCGCTGTTCTTCCTGGCGTTCGTGCCACAATTTATCGCGGCCGATTCCAGCAACAAGCCGCTGGCCTTCATCATCCTCGGCGCGATTTTTAATTTTAATGGCATGCTGTATTGCCACGGCTTGGCCTTATTCACCGCCTTTGCCAGCACGCGCTTGAACATCAAGCCGCTGGTGTCGCTGTGACTGAACCGCACCATGGGTGGCCTGTTCCTGGCCCTCGGCGTGCGCCTTGCACTCTCGGAGCAACATTAATGTCTGATATTCTGAACAAAATCCTGGCGGTGAAAGCCGACGAAGTGGCAGCCGCCAAAAAATACCGCAGCTTCGCCAGCCTGCGCGACGAGGTGGAATCCAACGCCGAACTGCGCGCCGGCCTGCGCGGCTTTGAAACCAGCCTGCGCGCCAAGATCGCCGCCGGCCACGCCGGCGTCATCACCGAAATCAAAAAGGCCTCACCGTCGAAAGGCGTGCTGCGCGCCGACTTCCGTCCGGCGGACATCGCCGCCAGCTACGAAGCCAATGGCTCCGCCGCGCTGTCGGTGCTGACCGACGAGCAGTTCTTCCAGGGCTCCGTGGCTTACCTTCAGCAGGCGCGCGCCGCCTGTTCGCTGCCGGTGCTGCGCAAGGACTTCATGGTCGACGTCTACCAGATCTACGAAGCACGGGCGATGGGCGCCGATGCGATCCTGTTGATCGTCTCTGCGCTGGATCACGGCCTGATGGCGGAAATGGAAGCCGTGGCCCACGAACTGGGCATGGACGTGCTGGTGGAAACCCATGACGGCGACGAACTGACCGCCGCGCTGAAGCTGAAAACCGCGCTGGTGGGCGTCAACAACCGCAATCTGCGCACCTTCGAGGTGTCGCTGGAGAACACCCTCGGCCTGCTGGACCGCATGCCGCCGGAAAAACTGGTGATCACCGAATCCGGCATTCTGGCGCCGGCCGACGTGCAGCGCATGCGCGCCGCCAATGTGCACGCCTTCCTGGTCGGCGAAGCTTTCATGCGCGCGCAAGACCCGGGTGCCGAGCTGGCGCGCCTGTTCGAAATGAACTAAGCCCTGGCTGCAGCCCGCAGCGGCTGCACCACTTCTGCCGCGACCTCGTAACGGTTGCGGCCTCTTTCCTTAGCGCAATACAACGCCTTGTCGGCGCGGATCAGCAGATTGTCCAGGCTTTCGTCCGCGCTGGTTTGGCACGCCACGCCGATGCTGACGGTGTATGGCGGCACGCCGGGACGGGCGGTGCACAGCGCCGACTGGATGCGTTCGGTGATATGCAGCGCCCGATCCAGCCCGGTGGCCGGCAGCAGCACGACGAATTCCTCGCCGCCGAAACGCGCCACGTGGTCGGACGCGCGCAAGGCTTTGGCAATCATTTGCGCTACATCGACCAGCACCCGGTCGCCCACGGCGTGGCCGTGGTTATCGTTAATCCGTTTAAAGTAATCGATATCGATATTCAGTATCGTCAGGAATGTGCTTTCCCGGCGCATCAAGGCATGTTCTTTGGCGTAAATATCGGCAAAGCCACGACGATTTAATGTCTGGGTTAATGGATCCAGCGTCGAGCGGCGCTCCAGCGTAATTTGCAGGCGACGGGTGCATACGGTCATAAAACCTACCGTCATCATCAGCGTCATGAAATGCGCAGTGGCCAGATACAGGCTGGCAAAGGTACCAGCGCCGAGCAGATTAACATCGCTATTGCTGGTTACGGCCAACACACCGCGCAGGCCGACCATAATAGATTCTATCGTCATCAGCGTAACGAAAAACCACATGGAGAAATGGTAATCGCCGCGTTTCAATATGACGTAAATGGCGCGTGCATGCAGTATGAATACTGTGATCGAACAAATAGCGACACGCATGCTAAAGCTAGGTGTAATCCATAGCCAATACCATATCACCACCACGACTGATATCCAGCTTAAATGGAATAACCACCAGGATGGCCGCACCTCATAAAACCTTTCGGTGCCGATCATCATTAATCCCAATCCCCAGGTCATTACAATATTGGAGAAGAGCAGCAGAATATTGGACTGACCGTGCACGGCAAATAGCACCACGCCGCCCACCAGCAATACCAACGCCTGCGCCCATTCGCGCAAGCCGTGGATTTCCCTGGGGAAGTTCAAATGCGATGAGTACAGCACGACGCTCATGGCGGCAGCCATGAGCGTTGCCATCAGCAGTATGGTGTTGGGGTCGGGCAAATTCATGTGCGGCGATTCTAAACCACAAAGCCGCGTGGATGGAAATTTCGCCCCAGTTACGCCGGAACTTGGCTAGTACATGCCAAAAACTGGCATGGAATGAGCGAAAAAAAGGCCGCATCGGTGGATGCGGCCTTTTTCAGCGTTATTTTAGCGGCTAGCGCTCGGGCGTAACGGGCCGGCCGATTTTTTACCGGCCGCTTCCAGGGTCAGGGTAATGCCTGGCACGCGGTCGCCTTGCAGCGTCAAATCGAAGCGCATTAATTCATCGCGGCGGAAGGCGTAGACCTCCACCGTTTCACCGACTGCATAACGGGAAAGCAGCGCATCCAGATTAGTCGCGGTAACGCGCAAGCCATCGACGGCAATCAGAATATCGCCGGCCGACAATCCAGCCTGCTGGGCAGCGCCATTCTCATGGACGGCGGACAGTTTGCAATCATTGCCGTCCTTGCCCAGATTGGCGTCAAAACTCGGCTTGGACGATTTGCGCTCATCGTTATATTTAACGCCGAATGGCGCCAGCAATTTAGCCAGCGGCAAATCTTCCGTACCGCGAATATATTTATCGAAGAATGGCTTGAAGCGGCCACCGCTGATTTCATCGAATAAGGCTTCCGCTTCCGCCGGCGTGACGCCACGGCCGCCACCAGTATAAAAGTCGCGGCCATAACGTTGCCACAAAGCGCGCATTACATCATCCAGCGATTTCTCACCACCGGTTTTAGCCCGAATACTCAGATCCAACGCCAAACCAATCAGCGAACCCTTGGTGTAATAACTGACGATAGCATTCGGCGCATTTTCATCCTGGCGATAATATTTACCCCAGGCGTCGAAACTGGAATCAGCCACGCTTTGTTTGGTGCGTCCGGCGCCGCGCAATACGCTGCCCGCGGTTTTACCCAGCAATTTGAAATACGCCTGCTCGCCGATAATACCGGCGCGCACCAGCATCAAATCGTCGTAATAACTGGTAAAGCCCTCAAACAGCCACAGCAGCGGCGAATAGTTCTCGACTTGCAGGTTGTACGGCGCAAACGCGGCCGGCTTGATGCGCTTGACGTTCCAGGTGTGGAAGTACTCGTGGCTGCACAGGCCGAGGTATTGCAGGTAGCCGTCGCTGATGTCCTTGCCCTTGGCCGCCGTGGTCGGCAGGTCGCCCCGGTTGCAGATCAGCGCGGTCGAGGCGCGATGTTCCAGGCCGCCGTAACCGTCGCCCACCGCCATGGTCATGAAGACGTAGCGGTCCATCGGCGCTTTTTTGGTTTTTGGCTCGAAGAAGGCGATCTGCGTTTCGCAGATTTTTTTCAGGTCGGCGCTCAGGCGCGCCAGGTCCAGGTTCGGCACGCGGCCCGTGATGACAATGTCGTGCGGGATGCCATGCGCCTTGAAGGTGGCCAGCGCAAAGTCGCCCTGCTCCACCGGATGGTCGATCAGCTCATCGTAGCTGGATGCGATATACGTGCCATAACCATAACGTTTCGCTTTCAGCTCCGGCAGCGAGGTGGCCACGCGCCAGACGGCGGCGGCTTCGTCGGCCGGACGCTGGATGTCCACCACGTGCGGCAGCTCTTCCTGGCCCAGCACGCGCAGGAAGGTGCTGGTGCCGTTGAAGAAGCCATGGTTCTGGTCCAGATGCGCGGCGCGCACCGACAAGTCCCAGGCGTAGACTTCGTAGTGCACGGTCAGCGCGGCGCTGCGGTCGGCCAGCGGCGCGGCCTGCCACGAATGCTTATCCAGCTTGGTCAACTCGACCGGCTCGCCCTTCGATTCGGCGCGGATGCGGACGATATTGCGCGAAAACTCGCGAATCATATAGCTGCCCGGTATCCACGCCGGCAGCGCGAAAATCTGGCCGCCTTCGGCCGGCGCGGCCACCGTCACCGCGACGTGGAATAAATGCGCCGCCAGATCATGGCCAACGATGGTATAGGCGATAGCCGGGAGGGTTTTGCTCGGTTTTTTCATCATAAATCCTGTTTTGTGTCGATGTCGCGCACCACGCCTTCGTCATCGACCACCACTTCGCTCACTGCATGGCTCTTTAAAATCGCGCGCGCCCCCTGGTCGCCTTCCAGCGCCAGCAGCAACGGCAAATGATAGGAACTGAAGGCGACCGGATTACCGCGCCGCCCTTCATACACCGGCGCCGCAATGCGCGCGCCACGTTCTATTGTAGCGGCCAATGCGCGCATGGTGTCTGGCCTTACGAAGGGCATGTCGCCCAGGCCGATGAGCCACCCTTCGGCGCCCTTGGTAAATTCGATTGCGGTAATCAGGGATTCGGCCATGCCCAGGTCGGCGTCGGCGCACACGCGCACCTCGCAACCGAGACGGCCCAGCAGCGCGGCGACCTTGTCGTCGCCCTCGCGCACCACTGCCAGCACGCGCGGGAGCGCGGCCAGCATATTTCTGGCGCTGGCGGCGACGACAAATTCACCGTCGGCCAGCGTTTGCAGCAGTTTGTTTTCTACGCCGGACGGGTCGAAGCGTCGACCGCGTCCGGCTGCCAGCAGAATGCCGACTAACGCCATCCGGCTCAGGCGCTCGCCAGATCGAACGGCAGTTTGCGCAGGCGCTTGCCGGTCAATTTGAACAAAGCGTTGGCGAAGGCCGGCGCCAGCGGCGGCAGGCCTGGTTCACCCATGCCGGTTGGCGGATCGTTCGATGGCACGATGTGCACATCGATCACCGGCATGTCCGTCATGCGCGCCACGGTGTAGTCGCTGAAGTTCTGCTGCTCGACCACGCCGTCCTTCAGCGTGATGGCGGCGCCCGACAAGGTCATGCCGAGGCCCATCAGCGCCGCGCCCTGGATCTGCGCTTCGATGGTCAGTGGATTGACCGCCGTGTTGCAGTGGACGCCCGCCGTCACCTTGTGCAGCTTCGGCGTGCCGTTTTTCACGGACGCCACCACCACATAGGCGATCACGGTGTTGAACGATTCGTGCACCGCCACGCCGTAGGCCTGGCCCTTCGGCAAAACCTTCTTGCCGTAGCCGGATTTGGCCACTGCCAGATCCAGCGCGGCGATATGGCGCTTGCCCTTCTCGCCCACCAGCTTTTTGCGATACGCCACCGGATCCATCTTGGCCGCGTGCGCGGCTTCGTCGATCAAGGTTTCCATCACAAACGCGGTATGGGTCGAGCCGACCGAACGCCACCACAGTACAGGCACATTAGCCTTGACGGTGTGCGCGCTCAGGTTCAGCGGCACTTCGTAAGGTTCGCCCATGCCTTCAACCATGGTCGAGTCGACGCCGTTCTTGACCATCATCGGCTCAAACGGCGTGCCGCTGGTGATCGACTGGCCGACGATGACGTGATCCCATGCCACGATCTCGCCCTTGGCATCGATGCCGATGTCGGCGCGGTGCACGTGCGACGGACGGTAGTAGCCGCCCTTGATGTCGTCCTCGCGGCTCCAGATTACCTTGATCGGCTCCTTGTGGCCTGCGGCCTGCCATACCTTGGCGATGTTGACCGCTTCCACCAGATAATCCGAAGTCGGCACCGCGCGGCGGCCGAAGCCACCGCCGGCCATCATCGTGTTCAGCACCACCTGCTCCGGTTTCAGGCCGGCGGTGGCGGCAATCGCGCCCTGGTCGACGGTCTGGAACTGCGAACCGGCCCACACCGTGCAGCCGTCCTTGCGCAGATCGACCACGCAGTTCAGCGGCTCCATCGGCGCGTGCGCCAGGTACGGGAACTCGTAGACAGCGGAGATTTTCTTCGCTGCGCCAGCCAGCTTGGAGGTGTCGGCGGTGCGCACCGGCGTGCCGGCTTTCTGCGCCAGCGCCTTGTACTCAGCCACCTGCTTCTCGCTGCTGACTTTATCGACGCCGCTGGTATCCCAGTCGATCACCAGCGCATCGCGCGCGCTCTTGGCCGGCCAGTAGCCGTCGGCAATCACCACCACGCCGCTGCCGCCACGATCGGTCTTCACTTCCAGCACATCGATCACGCCCTTGATGGCTTTAGCTTTGCTGGCGTCGAACTTGGCGACCTTGGCGCCGAATACCGGCGGCCGCGCAACGACAGCGACCTTGCTGTCCGGCGCCTTGAAGTCCATACCGAACTGCTGCTTGCCGGTAGACTTGGCGCGCGCGTCCAGACGCTTGGTCGGCTTGCCGATCAGCGTAAAGTCCTTCGGATCTTTCAGCGTCACGGTGGCGGGCACCGGCTGCTTCATGGCCGCATCGGCCAGCGAACCGTAAGTGGCCTTCTGACCGGCAGGGCCGATCAGCGTGCCCTTGACGGTCTTGATCTGCGCCGCCGGCACCTTCCACTGCTCGGCCGCCGCCGCGATCAGCATCTGGCGCGCCTTGGCGCCGATTTCGCGGTACTGCGTGTACGAGTGGGCGATACTGCCCGAGCCGCCGGTGATCTGGATGCCGAACGCAGGATCTTTATATTGATCGCCGGCCGGCGCCAGCGCGCCGCGCACTTGCGACCAGTCGGCGTCCAGTTCTTCCGCGATCAGCATCGGCAGCGACGTTTGCACGCCCTGGCCGAACTCCAGGCGGTTGACCTGCACCGTCACCGTGTTATCCGGCGCGATGTGCAGGAAGGCGTTCGGTTCGTAGACCTTGGCCGGCGCCTGCTGCGCATTGGCCCAGCGGCCCGCGCCGGGCATGAAGAAGCCCAGCACCAAACCGCCGCCGGCGACTGCGCCGGCTTTCATGAAGCCGCGGCGCGACACGCCGGCCGCCGTTGCGGAACCGCTTACCATCGTTCCTTGATTAAGCCATTCGATACGCATGCTGGTCTCCTCAGGCAATCGCTTTGGCAGCGTCTTTGATGGCAACGCGGATGCGCTGATAGGTGCCACATCGGCAGATATTGCCGGCCATGGCGTTGTCGATCTCGGCGTCCGACGGATTCTTGTTGGTGCGCAGCAGCGCGGTCGCGCTCATGATCTGACCACTCTGACAGTAGCCGCATTGCGGCACGTCGATCTTGACCCACGCCTCCTGCACCGCCTTGCCGACCTTGTCGGACTCCATCGCCTCGATGGTGGTGATTTTCTGGCCCTCGGCCGCCGAAATCGGCGTCACGCACGAGCGGATCGCCTGGCCGCCCAGGTGCACGGTGCAGGCGCCGCACAGCGCCATGCCGCAACCGAACTTGGTGCCGGTCATGTTGAGGTTATCGCGCAAGGCCCACAGGATGGGCGTCGATGGATCTGCGTCCACCTGCACATCCTTGCCGTTGATGTTCAAAGTGATCATGTGAATCTCCCTGGTTGGACTACTACGGTTACTGCTTAACTTTGCTGAATTTTTCTTCCAGCGCTTTAGCGTCGATCGCGCCAGGGATGCGCGAACCATCGGCGAAGAAGATCGCCGGCGTGCCCTGGATGCCCAGTTTGTGACCCAGCTCCACCACCTCGTCGTTCGGCGCTTCGCACTTGGCGTCGGCCACTGCTGCGGCTTTGCCGCTCACCATCCAGTCGTCCCAAGCCTTGCTGCGGTCCGGCGAGCACCAGATGTTCTTCGACTTGACGAAAGAATCATCCGACAGGATGTTGTACATGAAGGTGTAGATGGTGACGTTGTCGGTTTCCTTCAGCGTGGTCTGGCGCAGACGCTTGCAGTAGCCGCAGTTAGGATCTTCGAACACCGCGATCACGCGCGAGCCATCGCCCTTGACGGTCTTGATGGCTTTATCCAGCGGCAGGTCGGAGAACTTGATCTTGGTGATATCGTCGATGCGCTCGCGCGTCAGATCGGCGCCGGTGGACAAGTTGAAAATATGACCATTGATCAGATACGTGGCCGTCTTGTCGGTGTACAGAATGTCACTGCCGATGCGGATTTCATACAGGCCGCTGTACGGCGTCTCGGTGACCGAATCGACTTTGACGTTGACGCCCAGGCGCGGTTCGATCAGCTTCTTGATCGCTTCGGTGCTCGGCGGGGTTTGCGCGCCAACGCAGGATGCCATCAACACCGACAACGACAGCAAAACGGACTTACTCTTTCTCATAACTTCTCCGGTAACGACTGACTACTTGCCCATCGCGTGAGAGATCAGGCGACGCTTCAGCACAGGTAATTTATCCAACAAGTTTAATCCGAAATTACGAACCACGCGCAGGGGCTCGATATCGGTCTCGAAAAGGCGCGCCAGACCATCGGTGGTGACCTGCATCAACAGCACGTCTTCCTTGCGCGCGCGCGCGTAGCGGGCCAGCACGCGGTCGTCGCCGATGCCGCGCTGCGGCTCGCGCTCGGACAGGGTCTTGATCAGTTGGGCCACATCGCCGAAGCCCAGGTTCATGCCATGGCCGGCCAGCGGATGCACCACGTGGGCGGCATCGCCGATCAGCGCCACGCGCGGCGCCGTCATCGCGTGCGGACGGATCAGGCGCAGCGGGAAATCGCGCACCAGCTCCGGCTGCAGCGGCGTCAGGGCGCCCAGCTTCTCGCGCGCGAACACCGCCAGGCGGTCGGCGATCTGCTGCGCCGACTCGGCGCGCAAGGTATCGGCCAGCTGCTCCGGCGCCGACCACACCAGCGACACTTTGTTACCCGGCAGCGGCAGCAAGGCGACGATGCCGTCGGCGCCGGTGAACCATTGATGGGCGGCGCCATGGTGTGGCAGCTCGCAAGCAAAATTGGACACCACGGCGCACTGGTTATAACTACGATAATCGAGGCCGATATCACACTGGCCGCGCACCCACGACTGGGCGCCGTCAGCGCCGACCACCAACGCGGCGCGCAGACTGGTGCCGTCATCCAGCAGCACGCTGGCGCCGTCGCCGTCGCGCAGCAGACCGGTGGCGCGGCCGGTGGCCGTCTTGACGTTCTGGGCGAAGCGCAGCGCGGCGTCCAGCGCCTGATTCAGGTTGCGGTCTTCCAGTATCCAGGTCAGCGCGTTGGTGTGGGCGCCGTAAGCGTCGAACGCCAAGCCGCCGGCATGCGGACCGTCGCCGTGGACGATCATCGCATCGACCGGCGCCACCCGCGTGTGGTCCAGCGCATCCCATACTTTAAGCGACGACAGCAGGTGATGCGCGGTGTGATTGAGCGCATAAACGCGCGCGTCCCACCCCGGATCGGCCGCCGCTGGCGCCGGCGGCGGCGAAGGCGGCCCCAGCAGCGTCACACTCAGGCCGGCCTGGGCCAGGCCCAGCGCCGCGGTCTTGGCAATCGCGCCATTGCCAACTATGCAAATATCACTTTCGATCACGCGCAGCGCCGCGGAGGTGGTGGGCTTATTCATCCGGCCATTATAGCGTTTGTGATGAATGGAAATTGGCCCTTGCACTTTTCCGGCGGGATGCTATAATTCTGCTCCTTGGCCTGGTAGCTCAGTTGGTAGAGCAGAGGATTGAAAATCCTTGTGTCGGTGGTTCGATTCCGCCCCGGGCCACCAAGAACATCCTTGACGAAACGCCGATCCATGCTGATCGGCGTTTTTGTTTTCAGCTCAAGAAATCCTCGTGTCCGGCCTATTTCCGGTTTGCGCAGCGATTTCAACAACGCCGAGCGCCGACCGAATTGCATAAATCAGTTTAAGGTATCATCGCCCGTCGCAAGCAACTGATAAAAAAACGATATGACTTTTGAACAAGCACACAAGTGGGAAATTTTCGCCGATGGAGGGAGTTACCTTCCGTCGATGTGCAACCATTTCCCCGGAACCGACATCGGTTTTTCCTACGATAATGAGCAAGGTTACCAGTTCTCGGCTTACTCCTATCATCTTGACGCGGTTGATGATCCTAACGACGCCGCTGTCCGCCTTTACAGTTTGCAGATCCTGCTCAACGGCGCAATGAATGCCGCTGCCGGAAACGCACGCTTCGTAGCAAATAAGATAACTTTCTCCGGGTTTCTACACCTCGATACCGGCCGACATCACCACATTGATGTTTGCGACATTGAGGAAATGCCATTTTCGTCGAACCCGGCAATTGACCGCATCGCCAGAATCGACGTGAAATCCGACTTCACAGCCTGGTTGCTTAACTCCTCAAAAAACGATGCCGATCTACGCGGACTTCTTTTCTTACTGGGGATTATCACGACCAACACCACAATGGAGAAGATTCTGACTTGGGGAACTCTCTATAAGATCCTCGATACTATTCGGCATCTTTCAAAGCAGTGCGGCTTCAATATTGATAATTTTGCACCACCAGTCGAAATCGAGAGATTCACTCTCGCTTGCAATAAGAGTGCATTCTTGGGAATTTACGCGCGCCATGGAAGTAGCCAGACACCACTAACAAAGAAGATTCCAATGACAGATCTAAATGAGGCAATGGATCTACTGCTATTGATGTCGAAAAAGTTTTGCATCGACTACATGAAACTCAAGCACCTTTGACTTATTCGTTCAAGCCTTCGCGAGGCCGCATGTCTCGCTCCTGCTGGCCTCTGCGGAAGCATAAACCGCACAGAGTCTAAATCGTCCGAATCGCCCAATCGTCCGCCCCCTCCCCGCCCCCCCCATGCTTGGCGGGCAGACGTGTGCTGCTAAACTTTCACTCAAAATACTCGTTAAGACACAGGGAACAAGTAATATCCCTTGCAAAACGCCGATTCATACGAATCGGCGTTTCGCTTGTGGAATCACAGTTCTCGTGTCCGGCCATCTCCAGTACGCTTAACCACCGAAGGAATATTGCCTATACCTCCGCTTGCGATATATCTGACACGGTGGCCATGTTGACAGGCCATATCTTGCTAGCGCAATGACTCCACGCTTCCAGATTGCAACCGGAAGCGCTCAAATCTGATGTCACTCCTAAAATGCCCGCTCTCGTCAGGCTATCGTGACTTGGCCACTCATTAACATGGGAAGGAGCCAATCGCGAAGTTCGACAAGACGCTGATTTTCCTTGGTGTTGTTTGAAATTTTTTCGAACAATGGCTCAACAACCGCTGCAAATTTTTTGATAATTTCACCCTTAGGAATTGCAAGATTAGTAAGCTCGATATCATTTGAGACGATGGAATTAAATACCGACCCGGAAGACTTGACTTGCAGGTGGTGGATCAATTCTTTGGCTAGAAAGAACAGAAATACATGGCTGACGCCCGTCTTGGCACGCAGCGCATAACAGGACTGATTCATAGCCATGTCGACACCAGCCAATACCAATCGGCCAACAGAACCACGCGCAGTGATGAAAACAGTATGCTTGCCGAAAAGCTTAGTGCTACTACCCTTCAAGCCAGCATCAGTAATGTAATCTGCGGCAGAAAATTTAAAGATAGTTCCGTCTGCGTCCGTTGGCGTAAAGAAGGGAATATCGCCTCCCCAATATTCGGCCTTCGTCTTTGTCGGCGTTCCCCCGCCGAGCAAATCGGCCACTGCCAAAATGCTTGAACCTATCCATCCCTTTGGAATATCCCTTTTCAGGGTTGGGTTATATTCCATCTTACCGCCAGAAAATTTATAGGGCTTACCATTGTCATCGGGGAAGTCAAACTGTACGAACCAATAGCTATAGAGCGTCTTGGCCATGACTTCCAACTCGGCATTGATACGATTGTTGCAGTCGATTTTGGCGTCGAGTGCAGATAAGACAGCGGCGATTTTTCCCTGCAGTTTCTTGTCATCTATGGCAGGAACCGGCATTTCATGCAATTCGTTGCGATTTACGCCGGGTACAGCGCTTTTGTCGGACGTACGGATTCGGCCGAGGCAACTCAAAAGATAATAGATGTACTTAGGATCATTACCCTTGAAACTTGTGACGTATAGTGCGGTGTTGTGAGGCCAGTACTTACCTTCGACGTAATACATTTCTCCCAAAGTTCCATAGCGCCCAGTTACAACGCCTGTCCCCTCAACTTTGTACTCGTTGTGGTACCCAGAAATACCTGCAGAACTGATGACAGGATAAGGGCCAGGTTTCCGCTGACTTTCAGGCAAATCGTAACCACGTTTTAGGTTTATTAGGTCACCTAATCGCTTTGGAGTTGCATTACTCATACCGCACCGCCGCCAGTTGCTTCATGATTTTTCGTTCTAAACTTGCCGACTCCTTGAACATCGTGTCCAAATTATTGGTAAACCGCTTCATCTTCGCTGCGAACTGTGCAGGTGTCAGATCGGTGTATTCGATTTTTACCTCAAAATACTGTCCTGCGCTCAGGCTGTAATTCTTAGCCACGATGTCTTCATAGCTCACAATTACTGAGAAATCCTCTGTCGCATTTCTGCTGTTGAAGGTCGCAATGATGCGGTCTTCTTCCTCTTCTGAGAGTAATGTTTTCTGATTCTTACCATCCTTGATCTTGGTACCAAGGCTGGAAGCGTCGATCAACACCACATCTTTTTTGTTAGCGGCATCAATGAATAGAATAGAGACATTTGTGCCTGTAGTGGCGAAGATATTGCTCGGCATGGAGACTACGCCAGCCAGCATTTTATTGTCCACCAGGTGCTGGCGAATGGCTTTGTCAATACCGCTTTGCGCCGTAACGAAGCCAGTAGGCACTACCACTGCGGCTTTACCACCTGGTTTAAGCGACTGAATGATGTGCTGCAAAAAGAGCTGATAGATGGCCATTTTGTCCACGGCCTGTTTAGGGATGTTGGGCACCCCAGCAAAGAAGCGCTTTTGATGCTCTTTTGTGTCCAGCTCATTGCGGAAGTCGCTGAAATCCATCTTGAACGGCGGATTACTAACGATGTAGTCAAACCGCCTGAGTACCTTACCGTCCCTGTGATAGGGATGGAGCATGGTGTTGCCTTGAATGATGTTCGGGATAGAGTGGACCAGATTGTTCAATATCAGGTTCAGGCGCAGCAGACTCGATGATTTCTGCGAGATGTCCTGCGAATAAATGCTACAACGCTGCTCGCCGATCGCGTGGGCGATGTTCATCAGCAACGTGCCGGAGCCTGCAGACGGGTCGTAACAACTGACGTTTTTTATTTTTCCACGCACGGCTTCGGGTACAAGGATCGCAGCCATGATCTTAGCCACGGCGTGCGGGGTGTAATACTCGGCATATTTGCCACCACTGTCCTTGTTGTAGTCTTTGATTAGATATTCGAAGAGCGCGGCATAGAAATCATATTTCTGAGTAAAGATGCGCTCGAAACTGAAATCCCCGAGCTTGTTGATGATAGCGCGGCAGAAGGCATCGCGTTTGGACGGGTCCGTGATGAACTCACTAACCCGGTCGAACAAGGTGATCTTGGCACCGCCGTCGGTCTTGACCGCGAAAATTTCGTTGTTACTGATGGCGATGTCACGCAAAGTATCATCGAACAACTTGGCAAATTCCGGTGCAGTCTGGCGGTTCCACAGGTGAGCGATAAAGTGCTCAGGTTTTAGGCGCGCGGTGTCAGGCCCCATTTGCAATTGCAGCATGTCCAACTCGTCAGCACTCAAACTGGCGATCGCCTGTTCCCACTTACCGGCCTTCGCCAGGTCCGGTCGAATTCTCTTGGCCTCAAAGGCGAACTTATCGTTGAGGAATTTGTATAGAAAGACCTGGGTGATGATCTTGAATTCATTGCCATCATTGCCAAGACCATAGGCAGCGCAGATGGCCTTAAGGCTGTCGATCAGCTCGCGCGTACGTTGTTCAAATTCCTGTATTACCAAGGCTGTACTCCTGTTCAGTTGCCAGTTCGAGAACCGGCAGTAAATTCATTCATGTATTCGGCTACCACCAGCTGATTAATAGCGCGGGCAGCATCGGGATTTAGTTCGATCTTCTGATTAGTATGAAACTCGCCGATCACAATGGGCATCATCATTCGACCAAAATAGCTTTCGTTATCCAGTAGCTGCGTGTTTTGCAGCACTTGCTCATCGGCCAGCTCTTTGACGCCGATGAGTGCCTCAAAGAGGCGGCGCTCAGTTTGCGTCATTACATCTCGCTCTTGTAACCGCTTGTGAATACGAGTGTATTTGACATCGCCCCGGTATTTCGCCCGAAGGAGGTTGTTTTGGCGATTCAACTCCTTGACCTTTTCGTGAATGGCGCTCAGCGCGCCAATGTTGGCGGTCATTTCTGCCTGACTGACTTCGTTAAGTCTTTTTATCTTGAACAGCCGCTCCAACTCTTCCTTGAGGGTAATGAACTTCGGATCTTGCTGGTCGAAGTTACTGGCCAGGGCTTCACGAGTCTGGCGCAACGTATTCTTCAGCTTGTCGGCCAGAACGAGCTCCTCTTCCTTGACTTTGGTGAACATGAACAGCACATCTTCCAGCGCAACATTAAGTAGGTTGCTGGTATCAGTACTGGACTCAACGCTTTCCTTGAGATTGAGGAGATCAAGGTGATTGCTGGTTTCGCGGTAAAGTTGATTGAGCTTTTGGAAATCGAGCTGATGTAGAAGTGTGTTGTCACCCTGCAGCCGGATCAGGTTGTAAAGGTTACGCGCATCGGCCAATGCTTTCTTAAGCGCCAACACCGTTGGGCGATCTTGAATCTGGCTGATTTGCCGGGAAAATACTTCAGCATTTTCGATATCAAAACTGAAAAGGATATCCTTGATGGACTCGATTTCCTGAGCGATCTCTTCTGTAGACTTAAACAGATTAGAGTAATGCGCCACTTCGTCGCCCAGCTCAGCCTGCAATTCGTCAAAGTATGCCTTGTTGGTGGCATCAAACTCTTTCCGGATATCTGCGAAATCGACGACATAGCCGTAGCGAAAGTCTTTATATGTACGATTCACGCGGGTGAGCGCTTGCAGCAGATTATGCGAACGGATTACCCGCCCGAGGTAGAGCTTCTTCAAGCGCTTTGCGTCAAAGCCAGTGAGCAGCATGTTGTAAACGAACAGTAGGTCGATCTTTCCGGCTTTGAAGTCCTCAACCCATTGCTTACGCTCCTCCTTGTTGCCCACGTCGTGCAAAATCAGCGCCGCACTTTTAACCCGGTTCTCCAGCAGTGCGCGAGCAGCATAGCTCTCCGGCTTTGTAGCGGCAATCAATGCTTGCGCGGAGTCTTGCACGGCATAGGTCGATGCGGACGGAGTTGCATAGATAGCGTTAAAAATTTCGAACATCTGGCGCGCCTGTTCGGCGCTGTCGCAAATAACCATGCCGCCGATACTAACCTCACCCAGAGCGCTGCGGCTCCTCTCAAAATCACGCACGATGTAATCGAGCATGGGCTCGACAAATTTCGGGTGTGCGTAAATAAGGTTTCGGTCGATATCGCCCTGCTGCAACTCCACAGAGGCGAGCGCCTCTCGCAAAATGAGCTTGTAGTTAGTGGCAATTTCTTCACGGATCAAGCGCAGGGTGTAGCCGTCGGCAATTGACGCGTTGTAGTAGTACTTGTGTATGTAATCGCCAAACAGCGCGCGAGAGTTGTAATCGTCTCCGAGTAGCGGCGTACCAGTTAGCCCGATCTTGATTGCATTGCGATCCGACTGAGTGAGATTTGCAAGAAAGCTACCCTGTGGGTTATAGCTGCGGTGCACTTCGTCGAGAAAATAGACGCGCTGGATACTAACGTCATAGTCCTCGACTCGCACTACATCAGGGTCATCTTGGAATTTCTGAATATTGACCACCGTGATCTCAGGCTTGCCGGTATTATTGTGCAGGACCTTCGTGGTCTTTATGTCGCGGGCGAAGGCTTCGCGACTATCAATGCTGTGCACCACCAACCCGCGCCCCGCAAACTCCCGCTGCGCCTGGATGAGCAAATCAAGTCGATCGACGATGAAATAGAACTTGGGAATGATGCCTTGGTGCTGAAAATAGTCAGTCAGAAAGCGGGTGTTGTAGTACGCCAACGCAGTTTTGCCGCTACCTTGTGTGTGCCAGATAATGCCCTTACGCACGCCAGCGTCAAGTTTGCGCTCGATCGCCTTGGTAGCGAAGAGCTGCGGGTAACGCATGACGTGCTTTTGCAGCCCATCAGTCTCGTTTACATAGACAAGCGCGAATCGCAGCAAGAAGGCCAGCCGGTCACGACTAAACAGTGAGGTACAAATGCGGTTGGTCGGCGCATCGGGCGATTTGTTGCTGAGGAACTCAGGGCTGTGCTTGATAACATTGAGATTGTTGTCGCGCAGCACGTCGTTCTCAATGGTGTCATTCTCTTCTGCCAGCAGGGTCGCTAGATCCAGTGCTTCTTCTTCGCGGAAATAGTTGAAAACTGGCGAGTCATAGGACGGACTAGCATAGAACGCGCCTTCGATGGGCTGCGGCGAGCCATCGTCGTACTCCATATTATTGGAGAAGACCATCAGCTGCGTTATGTTGACGAAACGACGGAAACGCGGATTCCTGCTGCGTGTGATGATGCGATTGCGCTCGGCAAGTACGCCTTCGCGGTTATTGGGCTTCTTGACCTCGATAAAGCTCAGCGGCATGCCGTTGATGAGCAGAGTAATGTCGGGCCGGAACTCGTCGTCACCGTTCTTGCACGTCAACTCTGTAACGACATGGAAGCTGTTATTGTCAAAGTTCTCGAAGTCGATTAGCCGGACGCCGGAACGTTCCGTAAGTTTTTCGTAGAAGGCCTTGCCGAGGTCTTCGTTATCCAGCAAAAGTTTGACGTCGGCAAACAGGCGATCGATGTCGCCGCCATCGATGCCCGGATTGATCTGCCCGATGGCTGCTCGGAAAAGTTCCGGGAAGATGTTGGTTTCTTCATCCCAGGTTGCATCTTTCAGGGAAAGATAGTTGTAGCCAAGCCGCACCAAGTGCAAGATGCATGGAATTTTGACTCGTGAGTCCTCGCTGAAAACCATCAGATTTGCTCTCCCTGTACATCGTTGGAATTTAGTACCGCAATTTCGAAATATTCGTCGGTGTCACTTCCAGTGCCCCTATTCATCCAGCTCGGAAGGTGGACCTTCCCGTACCTGCCTATTCGAAGCGAGCGGTGAGCGGCGCTTCTTTAGCTACGTCCGCGTCGAATACCCAACCCGCGATTTCTTGATCAATTAGCTCCTGTCGATTCAGAAGGAACAGTTGATGTTCTTTTGGGTTCTTAGTACCAGTCGGTGTTGTGTCTATGTGCCAATGTCGTAAGAAGTACGGCACCAGGCACAAGCTCATGGTAACGATTTTGGTATCGCCTTCCATGTCATAGTCGAAGCGGATAGTTTCAGGATGGTCTGCTTGGGGATGCGGCCCCAGGATAACTGCAACTTCCTTGGTCCATTCGGGATCTTGGTCTATCGATTTTTCCGAAGGGCCACTTTCGGCTACCGCGTGGAAGCGCGCGAGGTTGAAATCCGTGAACCTTTTCTTTGCATGGTTAAAACAGCGAATGTGCCAACGCAGACCGTCATGGACCAGCGCTGCTGGCGACAGGATGCGTTCACTTGCTCCGCTTTCCAGCGACGCATAGGTAGCTGAAACTTGCTTGTGTTGGTACATCGCACGGGTCAGCGCAGCGACAAGGTCTACCGGTACTTTTCTCTTTATTGAAGCCTGTACGCTGCTCGCCAGCCGCTTGGCATGCTCCGGGTTGAGCGCAATTGCGCGTTCCCCAGACAGCGAGTACAGCGATTGGTCAACGTCATGGGTGAAGAGTGGAGCTCCGCCGGCATAGACATAGCAGCGCTGCCGAAGGTCATATTCCAACATGGCAGGGGCCAGTTCTGCATAGAGGGACAAATCCTTTGTCGCAGCAGGCTCACTGATGCCAAACCGGACCACGAGGTCCTTACGTGCAACTTGGCCGACAAAAAATGCCAAAAAATCAATGTAAAACAGGCGTTCACGCTGCGTATCGCGCTGTAATTCCATAAACAACTCCCCCAAGTTAGCTCGCAATTATACATTAGTCGAGCTCGTCGCAAAATAAAATATGACGTGATAAAAATTATTTCCACGTAATGAATATCCTGATACAGTTCACTCATCGGCCACGTTCCGGCCTCCATCTGTCGATGAAAGACGACTATGAATCAGCCAATTACCCATAATGAACACGCTGCGGCAGGCGCGGACCATGGCCAGCCCTTCGAGATTGTTATCAACGCGGAACCCTTCGAAATTAAGCAGAAGGAGCTGACGTTTCGCGAGTTGTGTTTGCTCGCGTTTCCAGACGGCCAGTTCGGTGAAAACGTTGCCTGGACTGTGACCTACTCCGACCCGCATGGCCCTGAAGGCTCCATGGTGGACGGCGACACTATCAAAGTGAAGAAAGGAATGGTGTTCAATGTTGGCCGATCTGATAAGTCGTAATTCCGACCTCCAGCGGTTGCAGGATGACGGATATTCCGTGGAAATTGTGCACAAGACAGGGCTGCATCTGTTGGTGCACGATGTTCCTTACCTCAACGCTCAACGAACAATTTTGCGTGGCACGTTGGTCTGTCCGATTTTCCTCAAGGAGGACGGTTTGACGAATGCTTCGGCAAATCATCAGGCATGGTTCATCGGTGAGCACCCCTGCACGGTGAACGGCTTGCCGATTTCAGGCATCGTGCATTCGAGTGGTCGAAACGATATGGGGGATGGCATTGTCACCGACCACGGCTTTTCGACGAAGCCGCCGGTAACGGGCGTCTACCCAGACTATCACGCGAAAATGTCTCATTACGTCAACGTCATTTCCGCGCCGGCACAGCATGTCGATCCGCAAGCTACAGCGAAGCTGCACAAGCCGATTTTGACAACTGATGACTCTGTATTTCTTTATGCGGATACGGCTTCAACCCGAGCTGGTATCGGCGCGCTCGCCGGCAAGCTCTCGCCTTTGCGAATCGCCATTGTTGGTCTCGGGGGGACGGGGTCGTTCATCTTGGATCAAGTTGCCAAAACCCACGTGCGCGAAATTCATCTGTTTGACGGCGATGCCTATTACTCGCATAACGCTTACCGGGCACCCGGAGCTACATCAATAGCGGAACTGCAGTCGCCTGAGTCGAAAGCACTGCGCTATTCGCGTATCTACAGCAGCATGCGTCGCGGGGTTGTGCCTCATGCTGAATACGTTACAGAAGAAAATGTGGAGCAGTTGGCAGAGTTCGACTTCGTCTTCATCTGCGTTGATAAGGGGGCAGTCCGGGAACTCATCGCGAATGTCTTGATTCCACGCGGTGTGCCTTTTATCGATGTGGGCATGCATATCCAGATGACCAAAGACGCCTCGACATTGGTTGGTCAAGTCAGGACTACTCTATGCTCGCCGAAGAAGCATGATCACTTCGCGCGCCGCGTGCCGACGGACGATACCCAGCTCGATAACGACTACGGCATGAACATTCAGGTGACTGAACTGAATGCGCTCAATGCCATCATGGCTGTCATTCGCTGGAAGAAATACTTCGGAATTTATGATGACCGGATGCAGGAACACGAATCGGTGTACGCCATTAACACGCACATGATTACGAAGGACGAGAAAGCGTGAAGGCCAGTGAGCTGAGGCCTGAATATGTGGAGCTGATGCCGAAGGTAATCGAGGAAGGAGTCCTGTACATCTCGAAGAAATACGGCACAGCGATTCACAAATGTTGCTGCGGCTGTGGTCAAAAGGTGGTGACGCCGCTGAAGCCCACAGAGTGGTCGCTTTCCGTTGCGGCTGGAGGCGTCACGCTACGCCCCTCGATTGGCAACTGGAGCTTTCCGTGTCGGTCGCACTATTGGATTCGAAATAATCGGGTCGTGTGGGCGGGAGACATGAGTGCAGCCGAGATAGAACGTGGCCGTCGGTTGGATCGAGCTGCAAAGCAAGAATACTTCGCACGGGCTGGCAAGAAGCGGGCCGCGCCAACAAATCCTCCGACTGTGCAGGGACCAGGGCTATGGAAGCGGTTTACAAAGTGGCTCACTTCCAGTTAGCGAGATCTGGAGCATGGAGAGCGTAAGATTCGGCAATCTGGCACGCTGCTGTGTGTGCTCCACACACACGGGCCGCTTGCGGTGTTCGGAGACAAAAAAAATCCCGCATGGGTGACTTCGATAAACTTGAAGTCACCCATGCGGGAAATATGATTTTGCTGATCAGCGATCAGTATTGGTGAGCATTGTCACAGCAGCCATGGATGCATCGCGCATCGCGCGGCTGTCCGAAAGGTGGGCATACCGCTGGGTCGTCTGAGAACTTGCATGGCCCAGCATCTTCTGGATGGTGTATAGACTTACACCAGCCACGGCAGCAGCACCGGCCAGTGAATGCCTCAAATCGTGGATACGCGCGTGCTTGACCTTCGCGGATGCCAAGGCCCGCATCCAGACTTTGCGAATGTTATTCATGGGCTTTTTCGGGTCAACGCCGGGGAATACCCAGGGGCTACCCGGCGTCGGCTTAATGCTCTTGAGCAGATCGATCGCTACCGGGTTCAACGTGACATATCTCGAGCGGCCAGACTTCGTATGGCTTAAGAATATCGTCCCCTCCTTTAAATCGACAGCGCTTAACGGCAACGTGAGCACTTCTGCATGGCGCAGGCCAGTGTACATCAAGAGCAAGATCGCCTGAGCACCGAGGCGGTTAGGCTCAGCATCAAGGGCCATTTGCAGGCGCTTGATTTCATCGGACTTCAACGCGCGTCCGACATCGCTCGATTCCTGCAATTTTTTGATGCCGGCGCAGGGATTTTTTACGATGCCGCGTTCCCAGGCGATCGCGAGGCCCAGCATGCGCGACAGCAGTGCCAAGTGCCTATTGCTTGTGGCGTTCGAGTGGCTCTGAGCGATGGCGGTACGGTACATATCGACGTCACGTCGGGAAATGTCGCAGATGCGCTTATGACCAAATACCTTGAGCATGTGCAGGCGCAGCTTGCTCTCGTCCATGTCGGCGGAGCGCTTGTGTTTTTCAGCATAAGGCATGTACTCATCGTTTGCGAATTCCGCAAACGTCGGCATGCCCTTGACCATATCAATCTGAGATTTCGGATCGATGCCGCGATCGACCATCGCGCCATACTCGATAGCTTTCTTACGTGCTTCGTCAACCGAGATTCCGGGGAATTCCCCGATGCGAATCGCGGGCTTCTTGCCATTGAAGGTATAACGGCAGTACCAGGTCTTGCGGTTTTTCGATACCATCAGCTTGACGCTTGTAGCCATATCAGTATATTCAATCTCCTTTGCCTTCGATCCCGGTGCTGGCCCAGCCAATTTTTCGCAGATCTTGGTGGTGAAATTGTATTTGCGGCTTGCCATGTAAGTTCTCCTGAAAGTGCATAAAAAAAGCCGCCGATGGCTGACACCACGGGCGGCTGTTGTTGGTTGAAGGGAGACCTACTAAAATTTCCTCCCTATATTGTTGTTCACGTTTCCTCCAAGAAGGCTGTTTGTGATAGGCCGCTAGAACGGGGCGGCAACGAGTTCTTTGTATCGCCGCCGTCTTCTGCTATTGCTTAGAAAATTGCATTGGTGAGAAAAAGAGAAGCAAACTAAGACAACGTGACGGTGGTTTCACTAGTCCTTGTGTCCGCGTGTGGCGCGGCGGGCCGTGCACTCCATAGAGCCAACATCCGCAAGGGTTCCCGGCAAAACGGAAATTATAGAAACTGGCATCGAATCCGGCTCTGGTCCATTTCTGGTAAATCTGTTTTCGCTCTGCCAGGAATTTTCAAAACCTGCCTCCCTCCCTCCCCGCGACGTGATTTCCGAGGTGCGAGTGAAATCGCCAACAGTGATTTGAATTTCGATCAACTGGGGAGGGAGGGAGGCAACAACCAAGACTTTTCGGCAGCGATATAGAGCGCACCAAAAAGTCGGGCCGTATTATCGACGGCGGCCGGATCAATACTCGTCGGGCAGTAGCAACGTGGTGGCCGAACGATCAGCTTCGGTAATGATCCAAATACGCGCACCATCCGCCAATGTGTAGCTCGAAAGCACACGCGCGCCGATATGCAGGGCATCGGTGTTCGAAACGGCATCATCGGGCGGCACATCGCCCCAGTCACCGCGCATGTGTCGAGAGATCAGGCGCATTGGAACGACACCATTTTTTTCGAGTGCATGGAGCGCGCCGGGTGTGACGACGAGATCGCCCAGGGGGAATAACATAGCATTGCTGGTAGTGGGTTGGTTCATAGAAAATCCTCTATTGGTGAGTAGACATGGCAAGCATTCGCACCCAGCACAATGTGGTGCAGGACGGAGCGTCTTCTGGCTTCGGAATATTGTTTCTTGATGTGCCGTCACGATCTTTGGGGTAATCGATTCCGGCTGCACGGCAGTCGTTCAAACGTTCCTTCGATGGCGCATGTTCAGGAAGTTTTTTTGAGGCGGGAGGCACCTGCTCATTTTGCGATGCTGCGCAAACGCATACTGGTAGGGTTTCAACGTGTTGCTAACCGTTGCGGTCGTCGGTGTCCTGACAATTGGCGTCAGTACGTATAACCATAGTCAAACAGCTCTGCCCTGATGGCCGAAATTTCGATATGGTTGACGTCTGGCGATGCCAAGATATCAGCGATGCGCAGGTACAGCGTTTCCATTTGCGGGGTGGGATGAATGGCGTAGTCTTCCTCAGAATGATAGCCCTCCATCTCGATGCCGAGCATGATTGGATTGATCGGAATCGTCAGTGCGACGAACTGCTCAGGATTCATACCCTCCACAATCGCCATTAGACCGGTGACGGTGACGACAAGGCCGTCGCTGACGAGGAAATCAGAAGCGTGTTCAGCATCGTTCACGACGACGGGATCCTCCATACCGTCGAGATCGACAAGCTGTACGCAATAGGAATTCAACACGTTTTGGTAGTACACGGCACCGCGATGGTGATACGTCGCAATGAGTGGCGACCAGTACGCGATGATCTTTGCATAGTCGTTCGGCAAATTTGGCGCGCCGGAAAATATCACACCCCGCAATTCAGCCTTGATTTTTACATGCTGTTGATAGGTGGCGGCATTCGCAGGTGTTAGATGAATTGCTACCTCAGCATCGGCAGGAAGTTCGATAAGGTTGAGTGCATTGGTGTTGAGGTAGTACCCTGGAGATGCCGTGAGGTCGGTGGCCGGGTCGTCACTTAGGCTAACCCGGTCATAGTAAACTAGGTCCTTGATGGTATTGACCGTCTCCATAGCCTCGGGGCTGATATAGACATAGATCTTGGCTTGCATAGTTTGATTTCCTCTATTCGTTGATGGTGAACCCCTTGCGCAGCAGCTTGATTTTGTGACGCTGCTCGACGATGGGGCGATTGATGTTGAACAAGCTGAGATCACGCGTACCGCTGACGAGATTTATCTGCTTGGTGCTAACGGCACGGCGTATGACCTGCTCGCCAACCGAGCCGTCAAAATGGAATTGACCGGCGCTGAAACTCACACGGTCCACGTCGTACTGTGCACCGGCAATAAATTTCATTGCGTCTGCTGGTGACTTCATCAAAATGAGCTGGATGGTTTTTCCCGCGCGAGCTGACCTGCCAAGAAAGTAGCGTGGATAGCTGGCCGCTGACTGCGATACCTCTTTGAATTTGAAAGCAAACTGATCTTCCAGAATCAGCATCACATCGGCGCTCAGCGAGATAAGGTCGATGTCCGTAAATTCTGGATGAACCCTTGGTGATAGCAGGTGCTTGGCGAAGCCACCGAACAGATACAGGCGCGGTTCGTTCATGAGGTACTGCGCCAGCCGCTCCGTATCCAGTACGATGTCATGGCCCACGCAATCCACCGTAGACAGGTAGCGGCCGGATAAGCATAGTTCCTTGGAGACGAACACGATGCCGCTATGTCCGAAGGTCAGCTCGCCAAAATTGAGCGGGTAGATGCTGTTGAGGTTTTCGCGGAGTACGAGGCGCTTACCCAGATGGCGGTATAGCGCAAAATACTGGGGCTTTAACGTGGCGATGTCCGAGGTGGGTAACGGTGGCAGGACCAGTGAGTATTCGACGTCCATCCCATCCCATTCGTGCTGAAATTGCCCGAGCGCGTCCAGTACGTCAGCGTCCAGGGACACCGAGACGTAATCCACGATGTCCCGCAGCTCGGCGATGTGCTGGATTTCGCGGGTGATGATGCGGACCTTGTAGCCATGCTCCTTGATGGTCTGGATCATTGCCAGCAATTGCGGGCCGTACTCCTCGAATCGGTATAGTGGATCTGCACCGCCGCTAATTGTGATAAACGATTTATCACATTTTGTTATGAACGCGGAAATTGTCTCTGTGCCTTGACCGCCATGTGGCAGCAGCGGCGAATCGCGCCAGTTACAGTAAGAGCATGCCTTGGCGCAGCCGAACCCCTTGGCTTTCCAGTTGACGATAATCGTAAAGTTTGGCGATACCGGTCTAACGATGTCCGGTTTCATGTCCGGTCCTTTCGGTGCGGGGCGATGATGCAGCTTGCCAGTTGAGTGAAATGGTGGATGAAGTCGGCGCAGCGCTGCACGAAGCGCGCGCCTATTGGCTGTGGGGGATTACGTGACCAGGTCAAGATTGGCCGCGGCGATTGATTGCTCATGATTGAAGCCTCGATTTGGTAGGGGAAAATGAAAAGCGCCCGAAGATCCACGGGGATCGTCGGGCGCTTGGCGGGAGCCTTGTCGGCTCGATGGAGGTTATAGTGAGTTCGGCGCTTCCTGCCTGCTATTGGAACTTCGCCATCTCGGCCTTGTAGCCAGGATCATTAACCACCGTTTTGGTGATGGCCCACATGATCACCCAGCGCGCCACGCCAGCAGGAACAAATGTTGTGCCACCTCGTGGCTCTTCGCGGCTATAGACTATTTCGTGGTTGATATCGAAGTTGCGCACATCGGTGCGGACTGAGAAGCCATCGCTATACTCGCCGCGCATGCTGCACACGATAGCGCCGGTATCGTTGCGGGTGCCTTTGAAGATCGCGTCAGTGAACCGGTAGTACATCTTCTTGCCCAGGCCGGCAGGGAGGGTATAGGACTTCAGGATGAAGTCGTAGTTCTCGCCGCTGTAGTCTGACTTGAGGATGAAGGCGCCCTTCCGGTTGAAGTAGATGTCGTTATACGTCCTGACTGCATCAGCGGCCAGCGCCTTGGCAATTGCAGCATTGGCCTCGGTTGCGTAGGGGATGCATGGGTTTGTTGCCCCGAGAGCCGATGCGGAAAGGATCGACAGCCCGGCGGCGAATAAGGCGAGTTTGTTTTTTTTCACGATTACATTCCTATGAGAAGCGATTGAAGAATTTGGGAGTACCGGCCATGCTGGATATTTGCGTCCAGAAGCCGAGCATTTAAGTGCCGCAGAGTAATTTTACAGTAACTATATGGTTTTAAATAAACTTCTTGGTACTACATAGTTACTGTATAAGTTGATACCGTCCGGCTTCATGGATGACACAAACGAAACAATTAGGCAGCAGTTCAGCGACCGGTTAAAGAAGGAGCTAGCCCGCGCAGGACTACCTGTTTCCAGCCCCACGCAGATAACGAACGAGTTCAATCGCCTGTACCCGCAGCACAAGATGGCCGCCCAGACGATGCGAAAGTGGCTATTTGCGGAGGCGATACCGACACAAGCCAAGCTGTTGGCGCTTGCCGATATGCTGGGCGTATCGCCGCAATGGCTGCGCTTCGGGATGGGGGCACGGAAGGCGTCGAAGGCAAGCAGCATTGCTCATGATGATGCCGCCAATCCTGCGGGAGGCGTTGTCGTCAGCCAGCAGCAGGCCGCGTTAGCGCCTGTCGTTGATCTGTTGACGCGGCTGTCGCCGTCGAACGTGCGATTGGTAGAAAAGATCGTGCGTTGCGTCCTTGATGAGCAGGACGCCCAGCACTGAACGATTCGGCTCTTGATCTGAGCTGAGCAGCAATGGGATGCGAGGTTATTTTTTACGCGGCACCGTCAGCGTTTTTTTGTGTTCCATGTGATCCGTAATCGGCTCGGCTTCGAGCGTCTTTTTGTCAACGCCCTTGATGTCGATCTCGATCAGTTTTCCGGTCTCGGCGAGCATCACTTTTTTCCAGGCAGCCCAATCGCCAGAACGAACATGCTGCGTTTCAGCTTCAGGCGCTGCAGCAATCAAACCTTCATTGCGTAGGGCAGTTGTCAGGAACCCGGCGTTGTTACTGCTCCGACCGACGAAGGCTTCCTTGAAGGTCTTTGAAGGAAAGGGCTTGGCAGGCAAGGATGTATCCAGGCATGCTTCGATCTTCGTAAAGTCCACCCGCTCTTTGCTGAAATACCCACCTCCCCTGTTCGATGTGATGGCAATGAAAAGCTGCTGACGACCAATGTCAGCGAGCACGTTGTAGCCGATGCTGCCTTCAGAGCGCGCGCCCAGCTTGGGTGCAATGCCTTCCTTGAGCAGCCAGAACGATTGTGTGATTGCAGCTTCCGGCGTGGTCGCGTCGGTGGGTATTGATGATTCGGTACTCGTCGCGGATGAATCCATGGGGGACATTTTGGTCATGTCGATCTCCTGTTGTGTGTTCCTACTTCAGAAAGCAAAAATCCCCATGACTTTGCGGTCATGGGGATTCAAATTGTTTGATGCTGGGTGTTGCAGGTAGGTCAGCGCCGGTACTTGAGCGAGAAAGCGAGGTCAAGGCTGCGTGGCAGCAATGCTTGCTTGAGAACTGTTGCACCTGCATTGCTTGTTCGGGTACTGAGCGAACGTGCGGGCGAGTTCTGGCTCGACCACGTCCAGATCGGTTTTGCCGTGATGTCAATCATGGGTGGGATTTCCTTTTCTACGTTGAAATGAAAAAGTCCGAAGACCATTGCGAGGCCTCGGACTCTGGCTGGGCTCAACCATGAAAATTATATATACCTCAACTTTTTGTCGTTACGAGCCGAGCCCATCGGCGGGGCGCGCGTCCTACAACTATTTGTCTACCGGTGGCTGTTCGGCGTTGCGCTGCCAAAAACGTGGCGCAAAAATAAATTTATATACTTGTTGACGAAATCACGAAAGTCCCTCTATGATTCCGGCCAGCAACACAGAAGTATATCGGGAGCTGTCCAATTCCGCCTGCCGCGCGGACAGCAAATACCCACAAAATCGCAAGATTACACGGCAGGCCTTCCACAGGCTACTCCTAGCCCATACGGTCGATTCAGCGTCTTAAGGATGGTTTTCGAACCAACCAGACGCGCCAGCAAATACATTCGGGTCCGATGGCCCGCGACTGAATTACGTCGCACTTGCCATCTGCCTAAGAGTTTTGTGGGAATCGTTTTGTCGCCCCCACTACCACGATCTGCCAGTCTCGGAGTCGAGATCTAAATGCTGATCGTTGTCGTGACCGATAAACTTAACATGACGCGTTCATACGCGGGTTAAGGCCGACGCCGTGGAAATTATTCCCCCATCCTCATCCCCTCTCGTTCCTCTTTTGAACGAAACGGCCCTCGCTAGCTAACAGCCGAATTGATCGGCAAATCGCAGCATAAGAACTGAAAAATCGGCGTCGGCCTACCTAACCCAGATAGGACCGACATAATGAAAAAGCTGCACACTGCTACCACCACGCTGAATAAACGCATCATCAGCCTGTTCGGCAGCATCAAGGATAACCGTCCCCAGTCACACGAGGTTGACTGGTCCGAACTCGTCTCGCTGTTCAGCGTCCATGATGAGCGCGAAGAAAAAGAAGGCGGAGCCTTTTCTGGTGCCGAGTTCGTGCCGAACACGACCCGCAAGAAGGAAAATGCAGTTCAGGTGAACTTCGTCGTCCTGGATATTGATAGCGGCAATAAGGACGCTTTCATCGCGCGCTGCAAACAGCAGGGCTGGACCTGCATCATCTATTCCACTTTCAGCCATGTGACCGGCAACGACTGCTTCCGCGCTGTGTTCCAGCCGTCACGCCCGATACTTCCAGCTGAATGGCCGATCGCATGGGATGCGATGAACTACCTGCTGGGCGCGCAATCCGATACGGCCACGCGCGATATCTCCCATATCTTCTATACGCCAAGCCACCCCAAGGCCAGTAAGGCGGACGCTTTCGTTGAGGTGATCGAGGGCGACAAACCCGTTGATGTCGAAATGCTGCTGGTCACGCCCGTGATCGAAACCGTTATCATGAAGGCGCGCAAGAAAAAATCGTCCTCGAAATCGTCGGACGATATGTCCTGCCGCGAAATCGCAGACGAAGTCCGCAAAGCCTTCGCGGGCGGCCTCTGGTATTACAACGAAAACTTCCGCGTGTATGCCGATGGCTATTGGCGCAAGCTCAACCAGCGCGTCGAAGTTACCAAGTTCATTCTCGAAAAGTATGCCGACCTGTCGGCAGCCGGCGCCTATGAGGCCACCGAGACGTTGAAAATCATGTGCTCGGAGTTGGCGAACGAGATCAACGTGCAAGAGGACAAAGCAGGCCAAGAAGCGATGCGTCGCCTGATTTGCCTGAAGAACGGGACACTTGATCCTGTAACGCGTGAACTGCTTCCGCATGCCCCGGAGCACCGCCGCATGTGCGCACTGGATATCGAGTGGAACCCTGCCGCCGAAGCGAAACGCTTCCTGACGTTCCTTTTCGAAATTTGGGGTGCAGAACCAGACTACGCCGAGCGTGTAGAGTTCCTGCAAGAATGGATGGGATACCTTCTCCTGCCTTCCAATAAATTTGAACGCTTCCTCTGGCTCACCGGCGCAGGCGCAAACGGCAAGAGCGTGTTGCTCGAAGTAATGGCGAACCTTGTTGGCCGCGAGAACACCACTTGGGCTCACCTCGACCGCCTCAACCGTACCGCTGTCCGCGCCACGCTCGAAGGAAAGATGCTGAACATCTCGACGGAGATGAACGCCGACGGCACGCTGGTCGACGGCCATCTGAAGTCGATCACGTCAGGTGAACCGATTGATGCCGAACCCAAATATAAGGACCCGTACTCCTTCATTCCCACTGTCAAGCTGGTCGCTGCCACGAACCACCTGCCGCGCCTGAAGGACACGTCTGGCGGCTTCGCGCGCCGCGCATGCATCCTCGCCTTCAACAAGGTGTTCTCGCCGGAAGAACGGGATGCCAATCTCAGCCAAACGCTAACCGGCGAGCTCGCTGGCATCTTGGTCTGGTCGTTGGAAGGCCTGGCGCGGCTGCTCGAACGCGGTCGCTTCGTGCCGCCGCCATCGTCCGACGCCACTGTCCAGGCATACCGCATCGAGGCAGATTCCGTTTCGCTGTTCAACCACGATTGCCTCGACCCATGCACCAACGGTACGCCTGTCGGCATCCTGTATCAAGCATATCGCGAGTTCTGCACGACGAACGGCTTCCAGCCTACCAACGTTGCGATCTTCGGCCGCCGCCTGTCCGAGGCTGGCATCGAGACCTTACGGAAGTCGCGTGGCAAGCCAATCCGCGCAGCCAAAATGCGTGTGAGCACCGAGGCCGATGATGTGCCTTCCGCCAGCAACGTGGTGGCGATCGCGCGCAAGGGCACGAAAGTCAGCGCTGACGAACTGTTCGGCGATCTCGACAGTACGGGCACTGAAGGCTAATAACCAACGTTCAACGCAATCACGACGCAGCGCTCGCCATCTGCTTGGCGGGCGTCATCATCCCAAAGTGAGAATAAATTATGAATTTCAATAATACGAACCCAAGCAAAAATATTGATCCCCAAGCTGCGGCCTTCATTGCGGGCGTCCAACGCTCCGCCATCGATCCTGTCGATGAACAGCAGATCGATATCGAGAGTTTTACTAATAGCAGCCCGGCGCAGGTAAAGCGCCTGCTGGACTACTTCGCAGCAAGCCACGGCGCTCTTGAACACTGGACTTTTCAGGACATTGTGGAGACCCTGAGTGCGGAGCGCAAGAAGCAAGGCAAGGAGGTGGGAAAGCAGCATGCCGTTCACCATTTCAATTTATGCCGCGCCTATGCTGCCGGCCACGCTATCGCTGAAGTCGAGACGTTGTACTACTCCTACTACGACAACGAGGAAATCGACCTTGAGGATGCCTTGGAGCACGAGCCGATCACGGTACGCCATACCGTAGGCGATGTCACGCTGAATGTGTACCCTCAAAATGATGATGGGTTCCAGGCGTTCGGAATTGTCGATGCGCCTGATTCTGTCTTCCACTCTCCGCTAGCAAAGGTCATCGCCTATCTGGAGCTTCCAACGGCCAAAGGCAGCTATGAATTCGACGTCTGCCTGGATGCTCCGATCTACTGGTTTTATGGCACTAAGCTTGTGGCTGCAGGCTACATCGACCAGGTTCTTCACGAGGACCTAATCGTCACGCCAACGCACGTGATATTGCCCATCATCGCAATCCCGGATTGGAAGTGGCCGAAGAGTGCCGACGTCATGGACATGTTGCCAAGTGAGTGTCAGGATGAGTTGATCGCCTTCTTAGACTATGCCAAGAAAAAAAATTCTCAGGGCGATGATCAGCTTTCGCTCCTCACGGTTTCCGAGGACGCTCGTTCCCTGCCCAAAATTGCCATCGAGATGGATAGCGGCCTGGGCCTCGAAATTTCCAGCGACATAGGTTACACGTACTCGATGAATCAGTCTGCTGCTCGCAATGCTATAGCGAAGCAGCGCCGCAAAAATTTGTAAGGGTTACTTGGTCGCCGAACATGTCGAGCTCGGCGGCCCTCATTCTGAGTAAATAGATTTTCCACTGACTTGAAAGCAATTCTAGAATGAACATAAAAAACTGGAGGCTTGGAAGCCAACACGCCGACCCTGTCGTTCAAGGCCTACACTACATACGGGGCATGGACGGGGCTATCACCGTGATGTACCGGCACACTGACGGCGAGTACGACTACGGCGAAATCCTCGGCATTTTGGGCGATATATCGATCCATGCTGCGCGTGCACATGCGCGCATGCTGTCGGAAGATTTATGCCCTATCTAGCAGAGAATTCACCGTACTAGGGCCTTGGTGTTGCAGGCTCGTACTTCAATTTTGGTACGACCTGCAACAATTTGGTCTGGTCTATTGCGCATGCCGCATGCTTCAAAGCTTTCAACATCAAGAGCGACGACGATAGATCAATATTGCCCGTTATTGTGGGTGATTTGGGCGCTTACCCCGGGCCGCCTTATCTTCGGCAAGGCGGTCGCCTTGGAGCACTTAAACATAGGCTGCGGCACCTCCTAGAGCGCGCGCGTGATGGTGCTGTCTGAAGCCGAGTTTGTGCAGCCGGTTTGACATAGGAGGCAGGTTGCTATTTGCGTTCTGGCGCAACAGCCCAGGACGGCTTTCATCGAATCTGATCTGCAAAATTTATGCACTATTTGTAGAAAAATATCGTGCAAATTCGTACCAGTAAGACTTTGATTTTCCTCTGATTTATTGCTTTCACATGGGGCAATTTGCGTGCAAATTGCCCCATGTTGATTTGCATCCAAAACTGACCCACTTTGCCGCATAATTTGCACACGAAACTGACCCACGTTTAATTCACAATCCTACTCATGACATTGAGTGGGGAATTGGAGTGATCGACGTGGCATTACTA
>NZ_WWCT01000034.1 GCF_009857605.1 Duganella levis | reverse complement strand
GCCCGCTCGGTGCGCGAGCTGGTGGCGCCGGCCCAGGCGCTGGCCAGCGGCCGGCCGTTCGCCATGCCGGCCACCGCCTTCCGCGAGGCGGAAATGGTGGCGCAGGCGCTGCATGCGCTGGAAGGCGACTTGCGGCGCCACAATCACGAACTGGAAAGCCTCGTGGCCGAACGCACCAGCCAGCTCGAACGCAACCGCGCCCAGCTGGAAACCCTGTACGCCACCGCCCCTGTCGGCCTGAGCTATGTGGACAACGAACTGCGCATCGTCCGCATCAACGAATACCTGGCCGCGCTCAGCGAGCAAAAAGTGGTGGCCCACCTGGGCCGTCACATCGGCGAGGTGATCCCCGACCTGGCGCTGCGCGCCGCCATGCTGGGCGACTACCGCACTGTGCTGGAAACCGGCAAGCCGCTGACCAGCCTGCGCCGCGCCGGCCACACCGTGGCCTCACCGGACGAACTGCGCCACTGGGTGATGAGCTACTACCCGCAATTTGGTCCCGGCGGCAAAATCATCGGCATCACCTCGCTGGTGCTGGACGAGACCGACTACAAGCGGGTCGAAAGCGAATTGCACAGCTCGCGCCGGCTGCTCAGCTCGGTGGTGGAAAACATCCCGGCCATGATCTTCCTGAAACGTGCCGAAGACTTGAGCTACGCCATGTTCAACCGCCACGGCGCCCGCATGCTGGGCCACAGCAACGAGCAGCTGATCGGCAAGAACGATTACGACTTCGTCCCGGCCGCGCAGGCCGACCAGTTCAAGCTGGACGACCTGCGCGTGCTCAACAGCGCGCCCGGCACCGTCGCCGAAATCGCCGAAGAGCCGCTGGCCACACCCGACGGCCCGCTGTACCTGACCACCCGCAAGGTAGCGCTGCGCGACGAGCACGGCGTCGCCACCCACGTGCTGGGCATCTCGCTCGACATCACCGACCGCAAGCAGGCCAAGGAAGTGCTGCGCGCCACCGCCGAGCGGCTGGCCGCCAGCGAGCACTTCGTCCGCACCGTGACCGATAACCTGCCCGGCATGGTGGCCTACTGGGACGCCGCATTGTGCTGCCGCTTCGCCAACCGCTACTTCCTCGAATGGCATGGCCGCAGCAGCGAAGAGATGCTCGGCGCGCACATGCCGGAGGTGGTCGGCGCCGCCGCCTATGCCGACGACGCGGCCTATGTGCAGGCCGCGCTGGGCGGCGAATCGCAGGGCTTTGCCGGCAAACTGCGCTGGCCGTCGGGCGGCACCAGCCATACCTGGGTCAATTACATCCCGGATAAGGACGATTCCGGAGCTGTAAAGGGTTTCTTTGTGCTAGTCTCCGATGTCACCGCATTAAAGGAAACAGAATTGCACCTGCAGGAAGTGAACGAAGAGCTGATCCTGGCGCGCGACCGCGCCGAAGCAGCCAGCCGCGCCAAGAGTGAATTCCTGGCCAATATGAGCCACGAAATCCGCACCCCGATGAACGCCATCATCGGCCTGGCGCGGTTGCTGGAGGAAGCGCCGCTGGCGCCGCGCGAACGCGGCTACCTGCACAAGATCCAGTTCGCCACGCAATCGCTGCTCAGCCTGGTCAACGACGTGCTCGACTTCTCGCGCGTCGAAGCCGGCCAGCTGGTGCTGGAGCATGCCCACTTCCATTTGCAGCACGTGCTCGACAGCATCAGCGTCATGCTCAGCGGCAGCGCCAGCGACAAGGGCATCGAGCTGGTGTACGACATCGATCCGGCCATGCCGACCGACCTGGCCGGCGACCCGATGCGCTTGCAGCAGGTGCTGCTCAACCTGATCAGCAACGCCATCAAATTCACCGCCCACGGCGAAGTGGTGCTGACGGTGCGGCCGGCGCCCGGTTCGGCCCGGCCTGGCGACCGTGCGCTGCTGGTCGAATTCATAGTGCGCGACACCGGCATCGGCATCGCCCCCGAACAGCAAGCCGGCATCTTCGACGCCTTCTCGCAGGCCGACAGCAGCACCAGCCGCAAATTCGGCGGCGCCGGGCTCGGCCTGGCAATCTGCCGCCAGTTGGCCGACATGATGGGCGGCGCCATCAGCGTCACCAGCGCGCCGGGGCATGGCGCCGAATTCCTGTTCGCCTGCCCGATCGAATCCATCGCCCCGCTGACCGCCGCCGCGCCGCCCGATACCACCGCCACGCTGTCGGTGCTGATCGTCGACGACAACGCCAGCGTGCGCAAGGCGCTGTACGACGCCGGCCGCAGCTTCGGCTGGCACACCGCCTGCGCCACCGGCGCCGACCAGGCGCAAACGTTGCTGATCGAACGCGCGCGCGCCTCGCGTCCGTACGACCTGCTGCTGCTGGACCAGGACATGCCCGGCACCGACGGTCCGGCGCTGCTGCAACAGCTGCCGCCCGACCTGGTGCTGCCGCCGGTGCTGATGATGACTTCGGAACACCGCGCCGCCACGCTGGTCCAGCAATCGGCCGCGCTGGGGCTGGCCGGCGTGCTGTCCAAGCCGGTCAGCCCGGGGCGGTTGCTGGAACGGGTCAGCGGCCTGCTGGCCGGCGACCAGGCCACCTCCGGTCTCATGGCCCAGCTGGAACACACGCCGCTCAAGGATCGCCTGAACGGCATGCGCATCCTGCTGGTGGAAGACAACGAAATCAACCAGGAAGTGGCGGAATACATGCTGCTGCATGCCGGCGCCACGGTGGAAGTGGCGGCCAACGGCCAGTTGGCAGTCGAACGGCTGGCTGCCGCCGCCGATCGCTACGACGTGGTGCTGATGGACGTGCAGATGCCGGTCATGAACGGCTACGACGCCACCCGCGCCATCCGCCGCCAAGGCCTGCTGACCTTGCCGATCATCGCCATGACCGCCAACGTGCTGGAAGACGACCGCCGCCGCGCCGCCGAAGCCGGCATGAACGCCCACGTCGCCAAGCCGATCGACGTCGAGGAACTGATCTCGGTGCTGACCCGGCTGGTCACCATCCGCGATGCCTCGCGCGACATGGTGGCGACCGTGCCGGCCAAGGCGCCCCCCGCCATCCCGACGGCGTCGCTGATGCCGCCGCTGTCGCCGCTGCCCGGCATCGACGTCGACGCCGCGCTGGGCCGGCTAGGCGGCAACTATGAAGCGCTGACCGGCCTGCTCAAGCGCTTCGAACAATCGCAAGGCGGCGCCGTCAGCGAAGTGCGGCAACTGCTGTCCGCCAACCAGCGCCAGCAGGCAGCGCAGGTGCTGCACCGCCTGCGCGGCGTGGCCGCCAATCTGGGCGCGTCGGACGTCGCCCGCCTGAGCGCCAGCGCCGAAGCCGTGCTGCACGACGTCACAGCCGATTCGCTGGCCGTGCCGAGCGCGCTCAACCGGCTGGAACAGGCGCTGGAGCTGGTCGCCCGCACCGCCCGCACGCTGGCCTCGCCCCAGCATGCTATTCCTACAAGCAACACTCAGCCTTCTGACCTAGTGCAAAAGCTGGCGGAGTTGCAAGGATTGCTTCAGAATAACAATCTGAAAGCATTAGAACATTTCAGGGCGTTGCGACCGGCGCTGGCATCGGCCAGCCTGGCGCAAGCCTTGAGCGAAGCAGTGGAAACCCTCAACTTCAAGGCCGCACGCCAGATGGTGGAAGACATGTTGCAGCGAAAGGAAAGTGCATGACGTGGACCGACCTGGCCCGGAACGGGCGCATTCTCGTGGTCGACGATGCCATGGAAAACATCCAGATCCTGCACCATGCGCTGCGCGAAGAACATGAAGTGCTGTTTGCGCTGGATGGCGAACAGGCGCTGCAAATTGCCCACGACCAGCAGCCGGACCTGATCCTGCTGGATGCCGTGATGCCGGGTATGGACGGCTATGCGGTAGTGGCCGCGCTGCGCAGCTCGCCGCGGCTGCAAGATATTCCGGTGATCTTCGTCACCGCGCTAAGCCAGCCGGAAGACGAAACGCGGGCGCTGGAAGCCGGCGCGGTCGACTTCATCAGCAAACCGTTCAACGTCGCCGTGGTGCGGGCGCGCGTGCGCAGCCAGCTGACCATCAAGCGCCAGGCCGACGCCATGCGCGAGCTGAGCATGACCGATGGCCTGACCGGCGTCGCCAACCGCCGCAACTTCAACGACACCGTCGATGCCGAATGGCGCCGCTGCGCGCGCGCCGGCCTGCCGCTGTCGGTGATCATGATCGACGTCGACCACTTCAAGCTGTACAACGATCACTACGGCCACCAGGCCGGCGACGCCTGCCTGCAGCAAGTCAGCGCCGCCATGAAACGCTGCGCCAGCCGCCCGCAGGACATGCTGGCGCGCTACGGCGGCGAGGAATTCATCCTGCTGCTGCCCCAGGAAGCCGCCGACGGCACCGAAGTGGTAGCCAATCGCATCCAGGAAGAAGTGCGCAAGCTAGCCATTCCCCACTCCGCCTCGCCGACCGCATCGGTGCTGACCCTGAGCATGGGCCTGGCCACGGCGACGCCACCGCTGGAAGGCAACGACCCCAGCCCCCTGATCCGCATCGCCGACAACAACCTCTACCGCGCCAAGCAGTCGGGGCGGAATCGGTATTGCATCAGTTTGGATAGTTAGCGCGAACGCACTACCTGTGTCCTGCTGAGCGAGTAGTGCCAACCAGTCTCAACCAGTGAAAAGGACACCGGCTCAAAAGGAAGTGAACGGCACAAAGTACGTACCAGTGCCGTGGGTATGGAAAGCGCCACCATTGAATCGCGTGGGCCACCTGGGCCGGCATATACGACGTCAGCTATTTTATGTGGCACTGACTATCTGGATGCTTTTTGATTACTTCGGGATTCTGTAAATCAATTGAGCATGACTTGAATATTTTATAACTGGAGCCATCGAACTTCAGAAGCGTGTCTGAATAGTGCCCTGCTGTACCACTAGGCATAGTGATATCTCGAAGTCCGTGTGTCATTGAATTCGATAAAATTACAGCTTGACCACCAATGTCTAACACAACTCGATAGCGTCCTTTTTCGTTTTTGAGTATCCAGATTTTTGCAGTCGCGACACCCCAAGCACACCCATTGGCTGTCTTTGCAATCCAATCCAATTTACGACCGCTTCCTTGCAAGTCCACGGCAATCCCAATGAACTCACCTTGCGCGCAGTCTTTGTAGTCTGTTTGTCTGACATAAGCACGCAAAACCGTCGCTACTGCCGGCGGCACTGCAAACAGGTTTTCGTCCTCAATGCCAAAATCATCGTTAGCATGAGCTTGGTGAAATGCGGTACTTACGAGAAACGACATCACAATCAGGGAGAGATACGAGAGCTTAGTCATTGGTGTCGAGTTTAGTGCTAATAAGCGCATTATTTTAGAATGAAAAATTGTCGAAAGAAAAAAAGACCAATAAATGAAGCCGACTAAGTGTCAATTGAAGGCCAGACCACAGCTTGAGCTACGATAACGTTTTCCCCATTAAACGCCACCGATGGCGAGCCATAAAGCACATAGCCTAGCGCGAGCGCCTCGCTAACACGCCGGCAAAATTTTGCATCGTCAGGGCCCGTTAACACTCGATAGACCGGCAAATCGTCTGGTGGTACTTTCATCGTTTCCTTTCGCTTGTTGAAGCGGCTGCTTCTGGCCGGTAGAGGCCAAATGGTTAAGGCTGCGCAGTGTGTTCGAGTGCAGCCGACTATACAAATCCACCTTTAGCATCTGAGGTAGGTTCAGCGACCTCGCCGTTAAAGCTGTGGAGAATTTTTTGTAAAGCAGCCGCTTCCGCTTTTGCATCTTCAGGGTGCAGAGCTCTCGATATATGCCTGGCAGCGTCTGCGAGTATTGTGCCCCAAGCTAATTCCTCATCAATGCCCATACCATCTCTGTACATGCCAATCTTTAGCGAACAGTGCAACTGCTTCTCTGCGACCCAGACACGCAGCATTTCGACAGCATCGATGTCTCTTCGCGCTGCGGGAGGAATTGGGCGTTCATTCATACAAAGTCCATAAGACGTGACAAACCTTGGTCAATTACCGGAGTCCAGGGTGTAGGTGTAATAATGATCTTATCGACACCCAATTTCTGCATGCCATGTTCGGTTAAGTCGATTTCGATATGATCATCAATACGTTTTATTGCGTGTACTCCGTGATAGCAGCCGTTCTTTTGGTCGTCGCGCTCGATGTATAAGCCGCCTAGTCCGAGCTGGATATCTTGCTCTTGAGGAAGCGCATGTTGTAGCATGAGGTAACGGATGCCACCCGGTTCGTCGTCACTAAATGCAAACACAAAAGTTCCGTCTTCTTCATGAAGCGAAACAGATTTCGCGATAAGTTCGAAATTCATTTTTTCTGTCCTCACACAGTTCAAACGACGCTCATTTCCCAAACAGTCTTATCAAATTTGTCATAAACAGTCAGAATTTGCCCGTCCAACTTGATGCCTTTAAACCGATGCGCATAAACAACCTCATCTGGGATGGTTTTCAGAATTTCTTGTGAAAAGATGCACATATCACCCCGCTCGACCTCAAGTGTCAGGCTAAAGCAGAAAAGGTCGAGCTCGCAATCCAGTTTGCACTTGATTCCAGCCGAGTGAAACATTTTAACTTTGTGGGTCCATTTGTTCTGATAGCGATCTTTCCTGAATGACTGAATAGCTTCCTGAAAAATATCTGCCGGCACATGCCGGTCCCTGCTACATTTCTTTACGCCCGCCTCCAGCAAGCTAATGAAATATTCTGGAAGTTCATCTTCCCTGTATTTTTCATATTCCGCGATATCAAACGGCACTTCGACTACCAGGGTCTTTGAGGAGTTGATGTAACTTGACTCTGTTGCGTCATCCTTGCAAACAACACAGATCCGATTGAACCCGTTCGTTTGAACTTTGAGTAATTTCACATAGCGCTGAACGTAGTTACAAAGAAATCGCGTTTGATTTCTGAAAGTAAGCGCCGCATCGGTCCGACATTCCACGACGTCTGGATAGAGGTAAACGCTAGTCAATATCATGGATAAAATCACGAGGATTGCCTACGAACTTAGCTGCTTTGGAATCAACTAAGGCTTGCAAGATGGCCTGCGGTAGAGCATCGATGAACTGTTTTTCCTGCGCGTCAAAATATCTGCACTCAAGGTCGAGCGCCAGCGCGCAAATCGCGTCGACGACGGCACTGTTGTTTGCACTGGCATCCAATCGGACGATTACTTCTACACCACCAGTGTCGTCGAAATGAAAATCAACGCGGGTGCCATTTTCGACACCGTACACGATCCAGTCTTCCAGCATAAGCCAAGGTTGCCCAAGGCATTTCACTAAATTTTCCTGGGCGTGTAGCGCAGACCTGGCTGGTAGCGTTGGAATGTCCAGACCATGTTCGGAGCCTTTGGGAGTTAAGAACAGATCAAATTGCCACGTAGCCATGTCTCAAATTCTCATCTCAGTTTCTCCGCTCCGAAACTGATCAGTGTTCGGTGCGAGGCACGACTGCGGGTGACCAGAATGCGCGCCTCCTGCACCTCCACGCATTCTTTGGGTTCGAATGTGGCGGGCACGGAGTCAGCTGCTTTGCTTAGCTGCTCCGGGGAAGTGACGACATCATATTTGTTACGCTTGAAAAGCAGTTGCTCGATTCCTGCGGGCGCCGGCTTAACGACCACCAGCGACCAGTGGCCCTCGTCGCCCCGAAACTGCTTTTTCTCAAGGAAAGCATTGACCCGCTGCGCGGTAGTTGAAGCGCCGGGCAGCGCATTTTGGTAAGGCGTGAGCGGGCAAAGGAGTGTTCCGGCCGGCCATTCCAATCCCTCCAACGGCAAGATCGCGATGGGTTTGAGCTGCGCTAGCTGCCGCTCAAGCGGGTGTTGCGCATGGGCGGGCGCGCCTGCCACCACCAGCAAAAGCAGGCTGAGTTTCGCTTTATTCATAAATTTAAAGATGACGGACTTCGGTTGGTGATGTTTCCCAATTATCGTTTTTGCCGTCCAGATAAGTGATGGGCGTACTCACGAGTTCCTCCGGCGTTGCATCGTCAAGGCAAGTCAGATTCACCGCATAGAACTCGCCCCAGCGCGGCGAGCGTCCGATACCGAAAGAGCGGACACCGCAGTGCCTGCAAAACAAATGCTGGTCTGTCTTGGTCAGAAATTGATATTTAGTGAGATCAGCCTCGCCCGCCAGCAAGCGAAACGCACTGGGCTGTACGATGGCAGGCCAAAATCTCACCTTGGCGCAAATCGAGCAATTACAGCGGATTGACCCTTGACTAAGATCAATGTCCGCCTCGAACCGCACTGCGCCACAATGACAACTTCCATGATAGGTTTTCACGCGCACTCCACTAGACTCCGGATCGCCTAACTTTAACAGGTGATTGCCTATATGGCAATATTGACCTGACCCGCAGTTTTCGGCATTCTCTTAGGAGTGCTGCTGGAATCCCCGCTGCGCCGCAAAGCGTTCGAGGTGGTGATCCACATCCCCAAGCGTCAGCTCAATCATGGTCAAGCGCTTGAAGTGGTGCGCGGCCGGCAGTTCGTCGGTGACCCCCATGCCGCCGTGCAGTTGCACCGCCTGTTGGCCGATGAACTTGGCTGCCTGGCCGATGCGCACCTTGGCCGCCGACGCCACCCGCCGCCGCTCCTCGGCATCGCACACCATGCGCGCCGCCACCAGCATCGCCATCGAGCGCGCCTGCTCCAGGTGGATGTACATATCCGCCATTCGATGCTGCAGGGCCTGGAAACTGCCGATAGCAAGGCCGAACTGCTTGCGCGTTTTCACATACTCCAGCGTGGCGTTGAACAGTGCTTCCATCGCCCCCACCGCTTCCGCGCACAGCAGGCTAACGCCGTAGTCGGCCGCTTCTTCCAGCATGTCCCAGCCGCCGCCCAGCTTGCTCAGCAGCGCCGAGGCCGGCACCGCCACGTGATTGAACTGCACCGTCGCCGCGCGCTGGCCGTCGATGGTGCGGTAGTCGCGGATCACCACGCCCGGCGTGTCGGTCGGCACCACGAACAGGCTGATGCCGTTGGTGTCGCGCTGGGTGCCGGCGCTGCGCGCCGAGACGATCAGCGCACCGGCCTGGCCGCCGTGGATCACCACCGTCTTGGTGCCATCGATGCGGTAGCCTTCGCCATTGATGCCGGCGATGGTTTTAATATCCGCCAGATCGTAGCGCGAATGTTTTTCGCCCAGCGCGCACGCCAGCTTCAGTTCGCCCTTGGCCACGTCTTCCAGTCGGTGATGCTGATTGCCGGCCAGTTGCAGAAACTTCGCGCCCCAGACGGTGGCGAAGTACGGCTCGACCACCAGGCCGCGTCCCAGTTCCTGCATCACCACCAGCATATCGACTGCGTTGCCGCTGAAGCCGCCTTGCGCTTCCGGCACCGGCAGCGCCGTCATGCCCAGCTCGGCCAGCATATTCCACGCCACATCCGACACGCCGCTCGGCGAGTGCACGATGCGCTTGCGCGTGTCGAAGGTATAGTCCTTGTCCACCCAGCGGCGCAGCGCGTCCGCGAACTGCTGCTGTTCTTCCTTGAAAGTGAAATCCATTGCCGCTCCTTACAGGCCCAGAATCATCTGGGTGATGATGTTTTTCTGAATTTCGTTCGAGCCACCGTAGATCGAGGTCTTGCGGTAGTTGAAGTAGTAGCCGGCCAGCGGCGCGGCGGCGTCGTCGCCGGTTACCGCGTGATCGGCCTTGCCTTCCAGATAGTCGGTGTCGAACGGCAGCGCGCCCGGTCCCAGCACCTCGACCATCAACTCGGTCAGCTGCTGCTGGATTTCGGAACCGCGCACCTTCAGCATCGACGCTTCCGGCCCCGGCGCGTGCGATTCGCGCGTGATCACGCGCAGCACCGTGGTTTCCAGCGCCATCAGGTCGATTTCCAGACTGGCGATTTTGGCCGAGAATACAGGGTCTTGCATCAGCGGCTTGCCGTGCTTGTAGTGTTCGGCGGCGATCTTTTTCAGGAACAACAGTTCACGCTTGGAGCGGCCGACGGCGGTGATGCCGGTGCGCTCGTGGCCCAGCAAATACTTAGCGTAGGTCCAGCCCTTGTTTTCCTGGCCGATCAGGTTTTGCACCGGCACCTTGACGTTGTCGAAGAAGACTTCGTTCACCTCATGGTCTTCGTCCAGCATGATAATGGGACGCACCGTGATGCCCGGCGTTTTCATGTCGATCAGCAGGAAGGAGATGCCCTCCTGTTTGCGCACGGTGCTGTCGGTGCGCACCAGGCAGAAGATCATGTCGGCGTGCTGGGCCAGCGTGGTCCAGGTCTTCTGGCCGTTGACGATGTAGTGGTCGCCGGCGCGCTCGGCGGTGGTTTTCAGCGACGCCAGATCGGAACCCGAGCCCGGCTCGGAATACCCTTGGCACCACCAGTCATCGCAATTCAGGATGCGCGGCAGGTAGTGGGCTTTTTGCGCCTCGTTACCAAAGGCCATGATGACCGGCGCCACCATGTTGACGCCAAACGGCAGGATCGGCGGCGTGCCCGAGCGGGCGCATTCTTCTTCCCAGATGTGGCGCTGGGTCGGCGTCCAGCCGGTGCCGCCGTATTCCACTGGCCAGGCCGGCGCCGACCAGCCCTGGCGGGCGACGATCTGGTGCCAGCGCACATAGTCCTGGCGACTCAGCCGCAGATGGTTGCGGACTTTCTTTTGCAGGTCGCTAGGCAGGTTGGCGTCCAGGAATGCGCGCACCGTGTCGCGAAACGCCAGATCCGCCGCCGTGTAAGTCAAATCCATGCTGTCTCCTTATTATTCAGCCGATAAAAAAGCACGACCGTTCAAATAATTGTACTCCCATGTTCTTTAAAAGGGCGACGGTTTGAATAAATTTGTTCACTTTCTAACGATTTTTTTCACCACTGCCTGTGCCGGTTTGAGGATGTGGCCGTCGTGATCGCGCGGCTGCATGGGGCTCACGCGTTTGCCGCTGTCTTTTTCCAGCAGCACGGAATGCGCCTCACCAGAGGCAAACAGGTGGCGTTCGCCCCATTGCCGCAGCGCGACGATGGCCGGGAACAGGCTCTCGCCTTTGCTAGTCAGCACGTATTCCTGGTAGGCGCTGCCATCGGAGGCCGGCTGAATGTCCAGCAAGCCCTCTTCCACCAGCGCGCTCAGGCGGTCAGACAGGATGTTGCGAGCGACGCCGAGGTTGCGCTGGAAGTCGCCGAAGCGGCGGATGCCGTCCAGCGCGTCGCGCACGATCAGCATCGACCAGCGGTCGCCCACCAGGTCGACGGCGCGGGCGACGGGACAATCGTCTTGTTGCAGGGATTTTCGTTTGGCCATGGTTGCATTTTAAAACTGGTTTACGGTAGGCTGCAACCAGTTTTGTTTTGCAACTAGATTTGGAGCCTGATCGTGCCACGTTCTTTAGTATTGTTGTTTGCCTGCGCCAGCGGGCTGAGTGTCGCCAATGTGTATTACGCGCAACCGTTGCTGGATGCGCTGGCGGCGGATTTTGGGATCAGTCATGCGGCAGTCGGCGGCGTGATCAGCGCCACGCAGGCGGGCAGCGCGTTGGCCCTGGTGCTGCTGGTGCCGCTGGGCGACCTGCTGCCACGGCGGCGCCTGATGCTGGCGCAACTGGTGACGCTGGCGGTGGCGTTGGTGGGTGTTTGTCTGGCGTCGGGCACGGTGTCGCTGATGGCGGGCATGCTGGCGGTCGGCATGTTGGGCACGGCCATGACGCAGGGCTTGATTGCGTATGCGGCCAGCGTTGCCGCCGAGGACGAGCGCGGGCGCGTGGTCGGTGCGGCGCAAAGCGGCGTGGTGGCGGGCTTGCTGCTGGCGCGCGTGTTTGCCGGGCTGGTCGCGGATCAGGCCGGATGGCGTGGCGTGTATGCCGCCTCGGCCGCCATCATGCTGGCGCTGGCCCTGCTGCTGTGGCGTGCGCTGCCGGTGCAGGTCGCGGCCGATGCTGCGCCACAGCGTGAAGGTGGCGCTCCCGCATCGCCACCGCAGTCCTACCTGCGCCTGCTCGCCTCCGTGTTCAGCCTGCTGTGGCGCAACCGCGTGCTGCAAGTGCGCGGCATGATTGCGTTGCTGATGTTCGCCGTGTTCGGCACCTTCTGGAGCGCGCTGGTTTTCCTGATGAGCGCTCCGCCCTACAGTTATTCGCATACGACAATCGGCGCCTTCGGGCTGGTCGGCCTGGCCGGTGCGCTGGCCGCCGCCCGCGCCGGACGCTGGGCCGATCGGGGCCGCGCGCAACACACTTCCGGCATCGCGCTGACGCTGATGCTGCTGTCCTGGCTGCCGCTGGCATTCGCACCACACTCGCTGATCGCCCTGCTCATCGGCATCCTGGCGCTGGATCTGGCCGTGCAAGCCCTGCACGTCACCAACCAGAGCCTGATCCTGCGTTCCGGCACCGAGCACAGCCGGCTGATCGGCGGCTACATGCTGTTCTACGCCATCGGCAGCGGCGCCGGTGCGCTGGCCGCCACCAATGTCTATGCGATGGCGGGCTGGTCCGGCGTCTGCCTGCTGGGAGGCGGACTCAGCCTCGGAGCACTGCTGTTCTGGCATGCCACAAAGTGGCCTGTCCGGATTGCAAAAGTGGCCGGACCAATCTAGAATGGTCTGACCAAATAAACGTTTTACCAAAATAAAGAGACAAAAACCCGTGACCTCCCCATCCGCCCTGATTGCGGCTGTTGCCGCGACCCTGCTCGCCCTTCCCGCCCACGCCGAGGGTCCGTACCGCAACCCGGACAACAAAAGCGTCTACGACGCCGGCGAAGGCACCTACCCTGTGCCCTACAAAAAGCCGACCGTGGCCGAAATCACCGCCTCGATGGACCGCATTCGCGGCTACCTGGAAACCACCACGCCGACCAAGATCGTCCACAAAAGCACCGGCATCCAGATTACCGACTTCAGCCAGCCGGTGGCCGACGCCGTCGTCGAGCCGAGCAGCGCGGAATGGAACTTCCAGGTCTACGAAATGGGTGTCGTCCACGCCGGCCTGATCAAGGCGGCGGCCGTCACTGGCGACAACAAATTCACCGCCATGACGGCGCGCCACTTCCAGTTCATCGCCGACAAGTACCCCTACTTCAAGGCGCAGGAACAGCAATTCCACCTGGAGCGCGCCAACAGCTTCGCCCGCGTGATCGATCCGCGCTCGCTGGATGACGCCGGCTCCATGTGCGCCGCCATGATCCGCGCCAAGTTCGCCAAAGTCGGCCCGGACATGGGCCAGTTCATCGACACGTGCAGCAACTGGGTCGCCAAGAAACAGTTCCGCCTGAAGGACGGCACGCTGGCGCGCCAGCGTCCGCAAGCGGTGTCGCTATGGGCCGACGATATGTACATGGGCGTGCCGGCGCTGGCCGAAATGGGCCACCTGACCGGCAAGCGCGAATACTATGACGACGCCGTCAAGAACGTGCTGCAGATGACGCACTACCTGTTCAATCCGCAGCTGAGCCTGTATACCCACGGCTGGAACGCCAACAATCCGGACGCGCCGCGCTTCTACTGGGCGCGCGCCAACGGCTGGGCAGTGCTGACCATGAGTGACCTGCTGGACGTGCTGCCGAAGGATCACCCCGGCTATCCGAAAGTGCTGGCGCAACTGCGCACCACGCTGCGCGGCATCGCCGAACTGCAATCGGGCGAAGGCCTGTGGCACCAGATGCTGGACCGTAATGACTCCTACCTGGAAACCTCGGCCAGCGCCATCTTCACCTACGTGATCGCACACGCCGTCAACGAAGGCTGGGTCAGCGCCGCCACCTACGGCTCGATCGCCCAAGCCGGCTGGGTTGGCCTGACGACCCGCATCAATTCGCGCGGCCAGGTGGAAGGTACCTGCGTCGGCACCACCTTCGCCAGCGACCAGATCTACTACTACAACCGTCCGACCAGCGTTGACGCGCTGCACGGCTACGGCCCGGCACTGCTGGCCGGCGCCGAGATGATCAAGCTGATCAACAATCCGAAGATTGATGTCCAGGTCAAGCTACGCACCTACCACTACGTGCCAAAAGATGCCGGCGCCACCAACTACAGCCATGAATAAGGGGACGACCACCATGCGCACCTATCTGTTGCCGATTGCTGTCCTGCTGAGCGGCGGCGCTGCCCAGGCGGCCGAGCTGGCCAAAATCACCGTCACCAACGACCTCGATCTGGCGCGGCCATCGGAAACCATCGCCATCCCGTGGAGCGAGATCAACCGCGCGCTGCCTGGCGCGCTGATCCAGAAGATCGCCGTCAAGGACAGCAAGGGCAATGTGCTGCCGTACCAGGTCAGCAATGTCGCGCCGCAGGCCAAGGATCCGAAAGGCATTGGCGTCGCTTATGGCGAGCTGTACTTCCAGCACAGCTTTGCCGCCGGCGAGAAACAGGCCACCTTCACAGTGGAAAAAACCGAGACGGTAACGCAGCCGTTCGCCGCCAAAACCTTCGCCCGTTACGTACCGGAACGGCTGGACGACTTCGGCTGGGAAAACGACCACGTTGCGCACCGCACCTACGGCCCGGCGCTGGCCGCACCGGACACGGCCGGCGTCGGCAAGGAAGTGCTGGTCACCAGCGGACTGGACATCTGGTTCAAGCGCGTCGACTACCCGATCGTCGACCGCTGGTACAACAAGGGCCACGACCACTATCACCACGACGAGGGTGAAGGCATGGACATGTACAACGTCGGCAAATCGCGCGGCGCCGGCGGCACCGGCGTGTGGGACGGCAAGCAGCTGTATGCCGGTCGCAACTACGCGTCGTGGAAAGTGCTGGCCAACGGCCCGATCCGCACCATCTTCGAGCTGAACTACGATAGCTGGGATGCGGCTGGCGCCAAGGTCAGCGAAGTCAAGCGCTTCACAGTGGATGCCGGCCAGGACTTCGACACCATGGACAGCACCTTCACCTTCAGCGGCCCGCAGCAGCTGAACGTGGCGGTCGGCCTGAACAAGAAACCATCCGACAAAAACCAGGACGAAAAGATCGCCGTCGGCCGTGATGGCGTGGCCGTGACGCAGTGGGTCACGCAAGCGACCAAGGGCGCGTTCGGCACCGCCATCGTACTTCCGAGCGCCACCGCCGTCACCGAAGACGCGCTGAACGAATTGATCGTGGCGCCGGTAGAATCCGGCAAACCGCTGCGCTACTACATCGGCGCAGCCTGGGACCGCGCCGGCCACGTCAAGACGGCAGCCGAGTGGCAGGACAAAGTCAAACTCATGACCGCCCGCGCCACCCACCCGCTGAAAGCCACCGTCGCGCCATAACCCTATTGCATGGTGAAGGTTTGCTGGGCAGTGTCGACGGCGTAGTTTTTGGCGCTGTCCCAGTAGGTGAAGGTGTAGCGTACTACATCGCCTGCCTTCAGACCGCCGGCGGTGTAGCTGTTGATGCCGGCATTTTGCGTCATCCGCACGTTCTGCTGACCGCCATTGTTGACGGTGTAGTGCACGTCGGCCCAGCTTGAACTGGTCAGCGAGAACTTCAGCATCGTCGCGCTGGCCTGGACCGCTGCCGGCGTCGGGGTCGGCGTCGGGGTCGGCGTCGGGGTCGGTGTAGGCGTTGGTGTGGGAGTGGGAGTGGGAGTTGGCGTCGGGGTCGGCGTTGGAGTTGGCGTTGGAGTCGGCGTCGGCGTTGGCGCCGCCACGCCGCTATCCCAGATGATGTCGTCAACCGACATCTGGAACGCCGATTGCGGCAACGCCGCGCCATCGCTGGCGATCTGGAACAAATCCAGCATCGATTGCAGCGCGACTTTGCTCCCCGCCAGGTCGGCAATCGGTATCGTCGCCGTGCCCCAGTCGCCATTGCGCACCAGCCCGTAGGTGGTGGCATTCGCCGGGAATTTCACCGCGTTCTGATTCGTGTAGGTGTCCTGCACCCCTACTGTGAACGCGACGTTCGCCGGGATCTTGATCTTCAATTTCATATTGCCGTTGCGGAAGCCGCTCATGTCGCGCGCCTGACGCGATTCCACGCTGCCGCCAAACCACGAACCCGGCGTGTTGAAACTCCACGACATTGCGTTCGCGCCTTCATACGGCGCGATAGTGCCAGTCGTGGTGGAGGCGGTGTTCCAGACGAAGATGTCCGAGGTGGTGCCCGCGTTCAGCTTGTTGTTGACCACGGTGTTATCGGTGAACACGCCAAACTTGCCCACTTCCGCCGGCGTCTGGTTGCCCAGCTTGACCGAACCCTTGCCGTCCAGCTGGTACACGCGCACGTAGTCGACGTACATGGTGCCCGGCAGCGGCGCCGTCACCTGCGCCGGCGTGGCCGCGTCGGTAAAGTTGCCGCCCACCGCCAGGTTGAACAGCAGATAGAACGGCGCTTGCAACGCGGTCGAGTTGACCGGCAGCGGGCTATTGTACATATCGTATTCCAGACCGTTATCCACCACCGTGAAACGCATCTGCGATTCAGTCCAGTAGAAGCGATAGATCACGAAACGGTTGGCCAGCGATTGCGCCGGCGTGTACCAGTTCTTGGTCTGCCATGCGGTGGAGGCGGCGCAGCTCTCGTTGCCGGTCACGCAAGCTGCCTGCTGCCAGGTGATCACGTTCGAACCGGTAAAGTTGTCGATGGCTGGCGTCGGCGTGCCGGCCGCCGCGCGGCTGCTGGCCTTGTGGCCCATCTCGACGATGTCGATCTCGCCCTTGCGCGGCCACGCCTGCGGGCTGGTGCCCAGCATCCACGCAGCCGGCCACAAACCGATGCCCAGCGCCGGCGTCGCCATGCGGATCTCGACCATGCCGTACTGCACCTGCACCTTATTGAACGAATCCAGTTTGCCGGAGGTGAAGACGTTGCTGCCCACCGTCTGGCTGCGCGCCTGGATCGCCAGCGCGCGCGTGTTTGGCTCGAACGGCACGTTGACCAGCGAAAGGTTGTTGGGACTGTAGTATTCCAGCTCTTGATTGCCGTAGCCGCACAGGTTGATCTGGCAGCCGTTGCCGTCGTAGGTATTCCACAAACTGGTGTTCAACGTGGCGCCGTTGAACTCCTCCGACCACAGCAACTGGCCGATAACGGGACTGGTGACGCTGGCCATCGCGGGGGCCGCATACGCCAGTGCAATGCTGGCGGCAACGGCGGACAAAACGAATTTCTGGTGGTTCATTATGTCTCCTTTTATTATCACTCCACGCAAATTGGAAACGATTCCAATTGCTGGTGAAAATATATTCCCATAAATATTTTTTGTCAACGGCAGTGCGCAAACGGAACGCGTTGCTGTAATAAATAGACAACTGCGACACAATTCCGTATCCTAGACCACGCAATACCCATTGCTAACGAGCATGGGAAATATGAAAACGGTTACTCGTGCGCAATTTCTTTTCCTTTTTAGTCAGCCGGGCAGCCTGGGCACTGTTGTTTGCGCTGGCGACGCCGCTGGCGGCAGGCGCGCCGTCGCCGTGGAAACAGCTGGCGCCCACCATGTTCGAACACCTGGTGCCGGCCGAACGCGGCTTCCCGAGTCCGGTCACCATGAGCATCGCCCAGGATGGCGACGGCTTCCTGTGGTTTGCCACCCAATCCGGCCTCGGCCGTTGGGACGGCTACCGCATGCGCAATTTCTTTTACCGCGCCAGTGATCCGCATTCGTTGCCGGCCGATTTCGTGCAGACGCTGCATGTCGACCGGCAGGGCCGGCTGTGGCTGGGCACGACCACCGACGGCGTCGCCATGTACGACAAGCGCAGCGAAACCTTCGTGCGCTATCCAGCCGGGCCGCAAGGCCTGAGCAGCCCCGCCGTAGCCGCGCTGGCCAGCGATCCGCGCGGCGGCCTGTGGGTCGGCACCGCCGCCGGCCTCGACTACATCGACCTGCCCCACGGCGGCGTCATCCGCCACTATCCGCGCAACAGCGACGCCGCCGGCGGCGCGCGCAGCAACCAGATCCGCTCGCTGCTGACCGAGGCCGATGGCACGTTGTGGATCGGCTCCAACGCCGGCCTGGCGCGGCGCGACGCCGCCAGCGGCCAGGTCGCGGATCTGCCGGTCGCCGGCGTCGACGACGCCGTGCTGTCGCTGGCCAGTAATCGCGCCGGCGAAGTGCTGTTCGGCACCACCAAGAGCGGCATCGGCGTGGCCAGCGTGGCGGCCGGCGCGCGGTTGCTGGAACTGGACCAGGTCAAGGACGCCGCCGACACCATGGTGCTGTCGATCGCCGAAATCATGCCCGGCACCTGGTGGGCCGCCACCTATGGCGGCGGCCTGATCGAATTCGACATTAACGGCCACAGCCGCCGCATCCAGCACCGCCCGGCCATGTCGATCAGCCTGGCGCACGACCGCACCGCCGCCATCTGGCGCGACCACAGCGGCCTGGTCTGGGTGGCCACCGAGCGCGGCGTCGACATCCACAACCCCGCCAACCGCACCGTCGACACCATCCTCGACGGCGCCGGCCTGGCCGAAATTTCCGCCTTCGCGTTCATGACCGACAGCGGCGGCCGGCTGTGGGTCGGCCTGGGCGACCAGGGTATCGACCTGATCGACGCCGACGGCCGCCGCCACGCCGGCCTGCGGCCGGACGCCAGCCGGCCGGACAGCGCCCTGCCCAACCGTCTGGTGCTGAGCCTGACCGAGGCCGAACCGCAGGAAGCCTGGATCGGCAGTTCGCTCGGCCTGTACCACACCAGCGGCCTCGGTACCCAAGTGCGGCGCGTGCCGTTGCCGCTGGGCGATCCCTATCCGCGCATCGCCAGCGTGCTGCGCCAGGGCGAGCTGCTGTGGCTGGGCCTGCCTTCCGGCCTGATGCGCTACGACCTGCGCAGCCGCAGCGCCACCCTGTTCACCCAGGGACCGCCCGGCAGCGGCGGTCTCAGCGACAACCGCATCACCGTGATGCGCGCAGGCCCGGACGGCGCGCTGTGGATCGGCACCCGCAAAGGCCTTAACCGCTTCGATCCGGCTACCGGCAAGGCCGAGCAGATCCTGCCCGGCGGCAATCCGGCCACCTCGCTGCCAGCGAGCTACATCGGCTCGCTGACCTTCGACGGCCAGGGCAGGCTGTGGGTGGCCAGCAGCAGCGACGGCATCGCCATCCTCGACGGCCGCAACGCCGACGGCACGCGCCGCTTCCGCCGGCTCGACGCCAGTTCCGGCCTGCCGGCCAATAACTCCGCCGCGCTGCAAACCGACCGCAGCGGCCGCATCTGGGCCTCGACCTCGGACGGCATCGCCTCGATCGACAGCACCACCTTGCAGGTGCAGGTGCTGGACCGCGCGGCCGGCCTGGTGTTCCAGCCCTACATCACCAACGCGGCCGGCCAGACCGCCAGCGGCGACATCGTGTTCGGCACCTCGGGCGGCTACGTGGTGGTGCAGCCGGTGCCGGCGCAGCCGTGGCGCTACCAGCCGCCGCTGGTAGTCAGCTCGGTGCGGCTGGACCATGAGATGGTGCCGCCGGGCGGCCTGCTGGGCGCCGACGGCGCCGCCCTCGAGATTCCGTCCGGCACCCGCAAGGTCGAGGTGGAAATCGCCGCACTCGATTATTCCGCCAGCCAGCGCAACCGCTACGCCTTCCGTCTCGACGGCTACGACAAGGACTGGGTCGAGGCCGACGCCAGCCACCGCGCCGCTACCTACGCCAACGTCCCGCCCGGCCGCTACCGCCTGTACATGCGCGGCAGCAACCGAGTCGGCGCCTGGAGTCCGCACGAACTGAGCATGGAGCTGCACTTCCTGCCAGCCTGGTACCAGACCTGGTGGGCCCGCCTCGGCGCGCTGCTGGCGGTGCTGGCCTGCGCCTGGGGCACCTACCGCTGGCGGGTGCGCAACCTGCAACAACAGGTGTACTCGCGCACGCTGCACCTGGAACGGGTGCACGCCATCGTCAAGTCCATCAATGACGAGCTCGACTTCGACGCCTTGCTGCACACCATCCTGCGCGAATCGTCCGCCATCGGCGACGTCAGCGTGGCCTATGCGCTGATTTCGCAATCGCCGGGCGGGCCGATGGCGATCCGCGCGCGCTGGGGCTACGACGCCCTGCCGTCGGCGCGCGACGGCGTCTCGCCGCGCGCCGCGCAAACCCAGTTCGTCGACGCCGCCGTGGTGATCGCGCCCGACATGTTCCTCAAGCAGCGCACCATGCTGGCGGTGCGCATCCGCGTCGACAACCAGGTGCAGGGCTACCTGGTGTTCAAGCAGAGCGCGCCGTTTGCGCGCAAGGACCTGGAGATGTTCAAGGCGTTGAAGGAGCCGTTTGTCTCGGCCTTCCAGAAAGCCAGCGCCATCAGCGCCATCCAGCAGGCCCGTGCCGACGCCGAGGCCTCAACCCGCGCCAAGAGCGAGTTCCTGGCCAATATCAGCCACGAGATCCGCACGCCGATGAACGCCATCCTCGGCTTTGCCGGGCTGGGCGTGCACCTCGACCTGCCGGCCAAGCCGCGCGACTACTTCACCAAGATCGGCCGCGCCGGCCAGAATCTGCTCAACATCATTGACGATGTGCTGGACTTCGCCAAGATCGAATCCGGCAAGCTGGAACTGGAGACAGTGCCATTCGACCTGTCCGAAACGCTGGCCCAGATCGCCGACCTGTTCTCGTGGCGGGCGGCGGAAAAAGGCCTGGAGCTGCTGGCCTGGGCCGCGCCGGAAGTGCCGCTGCAGCTGGTCGGCGATCCGCTGCGGCTGAACCAGGTGCTGGTCAACCTGGTCGGCAACGCCCTCAAATTCACCGCCGACGGCCACATCGGCCTGCGGGTGGACCTGCTGGACGGCGCCGCCGTCTCTGCCCCCGGCACGCCGGTGCGGCTGCGCTTCAGCGTCGAAGACAGCGGCGTCGGCATCAGCGCCGAGCAGCAGGCGCGCCTGTTCCGCGCCTTCTCGCAAGCCGACACCAGCACCACCCGCCTGTACGGCGGCACCGGCCTCGGCCTGGCGATTTCGCAGCAGCTGGTGCAAGCCATGGGCGGCGTTATCGGCATCAACAGCACGCCCGGCCACGGCAGCTGCTTCTACTTCGACCTGGAACTGCAACGCCAGGCCGACGCGCTGCCGGCGCCGGTGCCGATGCCAGTCGGCGCCGCCGGCAAGCAAATCCTGGTGGTGGACGACTGCGCCATGCTGCGCGACATGCTGGGCCGCCAGTTGCGCGCCGACGGCTTCGTAGTGCATGCCGTCACCAGCGGCGCCGAGGCGCTCGATTACCTGGCCACGCAAGCGGCCGACCTGGTGCTGCTAGACTGGGATTTACCCGACCTCGACGGCGCGGGGATTGCGCGCCGCATCCACCAGCTGCCAGGTCACACGCAACTGCCGCTGGTGCTGATGATGACCGAATTCGCGCGCGAACCGGCGGCGCAGGCGGCCGGCCAGGCCGACATCGCCACCATCCTGGTCAAGCCGCTGACGCCGCCACAACTGCTGGACGCGGTTCTGGTTGGCCTGGGGCTGGCAGCGCCGGCGCGGCCGCCGGTAGCGGTCTCGGCCTCGCTGTCGGAAGCGGCGCAGCGCATCGCCGGCGCCCACGTGCTGGTGGTCGACGACAACGTCATCAACCAGCAGGTGGCGCGTGAAGTGCTGCTGCGCGCCGGCGTGCAGGTGGAGCTGGCCAGCAGCGGCGCCGACGCCCTGGCGCTGGTTGACCTGGCGCCGTTTGACGCGGTGCTGATGGATATCCAGATGCCCGGCATGGACGGCTACGAAACCACCGCCCGCATCCGCGCCCAGCCGCGCCACGCGCAACTGCCGCTGATCGCCATGACGGCGCACGCGGTGCCCGGCTTCCGCGAAAGCAGCCTGGGCATGGGCATGAACGATTACGTCACCAAGCCGATCGATCCGGAGCGGCTGTTCACGGTGCTGGCCGGGCAGATGCGGCACACCCCGGAACGCGCTGCGGCGGTGGACGCCGCTGCCGCCGCGACCGCAGCAGCGGCAGCGGCGCCGGACCACATTCCGGCCCTGCCCGGCATCGACATGGAAGCCGCGCTGGCGCGACTGGGCGGCAACGTCAAACTGCTGAACGTGCTGCTACAACGCTTTGTCGGCGACTTTGCGCCGGCGCCGGAGCGGCTGCTGGCCGCCATCGACAATGGCGCCTACGAGCAGGCGGCGCTGCTGGTGCACAAGGTGCGCGGCGCGGCCGGCAATCTGTCGATGCCGGAACTGCACCGCACTGCCGGTGAACTGGAACAGCTGCTGATGGCGCCGCAACGCGGGCCGCTGGAAGACGCGCTGGCCGCCTTCGCCGCCGCGCTGGAGCGCGTGCTGGACGGCGTGCAGGCGCAGCGCGGGGATACGCAGGATCAGATCGCGTCGGTCTCGCCGTAGCGCAGTTCCACCATGCTGCGCGGGCCATCGGCGGCCGGACCGCAGCCGCACATGGCCACCACCGCGTGGCGTAGATGATCCAGGCCCAGCGTCTTCTCGATGTCGGCGTCGTTGATGGCGGCGGTGATGAAGGCCGGCAGCCCCGCCTCGGTCGCCAGCAGGTAGAAGGTCTGCGACAAATGGCCGGCATCCAGCGCCACCGCGCGGAACGCCTTCTGGTGATTGCGGTACTTCCAGTAGCTGCGCTCCAGCCGCGCCACCAGCACCACTTGCAGCGGCGCGCCCGACAGCCAGTGCTGGTCGGCCAACATAAAGCGCGACAACGCCGCGGCCGCTTCATGGTCCATGGTCTGCAACGGCCGCAGCTCGTGCGCCATCGGGTGATAGTGATACAGGCCCGGCGCCACGCCGTCGACCCGCTGCGCCAGCACGAAGGCTTCGATCGGATGCAGGCCGCCGCCGGAGGGGCTGGTCTTCTTCAGCACTTCGGAATGCGGTCCGACCTGGCGCACTTCCTGCGCGCCGAAAGTGCGTTGCAGCAGCCGCGCCACCACTTCCAGCGGCACACTGGCTCGCAAATCGTAATTTCGGCCGGTATAGCGCTGCAACAGCTGCTCATCCATGCGGCCCGACGCGGGGGCCGGCAGCGCAATGGCCTGTTCGGGATTGATGTCCAGCGTCGGCGGCGGCGGTTCGCCGAAGCGTTCCAGCAGCGCCTGGAAGCTGGGCGCCTCCATGCCGGTTTCCTCGACCACGCCGCGCCAGCGGCCAAAGGTATGCGCCAGCGCCGACAGCGGCCGCCAGTGGGTGTCGCGCAGCGTATCGTCGCGCGCGCGCTGGGCGGCATACTGCGGCGTGTCGCCGATCAGCAGGCCCAAGTCCAGCAGCTTGGCGATGCACACCTCGCCGTACTGCTGCTCGGCGGCGCTGCGCTCGCGCCACACGGTCTGGCTGGCGCCGCCCAACGCGGCCAATTGCGCGGCGTCGATGGGGATTTCCTGGTCCAGGTGCGGCGCCAGCGCCACCCAGTGGCTGCTGGCGGCCAGAGCGTTGCCGCCGGACAACACTGTGCGCCAGTCAATCGATAAATCTTCGCGCGATTCAATGTACAACACGGCACAGCGGCGTAGTTTCATGGGGCGTCCTCTCAGGCCAAGATACGATGAAGTCTAGCGCACGGTTATTGATCTGGCAATTAAACTCTTGGCAAGCTGCGCACTTTGTCGTAGCATGAGTTGGAAGCCACGACCGTGACTTCCCATCCTTTTTTAGAAGGGCTCACTCCATGCATACTTCGAACGAACTCCGCTCCATCCTCGACAAACTGGCCAGTGATGACAAGTTCCGCACGCAATTGCAGGCCGACCCGGTAGCTACCCTGGCCAAGCTCGGCATTACGCTGAGCGCCGACCAGGTGCCGGACCACATCAGCCTGCCATCCAAGGCCGATATCGCAGTGGAACAGCACGAGTTGCAACGTGAACTGGAAACCACCGCCGCCATGATTCCATTCCTGCTGTCGGGCGCGCTGGTCGCGGCTTAATTTCTTCCCTAGTCAATCGTCACCGCGACTTCGCGGTTACGATTGGCTGCATTCCCGGCATAGTCTTCGGCGTCGATACGCAGCAGATAATTGCCGGGACCTAGCTCCCCTACCTTCCAGCCGCCGGGCGTCAGCTTCCCATTGATCAGCTTGTTGTTGATGGCATAGGCAAAGCGCGTCTCGCTGGCGCCATGCACGGTAATCCCACTATTGGCCGCATAGGCCAGCTTGACCGCCTCGCGGTTGCGCGGCAAACGGTCGTACTGCTGCGTCACCACCGGCACGCTCACGCCCGGAATGATCTCGCCGTCCTGGTTCAGCAATTGGTAGCCCAGCTTGTACAGGCCGAGACGGCGGCGCGCCTGGTTGCCGTTGATCTGGTCGCTGGCCTCCACCACAATCTGCACCTCGCCCAGGCTGCGCTGGATCAGCAGGCGGCCGTCGCGCTTCTCGGTCAGCGGCTTGCCGTTGGCGTCGATAATGCTGATGCTGTGGATGGTCGGCGCGATGCTGTCTTCCAGATCAATGAACGGCAGTTGCAGCGGATTCAGCGCGCCGCCGTTGGGCTTGTAGTCCAGATGGACATGCGCCATGCGGTTGACCGTGCCCAGCGTCTCGCCGGCCACGAAGCGCGTGCCGCGCCGCACCCGCACCGCGTCCGCCACGCTCTTGTCGTTCTTCGACAGCAGGAAGCGAGGATCATTGAACAGCTTGTCCTTGGCGTCGCGCCCGACGCGCAGGTGGATGTAGTGCAGGCCGCCAAACGCCAGCCCTTCCGACAACTCGCCATAGCCCGAGCTGGCGCGCGGATCGCTGACCTTGCCAGGCGTGATGGTCAGCACCGGCGTGCCGATCGCCGCCTGCACATCCATGCCGGCATGGAAATGATCGCGCCGCTCGCCGTTGAAATCGCCGCGCACCTCGCCCATCAAGCCGACCACCTCATGCGCCTTGTTCTGTGGCGCTACCGGCCACTGCATGGTGGCGCTGCGCGACGGCGCGCCCGGCGGCGGCTCGTCGGCCACCGGCTCGGTGTCGGCGCTGACCATGGCGATGTGGTGCAGGCGGAACGTCGCGCCATCGGTGACGAACAGCGTGCCGTCCTTGTACACGGCGATGCCGCGCGGCGAATACAGGCGTACGCTGCCATCCGCGCCATAGCCCGGCTGGGCCGGATGATCGACATCCTGCAAAGCCGCCACCTGGCCCTGCGGCGTGATCTGCGCCACGCGGCCGTGGGCGCTGCTGGCGATGTACAGGAAGCCGTCCCTGGTGACGGCAATGCCGACTGGTGAGCGCAGCAGCGAATCGCGCTCGTCGTCCTTGGCCTCGGCGATGGTGCTGAGGTTGCCGTCCTTGCTCAATTTGCGGATCGCGTGGTTGGCGGTGTCGGCGATGTACAGCTCGCCGGCAGGGCCGAGCGCGATGCCGGTCGGCGTATCGAACAACGCCTGTTCACCGGCGCCATCGGCCATGCCGGCGCGCTTGCCGCCGGCGATGGTGGTGACTGTGCCGTCCGGCGCGATGCGGCGGATGCGGTCGTTATAGGTATCGGCCACGTACACCACGCCAGCGGCATCCACTGCCACGCCGACCGGACCGTTGAACTGGGCGCCGGCGCCCTTGCCGTCCTTGCTGCCCGCCAGACCGTCGCCAGCCAGCGTCGACACCGTGCCGTCCGGCTTGATCTTGCGGATGGCATTGTTGCCAGTGTCCGCCACATACAGATTGCCAGCGGCGTCGGTCGCCAGCCCGGACGGTGTGTTGAACGCAGCCGCCGTCGGCGCGCCTTCCGCGTAGCCCTCGGTGCTGCCGGCCAGCGTGGTGCTAATGCCGTTCAGGTCGATCTTGCGGATGCTATTGTTGTCGCCGCCGTCGGCGACGTACAGATTGCCCTGCGCATCCAGCACCACGCCGAACGGATCGGCAAAGCGCGTGCGCCTGCCGCTGCCATTGCTGCTGCCCGGCAGACCGTCGCCAGCCAGGGTGGTAACGCGCGCATGCCACTGCACCGGCGTGCCGTTGGCGGCGGACCGCGTCTGCGCGCCGGTCTCGTCCGCATGTTTGGAAGAATGCACAAGCACATATGCCACGCCGCCGCCGACTGCGGCGCCGCCCAGCATCAGGCCAGCCAGTAAGAGTTTGAATTGAGTAGGAGACACTTGCCGGAACCTAAACGTTGACTTATAGAAAGCTTAACCGATCTACGGCACGTTGCGGCGAAAAAAAAGCCCGCTACTGAGAGCGGGCTGAAGTCTATTTCCTTGGAGGAGATAGAGGAGACAGGTGAATGATGCTGCATTGCGACATATAAAGCTAATTTATCTTAGCAATAGCAGAGATTCACCAGTCGCATAATGTCACAGCATCATGCCGCCCGAAGCTTCGATGCGCTGGCCGTTGAACCATCCACTCTCGTCCGACAGCAGCACCGCCACCGCGCCGCCGATGTCGTCCGGCAGCCCCACCCGTCCCAGCGCCGTGTTGGCCGCCACCATCGCGTTGACTTGCGGATTGTCGCGCACCACGCCGCCGCTGAAGTCGGTGGCGATCGCACCCGGCGCCAGGGTGTTGACGCGGATGCCACGCTCGCCCAGTTCCTTGGCCAGATAGCGCGTCAGCACCTCGATGCCGCCTTTCATCACCGCATACGCAGCCTTGCCCGGCATCGAGAAGCGCGCCAGGCCGCTCGACACGTTAAGGATACTGCCGCCGTCGGCCAGCAGCGGCAACAGCGTCTGCGTCAGGAAAAACACGCCTTTCAGGTGCACATTCATCAGTTCGTCAAACTGCTGCTCGGTGGTTTCCGCGAACGGCACGTTGGCGCTGTTGCCGGCGTTGTTGACCAGTGCGTCGAAGGTCTGGCGGCCGAACTCGCTTTCCAGCAGCGCCGCGAAACCGGCCTTGAATGCGGGGAAGCTGACGGTGGCGCCCGCATCCAGCTGCAAAGCCGCCGCTTTGCGGCCCAGCGATCGCACTTCGGCCACCGTGGCGTCGGCCGCATCCGCACGTGCCTGATACGTAATGACCACATCCCAACCGGCCCGCGCCAGATGCAGCGCTGCAGATTTGCCCAGGCCCCGGCTACCGCCGGTAATCAATGCAATACGATTACTCATGTTGTCTTCCTCTCTGGATGGCGGTCACCAATGGACCACCCTGACTAGAGTCTAGATCCGTATAATCAACAGATAAACTGCGTTAAATCGACATCACTAATCCAAAAATGAAGACAATCCCCTCTACCGAAGACTTGCGCATCTTTCTGTGGGTGGCGCGCCTGTCCAGTTTTACGCGCGCGGCCGAGCAGTTGCAGCTGCCGCGCACTTCGATTTCCAACGCCATCCAGCGGCTGGAAGAGCGGCTTGGCGCTCGCCTGCTCCAGCGCACCACGCGTCGCGTGCAGATCACGCGCGAGGGCGAGGAACTGCTGGAACGCTGCGAACGCCTGCTGGACGACCTCGATGACATCGGCGCGCTGTTCCAGCAAGGCAGCCAGCTGCAAGGCCGCATCCGCGCCGACATGCCGCTGGGCATGGCCGCTGGCATCGTGCTGCCGCGCCTGCCCGAATTCCTGCAACGCCACCCGGCGCTGCAAATCGACATCTTCAGCACCGACCGCCGCGTCGACCTGCTGAGCGAAGGCTTCGACCTGGTGGTGCGCGCCGGCGCCGTGGTGGACGAGTCGCTGGTGTCGCGCCCGCTGCTGACGCTGGAGCTGCTGAACGTCGCCAGTCCCGCCTACGTGGCCGAGCACGGCCTGCCCACCACGCTCGACGAGCTACCCCACCACTGGCTGGTCAACTACCAGCCCAATCCGGCCAGCCAGCCGGCCGCGTTTGAATATCTGGACGCCGCCAGCGGCAGCAGCCTGTATGTGCCGATGCGCCACAAGGTCACCGTCAACAACAGCGTGACCTACAACGCCGCCACCCACGCCGGACTGGGCATCGCGCAGATCCCGGCCTCCCGCGCCCGCGCCGAGATCGCCGCCGGGCTGCTGGTGGCGGTGCTGCCCCACCATCAAGCGGCGCCGATGGCGGCCCGCATCCTGTTCCCGCACCGCCGCAACATTCCCCAGCGGGTGCGCGCCTTCGCTGACTGGATCGTCGACATCACCCGCGCCGGGGCGACCTGATCACGGCATGAAAAAAGGGCCGGGTCCCGCAACGCAGGACTCGGCCCTTCCAGTATTCACAAACCTGCTGCTTACTTGGCGTCGGCAGCGTAAGGTAATACGCGCGATGCCATACGGGTATCGGTTTTCAGCAAACCAACTTCGTCGGCCAGAATGTGGACCGCTTCGTTCAGCAGCACATCCTTGGCCGCCTTGGCCTGCTTCTCCGCTTCCAGCTCGGCCGCCAGCGAACGCTCGGAACCCTGCAAGCCGTCATCGCTGCGCAGCGCGCCTTTCACGCCCGCCACTTTCGGCGTCTGCGCCTGCTTGCCGGTTGGCGTCTTGGCCGAAGCCGAGATCGCCTTGTTCAGCGCCTCTTTCGGGTCCGGCACCAGGATCGGATCATCCGCGCCTGGCGTCGGCGACAGCAGACGTGCTTCGCGCAGCTTGGAGCGGGCTTCCTGCTGGTCGCGTTCCTTGCGACGCACCACTTCGTTCAGCGACACCGAATTTTCCTTGCGCTGCTTCTTGACCAGCGCAATGTCCTCGGCCAGGTACTGGAAGTCCTTGTCCTTGGCCACGCGGGCGTCATGCTTCTTGTCCAGCAGCGGCACGATTTCCTTGACGTCGCCGGTCGGAATGTAGACGGCCGGTTTGATCTGGGTCCACGGCAAGGCGTTGTCGTAGCTCGACTCGCCGAAGGTGTCGGAATCGCCCATGGTCGGCAGCTTGATGTCCGGCGTGACGCCGCGCAGCTGGGTGGTGCCGCCATTGATGCGGAAGAACTGCGCAATGGTGAACTTCAGTTCGCCGTAATGCACCTTGTCGCTCTGCGCAAAGCGGTCCAGCCCGAACAGCGTCTGCACGGTGCCCTTGCCGAAGCTCGGTTCGCCGATGATGAGGCCACGGCCGTAATCCTGGATCGCCGCCGCGAAAATCTCCGACGCCGAGGCCGAACCACGGTTGATCAGCACGCCCAGCGGACCATCCCAGGCCATGCCCGGATCGGTGTCGCTCTCGACTTCGACCTTGTTCTCGCCGTTACGCTGCATCACCACCGGGCCCTTGTCGATGAACAAGCCGGTCAGTTCCACCGCCTCGGTCAGCGAACCGCCGCCGTTGTTGCGCAGGTCGATCAGCACGTTGTCGACCTTGTCCTTCTTCAGCTCGACCAGCAGACGCTTGACGTCGCGGGTGGCGCTCTTGAAGTCCTTGTCGCCCTTGCGGCGCGCTTCGAAGTCCATGTAGAAGGTCGGCAGCGAAATCACGCCGACACGGCGCTTGACGTTGCCGTCCTTGATTTCATACACGGCTTTCTTGGCCGACTGCTCTTCCATGCTGATCTTCTGGCGCACCAGCGTCACGAAGGTGTGCTTGGCGTCCGGACCAGCATCGGCCGGAATGATCTCCAGCTTGACGGTCGAATCTTTCGGGCCGCGGATCAGCGCCACCACGTCGTCCAGGCGCATGCCCAGCACTTCGGTGATCGGCGATTTGTCGTCCTTGGCTACGCCGACGATCTTGTCGCCCACCTTGATCTTGCCGGACAGGCCGGCCGGGCTGCCGGTCACGACTTCGCGCACCACGGTGTAATCGTCGCGGCTTTGCAGCACGCAGCCGATACCTTCCAGCGACAGGCGCATGGCGATGTCAAACGCATCGGCCGCGCGCGGGCCCAGATAGTTGGTGTGCGGCTCGATCGACATCGCATACGCGTTCATGAATATCTGAAACACGTCTTCGGCGGTCAGCTTGCGCGACGGGCTGAGATAGCCTTCGTAGCGCTTGTCCAGCGTTTCCTTGATCGACTTGTCATCCTTGCCGGCCAGCTTCAGGCGCAGCCATTCATTCTTGACGCGCTTGCGCCACAGGTCCTTGACCTCGGCGTCGCTCTTGGTCCAGTCGGCCTTTTCGCGGTCGTACTGATAGGTCTCGTCGGAGGTGAAATCGAACTTGCCCTGTTTGACCAGTTCGCGTGCATAGGCGATCCGCTCGTTAAAGCGCTGCTGGTACAGGTTGAAGATGCCGAATGGCACGCTGAGATTCTGGCCGGTGATGGCGTCATCCAGGCGGGTGCGCACGATGGCGTACTGGTCGATGTCGGCCTGGGTGAAAAACATTTTTTCCGCGTCCAGCGACTTGAAGTAGCGGTCGAAGATTTTCTCCGACATCGCATCATCGAGTGGCACCGGCTTGTAATGCAGTTTGGTGAGGACCCGCGAAGCCCACAATGCCGCATCGGTCTGGCCGGGCTGTGGTTTGAGAGGGGTGTCCGCCGTTTTCTCTGGCACGGCGGCGCCGGCCTGCACTGACAGGGCCGCCAACACGGCCACCAACAGTAGTTGCTTCTTCATCGGCATTGCTCCCGAACATATTGATTAAGTTTTGCCCCATTTTACAGGCTAGCGCACGCATGAGGGGCTGGTATTTCAGAGTTTCTCTGCCTAAGCTTAAGGGCGGCTGAAACACCACATTCTTCACCCGGTTTTACTAAGTAGATTCCCTTATTTTTTAGCAAGTTTCCGCTCAAGTCATTGTTTTATAAATAGAAATCTTTTGAGTGGTTCTTCGGTTTTATTGCTTTTTGGCAAAAATCTGCTATGCTTATGATCTTAGTTTCATGTTGATGGCCCGCCAGGCAGCACTTAAGGCAGTGCCCCATCGCCTACGCAAACGCTCCCCCGCCCCTGGAGCCTGCTCGATTCCGAGCGACCTCAAACCGCTGTACCTTTTTCTCTAAAGAGATCAATGAAAACAATAATGATGAATCCTCGTAACTGGGGTGTCGGTACTAAAATTACCGTTTTTACGTTCGCCCTGATCAGTGTCATTCTGGCGCTGCTGCTGACCCTGATTAACATGAGCACCTCGGCCATGCTGAAAGAGCGCGCCAAGGCCAATGTGGCGTACAACCTGAGCGGCATCAGCAACACCGTCGAGGTGTTCAATACCGCCATGATGAACGAAGCGTCCAGCTTCGCGCGCCTGTTTGCCTCCGACTTTAACGATGGCCCGTTCACGCTCGATCCGTCCACCACCGTCGAGATCGCCGGCAAGCCGACGCCATCGCTCAAGCATGGCGGCAAGGCGCTCAACCTCGACTTCAGCATCCCGGACAAATTCACCAGCGACACCGGCGTCGTCGCCACCATCTTCGCCGCCGATGGCGAAGAATTCGTCCGCGTCACCACTTCGCTGAAGAAAGAAAACGGCGACCGCGCCGTGGGCACGCAGCTGGACCACGCCCACCCGAGCTACCCGCTGCTGCGCGCCGGCAATAGCTACATCGGCCTGGCGACGCTGTTCGGCAAACAATTCATTACCCAGTACGACCCGATCAAGGATGCCAGCGGCAAGATCATCGGCGTGCTGTTCATCGGCCTCGACATCTCCAAGAACATGGACATGCTGAAGCAGAAAATCAAGGCCATCACGATCGGCGAAACCGGCTACATCTACGTGCTGAACGCCGCCCCGGGCAAGAACCTGGGCAACGTGCTGGTGCATCCGGCCAAGGAAGGCGACAACCTGCTGGAAATGAAGAGCAACGACGGCCGCCAGTTCGTCAAGGAAATGCTGGACGCCAAGGAAGGCAGCCTGACCTATGATTGGGCGGACAAAGACGGCGGCTCGGCGCGCGAGAAGATGGTCGAATTCCACACCTTCAAGCCATGGAACTGGCTGATTGTCGGCGGCACCTACACCGAAGAAATCACCCGCGAAGCGGCGCAGCTGCGCAACCGTTACGCGCTGCTGGGCCTGGTCGCACTGGTGCTGTTCGCCGTGGTGCTGTTCCTGCTGGTGCGCGCGGTGGTTTCACGTCCGCTGGCGCGCGCCGAGGAAGCCGCAGAGCGCATCGCCGCCGGCGACCTCGACGTGCACCTGGAAATCCACAACAAGGATGAAATCGGCCTGGTGCTGCGTTCGCTGAACAATATCAGCGACAACCTGTCCGGCGTGGTCGGCCAGGTGCGCCGCGGCGCTGAACAGATCACCACCGCCTCGACCGAAATCGCCCAGGGCAACCTGGACCTGTCGCAGCGCACCGAAGAACAGGCCTCCAGCCTGGAAGAAACTGCCGCCTCGATGGAAGAGCTGAGCAGCGCGGTGACGCAGAACGCCGAAAACGCCTCGCAAGCCAACCAGATGGCGCTGGCCGCATCCGGCATCGCCGCCAAGGGTGGCGCCGTGGTGGCGCAGGTGGTCGAAACCATGGGGTCGATTACGGACTCGTCGCGCAAGATTGCGGACATTATTTCGGTGATTGACGGCATCGCCTTCCAGACCAACATCCTGGCGCTGAATGCGGCTGTGGAAGCGGCACGTGCCGGCGAACAGGGTCGCGGCTTCGCCGTGGTGGCGTCGGAAGTGCGCAATCTGGCGCAACGCTCGGCGACCGCAGCGAAAGAGATCAAGGAATTGATCGACGATTCGGTCAACAAGGTGGAGACCGGCAGCAAGCAGGTGGAAAAAGCCGGCACCACGATGCAGGAAGTGGTGGACAGCGTACGCCGCGTGACCGATATCATGGCCGAGATCAGCCACGCCAGCGAAGAGCAGCGCGCCGGCATCAGCCAGGTGCATGAAGCGGTGACGCAGATGGACCAGGTTACCCAGCAAAATGCCGCGCTGGTGGAACAGGCGGCCGCCGCCGCGCAAGCGTTGCAGGATCAGGCGCATGAGCTGGAAGATGTGGTCAAGGTCTTCAAGCTGGGCAGCCAAGCCGGCCAGCCCGCGCTGCGCCAGGACCGCTATCTGTCGCTGAAGTAATCCGGCCCGCCAGCCACCAAAGCCGCCCCGTGAAAACGTCGGCGGCTTTTTTCTTTTATAATGGCAAAATGCCCACCTTCCTCCAGCGCCGGCGTCTGACCAGCCTGATCGTCTCCCTGGCGATCCTGCTGAACCTGTACGCCCCGGCCATCAGCCACGCGATGAGCGTGCTGTCGGCCACTCCGCTGGCACTGGACATTTGCAGCGTTACGCCTTCGGCCTCGGTCATCGGCGCCGGCAAGCGCGTGCCAGGCAGCCTGCCAGCGCACGGCATGAAACACTGCATGCTGTGCGCCGTTCACGCCGGCAGCAACGCGCCACCGCCTGTCGCCAGCGGCCTGCTGACCGTACTGGAAGGCCACGACATTTACCCAGCGCAGCGCCCCGCCGCCGCGCCGCAACAGCCGATCTGGCCCGACGCCCAGCCGCGCGGCCCACCTGCCGCCGCCTGACTCCGTCCGCCGCAGCGCCACGTGTCCGTATCGCCTCATGCAGGCATACCCACGCAAGCCCTGCCTTAGCAACATCCCTACAGGATTATCTATGCAACGCCGTCTATTCATCTCGTCGTTGGCCGCCCTGCCATTCGTGGCCGGCAGTGCCCACGCCGCGTCCGGCTTCACCGCCATCGACATCACCGGCAGCGCCATCGGTCCGGATTACCAGCTGTTCTACACCAACGGCAAACCGGCCGCGCTGCGCGACTTCAAAGGCAAGCTGGTGCTGCTGTTCTTCGGCTTCACCCAATGCCCGGACGTCTGCCCGACGGCCCTGGCGCGCGCGGTGGAAATCAAGCGCCTGCTGGGCGCCGATGGCGACAAGCTGCAAGTGGTCTTCGTCACCGTCGACCCGGAGCGCGACACCGCCCCGCTGCTGAACGACTACATGCACGCCTTCGATCCGACCTTTGTCGCCGTGCGCGGCAACCTGGACCAGACCGCCAAGGCCGCCAAGGACTTCAAGATTTTCTACCGCAAAGTACCGAGCGGCAGTTCCTACACCATGGACCACACCGCCCTCACCTACGCGTTCGACACCAGCGGCAAGATCCGCCTGGCAATGAAACACGCAGAAACCGCCCAGCAGTGCGCCGATGACCTGCGCCTGCTGCTCAACCCCAAGCAACAAACCGGATTCCTGAAAGGACTATTCAAATGAAAAAGATACTCTCCCTGCTGTTGATGGCCGCGCTGCCTGCGCTGGCCCAGGTAACCGTCGGCGAACCGTGGGTACGCGCCACCGTGGCCGCCCAAAAAGCCACCGGCGCCTTCATGACGCTGACTTCGACGCAAGCCGTCAAACTGGTCGGCGCCAGCTCGCCGGTCGCCGGCGCGGTGGAAGTCCACGAAATGAAAATGGTCGACGACATGATGAAGATGCGTCAGCTGCAAACGCTGGACCTGCCGCCCGGCCAACCGGTCAAGCTGGCGCCCGGCGGCTATCACCTGATGCTGCTGAACCTGAAACAGCCGCTGAAGGAAGGCGACAAAGTGCCGCTGACGCTGGAAGTGGAAGACGCGCAGAAGGTGCGCAGCAAGATCGTCGTCGACGCGCCGGTCAAGCCACTCACCGCAACGCACTGATCATCCACCACGCCAATCCGGCGATCAGCAGATAAGGCCACGACTGCAGCGAGATTTTCCAGTCTGTCGTCGATGGCCAGCACGCCAGAAACTGTGGCGCGACGGCGAAAGCCAGCGCCACATCAATCCACTGGAAATGCAGGCCGCTGCGGGTGCGCCACCAGGCCACCACAAACGGCAGCACCACCACCGCAAACGGCGCCAATGCCGACGGCGCGGCGTTATACCAGCGCACGTGCGTCAGCCGCACCGAGCCCAACTCCCAACCACGCGCGATACGTCGCGGAATCACCGTAAAACTCGCCGGCCGCGCGCCGGTCAGCTTGCCGGCGACGAAGTGCGCCAGCTCGTGGCAGATGGTGCCGGCCAGCGTGAACAGGAAAAAGAAGGGATGGCGCGCCGACAGGACGCGGATCACCAGCGCCAGCATCAGGGACGGCGCCAGGTAAATCAGGATGTCGCGATGGTCGCAGAACCACGAAGGCGCCAGCGCGCTGCAGTCGAACAGGCTGTTCATGCGGCATCCTCGCACGGCGTTGGGATGACGTCAATTCTGCCACCTATGAGAGAGATGGCCGCTGCCAGTTCAAGGGATTCGGGTTGGCGGGCGTGCGCCTACAATCTGCGATCATCCCCTCACTGCGAGAACTTACCATGCATGAATTACTGACTCCCCAAAACGCCGCCCTGGTGCTGCTCGACCAGCAGGCCGGCCTGCAATTCGCCGTGCAATCGATGGAGCGCCAGACGCTGCTGAATAATTCGGTGGCGCTGCTGGAAACCGCGCTGGCGTTTTCCCTGCCGACCGTGATCAGCACCTCGGCCAGCAAGGTCTACAGCGGCCCGCTGCTGCCCGACCTGCACGCACTGGCGCCCGATCATCCAGTGCTGGAACGCCGCAATATGAATGCGTGGGAAGACGATACCGTGCGCGCCGCCATCGAGGCGACCGGCCGCAAAAAGCTGATTTTCTCCGGCATGCTGACGGAAGCGTGCATCACCTTCGCGGTGCTGAGCGCGCTGGAAGCGGGATATGAATGTTATGTGGTGGGCGATGCGTGCGGCGGTCTGACCTTGACCGGGCATGATCTGGCGCTACAACGGATGGCAGGCAAAGGTGCGCAGCTGACCAGCTGGGTGCAGGTGCTGCTGGAACTGCAACGCGACTGGACCCGTCATGAAACCTATGATGCGGCCCGCGCGGTGATCGAGAAGAACGGCGGCGGCTATGGCGTGGGCTTGCGCTACGCCAAGCAGATGCTGACGCCGCCGCAGTAACAAGCCGTCATTCCCGCTTTCGCGGGAATGACGTGCGTTGACGCTTAAACCGCGTCGATTGCGGCGTTGAACGTCGCGCTTGGACGCATCACAGCCTCAGTCTTCACTGGATCCGGCTGGTAATAACCGCCGATTTCCTGTGCCGAACCCTGCACGCTGTTCAGTTCATCAACGATCTTGGTCTCGTTTTCCGACAGCTGCTTGGCCAGCGGCGCGAACTTGGCGGCCAGTTCCGCATCATCCGTCTGCGCTGCCAGCGCCTGCGCCCAGTACAGCGACAGGTAGAAGTGACTACCGCGGTTATCCAGCTCACCAGTACGGCTCGACGGCGACTTATTGTTGTCCAGCAGCTTGCCGGTTGCAACGTCCAGCGTCTGCGCCAGGATCTTGGCTTTGGCGTTGCTGTTCTTGATGCCCAGCTCTTCCAGCGACACCGCCAGCGCCAGGAACTCGCCCAGCGAATCCCAACGCAAGTGATTCTCTTCCACCAGCTGCTTGACGTGCTTAGGCGCCGAACCGCCGGCGCCGGTCTCGTACATGCCGCCACCCGCCATCAGCGGTACGATCGACAGCATCTTGGCCGAGGTGCCCAGTTCCAGGATCGGGAACAGGTCGGTCAGGTAATCGCGCAGGATGTTGCCGGTCACCGAGATGGTGTCCAGGCCACGCGAGACGCGCTCCAGGGTGTAACGCATGGCGCGGGTCTGCGACATGATGTGGATTTCCAGGCCGCTGGTGTCGTGATCCTTCAGGTAGACCTGAACTTTTTTGATCACTTCCGCTTCGTGCGGACGGTAGGTATCCAGCCAGAACACGGCAGGCATGCCGGACTGACGCGCGCGGGTCACGGCCAGCTTGACCCAGTCACGGATCGGAGCATCCTTGACCTGGCACATGCGCCAGATGTCGCCGGCTTCCACGGTCTGGGTCAGCAGCACTTCGCCGGTGGCCAGATCGGTGATGTTGGCGATGCCGCCTTCAGCGACTTCGAAAGTCTTGTCGTGCGAACCGTATTCCTCAGCTTGCTGCGCCATCAGACCGACGTTCGGCACGGTGCCCATGGTGACCGGGTCGAAGTTGCCGTGCCATTTGCAGAAGTTGATCATCTCCTGGTAGATACGGGCGAAGGTCGACTCAGGCATGACAGCCTTGACGTCGGCGGTGCGGCCATCGGCGCCCCACATTTTGCCGCCGATACGGATCATCGCTGGCATCGAAGCGTCAACGATGACGTCGTTCGGCGAGTGGAAGTTGGTGATGCCCTTGGCCGAATCGACCATGGCCAGCTTCGGACGGTGTTCCAGGCAAGCGTGCAGGTCTTTCAGGATCTCGTCCTTCTGCGACGCTGGCAGCTTTTCGATTTTCTCGTACAGGTTGGCCATGCCGTTGTTGACGTTCACGCCCAGTTCATCGAACAGCTTGGCGTGTTTTTCAAACGCGTCCTTGTAGAAGATGCGCACGCAGTGACCGAAGACGATCGGGTGCGATACCTTCATCATGGTGGCTTTGACGTGCAGCGAGAACATCACGCCGGTTTTGTAGGCGTCGTCGATTTCTTTCTCGTAGAAGTCCAGCAGCGCTTTTTTGCTCATGAACATCGAGTCGATGATTTCGCCGGCTTGCAGCGCGACCTTCGGTTTCAGCACGATGGTTTTGCCGGAGGCGGTGATCAGTTCCATTTTGACGTCGCGCGCTTTATCCAGCGTCATCGACTTTTCGCCGTGGTAGAAGTCGCCGGCGTGCATGTGCGACACGTGGGTGCGCGAAGCCTGACTCCATTCGCCCATCGAGTGCGGGTGCTTGCGGGCGTATTCTTTCACTGCTTTTGGCGCGCGGCGGTCCGAGTTGCCTTCGCGCAGCACTGGGTTCACGGCCGAGCCGGTGCACTTGCTGTAGCGGGCTTTCAGGGCTTTTTCTTCGTCAGTCTTCGGGTCATCCGGGAAGTCCGGCAGCTTGTAGCCCTTGCCTTGCAGTTCGCGGATCGCCGCTTGCAGCTGAGCAACGGAGGCCGAAATGTTCGGCAGCTTGATGATGTTGGCTTCCGGCTTCAGCGTCAGCGCGCCCAGTTCAGCCAGGGTGTTCGGGACTTTTTGCTCGTCGGTCAGGAATTCAGGGAACTCAGCCAGCACGCGCGCAGCGACCGAAATGTCGCTCGCAACCACGTCAACGCCAGCTGGTGCGGTGAACTTCTTAATAATAGGCAGCAGGGAATACGTTGCCAGCAGTGGCGCTTCGTCAGTCAGCGTGTAGATGATTTTTGGATTTTGTGTTGCCATGTTCATTCCCTCGTAATCGATCGGTGCTATGGAGTAATTCCGCCCGTTATTTTAAACCCTCAAGGCCCGCTTTGTGCAAACGATGCCAGAGTATTCATAAGCAGGCTTGTCATCATACAACCCAGGCCCGCACTGCCATGGTGCATGTGTATAGAAATCAACAAGTTAAACGTTTACTAGCAAAGCAGAAGTAGATATGTGGTTGTATGATGTCTGATATCTGGGCTATGATCGTCGCACCAAAAGTAAGGAGACCGCATGACCACGCAACAACCCCAAGCTACCCGCGTACGCTGGACAATACTCGCCATCCTGTTCGCTGTCACCACGATTAACTACGCCGACCGCGCCACCATCGCGATCGCCGGCCCCGAACTGAAACGCCTGCTGGGCCTGAGTCCGGTGGAAATGGGCTTCGTCTTCTCCGCCTTCGCCTGGTCGTACGTGCTGGCCCAATTGCCGGGCGGCTGGCTGCTGGACCGCTTCGGTTCCAAAATCACCTATTTCTTCAGTATCTTCCTGTGGTCGATCTTCACCATGCTGATGGGCACGGTCGGCTTCCTGACCGGCGCCGCCGCCGTCACCACCCTGTTTATCCTGCGCTTGCTGATCGGCGCTGCGGAAGCGCCCTCCTTCCCGGGCAACTCGCGCATCGCCTCGGCCTGGTTCCCGACCAGCGAACGCGGCACGGCTGCCGCCATCTTCAACTCGGCGCAGTATTTCGCCACCGTGCTGTTCGCCCCGATCATGGGCTGGCTGGTGCATACCTTCGGCTGGGAAAGCGTGTTCTTCGTCATGGGCGGCCTGGGCGTCGTCATGGCCTTCATCTGGCTGAAAACCGTGTATGGCCCGAAAGACCACCCGAAAGCCAATGCCGCCGAGATCGCCTACATTGAAGCGGGCGGCGCGCTGGTGGACCTGGAAAGCAAGGACAAAGTCGCCGCCACCACCAAGTTGGACACCTGGTCCTGCATCAAGCAGCTGCTGGGCAACCGCATGCTGCTGGGCGTCTACATCGGCCAGTATTGCATCAACACCCTGACCTACTTCTTCCTGACCTGGTTCCCGGTGTATCTGGTGCAAGAGCGTCACATGACCATCCTGAAGGCCGGCTTTGTGGCCGCGCTGCCGGCGGTGGCGGGCTTCCTCGGCGGCGTGCTGGGCGGCGTGATTTCGGATCGCCTGATCAAATCGGGCAAATCGCTGTCGGTGGCGCGCAAGACGCCGATCGTCTGCGGCATGCTGCTGTCGACTTCGATGATCGTGTGTAACTACGTCGATGCCGACTGGCTGGTCATTACCGTGATGTCGCTGGCCTTCTTCGGCAAGGGCATTGGTGCGCTGGGCTGGGCAGTGGTGGCGGATACCTCGCCGAAAGAAGCCGGCGGCATGAGCGGCGCGCTGTTCAACACCTTTGGCAACACCGCCGGCATCACCACCCCGATCGTGATCGGCTACATCCTGCAAACCACCGGCACCTTCGCTGGCGCGCTGGTGTTCGTTGGCGCCAACGCGGTGGTCACCATCCTGTGCTATCTGCTGATGGTCGGCGAGATCAAGCGTTTTGAATTCAAGACGCCGGTGATGCGCGCCATCGAACCGAGTCGCAACGCCGTTTGACGCGTCACGCCGGTTGGCCGGCGCCGCCGCAGGCATGCGGCGCCGGCGCTGATCAGATGCTCTTGGTCTTGACGATGACGCTGACCGGCACGTCCGCCTTGTTCTCGACCACGAACAGGTTCCACCAGCTGCCCTTGCTGCCAACAAGCTGGGTGTGCCAGACAATGCTGGAGCCATCCGCAGCGGTCTGGCCGTGAATAATCGGGTCAAACTGCACCGCAAACACGAGAAACTTGTCGGTTGCGCTCACCGCGCGGTAGTCGGTCTGCCCTGCGGCGAGCGATATTTGCGTGTGGATGTAGTCTTCGCCGTCGGCAAAAGTGATGACTTTTCCCTCGTCGATGCCTGCGACCTTGAATTCGGTACCCATGTGCGTCTCCCCAACGTTATTGAAAGTAGCAATATAACAATTATTGACGGAGAACGCCATTCTGTTCAAAGCATGCCTGCTCTACTGCGTGGAAGCTGATTGCATGTGAAAAGCCATGCTGCTGGAGGATGTCCACCAATTCCTCCGGCGCACCACCGAGCCGCAGGTTCTCTGCGATCCAGCCCTGCCAGTCGGGCGTGATTTCCTTATCCTCTTCTTCCAGTTCGATGCCGGCGATGATTTTGGCCAGCAAGGCGTTGATGCGCTTGGTGTCGATCAGGTGCTGCACCACCGGATGGCCCGAATACGGAAATGGATACAGCGTACAGCTGCCCAGCGCCGACAGCCGGTGCGCGTGCATGGCGTCGAGGTTGACCGACTCGGTACTGCCCACCTTGTCCGGCCTGGTACCGAACAGGATGTGCATGTCCGGCAGCTTGCCGGCTTTGCTGCGGCCCAGCGCCAGCAGATCGTCGTAGCGGGATGGCGGCGGATTGGTGGCCAGGTCGCGCATCACCGACAGCCAGCGCCGCTCGTGGTAGAGCAAGGCTTGCGCCGGATCGAGGAAAGATAGCGGCCCAAAGGCAATCACCTGGTCCGCTTCCAGCAACAGCCCATACATCAGCGCCGCATACGCCCCCATTGACTGGCCGATAGTCACCACTTTGCTGGGACGGATCTCGCGGATCAGCGCGCGCAGGCTGGCGGCGGTCTCGTCCGGATGCGCGCCGAGACCGCCAATGGCGCGGTGATACCAGCTATTGCCGGAATCGCGCACCAGGATCTTGTTGATGTGGCAGCCGCTGAACTGCTCCAGCTTTTTCAGGCGGCCGTAGAAATCGAAATCCGGCCGCTTGTCCCACGAGACGAAGCCAAACGTAATCACCAGCAATTCGCCGGGAATGACATGGTCGACCATCACGTCCTCGGTGCTGGTCTTGACGTGGCGGTTGTCCAGGGCGGGCAAATCGTGGATCTGTATCGGCATAAACGCAGAGTTTAGCAGCTTTGATTGTCAACTTTACAGTAAGCTATAAGCAACATCAATTCTTCTTACAAAACATGAACCACCGGAATAAAGAACTCTTGCGCTTGCTACTGTCGCTGGTCATCGGCGGCGTCATCGCCTATGCCATCTTGAACCTGCTGCACATCAGCGACCGCTCAGTGGAGCGCGTGATGCACATGGTGGTCTTGCCGCTGTCGCTGGTCGGCACCTATCAGGCCTTCCGTCTACTGCCTTTCTTCAAGATTAAAGCGGTCGACACGCAGTAAGGCGGCAGCTGGTTGGCATGGCGGTAGACGATCCAGTTAAAACTGATGACGCATGCCGAGCGCACAGGTGCGGGCCCGATTGGCCGTGCTGAGACGGTCGAGCTGCAACACCGCATATAACTCGGTACGGGGCGAAGCGCTGTAGTTGTAGCCGAAGGCGCCGGTATCGCGCCGACTGTCCGGCGCGGCGTCGCTGGCGTTCCTGGTGCGGGCCCACGACGCCAGGATATTGCCGCTGCCGGCCGCCACCGACACGCCGAGCTGGCCGGTCCTGGCGCTCCCTTGCGGCAGCACACCCAACGCAACGTTGTACGCAGCGTAGACGTTCCAGCCGTCGAAGCGGTAATTGCCACCGGCGAAATAGCTGGCTTGCCGCGACAGGCCGGGCGTGACCACTGCCTGCCCCGTCCGCACCGTCTGCGCCGCCAGGAATGAAGTCAGTTTGCGCCGTCGCCAGAAACACCGGATTCAGCACACGTCCCAGCTTGACTTCGCCGTATGGCGTCTGCAGGCCGCCATAGGCGTTGCGCGCAAACAGGGCGTCGTTGGGCGCGCGGCCCGATTGGCGCCGGCCAGCGCCACCGGTATCGCCATCCACATGCCCGCTTGCCTGCACCGTCGCGTCATGACCAATCCCTTCACAGTTTTTTAAATTATCGAACGATTACTTGATGCAAAAAAAAATGCAGGCTCAGGCCTGTGCCAGCCGGCGCGCAAAGCGCAACGCTTCGAGCTGGATGCGCTCCACGCTGGCGGCGGAACGGCGCGCCACCTGGATGTTGCGCCCGGCGATCTCGCGCATGCCCTGCATCGCGCGCGCCAAGGCCGCCAGTTCGCCGCGATCGGCCGCCGGCTGGCGCGCCAGCCGCTCGACCTGGACGG
>NZ_WWCT01000033.1 GCF_009857605.1 Duganella levis | reverse complement strand
CACCGGCCGGCCGCAGCGCCCCGCCGCGCAGCAAAGGCGCAGGCGGCTTCGGTGCACCAAAAGGCGCCGTGGTGGTGACCGGCGCGCGCGGCGCCAAATCGCAGGCCCGCTCCGACGGCCGTGCCGCCGCCAAGCCGGGTGCCCGCAAAGGCAAGCCAGGCCCGCGTTGAGCCGCAGGCGGCCACCCGGCCGCCCTGCTAAAATAACCGTTTTTGCACCACCGAACACGTTGGAGAATTGAATGCAGCAATACCAGGAATTGATCCAGACCGTCATCGACACCGGTAGCTGGCAGGACAACCGCACCGGCATCCGCACGCTGAGCGTGCCGGGCGCAATGATGCGCTTCGACCTGACCAAGGGTTTTCCTGCGGTGACGACCAAGAAGCTGGCATTCAAATCCGTGGTGGGCGAGTTGTGCGCCTTCATGCGCGCCTCGCGCAGCGCCGCCGACTTCCGCGCACTGGGCTGCAAGGTCTGGGACCAGAACGCCAACGAAAACCAGCAATGGCTGGACAACCCATACCGCCAGGGCACCGACGACCTGGGCCCGGTCTACGGCGTGCAATGGCGCCAGTGGCCAGGCTACAAGGTGATCGACGCCGATCAGCAAGCCCAGTTGGCCGACGCGCAAAAGAACGGCTTCACCGTGGTCGCGCCGATTGAAGAAGACGGCGTGCAGAAGGTGCTGCTCTACAAAGCCATCGACCAACTGCGCGAGTGCCTGGACACGATCGTGAATAATCCCGGCAGCCGCCGCATCCTGTTCCACGGCTGGAACCCGGCCGTGCTGGACGCCGTCGCCCTGCCGGCCTGCCATCTGCTGTATCAATTCCTGCCTAATCCGACCACTAAAGAACTGTCGATGTGCCTCTACGTACGCTCGAACGACCTGGGTCTGGGCACGCCATTCAACCTGGCGGAAGGCGCGGCGCTGATGCATCTGGTGGGCCGCCTGACCGGCTACACGCCGCGCTGGTTCACCTACTTCATCGGCGACGCCCATATTTACGAGAACCACATGGAGATGGTGCAGGAGCAGCTGAAGCGCGAACCGTTCCCGCTGCCGCAACTGGTGATCGCCGACCGCGTGCCGTCCTTCGCGCAAACCGGCAAGTACGAACCGGAATGGCTGGAAAAAATCGAACCGTCCGACTTCGCGCTGGAAGGCTACCAGCACCATGCACCGATCACCGCCGCCATGGCCGTATGATGCGTCTGGATTTCGTGCCCGGCACGCTGTGCGATGAGCGCATGTGGGGCCGGCTGCTGCCGCTGCTGGGCGATGGCTTTGAATTCAACCACGTGCCGTTGTACAAGGCGCAAACGCGCGAGCAGATGCTGGAGCTGATCGGCGCCCACAGCGCGCCGCAAGCTAATCTGGTCGGCTTTTCGCTGGGCGCCTACCTGGCGATGGAGTACGCGCTGGCCCATCCCGAGCGCGTGGCCTCGCTGACCATCATCGGCAGCGCCGGCAAAAAGCTGCTCGACAAGGAAAAAGCCACGCGCCTGCGCATCATTCCGCAGCTGGAAAAAAACCACTACACCGGCATGACCCAGATGCGCCTGCGCGAAATCGTCGCGCCTGAGCACATGGACGATCCTGCCATCGTCGGCGTGATCCAGCAAATGGCCGTGGACCTCGGCAAGGACGTGCTGCTGGCGCAGTTCCGCAGCACCATCGAGCGCCCGGAGCTGATGGACCGCGTCCACACCCTGCGCTGCCCGGCCATGATCATCGGCGCCGAACATGACAATCTGGCGCCCGCCGACGACGTCCGCGCACTCGCTGCCAGCTGGCCCGGCGCCCAGCTGCACATGCTGGACGACGGCACAGGCCACATGATGCCGCTGGAAGCGCCGCAGGTGCTGGCCGGCTACCTGCGGGCGTTCTACCCACGCTGACCGCCGGGCTAGGCCTTGACGATAATGGTGCCGGCCATCTCCTCATGGCCGCCACCGCAAAAGTTATCGCATAAGAAGCCGAACTGGCCGACCTTGTCCGCCTTGATCGTGACGCGCACCGGCTTGCCCATGATCAGATCTTCGCGGATTCTAAAATCCGGCACGCTGAAACCATGCGGAAAATCCACCGCCGTCAATTCCAGTACCACGGTCTCACCCTTTTTCAGTTCGATGACATTGGGCGTAAAGCGGAATTTGCGCGCCTCGATCTGAATCACGCGCTCCTTGCTTGCCGCGTGCAGTACGCCGAGCGCCACCAGCGACAGCGGTGCAGCCAACAGTAATCTACGTTTCGCCTGCATGGCTCATCCCTTCACAACGGGCAGTTCGGTGATCTGCATGCCGGCACTGGCGCGCGCCGCGACTTCGCGCAGGCCCAGCCCCCTGGCCGGCGCCGCCGCGTCCCACGGCAGCGGTGTACGCTTCTCCTGGGAACCTGGCGCCGGCAGCGGAAAGATCAGCGACTTCGCCGCATGGTGGGCGATATGCCCGCTCATGTGGTGGTTCTCCTGGTGGATATGCCCGTAAAACACGGTGACGTTCTCATATGGCATCAGCAGCGCAATGGCTTGCGCGCCATCACGCGTGGCCCAGTCCCATTGCGGCGCCAGGTCGAACAAGGGCCGGTGCGTCAGCACCACGATGCGCGCGTCTTGCGCCTGCGTCGCCAGATCGGCCTTCAGCCACGCCAGTTGCGCTTCGCCGATGCGCGCGCCGGGGTCCGAGACGTTATCGATGGCGATGAAATGCACGCCCTTGTGATCGAAGCTGTAATGCGTGGGGCCGAAGAACTCCTGATACGCCGCCCCATTGTCGAGCGATGCATCGTGCTCGCCCGGCAGGAAGTGGATGTCCTTCACCTTCAGCCCGACGATGATTTCCTTGAATTCCGCCATGCGCCGGCGGCGCTCGTCCGGATCGTCTGTGGTATGCGTCAAATCGCCGGTAAAGACGATGAACTCCGGCGGCTCCGTCAGCGCATTGACACGCTCCACTGCCTGCTTCAGGGTATTCTGCGCATCCGGATTGGCCGGTCCCTTGTAGCCCCAGTGCGAATCGGACAGCTGCACGAAATAAAAGTCCTCGCTTCCCGCAGCCGCCAGCGCCGGTCCATACAGGCCCGAGATAAAAACGGCGCCGCCGCCCACCGCGCCCAGCTTTAAAAACTCCCTGCGATCCATCATGATGTGTCTCCCGTCGCCGATTGAAAAAGAGGGCTGCGCATCCATGGCATAATCGACATCAGGACACGCAAGCCGCACTGAGTCAAACCCGCATCGCCACGTGCTTATTCCCGCTGATTTTTTTATTTTAAAAACGGGAATAAAAATGCCCGGCATCGAGTCTTCATAGTCTGGACCACTACGATGGACAAGCTTTTGGGCGATCCCGATAAAACCGCGCAGTTCGAGGCGCTGGCCATGCCGCACCTGGATGCCGCCTACAACCTGGCGCGCTGGCTGACCCGCAACGCCCACGACGCCGATGATCTGGTGCAGAACGCCTATCTGCGCGCGTTTCGTTTTTCCGATGGCTTTCGCGGTGGCGACGCCCGCACCTGGCTGCTGACCATCGTCCGTCACACCTACTACACCACGCAGCGCAATAGCCGGCATCAGCGCGCCGACCTGGGGCTGGACGAGCTGCCGGAAGAGCCGCAACAGGACGGCGTCAGCGACCCGGCCGCCATCACCGCCGCGCGCGACGCCGGCCGCAGCGTGGACGCGGCCCTGAGCCGCCTGCCCTACGCGTTTCGTGAAGTGCTGGTGCTGAAGGAGATGGATGATTTGTCGTACAAGGAAATCGCGCAGGTGGTGGACATCCCGATCGGCACCGTGATGTCGCGCCTGGCGCGGGCGCGCAAGCTGTTGCTCGCTTATTTGAAACAGGGAGGTCAGGATGGACTGTAAACTCAGCCGCGAGGAATTGTCGGCCTATCTGGACGCTGAACTAGACGGTGCCGAACTACAGCAGGTACAAGCCCACCTGGATCAATGCGCAAGCTGCCGCGCTGCGCTGGCGCAGCTGGAAGTGCTGCAAGACCAGTTACAGGTCGACGCCACCCACTATGCCGCACCAGCCTATCTGCGCCACCGCATCCACGCGGCACTGCACGACAACAGGCCGCCGCTGCCCGCCGCCCGCCCGCGCCGCTGGTCTTGGGCCTGGATCAACCTGGGGCTGGCGGCCGGCGCCACCACGGCCTTTGCCGTGACACTGTCGCTGTATCTGGCACAGCCGTCGCAGGACGACCTGGCCGAGCGCGAACTGGTGGCCAGCCACTTCCGCGCGCTGATGCCGGAGCATCTGGCGGACGTCGCCTCCACCGACCAACACACCGTCAAGCCCTGGTTTGCCGGCAAGCTGGATTACTCGCCGCCAGTGCATGACCTGGCAACGCAGGGATATCCGCTGATCGGCGGCCGGCTGGACTACCTTCAGCAACGGCCGGTGGCGGCGCTGGCCTACCGGCACCGGCTCCACATCATCAACCTGTACGTGTGGCCGCAGACCGCGCAGCACGACGGCACCCCTCATGCAGCCGCCCATCAGGGTTTCCACCTGCTGCGCTGGACCCAGGACGGCATGCAATACGCTGCCGTTTCCGACATCGCGGCGCCGGATCTGCAAGACTTTTCCCGGCGGCTGCAGGCCGCGCAAGCGCAATCGGCGCAGTAGCAAGTTCGTCCTGCCGTCGGCGGCGGTTTTGAACGATAATACCGGCTCATTACCTTATTGCAGAACCCATGAGCTTATTGACCATCATCGTCGCCACCGACGCCCAGCGCGGCATCGGCATCAACAACACGCTACCGTGGAAGCTGCCGGAAGACCTGGCGCACTTCAAGCGCACCACCACCGGCCATCCGATCATCATGGGCCGCAAGACTTTCGACTCCATCGGCCGGCCACTGCCGAACCGCCGCAACATTATCGTTACGCGTAACGATAAATGGTCGCACGAAGGCGTTGAAACCGTTGGCTCGATTGACGCCGCCATCTCGCTGCTGGACGGCGCCGAGGGCTTCGTCATCGGCGGCGCCGAGATTTACCAGCAATCGCTGCCGCTGGCCGACCAGTTGATTATTACGCAAATCGCCCATACCTTCGACTGCGATGCCTTCTTCCCCGAGATCGACGCCGCCGCCTGGCAGGAAACCGCCCGCGAGGAACACGTCGCCGAAGCATCCGGTTTGCACTACGCTTTTGTCACCCTGCGCCGCAAGGCATAACAAGTAAGAGGATACCCAATGTCTAGCGAAGGCTTCCACGTCCACGGCCCGCACGATCACGCGGTGGAACACGCTGCCCACGGCAGCGACGGCTTCTCCAACAACATCGCCGTGATGACGGCCATCTTGGCCACCGTCGGCGCGGCCTTCGGCTACCTCGGCGGCGCCACCCAGAACGACGCCGCCCTGTTCAAGAACAACGCCGCCATCGACAAGACCGAGGCGGCCAACCGCTGGAATTACTACCAGGCCAAGTCGGCCCGCCAGAATCTGGCCGAACTGGCCATGACCTTGCCCGGCGTCGATCCGAAACGCTACGAAGCCGATGCCGCCCGCTACAAGCACGATAAGGAAGACATCAAGAAGGAAGCGGAGAAGTTCGAGGAATCGTCCAAGCAATGGAACGAGAAGTCGGACGAGGCCATGCACAAGCATCACCAGTGGGCACTGGCCACCACCGCCGAGCAGATCGCCATCTCGCTGGCCGCCATCACCCTGCTGACCCGCAAGAAGTGGATGATGGGCCTGGCCTACGGCGTGGCCGGCGTCGGCCTAGTGTTGGGCGGCCTGGCGTGGTTAGTCCACTAGGCAACATTAACTGAGTGGCAATTGCCGCCTGTCATGGCGGCGTCATGCTACTCATGCATTCTGGTACGATAATTTTTTTCCCGCATTAGCGCTATTTCTGCGAGAATCCCGTTCTTATTTTTTGCGGCCACTTTGGTCGCGCCCTGTCCGCCCCTTCACATCCTGTCAGGGGCGGCTTGCTTTTTTGGAGACATGCATGAAATTTCGTTTCCCCATCGTCATTATTGACGAGGATTTCCGTTCTGAGAACACGTCCGGTCTGGGCATTCGCGCCCTGGCCGATGCGATGGAAAAAGAAGGCATGGAAGTGGTGGGCGTGACCAGCTACGGCGACCTGGCCCAGTTCGCCCAACAGCAATCGCGCGCGTCGGCCTTCGTGCTGTCGATCGACGATGAAGAATTCGGCACCGGCTCGGTGGAAGACACCGATACTGCGCTGAAGTCGCTGCGCGCCTTCGTCGAAGAAATCCGCTACAAAAACGCCGACATCCCGATCTACCTGTACGGCGAAACCCGCACCTCGCGCCACATTCCGAACGACATCCTGCGCGAACTGCACGGTTTCATTCACATGTTCGAGGATACGCCGGAATTCGTCGCGCGCCACATCATCCGCGAGGCCAAGTCCTACCTGGACGGCCTGGCGCCGCCGTTCTTCCGCGCGCTGGTGGAATACGCCAACGACGGTTCGTACTCGTGGCACTGCCCGGGTCACTCGGGTGGCGTGGCCTTCCTGAAGTCGCCGATCGGCCAGATGTTCCACCAGTTCTTCGGCGAAAACATGCTGCGCGCCGACGTCTGCAACGCGGTCGAAGAGCTGGGCCAGCTGCTGGACCACACCGGTCCGGTCGCCAAATCCGAGCGCAACGCCGCCCGCATCTTCAACGCCGACCACTGCTACTTCGTCACCAACGGTACCTCGACCTCGAACAAAATGGTCTGGCACTCGACCGTGGCGCCGGGCGACATCGTGGTGGTCGACCGCAACTGCCACAAATCGATCCTGCACTCGATCATCATGTGCGGCGCGATTCCGGTGTTCCTGATGCCGACCCGCAATCACCTGGGCATCATCGGTCCGATTCCGCTGGAAGAGTTCACGATGGAAAGCATCATGCGCAAGATCGAGGCGAATCCATTCGCCCGCGAAGCCGTGAACAAGAAGCCGCGCATCCTGACCATCACCCAGTCGACCTACGACGGCGTGGTGTACAACGTCGAAACCCTGCGCGAAATGCTGGACGGCCAGATCGACACCCTGCACTTCGACGAAGCGTGGCTGCCGCACGCCACCTTCCACGACTTCTACAAGAACATGCACGCGATCGGCAAAGACCGTCCGCGCGCCAAGGAGTCGATGATCTTCTCGACCCAGTCGACCCACAAGCTGCTGGCCGGCCTGTCGCAGGCCTCGCAGGTGCTGGTGCGTGAATCGGAGTCGGTCAAGCTGGACCGCGACGCCTTCAACGAGGCCTACCTGATGCACACCTCGACCTCGCCGCAATACTCGATCATCGCCTCGTGCGACGTCGCTGCGGCCATGATGGAAGCGCCGGGCGGCACCGCGCTGGTGGAAGAATCGATCCTGGAAGCGCTGGACTTCCGCCGCGCCATGAAGAAGATCGATGCCGAATGGGGCAAAGACTGGTGGTTCAAGGTATGGGGCCCGAACGAGTTCGCCGAAGAAGGCATCGGCACGCGCGAAGACTGGATCATCAAAGCGGAAGACGACTGGCACGGCTTCGGCAAGCTGGCGCCGGGCTTCAACATGCTGGACCCGATCAAGGCCACCATCGTCAACCCTGGCCTGTCGCTGGACGGCAAGTTCGACGACACCGGCATTCCGGCGTCGATCGTCACCAAGTACCTGGCTGAGCACGGCGTGATCATCGAGAAGTGCGGCCTGTACTCGTTCTTCATCATGTTCACCATCGGCATTACCAAGGGCCGCTGGAACACGCTGCTGACCGCACTGCAACAGTTCAAGGACGACTACGACAAGAACCAGCCGATCTGGCGCATTCTGCCGGAATTCGCGGCCGCCAATCCGACCTACGAAACCATGGGCCTGCGCGACTTGTGCCAGCAGATCCACGATTTCTACAAGGCCTACGATGTCGCCCGCCTGACCACCGAAATGTACCTGTCGGACATGGTCCCGGCGATGAAACCGTCGGACGCGTTCGCCAAGATGGCGCACCGCGAAATCGAACGCGTGGCGATCGACGAACTGGAAGGCCGCATCACTTCGATCCTGCTGACGCCTTACCCACCGGGCATTCCGCTGCTGATTCCAGGCGAACGCTTCAACAAGACCATCGTTGACTACCTGCGCTTCGCGCGCGACTTCAACGAACGCTTCCCAGGTTTCGAGACCGACGTCCACGGCCTGGTCAAGCGCGAGGTGGATGGCAAGCGCGGTTACTTCGTAGATTGCGTTAAGCAATAAGCATCACGCAAATCCAAAAGGCAGCTTCGGCTGCCTTTTTCGTTGTGGGGATGTGACATTTACAAACAATCATCTTAGTTTTCAATCGTATAAGTTCGGCCAACTTTCCGTAATTTCGCCTCATCGTCGGCGATAAAAATTAGAATAGCTTAACTTTGGCTGTTCGCTAAGAAACAAAATAAGTTTCCGTACGTCACTCAGTTTTACAATTGAGCCCGTTAATTCCAATGGGCAATATCGTGAAACTTTCCTCTTCCTTGTTGGTCGCTGTGATGTTGACGCTGGCCGCCTGCGGTGGTGGCGGTGGCGGCAGCACGTCGAGCGGCAGCACGGCGCCGAGCAGCAGCGCGGGCGGCGCCGTGGTGACAACGCCAGCCGATCCGGCGGCGCCGACCACGCCGACCACGCCAACTGCACCGAGTACGCCGACAGCACCGGCCGCGCCAGCCTCCCCGTCCACCCCGGCGGCACCGGCCGGCGACGCTGCCATCACGCTATCCAAGGCGGCCGCCTCGCAGTTCCTGGCGCAGGCCACCTTCGGCCCGACCGCCGCATCGATCGACGCGCTGGCCGCCAGCAGCAAGAGCGCCTGGATAAATGCGCAATTTGCGATGCCGCAAACGCTGCACCGTGACTACATCCAGGAAAGAACGGCCGCCGGCGGCTTGACGGCTTATTCGATGCTTGAATCGTTCTGGAAGCAGGCCGCCATCGGCGACGACCAGTTGCGCCAGCGCGCCACCTTTGCCCTGTCACAGATCTTCGTGATTTCCATGGTCGATCCGAACGTGGGAACGCGCTCGGCCGGCGTGGCCGGCTATTACGACATGCTGGGCCAGAACGCCTTCGGCAATTTCCGCAATCTGCTGCAAGGCGTGGCCCTGCATCCGATGATGGGCATTTATCTGAGCCACATGCGCAACCAGAAGGAAAGCGGCGCCCGCGTGCCGGATGAAAATTTCGCGCGCGAGGTCATGCAGTTGATGACCATCGGACTGTATCAGCTGAACCAGGACGGCAGCATCAAGACCAGTGGCGGCAAGCCCATCGAAACCTATACCCACGACGATGTCATGGGCCTGGCCAAGGTGTTCACCGGCTGGAGCTGGGCCGGCCCCGACCAGAGCGCTACCCGTTTCAACGGCGGCAACGCCGATCCAGCGCGCGACTGGACGCCGATGCAGAGCTATAGCGCCTACCATTCCACTTCGGCCAAGACCTTCCTGGGCGTGACGACCAACGGCAGCGCCGAGGCCGACTTGAAGGTGGCGCTCGATACATTATTCAACCATCCCAACGTCGGCCCGTTCATCGGCCGCCAGCTAATCCAGCGCCTGGTCTCCAGCAATCCGAGCCCAGCTTATATCAGCCGCGTGGCCGCCGCATTCAACAACAACGGCGCCGGCGTGCGCGGCGACATGCGCGCCGTGATCCGCGCCGTGCTGCTCGATCCGGAAGCCGCCGCCACTGGCAGCGCCAAGAAGCTGCGCGAGCCGGTGCTGCGCATGGTCAACTGGATGCGCGCCTTCAACGCCAAGTCGACCAGCGGCCGCTTCACCATGGTCGGCACGGACGATGCCTTGAGCGGTCTAGGCCAGTCGGCGCTGCGCGCGCCATCCGTCTTCAACTTCTTCCGGCCCGGCTACACGCCACCGGGCAGCGCGCTATCCGCCGCCGGCATGGTGGCGCCGGAGATGCAGATCACTGGCGAGCCGTCGGTGACGGGCTATCTGAACTACATGCAGGGCGTGATCCCCAACGGCGCCGGCAGTGGCCGCGACATCCAGCCCGACTACAGCGCCGAGCTGGCGCTGGCGGCGCAGCCGGCACAACTGGTCGACCGCGTCGCCCTGCTGCTGGTTGGCGGCCAGATGTCGGGCACGCTGCGCAACCAGCTGATCACGGCGCTGAACGGTGTCGCCTTGCCGGCCGCCACCGCCACCAACGCCGCCACCATCGCGACGGCGCAAAAGAACCGCGTCTACCTGGCCATCTTCCTGACGATGGCCTCGCCTGAATACCTGGCCCAACGCTAAAAGAGGACTGCCATGCACCATCACCCTTCGCGCCGCCGATTCCTCGGCAATATGCTGGCCCTGGCCGGCACCGGCGCCGTGCCCTTCACACTGAACCTGGCGGCAATGGGCAACGCTGCCGCGCAGAACGCCAGCGACTACAAAGCCATCGTTTGCCTGTTCCTGGCCGGTGGCAACGACCATTTCAATACCGTGCTGGCGACCGACAGCAGCTCGTGGAGCGAATACCAGCGCATCCGCACCACCACCGACAGCGGCTCGATCGCCCTGCCCGGCGTCGGCGCCACCGGCGGCGTCCTGCCGATCGTGCCGAACAGTCCGCAATCAGGCCGCACGTTTGCGCTGCATCCGTCGCTGGGGCCGCTGAAGGAATTGTTTGACGCCGGCCGCCTCGGCGTGCTGGCCAATGTCGGTACGCTGATCCAGCCGACCACGCTGGCGCAGTACAAGGCCGGCGCCGTGGCGCTGCCGCCGCGCCTGTTCTCCCATAACGACCAGCAAGCCACCTGGCAATCTTCGCAAATGGAATCGTCGGCTACCTCGGGCTGGGGCGGGCGGATGGCCGACATCATGGCCTCGGCCAACGGCAACTCCACTTTCACCTGCGTTTCCAATGCCGGCAATGCGCTGTTCCTGGCCGGCCGCACGGTGCGCCAATACCAGATCAGCGGCAGCTACGCGGTGCCGATCAACCGCCTGAACGACAGCCTGTTCGGCCTGCCGGCCGGCAGCAATCCACTGCGCCAGATCATTAGCGGCGAACAGTCCGATCCGTTCCAGAAGGACCATGCGGCGGTGGTCGCGCGCGCCATCGACGCCCAGGCCACGCTCAGCAGCGCCATGGCGGCGGTCGGCAGCGGCGTTCCCGACCCCACCCAGTACGTCAATCCGAATACCGGCGTGGCGGCGGTCAATCCGCTGGCGGTACAGTTGCAGACTGTAGCCCGCCTCATCGGCGGTCGCAGCACGCTGGGCGTGCGCCGCCAGGTGTTTTACGTTAGCCTGGGCAGCTTTGACAGCCACGATTTCCAGCGCACCAACCAGGCCGACCTGCTGGCCAAGCTGGCGCACGCCATGGCCTACTTCGACGGTGTGATGGGCAATCTGCAAGGCGCCGATATGCGCAGGCAGGTGACGCTGTTTACCGCCTCCGACTTCGGCCGCACCTTCACCAGCAACGGCGACGGCACCGACCACGGCTGGGGCGCGCACCACTTCATCATGGGCGGCGCGGTCAAGGGCAAGGACATCTACGGCAGCATGCCGGTGACCGGCCTCGGCCACGCGCTGGACGTCGGCTCGGGATCGCTGCTGCCAACCACCTCGGTCGACCAGTACGGCGCCACGCTGGCCAGCTGGTTCGGGCTGTCGGCCACGCAGATTGCCGACGTGTTTCCCGGCATCGTCAATTTCAGCAACCGCGATCTCGGTTTCATGGCCAGCTGATCAGGCGGAAACCGCCACCGTCAACGTCGCGACATAGCCATCGGTGGCGTTGCCGGTGATGGTGGCCATCTGCAGCGCGTAACCGTCGCTGAAGACATTGTCGGTGGCAAAACTGATCGCGGCCAGGTTGCGCACGCTGGCGCTGTAGCCGGTGGTGGCGTACACATCGTTGCTGGTCGCCACCGGGAAGGTGAATTGCGACGTCTTGATGCGGCTCGACGCGGTGGTGGCCTTGGCCAGCGACGGGTACACCTCGAAGTGAACGTGCGGCACGCGGCCCGAGTAGCAGCCTGGATAAATGGTGGTAAAGGTGATGTTGCCGCTGCTGTCGGTCTCCTGCACGCCGCGCAGATAGTTCTGGGTGGTGACGCCGCTGGAGTACAGCGAGTAGTTGCCGTCGCGGTCGCAATGCCACAGGTAGACAGCAGCGCCGGACAGGGCCGCGCAGTTGTTGTTGGCGTTGACGAACTGAAGTTTGATGGTCAGCGACACGCCGGCCGCCGTGCCGCTGGCGCTGCCGAAGCTGCTGCGAATGTCGCTGCGCACCACGCCCGATTGATTCAGTACGTTGACCACGCCGGCGCTGGTGCTGTTGGTGCCGTCGGCTGGATACGGGCCGCCGGTCTCCTCCGGGATGACCGAGCACGAGCCGACGGTCGGCGTGGTGGTGGTCGTCGTGGTGGTAGTCGTGGTGGTCGTAGTCGGCGGCGTAGTGGTCGCGGCCGAGGTGGTGCTGGTGGTTCCGCTGGCGCTGTCGGAACCGCCACCGCAACCCATCATTGGCAGCGTCGAGGCGCCAGCCAGCAGCCAGCGCAACGTCTGGCGACGGTCGCTGTTCAGGTTGAGCATTGCGACCAGATCTTCGGCCAGGCTGTGTTCGTGCATTTCGTCGTGGATATCCATACCTGCTCCTGCTTGGGTGAGAAAGCCGCCGCGACGCGCAAGGCGTGGCGACGGATGCAACTTTTAGTGCGTCAGACCGTGGTGTTGACCAGGTTGCCGCTGCTGCCGTGATTGCCGACCTTGGTCGACAGGGCTTGCAGGAAGGCTTCCAGCTTGCTGGTGGCGTCGCTGCTGGCGGTGCTGGTGCTGCTGTCGGTGCTATCGGTGCTGGCCGTGCTGTCGGCGCTGGTGCTGGTGCTGGTGCTAACGCCCAGTTTGTCCAGCAGGTTGGCGAACGAGCTTTCCAGTTGATCGACCGCATCGCTGCTGCCGGTGCTATCCGTGCTGGTGCTGCTGTCGGTGGTGCCCGAGCTCAGCTTGGCAATCAGGCTTTGCAGATCGGAATCCAGCTTGCCCGGGCCACCCTGGCCACCAGCCGACTGCTCGTTGTACGGCGGCGGCGTGTCGTTGCTGCTGTTTTGCGCGTGCAGCGCACCCATCAGGCTTTGCAGGAAGCTGCCCAGCGCCGCCGCCACGTCGGTGGCATCGGTGGTGGTGCTGTCCGTGCTATCGGTGGTGGTCGACGCGGTCGAGGTGTCGCTGCTGGAACTGGAGCTGCTGCTCGACGAGGTGTCGGTGATACCGATCGACTTCAGCGCTTCGGCGATGGCGTTGGCGAAGTCGCCGCCGCCATCCGGTGGCGGTGGCGGCGGACGCACGCCTTGGGTGCTATCGGTGGTGTTGCTGCTGCTGACGCTGTTGGTGCTGCTCAGACGGCTCAGGAAACTGAGCGCGCTGGCGGCGCTGGTGGAACTCAGGGCGCTGATTGACATACGATTCTCCGCTTATTTGGTTTAGAGGTCATTACGGGCACTGCTTTGCAAAAAACGTTAATCGCGCTGCGGATGGCGCGGTTTGTCGTCCGCTTGCTTCTTGCGCTGTTCCGGCGTCAGCACGGCCAGCAATTTCTGTTGCGTCCGCACGCGCTGCAAGGCAATGTTGGCTTCAGCGGTGGCGGCTTCCTTGGCCAGGGCGGCGGCTTTGGCGTCGTCATACTTGTCGGCGCTGGCCAGCGCATGCAGCGCTTCACGGGCCCTGGCGGCGGCTTTGCCTTGTTCGCGCAGATACGGGGTTTCGGCGTGCAGGATGGTGAAGACCTTGTCTTCCTGCGCTTCGCTCAGTTCCAGGCCGTGGAAGAATGGCGGACGGCCAGGGCCGGGACCAAAGCCTGGGCCGAAGCTGGGACCGTGGTCAGGGCCGCCATCCGGACCGCCACGCTCTGGGCCGCCACGCGGGCCTTGGCCATCCGGGCCGCCTGGACCACCTGGACCACGGTCATCGCCTTCCGGGCCACGCGGGCCATGATCGCCTTGCGCCATCGGTGGCGGCTGGTCGTTAGTCGTCTCGTCGGCGCGGGCGGCGCCCCCCATCGTCAACAGCGGCAGCGCCAGGATGGCGGCCAGCAGAATGTTGCGACCATTTTGTTTTGATGTTTTCATGCCCTGATCCTTGATTGGTAGTGAGCCATCATTTTCTGGGCCGGCACCGTTAAGTGGCGTTAGGGCAACGTAAATCTGCGTAAAGATGATGATCTGACATCCAATTCCCATCAGGCAATACGTTGTAAATCGGGGTAAAACCGCGCCGGAAGCCGCATGGGGGCTGTTATGATTGACGATCTGTATCTAAAGAAAAGCGCGGCAATGAAGAGCAAAGTACTGCTGATAGACGACGACATCGAACTGGTGGGCATGTTTAAGGAATACCTGGAACAGGAAGGCTTCGATGTCAAAGCCGTCCACGACGGCGAGGCCGGCACGGCCGAAGCCTTTACCGGCCTGTATTCGATCGCCATCCTCGATGTGATGATGCCGCGCATGAACGGCCTGGAAACCCTGCGCCGCATCCGCACCAACAGCCAGCTGCCGATCCTGATGCTGACCGGCCGCGGCGACGACACCGACCGCATCGTCGGCCTGGAACTGGGCGCCGACGACTACGTGGCCAAGCCGTGCACGCCGCGTGAGCTGACCGCCCGCATCCGCGCCATCCTGCGCCGCGCCCAAAGCGCGCCGGCCGACAACAGCCAGCAGACCGCCATCTCGGTCGGCCAGCTGATCATGTGGCCGGAACAGCGCCGCGCCACCTGGGCCGGCGACAAGCTGGAACTGACCAGCACCGAATTCAATCTGCTGGAAGTGCTGGCGCGTAACGCCGGCCGCCCAGTCAGCAAGAACACCCTGTCCGAGCAAGGCCTGGGCCGTCCGCTGGCGCGCTTCGACCGCAACATCGACGTCCACCTGAGTTCGCTGCGCCACAAGCTCGGCACCATCGCCGACGGCCGCTCCTGCCTGCAAACCGTCTACAGACTCGGCTACCAGCTGATCAAGGAGTAAGCCTTGGGTCGTTTGTTCTGGAAATTCTTCCTGTGCATCTTGCTGGCGCAGTTTGCCGCCACGGTCGGCATTGGCGGCGCCATCTGGCTGAAGAGCCGCAATCAACAGACCAGCCCGCTGGTCAACCTCGACACCAGCCCGCCGGCCGAGATGGCCATCAACTCGGCCGCCGCCACGCTGGAATTCGGCGGCGTCAAGGCGCTGCAGCGGATGCTGGAAAACATGGACCGCCATCGCGTCTACGCGGTGGACGAGCAGGAACACGAGCTGCTGGGCCGCATCGTCAATCCCAAGACCTTGCAGGAAACCCGCGTGCGCCTGAAGGAAGATGGCAAGCGCCGCGTGGTGCGCCAGGTGACCGGCGACGACGGCAAGCGCTACATGCTGTTCCTGCCATCCGGCGAACGCCTGCGTGGCATGGAAAGCGACAACCGTCCGCTGCTGGCCGGTCTGGGCGGCGGCGCGCAAATGGCCATGAAAGCGGCCTCGGTGCTGCAAGGCGGCGATGGCCGCGACCGTTTTGAAGACCGTGGCAACCGTCCGCCGCCGGGCTTTGGCGGCGCCGGTGACGTTAACCGCCCTGCCGGCGCACCCGGCCCAACCGGCACCATGCCGGCGTTGGACGGCGCCCAGGCTGGCGATGGCCGTAGCCGCGGCCCCATGCCGGGCGACGGCCAGCCAGGCTTCGGCGGCCCCGGCCCCGGCATGCAGGGCGACATGGGCGGCGACCGTCAATGGGGTCCACGCTTCCAGCCGCTCGGCCCCTGGGTGCCGATTGCCGCCGCCATCCTGGCCAGCCTGCTGTTCTCGGTACTGCTGGCGTGGTACTTCTCGCGCCCGATCCGCGCCTTGCGGCAAGCGTTTGACGCCGCCGCCAACGGCGACCTGTCGCCGCGCTTCGCCAACGCAAACGGCGGCAAGAGCGGCAACGAACTCAACGATCTGGGCCGCGACTTCGACCGCATGACGGCGCGCTTGCGCAGCCTGATGGACGGCCAGACCCGCCTGCTGCACGACGTCTCGCATGAACTGCGTTCGCCGCTGGCGCGCCTGCAGGCCGCGATTGGCCTGGCGCACCAGCAGCCGGAGAAATTGAGCGCGTCGATGGAGCGCATCGAACGCGAAAGCGTGCGCATGGACAAGCTGGTCGGCGAACTGCTGACCCTGGCACGTCTGGAAGCCGGTGCCATCAAGGCGTCGCAGGAAGAAATCAGCATGGCCGACCTGCTCGACCAGATCGCCGACGACGCCCGCTACGAAGCGGCCAGCCAGCAGCGCAGCGTGGTGCAGGACGGCGAAGCGGACGTGCAGGTCATGGGCCAGCCCGACCTGCTGGGCCGCGCCATCGAAAACGTGGTACGCAACGCCATCAAGCACAGCCCGGACGGCGGCGAGGTGCAATTGCAGGTGCGCGCGCTGGCCGACACGCGCCAGCTGGTGATACGGGTACTGGATCGCGGACCGGGCGTGTCGCCGGCCGATCTGGACACCATCTTCCAGCCCTTCTTCCGCTCCAGTAACGCCAGCACCGAAGGCCATGGTCTGGGACTGGCAATCGCCCAGCATGTGATCCAGGCGCACGGCGGCAGCATCAAAGCCAGCAATCGCGTTGGCGGCGGCCTGTGCGTCGAGATGGTTTTGCCGGTGAAGAAATAAAAACGCGGGCCTCGGCCCGCGTTATCTTTATGCTTTTGGCAGGGTCACGCCACGCTGGCCCTGGTACTTGCCGTTGCGGTCCTTGTAGGACACGTCGCAGACTTCGTCGCTCTCAAAGAACAGCACCTGCGCGCAGCCTTCGCCGGCGTAGATCTTGGCCGGCAGCGGCGTGGTGTTGGAGAACTCCAGCGTCACATAACCTTCCCATTCCGGCTCGAACGGCGTCACGTTGACGATGATGCCGCAACGGGCGTAGGTCGATTTGCCCAGGCACACGGTCAGAACGCTGCGTGGAATGCGGAAGTATTCCATGGTGCGGGCCAGCGCGAACGAATTCGGCGGGATGATGCAGACGTCGCTTTTCACGTCGACGAAGGAATTGGAATCGAAGTTCTTCGGATCGACGATGGTGCTGTTGATGTTGGTGAAGATCTTGAATTCATCGGCGCAGCGAATGTCGTAGCCGTACGACGAGGTGCCGTACGAAATTACCTTGCGGCCTTCTTCCTGGCGTACCTGATCCGGGAAGAACGGTTCGATCATGCCGTGTTCTTCCGCCATCCGGCGTATCCATTTATCGCTTTTAATCGTCATCGCAATGCCATCCTTCAAGTTTTACAATGCCCGAGATTTTACGCTAACGCCGCCTTTTTAAGAACTTTTTTACCAGGTTGCCCAGACAACAGGTCGTCGATCATTTCCCTGGTGGCCTCGGCGGCCGCAGCCGGGTTCTCCATCGGGAACAGGTGGCCACCAGGCAGGATGCGGAAATGACTGCCGACCAGCGCCTTGGTGTGCTGGTGGCCGGACTGGCTGGTCTCCCAGGAGTTGTCGCCGCCGATGAAGCCGATCGGCACCGGATAGCCCTTGCGCAGCAACTGCGGCAGGTGGTGCGGCAGCGTGGCGTAGACGGCGGTTTCGTTCTCGCGCGTGAATCGGAGTTGCACGCCCTCCTCGTGCGGCTTGAGGCCGCTGTCCATATAGTCGGCCAGCACGCCGGGCGCCCAGGCGGCAAACAAGTCCTTGGCGGCGAAGTGCTGGTACGCGGCGCCAACATCCGGCCAGACATTGCGCCGGCGGATGGAGAACTTGGCGGGCGGCATCGTGTAAGCGCGGCCCAGCCGCTTGATCACGTGCCAGGCGAAGGCGCGCCAGCCGCCGACCACCGGCGCATCCAGCATTACCACGCAGCGCACCAGGTCAGGGCGCTTGTGCGCCACCATCATGCTCAGCATGCCACCCAGCGAATGGCCGACCAGGATCACCGGTTCGTTGTAGCGGGTGGTCAGTTCGTGGATGTATTCGTCGACCAGGCGCGGCCAGCCGTCGGTGACGGGGTACTGCGGATTGTGTGCATGCATGTCGAGCGACTGGATGTCGAAATGCTGGGACAGTAGCGCGAAGTATTGTCGGTACACGCCCGCCGGATAACTATTGGCATGGGCGAAATGCAGCTTGGGCTTGCTCACAAGCGGTCTCCGTATGGTTGTTTTTACTTCATTGTAATGTGGACTCCGATCGGAGACTGGGGGAAACGCTCTAATTTGCCACAAGTGAATCTTCTGTTAATATTATTTTGATATGAAGAAAATTCAAGCCATCCTGGCGTTGCTGGCGGTGCTGGACATCGACGCGGCCAAGAAAAGTCTGCCGCAGATCGATAAGGAGATCCGGGGCAAGACGCCGGCCGTGCCGGAAGGGAAGCCGGACAGCCGCTACGGCCATCTGTCGCAGGCGATGGAGCGCGGCTACGTCGGCGCCAATCCGAACGACTGGCGTGGCTATTACGAAAGCCCGGACGGGATTGTCTATTACACCGAGACGATCAAGGGACAGACCAAGTGCTGGATGACGGGGCCGGTTACGTCGCCGTCCGGGAAGAGCAATGGTGCGCTCAGCATTGGCTGTCCGGCATCGACCTCGTGGAAGCGATATTAGCGCCAGTAACGCGCGGTGTCGCGCCGGTATGCCGACGTGGTGATGCTGTCGCCGAATTCCAGCGTGATGGCGCCCGATTGATCGGTACGCAGACAAGCGATGCCAAGTTGCCGGTAACGCTCCACCACCTCCTGTTTGGGATGCCGATAGCGGTTGCGATAGCCAACCAAAAATAGCGCCAGCTGCGGTTTGACCGCTTGCAGAAACGCATAGGTCGACGACGTGCCGCTGCCGTGGTGCGGCGCAATCAGCACGTCGGCCGGCAAGCGGCTGGCGTCATGCTCCAGTAGCTGCGCCTCCTGTTCCGCTTCGATATCGCCCGCCAGCAGGATCGACTTGCCGCCCGCAGTCAGCTTCAACGTGCAGCTGCGCGCGTTGGCTTTGAGTGCATGGCTGGCGTAGCTGCCGGGCTGGGGATGCAGAATTTCGAAGTCGACGCCATCCCAACGCCAGCGCTGGCCGGCGGCACAATGGACGTGCTGGCGCGCAGCCTGCGCGATGGCGTGCTGCGGCGACAGCGACGACAGCACCCAGCCGGTGCGCACGCCCTCCAGCACCGACAGCGCGCCACCGGAATGATCGGCGTCGCTGTGCGCCAGAAACTACAACAGCCAGTGCTCAAGGTCGAGCACCGGCGAGGCCAGCACCGCATTCTGCCAATCAGAGCAACCAGCGTGACGACAAAGCTAATCAGCGGGATGGCTACCGGAGTCGCCACTGGGCGGCCCACCGACACCTGGCCGAACAGCAGCATCGTCATAGGCACCAGTTCGAGAGTGACTGCCTATTGCGTGTTTACTCCAACGCGTAGCGCCAGTCACAAACGTTCACAGTACGCGGGCGGAACCGGGACGTGCGGCGCAGCCAGATCTGCACCAGCTTGTGGTGCATGCGTTCACGGCACGGTCCGTCCACCGTCGCGTACAGAATGACGGCAAACGGCGCTGAACGGCAGCCAAAAATCCCGAAGAAAAGCAAGGCGAAGTGCAGGCTGTCGTTCATCAGATCATCCAAATCTGAAACTTTGAGGCAGCGCCTTCATCACGCTGCTCAACATTCAACACTCAACATTACTATTATAGGAATAGTCTACCTATATCGAGTGCAGAATTAAGACCGGTACGGTGATCGCTAGCAGTCTTAGCTAAAGTAAATGTATATCGATCATCGTCCATCCACGTCAACTTAAAATGCTTTCCTGTATCAGAAATAGAAAAACCACAGGCTTCTAGTTCTTTCTCCGTTTTTGAATCTAGGCTTCGGTAGTCCCGCAAAGAGGCCTTCAGTCTCTCACGAATAGTTTGTGCGCCTTGTGCTATGGAATTCGCATTCAAAATCGCATTCAACACATGCTGCCTACGGCTATCGATAGTTACCGAACCAACAGCGTGCGTCAAAGCATCGAGAACAATATCTTTTATCTCATTTTCAAAGTAGTCTTGCTCTTGCCCCAATTCGAGCATCATCCCAGACTCTGCTGACGATCTAGCTTCAAGGCGTCGTATTTCAGCGGAAAGGCGATGGATTTCCTTCTCTGCATCGGTTAACGCGGCATTTTTTGCATTTAGCTCTGCATCAAATGCATCAATGTAGTTTTGCACATCAGTTGACCCAGCATCCCTTAATTCATTCAAAATTTTCCGAGATTGGATTTCCTTGACAGAGTTCCATGTGCATCGAATTAAAGGTCTTCTATTATTTAATGCGAGCCGAATTTCGTGAAATATAGATTCAGATATATTTCTTCCTTCCAAGAATTTCCTACTTCCTCCCCCTTCAGACCAATATACCCCGACCGCGCCGCCATACACGTTTTGCGCGTGCACAATATCTTTCAGTCGAATCGAAAATGCACGGCTAGGTTCTACAACAACGTGCGCCATGCCAGCAAGCTGCTTGGCTAAGGCATCAAAATTAAACTCTGCTTTGCCCCGAAATGGCGCACTTATGTACACAATCGGCAAATAGGCTCCATTTGTTCCTAAGATATAGCTCGCTGCCAGCTCAACTTGGCTTTCAGATAACATTACCGCTTTGTCAGTTACCTGCACTTTACCGTCTGTCCCTCCGCCAAGTTTAGACAATAATATCTGCATCACAACCGGCTTTTTCGCCTCCGGTAGTTTTGCAGTTGGGAGATGTGGCTCACACATAACGCGCACACTAACCCAATTCGATGATGGCGTTCCAGAAAAAACAATGGTACTTATCCAATCACAATTGTCGTCACGCTTGTGATACGAAACCGCAATTGATTCTGTGTCATCTGTATCGACACGCAAAATTTCAACGGTATCACTTTCAACTGTAACCTTGCTTTCTCCAGCACTACCAATTTGCTCTAAGTCACTCGCCTTCAAATAGGTGTACCGAGAGCCTACGATCCAATCCTTAACGGCCGATAAAAATTCACCACCGGAAATATTTTCTTGAACAGGAAATTCAGTAGAAAAAGACTGCATGCAACCTCCAGCAAAAATTCAATTTTGGTTTCGACAAAATATCAAAACACATTTTTAATTAGCCATTCAGCACCTTGAATTAATTCTTCTACTTGCTGTTTACTAGGCTCAATGTCTTTTTTATGCGAACAAATATTACGTACATCCGCAAGAAAACTAATTTTCCTCCAAGTAGGAGTATCAATAACAGCGGCCGCTTTGAGGGGTTCATTCAAGTCTGAAATTGTAGGATTTTTCTTGCCAATTTTTATCCCATGTGCATCAGCCACTTTCTGCAAATGACCTTCAATCACAACACCAACTAATGCACCGGCAGCTCTTATGCTTACCTTTAACAATTGGCGAGCAATTAAAATTCCACCATCTTGAATTTCAGAGTATATTTGACCTTCAATGTTAGAGAGATTTGATTCAATAAACTCAGAAACTGCATTGAGAATGGTTATTTGATTAAAAAAACATTGCAACGTCTGTGAACGAGTATCGAATTTAGGATAATTAATTTTATTCGGCACCACATTTTTTATGTAATCCTGAATTACATACGTCTCATACCCCAAAGATTTACGTTTGGCGTCAATTTCGTAATAAGCACGAAACTCTGCATGACGATCAGGTGCTAACACAGATACAACTTTTAAGGCCTTTGTATACCAGCGTTGGTAATCATATTGAAATTGCTTTTCCTCTTTTTTCTGAAATGCCACCGCAAGTTTCGTACCCTCTTGGTACAGAGCCTCTACCTCTTTTTGAATTTCTTCCCGTTTAGTCATTAACCTCTACCCTTGTCTTGGACTAGGTCTCACAATGCCCAGTTGCCAACTAGCATATCATCTTGCCATTTTAAAAAAAACTGGTAGTCAACAATTCCACAGCTCGACGAAGAGACTGCCATCAAAGTTTACTAAATGCAATTAGTGAACATTCCGTTGCCTGACGCCACTCTTCCAGTGGACGAAGCAAAGAAGGCTGGCCGGATGGTCATGTCAATGATGCAATTTCCAAACATTTATGGCGGATTGATGAGAGAAGGTAAGGCAAAGGTCTTGAACGACCGCGACCTGTCACGCGCCGCAACCGCCGCGAAGAAGATGAGAAGATCCGGGGCAAAGAGCCGGCTGTGCCGGAGGGGAAGCCGGACAACCGCTACGGCCATCTGTCGCAGGCGATGGAACGCGGCTACGTCGGCGCCAACCCGAACGACTGGCGCGGCTATTACAAAAGCCCGGACGGGATTGTCTATTACACCGAGACGATCAAGGGACAGACCAAGTGCTGGATGACGGGGCCGGTTACGTCGCCGTCCGGGAAGAGCAATGGTGCGCTCAGTATCGGCTGTCCGGCATTGACCTCGTGGAAGCGGTATTAGCGCCAGTAACGCGCGGTGTCGCGCCGGTATGCCGACGCGGTGATGCTATCGCCGAATTCCAGCGTGATGGCGCCGGATTGATCGGTGCGCAGGCAGGCGATGCCAAGTTGCCGGTAACGATCCACCACCTCCTGTTTTGGATGTCGATAGCGGTTGCGATAGCCAACCAAAAATAGCGCCAGTTGCGGTTTGACCGCTTGCAGAAACGCGTAAGTCGACGATGTGCCGCTGCCGTGGTGCGGCGCAATCAGCACGTCGGCCGGCAAGCGGCTGGCTTCATGTTCCAGTAACTGCGCTTCCTGTTCCGCTTCGATATCGCCCGCCAGCAGGATCGACTTGCCGCCCGCAGTCAGCTTCAACGTGCAACTGCGCGCGTTGGCTTTGAGTGCATGGCTGGCGTAGCTGCCGGGCCGGGGATGCAGGATTTCGAAGTCTACACCATCCCATCGCCAGCGCTGGCCGGCGGCACAATGGACGTGCTGGCGCACAGCCTGCGCGATGGCGTGCTGCGGCGACAGCGACGACAGCACCCAGCCGGTGCGCACGCCCTCCAGCACCGACAGCGCGCCGCCGGAATGATCGGCGTCGCTGTGCGAGACGATCATGCCATCCAGCGCGTTGATGCCGCGCGCCCGCAGGTACGGCACTATGACGCGATTGCCGGCGTTGGATTCGGGACTGTAGGCCGGGCCAGTGTCGTACAGCAGCCGATGGCCGCTGGTTTCGATCAGTAGGGCCATGCCCTGCCCCACATCGAACGCGGTGACCGTCATGCGGCCCGGCGCGGGATGCGTGGGTTCGGCGGCCAGCAGTGGAATCCACGTCGCCAGCCCTAGCCAGCGCACCGGCCAGCCGCGCGGCGCCAGTAACCAGATGGTGCCGAACATCGCCCAGCAGAATAGCCAGAACGGCGGCTGCGGCGCGCTCCACACGGCGTAGCGCATGGCGCTGAACCATTGCAGACATAGCGCCAATAACTCCACCAGCCAGTGCGCGAGCGTGAGTACCGGCGTGGCCAGCACCGCAGGCAACATGCTGCCAACCAGCGCAAGCGGCGTGACGACTAGGCTGATCAACGGAATGGCGACCGCGTTCGCCAGCGGGCTAACCACCGACACCTGGCCGAACAGCAGCATCGTCAACGGCACCAGTCCGAGGGTGACCGCGTATTGCGTGTAAGCGCCAACGCGAAGCGCCAGCCAGAAACGTTCGCGGTACGTCGGCGGGATTGGCACGTGCGCTGCCGCCGGATCGGCACCGGCCGGTGGCGCATGCGTTACGGGGACGGTCCGTCCCACAGTCGCGTACAGGATGACGGCGACGGCGCTGAACGACAGCCAAAATCCCGGCCACAATACCGCCCACGGATCGATCACCAACACCACGCCAAGCGCGGTGCACAGCACGTGCGAGACGCTGGTCAGACGATTGAACCACAGCGCCGCCGCGACCACCATCAGCATGTACAGCGTGCGCTGCGCCGGCACGCCGAAACCTGCCAGCAGCACATACAGCAGCGCTACTGCTGCGCCGACCAGCGCCGCGACCTTCTGCGCCGGCAGCAGCAACGGCAATTGCGCGCGCGTGAAGAACGACCAGCGCCACAACGCGAACGCCGCCAACGCAAACAGTCCCGCCACCATGGTGATGTGCAAACCGGAGATGGAAATCAAATGGCCGATGCCCGTGCGGTTGAAAACCTGCCAATCCGATTGATCGATGCCGCGCTGATCGCCCACCACCAGCGCGACGATCACGCCGGCATATGGCTTGCCAGGTAGCGCGTCGAGTATGCGCCGGCGCAGCACGGCGCGGCTATGCTCAATCACATTGCCGGCGCTGAAGACGAAGCTATCCAGCCGCTGATTGTCGCGCGCCACGCGCACGTAACCGGTGGCGCGCACGCCCTGCTCCAGCAGCCACGCTTCGTAATCAAAATTGTAGGGATTGGCGTTACCGTGCGGCCGTTGCAAGCGAACCGTCAATTGCCAGCGTTCGCCCGGTTGAATGTCCGGCACCTCGGTCACTTGGTCGCGATAGCCCGAATACCACGATAATGCGATCTTCGGTGGCACCTCGACATCCGCGTGCTCCACCGCAAAATTAAACCGCACGCCCTGTGAAAACTTATACGGCAAATTATCCACCGTGCCGACGATGCGCACATCGCGCCCCTCATCGGCCAGCGCCAACTCCGGCGCCAATGCCCGCTGCGCCAGCCAGGCGGCCCAGAAAAATCCCGCCACACCGCCCGCCGCCAGCGCAGCAAGACCGCGCACCACAGGCGAGACACGGCGCGCGATGTGGCGCCAGACCAACAGCAGCAACAGCGACAATCCGAATGCCAAGGCCATCACCGGCAGCGACGGTAACGCCGCCTGCAACTGCAAGCACGCCGTCCCCACTGCGAAGCCAATCAACGCCATCCGCATAGCACCGCCTCCCCTCCAGCGATACTACGCAAATAAAAAATGGCGGCACACCTACGCGCCGCCACCGTTTGATACGTATCAGACTACGACAGTCCTACATCTTCCAGCGCAAGCCAACCGAGACCGAACGTCCGATCTGGAGCGTACCGAAATTGGTCTGCTGCGCGTTACCCGCACTACCGAAGTGGTAGTACTGCTGCTGCATTTCGTTGGTCAGGTTGACGCCACTGATATCGACCGACATGTTGTCGTTGATTTTGTAGGAAACCTGCATGTCCACGCTTTTTTCCGGATGACGCCAGATACCAATCGGATTGGCAAACAACGCGGCTTCGTTACTAGCCAGGAAGCCGGAGCGCCAGACATACGACAAGCGCGCGCTGACCGGACCCTTTTCGTAAGCCAGGGTGGCGTTGTACGAGCTGTTGGACACGCCGAAGAACGGTGTCTTCAGCTGGGCGATGATCTCGCCGGCGTCATTGGCGTCAGGCACGTTCTGCGACGAGGTGAGTCGCGTATAGCTGCCCTGGAATCCCAGGCCATCCAGCAGGCTCGGCAGCCCTTTCGGGAAGTAGATCAAGCCGAGCTCGGCGCCGCTGATGGTGCCGTCTGAGGCGTTGACCGGTGAGTTGATCACGTAGTCATAGCCGTTGGTATGGTCGCCGCCCGAGGTCGAGTTGCGGAACGGGTCGTTCGCCGGATCGACGTGCACCTTGCGACGCAAGCCCACCACCAGGCCGTCGATCTTGCGCTTGAACGCAGTGCCGTAGAGTGCGCTGTCCTTCTGGAAATACCACTCCGCCGTCAGATCCAGATTCTTGGAGCGCGTCGGTTTCAGGTCCGGATTACCGCCGCTGCCCGAGCCATAACCCACCTTCGACACGTCGTCACCGAGCTGTAAGACCGGATTCAGATCACCGAAGTTCGGGCGGCGCAGGGTTTCGCCATAGTTGAAGCGCATCACGACGTCTCTGGATGGGTCGTAAATCAGCGTCATGCTCGGCAGGACTTTGCTGGTCGACTTGCTGGCACTGGACGGCGTGACCGCCTTGGTGGTGGCATCCACCTTGTAGAAGGTCATGTCGGTATCGACCTTGACGTAGCGCGCGCCAAAATTGCCGCGCAGGCGATGGCCGAACAGCTCGGTTTGGGTATTCCCCATCAGGAACAGGTTGGCCGTCTTTTCTTCGACCTCGAAGGTCTTCTGCAGGCGCAGTTGGTCGGTGGTCAGGAAGTTCGGATCGGTCGAGCTAAACAACTTGCGCCAGTCGTCGATGTGGTCGCGGATGTAGTAGGCATTCGGTTCGATCCATGAGCGCGGAACGTTCGAGATGTCCGTGCCGAAGTTCGAGTTGGTGGAGACATACTGCGGTCCCAGCGAGGCCAGGCTGCGGTTCAAGGTGCCCGATTGGGTCCGGTTCGCCTCCGACGCCTTGCGGTCGTCGAAGCGCGCGCCGAAGTGAATCGTCTCCAGCGGGCCCCAGTCGGCCTCGTAGATACCCGTCAGATTGGCGGTCGCGGCGCTGCCCTTGTTGCGGTTGGCGTTATCGTAGAACTGCGCGACATTCCACTTGCTCGGGTCGGTCAGGTCGGCGTTGTTGTTGTTAAAACCAAATGCCGTGTTGCCACCGCCAGCATTGAAGTCGACGTTGATGGACGGCGCGACGCGGTCGATCCGGGTGGCGGTGAATTCCGAGTGGTAGGTGCTGGTCTGGTACGACAGGTCACCATCCAGCTTCAGGCGGTCGCCCACGTTCCATTTGCCGTTCAGGGCATAAACGTAGGAGTCGGTTGCCGACGTGGTGTAGTCGCCGCTGTTGAAGCCATAGACGTTATTGACGGTACGGCTCTTGATGATGTTGGTTCCCGGGAACGTCGTAATGGTGCTCGCAGGGTTGCTGCCGAGATCACCCCACCAGTCCACGAAGCTGAACAGCAACTGGTTGAAGGACTTGTCGCGATAACCGTTGTACATCGATTCGAAGGTGTAGACCGAATCGCTGTTGGGCTTCCACTGCAAGGCGAGATTGGCGGCGGTACGGTCGCGCTTGCCCTGCACGTCGCTCTGGAAAACGGCGTCACGCGACAGGTAATAAGGATAAGCTTTGCCGTTGAAATCCAGCGTTGAACCGGCAGCCGTCGGCAAACCGGTATGGGTACCGGGCGTCCAGATACTGGTGTCGGTGATGCGCTGCAAGGGCGTGTAACCTGGGGGCACTTCGGCCGCATTAGGGCTGGTGAACGGCACCATCGCACCCGGCGTCACGCTCTCGTTGCGGTACTTCGTCTGGTTCGCCGACAGATTGACCAGGGCGCCGACTTCGCCGATGCCGGTTTCCCAGCGGTTGCTGGCCATGGCGCTGAGTTGTGGGTTGGCCTTTTTCGCCGGATCGAGATAGGTTTCACGCGCCGAAAGCGACACTTTCGCCTCCTTGAAATCGAACGGCCGCAGCGACTTGACGTCAACCTGGCCGGCGATTCCGGTCTCCAGCTGGCTGGCGTCGCGCGTCTTGTAGACGTCGATCTGGCGCACCAGGGTCGAAGGAATATCCTGCAGCGCGACCTGCGTGCCGGATGCGGTAAAAATGGTGCGGCCGTTCCAGGTGGTCTGGACGTCGGGCAGACCACGAATCGACAAGGTGCCGACTTCGCCGCCGGCGCGGTTGGTGACCTGCACCCCCGTCACGCGCTGTAGCGCTTCTACCACATTATTATCGGGCAGCTTGCCGATGTCTTCGGCGACCACCGATTCGATGACCTGGTCGCTGGTGCGCTTGATCGCAAGGCTCTTGATCAGCGATGCCTTGACGCCGGTGACGACCACGGTGGTGTCCGCGTCAATCGGCTCCGTCTTTTCGATGGCCGCTTGCGCCCACACCGAGGCGCTGCTGAGCAGGCCGGCGCCCAGCAGCGCGACGACGGACAGTTTCAGGTGGCATGGGTGTGCGGCGGCCGCCGCGATGCGGATGGATTGGTGGTGCATGTTGTCTCCCTAAGTTGTATTTTTTTTGATGCAGCTTTAACACCGCTCAATTCATCTTATGGAGATCGCAACACACGATCCAATCGTTTTTTTTCGCCGTCCGATATTGGTTTAAGTATCACACGCTACGCAGCGCCCGTGCGCAGACGCTGCCGGTGCTTTATTTGACGCTGACGTCGGTTGCTTTGACTGCGATGCGCTCGGTGATGTTTTTGGTGGCGATGGTCTCGGTCAGGAAGGCGGTGGACTTGACCAGCAGGTCGCGCGCCACTTCTTCCAGCGGCGAGCCGCTGATGCTGGCGTGGTTGCCGCCCAGGGCGGTGCCGCCGCCCCAGCCCAGCGCCGAGATGCCGAAGCCGTTCTTCTCGTTGTTGGCCTGGAAGGTTTTGGAGGCGATGATCTTGGCGCGCTTGACGTCCACCACGCGGATGTCGATATTCATGTGAACCTTGGACTTCTTGAAGTCGACCGAGCCGGCCAACAGGCCCAGCGGGCCTTTCAGAAAGCTCAGGCCGCCCAAGCCGGTAGAGCTTTGCTCGAAGCCCAGCGAGGTGATGGAACCGGTGATCATGTAGTCTGCCGCTTCGGCCTCTACCCGCCTGCCGACCAGCGCCAGTTCCTTGTTGATTTCGTCCAGTGCGGCGCGTTCCTGCACATCGAAGCAACCGGTCTGGGTCAAGGCGGTGGCGAGCATTTCGGTCATGCCGGTGCCGACGCCGGTGTAGCTCGGCTGCGACACGTTGCCGCTGCGCTCCCACCAGCGGTACTGGCGCGGATCCTGCTGCCCTGCCCCTGACGAGCAATCGGCGGATTTGCATTTGAATTCGGTGAAAACGACCTTGGCGGCTGGCGCGGTACATTTCGGGACATCGATGGCGCGCTCTGAGACTTCGCTCGGTTCCGCAAAGCTCAGGGCCGGAAGGATCAGCAAGGCTGCAAGGCCGTAGTGGCGGACGTCGTTTTTCACAATGGATTCTCCGTGTTAGTTATATGATAATTTTTGAATTATGCACTGTTACGCAATTGTCAAATCTATCAAAAAATCACAACACAGAAATAAAATTATAGCAACATTACGCCGCCATGCGCGGCAGCGCCGCGCGGGCGTTGGCGGTGGTGGCGTCCGCCACCTGCTGTTCCGATATGCCGCGCAATTCGGCCAGCACGGCGCCGATGCGCGGGATCTGGTCCGGGCTGTTGCGGCCCGGATGCACCCAGGAGGGAGAGATATCCGGGGCGTCGGTTTCCAGCACGATGGCGTCGAGCGGCAGTTCGGCCGCCATGCGGCGGATCTGCAAGGCGCGCGTGAAGGTCATGGCGCCGCCGAAGCCCAGTTTGAAGCCTAGGTCGATATACATCTTCGCCTGCTGGTCGCTGCCGTTGAAAGCATGGGCGATGCCGCCAGCCGGCGGAATCTGCCGCACATGCTTGAGGATCACGTCCTGCGAGCGTCGCACATGCATCAGCACCGGCAGTTCGAATTCGCGGGCGATTTTCAGCTGTTCGCGGAAGAAGAAAACCTGCTTCTCGCGCATCGCCGGTTCGGTCAGCATGGGAATAAAGAAGTCCAGACCGATCTCGCCCAGCGCCACGAAGCGCGGGTCGGCCATGGCGGCGGCAACCTGTTCGCGCAACACGCGCAGGTCGTCCTCTTTGGCATTCGGCACGTAGATCGGATGGATGCCCAGCGCATAGCAGGCGTTGTCGACGCTGGCCGCCAGTCCGGCGACGATGGGGAAGTTGGCCGTCTCCACCGCAGGAATGACGATCATGCCGACACCCTGCGCCTTGGCCAGCGCAGCCTGCGCCGCCGATTCGTTGCCGAATTCGTGCGCGTCCAGATGGCAGTGGGTGTCGATCCACATGGCGTTATACCTCGTCGGCTTGCAGTCCCTGGTCGGTCATGCGCAGCACGCGGTCGCAGCGGCGCGCCAGTTCGATATCGTGGGTGACGATGACGAATGCTGTCCCCAAGGTGCGCGACAGCTCCAGCATCAGATCGAAAATCTGCTGTGCGGTGCCGTGATCGAGATTGCCGGTCGGTTCGTCGGCCAGCACGCAGGCCGGCTGCGTGACCAGCGCGCGCGCCAGCGCCACGCGCTGCCGTTCGCCGCCGGACAATTCGCCCGGCACGTGGGTCACGCGCTTGCCCAGGTTGACGCGCTCCAGAATCTGCTGCGCCGCCGACCTGGATTCGTCACGCTTGAGGCGGCGGATCAGCAGCGGCATCGCGACGTTATCCAGCGCGCTGAATTCCGGCAGCAGGTGATGGAACTGGTAGACGAAGCCCAGCGACTTATTCCGCAGGTCGCCGCGCGCGGTTTCACTCAGGCTGGCGAAGTCCTTGCCTTGCAAGGTGACGCTGCCCTTGGTCGGCGTATCAAGGCCGCCCAGCAAATGCAGCAGCGTCGATTTGCCGGAGCCGGAGGCGCCGACGATGGCCACGCGTTCGCCGCGCCGCACATCGAGATCGATGCCGGCCAGCACCTGCACCGAATACGAGCCCTGGGTAAAGGTCTTGCCGAGATTGCGGCAGGACAGGACGACTGGTTCACTCATAGCGCAGTGCCTCCGCAGGTTTGACGCGGGCGGCCCACCAGCTTGGATACAGCGTGGCGACAAACGCCAGGATCACGGCCACGCCGCCGATCTTGAAGACGTCCGGCCAGCGCAAGTCCGACGGCACGGTGCTGATGTAGTAGATATCCTTGGACAAGAACTGCACTCCCAATAAATGTTCAATAAACGGTACGATCACATCGATGTTCAGCGCCACCAGCACGCCGCCGGCCACGCCGAGGGCGGTGCCGAGGATGCCGACCAGCGCACCCTGGATCATGAAGATCTTCATGATCGACGGCGGCGACGCGCCCAGCGTGCGCAGGATGGCGATGTCGGCCTGCTTGTCGGTCACGGTCATCACCAGCGTCGACACCAGGTTGAAGGCGGCCACCGCGATGATCAGCGTCAGGATGATGAACATCATGCGCTTCTCGGTCTGCACGGCGGCGAACCAGTTGGCGTTGAGCTTGGACCAGTCGCGCACGAACAGGTCGCCCGGCATCGAGGCCTTCAACTCCTTGGCCACTTCCGGCGCACGATTCATGTCTTTCAGGCGCAGGCGCAGGCCGGCCGGGGCGTCGATGCGCAGCAGCTTTTCGGCGTCGGTCAGGTGGACGAAGGCCAGCGACGAATCGAACTCGTTGTGCCCTGCTTCAAAGATGCCGACCACGGTGAACGAGCGCAAACGCGGCAGCACGCCGGCCGGTGTCGGCTGGCCCTGGGCCAGCGCCAGCGTTACCTTCTCACCCAGGTTGACGCGCAGCGCGCGCGCCAGCTCGATGCCCAGCACGATATTGTAAGCGCCCGGTTGCAGCGCGTTGAAGCTGCCACGCCTGGTTTGTCTGGCGACGTCGGAGACTTGCGGTTCCTGGGCCGGCAGCACGCCGCGGATGATGGCCGGACGCAGCACGTCGTCGCGCACCAGCATGCCCTGGGTTTCGGCGAACGGCGCGGTGCCGATCACTTCCGGATTCTTGCGGGCGTCGACGGCTTCCTGCTGCCAGTTCGGCATGGCGCCGCTGTTGTCGAAGATTTCCACGTGGGCCAGCACGGACAGCATGCGGTCCGTCACTTCCTTCTGAAAGCCGTTCATCACCGACAGCACCACGATCAGCGCGGCCACACCCAGGCCAATGCCGGCCATGGAGATCAGCGAGATAAACGATATAAAACTATTGCGTCCGCTGCGCTTGCCGGCGCGCGTGTAGCGCAGGCCGACCAGCCATTCGAACGGCAGATTCTTCACAATACTCATAGGCTCCGGAAGGGATCACACGAAATTAGCCCGAAGTGTGCCATACAAACGCACTTTCATGGGTGAAACACCGAACTTTGCGCCCATAAAAAACCGCGCCAGGCAGCATGGCTGCGGGCGCGGCGGAGGATCTTAAGATCTTCTTAAGCGGCGAATTTTTCGCTCTTTTTCGATTTGCGGCGGCCAACGAAGCCCACCAGGCCCAAGCCCGCTGCCAGCATCGCCCAGGTGTCCGCTTCCGGCACCGGCGCGGCGCCGATCAGCGTTTGCGAGTCTTTGGCGGTGAACACCGTGTACAGATAAGTACCGTCCAGCGTCTTGTGATCGGCGGCTTTGGTCAGCATCTCGTCTGCCAGGGTGACGCGGGCATCGGTAAATGCACCAGTGCTGGTCACGCTGAAGTACTGCAGGCCGGTGTCGGTTTTTGCCAAGCTGCCGTCGTCGGCTTTCAATTCCCACAGCGCCAGCTGGAACGAGAATTGACGCTCGACGTTACCGATCGTGCTGGCATACGACGTTTCATACAATGCGCGCACCTTGTCGCTGACCAGGGAGGTACCGGCCCAGTAGGTGGCAGTGTAAGTGCTGGCCGTCTTGTCGATCTCTGGCTGGAAGCAGTAGGCCAGGAAAGTCTGGCGCGCATCCGCGTTGTTAACCATCTCGTAGGTCGCCACGCCGATGACAGCGAAAGGCGCCGGCGACTTGATCGAATTGCCATCCAGATCGACCAACAGTTCGTTGGTGCTGTAGGACTTGGTGGTGGTGTACTGGTCGCCCTGTTGCGTGGCGTGAGCGGTACCGGCGAACGCCAGGGTGAGCGCCAGTGCTGCGGTGTTCAGTGCATGCTTGATTTTCATAGTCATTTTCTCTCGGTCGGTAAGGCGTAAAAAAGTTAAGCGTGAACAACAGGGCATTGGCCCACCAGTTGCACCGCCGGTGTGCTGTCCTGCAACAGGTCAGCGATAGTCGGTGCCGTGACGCCGGCCGCTGCCGCGTCGCTGGCGGCGACGTTGAAGTAGACGTCGGTCATATCCGCCGTCTTGCCGTTGCTCATGGTGACGCTGCTGCGCTCCAGGTGCAGGTTGTTGTTGGCGTCCAGGAAAGGCAGCTCGGTGTAAGCGACCTTCAGGCTGGTGACGCCAGCTTGCGCCAGGGTGATCAGCTCGCCAGCGTCGGTCTTGCCGTTGCTGTTGGCGTCTTGCCAGATGCGCAGCTCGCCGAAGTTGGCGTCTTTGGCATCGACCACGCCGTCGCCGTTGCTGTCGTAGGTGGCCAGCTTGGCGAAGCCCGAACCTTTGCTGGCGCCGCCGAACAGTTCGCTGATGTCGTCGATCTGGCCGTTGCCGTTCTTGTCGATCGCCAGGAAGCCGTCTTCCTTCGACAGCCAGCCCGACTGGATCGCCTTGCCGGTGCCCAGCAAGTCAAAGCTGCCGGTCATATCCTGGCGAGCGATGGTGTGGATGCCGTCGCCGTTGAGGTCGATGGCAATCGGCGTGATGCTGGCATCCCAGCTCATGTCGTTCTTGCCCGAGGTCAGCGTGATGGTGTCGGTCTTGGTGGTGTTGACCGTATTCTTGGCGTCGCCCGCCACGTCCGAATCGATGCCGTCGTTGCTGCCGACGTTCTTCACGCCCCACTTCCAGTCGTTCATGTTGTAGGTGCCCTTGTCCGAGGCGAAGTACACCTTCACATTGCTCTTGTCGAACGCCAGGTAGTAGTCGCCCGGATTCAGGTCGGTGAATTTGTAGTTGCCGCTGGCATCGGTCTTGATGGTGGTGCCGACCTGCTTGCCGGTCACCGCATCAAACAGCGAGACGCTGATGCCGCCGATACCCTCTTCGCCGCTGTCCTGGATACCGTTGTGGTTGGCATCTCGCCACACTTTGTCGCCGATGCTGGCCTTGCGGTAGATGCCGGCGTCCTCGGTGGTGAGGTTCTGGCCGGTCGCCAGCGTGATGAGGTCGGTCTTGCCGCTGCTGCCCGAGATCGTGGTGATGTCGGAATCCTTGGCGTCGCTGCCGACGCCGGATTTGGTGAAGTACCAGCCGCTGTTGTTGACCACTTCCACCTTGTAGTTGCCGGCCTGCAGATCGTCGAACAGGTACTGGCCGCCGTCGTGGGTGACGGTGGTGGCTTTCAGCGCGCCGCTGGCGTCGTACAGTTTGACGGTGACGCCGTCAACGCCCTTCTCGCCGCTGTCCTGCACGCCGTTGTAGTTGCTGTCTTCCCATACGCGGTCGCCGATGCTGGCGGCCTTGACCAGGCCGGCGTCACGGGTCTTGTCGACCTGGCCGGAACTCAGCGTGAACTGCGAGGTCAGGCCGTTGCTGTCGGCATCGGAATCGACGCTGTCGTTGCTGCCCTGGTCCTGCTTGGCGAACACGTAGCCGTCCGGCGCAGTGAACTTGACCGAATACTTGCCCGGCGTCAGATCGGTGAACGAATACAGGCCGTTGGCGTCGGTGGTGGCGGTGGCGACGGCCACGCCTTTTTCATTCAACAGCGTGACCTTGACGCCCTTGGCGGCGGTTTCACCGCTCTGCTGGATGCCGTCGCAATTGCTGTCGTACCAGACCTTGTCGCCGATTTCGCCTTTTTGATACAGGCCAGCGTCCAGCGTGGTAACGCTCTGGCCGGCGCTCACGGTGACCGAACCCAGGTTGCCGCTGGCGTCGGCATCGCTGTCGACGGCGCCGTTGTTGCCCTGGTCCTTGGCGGTGATCACGAAGCCGCTTGGCGCCTTGATGCCGACCGAATAAGTGCCCGCTTCCACCGAGAACTTGTAGTTGCCGTTGCTGTCGGTGGTGGTGGTCTTGACCACGGCGCCATTGCTGTCGCGCAGTTCGACGGTGACGCCGGATTTGCCGACTTCGCCGTCATCCTGGATGCCGTTGGCGTTCTTGTCGAGCCAAACACGGTCGCCGATGGTGGCGGCGGCGACCACGCCGGCGTCCACGGTTTTGTCGATCTGGCCCGAGGTCAGTTTGACCACATGCGATACGCCGGCGGCGCTGACGTCGGAGTCGATGGCGTCGTTGCTGCCGACGTTGGCGGTGGTGAACGCCATGCCTTCCGGCAGCGAGGCCTTGTCGAACACCACGGTGTAATTGCCCGGCTTCAGATTGCTGAACTGGTAGTTGCCGTTCGCGTCGGTGGTGACGCTGGCGCCGACTTGCTTGCCGTCCGCATCCAGCAGCGTGACCTTGACGCCGCACAGGCCGGCTTCGCTGCTGTCTTGCAGGCCGTTCTTGTTGCTGTCCAGCCAGACGCGATCGCCAATGCTGCCCAGCTTGTACAGGCCGGCGTCGACGGTGGTGTTGACCTCGCCCGCTTTCAGGGTAACGGCGGCGCTCTGGCCGGCGCTGCTGAAGTCGCTGTCGACGGTGTCGTCGGCGCCGACATCCTTGCCGGTGAAGTAGTAGTCCTTCGGCGCGGTGACCGACACGGTGTAGGTGCCCGGATCGGCGGTAAAGCTGTACTTGCCGTCGGCGCCGGTGGTGGTGGTCTGCACCACTTTGCCGGTGCTGTCCTTCAGTTGCACCGATACGCCGCTGATGCCGGCTTCGCCCGCATCCTGCACGCCGTTGCCGTTCTTGTCTTCAAACACAAAGTCGCCCAGCTTGGCTGGCAAGGCGACGATGCCGGCGTCCAGGTCGCTGTAGACCTGGCCCGAGGTCAGGGTGACTTGCGCGGTCTTGCCGGTGGTGACGTTGGCGTCCGAATCCTTGGCGTCGTTGCCGCCCAGGTCGGCGCCGGTGAACACGTAGTTGGCCGGCAGGCTGGCCTTGTCGAACTGCACGCTGTAGGTGCCTGGCTTCAGGTTGGCGAAGCTGTAGTTGCCGTTGGCGTCGGTGGTGGCGGTGGTGCCGGTCGGGTTGCCGGACGCGTCCAGCAGGATCACCTTGACGTTGGCCACGCCGGTTTCGCCGCTATCCTGCACACCGTTCTTGTTGCTGTCCAGCCAGACGCGGTCGCCCAGCGTGGCGCCTTTGTAGAAGCCGGCGTCAACGTTGTTGTTGGTCTGGCCGGCGCTCAGCGTGATGACATCGCTCTGGCCGCTGGCGTTGATGTCGCTGTCGACCGCGTCCACGCCCTTGTGCTGGTCGGTGGCGGTCATGCCGGTTGGGGCCGTCACGGACACCGTGTATTTGCCCGGATCGACGGTGAAGCTGTATTTGCCGTCGGCGCCGGTGGTGGTGGTCTTGACGATGTTGCCGTTGGCGTCCTTCAGGTCGACCTTGACGCCGACGATGCCGGCTTCGCCGCTGTCCTGCACGCCGTTGCCATTGGTGTCTTCCCACACGCGGTCGCCCACGGTGGCTTGCTGGATCACCAGGCCGGCGCGCAGCGTCAGGTCCTGGCCCGAGGCCAGCGTGACTTGCGCGGTCTTGCCGGTGCCGGTGTCGGCGTCCGAACCGATGCCGCCCGGACCGCCCTGGGCGGCCGAGGTGAAGTCGTAGCCGGCCGGCAGGCTGCTCTTGTCGAACTGCACGCTGTACTTGCCTGGGGTCAGGTTGGTGAACTGGTAGTGGCCATCGGCATCGGTGGTCGCGGTGGCGCCCGGCACGGCAACGCCGTTGGCGTCCAGCAGGATGACCTTGACGCCGGCGGCGCCGGTTTCGCCGTTGTCCAGGCGGCCATCACGGTCGGCGTCGAACCAGACCACCTGGCTCAGCGAGGCCGGACGGTAGACGCCGGCATCGATGTCGTTGTTGACGTCGCCCGAGGCCAGCGTGACCGTGGCGTTGCCGGAAGCATTGACGTCGCTGTCCAGCGCGCCATTGCCGCCCTTGGCGGTGCCGGTGAATACATAGCCCGACGGCGGCGCCACCGACACGGTATACGTGCCCGGATCAACGGTAAAGCTGTACTGGCCGCCGTCGTGGGTGACCACGGTGCTGACCACATTACCGCCGGCATCCTTCAGCGAGACGGTGGCGCCATCGACGCCCTGCTCGCCGGTATCCTGCACGCCGTTGCCGTTGGTGTCTTCCCACACGCGGTTGCCCACGGTGGCCTGCACCACCACGATGCCGGCATCGACGTCATGGTTGTGGTCGCCCGAGTTGAGCGTGACTTGCGCGGTCTTGCCGGTGGTGACGTCAGCATCCGAGCCGGTATCGGCCGCGCCCTGGCCGGCGGTGGTGAACACGTAGTTGGCCGGCAGCGAAGCTTTGTCGAACTGCACGCTGTAGGTGCCTGGCTTCAGATCGTTGAAGCTGTAGTTGCCGCTGGCATCGGTGGTGGCGGTGATGCCGGTCGGGTTGCCGGAGGCGTCCAGCAGGATGACCTTGACGCCGGCCACGCCCGTTTCACCGCTGTCCTGCACGCCATTGCGGTTGGCGTCCAGCCAGACTTTGTCGCCCAGCGAGGCTGGACGGTAAAAGCCGGCGTCAACGTCGGTCTTGACCTGGCCCGGCGTCAGCGTGATGGCGGAGGTATTGCCGCTGGCGTCAATGTCGCTGTCGGCGGCGGCGTCGCCGCCCTTGCCGGCGCCGGTGGCAACGTAGCCGTTCGGCGCGGTGACCGATACCGAATAGGTGCCCGGATCGACGGTAAAGCTGTACTGGCCGCCGTCATGGGTGGTGACGGTGCTGACCACTTTGCCGCTGCTGTCCTTCAGCGCGACCTGCACGCCATCGATGCCCTGCTCGTTCGCGTCCTGCACGCCGTTGCCATTGGCGTCTTCCCACACGCGGTCGCCCACGGTGGCTTGCTTGATGACGATGCCGGCATCCAGGTGTTGGTTGCTGTCGCCCGAATTCAGCGTCACTTGCGCGGTCTTGCCGGTGGTAACGTCGGCGTCGGAATCCTTGGTGGCGTCGCCGCCCTGGCCCTGCGCGGTCAGCAAATAGTTGGCCGGCAACGTGGTCTGGTCGAACTGCACGCTGTAGGCGCCGGGCTTCAGGTTGCTGAACTGGTAATGGCCGCTGGCATCGGTGGTGGCGGTGGCGCCGGCGACCGCATTGCCGTTGGCGTCCAGCAGCGTGACCTTGACGCCGGACACGCCGGCTTCACCGCTGTCCTGCACGCCATTGCGGTTGGTGTCGTACCAGACGGTGTCGCCCAGCGAGACTGGACGGTACAGGCCAGCGTCGGCCTTGTTGTTGGTTTCGCCCGGCGCCAGCGCGATCGGCGCGGTGCTGCCGGCGGCGTTGATGTCGCTGTCGGTGGCGTCATTGCCGCCCTGCCCCTGCTGGGTGGCGACATAGCCGGCCGGCGCTTGTACGGTGACCGAATACGTGCCGGCATTGACGTCGAAGTGGTAGGCGCCCGAACCATCGGTGGTGGTGCTGGCAACCACCTGGCCGCCGGCATCCTTGAGCTGCACGGTGACGCCGGCGATGCCCGCTTCACCGCTGTCCTGCACGCCGTTGCCGTTGGTGTCTTCCCAGACGAAATCGCCCAGGTGCGCCTGTGGCACTTTGAAGGTCAGGTAATTTGGCGTGGCGCTGGTGTCGGCCGCGCCGCAGCCGACCAGGCCGCCCGCATCGCGCACTTTGAAGCCGACGTCAAAGCTGCCGGAAGTGCTCTGGCTCGGCTCGAAGGCCAGCTTGCCGGCAGCGATGTCGGCGGCGGAAATTTCCGCGCCCACGGCCACGGCGGCGCCGTTCAGCGTCAGCTTGCCGGCGGTCGGCAGCGAGGTGATGATGACGGACTGGAAGGCGTCATGCTCGACCTTGTCGACGAAGCCGAAGTCGTTCTGGGTCAGCGCGACCGCGTGGCCGTCGCTCAGGTTGAAGGTCTTGTCGGCGCCGGTCGGCGCATCGTTGACCGGGTCCACCACCACCTGCAGGCTGAGGGTGATGTTGTTGAGGACGTTAGGGCCCTGGTCCAGCACAAATTCGAAGGTGGCAAACTTGCCGTTGTAGTTCTCTGCCCACTGGCCGGGACGCACGTAGATGGTGTCGGCGTCAACCTTGCCCATCAGAGGCGTGTCTTTGCTGCTGATGGTGCCGTCGGGCAGGATCACCGACATGGCGTTGATCGTCAACGCAGTGCTTGCAGTATAGCCAGCGCTGGCCAGCAGGTCGCGGATGTCAAAAGTACCGTTGGTATCTTCGCAAATGTGAATAGTGGTGGCAAGACTGATCGAGCTCATACAAGGCCTTCAAAAATAGTTTTTGGATTTATAAATCGGGCCGTCACGGCTGCTACGCTGATTGGGTAGGCAGTGGCAGGTATTACCGGGAACCGGTATCACTATTTTTTAGAGTGATACCTAATGTGCATCTAAGTTGTCGCAATTATAGCGAACATTTACTTACAATAATTAATTATTTTAGCAACGCTGTGGTTTTTTCGTAATTATTGTTTCCACAAAGAATTAATTCATCAAGAGCCGCTATGCCCTACAATCTCGGGATGAATGACATTACCCTGGCCCTGCCCTTTGCCCTGCCTCCGCCTGAACTGGCCAAAGACCTGCTACGCGCCCTGAAGACGCCGGCGCTGGCCGCTCTTCTGGGCCGCCACAGTACGCTGCAATATAGTGAGTTCGACAACAATAGCCGCGTGCTGCCGCACGAAGCATGGCTCAGCCATGCACTGGGCCTTGGCGACAACGCTGCGCTGGCCACCGCCTGCATGCGCGGCTGCGGTCTGGCGGCGGAGGCTGAGCAAGGCCATTGGTTCATGCTGCAACCAGCCTATGTACAAATCTCGCGCACCCATTTTTTGCTGACCGACCTGCGCGGCCTGCAACTGAGCCAGGCCGATTCGCTCGCCCTATATGAGGTGGCGCGGCCGTATTTCGACGATATTGGCAAGCCGCTGCTGCACGGCGCCCCCGGCCTGTGGTTTGTGCGCGCCGACGAATGGGCCAGCCTGAGCACCGCCTCGCCGGACGCCGCCACCACCCAGAGCATGGGCGACTGGCTGCCGGAGGGTGATCACGCGCGCGCCTTCCGCAAGCTGCAAAACGAAATCCAGATGCTGTGGCATGAACATCCGATCAACGAAGCGCGCCAGGCGCGCGGCCTGCAACCGGTAAATTCCTGCTGGCTGTGGGGCGGCGCCGGTCCGGCAGCGCCGAGCGGCCGAGTGGCTATCAGCGCCGACACCGCATGGATGGCGACGTTGGCGGCGCCGGAACTGCACCAGCCGACCGCGCAGCAACTGATAGACCAGCCGGGCGCGGCGATGCTGGCCGACCTGATCGCGCCGGCGCAAGTGGGCGACTGGTCCGACTGGCTGGCGCGCATGCAGCGCCTCGAGCAGGAATGGTTTGCGCCGCTGCTGGCCGCGTTGAAGGACGGCCGCATCGGCAACGTCAAGCTGGTGCTGAGCCACCGTTTCGGCACCAGCACCATCACCAGCAGCAAACTGGCGCAACGCAAATTCTGGCGCCAGCCGACCCTGAATCCTTTGTTGAAGCAATCATGACCCGTATCGCCACCCGTAACATCCCGTTCCGCGAATCCGAAATGCTGCGCCAGAACGGCATCCACCCGGTGCTGGCGCGCCTGTATGCCGCACGCGGCCTGACCGATCCGAAAGAGCTGTCGAGCGAGCTGGCGTCCATGATTCCGCCATCCGGCCTGCTGCACATCGACGCCGCCGCCGTATTCCTGGCTGACTCCATCGGCGCGCGCAAGCGCATGGTGATCGTGGCCGACTACGACTGCGACGGCGCCACCGCCTGCGCCGTGGCGCTGCGCGGGCTGCGCGCCATGGGCGCCGATATCGACTTCATCGTGCCGAACCGCTTCGAATACGGTTACGGCCTGACGCCGGAAATCGTCGAACTGACGGCGCGCGAAAAGCAGCCGGACATCATCATTACCGTCGATAACGGCATCGCCAGCATTGACGGCGTGGCGGAAGCCAGCCGGCGCGGCATCGAAGTGGTGGTAACCGACCACCACTTGCCGGCCGATACCCTGCCCGCTGCGCGCGTGATCGTCAATCCCAACCAGCCGGAATGCGGCTTCCCGAGCAAGCATATCGCCGGCGTCGGCGTGATGTTCTATGTTCTGCTGGCCTTGCGCGCCGAGTTGCGCAAGCGCGGCGTGTTCGACGCGCAAACGCAGCCCAAGCTGGACAACCTGCTGGACCTGGTGGCGCTGGGCACCGTGGCCGACGTGGTCAAGCTGGACGCCAACAACCGCATCCTGGTGGCGCAAGGGCTGAAACGCATGCGCGCCGGCCGCATGCACGCCGGCGTGGCGGCGCTGTTCCGCGTGGCCGGCCGCGAGCCGCGCACCGCCAATCCGTTCGACCTGGGCTTCGCGCTCGGCCCGCGCCTGAACGCGGCCGGCCGGCTGGAAGATATGTCGCTGGGGATCGAATGCCTGGTCACCGACGACGAGGACCGCGCATGGCAACTGGCGCAGCAGCTCAACGAAATCAACCTGAAACGGCGCGAGATCGAAGCCGACATGCAGGACGCGGCGCTGCTGCACCTGGATGCCTTCGAGCCGGCCGAGAGCAGCACCATCTGCGTGTTCGACGACTCCTGGCACCAGGGCGTGATCGGCATCGTTGCCTCGCGCCTGAAGGAAAAGTTCTACCGCCCGACCATCACCTTCGCGCCCGGCGCGGACGGCTGGATCAAAGGGTCGGGCCGCTCGATTCCCGGCTTCCACCTGCGCGATGCGCTGGACCTGGTGTATAAAAAAGCGCCGTCGCTGATCGATAAATTCGGCGGCCATGCGATGGCGGCCGGCCTGACGCTGCGCGCCGACGCCTTCGACGCCTTCGCCAAGGCCTTCGAGGAAGTGGGTCGCGCTTGGCTCAGCAAGCAGCAGCTGGAACGCGTGGTCGAAACCGACGGCCCGCTGGAAGACGCCTACTACACCACCAATTTCATCGAACTGATGGCCGGCCAGGTGTGGGGCCAGGGCTTTGCGCCACCGGTGTTCTGCGATGATTTCCGCGTGGTCAGCCAGCGTATTTTGAAAGAGCGCCACCTCAAGCTGCTGCTGGAGAAAAACGGCGCCCGCTACGACGCCATCTGGTTCGGCCACACCGACGCGCTGGGCGACCGCGCCAAAGTCGCCTTCCGGCTGGACGCCAACGAGTACAATGGCGTGACGAAAGTGCAACTACTGGTGGAGCACGCCGAGGCGGTGTGACCTGGACACTCAAGGACGGTAAAGTCACGCTGACTAGCGCAGCGCAAGGCAAGCCTGATTTCAAGCTTTTCGATGATGACGACTATGGCAAAACCAAGCCTGCCGAAGCCGGTTTGTGGATCGCGATTGTCGGTTTTCCACACCAGGGTCCACTGCCAGACGTTGAGGTCTGCTTTGAGAGCAACAGCGGTAAGACAGCAACAGCAGTAAGCAAGGGTAACGGCGACACCATCGTCAACATGCCCGCCGGTGAGCAGTGGAAGCGCGCCGGCCTGCGCATGAAGGGTTCGAAAGAGCCGTACCAGTGGATCGCTGTGCCGCCAACGCGCGCCAAAACGCGGCTGGCCGGCTTTACCGTCAGCAACCCGCAGGCCATCATCCCCTCTGCCTTCAAAACCATGATGCTGACCGTGGAAGGCCGCCAACTGCGCGCGGCGGATCCGAACGGTTTCAGCGGCACCTACGAAAAAGCGAAATAACGAAATCGGATTGCAATTCATCCGAAAACGGAGTATAAAGAATCCATTACCGGAGGATTTATGCTGAACTATGCCTACCCTCGCAGCCGCTTCGAGCCGACCGTACTGGTGGATCTCAACGCCAAGGCCGAGCGCGAACGGCTGTCGCAGTCGGCCCTGAAGGGCTTTTTCAAGCTGGTCGCCACCTGGAAGGTGCGCGACGAAGATGCACGTCAGTTGCTGGGCGGCCTGTCCAACAGCGCCTACTACGACTGGAAGAAAAACCCGGAACGCACGCTGGAAGTCGATTGCATCACGCGCATTTCCTACCTGCTGGGCATTTACAAGGCGCTGCACATCATCTACGGCGACAAGCTCGCCGATGAATGGATCAGCCTGCCCAACAACAACCAGATTTTTGAAGGCCGCACGCCGCTGGCCTATATGCTGGGCGGCGGCCTGCTGGCCATGCAAACCGTGCGCCAATTGCTGGACGCCCGCCGCGGAGGACTGTAAGTGCCGGTCAGCCTCGTTCCGCCTTTAACCGCGCTGCGCCAGTTCGACACCTGCCGTTTGCTGCCCTCCCGCTTTGCGGACGTGGAGGATTCCGTGCTGGCGCCGCTGGCCGACAGCGACGCCCACCTGCGCGACCTGTTCGACCTGGATAACGCCACCAACGCCCGCCTGCGCACGCAAAATGGCGGCGCGGCCGGCATCAATGTCGATGAACTGGTGTTCGGCGTACCGAACTTCCGCATCGTCAACGCCGCGTTTACCTATGCGCATCCGCAGGGCAGCCGCTTCAACGACGGCCGGCGCGGCGCCTGGTATTGCGCGTTTGACGCCGAGACGGCGCTGGCGGAAGTCAGCTTCCATAAGGCAGTGGAGTACGCGGAAATCAACCGCTTCGACGACAGCGTGCAGTATCAATGCATGCTGGCCGATTTCACCGCATCCTTCCACGACCTGCGCAACCAGCCGCGCTACGACGACTGTCTGGCGGCGGACAGCTACGTCGCCTCGCAAACGCTGGCCGAACGGCTGCTGGACGGCGGTTCGCTCGGCATCCTTTACCCGAGCGTGCGGCGCGACGGCGGCGTCAACCTGGCCTGCTTCCGCCCTGCCCTGGTGGGGAATGTTCGCAAAGGCGCGGTCTATCGGTTAACATGGCAAGGTAGCCCTGTACCGAAGATAGAAATTATTTAATATGCAAACCAAACCAGAAAAAGACCTCGAACTCCGCGCCAAAGTGAATCGCGAAACGGCGCGCCTGCCATGGAGCGAGCTACTGAAGCATTTCGCGCAAGGGAATGTGGTGTGGGTCGCCAATTCGCTGGATCTGGTCGAAGTGGCCGTGCGCATCTCGCACGACGACAAGGACAATATCGCGCAATGGATGAATTCCGGCCTGATCGCGCGGGTTAACGACCAACAGGCCCAGCGCTGGCTTGATACAAACGCCGAGCTATGGGCCTCCGTGGTCAGCCCCTTCATCCTAGTGCAGGAACAGAAGGCGCTGAATTAATTAATTCGACAGCAGAAGGCTGGCAATGATGCCGGTGGTAATGGCCACCAGTACGTAATCGCTGCCGGTCTGCACCCACTGGTAGCCGCGCGGCGGCGCGCTCAGGCGGTGGCCGCGCCAGTCGTTCACGACGTACTGGCGGTTGCGATACTCAGGCGGCAGGCGGCCGCCCTTGCGCAGGTCGTGACGCGGGCCGGCGCCACGGTCGTCACGGCGGTTATCGTGATGATCGGCACGGCGGTCATCCTGGTGATCATTCTGACGGTAATCGGTACGGTCGTTGCGACGTTCGTCGGAGCGGCTGAAATCCGGGCCGCCGCGGCGGTCGTCATCACGATGGCGGTCTTGCGCCGAAGCCGCGCCGGTTACGCCAATAAAGGCTGCCAGCACGGCAGCGGTAATCAGTTTGTGGTTCATGTTGAACTCCTATTAATTGCTTCGATAGGATCAGCTTACACCCGAACCGTTAAACTGCTCTGTACGCTAGCGAACGTTGCTCAGGTCGGTGTGTCGACCTCGTCCCATTCACGGTCTTCAAAACGCACCAGCCAGTTCAGCGCGTGATGACGCTCCTGCAGCACGCCGTCGTTGATGCCGGCCGGCGCCGGCGCTTTCTTCAGGATGGCCTGGCGGCTGGCCCAGTGCAGACGGTAATGCAGGTCGAGCGCATCGAGGATCTCGCCCGCCGCGCGCGCCACCGGCTGCTTGCGCAAGCCTTCGGTGCCACGGTCGATAACGGTGCTGGAAATCGACGCGACGTCGCAAATCGCATCCGCAAACGGCAACGCCTCTTGCAAGCCCAACGCCCATTGCAACACCAGGATCGCTTCGTAACGCCACAGGAACTGGGTGATTTCCTGCTCGCTCGGCGCTTCCTGGGCCAGGAAGGCGCGTTCGGCGTCGGTCAGCGCGGCGAAGGCCGGCGGGAAGCGTTGCTGCAAATCGGCCACGGTGATCGGCGTATTGCTGGTCAACGATTCGGCGCGGATGGCGACCACGAACAAGGCCAGCATGCGGCGCAGGATATCTTCCGGCGCGCGCAGGCGCAGCTCCAGCTCGGAAACCAGCGGCGGCAGGTCGGCCGGCACGTCGATTTTCAGCGCGGCCAGTTGCGCGTCGGTGCGCGCCTTGCGCTGCCAGGCTTGCGGCGGGTATGGCATCACCGCACCGGTACTGGCTTCGGCATCCGCGCCGGCGGCGGCCAGCAGCATGCGGCCTTGCGGATCGCGCACCGTGCCATCCTGCATGAACAGCAGCGCATTGGCGCTTTCCGCCCAGGCGTGGAAAGCCGCCATGTCGGCCGGATCGACGGCAAAGCTCAGATGATGCTGCACGCGCTGCAGGTGGCGGATCACGTGATAGCGGGTACGCGTCATCTTGCCGCCATTTTGCTCGGCCAGATAATGCATAAAGCCATTCAGGTGCGGCCCCAGTTCGGCGTCGCTGATGTCACGGCGGCCGTTCAGCACATGCGGGAAGGCAGGTTTGGGCAAGTCGCCCACGGTGCAGTAGGCGTTGAGCAGGATGTGGTTGCTGATGTCCTTCGGGGAGAACAGCTGCTTCAGTCGATTGAGCATAATTAGTTATCTTTTAACGCATATCCAGCGCGCGGCGACGGCGCGGCGGCGGAAATGCCTGGTCCAATGCGGCCAGATCGCCAGCGGAAAGCTCGATCTCGGCCGCGGCGCGGTTGGCGCGCAAGTGTACAGGATCGACGGCCTTGGGGATAGCGATCACGCCATCCTGATGCAGCACCCAGGCCAGCGCGATCTGCGCCGGCGTGACGCCATGCGCGTCGGCCACCGCATTGAGGCCGGGATTGCCGAGCAGCACGGCCTGTTCGCGGCCATGGGTTTCCAGCGGCGAGTAGGCCATGATGGGCAGCTGGCGTTCGCGCGCCCACGGCAGCAGGTCAAACTCGATGCCGCGCTTCATCAGGTTGTACAGCACCTGGTTGGTGGCCGGAGCGCCGTAGGCTAGCGATTCTTCCAGGTTCTCCAGGTCGAAGTTGCTGACGCCATAAGACTTGATTTTACCGGCCTGCTTGAGCGCCTCGAAACCGTCGAAGGTTTCGGCCAGCGGGTGGTGGCCTTGCCAGTGCAGCAGATACAGGTCGATGGCCTCGACCTTCAGGCGGCGCAAGCTGCGTTCGCAGGCTTCCTGCACGCCGTCGAAGCTGGCGTTGTGCGGATAGACTTTGCTGACGATGAAGGCCTGGTCGCGGCGGCCGGCGATGGCCTCGCCCACCACTTCTTCGGCGCCGCCCTCGCCGTACATTTCGGCGGTGTCGATCAGGGTCATGCCCAGGTCGAGGCCCAGTTGCAGCGCGTGCACTTCGTCCTGGCGGCACGCGGCCTGCTCACCCATATTCCACGTGCCCTGCCCCAGCGCCGGCACCGCGCGTCCGGCCATCTTCAGCGTCTTCATACTGTCTCCCGTTTCGTCGAACCGACAGTATAAAAAAAATCCGGCGCCAAGGTGCGCAGCGATTGTTTACAGCGAATCCGGGTTGAGTTTTCCGCGCAACGAGGCATTCTCCCGCTCCAACTGCGCAATTCGCTTCAGCCGGGCGCGGCGGGGATAATCGACCAGGATCATGCAGGCACGGTCACTGGCCTTGAAATTGCCGGTGCTGATGTACTGCCGGTTGCCGCGATAGGCCTGCACGCTCGGGGTGCGAGCAATATTCATGAATCCATATGCCATTAGCAAGCTCCTAAGTTGTCCGAACGCACTTGCGCGACGGTGGCAGACGTCGTCAGTGGCCGCCACCAAGGTAGGCGGCGATGACTTTGGGATCGGTTTTGAGGCTGTCGGCCGGGCCGTGGACGGAGATGTGGCCGTTTTCCAGTACGTAGCCGTAGTCGGCGACGTTGAGCGCGGCGGCCGCGAACTGTTCTACAAGCAGCATGGTCACGCCTTCCGCTTTCAGGCGCTGGATGATGCGGAACACCTCCTCCACCAAGATTGGCGCCAGACCCATCGACGGTTCGTCCAGCAGCACCACGTCGGGATTGAGCATGACGGCGCGCGCCATGGCCAGCATTTGCTGTTCGCCGCCGGATAGCGTGCCGGCCAGCTGGTGCTGGCGTTCCTTCAGGCGCGGGAACAGTTCCAGCGCTTTTTCCAGGTCGCGCTGGATGTCGCCTTTGGGCCGCGCGCGGGTGAAGCGCGGGAAGGCGCCCAGCAGCAGGTTGTCGGTGACGCTCATGGAGGCGAATACGCGCCGCCCTTCCGGCGAATGCGCCAGCCCGGCGCGGGCGATCTGGTGCGAGTCGCTGCCGGTGATGTCCTTACCGGCCAGCGTGACTTTGCCGCTCTTCGGCTTGAGCATGCCGGAGATGGCGCGCATGGTGGTGGTCTTGCCGGCGCCGTTGGAGCCGATCAGGGTGACCAGTTTGCCTTTCGGCACTTCCAGCGAGATGCCGTGCAGGACGTCGACTTTGCCGTAAGCGGCATGCAGATTGGTGATCGAGAGCATGTGGTGTCCTTGTCAGTGCGCTGCGACGCCAGCGCCGCCGTGTTCTTCACTGCTGCCGCCCAGGTAGGCTTCGATCACTTTCGGATCGCTTTGCACGGCGGCCGGTTTGCCTTCGGCGATTTTCTGGCCGAAGTCCAGCACCGTGACGGTGTCGGACAAGGCCATCACCACGTCCATGTGGTGCTCGATCAGGATGATGGTAATGCCGTGGTCGCGGATCTTGCGGATGATGGCCATCAGTTCCTTGATGTCGGGTGCGGTCAGGCCGGCGGCCGGTTCGTCCAGCAGCAGCAGGCGCGGACTGAGGCCAAGCGCGCGGCCGATTTCCAGCAGCCGCTGTTTGCCGTACGGCAGGTTGCGCGCTTCTTCGCCGGCCAGGTCGGCCAGGCCGACAAACTCCAGGATGCTGGCGGCCCGCTGACGCGCGCCCTGCTCTTCACGCTTGTAGCGCGGGGTTTGCAGCATGACGTCCAGTACATTCGAGTGGAAGGTGTTGTGCAGGCCGACCAGGACGTTTTCGGTGGCGGTCATTTCGCCGAACAGCTGGACGTTCTGGAAGGTGCGGGCGACGCCGCCCAGCGCGATCTCGGACGGAGTGCGACCGGAGATGACGGCGCCGGCAAAGGCGACCTTGCCGGCGGTCGGCTTGTAGATCCCGGTCAGCACGTTCATCATGGTGCTTTTGCCGGAGCCGTTGGGGCCGATCAGGCCGTGCACGGCGCCCTGGGCGACGTTCAGGTTGACCTGGTTGAGCGCTTTCAGGCCGCCGAACTGCATCAGGATCTGGTCGACGGACAGCAGCGTGTCGCCGTCCTTGCCGCCTTGCGCGCGCGGGAACGGTTCGGCGCCGGCGCCTGAAGCCAGCGGCTGCGCATGCACCCGCGCCCTGCCCAGCAGTCCTTGCAGGAAGCCGACGATGCCGTCCTGCAGGTAGTAGACGACGAACAGTGTCATCAGACCGAAGATGGTCAGGCGCCAGTCGACGATGTTCTCCAACTTGAAGGAGAACGCCGCCATGCCGATGGCGGCGATCAGCGGTACGGCGACGCTGCGCGGGGTGGCGCGCTTGCGGGCGATGGCCAGTGCGGCGCCGATCACGCCCAGCACGGCGGCAGCGACGGCGATCTGGCGGAACAGTTCGATGTCGGCCAGCAAGCTGGGCAGCATGACCACGATCAGTGCGCCGATCAGGGCGCCGGAGCGGGTCTTGCGGCCGCCCATGATGACCGCCAGCAGGAACAATATGGTCAGTTCGAAGGTGTAAGTGCTGGGGTTGATGTACTCCTCCGAATACGCATACAGGCTGCCGGCCAGCCCGGCAAAGCCGGCGCTGATGATGAAGGCATACACCTTGTAGCGGTAGACCGAGACGCCCATGCAGTCGGAGGCGATCGGGCTGTCGCGCAGCGCTTCGAAGGCGCGGCCCAGGTTGGATTTGAGGATGCGGTGGACCACGATCAGCGAGATCACCATCAGCGCCGCCACCATGTAGTAGTACTGCACCTCATCCAGCTTGGCGCCGAACAGCATTGGCTTGGCGATCTTGATGCCCATTGGGCCTTCGGTAAGGAAGGTCATTTCGTTGATCAGGATCTGGATGATGGTGCCGAAGGCCAGCGTGACCATGGCCAGGTACGGGCCGGTGACACGTAGCGCAGGCAGCGCCAGGATGGCGCCGAACACCGCCGCGCCGATCACGCTGGCGGGGATGGCGATCCAGAACGGCGCACCGAGCTTGAACACCACCACGCCGGTGACGTAGGCGCCAATGCCGAACAGGCCGGCGTGGCCGAGCGAGACCTGGCCGGTGTAGCCGACCACGATGTCGAGGCCAAATAATAGTATGGCGTAGATCAGGATCGTTTCGAATAGATGGATATAGTAAGGATTAGGAATCAGCACCGGATACAGCACCAGCACCGCCAGCCCCACCACGCTTGCCGCGACGATCGTTTTGTTCATGGGTCAGACCTTTTTGATGGCGGCTTTGCCGAACAGGCCGGAGGGCTTGATCGCCAGCACCAGCAACAGCAGCAGCAATCCCGGCACGTCCTTGTAGCCGGTGGAGATGTAGTAGCCGGCGGTGGTTTCGGTGATGCCCAGTATCAGGCCGCCGACAATGGCGCCGACGCCGGAGGTCAGGCCGCCGATGATGGCGACGGCGAAGGCTTTGAGGCCGAGCGAAGCGCCCATGGTGGCGCCGGTCAGCGTCAGCGGCGCCACCAGCACACCGGCAAACGCGGCGACGGCCGACGACAGCGCGTAGGAAAAGGTAATGACTGCGCGGGTGTTAATCCCCATCAGGCCGGCCGCGTCGCGGTCGTTGGCGGTGGCGACGACGGCCTTGCCGTAGATCGATTTGCGGTTGAAGATTTCGACCGCCGCCATGATGGCCAGCGCGCCGACCACCACCGCGATCTGCATCGGCTGGACATTGGCGCCGAGGATTTCGATTGGCGCCGAGGACAGCGGCGACGGGAAGGTCAGATCGTCCTTGCCCCAGATGTTTTCGGCGACGTTCTTGAAGATGATGGCCAGCGCGATGGTGGACATGATCCAGCCGAATTCGGATTTGATCTTGATCGCCGGCCGCACGCCGATCCATTCGACGAACATGCCTTGCAGCGCGCCGAACACGATCACCAGCGGGATCATCAGCAGGTAGCTCATGTAAGGGCCGCCGTGGATGGTGCCGACCAGGCTCAGCCCGACCAGGGCGCCCAGCATCAGCGACTCCCCCTGGCCGAAGTTGAGCGTGCCGGAGGTGGCGAAGGTGAGCTGATAGCCGAAGGCGATGACGGCGTAGATCATGCCCAGCGCGATGCCGCTGAACACCAGTTGCAACAGGATTTCCATGGTAAGCCCCCTGGACGACAAGAAAATGGCCAGGCTTGCTGCCGGATCGGCGCAAGTCTGGCCACAGTGGCGCGATGCGGCCTTGCTTGCTTACTTGGCCAGCACCACTTTGCCGTCTTTGACTTCGCCGAAGACGGTGGTCTGGGCGTTGATGGCTTCGTGGTTGTCCTTGCTGTACGGTTTGTCGTAGGTGGTAACGACGCCGTCGACTTTTTCGCTCAGGCTCTCCAGCGCGGCCTTGACTTTGGGGCCGTCGGTGCTGCCGGCCTGCTTGATGGCGGCGGCCAGCAGGTAGATCGAGTCGTAGCCCTGCGCGGCCGACACCGGCGACGGCATGCGGCCCTGCGGCGGGTTGTAGGCCTTGATGTAGGCGTCGATGAAGGCTTTGCGTTTCGGCGTGTTGGGGTCCTGGATGAAGGTCTGCGGCATGCGGGTGCCGTTGCCGTTCTTGCCGGCGTTGTCGATGAAGTTGGCCATCGACAGGGTCCAGCTGCCGATCAGCGGCACTTTCCAGTTGAGTTTTTCCATGCCGTTGGCGATCTGCGCCAGTTCCGGGCCGATGCCGTAGGTGAGCACGACGTCGGCGCCGGCCTGCTTGGCTTTCAGCAGCTGGGCGGTCATGTCGACGTCCTTGATGTTGTACTTCTCGACGGCGACGGCTTTCATGTTGCGGCCGGCCAGCACTTTTTCCAGGTCTTCGCGGCCCAGCTGGCCGTAGTTGGTGGAGTCGGCCAGGATCGCGACTTTCTTGAATTTGCGATTATCGACCGCTTCCTTGATGATCATCTGCGACTGGATCTGGTCGTTGGCGGAGTTGCGGAAGATGTAGTTGTCCGGCTGGTCGGCGAACTGCTTGGTGATGATGGAGCCGGTGGCGACGTTGTTCATAACCGGGATTTTGGCGTCCTGGTAAAAACGCTGCGAGGCCAGCGCGACGCCGGTGTTGATGTAGCCGACGGTGGCCACGACTTTTTCTTTGTTGATCAGTTCCTGGGCGATCTGCACGCCGCGTTCCGGTTTGGCTTCGTCGTCGCGTTCAATCAGCTGAATCTGGCGGCCGAGGACGCCGCCTTTGGCGTTGATGTCGGCTACCGCCAGTTTGACGCCGTCGCGCATCGACACGCCCATCGGCGCGGAGCCGCCGGTGAAGGGACCGGCGACGCCGATCTTGATGGGCTCTGCCGCCAAGGCAGATGCCGAGAAACCGAGTGCCAGACCTGCAACAAGCATGTTCAACTTGAAGTTCATGTGCCATCTCCTGTTATACAACGATTTTTATCGTAGTCGTACGCTGGATAGTCGCCCCATCGGAAACCCATTGTAGGTTAGTAGAACTTCATCAGCAACAGATAGATGTGCCGCATCGCAGCAAGCGATGCGCGACGAGAGACGCGCGGCGCCTAGCGGCTGGTGCCGGCCAGCTTGAGGGCGCGGTTGGCGAAGCGCAGTTGGGTTTCGGCCAGCGCTTCGTTGCGCTCGAAGCCCATGGAGCCGTCGCGCAGGCCGATCGCCATGGCCATCACGGCCTCCGGGTATTCGAGGTCGGCGGCTTTTTCGATCCAGCGTCGCGCCGCCAGTTCGTCGCGTTTGACGCCGTCGCCGGCGAGATAGAGTTTGGCCAGCGCGTACATGGCGGCCGGGGTCTGGCGACTGGCGGCGAATTGCAGCCAGTGGGCGGCGGTTTTCATGTCGCGTGCGACCGCCATGCCGTTCTGGTACATCATGCCCAGATAGTAGGCGGCCAATGGGTCGCCTTTTTGCGCGGCGCCGCTGAACAGCTGGAAGGCGCGCGGCAGGTTGGCCGGCGCCTGCTCGCTGCCGCGCAGGCACTGGCGCCCTTCTTCCACCGGGCTGGCCGGCGCAGGGCCGGCCG
>NZ_WWCT01000032.1 GCF_009857605.1 Duganella levis | reverse complement strand
CAGCCCGCTGGGCCGGCCCATGGCGCGACCAGCGGGCCACGCGCACGGCTGGCGCTAAGGCTGACGCGCGACAAGTCGGATACGCTGCTGTTGCTGGCCGCCGCGCTGATGGTGCTGGCGCCGCATTTCGCCCATCTGCCGCTGTGGATCAGCGCCCTCGCCTGCGCCACGCTGCTGTGGCGCGCGGCCATCACCTGGCTGGGCAAGCGCATGCCGCCAACCTGGCTGCTGGTGCCGATCGCGGTGGCGGCCATGGCCGGCGTCTACCGCAGCTATCACACGCTGCTGGGCCGCGAGGTCGGTGTCGCCATGCTGGTGCTGCTGCTGGCCTTCAAGCTGCTGGAAATGCACGCCAGACGCGACCTGTTCGTGGTGACCTTCCTAAGCTTCTTCGTCCTGCTGACCAATTTCCTCTACTCGCAGTCGATGCCGACCGCGCTGTGGACGGTGCTGGCGCTGCTGATGCTATTGACCGCGCAACAGTCGTTCCAGTACACCGGCCTGGTGCCGCCGCTGGCGCGCCGTCTGCGCACGACGTTCAAGGTCGGCGCGCTGGCCGCGCCGCTAGCGCTGTTGTTGTTTGTCGCCTTCCCGCGCATTCAAGGGCCGCTGTGGGGACTGCCGGGCGACGCCAACAGCGCCCGCTCGGGCTTGAGCGACAGCATGGCGCCTGGCACGCTGTCGTCGCTGGCGCAGTCGGACGACATCGCATTCCGCGTGCGCTTTGCCGGCGCGGTGCCGGCGCAGCAGCAGCTGTACTGGCGCAGCATCGTGCTGGGCGACTACGACGGCCGCACCTGGACCCGCGTGCCGCGCAAACGCGGCCTGCAACGGCTGGAAGTGGCGATCCACGCGCGCGGCGCACCAGTGCGCTACGAAACCACCATGGAGCCCAGTAACACGCGCTGGCTGGCGCTGCTGGAACTGGCCGCGCCGAATCTCAGCGTGCCCGGCTTCCGCCTGCGCGACAGCGACGAGATGGAGCAGTTCACTACCGAACCGGTCACCCACCGCGTGCGCTACGACGCGGCGGCTTATCTGGACTACACGCTACAGGCCGGAGAAAGCCCGCAGCGCATGACGCACTGGCTGGAGCTGCCGGCCGGCTTCAACCCGCGCACGCTGGCGCTGGCGCAACAGCTACGCGCCGCAGCCCCCGCCGACGCGCCGGTCCAGCAACTCAGCAACACCATACTGACCCGCTTCCGTACGCAAGACTACAGCTACACGCTGGAGCCGCCGCTCACCGGCGCCAACGCGGTCGATGATTTCCTGTTCACTACCCGCGCCGGCTTTTGCGAACACTACGCCGGTGCCTACGTGGTGCTGATGCGCGCCATGGGAGTGCCGGCGCGGGTGGTCACCGGCTACCAGGGCGGCGAACGCAATCCGGTCGACGGCTACCTCACCGTGCGCCAGTCCGACGCCCACGCCTGGGCCGAGATCTGGAGCCAGCAAACCGGCTGGCAGCGCGTCGACCCCACCGCCGCCGTCGCCCCAGAACGGGTCGAGCGCAACCTGGCGCGCGCCTTGCCGCGTCCAGCCCCGTTCGGCCTGGCGCCGTTGCTGGACCTGCAAAACAATCCCGATTCGTGGCTGGCGCAACTCAGATTCGCCTATGCCGCACTGAATAATTCATGGAATCAATGGGTACTGGATTACAATCCCGATAGGCAGCGGAGTTTCCTTGAGGAACTAAGCGGCATGTTCGGCCACTGGCGCATGGCACTCGGTGCGGTGCTGGTGGCGGTCTTGCTGGCCGTGCTGCGCTGGCAGCGCGCGCGCCGCCCGGCCGATGCGCTGGAGGCGCTGTACGCGGCCTTCTGCAAGCAGCAGCTGCGCCACGGCTACGGCCGGGCGCCGTCCGAAGGCCCGCGCAGCTATGCGGCGCGGCTGCGGACCATGCCCGCCAGCACGGAAAAACACGCTGCCATGGAGCAGTTTTTACACCTGTACGGTATGCTGAAGTATGGCGCCGGCGGGACCGAATCACGTTCCGCGTCGCTGGCGACGCTGACAACCTTGCTACCCTTATGCCGATGAAGACTTTGATCACCGCCCTGCTGCTGAGCGCAGCCACCCTTGCCGCCAGCCACGCCGCTCCGGTGGACCAGTACGGCTACAAGCTGCCGCCCAGCATGCAGTCCAAGAAGAAAGCCAAGAAAGCGCCCGTCAAGAAAGCCACGCCGGCGGTCGATTACACCGGCGAATTCGTCAACTTCGGCGACTGGAAAGAGGTACGCGCCTTCCTCGACGACATCGCCAGCCGCGACGGCTTCGACCGCGCCGAGCTGACCACGCTGATCAATCAAGTCCGCTATGTGGACGCCGCCGTGCAGCTGGTCAAGCCGGCGCCGCCCGGCAAGCCGAAGAACTGGCAAGCCTACAGCAAGCTGATGATCGATCCGGTGCGCACCGACGCCGGCATCAAGTTCTGGAACGACAACGCCGAGGCGCTCAACCGCGCCGAATCGCTGTACGGCGTGCCGGCCGAAATCATCGTCGGCATCATCGGCGTGGAAACCGTGTATGGCCGCAATACCGGCCGCTTCCGCGTGCTGGACGCCATCACCACGCTGGCGTTCTCGTATCCGGAAGCGCCGCAGCGCCGTGAGCGCATGGAATTCTTCCGCGGCGAACTGGAAGCCACGCTGCTGTTCGCGCGCCAGAGCGGCACCGATCCGCTGTCGCTGAAAGGCTCGTTTGCCGGCGCGCTCGGCATGCCGCAATTCATGCCGAGCAGCCTGATGAAATATGCGGTGGACTTCGACGGCAACGGCACCATCGATCTGCTGAACTCCCCGAGCGACGCCATCGGCAGCGTGGCGGCCTTCCTGGCGGCGCACGGCTGGCAGCGCGAGCTGGCCGGACCGCCGGTGTACGCGGCCACCGTGTCGCCCAACCGCGCCTGGGACAGCCTGCTGAACCAGGGGCTGGTGGCGAAGTACCGCAACGGCGAGCTGAGCGCGGCTGGCGTCACCACCGCCACGCCGGCGCCCGATCAATTGTATGGTCTGGTGGATTTGCAGAACGGCGCCGAGCCGACCGAATACTGGCTGGCCAACGCCAACTTCTTTGCCATCACACAGTACAACCGCAGCTACTTCTACGCGATGTCGGTGGTGGAGTTGGGACGGACTGTGAAGCTGGCGCGCAGCGGCGTTGCAGCTGCCCCTTCGGCGTCAACGAGCGCTTCAGGAATGTAAGCAAGCGTAAATCGACTTGTACCGTGCAGTCATGCGCGGTATTGTTTTGTTGACACTTGGCAATAGTTTGGTCAAACTTGCGGTATTGACAGCCTTCAGTGAGCTGCTTTACAACGCAATTGTTATACAATTAACTTTAATCGATAAACAAAGCGTGCACGACTGAGCTTATCACACAACTCGGTGTATAATTCTCACACAATGTTGCAGACCGACAACAATACCATGCGGGAAGAGCTTTTTTGTATTGCTGCTGAGTATTAGATTGCGGAGTGTTGTACAATTGTGTATATATTATGAAACTTGTTATCCTGAAATCCGTGTCCGTGTGTGAATTCTCCCTTGGTAAGGATGGACATTGACGCAGCAAAGCTCCGAGTGTTGTACTTTGCAGGACAACTTTACAGAAGGAAAAGACGACATGACAAACCAAGTCGGCATAGACATGAACAACGATGCGGATGGCGATGATCTGCTGCAATACAATCCCAACCGCCTGCTCGATACTTTGATCGAGAACCTGCGCCTGAAAAACGACGCAGCGCTGTCGCGCGCGCTGGAAGTCGCACCGCCTGTGATCAGCAAGATCCGTCACCACCGCCTGCCGGTCGGCGCATCGCTGCTGATCCGCATGCACGAAGTAAGCGATCTGAGCATTCGCGACCTGCGTTACTTGATGGGCGACCGCCGCAACAAGTTCCGCATCAGCGACAAGCAATTCAAGCCTAAAGAAGGCGAAACCCCAGGCGGCAGCAACAACGGCTAATCCAGCCCGCGTTACTTAGTCCTGTCAGCACGCCCTCCTCCCTTTACGCAAGGGACGAGGGCGTTGTTGCGTTTACGCTGGCGTTTTAAGCTGGCGCTTAGGCAGGAAATACACCGGTGGACAGATAGCGGTCGCCGCGGTCGCAGACGATGAACACGATGGTGGCGTCCTCCACCGTCTGCGAGATGCGCAATGCAATCTCGCAAGCGCCGGCCGCCGAAATACCGCAGAAGATGCCTTCCTCGGCCGCCATGCGGCGCGCCATGCGCTCGGCCGCCGCCTGCGACACCGCCTCCACGCGGTCCACGCGCGAACGGTCATAAATTTTCGGCAGGTAGGCTTCCGGCCATTTGCGGATACCGGGAATCGACGAACCCTCTTCCGGCTCGGCGCCAATGATCTGGATCTCCGGATTCTGTTCCTTCAGGTAACGCGAGGTGCCCATGATGGTGCCGGTGGTACCCATGGCGCTGACGAAATGGGTCACGCGGCCGTCGGTGTCGCGCCAGATTTCCGGGCCCGTGCCTTCATAGTGCGCGCGGGCGTTGTCCTGGTTGGCGAACTGGTCGAGGATGATGCCTTTGCCATCTTTCTGCAGCTGCTCGGCCATGTCGCGCGCGTATTCCATGCCGCCGGTTTTCGGCGTCAGCATGATTTGCGCGCCGTAGGCGGCCATGCTCTGGCGGCGCTCGACGCTGAGGTTTTCCGGCATCAGCAGCAACATCTTGTAGCCGCGAATGGTGGCCGCCATGGCCAGCGCGATGCCGGTGTTGCCGCTGGTGGCTTCGATCAGCGTATCGCCCGGCTTGATGTCGCCGCGCTCCTCGGCCCGCATCAGCATCGACAGCGCGGCGCGGTCCTTGACCGATCCGGCCGGATTGTTGCCTTCCAGCTTGCCGAGGATGATGTTGTTGCGGGCGGCCGCATCGGCGCCGGGCAGGCGCGTCAGCTGCACCAGCGGCGTGTTACCGATCGTATCTTGCAGGGTCTTGTAAGCCATCGTCTTATTATGTGTAGGTTCGCCAAAACAACCATTTTAGCCGAGTTGCCTGAAAGCGGCCGACTACCTCATAAGACTTTGCACGGAGGGTGCCGCATCGGCTAGACTGGCAACACTTGTGCAACCATCTTCATACCCCCGGATTCACCATGGCTACCTCCCCCTCCGAACTCCTGCCGGAAGAAACTCCGGACGAGCCGATCCCTCGCACCACGCTCGATCTGGAGCAGCGCGCACACCAGATTTTCCCGACGCTGAGTGCGTCCGACATCCGCCACATGCACCGCTTCGGCCATGTGGTCTGCTTCAAGGACCGTGAGACGATTTTCGAGGCCGGCAAGACCAGCTTCGGCCTGATGCTGGTGCTCAAGGGCGGCATCGAAGTCAACCGCTATGACGGCCTCGGCAACACCTCGTATGTGACCACCCACCTGCCCGGCCAGTTCAGCGGCGAAGTGGCGCAGCTGTCGGGCCGGCCCGCGCTGGGCAACGGCCATGCGGTGGGCGATGTGGAAGTATTGGTGGTGCCGTCGGAGTCGCTGCGCCAGTTGCTGGTGGCGCATGCCGATCTGGGCGAGCGCATCGTGCGCGCGCTGATCCTGCGCCGCGTCGGCCTGATCGAGCAGGCTTCTGGCGGACCGGTGATTGTCGGTCCGCGCGGCCATGGCCGCATTCACACGCTGCAAACTTTCCTGGCGGCCAACGGCCATCCGCACGTGGTACTCGATCCGGAACACGACCAGCAGGCCGCCGACCTGATGAAGCATTACGAACCGAAGTCGGAAGAGCTGCCGCTGGTGGTGTGCCCGGACGGCGCGGTCAAGAAAAATCCGACCGTGGTCGACATCGGCCGCTGCCTCGGCATGCTGCCGGAACTGGATACCGAAAAGGTGTGGGACGTGATCGTGGTCGGCGCCGGTCCGGCCGGGCTGGCGACTGCCGTGTATGCGGCGTCGGAAGGCCTGTCGGTGCTGGCGCTGGAAACCCGCGCTTACGGCGGCCAGGCCGGCGCCAGCGCGCGCATCGAAAACTACCTCGGCTTCCCGACCGGCGTCTCCGGTCGCGCGCTGGCCGGACGCGCTTACGTGCAGGCGCAGAAATTCGGCGTCGAGATTGCCATTCCGGCGCCGGCGGGACGGCTGGTGTGCGACACCTATCCGCTGCAAGTGGAAATGTGCGGCAGCCTGCAAATGCTCAAGGCCAAGACCGTGGTGCTGTCGTGCGGCGCGCGCTACCGCCGGCCGTCGCTGGCCAACCTCAAGCAGTTCGAGGGCAATGGCGTGTACTACTGGGCGTCGCCGGTCGAGGCCAACCTGTGCAAGACGGAGGAAATCATCCTGGTCGGCGGCGGCAACTCGGCTGGGCAGGCGGCGGTGTTCCTGGCGGGCTATGCCAAGAAGGTACACATGCTGATCCGCAAGGACAGTCTGTCGTCCACCATGTCCAGCTACCTGATCGACCGCATCGCCGCCACGCCGAATATCTCGCTGCACACCGCCACCGAGATCGTTGCACTGGAAGGTGACGAAGACGGCCTGAAGCAAGTGCGTACGCGCAATGCGAAGAGCGGGCAGGAATGCGATTACGACGTTTGCCGCGTGTTCCTGTTCATCGGCGCCGATCCGAATACCGGCTGGCTGGGCGACTGCGGCGTGGATGTCGATGCGCATGGTTTCATCCGCACCGGTTTCGACGTCACCAAGTCGCAGTGCAAGGCCAACTTCGCCAACGGCGTCTATCCGCGCGACCTGCCGTCCCGGGCGGCGCTGGAGACCAGCGTGCCGGGCGTGTTCGCCATCGGCGACGTGCGCGCGTCGTCCACCAAGCGCGTTGCGGCGGCGGTGGGCGAAGGCGCGGCGGTGGTGTCGCAGATCCACCAGTTCCTTGCCAACCTGCCGGCTGACAAGGTGGCGCAATAACGCCGGATGAGCGACCATAAACAGGAACTGGAAGAACGCCTGAGCCGGATGGTACGTTCTTCTTCCACCTTGATGGCGCTGCTGGCAGCGGTCAGAAGTCTTCATCTGGAATCCTGGTGTATTGGCGCGGGAGTCGTGAGGGGACTGGTGTGGGACCATCTACATGGATTCAGTGAGCCGTCTCATTACGATGATGTTGATGTGACGTATTACGACAAGTCCGCCAACGAAAAGCAAGATGAGGAACTCACCAGGCGACTCCTCGCCATCTCCCCCTCGGTCCGCTGGGAGGTGACGAACCAGGCTTTGATCCATAAATGGTTCTTGAAAGCGCACAGCCAAATTGTGACGCCGCTGCGCTCACTGGAAGATGGGATTGCAACCTGGCCGGAGTACGCCACCTGTGTCGGCGTTAAGCTCAACGCGGACGATACCATCGAGGTGATTGCGCCGCATGGCCTCCAGGACCTGTTTGACTTAAAGCTTCGACACAACGCCACGCGAGCAAGCGCAGACGTCTTCATGCAACGTGTAACGTCGAAAAGACTTATTGAGCGCTGGCCTATGCTTTCACTGGTGAACGCTTTTAGCGGCCCCGACTAGCGCAGTAAATCGTGCTGGAGCAGCACCAGCTGTTGCGGCGATAGGAGCTGGCCGAACACAGACATTACCAGTTCCGATAGCAGGAACTGGCGCTGTTCATGGTCTGGCTCGTACCACTGCGACCTGGTAAGCCACCCCGCCAATGCCTCCACCAATCCCAATCTTCGCGCCTCGTCCACGCCGCGCTGCAAGCAAACACGCGCTGCACATTCCAGCCAGTTCCAGCGATTCGTTCTGGCGAGCTGCATCACCAGCAGCACATCCTCGCTGACGGCCAGTTGTTGGAGAATGGCGGAGAACGGAATGTACGCGCCGTAGCGCAGCACCAGTTGCACGGCAAATTTGCGAACGCGCGGCGACGCATCGTGCATGGCTACCAATGCAATTGCATCCTTGTGACGCTCCGCCAGTTTGAACCAGGCCGACAATGCTGTCAGGCGAAGCGCTGGATATGCGCTGCGCACAAACAACTGCACCTGCGGCAGGCTGTCAGTGTCGCGCAAGGCAGCAAGCATGATCAGGCTCATTTGCAGGCGCTTGACCGTGGAGTCGCTTTGTTCCAACAAGCTTCGATAATGCGCAGCCACATCGAAATCCTGCGCGATCAGGTAATGCGCGGCGGTGTGACGGACGGATGATTGCTTATCCATTAGCGCGGCGATGGCAATTTCCATGCGGTCTACACCGGCGGTACTCAGCAAGGCGCGCAGGGCCACCGTTCTGACAGCGCCGAAGTGGGAATGCGCCGCGACGCGATACAACGTTTCCTGCTGTGCCGGCGCCAGCCTTCTGCACATGCCGGCACCTTGCAGGGCAAGTACGATGTCGTCACTTCGATGCAGGATGAGTTCAATCACAGCCGCAGGTTCGAGCAAGGCGTGCTTGTCGAGCAAATGCACTGCGGCGCGCGCAGCTTGAAGATCGCTGCCACGAGCCGCTGCGCAGATATCGTCGACCGCCACCGATTGCAACAGCGTCTGCTCAAAGTCTTCCAGCCAGTCGGCATAATCTCCCCTGCCGACGCTGTGCAAGCGCAGTATGATGGGCAGAGCCGCCATCAATTGCGGTGCAGGCACAAACGGTAACAACGCCACCAACGCGGTCCGCGCGGCGCTACGCACTTGCGGCACCCAGTCGTTGAGGCGTTCCGCCACCACGGCCAGCAACTCCGGCCGGGCCAGTTCCACGCAGCGGGCCAGCACCGCCTGCCGCACATAGCCGGAACCATCACGCGAATATTCGGCCAGCAACGGAACCGAGTCCGAACTGGCGATCATCTGCAACACCTCATTGAGATGCCGCTGGTAAGACGAAAGCGCGCCGGAGAGGTTTCTTAATATGCCCATGTCATGATCGTATCGTATTTAGCCAAGGAGGATATACATAGGGTGCCTAACGAGGCTATCAATGGAAGCAACTGTTCCTGCCGGAAGGCACGCGCCTGCGCATGCGCGTCTATGAAGGCTCCGGCTACCGCAGCAGAGGCAATGACGATCGCCGCCAAGGCCATGAGTGACGCCCTTAGCACAGCCGTCACCCTGGTCGCCCATGCCAACGATCAAGCGCAGAACACACAGGAACGCCGCCTGCCCAAATACCGCCGCTCGTGGGATCTGCTGGAGGACATCGATTAACACAATGCCGATTGCTGCGGCGCTGCAATGATTACAGGCCTTGCGCTTTGAGCGCGTCGATTTCGAAATCGCCGTCGTCCACCAGGCGCTCCCAGCCGGGGAATTTGCGCTGGTTTTTGCTGCGGGCGATGGACCACAGCAGGCTTTGGCCGCCGTTCTGTTTTTCCGGCGGCTGCTGGTAGATCGGATCGGCAAACACCTCCGCTGGCGTGATGATGGTCCAGCCCATGTCCTTGAATTGCTGGATCGCGTCTTTCAGCCACAGCGCGTTAATCAGGTTGTGGTGCAGCAGGAGCACTTGCGGGATGTCGCGCCCGACCAGCTGGCGCGACAGGTCGCGGTAGGCATCGGCGCGCTGGCGCAGGTGTGACAGGTAGGCTTGCCGGATCGGCGTCAGGTCGGCTTTGGGGTTGGCGCGCAGCACTTCGTTCAATTTTTCGTCCAGCCGCCAGTCGCTGGTGTCCAGGCTAACGTAGGCGTTGCGGTAGCCGGTTTGCGCGAGAAAGGCGCGCATGCCGTCGCGCTTCTCGGGCGTATTGCCTTCGCGCAGGAAGGTGAAGCGGAACCATTTTTGATAGCCCGGCAGCGTGGAGGTGATGCGGTCGCAGTCGGTGATCTCTTGCTGGTACTGCGCCAGCGTGACGTCGGTGCTGTTCAAGTCCGGGTGAGTCATGGTGTGGTTGCCGATCGCGTGTCCCGCCCTGCCCCAGGCTTGCGCCAGCGCGTAGCCGGCCGGCTGGTCGGCACCGTTGCCGCAGGTGACGAACAGCGCTGCCGATACCTTGTGCGCAGCCAGCGCATCCAGCAAGGACTGGTTGCGCTGTTGCGGTGACAGCAGCGGCGTCTCCTCCAGCCGCGGGCCGTCGTCGAACGTGAAGGCGACCGATTGCGCGTGCGCGGTTGCGGTGAACGCGGTGGCGGCACATAACGCCAGCAGGCGAAGCATCTTCTTCATACCGTGATCCCCAGGCGCCGCAGCTGCGCGGCTTGATAGGCGCCGATGGCGTCGTTGAACAGGCAGCGAATCAGCGGATCGTCGACGATGTCGGCGTCTTCCGGCGCGCCGGCGATGCGCATGTACATCGAGGTCAGCGACTCGCCCAGGGCCAGTCCGGCGTACAGCTTTGCCAGCGGAATTTCGGTGGTCCATGTCGGCGCTTCGTCGTCGCCAACCAGGGCGATGCTGTCGCCATGCACGCGGTAGCGGAACTGCTGTACGCCGCCCGCATGATCGTAGACCGACAGCTGCCACACGCACGGCGTGGCGAAGTAGCTGTCGTCCGGCAGCTCCATTTCTTCATAGCGTTCGATCAGGCCAGTGCGGCAGAAGTCCAGCGCCAGCGCGGCCTGCTCCGCCGTCAGCGGCGCGAAGTGGCGCGCGATGTCGGCGGTGGCGGGCGGCACGATGTTTTCGTCGTATTGAAAATCGATATCCTGATCGCCCACGGGCAGCACCCACGGCAGCGGCGCGGCTGGCGTCAGCGCATCGGCAGTCAGCAGCACCGACACCGATGGATTCAGCCGCAGCACCTGCGCCGACGGCAGCCACTCGCCCACTGCCTGCGCAAAGCGCTGATAGGTGATCGGGAACATCGCGCGGTTGTACCACGACCACGGCTCCTGCTGGAACTGGCAGGAACTCGGCACCACGTAGCGCGGCGCCAGCGTTTGCAACTGCTGCGGCCATTCTTCGGGCAACGCCACCGGTCCGGGTTCGGCGCGTGAAGGCGCGATCACGTCGACTTCGCGCATGGTCTGGAAAGGCCACAGCACCATGTCCCATGGCGCGTAGGGCTTGAGCTGTTCCAGCGTCTCCGGGTCCATCCACGCGTCGACCACGTTCAGCACATTCAGGCCTTCGGCGCGGATCTGGAACATGGAGTCGACATCGGCGTCCAGCGCGCGGCGCGGGATCACTTCGAAGGCGCCAATGGTGACCGGCACATCCACCGCCAGCGCCTGCACGTCGGCAAAGCCCAGCGCGCGTATCATCGCGAACAGTTCGTCGAAGACGCAGTACAGGTAAATCGGCGTGGCGCGATCCAGCAGGTCCAGGCTCTCCATCGAGCAGTGGTCGTCGTGGAAGTGGGAGATGAAGACCGCGTCCGGCCGCAGCTGGCGTACCTGCTCCAGGTCGAAGCGCGCGTCCGGGAACGCGTGACAGTTCCGGCTGAACGGATTTTCAAACACCGGATCGAACAGGATCTGCGTGGCGCCACTTTCAAAGACGTAGCCGGCGTGGAGGATGCGGGAGATTTTCATAGCCCGCATCATCTCATGCGCCGCGCGCGGCGTCATCCGGTGCGCGGCCTGGCTGCTACTTGGTGGTCTTGGCAGGGGCGTTCGCCTTGGCCGGGGCGCCGTCTTTCGATTTGCCATTCACCTGCAAGCCGGCTTCCGACAGGCGAATGGCGCTCTTCTCGCCGACGCCTTTGACGCGCTGTTCAAAGTCGGCCCAGTCCTTGAATTCGCCTTTCTTGCGCTCTTCCAGGATGGCCTTGGTCTTGGCCGGCCCCAGGCCGCGTACGCTGTCCAGCGCGGCTTCGTCGGCCTTGTTGACGTCGACCTGGGCCCAGGCCAGCGTGATGCTGGCCGCCAGCGCGGCCACCGCCAGTATCAGTTGCTTGATCATGATGTCTCCTTGGTTATCTGCAAGCGCGACCATCGCAGCTTGCTCCGACCATAACGACACCACTACGCCAGCGTTGACGCGCCCGCCTGAGCCAGATCAAGCCGCTTATTTTTCAAACGTATAACCACCCGCCAGATATGGCGTGAACACCGCGTCGTTGACCTGGGTGTCGATCTTGACGTCGGTCGCATGCATGCGCCAGCTTTTGGGATTGTCGTTGTCCAGCATCAAGCCACCCATGCCGCCCACCTCGAATGCCTGGGCGGGGATGAAGGAGCCGCCGCTCGACATGCAATAGGTGGAATCGCTGCCCAGCGTGCCCATCTTCTGGCGCCAGACATCGCAGCTGGCGCCCTTGATCACGCGCCGTTCGCCGGTGCGGGTCGCCGTGACGCTTTCCATGATCTTCACCTGCGCGGCCATGGCAGGATTCTGCGCCATGCGCTTCATGACCTGCTCGAGGCTCTCGGTCGGCTTGGGCGGGATCGGCGCATCGGCCTGGCCGTTGCGGCCGCAGTCGCCCCTGGCGATTTTCTTGACCAGGTCGATCATGCAGATGCGGCCGGGCGAACGCAGCGTGGCATTCGACACCACCTCGCTCATCAGCGTGCAATCGGTCGGATGCAGCAGAAAAGTGGCGCCCATTTCATATTCGATGCGGCGGTTGGCGGTGGCGTAGACTTCCTGCCGGTGCGGCCACATCAGCACGGGCCATTCCGTCACCGGCTTGGCGGACGGATTGTGCCTGGCGCAATCCTGCACGCTTTGTTTCAGCGAGGCCAGCAGCCCATCGTTGCCGTCGCCCAGGTTGGCATAGCCGTCCAGCCGCGCGTAGTGCACTGTCACCGGCTTGCCGCTGCGGTAGGCCTGATGCGGCGAGGTGGCGGACGCAATCGTGCGCTCCTGCACGGTATCCGCTTGCACCTGCTGCGCCAGCAAGGCCCACATCAGCAATATCCAAAAACGGCCCATCTCGCACTCCCCTCTTGATGTTAGTAAATAATTATCACATCAAATAGAAAAAAGCCCCGCACGGTTCTCACCGCTGCGGGGCCTTGGGCTGGTTGCCAGAACAATCAGGACGCGAACAATTCCTCGCGCGTAACGGTCGCCGTACCCAGCTTGCCGACCACGATGCCGCCGGCGCGGTTGGCGGTTTCCACCGCTTGCTGCCAACCGGCGCCCGTGCCCAGCATGCAGGCCATGGTGGCGATCACGGTGTCGCCGGCGCCGGAGACGTCGAACACTTCGCGCGCCTGCGCCGGCATGTGGAACTGCGCGCCGTCGGTGTACAGCGTCATGCCCTCTTCCGAGCGGGTCAGCAGCAGCGCGTCCAGCTTCAGCTCCGCGCGCATGGCTTGCGCCTTGGCGGTCAGCTGCTCCTCGGTGCTCCACGAACCGGCGATCAGCTTGAATTCCGACTTGTTCGGCGTCAGCACCGTGGCGCCGGCGTAGCGGGTGAAATCGTCGCCCTTCGGATCGACCATCACCACCTTGCCGGCCGCGCGCGCGGCGGCGATCATGTCGGCCACCGCCACCAGGCTGCCCTTGGCATAGTCCGACAGCACGATCACATCGTAGTCCGGCAGCAGCGTCTTGAACTGTTCCAGCTTGTCGCGCAACACGGTGTCGGTCGGCGCTTCTTCAAAATCGATGCGCACCATCTGCTGCTGGCGGCCGATCACGCGCAGCTTGATGATGGTGGAAATCGCGGCGTCGCGTTTCAGGTAGCTGCGGATGCCGCCGTCTTCCAGCAGCAGCTGCACTTCGTCGCCCGCCTCGTCATCGCCGACGATGCCCAGCAGGCCGGCCTGCGCGCCCAGCGCGGCGGCATTGCGCGCCACGTTGGCGGCGCCGCCGAGACGCGCTTCGCGGCGCGCGATGCGCACCACCGGCACCGGGGCTTCCGGCGAAATGCGGCTAACGTCACCGAACCAGTAACGGTCCAGCATGACGTCGCCCACCACCAGAATGCGTACTTTATCCAGATTCGTCGTCACATTAGGCCTCGTTCAGCTGCGGGTCAGGATGGAACGGCCGATGCCGTGGTATTCGAAGCCCGCCTCCGCCATCGCTTCCGGCGCGAACAGATTACGGCCGTCGAAAATCACCGCATGCTTGAGCAGCGTCTTGATCTTGACGAAGTCCGGGCTGCGGAAGGCCTTCCACTCGGTGACGATCACCAGCGCCTCGGCGCCGCTCAGCGCATCGGTCGGGCTGGTGGCGAAGCGCACGCGCGCCAGTTCGGCCGCGTTCAGGTCCAGCGCCAGTACGCGTTTGGCTTCTTCCATCGCCACCGGATCGTACACCGCCACCGTGGCGCCGGCGTCCAGCAGCTGGCGCACCAGCACACGGGCCGGCGCTTCGCGCATGTCATCGGTATTCGGCTTGAAGGCCAGGCCCCAGATGGCGAAATGGTGGCCGTTCAGATCTGCGCCGAAGCGCTTGATGACCTTCTGGCCCAGCACCAGCTTCTGCTTGTCGTTGACAGCTTCCACCGCGCGCAGGATCAGCAAGTCCTGATCGTACTGGCGCGCCGTGCGCTCCAGCGCCTGCACGTCTTTCGGGAAGCACGAACCGCCGTAGCCGGCGCCGGCGTACAGGAAGCTGTGGCCGATGCGCGGATCGGAGCCGATGCCATGACGCACCGCTTCGATATCCACGCCGACGCGGTCGGCCAGGTTGGCCAGTTCGTTCATGAACGAGATGCGCGTGGCCAGCATCGAGTTGGCGGCGTATTTGGTGAATTCGGCCGAGCGCACGTCCATCCAGAAGGTGCGTTCGTGATTGCGGTTGAATGGCGCGTACAGCTTCTTCATCATCGCCGCGGCTTTTTCGCCTTCCGGCGTTTTGTCATGGCCGATGACGATGCGGTCCGGACGCATGAAGTCCTCGACCGCCGCGCCCTCTTTCAGGAATTCCGGATTCGACACCACCGAGAAGGTGGCATCGACGCCGCGCGCGGTCAGCGCCTCTTGCAGCGCCGCCTTGACGCGATCGCCGGTGCCGACCGGCACGGTGGACTTGTCGACGATGACCTTGAAGCCGGTCATGTGCTGGCCGATGTTGCGCGCGGCCGCCAGCACGTATTGCAGGTCGGCCGAGCCGTCTTCGTCGGGCGGCGTGCCGACCGCGATGAACTGCACATCGCCATGCGCCACCGAAGCGGCGACGTCGGTCGAGAACTGGATGCGGCCGGCGGCGCGGTTGCGCGCCACGACTTCTTCCAGGCCCGGTTCGTGGATCGGGATGCCGCCGCTGTTCAGCAGGTCGATCTTGCGCTGGTCAACGTCCAGGCAGAACACATCGTTGCCCAGCTCCGCCAGGCAGGCGCCGGTAACCAGGCCGACGTAGCCGGTGCCGATAATCGTGATTTTCATAGTGCGTTAAACCTCAATTCATAACATTCAATTCTTCGGTGCGGCGCGGCGGGTAAGTTTCCCAACGGCTGCAGCCAGGGCATTGCCAGTAGAACTGGCGCGCCTTGAAACCGCAATGGCTGCACTGATAGCGCGCCAGCTTCTGCGTATAACCGTGCACCAGGTTCTTCACCATCGACAGCTCGGACACCAGGTTGGCCGGCGCATCCATCAGGCGCGCTTCCAGCAGCTTGTCGAGGCCCAGCAGGGTCGGCGTGCGGCGCAGCTCATTCGAGATCAGCTGCTTGGCGGCGTCGACGCCGTCCAGTTCCAGCACCGCCTTGTAGACCACTTCGATCAGATCGATCGACGAGGCCTGTTCCAGATAAGATTTCAGCAGGTTGACGCCTTCCTGCGGGCGTCCCACCTTGCGGTAACCGTCCATCAGCCGCTGCGCCACCAGTGCCACGTGTGGCACGCTGATTTGCTCGACGCGGCGCCAGGTCATCAGCGCGCCTTCGACATCGCCCTGCACCAGCTGCGCGTCGCCGGTCAGCAGCGTGGCGCGGACGTTCACGCGGTCGGCCTGCAGCGACTTCTCCAGCAGCTCCAGCGCCTGTTCCGGATGCAGGTGCACCAGCGCGTCCTGCGCCAGTTCGCAGTAGAACTGCGCGATCTGCTTCTGGCGCGAGCCAGCGCCGGCTTCCTGCAGGCCGATCGCCGCTTCGATGGCGCGCGGCCACTCCTTCTCGCGCTGGAAGATCTCCAGCAGCGCGCGGCGCGCCTGCACGCCGTACTGCCCTTGCAGCATGGTGTTGAAGGTTTCCTCGGCGCGGTCCAGCAGGCCGGCCTTCAGGTAGTCCATGCCCAGTTCATACTGCGCCTGCTCCTTCTGCAGCTGCGGCAGGTCGGGACGGGCCAGCAGATTCTGGTGCACGCGGATCGCGCGTTCGGTCTCGCCGCGACGGCGGAACAGGCTACCCAGGGCGAAGTGCATGTCGGCCGATTCCGGGTCCAGCTGCAGGATCTCGATGAAGGCGTCGACCGCCTGGTCCTGCTGGTCGTTGAGCAGGAAGTTCAGGCCCTTGTAATAGCCGCGCGGCAGCGTGCGCGACTCCGAAATCAATTGGCGTATATCGACGCGGGCCGCCAGCCATCCGAGGGCGAAGAAGACCGGGATGCCCAGTAACCACCAGAGTTCAAATTCCATGTGTTTGTTATTGTGCTCGTGCTGTTATTCGGTAATGACGCTGTCGGGCTGCGGCTGGCGGGTGACCTGCTGCGCCGAGCTTTGGAGCGTGTTAATGGTGGTTTTGTGTTTATTGGTTTCGCGGCGGTGGCGGAACACGGTCGGCGTCAGCGCCAGCACGCCCAGCGCGGCGCCGGACACGAAGAAACCGAGCAGCATCAGCACCAGCGGGCCGCGCAGCTCATAGTGCAGGAACAGATGCAGGTCGACTTCCTGCGTGTTCTTCAGCGCGAAGCCGAAAAACAGGATGAAGATGACAAAACCAATAAGGGTGGAGATGAATTTCATCAGCCGTTGTCCTGTGGAGTGGTGTACGAGGGTGCCAGTATCGCACCTCGGCCAACAAAAAAAAAGCGGCATCCATCGGACGCCGCTTTTACTTAACTATGGAATGCTTCAGTCCTCGATGATCGGTTGCCCGACCATCGCGTCAACCCGTTCACGCAACTGCTTGCCCGGTTTGAAGTGAGGCACCCTTTTTTCGGGCACCATCACTTTATCGCCCGACTTCGGATTGCGTCCGATGCGCGGTGGCCGGCTGTTGAGGGCAAAGCTGCCAAAACCGCGGATCTCGATGCGTTGACCGGTCGACAAAGCGTTGGTCATCGCATCCAGAATGGTCTTGACGGCATATTCCGCATCCTTGGCCACCAGCTGAGAATAACGCTCAGCCAGGCGGTTGATCAGTTCGGACTTAGTCATCGACTAGTTCTTAGTTCTTGTTGTCCAGCTTGGCTTTCAGCAGTGCGCCCAGGCTGGTGGTGCCCGAAGCGGCGCTGCTGTCCGAAGCGATGCTCTTCATCGCTTCAGCGGTATCAGCCGAGTCTTTCGCTTTGATCGACAGCTGGATCGAACGTGCTTTACGGTCGATGTTGATCACCAGAGCTTCGACGGAATCGCCGACTTTCAGGTGGGTGCCAGCATCTTCCACGCGGTCACGCGAGATTTCCGAAGCGCGCAGGTAGCCTTCAACTTCTTCCGACAGTTGGATCACGGCGCCTTTAGGCTCAACCGATTTAACGGTACCGGTCACCAGCGAACCTTTGTCGTTCATGGCGGCGTAGTTGTTGAATGGATCGCCTTCCAGTTGCTTAACGCCCAGGGACACGCGCTCACGCTCAACGTCGATGGCCAGAACGATGGCTTCCAGTTCGTCACCTTTCTTGAACTTGCGCACGGCTTCTTCGCCGGACTCGGTCCACGACAGGTCGGACAGGTGCACCAGGCCGTCGATGTTGCCAGCCAGACCGATGAACACGCCGAAGTCGGTGATCGATTTGATCGCGCCGCGGACTTTGTCACCTTTCTTATGGGTCACGCCGAAGTCGTCCCATGGATTGGCTTTGCACTGTTTCATGCCCAGCGAAATACGACGACGCTCTTCGTCGATTTCCAGAACCATCACTTCTACTTCGTCGCCCAGTTGGACAACTTTGTTTGGAGCGACGTTTTTGTTGGTCCAGTCCATTTCGGACACGTGAACCAGGCCTTCGATGCCTTGCTCGACTTCTACGAACGCGCCGTAGTCGGTCAGGTTCGTCACTTTACCGAACAGACGGGTGCCTTGTGGGTAACGACGGGACAGACCGGTCCAAGGATCGTCGCCCAGTTGTTTCACGCCCAGCGAAACACGGTTTTTCTCTTGATCGTATTTCAGGACTTTAGCGGTGATTTCCTGACCAACGGTCAGCACTTCCGATGGGTGACGCACACGACGCCATGCCAGGTCGGTGATGTGCAGCAGGCCGTCGATGCCGCCCAGATCCACGAACGCGCCGTAGTCGGTGATGTTTTTCACCACGCCGGTGACCACGGTGCCTTCTTTCAGCGTTTCCATCAGTTTCTGACGCTCTTCGCCCATCGAAGCTTCGATGACGGCGCGGCGGGACAGAACGACGTTGTTACGCTTGCGGTCCAGTTTGATAACTTTGAATTCGAGGGTTTTGCCTTCGAATGGGGTGGTGTCTTTGACCGGACGGGTGTCGACCAGCGAACCTGGCAGGAAGGCACGGATGCCGTTGGTCAGAACGGTCAGGCCGCCCTTGACTTTGCCGTTCACGGTACCGACGACGATCTCGCCCGATTCCATTGCTTTTTCCAGTGCCAGCCACGAAGCCAGACGCTTGGCTTTGTCGCGCGACAGGATGGTATCGCCGAAACCATTTTCCAGCGATTCGATGGCCACGGAAACGAAGTCACCTACTTTGACTTCCAGTTCGCCTTGGTCATTTTTGAATTCTTCAACAGGGATGAAAGCTTCCGATTTCAGGCCTGCGTTGACGATCACGAAGTTGTGATCCAGACGAACGACTTCAGCCGAAATAACTTCGCCCGAACGCATGTCTTGACGCGACAGGGATTCCTCGAAGAGGGCTGCAAAACTTTCCATATTAGACATTGTATTTCCAGGTTACCAGTAAGGTTCGCGGTATGCGTCTTCAACTGGGTTAGGTTAATAAAAGGTACTACTTGGTGCTACCGGCATACCATTTCAAGACCTGGGCGACTGCTTCATCAGCATTCATTTCCGAGGTATCGAGCACGTATGCCCCTTCTGCCGGGACCAGCGGCGCGATGGTCCGTTTCGTATCACGGTCATCGCGGGCCTGCAAATCCATCAGGAGGTCTTCCATATTAGCAGAAAAACCCTTGTCTATCAATTGCTTATAACGGCGCCCCGCGCGCGCTGCCACGGAGGCTGTCAAAAACACCTTCAATTGGGCGTGCGGGAAGATCACCGAGCCCATGTCGCGGCCGTCGGCGACCAGGCCCGGCGCCTTGCGGAAACCCAGTTGCAGCCCCGTCAGCGCATGGCGCACGGCCGGGAAAGTGGCGATCTTGGAGGCCGTGTTGCCGACCTCTTCCGCGCGGATCGCGTCGGTGACGTTTTCATGCGACAAGATGATGTCGCCGCCCTGGAAACTGCAATGCAGATGCTCGGCCAGCTTGGCCAATGCATGCTCGTCAGCCAGGTCGGTGGCGCGGCGCAGCGCCGACAACGCCGTCAGGCGATACAGCGCGCCGGAATCCAGATAGTGGAAGCCGAGCTGGTCGGCAACGCGATGCGCGACCGTGCCCTTGCCGGAAGCGGTCGGGCCGTCGATGGTGATGACAGGAATCTGGGAAGTTGGCATATCGGTTATTGTGCTATTTTGGCAAAGGCGGCGAAGTACTCAGGGAAAGTCTTGTTCACGCACTTGGGATCGTTGATGCGGGTCAGCGCGCCCTTGCGCGCGGCGCCGTCCAGCGACACCAGCGAGAAGCACATCGCCATGCGGTGATCGTCGTAGGTGTCGATAGTAGCAGGCGACAGCGCGGCCGGCGGCGTCACCTTGATGTAATCCGGACCCTCTTCCACGATGGCGCCAACCTTGCGCAATTCGGTCGCCATGGCGGCGATGCGGTCGGTTTCCTTGACGCGCCAGCTGGCGATATTGCGCAGCGTCGACGGGCCGTCCGCATACAGCGCGGCGATGGCGATGGTCATGGCGGCGTCGGGAATGTGATTGAAATCGGCATCGATGGCCTTCAGCGGACCATTGGCGCTGGCTTCGATCCAGTTGTCGCCCATGGTGATCTGCGCGCCCATCTGCGCCAGCGCGGCGGCGAAGCGGACATCGCCCTGGATCGAGTTATTACCCACGCCTTCGACCCGCACCGGACCGCCGCCGATCGCGCCGGCCGCCAGGAAGTACGACGCCGACGACGCGTCGCCCTCAACGTGGATGGTGCCCGGCGACTGGTAGACCTGGCCGGGCTGGATGGTGAACGAGGCCCAGCCATCCTGCTCGACCTGCACGCCGAAGCGGCGGATCAGGTTCAGCGTGATTTCGATGTAGGGCTTGGAAATCAGTTCGCCGATGACATCGATGGTGATCGCATGGTCCTTGGCCATCAGCGGCGCCACCATCAGCAGCGCGGTCAGGAACTGGCTTGACACATCGCCGCGCACCGACAGGCGCTGGGTGGTGATCTTGCCCTGCTTGATGTGCAGCGGTGGGAAGCCTGGGTTGCCGGTGTATTCGACATTGGTGCCGGCGGCGTTGAGCGCGTCGACCAGATCGCCGATCGGACGCTCGTGCATGCGCGGCACGCCATGCAGCGTGTAGTCGCCGCCGATGACGGCCAATGCGGCGGTCAGCGGACGGATCGCGGTGCCGGCGTTGCCCATGAACAGATCGGCCGATTTATTCGGCAGCACGCCGGCCACGCCGGTGACGTGATGGATGGTGCCGGTGGCGGTCTGCTCCTCGGTCCATTGCACGCCGAGCGAGCGCAAGGCCGCCAGCATGACGGCGGTGTCGTCCGACGCCAGCAGGTCGACGATGGCGACCTGCCCTTGCGACAGCGCCGACAGCAGCAGGATGCGGTTGGAAATGGATTTCGAGCCCGGCAAACGCACCGTGCCTTCAACGTGGGAGACCGTTTGCAGGTCGAGGTATTCGTGAGTCATATTGTTCCTTTAGCGCCCGCACCGTCATTCCCGCGCTGGCGGGAATCCATGCTGAGCGCGCGTTCTATAGGCTCCCGCCTGCGCGGGAGCGACGGCGGCTATCTTCTTTATCCTGCTTTATCCGGCGACTGCGGCGCCTCGGCGGCTTCGATCGCGGTGATCCATTGGTGACGGGCGTGCTGGGCGTTGCTGTAGACGCGCTCCAGCGCGGCGCCGTCATGGGCTGCCAGGTGCGTGCGCAACTGCGTCAATTGTGCCATGTACGCGTCCAGCTCCGCCAATAACGCCGGCTGGTTGGCCAGGCTGATGTCGCGCCACATCTCCGGCGACGAGCCGGCGATGCGCGTGAAATCGCGGAAGCCGCTGGCGGCGTACTGGAACAGCAAATCCGCATGCGGCTTGTTGGCGACATCATCCACCAGCGCGTAAGCCAGCAAATGCGGCAGATGACTCACCGCCGCAAACACCTTGTCATGCTCTTCCGGCGTCAGGCGATGAATCAGCGCACCGCAGGCGCGCCACGCAGCGGCCACGCGCTCGACATCCGCCTCGTCATTTTCCGCCAGCGCGGTCAGCACCACTTTCTTGCCGATGTACAGATGGTCGATGGCGGCGTCGGGACCATTGGTCTCGCGGCCGGCAATCGGATGGCCGGGTACGAACTGCGCGACTTTGTCACCCAACACCTGGCGCGCGGCAGCCACCACGTCCGACTTGGTGCTGCCGGCGTCCGTGACGACGGTGCCTGCCGCCAGATGCGGCGCTATCGACGCCAGAATGGCTGCGGTTTGCGCCACTGGCGCGGCCAGCAGCACCAGGTCCGCATCATGCAGCGCGGCAGCCAGCGATGGTTCGCCGCTCACGCCAATGCTGTCGATGATGCCCAGCTCCAGCGCCCGCGCCATCGACGTCGCCGAGCGGCCGACGCCGACGATCTCGCGCACCGCGCCGGCCTTCTTCAGCGCCAGCGCAAACGAACCGCCAATCAGGCCAACGCCAAAAATAACGACTTTGTTCAGCATTTACTCCGCCAACGCGACCGTCAGCGCCTCGATGAAAGCTTCATTCTCTTCCGGCAGGCCGATGGAAACGCGCAGCCACTCCGGCAGGCCATAGCCGCCCACCGGACGCACGATCACGCCCTGCTTCAGCAGCGACAGATTCACGCGCGTGCCGGCGCCGGCGTCGTCACCAACCTTGACCAGCACGAAGTTACCGTACGACGGCACATACTCCAGTCCCAGCTTGTCGAACGCCGCTACATATTGCTGGTAGCCGGCGGTGTTGTTCTCCGCGCCTTTTTGCAGGAAGTCCTTGTCGTTCAGCGCCGCGATGGCCGCAGCCTGCGCCAGCGAGTTGACGTTGAACGGCTGACGCACGCGATTCAGCAGATCCGTCAGCGCCGGCTGCGCAATCGCGAAGCCCACGCGCAGACCGGCCAGGCCGTATGCTTTCGAGAAGGTGCGCGATACCAGCAGGTTGGGATACTTCTTCACCCACTCCGCCGACTCAAACTGGTCTTGCTGCGCCAGGAATTCGTTGTAGGCTTCGTCCAGCACCACCACTACATGCGACGGCACCTTGGCCAGGAAGGCGTCGATTTCGGCGGCCGGGATGAAGGTGCCGGTCGGGTTGTTCGGGTTGGCGATGAACACCAGGCGCGTGTCGTCGCGGATCGCCGCCAGCATGGCCGGCAGGTCGTGGCCATAGGCCTTGGCCGGCGCCACGATGTGCTGCGCGCCGACTCCTTGCGTCGCCAGCGCGTAAATCGCGAACGAGTACTGCGAGTAGACGATCGACTGGCCACGTTCCACCAGCGCATGCGCAGCGATTTCCAGGATGTCATTGGAGCCATTGCCCAGCGTGATCCAGTCGGCCGGCACGTCGTAACGCTTGGACAGGGCACCTTTCAGATCGAAGCCATTGGCGTCCGGGTAGCGGCCCAGTTCCGCCACGGCTGCGGCCATGGCCTGTTTGGCCGATTCCGGCACACCGAACGGATTCTCGTTCGACGCCAGCTTGATGATGTTGGCTTCATTCAGGCCGAATTCACGCGCGACTTCCGCGATCGGTTTGCCGGCTTGGTAAGGAGCGATAGCGCGGATGTATTCCGGGCCGTAGTTCTTGGTCATGGTGTCTCTCTTTATTATCAGGTCAGGCTGACCGGGTAGGAACCCAGCACCTTGAAGAAGGCAGCGTTGCTCTGCAATTCGGCCAGCGCGCTGGCCACAGCAGGATCTTGCGTATGGCCTTGCACGTCGACGTAGAAGTAGTATTCCCAGGTGCCGGTGCGCGCCGGACGCGATTCAAAGCGCGTCATCGACACGCCGTGCTGCGCCAGCGATCCAAGCAGGCGGTAAATCGAACCCGCCTTGTGCGGCGCGGCCAGCGCCAGCGAGGTGCGGTCTTCGCCCGACGGGCCGGCCTGCAAGGAACCGATCACCGCAAAACGCGTGCGGTTGTGCGGATCATCCTGGATGTTGGCCTTGACGGTGCCCAGGCTGTAACGCACGCCGGCGCGTTCGCCGGCAATCGCCGCCAGCTTGTGGTCGTCGCGCGCCATGCGCGCCGCTTCGGCGTTGGACGACACGGCGATGCGTTCGATGTCCGGGTAGTTGTTGTTCAACCAGATCTGGCACTGCGCCAGCGCCTGCGCGTGGGCGCAGATGGCGGTGACGCCGTCCATATTGCCGCTGCCGGTCAGCAGGCTATGACGCACGGCGATCGACACTTCGCCGCTGATGGTCAGCGGCGTATGCAGCAGCAGGTCGAGCGTGCGGCCGATGGCGCCTTCGGTCGAATTCTCGACCGGCACCACGCCGAATTCGGCGGTGCCGGCTTCGGTGGCGCGGAATACTTCGTCAATCGACGCGCACGGCAGCACATCGACGGCGGTGCCGAATTGTTCGTACACCGCCTGTTCGCTGTAGGTGCCGGCCGGGCCGAGGAAGGCCACGGTGACGCGCTTTTCCAGCGAGCGGCAGGCGGACATGATTTCGCGCCAGATGGTTTGCAGCTCGGCGTTGCCCATCGGGCCGGGATTGCGGTCGGCCACGCCGCGCAGCACTTGCGCTTCGCGTTCGGGGCGGAACACCGGCGCGCCGGTTTCGGCTTTGACATGGCCTACTGCCTGCGCGACGCGCGCGCGCTGGTTCAGCAGGTCGAGGATTTGGGCGTCGATCGAGTCGATCTGTTCGCGCAGAGGTTTGAGTTTGTCGTTCATAGATTATCGGCCAGCGAATTCGTTCAAGTAGTCTACGAGCGCTTGCACGCCCTCGATAGGCATCGCGTTGTAGATCGATGCGCGCATACCGCCGACGGACTTGTGGCCCTTCAGTTGCAGCAGCCCGCGCGCTTTGGCGCCGGCCAGGAATGCTTCGTTCTTGCTCTCGTCCTTCAGGTAGAAAGGCACGTTCATGCGCGAACGGTTGTGCAGCGCCACGCGATTCTGATAAAAATCGTCGGCGTCCAGCGCCGCGTACAGCAACTCGGCCTTAGCGCGCGCGCGGCGCTCCATCTCGGCCACGCCGCCCTGCGCTTTCAGCCACTGGAACACCAGGCCGGCGATATAGATGCCATAGGTCGGCGGCGTGTTGTACATCGATTCGTTGTCGGCCACCAGCTTGAAGTCGAACGCCGACGGACAGGCCGGCAACGCCTGGCCCAGCAGGTCGTCGCGGATGATGACGATGGTGACGCCGGCCGGGCCGATGTTCTTCTGCGCGCCGGCGAAGATCACGCCGTATTTGGCGACGTCGATCACGCGCGACAAAATGTGCGACGACATATCGGCCACCAGCGGCACGCCGGCCAGACGCGGGTCGGCCGCATCCGGCACGCCGCCATCAAAGTTGTATTCGACGCCGTCGATGGTCTCGTTGGTGCACATGTGCAGATAGGCCGCGCCGGGCGTCAGCCGCCACTCGGCTTGAGGCGGCACCGACGTCATCGACGACGCGGCGATGTTCACGCTGGCGTACTTGCCGGCTTCCTTGATGGATTTGCCCGACCACGAACCGGTGTGAATGAAATCGATGGTTGCGCCGGCGGGCTTGTGGCCCAGCAGGTTCAACGGGATCAGGGCGTTCTGCGACAGTCCGCCGCCCTGCATGAACAAGATCTTGTAATTGTCCGGTACTGCCAGCAGCTCGCGCAGATCGCGCTCGGCCGCCTTGTAAATCGACATAAACTCCGGTCCGCGGTGGCTCATCTCCATCACCGACATGCCGCTGCCGTGCCAGTCCAGCATTTCGGCGGCTGCTTGCGTCAGCACTTCCTTCGGCAGTACGGCAGGGCCGGCGGAAAAGTTATAGATGTGAGTCATGACGTTCCTTTAAATGATTACTTTAATTCTGCAGCGCTCCAAGCAGCTTCTTCATCAATGCATCCATGCGTTTGAGCATGACCTGCTGGCTTGCCCGCATGCTTTCAGACGCCAGTTTCGGCATCACCGCCAGCATCTTGGCGCCCACTGGCGTGCGGTAGAACGCCGCGATCTGGTGGATTTCATCGGCGCTGAAATTGCGCGCATACACCGGCACCGCCTGCTCCAGCATCTCGTCCACCAGCGCCGGATCGTTCATGAATTCGGCGATCGCCTGGGTGATCTGCGGCAGCTGCTTGTCGATCTTGCCGAGCGCCAGCTTGCGCTGTTCAGCGCTGAGCGATTTGTCGCTGTTGATCGCCGCCTCCAGCGTGGAGCGCATGGTGGGCGTGATGTTTTGTGACATCTGGCGCATCATGTCCGTCATCAGCGCGCGGTAGTTCATCGAGTCGAACAATTCCTTGGCGGCTGCGGTGGACGCCGCATCGGCCTGCGCGTGCGCCATCACGGGGGCGCCGATCAGCGCCAGCGCGGTGGCCACGCATGCTACGAATTGCTTCATATCGTCTCCTTAAAATAATAACGGGGCCATTTCTATTGTCGCGCAATAGTCTTGGCCCCGCTGGTTCAACGGCGTTGAACGTTACTCGGCGGCGGAATCCGGGCCCGGTTCCAGCTCGACTTCGTCGATGTCGGTCTCGACCACGCGCTGCAGGCCGGACAGCTTGGTGCCGTCTTCCACGGCGATCAGGGTCACGCCCTGGGTCGCGCGGCCCATCTCGCGGATCTCCGACACGCGGGTGCGGATCAGGACGCCACCGGTGGTGATCAGCATGATCTCATCGGTCGGTTCCACCAGCGTTGCCGCCACCACGCGACCATTCCGTTCGGAGGTCTGGATCGCGATCATGCCCTTGGTGCCGCGGCCATGACGGGTGTACTCGGTGATCGGGGTGCGCTTGCCGAAGCCGTTCTCGGTCGCGGTCAGCACCGATTGCTGCTCGTTCTCGGCCACCAGCAGCGCAATCACGCGCTGGCCTTCGTCGAGGTTCATGCCGCGCACGCCGCGGGCGTTACGGCCCATCGGACGCACGTCGTTCTCGTCGAAGCGCACGGCCTTGCCGGAGTCGGAGAACAGCATCACATCGTGTTCGCCATCGGTCAGCGCGGCGCCGATCAGGAAATCGCCCTCGTCCAGGTCGACCGCGATGATGCCGGCCTTGCGTGGATTGCTGAAGTCTTTCAGCGGCGTTTTCTTCACGGTGCCCAGGCTGGTGGACATGAAGACGTAGTGGTCTTCCGGGAAGGTGCGGTTCTCGCCCGACAGCGGCAGAATCACGGTGATCTTCTCGTTGTCCGCCAATGGGAACATGTTGACGATCGGCTTGCCGCGCGAGTTGCGCGAGCCTTGCGGCACTTCCCACACCTTCAGCCAGTACAGACGGCCGCGGTTGGAGAAGCACAGGATGTAATCGTGCGTGTTGGCGATGAACAGCTGGTCGATCCAGTCCTCGTCCTTGGTGGCCATGGCTTGCTTGCCGCGACCGCCGCGTTTCTGCGCGCGGTACTCGGAGATCGGTTGCGCCTTCATGTAGCCGGTGTGCGACAGGGTCACCACCATGTCCTGCGGCGTGATCAGGTCTTCCGTGTTCAGGTCGCTGGCGTTGTGCTCGATGTTGGAACGGCGCGGGTCCTTGGCAGGATCGCCGAACTCGGTCACTACCGACGTCATTTCATCGGTGATGATGGTGGTCACGCGCGATGGCGTGGCCAGAATGTCCAGCAGGTCGGCGATTTCCGCCATCACGTCCTTGTACTCGTTGACGATCTTGTCCTGTTCCAGACCGGTCAGGCGTTGCAGGCGCATCTGCAGAATCTCTTGCGCCTGGTCGTCGGACAGCTTGTACATGCCGTCGGCCTGAATGCCGTAGTGCTTCGGCAGGTGTTCCGGACGGAAGGCTTCGATACCGCCGACGGTGGTGCCTTCGCCGGTACGGGCCAGCATCTCGCGCACCAGCGACGAATCCCAGGCGCGGTCCATCAGGGCGGCTTTCGCCACCGGCGGGGTTGGCGCGGCCTTGATCAGGGCGATGAAATCATCGATGTTGGCCAGCGCCACCGCCAGGCCTTCCAGCACGTGGCCGCGTTCGCGCGCCTTGCGCAGCTCGAACACGGTGCGGCGCGTAACCACTTCGCGGCGGTGCGACAGGAAGCACGCCAGCATTTCCTTCAGGTTCAGCAGCTTAGGCTGGCCATCGACCAGCGCCACCATGTTCATGCCGAAGGTGTCTTGCAGCTGGGTTTGCTTGTACAGGTTGTTCAGCACCACTTCCGGCACTTCACCACGCTTCAGCTCGATAACCACGCGCATGCCCGACTTGTCGGACTCGTCGCGGATGTCGCTGATGCCTTCCAGCTTCTTGTCGCGGACGTTTTCGGCGATGCGTTCCAGCAGCGATTTCTTGTTGACCTGGTACGGCAGTTCGTCAACGATGATGGCGGTGCGGCCGCCGTCCTTGCCGTACTCTTCGTAGTGGGTCTTGGCGCGCATCACCACGCGGCCACGGCCGGTGCGGTAACCGTCGCGCACGCCCGAGACGCCATAGATGGTGCCGCCGGTCGGGAAGTCCGGCGCCGGGATCAGTTCGATCAGCTCGTCGATCGAGCAGTCCGGATTGTTCAGCACGTGCAGCGCGCCGGCAATCACTTCATGCAGGTTGTGCGGCGGAATGTTGGTGGCCATACCCACGGCGATACCCGACGAGCCGTTGATCAGCAGGTTGGGAATGCGGGTCGGCAGGACGGTCGGTTCTTTTTCCTTGCCGTCGTAGTTGGGCTGGAAGTCGACCGTGTCCTTGTCGATGTCGGCCAGCAGTTCGCTGGAAATCTTGTCGAGACGGCACTCGGTGTAACGCATTGCTGCCGCGCCGTCGCCGTCGACCGAGCCGAAGTTACCCTGGCCGTCGACCAGCATATAGCGCAGCGAGAAGTGCTGCGCCATCCGCACCAGCGTGTCGTAAATCGACGCGTCGCCGTGCGGGTGATACTTACCCATGGTGTCGCCGACCACGCGGGCGCATTTGACGTACGCGCGGTTCCAGACGTAATTCGATTCATGCATCGAGTACAAGACCCGGCGGTGCACAGGCTTGAGCCCGTCACGCACATCCGGCAAGGCGCGCCCCACGATCACGCTCATGGCGTAATCGAGGTAACTCTTGCGCATCTCTTCTTCGAGGGAAATAGGGATTGTTTCTTTTGCGAATTGATCCATTGGCCGGTCGTTTACTGTGGTTTATTAAGCCTCTCCCAAGAGACAGGCAAGCGGTCGATTTTAGCATGCGCGCAAGGCAACTAGCGCATTTCCGCGCCGAGGCCGCATTCATGCGGTGTAGCGCACACTGTACGCACGTAACAAGTTGTAATATTCATGACACATTACTCAATTATTATCGACAATCACGTTGCAACAAAACAACATTTTGGTTGAACGCGAAAAGCCGCCATGTTGGAGCTTTTTTTACGACCCAAGTCGCTTGTGGCAAAATGGACGAGAAGTCAATTGCTTGATTCGCAAGCGGGAAATGAGTGTGACGCCCCTGCGTGGTAGAATTCTCCCCACGCAACACAAAGTCGCGCAGTTTTCTGCGGATATCACCCCCGAAAGGAAGAAAAATATGAAAAAACTGATTTCGATGCTGGCTATTTCGGCTGCATTTGCCGGCTCGGCTATCGCGCAAACTGCGCCGACCGCCCCTCCGTACGCGCCAGTGACCCAGGACATCAAAGCGTCGACGCCTAAGAGCGCCTACGTGCAAGATGCCCGCGGCATCATCGCCCGTGACCCATTCGGCCTGTGCTGGCGCACCGGCTACTGGACCCCGGCTGATGCCGTGCCAGGTTGCGATCTGCCACTGTGCGTAGAGCCAGAGAAGCTGGAAAACGGCAAGTGCGTAGCACCTCCGCCACCAGTGGCACCAGCTCCTGCGCCAGCACCGGCTCCAGCCCCTGCACCAGTGCCAGTACCAGTGCCAACCGCACAAAAAGTCAGCTTCGCAGCTGATGCGTTCTTCGACTTCGACAAGGCCGTCCTGAAACCAGAAGGCAAAGCCAAGCTGGACGACGTGACCTCGAAACTGGGTTCGATCAACCTGGAAGTCATCATCGCTGTCGGTCACACCGACTCGGTGGGTTCGGACGAGTACAACCAGAAGCTGTCGGTACGCCGCGCTGAAGCTGTCAAAGCCTACATCATCTCCAAAGGCGTTGAAGCTAACCGCGTGTACACCGAAGGTAAAGGCGAGAAACAGCCAGTTGCAGACAACAAAACTGCAGAAGGCCGCGCTAAAAACCGTCGCGTAGAAATCGAAGTAGTCGGCACCAGCAAGTAATCGCTGACCGCTACAAGGAAAGCCCCGCTCCGGCGGGGCTTTTTTTTATCCTACGGAGTAGAATAGCGCATCCCATTTGCACACAAACACATGAACGCCGACCCATTAGAACTGCAAAAATTCGCCGAACTCGCCCACCGCTGGTGGGATCCGACCTCCGAGTTCCGCCCGCTGCACGAAATTAACCCGCTGCGCCTGGAATGGATCAACGCGCGCGCGTCGCTGGCCGGCAAGAACGTGATCGACATCGGCTGCGGCGGCGGCATCCTGACCGAATCGATGGCGCGCAAGGGCGCTACCGTCACCGGCATCGACCTCGGCGAAAAAGCCCTGAAAGTGGCCGACCTGCACTCGCTGGAATCCGGCGTGGCGGTGCGCTACAAGCTGATCGCCGCCGAAGACATGGCCGCGCAGGAGCCGGGCCAGTACGACGTAGTGACCTGCATGGAAATGCTGGAACACGTGCCGGACCCGGGCGCCATCGTGCGCGCCGCCGCCGCGCTGGTCAAACCGGGCGGCCACCTGTTCTTCTCCACGCTCAACCGCAATCCCAAGGCCTATCTGTTTGCCGTGATCGGCGCCGAGTACCTGCTGCGCATGCTGCCGAAAGGCACCCACGACTACGACAAGTTCATCACGCCGTCCGAGCTGTCGCAATACATCCGCAGCGCCGGGCTGGAAGTGGCCGGCTTCAAGGGCATGGGCTACAACCCGCTGACCAAGATTTATTCGCTCAACGATGACACCAGCGTCAACTACCTGGTGGCTGCCCGTCGTCCGCTTTGATTTTTGATATGACCATGACCACACCCGCTGCGCCACGCGCCATCCTGTTCGATCTCGACGGCACGCTGGCCGACACCGCGCCCGACCTGGCCGCCGCCGTCAACCTGCTGCGCAGCACGCGCGGGCTGGAACCGACCGCCTACGAGATCCTGCGTCCGACCGCCTCGGCCGGCGCGCGCGGCATGATCGGCGCCTCGTTCGGCCTGACGCCGGACGACGACGGCTACCTGGCGCTGCGCGATGAGTTCTTCAGCAATTACGAAGCCGCCATCGCGGTGCACAGCCGGCTGTTCGACGGCATCCCCGAACTGCTGGCCGGCATCGAAGCGGCCGGGCTGCAATGGGGCGTGGTCACCAACAAGTCGAAGCGGTTTACCGACCCGCTGCTGCCGCAGATCGGTCTCGGCCACGCAGCCTGCGCGATTTCCGGCGACACCACGGCGCACGCCAAGCCGCATCCGGCGCCACTGCTGGAAGCGGCCAGCCGCCTCAAGCTGGCGCCCGAACAGTGCTGGTACGTCGGCGACGACCTGCGCGACATCCAGGCCGGCAAGGCCGCCAATATGCTGACCATCGCCTGCAGCTGGGGCTATTGCGGCGCCACGTCGCCGGAAAGCTGGCAGGCCGATTACCTGTTCCAGCAGCCGGCAGAACTGCTGGCGCTGATCCAGGCGGCCCTGGCCGGCGACGCACTGGCGGCCTGATCTGTTGGTTTGGCGCCGCCAGGGCGCATTGCACAACGGATTTTTGTTGCCGTACGGACAGAGTAGGCGTAGTCTCCCCGCATGACTGCGTAGCACTACTTATTTCCTAAAAGCCAAGACCCCGCTGATCGGAAAGAGAGCCAGTCGCCGACACTCAACTTTTCCGATCAGGTGCAAAATGAATTTTCCTGAGCAGGCTGCCCAACTCCCGCAGCCGTATGCTGGTTCATTAACAGACTCCTTCGCCACCCTACCGCAGCGCACCACCGCGCCGCAAAGCTGGATGGTGCGCGTGGCCGACGCCAAATATCACTGGTACGATTTGATTGCCGGCTTCGCTGAAAAGCCGGACATCCGCGATCCCATCGGCCGCTATATGCGCCGCATGCAGTTCGAGCTGGAGGCCACGGCCGAAAAACGCCATTTATTCTTCGCCGTGACCCGCCCGCGCGTGCGCTTCGACATCACCGGCGTGGTGCAGTGGGGCTTCTTTTCGCTCAAGCTGACCTTGCCGCTGCTGATGGGCGCCGAAGAAACCAAGGAATCCATCACGGTGGAACTGAAGGTGCCGTTCGCGGCCACCATGAAGAAGCCGACCGTGATCCTGACCGACAGCTTCATCAGCCTCAACTGGGGCGGCCTGGTCGAGGTGTTTTCCGTGCACGACCTGCTGCAAACCTATGCCCATACGCTCAAGCTGCCCAGCAAGGTCAGCTATGTCGGCCAGACCCGCGATCCGGACGGCCGGCTGGGCAAAGGCCGGCTGGGCGCCATGCACAAGCTGCGGGCCCAGTTCGGCATGGATTACGACACGCTGATCCTGGTGCTGGGCGTCGAGGTCGAAGTCAATTGCGCCGAGGGCGACCCGGCCGCGCTGCCGCACAATGAATACGCGCTGCCGGCCGACATCCTGCACGCCGAGCGCGTGGACGTGATCGAAGCGGCGCTGATCCGCTACTTCGAGGGTAGCGCGCCGCGCCTGCGCCAACTGGACGAGCGCAAGGCCCGCAGCGAGCGGCTGACGGCGGTGCAGGCCAGCAACCATCTGGCCCAGTACACCATCGATCTGGAATTGCCGGACGCCGGCTTCTATAATTATTTAAGCTCGGAATTTGTCAGCTCGGCCAAGCGCCATATACTGAGTTGCTTCATCGCCGACGGCCAGGCCCAGGTTGCGTCGATGCCACTGCCGGCGCCGGCGAAAGGCGGCAAGTCCTGAGTAGTGTTACATTGGATAGATTCTTGATGCGCCGACACATTTCCACATGGAAATATCAGATCGGAAGCACTATAATCACCGGACTATGACACCCACGGAGCGCGCAAATGAGCAATGACGACGACGATTATCCCGATCCGTCGCCGGAAGAGCTGGGCATAGGCGCGCTGTTCGAGGAAGCGCCCGAACCCTTCCATGACCTGCTGGCGCCGCCGCCGGACGACATGGAAGAGCTGCTGCCGCTGATGCCGCAACGCACCGCCGCGCCGCAGACCTGGGTGGTCACCGTGGCCGACGCCAAATTCCACTGGTACGACCTGATCGCCGGCTTCCCGCCGGTGCCGGACATCCGCGACCCGGTCGGCCGCCATCTGCGCCGCATGCAGTTCGACCTGGAAGCCACCAGCGAAAAGCGGCTGCTGTATTTCGCCATCAGCCGCCCACGCGTGCGTTTCGACCCGTCGCGTAACACCAGCTGGGGCTTCTTTTCGCTGAAGCTGACGGTGCCGCTGCTGGTGGGCACGGAAGAGAAAAAAGATACGCTGACCATCGAGCTGACGGTGCCGTTTGCCGCCACGCTGAAAAAGCCGACGGTGGTGCTGACCGACCAGTTCATCACGCTCAACTGGGGCGGCCTGATCGAGGCGCTGTCGATCCACGACCTGCTGCAGCAGTACGACAATCCGTACAACTTCGCCAGCGAAGTGCTGTACGTCGGCCAGACCAAGGACCCGCTGGGCCGGCTGGCGCGCGCGCGCCTGATGCCGGTGCAGCGCGTGCACCAGCGCCAGAGCGAAGACAACGACATGCTGCTGCTGATCCAGCGCATGAATGTGGAAGTGATGTCGGCCGACGGCGATCCGGCCGAGCTGGACGTCAACCAGAATCCGGTCGCCACCGACATGCTGCTGAAGGACCGCATCGACGTCATCGAATGCGCGCTGATCCGCTACTTCGAAGGGCCGGAAATGCACGGCCGCAGCGACAAGGAAGCCGATATCCGCAAGCAGCGCGTGGCCGAAGTGGCGCGCAGCAATAATCTGGAGAGCTTCCGCATCGACTTGCGGCTGGAAGAGGCCGGCAAATACCACGACCTCCACTCGCGCCACACCAGCGTCTCGCGCAACCACGTGATCGACTGCCGGGTGGTCGACGGCCACGTTATCGTCGAGCGCGTCTCGGTGCCGGAGAAAAAGGGCTGATCCCCGGCCCGACCTCTAGACCGCCTACACCGCCGCCAGCGCCTGTTCCAGGTCGGCCAGCAGATCGTCGCTGTGCTCGATCCCGATCGACAGCCGCACCGTATCCACCGTCACCCCCGCCTTGGCCAATTCTTCCTCGTTGAGCTGGCGGTGCGTGGTCGAGGCCGGATGACAGGCCAGCGACTTGGCGTCGCCGATATTGACCAGCCGCGTGAACAGTTGCAACGCATCCTGGAAGCGCGCGCCGCCCTCCACTCCTCCCTGCACGCCGAATGTCAGCACGCCGGACGGCCGTCCGCCCAGGTATTTGACGGCCAGCGCGTGATCCCGGTGGTCTTCCAGCCCGGCGTAGTTGACCCACTTGACCTTGCTGTGCTGCCCAAGGAACTGCGCCACCTTGCGCGTGTTGTCGACAATCCGCTCCATGCGCAGCGCCAGTGTCTCGATGCCTTGCAGGATCAGGAAGGCGTTGAATGGCGACAGCGCCGCGCCGGTATTCCGCAGTGGCACCACGCGCGCGCGGCCAATGTAGGCAGCCGGCCCCAGCGCCTCGGTGTAGACCACGCCGTGATACGACACGTCCGGTTCGTTGAGGCGCTTGAAGCGCTCCTTGTGCTCGGCCCACGGGAACTTGCCGGAATCGACAATCGCGCCGCCGATCGAGTTGCCGTGGCCGCCCAAGTATTTCGTCAGCGAATGCACCACGATGTCGGCGCCGTGCTCGATCGGCCGCAGCAGGTACGGCGTGGCGACGGTATTGTCGACAATCAGCGGCACGCCGTGTGCGTGAGCGACGGCGGCAATGGCCGCGATATCGGTGATATTGCCCAGCGGGTTGCCGATCGATTCGATGAACACTGCCTTGGTGCGCTCGTCAATCAACTCGCCGAACGAGGCCGGATCGCGGGCATCGGCAAAGCGGGTGGTGATGCCGTACTGCGGCAGCGTGTGCGCGAACAGGTTGTAGGTGCCGCCGTACAGCGTGGCGGCGGCGACGATGTTGTCGCCGGCTTCGGCAATGGTCTGGATCGCATAGGTGACGGCGGCCTGGCCGGACGCCAGCGCCAGCGCCGCCACCCCGCCTTCCAGCGCAGCGACGCGCTGTTCCAGCACGTCCTGGGTCGGATTCATAATGCGGGTGTAGATATTCCCCGGCACTTTCAGGTCGAACAGGTCGGCGCCGTGCTGGGTGTCGTCGAAGGCGTAGGCCACGGTCTGGTAGATCGGCACGGCGACGGCGCGGGTGGTGGGATCGGGGCTGTAGCCGCCGTGGACGGCGATGGTTTCGAGTTTCATTTTGTCTCCTTAGTTGGCCTTCCCAAGGTAGCGCGAAGGCAGCGGCCTGACGACGAATGATTCCAAAAAAGCAAATGCGCATTCCGGATAAGGTAAGCTGTCACAGATTGACCGCCTGGCGCGTCTAAGGTTCATGATGACTGACTCCTCCCTGTTTTCGGCGCTGCGGCCGCGCCTGTTCGCTATCGCCTATCGCATGCTGGGCACCCGCGCCGACGCCGACGACGTGGTGCAGGACGCCTGGCTGCGCTGGCACGGCAGCGACCGCACCGAAGTGCAATCGCCGGAAGCGTGGCTGGTGACCATCGCCACCCGGCTGGCGATCGACCGCCTGCGCGCGCGGCTGAGCGAGCGCAGCGCGTATGTCGGCTGGTGGCTGCCGGAACCGATCGTCGAACTGGACGAACGCACGCCGGAAAGCAGCGCCGAGCTGGCCAGTGAAGTATCAATGGCGTTCATGTGGGTGCTGGAGCGCCTGTCGCCGGAGGAGCGGGCGGCGTTCTTGATGCGGCAGGTGTTTGAGCATGAGTACGCCGACATCGCCGACATGCTGGGCAAGAGCGAAGCGGCCTGCCGGCAGATGGTGCACCGGGCGCAGCAGCGCGTGCAGCAGCAACAGCCGCGTTTTGCCGTGCCGAGGGAGCAGCATCAGGCGCTGCTGGGACGCTTCATGGCCGCCGCCCAGAACGGCGACCGCGCCGCCATGAAAACCCTGCTGGCGGATGACGTGCAACTGGTGGCCGATGGCGGCGGCAAAGTCAATTCCTACCTGCGCGTATTGCACGGCGCCGGCCGCGTGGCGGGGTCGTTCTGGTCGCTGGAACACCAATATCCGCAGCAAGTAATATATCGCCAGGCGCGCATCAACGGCGAACCGGGACTGCTGCGCTACGTCGGCGGCAAGCTGGAATCGGCCCAATCCTTCCTGATCGACAACGACCGCATCGTCGCCGTCTTCATCGTCCGCAACCCGGACAAGCTGGCGGGTGTGCCGCAGACTATTTTCTAAAAGCTGTCACAAGCGGTGCAGGTGGCGCGTCTTACAGGATATGACAGGCGCATGGTGTGCCTGCCGCATACTGTGAAAGGCGTCATCATGACCCAAGCTGCCCGTATTCCCTTCTTCCAACTCGCCCCTGCCAATTTGCAGGCCATGATCGCGCTGTCGGCGTCGGTCAAGAAAAGCTCGCTGGGTGCCCGGCTGGTGGAACTGATCAACCTGCGCGTGTCGCAGCTCAACGGCTGCGGCGTGTGCATCGACATGCACTGGCGCGACCTGATCAAGCAAGGCGCCGAACCGCGCCACCTGAACGCCGTCGCCGGCTGGCGCGAAGCCCCATTCTTCAGCGCACTGGAACGCGCCGCGCTAAACTGGGCCGAAGCCGTCAACGCCCTGCCCCACCGCCAGCCGAGTGACGCCGATTTCGGCGAACTGAAAGAACATTTCACCGACAACGAAATCGCAGAACTGAGCTACGCGATCGCTGTCATCCGGGGTTGGAACGCGATTAACGCCAGCCTGCACAACCAGATCCCGGAAGTGCCAGCGCCAGGGTTCTAAATCAGAAGAACGCGGCTTCTCCACCTTTGGCAACGCTACCGAGAAGAATCTTTCAAACTTATCATTTCAAATCCAGCTGATGATGGCAGCTCGTTTATCGCGCGAGCTGGCTCATCGTCGGCTTGTCCTATGACATGGCGGTACATCACGTATTTCGCATTGGTCTCGCCGTAACCACCAGTGGTAACTACGACTCTCATTTCGTCAGATCCCAAATACAGCCATCCCGGGCGACTTTTCTCAGCAAAATCCAATCGCTCCGGAGAGGCCTGCCCGAACGGGTAAGTCAGTACAAAGCCTTGCACGGCATTTGCCGTAAATTCACCTGAAATAATAAGCGCACGATGTTTGTTACCGACACATTGAACCAGAACCGATGAGCCCCTGGATTGCTCGGTCGTGCCAAAAAATGCCGTGCGCTTGCGCCCCTGCTGCAGGTAATAAATGTGCGTTGAGGCGGCCGGCGAATCCCGCATCACTGCCACGCTCTGCGCGGCGCCACTTCCCAAGCGACAGGAGGCCACCAGTTCTGCCGAGTGCGTCGCTACAGCCGTCATCATGCAAACAACGTAAAGGAGAATTTTCATTTGACCATGTTCCGTAGTATTTGCATAGAATCTGGCTTGTCCACAAGCTTGTCCGCAGCGGCTTTGATCTTACGGTAGTAAATTCCGTTCCTCACTCCCCGATAGTCTTTATATGCCTCGTCTATTGCCTGCTGAGGATCGGCCCCGGACGGTGCGCCCCGCGATATGCTTTCCGCCAGCCAATTCAATAATGTAGGGCCAGTCCGCAACGGGCGATCCGTCGGCCTGGTCAATGACCAGGAAGTGCAAGTCATACGACTTGGCAGCGGGTGACAACGCTTGAGCGGCGCAGTCCCCAGTTGGAGGTGTGCCCGCTGCGGTGCCGTTACCAGCAACCTGGCTGCGCAAGGACTGATTGGCAAGGAGGCGCGGTGAAGGAAAGCAGCCACAAATGCATAAGTCATTTTCCAGCGCCACCTGCTTTCCGTTCCAAGTCTCCGGAATTCGCGGCCCCACACAGAGGATTTTTCCATTCGACTTACAGGCGGGCAGAAGATGCCGTCATTCTCCAAGGCAATCGGGACGCCGTTGATGGCGCCATGGCTGCTGGCCGAAATGACCTTGCCTCCAGCGGTAGTCGATGCTCCGAGCGTCACCGTGTAGCGCTTCATACAGCCTCCTTCATTGAACAGAAGAACTAAAATTCCAAAAGCGAATTATTGACTGTAGATAAACTAAGGATTTGCGAAAGAGCAAAGCAACATCATGTGCCGCCTTGATGGGGGAGAGTCGACTTTGACCCCGGACGTGCTGATAGCGGAATAAAAAACAAAAGGCCCCGACACTTGCGCGTCGGGGCCTTTCTTTTTAATCCGAGTGGTGGAGCCGGCGGGAATCGAACCCGCGTCCGCAAGCACTCTACAGACAGTTCTACATACTTAGCACTATCATTTAATTTAACCTGTACAGCACGGATGTGCACGTTCTGGACAAGCGATTCACCTTAGATTTAGCGCTGCTTCAAGTGACCCGTCACAGCGCGATTCCCTGTAAATGACTCCTTGACTTTTAACGGTCCGCCCCAGGGAAGAAGCGTTTAGGAGCTAACAGCCCTTAGGCTGCCAGTGCGTACGAGTTATCGTTTGCAGTTATTGATTTCTGGGTGTATTTACGAGGTAACCAGGCCTCGGTATGCCCTGCTCTGCTTTGCAACCCACGTCGAAACCAGGTCGGCCCCACAGAACTTGTATTCTACAGCACTTTGCAGTCCCCCGCCATTGACGTCAAACGCCCGTCATATTCGGGCGTTATGATGCACACAGTTCTCACATAGAACGACTTATTAGCGCCCTCCGGGGCTGCTACTACCGGCGCCGGCGGTCGGGAAATATACCGGCACCAAATTCTTGCAAGTCATGGCTGCGATGCCAGTCTTATCAATTCTTGTTGCAGCGATTCGGCCCGATCCCGGGCCATCCTGCCTTGCTCGTAGATATGCCGGTTAATTTCGCTGCGCAAGTACTCCAGGCGCAGGTTAACGTGAGCACGCTGCGCATCGTCTCTGAGCGCCATATCGCTGCGCATCGCCTCAATACTCAACGCCAGATGCTGGCGCAATGCGTCTATCGCGTAGTTAATTTGACGAAAGCCTGCGCCATCTCAATCTGCAACTGATCGATGGTGGTGTTCATGTCTACCTCCTTGGTCGTCGCATTAGCTTAGGATGGCAATTCGCACCACCCATGATCTAGCGCAAAGGTGCGGTTGTTGTTGCGTTGCAGCACACGGTAGCCGATTTATGAATCTGGTGCGCGGCCTGCATTAGAATGACATTGTCATCACTTCAGCACACCACTGCCATGCCCGATGCCGCCGCGACCGCTGTTCCCAGCCCGAAGAAACGGGGCCGCCCGCAGAAAGGCGAAGGCGGCGGCCTGCGCGCGGAACTGATCGAGAAGTCGGCGCTGCTGTTCCGCACCAAGGGCTACGACAACACCACGGTGCGCGATATCGCCGCCGCCGCCGGCATCCAGGCCGGCAGCTGGTTTTACCATTTCAAAAGCAAGCAGGAGATCCTGGCGGCGATCATGGAACAGGGCATGCAGCGCTCGCTGGCCGAAATCGAGGCCATCGCCGCCCTGCCGCTGGCGCCCAGCGTGATGCTGCACCGGCTGGTCGAGGCCCATCTGCACACGCTGCTGGCGCCCGACCACCATTTCATCGCCGTGCTGCTGTACGAATGGCGCTCGCTGGACGCTGACTCACGCGAGCGCATCACAGAGCTCAAGGACCGCTACGAGGCGGTCTGGGACCGCGCCATCGCCGAACTCCACCTTTCGGGCGACTGGGCGATGCCGTCGCAATTCGACCGCTTGCTGATTTTCGGCGCGCTCAACTGGACCGTCCAGTGGTACAAGCCCGGCAGTGGTGCCGATGTGCGTGAGCTGGCGCACCAGGCGATGCGTTTCATCCTGCGCACGCCTGCCGCAGTTGAGGCACAATAGGGCATCATCAACTGCCAGGACTGTCCATGATTTACGAGATCGCCGAGATCACCATCAAGCCCGATACCCACGCCGCGTTCGAGGCGGCCGTCACGCAGGCGGTGCCGATTTTCAAGGCGGCCAGCGGCTGCCAGTCGATGCGCCTCGACAAAGGCATCGAGAGCCCGGACACCTATCATCTGGTCATCGCTTGGGCGACGTTGGAGCATCACACGGTCGAGTTTCGTGGCAGCACCGGTTTCCAGGACTGGCGCGCGCTGGTGGGCGGTTTCTTTGCCCAGCCGCCCAAGGTCGAGCATTTCACCACCGCGATCGCCGGTTTCTAAAACAGCAAAAACAGGAGGCCATCATGACCCGCACCATTCATCGCAATTTCCCACAATTATCCGATGCCGAGAGCGCCCGCAGTGCGCTACTGGCCAACGGCTTCCCTCAGTCCAGCGTGCAGCTGACCAAGCATACGGCGCTGCCGCCTGACGTCGCCACCAGCATGGTCGGCAATCTGCTCGACTCGCTGACGCCGGGCGGTCCGGCCGCTGCAGCCGCCGCCCGTCAACACGCCGGCGCCGGCGCCATGCTGTCGATCGATGTCTACGATGACGACGACAGCGCCAAGGCCGACGCTATCCTCGGCGGCTTCGGCGCTACCGAAGCTTAAACCAACCTCAACCGGCAGGCGGCAGCGGGTGATGAAACACCTGGCGCAGGTAGGCCAGGAAGGTTTCATCCTTACACAGCGTCTTGCCGGGCGAGTCCGATAATTTGGCCACCGACTGGCCATTGGCCTGCACCAGCTTCATGACGATATTCAGCGGTGCCAGGCCGACGTCGTTGGTCAGATGGGTGCCGATGCCGAAGCCGGTCATGATGCGGTCGGCAAAATGGCGATACAGCGCAATCGCGCTATCCAGGTTGAGACCGTCCGAAAACACCAGCCGCTTGGTGCGCGCGTCGATGCGCAGCGCCGCGTAGTGGGCAATGGCTTTTTCGCCCCACACCACCGGATCGCCCGAGTCGTGACGCAGGCCGTCGAACAGTTTGGCAAAATACAGGTCGAAGTCGTCGAGGAAGGCATCCATGCCGACCACGTCGGTCAACGCGATGCCGAGGTCGCCACGGTATTCCTGCACCCATGCCTCCAGCGAGGCTTTCTGGAAGTCGCGCAGCCGCACGCCGAACGCCTGGAACGATTGCATGTATTCATGCGCCATGGTGCCGATCGGGATCAGGCCGAATTTCATCGCCTGGTAGACGTTGGAGGTGCCTTTGAAATACTCCGGCACTTCGCGCGCCAGCCGCTGCACCACTTCGTCATGCCAGACACCGGAAAACCGCCGGCGGGTGCCGAAGTCCGACAGTTCAAACGGGAAGTGACGCGCCGGCTCGGCGCCGAACGCTTTCAGCTTGGCGATCTTGGCTGTCAGCCGGGCCCGCCCTTCGACCATCGCAGCGGCCTGGTCGAAGCGGCGGAAGTACAGTTCGTTGACGATGTACAGCACGTAAATTTCAAAGCCCATCACGTGCACCTGCGGACCGGCGGCGTGGATGCTCAGCGTGTCGCCGTCGGCCCGCACTTCGATAAATTTGCGCTGGAAGCGGAACACGGTGAGGAAGTCGACGAAGTCGCTCTTCATGTAACGCAGCGAGCGCAGGTAGCTGAGCTCCTCGTCGCGGAAACTCATCGAGCACAGGTGATCCAGTTCGCGCTCGATGTCTTCCACCAGCTCGGTCAGCGGGAAGGTTGGCGTGTTGCGGCAGACAAATTCGTATTCGGTGTGCGAGTTTGGATGTCCGTGCAGCAGCGCCTGCCACATGGTGAATTTGTATAAGTCGGTTTCCAGCAGGCTGCGGACGATCGGCTCTTTCATGCGGACACCGCCTCGGCAGCGGCATTATCCAGCAGTTCCGGCAGCACGTCGGCGGCGGTCATCAACTGCACGCCACGCGCCTGCATGGCCTGCAGGAAGGCCTGGTACTGGGCGTCGAAGCCGGTGACCGGGCTGATGCAGTCGGTGATCAGCACCAGCTTGGCCAGCGAGTCTGGGCCGTATTCGGCGGCGAAGTAATCGGCGATGTGCTCGACCGTGGCCTTGACGCAGTGGCTGCCGGCCTCGCCCGCCACATAGATGCGGTCGGCCTCGGCCAGGCCGCGCACGAAGCGGGTGTTGAACTGGGTGTCAGGATCGTCGGCGTCCGGCACTTCGGCCTGCACCGCCGAGTAGTGCTCGGTCCACGGGTTGGAACCCTTGGCCAGCTTGGCGACGATGCCCAGCGACGCTTCTTCCCAGTGACCGTAGGCGGCGCGCACGTCGGCGTGAACGTTGTGGCCCCAGCTGCCGATTTCGCAATGCACCGGCCATACCATCAATTTGTAGCGGCCCGCCGCTTCCAGCCGGTCCAGGTAGTTCAGCGTGATCGGCAGGCCGCCCGGATGGCGCGGCAGATAGCGCCTGGCGCGCACATCGGCGGCGCTGATTTCGGTGAACGGCGCCACCGGTGCGCCGTCGGCGGCGATCCAGTAGGTCGGATGGGCGATGTCGAAGCGATGGTGCGAGTCCAGCGTGACGCTGATGGCGCTCAGGCCGGCGCGGCCGCGATTGATCAGGCCGGCTACGCGCAGCATGTCCTGGTGCGCGCCCGGCACCGGCAGCGATGGCGCCAGCGGCAGGCGGCTGACCGGGTCGGTCGGCAGATAGCCGGCCGGCAGGTCGCAAAAGTCGTTTTGCGGGTCGATCAGCAGCAGATGCAGGTTGCGTTTCATGTAGGGCTCCAAGGCGAGAGGCCTTCATGATACAACAAGCCCCCACGGCGCCGGGCGCGGTGGGGGCTTGTCGGGGAGACGGCGCGAATTAAGCGGCGATGGCGTCGATCTGGGCACGGCCTTTGGCGATCGCGTTGGTGACGGCTTCTTCACCCATCGATACGCCTTCGGCGACCACGAAGCTGACGTCAGTCATGCCGAGGAAGCCCAGCGTCGAGCGCAGGTAGGTGGTGACGTGGTCGTAGGCGGCGGCAGGGCCTTCGCTGTAGACGCCGCCGCTGGCGACGAACACCACGACTTTTTTGCCGGTGACCAGGCCTTGCGGACCATTGGCGCCATACTGGAAGGTGCGGCCGACGCGGGCGATGTGGTCGATCCAGGCTTTCAGGCCGGAGGTGATCGAGAAGTTGTACATCGGCGCGCCGATGACGATGGTGTCGGCTGCCAGCAGCTCATCCACCAGCGTGTCCGAGGTCTTGATGGCGTGTGCTTGTTCGGCGTTGCGCTGCTCGGCCGGGGTGAAGTAGGCGCCGATCAGTTGTTCGGTCAGGTGCGGCAGCGGCTGGCCGACGATGTCGCGGGTCACCACGTTGGCGGCCGGGTTGGCGGCTTTCAGTTTGGCGATGTATTCGCCGCCCAGTTGGCGGGTCAGGGAACCGGTGCTGCGCACGCTGCTGTCGATGTGGAGGATGTTGGCCATGATGGTGTTTCCTTTGTGTGGGAGTTGCAGCCATCATAAAGCGATTATAATATCGATGAAATGCAGTTTATTTCAATCCTACTTATCGAGAAAATCGATTATGCGAGATCCCGGCCTCCCCTCCCTCGACCAGCTGCGCGTGTTTATTGCCGTCATCGACCATGGCGGTTTTGCCCATGCGGCACGGGCGCTGCACCGCACCCAGTCGGTCATCAGTTATACCATTGCCAATCTGGAAGAGCAGCTGAATGTGGCGCTGCTGGACCGCAGCAAGCGCAAGCCGACGCTGACCGAAGCCGGCAAGGCGCTGCTGGCGGACGCCCGCGCGGTGTCGCTCAAGGTGGACGGCATGCGTGCCCGCGCCAAGGCGCTGTCGGCCGGGCTGGAAGCCGAGGTGTCGCTGGTGGTCGATGTGATGTTCTCCACCTGCAAGCTGGTGCGCATCCTGCACGCATTCCAGAAGGAGTTTCCGACCGTGTCGATGCGACTGCGTACCGAGGCGCTCGGCGCGGTAACCGAGTTGGTGGCCGACGGCACTTGCCGCATTGGCATCAGCGGCTGGATGCCCGGCACGCCGGATGTGATCGAGCGCCAGGCTTGCGGTTTTGTGACCATGGTGCCGGTGGTGGCGCCCGACCATCCGCTGGCGCAGATCGAGGGTATCGTGCCGACCGCCGTGCTGCGCGAACATACGCAACTGGTGCTGACCGACCGCAGCAAGCTGACCGCCGGCCAGGATTTCGGCGTGCTGGCGCTGCGCGACTGGCGGCTGGGCGACCTCAGCTCCAAGCATGCGCTGCTGCGCAACGGCATCGGCTGGGGCAATATGCCGGTCGAGTTCGTGCAATGGGATCTGGATGCCGGCCGCCTGGTGCAGCTGCAAATCGCCGAGGGCAGTTCCTTCAGTTTCCCGCTGTATGTGATCCGCCGTGGCGACGAGGAACCGGGCCCTGCCACGCGCTGGCTGATGCAGCAATTCCTCGAACTGGACCAGCCCGGCATGCCGGTGCCGCTGAACGCGCGCGAGGCCGACGAGCTGGCTGCGGCTGCCGCCCATGCCGCCCATGGCGCCGGCGCCTATGTCGGCGGTGCGCCACATGCCTATCACGCGCTGACCGACCGCCAGCCGCTGGCCGACCTGCCTCGCCCGCCCAACGCCGCAGCGCCGGCCGGCATGGCGGTGGCCGCGCCTATTGCACTCCGGCGGCGCTGAGCTTGCCGCGTAGGCGGCGGATTTCTTCCGACAGGTCGACCACCAGCGCCGCTACGTCATCGTTGGCGTCGAACGCCCGTTCGATCTGGCACAGCCGGCGTGCCCGCACCAGGTCGGCGCTGCTGAAGCGCCAGCCGTCGCTATGCTCGGCGCTGGCGCGTTCGTCCAGCAGAATGCCGGTGCGCACCCGCGCCACCACCCAGTCCGGCTCCACGGCGCAGGCTTGCGCCAGTTCTTCCAGCGTCAGCGCGGCGTCGCCGTCGATCACCACGGCGGTCAGAATTGTGGTTGCCATGCTCATCCTCCCGCGCGCGGGTTGAAGGCCAGCTCGCGCGCCATCGTTTGATACAGTTCGCGGGCCTTGTCGCTGGTGGCCGGCGGCAGCACCACCTCCAGCAGCAGATACAGGTCGCCCGCTTCCTTGCCCGGCAGGCCGCGTGCGCGCAGCCGCAGCTTGCGCCCGCTCTGCGACGCCGCCGGCACCGTGACGTTGACTTTGCCCGACGGCGTGGTCACTTCAATCTCGCCGCCCAATGCCAGTTCCCACGGCGCCACCGGTACCGTCTGGTAGACGTCGCGGCCGTCGAGGCGGTAGCGCGCATCGGCGCGGAACTGGATTTCCAGATACAAATCGCCCGGCCCGGCCGCGCCAGGCTGTCCCTGGCCGCTGAGGCGCAGTTGCTGGCCGGCGGTCACGCCTTTGGGGATGTTGACGCTGAGGTTGCGCTCGCGGGTGACGATGCGGTCCTGGGCGTCGCGCTCAGCCACCGTCAGGCTGATGGTGCGGGTCGCGCCCTGATAGCTGTCGGCCAGGTCGATGGTCAGGGTGGCGTGGCTATCATCGCCCCGCTGCGGCGCCTGCTGACGCCGGCGGCCAGCGCCACCGCCACCGAAGTTGGCGAACAGGTCGGAGAAGAAGTCGCTGTCGACGCCGCCGAAGCCGCCCTGCCCCGAGCCGCCTGGACCACCGCCGCCACCGCCAAAGCCACGGCCCCAGTCCGGCGGCGGACGGAATTCCTGGCCGGCGCGGTACTGATGACCACGGCCCAACTCGTCATAAGCAGCGCGCTTTTCGGCATCGCCCAGCACGCCGTAGGCTTCGTTGATTTCCTGCGTTTTGGCCTGGGCGTCCGCCTCTTTGCTGACGTCCGGATGGTATTTGCGGACCAGCTTGCGATACGCCTTCTTGATCTCGTCCTCGGTGGCCGTCTTGGCCACGCCCAGGGCTTGGTAGTAATCCTTGTATTCCACGTTGCTGGCTCCCGTTTTGCTTGCCTGCCAGTCTAGCGCAAACCTGCAAAACGTGCCGCTGCTTCGTGCTTTTAGCGGACCCGGCGGACCGACGAAATGCGGTTATTCATATCGTCCAGGAATTCATAGCGGCCTGGGCCAAGAATGATGCATTTGCCGCGGAAATCGGCGTGCTCGCACAACTCCCAGCGGCCTTCGTTGATGATGACGGAGCCGGCCTGGTCGTTGAAGTCGTAGTCGTCGAGGGTGCGCGCGTCGCCGCGCAGGCTAACCGGGCGGCCGCCGAAGCGGGCCTGGCCGAACAGCATGATGTCTTCCTGGCGGCCGTAGCCGCCGGGACCACCACGGTCGCCACGGTCGCCACGCCCATCGCGGCCGTCACGGTCATTGCGATCATCGCGGCGTTCGCCCACTTCGCGCGCCGACGAGACGACGTCGTTGAAACCTTGCAGACGGCGGTATTCGCCGCGCTGCAAGGTGATGCAATGACCCTGGAACCCGGCGTGTTCGCACAGTTCCCACGTACCGGAGCGCACAATCACGCTGGAAGTGCGGTCGTTGAAGCCGAATGCCACCAAGTCCGGCGTGGCGCCGCGCAGCGTTACCGACTGGCCGCCGAAGTTATCGTCGGTGTACAGCGTCACTTCGCCGGCGTGCGCGGCAGCGGCCAGCAAGGTGGTAGCGGTCAGCAAGGAGATGGTTTGAGTCAGGCGCGAAAAGAAAGAGTTCATGATAGTTCGGGATGAATGGAAGAGGATTTGCCTTGTAACGCGCGCCGCCGCGGCTGCGACGACATCAGTGTGTGGCCAAATTGCAAGCAATTGTGACAGCCAGGCTATTTCTTCTCTGACTTGGGATCACGCTCGCGCACCGAGGAGATCATATTGTCGAAGCTTGGCAATTCGGCGTATTCGCCTTCCTTTAGGAGAATGCATTTGCCCTTGTAATGCTTTTCCGCGCACACCTGCCAGGTGCCCTTGTGCACCACCACGCTGGAAGTCTTGTCGTTGAACCCCAGCAGATCCAGGTCCGGCGTGGCCTCGTGCAGCGTGATCGCCGGCCCGCCCAGATGGGCCCGCGTGTACAGCGTGATGTCGCCGGCCCAGGCGGTCGTGCCGGCGGTGCAACAGGCAAGCACCACGGTGGCGGTGGCGAAAAATGGGGGCATGGCATCTCCGGAATCGGGCTGAGTGAGCATGATAGCGCGCAAAAGTGTTGGCAACCCAGTAAAATTGTACGTTTCTGTAACCTCTTTATTATCATCGCCGCCATGCCGCACACCTTTACCCTGTCGAATATCCGCCGCGAAAGCGCCGCCCTGTGGCAGCTGGCCTGGCCGGTATTGGTCGGCCAGCTGGCCACGGTCGGCATGGGTGTGGCCGATGTCGCCATGACCGGCCACACCAGCGCTGACCAGCTGGCGGCGGTGTCGCTCGGCGCCTCGGTGTGGGCCATCGTGCTGGTCACGGTCAGCGGCGTGATGATGGCGATTAACAGCATCGTCGCCCACGACGTCGGCGCCGGCGCGCTGACCCAGATCCCGCACGCGGTACGCCAATCGCTGTGGAAGGCGCTCGGCGTCGGCCTGGTGGCGATGCTGCTGGCCAATCTGGCGACGCTGGTGTTCGACTACCTGCGGCTGGCGCCGCACGTGCAACGGCAGGCGGAACTGTTCGTGCACATCATCAGCATCGGCCTGCCGCCGCTGGCCGCCTACCGCGCGCTGTACGGCTACAGCACCAGCATCAACGAAACCAAGCCGGTGATGGTGATCGCCATCCTCGGCCTGCTGTTCAACGTGTTCGTCAACTGGCTGCTGGTGTTCGGCCACTGGGGCTTGCCGGCCTTGGGCGGCCTTGGCTGCGCGGTGTCGACCGGCCTGTGCATGTGGCTGATGCTCGGGGCCATGCTGCTGTGGATACGCCGCGCGCCGGCCTACCGCGCCACCTACCCGTTCAGCCACTGGGAAGGCCCGCAGTGGGCGGCGATCAAGCCGATGCTGCGCCTTGGCCTGCCGATCGGCATCACCTATTTTGCCGAGGTCAGCGCCTTCGGCCTGGTCAGCCTGCTGGTGGCGCGCTACGGCGTGGTGGAAATTTCCGCCAACCAGATCGCGCTGAATTTCAGTTCGCTGACCTTCATGGTGCCGCTCAGCTTTGGCATCGCGCTGATCACCCGCGTCGGCCAGGCGGTCGGTGAAGGCGACCCGGTGCGGGCGCGCTTTGTCGCCTGGGTCGGCGTCGGCATGTCGCTGGCGTTCGGCGTGCTGTCGGCGCTGCTGATGGTGACCTGGCGCCACCAGATCGCCGCCGCCTACACCTCTGACCTGGCGGTGCAGGCGCTGTGCGCCCATCTGCTGGTGTTTGCCGCGCTGTTCCAATTATCGGACGCCACCCAGGTGGCCACCTCCAGCGCGATTCGCGGCTACAAGGTGACGCGCCAGCCGATGCAGATCCAGCTGCTGGCGTTCTGGGGCTTCGCGCTGCCGCTCGGCTGCTGGCTGGGACTCGGTCACGACATGGCGGCGGCCGGTTTTTGGATCGGCCTGACCATCGGCCTGACGGTGGCGGCGGTGCTGCTTAGCTGGTCGCTGCACCGCCTGTCGCTGGCGCGCGTGCGGGCAGCGCAGTCCTAGCCGGCCGTGCAGGCAGCCTGACGCCGAAGGAAAAACGGTTTTCCGGTACGGATTCCCAATCTTGCTGTCTCGCCACAGGCGTGTGCGTCTGGTATCGTCTTGGATTCTGCCTATTAGAGAGAGACCATGCGATTCATTCTTTGCTTCCTTGCCCTGCTGGCCGGCGCCAACGCCTCCGCAGAAAAACTGACCCTGGACCGCATTCACAGCGATCCGTCGCTGAGCGGCCCCGGCGTGCGCAACCTGAAAGTGTCGCCGGACGGCGCCCGCGTCACCTTCCTGCGCGGCCGTGACGACAACCAGTTCCAGCTGGATCTGTGGGAATACAACCTCAAGGACAAAACCACGCACCGCCTGGTCGATTCCAAAGTGCTGGTGCCGGAAGAAAACCTGTCGGACGCCGAGAAGGCCCGCCGCGAGCGCGCCCGCACCGCCAGCCTGAAAGGCATTCTGAGCTACAGCTGGTCGCCGGACGGCAAGCGCCTGCTGGTGCCGATCGCCGGCAACCTGTACCTGATCGACGTCGCCAAACCGGACAGCGCGCGCATGGTCGCTTCCGGCAACGTACTCGATCCGAAGATTTCGCCGCAAGGCCGTTATGTGTCCTTCGTGCGCGACCAGAACCTGTTCGTCATCGACCTCAACACCGGCAAGGAAAAGCAGCTGACCACCGACGGCAAGGGCACCATTCACAATGCCGAAGCCGAATTCGTGGCGCAGGAAGAAATGGCGCAAACCACCGGCTACTACTGGGCGCCGGACGATTCCGCCATCGCCTATAAACGCTACGACGAAGCGCCGGTGCCAGTGGTGCGCCGCTTTGAAATCTTCGCCGACCGTACCGAAGTGGTTGAGCAGCGCTACCCTGCCGCCGGCGATCCGAACGTGCTGGTCGAGCTGAAAATTGTTTCGCCTGAGACCGGCGCGATCCGCGACGTCGAACTCGGTGCCAACAAGGACATCTACCTGGTGCGCGCCGACTGGAGCGCCAACAGCAAGGCGCTGCTGTTCCAGCGCCAGAGCCGCGACCAGAAGAAACTGGAACTGGTGTCGGTGGATGCTGGCACGCTGGCGCAAAAAGTGCTGATCACCGAAACCTCGCCGACCTGGGTCAGCATCTTCGACGATCTGCGCTTCCTGTCGGATAACAAGAGCTTCATCTGGTCGTCCGAACGCGACGGTTACAAGCACCTGTACCTGTACGGTCTGGACGGCAAGCTGAAGCACGCCATCACAAAAGGCAAGTGGGGCATCGACCGCCTGCTGGCGCTGGACGAGAAAAGCGGCCGCGTGTTCGTGCAGTCGAACCGCGACGCTGTCATCGACAGCCAGACCTATGTGCTCAAGCTGGACGGCAGCACCGCCGACAAGCCAACCCGCGTGACGCAAGGCGACGGCTGGCACGATTCGTCGTTCGCCCGCAACGGCGAAGTGTTTGTCGACACCTATTCCAGCCCGGACACGCCGCCGCAAGTCAGCATCCGCAAACCGGACGGCGCCATGATCGAATGGCTGGAACACAACGAGCTGAACGCCAGCCATCCATACGCCAAGTATCAGGACGCGCACCTGAAAACCGAATACGGCACGCTGAAAGCCAAGGACGGCCAGACGCTGTACTACTCGATCATCAAGCCAAGCGGCTTTGACGCGTCGAAAAAATATCCAGTGTTCCTGTCGACCTACGGCGGCCCGCACTCGCAACACGTGTCGCGTAAATGGGGCAACTTCTTCGACCAGTACATGGCGCAGCAAGGCTTCGTGGTGTGGCGCCTGGATAACCGTGGCTCGTCGCGCCGCGAACGCGCCTTCACCGACGCCAACTACCACCAGCTGGGCCGCGTGGAAGTGGAAGATCAACTGACCGGCGTTGAGTGGCTGGGCAAGCAGAGCTTCGTGGATGCCAAGCGTATCGGCGTGTTCGGCTGGAGCTACGGCGGCTTCATGACCTTGCGCCTGCTGGCGGAAGCGTCGGACAAGATCGCCATGGGCGTATCGGTGGCGCCGGTGACCGACTGGTCGCTGTACGACACCCACTACACCGAGCAGTTCATGGGCACGCCGAAAGAAAACGCGGCTGGCTATGAATACAGCGGCGTGTACTCGCATCTGGATGGTTTGAAATCGCCGCTGCTGCTGATGCATGGCATGGCGGACGACAACGTGCTGTTCACCAACACCACGCGCATGATCGACGCGCTGGTCAAGCGTAACGTGCACTTCGATCTGATGACCTACCCAGGCGCCAAGCACGGCATCTCCGGCCGCGCGCCGCAGCGCCATGTGTACGGCAACATCGAGGCTTTCTTCAAGAAGAACTTGCAGCCTGAAGCTGCCAAGTAAAAAAGCAAACAGCCGCTGAAAAGCGGCTGTTTTATTTGGGGCATCAGCTAAAAATTAGCGGTTGCCTTTGTTGATGTCGTTCACGGTATCTTTAACGGCTTCTTTAGCGTCGCCGTAGCCCTTTTGGACTTTACCTTCAGCCTGTTTGTTCAGGCCCTTGGCTTGCTGCTCGGAGCTGCCGACCAGTTTACCGGCTTCTTCCTGAATTTTACCGCCGACGTCTTTCAGAGTACCTTTGACTTGATCCTTGTTCATGATGAACTCCTTCGTAGCTAGTGACACAACCCAGTGTTGTGTGCATGGGTTCTACTATAGGCCGCTCAAGTCGATGCTTCCGTGCGCTGACGAACGCAGCGCCATACACTGGCCAACCAAGGCTGTTGCTCACGCGGCAGACCACTTGGACGGTAGTAATGTTGGACCTCAGCAAAGCCTGCTTCGGTTAGATAACGCAGCCAGGTTTCATAGTCGTAGTAGCTGCCATAGCGCGGACCGTTCCAGCCTTCACTGTTATCGCCACGCGGATTGGAACTGAATAACACGCCGCCGGTTTTCAATGCCGCATGCAAGTCACGCAGCACCTTGGGCAGCGCGGCGCTGGGCACGTGGAACAGCGAAGCATTGGCGTAGACGCCATCGAAAAACGCCGTCGGCAAATCGAGCTCAACAAAATCCTGCTGCCACACTTCGCAGCCACTGTAGGCGCGCGCCATCTCGACAAACTTCGCCGAGCCATCGATGCCGATCGGCTCATGCCCCATCGTCTTGAAAGTCTTTAAATCGCGGCCCGGACCGCAGCCCAGGTCCAGCAAGCGATACGGCGTCGGCGCTTCGATCGCCTCCAGCAAAGCCGCAATATTCTGGCTCACATCATGATCGATCGTGCCGGCAAAAAACTGCTCGGCGGTCCGCTCGTAATGTCGCAGCGTGGTCTGGGTAATGTCTTCAATTTTCATGCTGCGAGTATACCGCTACACTGAAAAGCGACGAAAGCCCCCAAATCTCTTCTGGTATACGAAGTTTCCCTATATAGTTAGCTTATAGCAACGCAATTAACACCGAGGAGATTAAATATGAAACTTGATGCCCTGTTCCAGAATCCAACTGCGTTGCCTACCGCGCCGAAAGTCGTGGAAGAGCTGATCAGCAGTTTCGACAAGGCCAGCGTCTCGACCGAAGAGATCGCGAAGAAATTGTCGACGGACCCGGTACTGAGCGCCAAGCTGCTGCGTCTGGCCAACTCGGCCTACTACCACGTCTCGCGCAGCATCGGCACCGTCGAAGACGCCGTGCTGATGCTCGGCTTCGTTACTGTGCGCACGCTGGTCATCAGCTCCGGCCTGGTCAGTGGTTTCAAGACCGTGCCCGGCCTCGACCTGAAGCAATTCTGGCGCTACAGCCTGCACACCGCCGTGTCGGCCAAATGGATCGCCAAGAAGACCAAGGAAAACACCGATCTCGCCTTCACCATCGGCATGATGCACGCCATCGGCCAACTGGTGATCCACTCGGCCGCGCCGGAACAGGCGATGGCGCTGGATAAAGTCGCCGGTCCGATGGACGCCCGCCGCCTGGACGCCGAGCGCGCCTCGCTGGGCTACACCTTCGCCGACGTCGGCGCCGAACTGGCCAAGCGCTGGAAATTCCCGGTCGCGTTCTCGGAAACCATCGTGGCCTTCCCGGAACCCCATCACAACGGCGAACTGAACCGTCTGGCCGCCGTGGTCTCGCTGGCCGCCTGGCGCGCCCGCGTGGCCCAGGCCGAGCTGACCGACGAAGAAATCGCCGCCTGCTACCCAACCGACCTGGCTGAAGAGCTGGGCCTGGAAGACAACGCCCTGATCGACGACATGCCGCCGCCGGACGAATTGAGCGCCGGCCTGGAAGAACTGGTCAAATAAGGTAATCTTTCGACATTAAAATCCGCCTGTTTTACCGCAGGCGGATTTTTTTTCACTTTTTTTCAAAAAACCCTAAAGTTCCCGCTCAAGGCGACGTTAATCAAGACATGCGGTACTCCGCGCTAACTAGCCCAGGTGGAATTATGACCTCTTCCGAAGTCCTCTCGATGTACGAAAACATTGCCGGTTTGACCAATCAAATGGCTGCCGCTGCACGCATGGGAGATATGGACCGTCTGAGCCAGCTGGAAGGTCAATGCGCCACGGAAGCACGCGCTGCCAGCACCGGCGTGACTGCCCTGAACGGCGGCCAACGCCTGCGCAAGATCGATCTGCTGAAACAAATCCTGGCCAACGACCGCGAAATCCGCGACGTGACCGATCCTTGGATGAACAACGTCCCAGGCATGGCCCGCCAATAAGCGCAGCCGCCGCCCCAATAAAAAAGCGCCTCGTAAGGCGCTTTTTTTTATGCTCAGCCGGCTAACGCAAGCTTGAGCGACAACGCAATCCCCTGCGCCGCCTGGTTGATTTCCGCCAGCGACGGGAAGCTCGGCGCGATACGGATATGACGGTCCAGCGGATCGAGGCCGTACGGGAACGCCGCGCCAGCCGGCGTCAGCACGATGCCAGCCTCCTTGGCCAGCGCCACGGTGCGCTTGGCGGCGCCATCCGGCGTAATCAGGTCGATGAAATAGCCGCCGTCCGGATGGGTCCACGACACGCCCGGCACGTCGCCCAGCAGCGCCTGGAACTGCGCCAGCACCGCGTCAAACTTCGGCTTCAGCAGCTGGCGATGCTGTTCCATCAGCGCTTCCACCGTCGGCAGGTCTTTCAGGAAGCGCACATGGCGCAGCTGGTTGATCTTGTCCGGGCCGATGCTGCGGATGCCCGACAGCTTGGTCCACCAGGCGATATTGGCCGGCGAAGCCGCCAGCGCCGCCACGCCCGAACCAGCCCAGCTGATCTTGGACGACGACGCGAACACAATCGCCCGGTCCGGATTGCCGGCGGTCTCGCACGCCGCCAGAATGTTGGCCACGGCCAGGTTTTTCTCGCCCAGATGGTGGAAGCGGTAAGCGTCATCCCACAGCAGGCGGAAGTCCGGCGCCGCCGTCTTCATCGCCGCCAGGCGCTGCACGACCTGGTCCGAGTACACCACGCCGCCCGGATTGCTGTACTTCGGCACAATCCACATGCCCTTGATGCTGGCGTCTTCGGCCACCAGTTTTTCCACCAGGTCCATGTCCGGACCGTCGGCGTTCATCGGCACATTGATCATCTTGATGCCGCGCGCCTCACAAATGGCGAAGTGACGGTCATAGCCCGGTACCGGGCACAGGAAGGTCACTGGATTCTGCACCCATGGCGCATGGCCTGGCACGCCGTTCAGCAGGCTGTAGACGATCACATCGTGCATCAGCGACAGGCTGGCGCTGCTGTCGACCACGACTTGCGCGGCCGGCACGTCCAGCAACTCGGCGAACAGCGCGCGCGCTTCCGGCAGGCCGATGGTGCCGCCGTAGTTGCGGGCATCGGTGCCGTCGGCCGCTTTGTAGGTCGGCAGCGCCTCGGCCAGGGCGTTGGACAGGTCCAACTGCTCCGGCGCTGGCTTGCCGCGTGACATGTCGAGTTTGAGGCCGAGTTGTTTGAAGGCCTGATATTGTTCTGCTGCGCTCATGGGACTCTTTCAATGGTGGGAAAATAGCGCCAAACACTATACCCCAGATCGTTTGAGTGAAGACAGAGCTTCCAGCAATAAGCTTATGCGTTTAGCGCATTACGAGGCCACCGACTCGGCTGCCTGTGCAGGCGCCGGCTCGGCGGCGGGTGCGGCGGCATCAGGCGTGGCTGGCTTTTTCTTGCGGAAGCCCTGCCAGATTTGCAGCGGGCCACGGCCGGATTTTTTCTTGCGCCACCAGAGGAAACCAGCGCCCAGCAGCGCCAGCAGGCCGACCGCGCCGGCGACGAGTGGCATGGTGTAATCGGTCTGCGTTTCAGGTGGCTTTTCCTTTTTGTACTTCAGCTTGGGTAAGACGCGGATCTGCTTGACCGGCCCGGTCGGCACACTGGCCGCCTCGCTCGACGCGGCTGCCGAAGCAGCCGACGAAGAGGCCGAAGCGGATGCAGCGGCTGCCGAGGCCGACGCACTCCCCTCCACTCCGGCAGCCGCCTTCGCCGCATTCATCTCCGTGACGCCCTGCGCCGACAAACTAGCAGCCGCCGAAGCGCCATGCGACGCCGCGCCAGCCGGCGAAGATGCAGCCTTGGCGGCTGACTCGCCATGCGCCGCAGCCGCCTTGCCCGGCTGCGCAGCGACGCTAATAGCCGCCGGCGCTGCGCCACCCAGCGCGCCCTGCAAGGCTTTCATCTTGCCTTCCAACTCCAGCAGCTTGCTGGACAGCTCGGCATTATGGTTATCCAACGCCACGCATTCCTTGGCGCTGATGCCGCTCGGCGCGCAGGAAACCGGCGCTGGCCGCTTGACGCCCTTGGGCAGCGGCAGCGGCGCCAACGGCAACAACGCCTGCGCCACGCCTACCGGCACCTCGGCCGCTTCCTCGCGTGGCGGCGTCTTCAAAACCTTGCCATCCGCGCCGACCCACACGCCCGCAATCCGCCGCGCCTGCCCCGCCGCCTTGACCTCGCCCGGCACGCCAGTTTCCGACTCATGCACCGAGGGCAACGGCGCCGGCTTGCTACGATCCCGCACCGGCGCACTCGATGCTGCACCGGCCGCCGAATTCGCAGCCTGCCCGGCCACCTGCGCCGAAGCCGTCGACGCGCCGCTCGCCGCACCGCTGGACGCAGCCGCCTCAGTGCCAGCCGGCTTCGCCACGCTACCCGTCGCGGCTGCAGCCCC
>NZ_WWCT01000031.1 GCF_009857605.1 Duganella levis | reverse complement strand
CACGCGATCGCGGCTGGCCAGCTTGCCGACTTTCTCCGGCGGCGTCCAGAAGCCCAGCGATTCGCTGCCGCCGGCAGGCCGTGCCTCGCCCTTTGGCGGCGCCGGCTTCTTGGCCAGTGGCGGCGCGCCGGCAGGGCGCTTGGCGGCGTTGGGCGGCGGACCTTTGCGCGCCGGCGCCGCAGCACCTCTCGCCGAGGTTTCAGGCACACGGTGGTCGGCTTCAAAGCCTTGTTCTTCGAAACGCGGCACGGCTTGGCGCGTCAACGTCTCGATCGCCTTCAGCACATCCACTTCGTCGGCGCACACCAGCGACACCGCTTCGCCCTCCATGCCCGCGCGGCCGGTACGGCCAATGCGGTGAATGTAGTCTTCGGCCACGGACGGCAGGTCAAAGTTCACCACCAGCGGCAGCGCTTCGATATCCAGGCCGCGCGCCGCCACGTCGGTGGCGATCAGCAGTTGCACTTCCTTGCGCTTGAATCGGTCCAGCGCTCGCAGGCGTGCCGGTTGCGTCTTGTCGCCGTGGATGGCGTCCGCCGTCAGGCCATGATCCAGCAACTCCTTGACCAGCGCCTCCGCGCCTTTGCGCGTTTTGACGAACACCAGCGCCTGCGTCCAACCCAGCTTGTTCAGCAGGTGCAGGAACAGCTCCGGCTTGCGGCGCTTGTCGGTGGTGACCAGCCACTGTTTGACCGATTTGACGGCCGTATTGGCCGCTTCCACCTGAATCGACACCGGATCGCGCAGCAGGCCCTTGGCCAGCTTGCGGATCTCGTCCGAGAAGGTGGCCGAGAACAGCAGGGTCTGACGCTGCTTCGGCAGCGCCGCCAGCAGAATGTCCAGATCGCGTTCAAAGCCCAGGTCCAGCATGCGGTCCGCCTCGTCCAGCACCAGCGTTTGCAGCAGTTCGAAACTGATCACGCCCTGGTCGTGCAGGTCGAGCAAACGGCCCGGCGTCGCCACCAGCACGTCCAGACCCTTGCGCAGCTTGGTGATCTGCGGCTCGATCGCCACGCCGCCATACGCCACGGCGCTGCGCAGCGGCAGGTTGCTGCCATAGCTGCGGAAGCTTTCGTAGACCTGTTCCGCCAGCTCGCGCGTCGGCACCAGCACCAATGCGCGCACGCATTGCGGCGCGGTCGCGCCTTCCATCGTCAGGCGATGCAGGATCGGCAGCGCGAAACCGGCGGTCTTGCCGGTGCCGGTCTGCGCGGCCGCCATCACGTCGCGGCCTGCCAGTACGGCGGGAATGGCTTGCTTTTGCACGGGCGTAGGCTGCTTGTAGCCCAGCGCGTCCAGCGTGCGCAGTAAGGGATCGATCAGGCCGAGGGATTGGAAGGTCATGGTGTGGTCAGTCAAACAAAAAGGGGCGCAGTATAGCCGGTTTATGCGGTCGCCAGCGCATCCGACCACAAGGCCAGGATCTCGCGCACGCGCTGGTCGGACAGCGACAGCAGGTTGTCGCCGATGTACAGCTCTACCCAACTGCGGTCCGGCAGCGCCGCATGATTGGCGCCGTTGAACAGCCACACGCCATGTTCCTGCGCGATGCTGCCACGAATTTCCAGCGCGCGCTGGCGGCTCACCGGCAGGTGAATGTGCAGCATATTGGCGTGCGGCTTGGCCGGATTGGGCATCAGCAGCGGATAGTCGCGCAGCGCCTCATACAGCCATTGCGTGCGGCGGAAGTAGTCCGGCATCGCCGCCAGCCGCGCGTCGAACTGCATGGCGGCGGCGACCACATAGGGCGTGCGCTGATACACATTGCCGCCCTGGCGGCGATACCACTCCTGCGCCTTGGCGACGAAGGCCGCGCTGCCAGCCAGCATGGCGCCGCCCATGCCGCCGATGCCTTTGTACAGCGACACGTACACGCTGTCGAAGCCCGTCGCGATCTCACTGGCAGGGCGATCGAAAGCGGCGGTGGTTTCCCACAGGCGCGCGCCATCCATGTGCAGGTGGATGCTTCGTTCTTTGCAATAGGCTTTGATGGCCGCCAGTTCGTCCCAGCTTGGGCACTGGCCACCGATTTCGCGCGCCGGCAGTTCCAGCGCGGCCGCGCCCAGTTGATCGGGAATGGCTTTCAGTTCATCCAGCGTCCACGGACGATTTGGATCGCCGATCTGCAAGGCCTGGAAATGGTCGAACAACTGATGGTTGCCGCGTTCATGCTTGAGAATGTGCGAGGTGGGATGCAGCGCCACCAGCTTGCTGCCACGCTCCGCGCAGGCGATGCGCAGCGCGGTGGCTTGCGTCATGGTGCCGGTGATGCAGAACACGGCCGCCTCAAAACCCAGCAGGCGCGCGACTTTCGCTTCAAAATCCTGTATCAGCGCGCCGCTGCCGTAGACGTCATGCGTGACCTTGTGCGTTTCGCACCATTCGCCCATGGCGGCAAACAGCTCGGCGGGCGAGGGCGTGCGATGGCCGGGCAGGTGGCTGCGGCAACTGAGTTTGAGTTCTGCGTCGGTCACGGCGGTCTCCTGAAAGGCAGCATGTTACCACTTCGCCCTGTACTGCCCCTCGTAGTCCGGCGACAGGGTGCCCATCATGCGGTCCCAGAACAGGAAATACCAGCTGAAGTTATAGCGCGCCTTGGCGTGGTGGATGTTGTGCGCAGTGGAGGTGTTGATCCACCGGCCCAGCCAGTGGCCGGACAGCGCGCGCGGATACAGCTCGTAGCCGAGGTGCGTGTACACCGCATACACCGTGTTGATAATCGAGAAGGTGAAGATGGCCCAGCCGGTCATCGGCACGATCAGCAGGATCAACACCCCGGCGCCGCTGTCGACGATGGCTTCCAGTGGGTTGACGGAGTAGGTCGACCACGGATTGGTGTTGGTCGAGCGGTGGTGCGTGCGGTGGAACCAGCGGAACAGGCGGCGGTGGTGCATCAGCCGGTGCGTCCAGTAGAAGTAGGTGTCCTGCACCACCATCGCCAGCAGGATGCTGAGGAAGAAGTACGGCCAGCCGTGATCTGATATGCGCGGATAAAACTGCGTGTATTCGCCGAAGCCGATCAGGAACAGCAACGGCAGGTAGCTGGAGAAGACGATGATGCTGCCGATGGAGGTGAAAAGCTCACGGCGGATTTGCGACACATCGACCGGCTTGGGCTGCAACGGCTTGCGCTTGCCGGGCCATTTGCGCCACCACAGCCACAACGCGAAGAACGCGCCCGCAATCACCGCATAGTAGATTGCGGTTTGCTGAAGGCTGTTGAGTATTCGGTGCAGCAGCATGGCGTCTCCCGGTATTGGAAGACGCCATCATACGGTCGGCCTGCGCCGGCTGTGCTTATAAAATAATTAATGCACTATGTGGACGTTGTGGAATTGCAGTGCCGCGAGGTTGGCGTAGATGCCGCCCAGCGCCACCAGCGATGCGTGCGTGCCGGTTTCGACGATTTTGCCGTCTTCCATAACGATGATGCGATCGGCGCGCTGCACTGTCGCCAGGCGGTGCGCGATGATGACGGTGGTGCGGCCGACCATCGCCGCTTCCAGCGCGCTTTGCACCAGGCGTTCGGATTCCGCATCCAGCGCGCTGGTGGCTTCGTCCAGCAGCAGCAGCGGTGGATTTTTCAGCAGCGCGCGCGCAATCGCGATGCGTTGACGCTGGCCACCGGACAAGCGCACACCACGCTCACCCAGGAAGGATTGATAGCCTTGCGGCAGACGTTCGATGAATTCATGGGCGGCGGCCAGCTTGGCGACCGCGATCACTTCTTCGTCGGTAGCGCCGGAGCGGCCGTAGCGGATGTTTTCCATGGCGTTGGCCGAGAAGATGATCGTATCCTGCGGCACGATGCCGATGGCGTCGCGCAGCGTGTGCAGGTCGAGCTGCGTGATGTCGACACCATCCAGCTTGATGCTGCCGTGTTGCGGATCGTAGAAGCGCAGGAACAACTGGAACAGCGTGGTCTTGCCGGCGCCGGAAGGACCGACGACTGCCACCGTTTCACCCGGCTTGATATCCAGCGATACGTGGTCGAGCGAGTTGGTCTCCGGCCGGGATGGATACGAGAACATCACGTCGTTCAGCGTCAGTGCGGCGCCGTTGGCCGCGCGCGGTGGCAGCGCCAATGGCGTGACCGGCGATTGAATCCTGGATTTGACCGACATCAGTTCCAGCAGGCGCTCGGTGGCGCCGGCGGCCCGCTGCGCTTCGCCCATCACCTCGGACAGCGCGCCAATCGCACCGGCCACGATGGAGGCGTACAGGATGAACTGACCGAGGTCGCCACCGGTCATTTCGCCCGACAGCACGGCGTGCGCGCCGAGCCAGAGCACGAAGACGATGGCGCCGAACACCAGCACAATGGCCAGCATGGTGAGTACGGCGCGCGCGCGGATGCGGCGCATGGCGGTCTGGAATGCGCCTTCGACCGAATTGCCGAAGCGCTGCGATTCGATTTTTTCGTGCGTGAAGGCCTGCACCGTCGGCATGGCGTTGAGGATTTCGCCGGCCATGGCGGAAGCGTCGGCCACGCGGTCCTGCGAGTCGCGCGACAGCGTGCGCACGCGGCGGCCGTACATCACGATCGGCAGCACTGTCAGGATCAGCAGGCCGATGATGATGGCCGACAGTTTGGGACTGGTCACGAACAGCATCGCCAGGCCGCCGATAAACAGCAGCACGTTCCGCAAGGCCATCGAGATGCTGGTGCCGACCACCGACTGAATCAGCGTGGTGTCGGTGGTGATGCGTGACAGGACTTCGCCGGTCTGCGTGGTCTCGAAAAATTCCGGGCTTTGCGTGACGACGTGCTTGTAGACGGCGCTGCGGATGTCTGCGGTCACGCGTTCGCCCAGCCAGGAGACGGTGTAGAAGCGCGCCGCCGTGGCCAGCGCCAAGATGGTGGCGAGGCCGAACAGCGCCAGGAACACCAGGTCCACATGCTGGATGCTGCGCGTGCCGGCGCCGCCGAATCCGAGGTCGATCATTTGCTTGAAGGCGGCGGGAATGGCCAGCGTGGAGGCGGCGGCCACCACCAGCGCAACCCCGGCCATGGCGAACTGGCGCTTGTACGGCGCCAGGAATGGCCCCAGCTCGCGCAAGGTGGCAAGGCTGCCTTTTTTAAGTTCACGGGATGCGTTCGGTGCAGCGGCGGTTGGCGTGCTGGCGGTGGTGCTATTGGTCATCGTGTGGCTGCGGTTACGTGAATATACTTGTTATGACGTCTGGTACGGCTTTATATTGTGCTTACAATTTCATGGCGCTGACATAGCCCGTCAATTCCAGATAGGCGCGGCCGATACGCTTGCCGTCACGGTTCAGCGTGACCGCACCTTCCCAGTACACCGCGCCGACCGACCGGCGCGAATCGAGCTCCTGGTCGTCCTGCAGCGGCACCACGTCCCAGACGTTGCTGCCGGTGGTGAGCCGGGTGGCGACCGGATACTCGGCATTGGTGCGCGGTGAACGCCACTTCCGTTGCGGGCTGAAACTGACCTGGTCCGGCGCGAACTGCGTGATCTTACCGGATGCGTCGCGCCATGTCGCGTGCGCCCATAGTTTAGCACCTGTCTTGCTTCTGATCTGGAATGCCATTAATGCACCGCCGTCATCGAGGTTGGCGCCGATCCAATCCCAGCCGCTGGCATCGGGATCGACATACTCGCTGAACCACTCGTGATCGAGCCACGCGCTGCCGGTGACGGCGACCGGCTTGCCGTTGCGGGTGACGTTGCCGCTCACTTGCAGGTGCGGTTCGCTGTAGTAGTAGCTGGCCTGGCCCGGGCGCGGGCCCTTGCGCGAGTAGCCGCGTTGATCTTCTGGCATCACGGCCTGGCTGGGCGTCAGTTTGATGTCATATTTGAATTGCGCGCTGTCGACATGGACGGTGTAGCTGCCGTCGGCGGCGCGTACCATATGCCAGTCTTCCAGCTTGACGTTGGTGTCGCCGGTTTTCGCGTAGGACAGGCCGAAGCCTTCGCGCTCGGAGCGTTGGTCGTGCAGCAGCTTGCCGTTGGCCGGGTCGGAGACGGCGGCGTGGCCGATGATCAGCTGCTTGGGCGCGAACTGGCTCGGGTTGTCGCGGTCGTGCGTGGTGGCGCTGCGGAAGAAGGTGACCTGGAAGCCGAGCGGTTTGCCGTCCGGCGTATCGAGCCAGCCGGTGACGTACCACCATTCGGTTTTGAAGTCGGGATGGGCGCCGTAGTCTTTAGGGAAGGACAGCGTGGCGCCGGCCGGCAGCGGCGTGACGGTCGCAAATTCCGGCGCGGCGGCATGCGCCGGCGAAGACAGAGCTAGCGCCAGCGTGGCTGCGACAAGGCGCAGTAGGCGAATGAACATTACCAGTCCTCCCTGACGGCGCGTATCGGTCCGCCGGACAGCGCCTGGCGGCCGGCCAACAGCGCGGTAAGCGCGGCGGCGGCCAGCAGCAGGCCGGCCACGGTGGCCAGCAGCGGCCATGGCATGTGCAGTTGCATGGTCCAGTGGAAGGACTGCGGATTGACGACGAACACCAGGATCAGGCTAATCACCCAACCCAGCGCGAAGCCGGTGACGATGCCGAGCGCCGTCAGCGAGCCGCCTTCAATCGCCAGTATCGACAGCACCTGGCGGCGCGTGACGCCGACATGGCGCAGCATGCCGAATTCCTTGGCGCGCGCCAGCGTTTGCGCCGAGAAGGTGGCAGCCACGCCGAACAGGCCGATGACGATGGCAATCGCCTCCAGCAGGTAGGTGATGGCGAAGCTGCGGTCAAATATCTTCATGCTCATGGCGCGGATTTCCGATGGTTCGCTGGCGTTCAGCGCGGCGGCGAACGGCAGTTGTTTAAGTGCCTTGATGGTGTCCTCCGGCCGGCTGCCCGGTTTGAGCGTGAGCGCCACGCCACTGGCTTCCTGTTCGCCGGTGATGGCGCGGTAGTCGTTCAGCCGCATCTGGATGGTGCCGGTAGGGCGGGCGTAGTCGCGCCAGATGCCGGCCACGAGGAAGGCGCGCGGCGTGCCGGCCAATGGCAGTTCGATGCGCTGGCCGACCTTCATGCCGTACAAATCGACCATGGCTTCCGACACCCACACCGGCGGCGGTCCGCCTGCTGCGGGTAGTTGCGTGGCGCCGACGATGGCCAGCGTGCGGCCGGGATTGGCCGCATCCACGGTGCGCGCCATCAGCGTGACGGGCGGACGGCCCGGCGCCAGGGCGACGGAGCGCGTGGTCAGAAAGTCGGCGCTGGCGACGCCTGGCAGCGCGGCCATCGCCGCCTGTTCCAGCGGCCGCAAGCCGGCCGTGGCGCCGCCGCTGGCGGTACTGACGTAGATATCGGCCGGCAGGATATGTAGCAGCCAGTCGTCCAGCGACACGCGGAAGCTGGCGACCATGATGGCCATAGCGACCATCAGGCTGAAACTGGACAGCACGCCGCCCAGCGCGATGCCGGCCTGGCTGGAGGCGTTGGCGAGGCGGGACAGAGTGAGCGTCATGACGGCCGATGCATCGGGCTTGCCGGCGGTGGCGACACTCCAGCGCTGGTGCGCGAAGCGGAACACGATGGCGGCCAGGCGCGGCATCAGGCCAATGGCGCCAATCAGCAGCAGGGCGATGGACAGGTAGCCGAACAGCGGCAGTTCGAATATCGGTGGGGCTTGCGACAGCAGCGCGGCCAGGGCGATGCACGCCAGCGACGGCCAGGCACGCGACAGGCGCGACATCGCGGCTTCTTCGCTGCCGGATTTGAGGGCGATGGCTGGTTTTGCGCGGGCGGCGTCCAGTGCCGGCGCGGCGCAGCCCAGCAGGGCGACAGCCACGCCCAATGCGAAATAGATGGCGGCGGCCACCGGTGTGAACTGCACTTGCGGACGCACACCGGAGAAGAAGCCGGCGCCGAGATCCGCGCCCATGAAGTGCAGCGCGGCGGCGGCCAGGCCATAGCCGGCGGCGATGCCGATGGCCGAACCGGCGATGCCCAAGCACAGCCCTTCGAGCAGGATCTGGCGCAGCAGGCGGTGGCGGTCCATGCCCAGCACGCGCAGCAGCGCGAACTGGCTGCGGCGGCGGATCACCGACAGCGCTTGCGTCGAGAAGACCAGGAAGGCGCCGGTGAACAGCGCCACCAGTGCAAGCACGGTCAGGTTGACGCGGTAGGCGCGGCTCATGCTTTCGTTGCTGTTGTTTTGTTCGTTGTCGTTGGGCTGGTTGACGCGGAAGCGGCCGGGGTAGCGGGCTTGCAGGTCTTTTTCCAGTTGGGCCTTGAAGGCTTCGCGATTGACGCCATCGCGCAGTTTGAGGTCGATGCGCGACAGTTGGCCGAGTTTTGCGAAGCGCCATTGGGCGGCGCCGATGTCCATCACCGCGATGCGCTGGCCGGCGCGGGCGGCAGGCAGGGAGCCGGCGACGCGCAGTTTGATCTGGCTGGTGCCGACTTGCAGCGTGACGGCGTTGGCTTGCGGTTGCAGCCATTGCTGGGCGGCGGCGGACAGGAACAGGGCGTCGTCGGCGAGGGTGTCGTTGATGTTGTTGTCGGTCGGCGTGCCGACCAGTTCCGGCGAGATGTAGCTGGCGCGGAAGGCGTCGGTGCCGATGATTTTAAGGGCGGTGCGCTGGCTGGGGACCGAGGCATCGAATTCCAGTACGGGGGAGGCGACGACCACACCGTCGCGTTGGGCCAGTGTTGGGTAGATGGCTTCGTCGAAGAATGGTTCGGTGCCGCGCACCTGGACGTCGGCAAGGCCGGACAGGCCTTTGACGGCGGCGGAGAATTCGTTGAAGGCGGCGGCGTTGATCAGGTGGATGGCGAAGCCGAGCGAGATGCCGACCGCAATCGCCGCAATCGCCACCAAGGCCCGTACCGGATGCGCGCGCCATTCGCCCAGCAGCAACCAGCGTGACAGCCGGCGCATTGACGCCGCCGTGTCGGAGGGCGTGTGCAGCGGCGTTGCGTTGGCGCGGACGCCGCCGTCGTGCTCCGGCGGCGCGACGGGTGCAGGTGCGGGCGCGTGGTCGGACATTAGCGCGGACACTCCAGCGTCATGGCTTCGCCAGCGCGTTGGGCGCGGAGGCGGGCGGCTTCGGTGGCTTGGCCGGTGGCGCGGCGGGCGTCTTCGTCGGCCCAGCGTTTGTTCAGTTTGAGCTTGTCGCACTTCTTGCGCTGCACCGCCGCTGCTTGCGACACGCGCGCAGCATCGCGTTCGTCACGCTCTTCGCGCTTGATACGCGCCTTTTCCAGAGCGTCCGCCTGTTTTTGCTGGCGGCGCAACGCGGTGGCCGCAGCCGCATCACGCGGCGGCGCGGCTGGCGCCTGCAGCGTGGAAGCATCCGCGCCAGCAGGACACGGCGCATCGCTATAAGTCGTCTTGCCATCCGCCTTGCATTTGTAGACGGTTTGCGCGTACGCCACCAGCGTGGTAGCCCACAGCACCACAACGATCAGCAGTTTCATGTCAGCCTCGGTCAAAGGATTTTCCCGGGATTCATGATACCCAGCGGATCCAATGCCGCTTTGATGGCTCGCATCATATTCAGCTCTATCGCCGACTTGTAGCGCGCCAGCTCATCGCGCTTCAATGCGCCAATGCCATGTTCGGCCGAAATCGAGCCGCCAAACGACACGACGCTATCGTGCACCACACGGTTGACCTTCTCCTGGTTCGCCAGGAAGTCCTCGTTAGAGATGCCAACCGGCGGCGCCACGTTGTAATGCAGATTGCCGTCGCCCAGATGGCCGAAGCACACCAGCTGACAACCCGGAAACGCCGCATCCAGCTGCGGCCCGGTGACGGAGATAAAGTCCGCAATCCGCGACACCGGCAGCGAAATATCGTGCTTGATGTTCTTGCCCGCCTTGGCCTGCGCCAGTGGAATATGCTCGCGCAACTGCCACAGACCAGCCGACTGCGCCACCGACGTCGCGACCACCGCATCATTGATCACACCACGCTCCAGCGCCGCGCCGATCGCCTGTTCCAGCAGCCCGACCGCATGCTGCTCCGACTCGCTGCTGCTCAATTCCAGCAGCACATACTGCGGATGCGACGTGGCGAAAGGCTTGGGCAGTTGCGGGAACTGCTCCGCCACCAGCTCCAGGCAGTAGCGCGACATCAGCTCAAAACCGGTCAGGCTGGAAGCGCAATAGTCCTGCATCAGCACCAGCAACTGTTGCGCAGTGGCCGGTGAGGGCAGCGCCGCCAGCGCCGTGATGCTGGCCTTCGGCTGCGGATACAGCTTGAGCACCGCGCCGGTGATGATGCCCAACGTGCCTTCCGCGCCAATGAACAGGTCGCGCAAATCGTAGCCGGTATTATCCTTGCGCAGGCCGCGCAAGCCGCTCCAGACCTCGCCCTGCGGCGTGACCACTTCCAGCCCGAGGCACAATTCACGCGTGTTCCCGTAGCGCAGAACAGCCGTGCCGCCAGCATTGGTCGACAGATTGCCGCCGATGGTGCAGCTGCCTTCCGCCGCCAGCGACAGCGGGAACAAGCAGCCCTTGGCTGCCGCGGCTTCCTGGATTTGCTGGAGTATGCAGCCCGCATCCACCGTCATGGTGCGGTTGACCGGATCGACCTGGCGAATGTTGTTCAGCCGCGCCAGCGACAACACCACCTGCGCGCCGCTGGCATCCGGCACGCTGCCTAGCACCAGTCCCGTGTTGCCGCCTTGCGGCACCAGCGCCACGCGATACGATACGCAGGCGCGCACCAGCGCCGCCACTTGCTCCACTGAGCCGGGACGCAGCACCGCCAGCGCCTTGCCGGTAAAGCGTCCGCGCCAGTCGGTGAGGAAGGGCGCCATATCGGCCGGCGCGTCGAGCACATAAGCGTCGCCGACGATGTCGCGGCACTGCGTGAGGAATTCCATCATTTGACCGTGTTGACCTTGATCTTGTCCAGCAGCTCCCGCGCCATCTTTTTCGCGGCGCGCTTGTACGGACGCAGATACAGCACCGCGCATACAAAGTAGACGCAGACCACCGCCGCCTCGCCCCAGCCCAGCCACGCCGACAACGAGCCGATATCGCTCCAGCCGCGCACCACGCCTTCGGTGAAGTACAGCAGGATCATCATCGAGGTCCATTGCAGCGTGTAGATATCACGCTTGTAGACGCCGTACAGCGGCAGCAGCAGCGGCACCGCCTTCAGCACCAGCCAGGAGCCGCCCGGCTTTAACGGCGCCAGCACCATCTCCCACAACACACACAAGATAATCAACGTCACCAGGCTGCCGATGGCGCCCCAGTGAAAATACTTCTGCATTGTGGTTTCCATGGCGCTTATCCGTGTAGTTTGACTGCTGTTTCGGCCAGCCGCTTGCCCATTGCGATGGCCAGGCGTTTCTCGTCTTCGGTGATGACTTTCTTGCCATCGAGGCCAGACCAGTGGCTGGCGCCATACGGCGTGCCGCCGCTCGAAGTAGTCATCAATTCAGGATTGGTGTAGGGCAGGCCGAGCACCATCAGGCCATGATGGAACAGCGGGATCATCATCGACAGCAGCGTCGACTCCTGGCCGCCATGCAGGCTGCCGGTCGAGGTAAACACGCAGGCCGGCTTGCCCGCCAGGGTGCCGGACAGCCACTGGCTGGCGGTGCCGTCCCAGAAATACTTCATCGCCGCCGCCATGTTGCCGAAGCGGGTAGGCGAGCCGACCGCGATGCCGGCGCATTCGGTCAGGTCGTCCAATTCGACGTAAGGCGCGCCGTCGGCCGGCACTTCCGGCTCGGTGGCTTCGGTCACGGTGGACACCGCCGGTACCGTGCGCAGACGCGCATCGCAACCCGGCACGCTCTCGATTCCCTGGGCGATCAGCTCCGCTAATTTGCGGGTGGCGCCCTGGCGAGAGTAAAACAGTACAAGAATAGTCAGATTAGGATGGTTCATCGGCGTTATTATAGGGCGCTTTAGCGGATGGCATCATTGCCACTGTTGTAATACGATAGCGTCCATGTACCAAAAATATATCCGTCCCGTTTTCTCTTATCTCTTCCGCACCTGCCGCAGCGGCATCCAGACCGTCCGGTCGCTGTCCTGGCCGGAGGTGCGGGATCTGTTCCTGTTCGCGCGCCGCCGGTTGCAGGAGGAGAGTGTGCCGCAGGTGGCCGGCAGCCTGACCTTCACCACCGTGTTTGCGCTGGTGCCGCTGCTGACCATCGCGCTGGCGATCTTCACCACCTTCCCGATCTTTAACACCTTCCGCAGTTCGCTGGAGGCGTACTTCGTGCAGAGCGTGATGCCGAAGACAATTTCCAGCACCATCCTTAACTACCTGACCATGTTCGCCTCCAAGGCCACGCGGCTGTCGGCGGTGGGTGCGGTGGCGCTGATCTTCACCTCGATCGCCATGATGAACCTGATCGAGCGCGTGTTCAACCGCATCTGGCGGGTGCGCGGCCAGCGTTCGTGGACTAAGCGCATCCTGGTCTACTGGGCGCTGATTTCGCTCGGACCGCTGCTCATCGGCGTCTCGCTGACGCTGTCGTCGCAGGTGTTCATGGCCACCAGCGACCTGGTTGGCGATGTGCCGATCCTGGGCGCGCTGATTTATACCGTGCTGTCGTTCACGCTGACCATGGCCACCTTTACGCTGCTGTACGTGGTGGTGCCGAACCGCGACGTCGACTGGCACGACGCCGCGTGGGGCGGCCTGGTAGCCGGCCTGGCGTTTGAAATCGCCAAGCGTGGTTTCGCCATTTTCATTACGCAGTTCCCGACCTATTCCAAGATTTACGGCGCACTGGCGGCCTTGCCGCTATTCCTGTTGTGGGTCTACGTGTCGTGGATGATTACCTTGTTCGGCGCCTTGCTGACGGCCGCGCTGCCGGTGGTGAAGTATGAACGCTGGTGGCATGAGGCGCTGCCGGGCGGCGAGTTTGTCGACGCCATGGCGATCCTGCGCGTGCTGCATGTGGCCTCGATGTGCGGCGATACGGCGCTGGTCAGCTCAGGGCAGATTCGCGAACGCACGCGACTGGGCTTTGATGAAATGGATAATCTGCTGGAACGCATGGTGGCGGAAGGCTGGGTAGGCCGGGTGCCGGTGGCCGCGCCGCCGCGCGTCCAGTGGGGCAAGCGGGTCAGCGATGGCGCCGACAACTGGGTGATCCTGGCCAATACCGACAAACTGACGTTGGCCGAAGTCTACCGCCTGTTCGTCTTTGCCGGCATGCCGGTCAACGCCGGCGTGGTGGCGGATGGCGACGATGAGCGCGACCTGCAGGCCGCGCGCGAAGCCGCCTCGCTGGCGCGCGAGGTGGAAACCGCGGTGGAATCAGGCCTGGGCAAGACTTTGGCCGACCACTTCGGCCCTATCGACTGCCGATAAAGCCGGCCAGCGCGCTGTTCACGGCGCGCGGCTGTTCTGCCATCATCGCGTGGCCGGCTTCCAGTGTCACGGTTTGGGCGTGCGGGATGGCTTCGATCAGCCGGCGCGCGGCCTTGGGTGGCGTCATGACGTCGCCCGCGCCGAAGATGAACAGGGTAGGGCAGCGCACCGCGCGCGCTGCGGTTTCGCCGTTGTCGTAGGCGTTGCAGGCGGCGAGGTCGGTGTACAGCAGTTGCGCGGGATTGGCGGCCGCGAGGCGTAGCATCAGCTGGCGCAAGGTGTCGGTGTCCGCATAACCCTGCGCGTGCGACCATTTGGTCACCATGTCGATGGCGCGGGTTTCGTCGTTGCGCGCGGTGTCCAGCAGCGCTTCCGCCACTTTCATCGGGAAGGCGGCGCCCAGCAGGGCCAGATGCGTGACGCGCTGCGGCGCCTTGCTGGCTACTTCCAGCGCGATGAGGGAACCCATGCTGTGGCCCACTAGCGCCGCGTGCTGCACGCCGGCCGCGTCCAGCGTGGCGAGCAGCCAGTCGGCCATGGCGGTCACGCTGGCCAGCGCCGGACCAGCATCCGGGCCGTGGCCGGGCAGGTCAATCGCGAGGATGGGATAGCCCAGATCCGCAAGGTAGCGGCTTTGCGCCGTCCACACGGTATGGTCGTTCAGTGCGCCGTGGATGAAAACCACTGTAGGCATATGCAGCATGTCGGTCTCCGTTTTTTGCGGCTATCCTACAGTAAGATCATAATGTTATGTTTTGCTTATCCGAAGCACTGGCTTTTTTGGCGGGCATACGCTACATTCGCAACAAGGCTTAGAACAACTAGAACTCCCATTCACAGAGCGCATATCAGCGAACAGGACGGCCCAACATGAAAGTCTCCGAAATTCTGCAAGTTAAAGGTTCCATCCTTTACACCATCTCCCCCGATCAACCGCTGGTGGACGCCGCCAACACCATGGCCGAGAAAGACATCGGCTCGCTGGTGGTGATGGAATTTGGCGATCTGGTGGGCATGCTCACCTTCCGCGAAGTGCTGCGGGCGCTGCATGACAATCAGGGAACTGTGGGCGGCGGCACGGTCCGCAAGCACATGGACGACCATCCGATCACCGTCACGCCGGACACGGAAGTCAACGAGGTGCGCCGCATCATGCTGGAAAAGCACGCGCGCTACCTGCCGGTGATGAACGCCAAGACCATCCTGGGCGTGATTTCGTTCTACGACGTCGCGCGCGCGGTGCTGGAAGCGCAAAGTTTTGAAAATCGCATGCTCAAAGCCTATATCCGCGACTGGCCGGCCGAAGCCGAACAAGCCGCGGATTAATTGCCGTATCAGGCGGCGCCCTCCAGGGCGTCGTTGCTGAGCCAGCCGTCCAGTGCGGCGGCTGTCATCGGCCGGGCGAACAGGAATCCCTGCGCCAATGGGCAACCCAGCGCTTGCAGGATCTGCGCCTGGCGTTCGTCTTCCACACCCTCTGCGATCACCGCCAGGCCCAGATTGCGGCCCAGCTGGATCACCATTTCCGCAATGCTGCTGCCGCGCGCCGAACCGGTGATCTCGGTGACGAAGGCACGGTCGATCTTCAGGCGGTCGATTTGCAGGCGCTGGAGGTAGGACAGCGACGAGAAGCCGGTGCCGAAGTCGTCGATGGCAATGCTGACGCCGGTTTGCTTGATCTGGCCCAGCATCTTGATCAGCAGGTCCGGCTCTTCCATGGCCATTGATTCGGTGATTTCCAGCTCGATGTTTTGCGGTGGCGCGCCGGTGTCTTCCAGCGCGCGCTTCAGCATGTCGAGGAAGAGCGGATGGCGGAACTGCACCTGCGAGACGTTAATCGACATCATGAAGTCGTGGTGGCCGGCCTTGCGCAGGTCGACCAATTCGCGGCAGGCAGTACGCATCACCCACTCGCCGAGGTCGATAATCAGGCCGGAATACTCGGCAATTGGGATGAAGCGGTCGGGCGAGATGAACTTGCCGTCCGGCGTTTGCCAGCGCAGCAGCGCCTCGGCGCCTACCGGGCGGCGCGTGACCAGGTCAATCTGCGGTTGATACACTACAAACAACTGGTTCTGGCCGAATGCCGTGCGCAGCGCGTGCATCATGCGCACCCGTTCGCGGATTTCCACACCCATCGAGCGCGAGAAATAGAAGTGGCCGGCGCGCTGTTGCGACTTGGCACGCTTGAGGGCGATGTCGGCGTCTTTCAGCGCATCGGCGCCGCTGCCTTCGTGTTCGTTCAGGCGCACCAGGCCCAGCGTTGCGGACAGCTGCACGTCCTGGCCGTCGATGCTGAAAGCACGCTGGAACAGCGCCAGAATATTGCCCGGATTGACCTGGGCCGAATCGCCCAGCACACAGAAGATATCGCCGCCGATGCGGGCCACGGTCACCCGTTCGCCCAGCTCGGTTTGCAGGCGGCCGGCTACGGCGACCAGCAGCAGGTCACCGAACTGGTGGCCGAGGGCGTCGTTGGTTTCGGCAAAGTGGTCGAGGTCGACCAGCGACAAGGTGGCTTCGTCGCGCGCCGGACCGGCCAGCGTGGCGTCGAGGATTTCCACCAGCCGGGTACGGTTGGGCAGCTTGGACAGCTGGTCGTAAAACGCCGCGTTATGCAGATGGGTAACCAGCTCCACATTGTCGAGACCGACTGCAACGTTGCTGCAGAACACTTCCAGCAGGCGCTCGTCGATTTCTGTCGGCGCCCGTTTGACTTCAAGGAAGCCGACGAAGTCGCGGCTGGCCTTGCCGGCGAAGTAGAGCGTGATGTAATCCGGGCCGTAGATGTTGCGCCGTTGCGCCAGCGCCAGTTCCAGTGCTTCATGAATGCGCTGGTCTTCGCGTACGGTCAGCGTGATATTGCTCAGGTGGCGGAAGGTGCCGGCACTGGCCATCACCATCAGCTCGTGGCAGCTGTCGTCCGGGCATTCCTGCACGCACAGCACGCCGTTGGCTTCGCAGCCCAGCAGGTCGCCGATTTGCGCCAGCACGCCGGCCGCAAAGTTCTGCACGCCGTGCAGCGCCATCAGCTGCGTGCTGGCGTGGACGATCTGGTTCAGGCCGCGGCGGCTGTCGTTGATCTTGCGGATCTGCTCGTAGGAGCGGATCGCCGCCGTGACCGTGGTGAACAACTTGATGCGGGTCAGCTCGGACTTGGTCTTGTAATCATTGATGTCGAAGTCGCGGATTGCGTCGATTTCCGGCGCGTAGCCGGGTTGGCCGGTGCGCAGGATGATGCGCACATCGTGCAGTTTCAGCGTTTCGCGGATGTAGCGCACCAGGTGCAGGCCGGCGTCGTCTTGCTCCATGACCACGTCGAGCAGGATGACGGCGATCTCCGCCTCATGCTTGAGCATTTCGCGCGCTTGCCCGGCCGAGTAGGCGTGGACAAATTCCAACGGCCGATGCTGCATGTCGAGATTACCGAGCGCAAAGGTCGTCGTCGAGTGCACGTCTTCATCGTCGTCGATGATCATGACACGCCACACGTTGCGGCCGCCAGGGGCTGCGGGCGCTGCCGGATGCTCTTCTAAGAATACCAAATCGTCTTGATCATCCTTGGACTGCTCAAGGGGTGTGACCGGTGGGGGCATGTGTAGCTTCTCCAGGATTACTCGGTGTTCTTGCGTTCAAGTATATAGCGAATTGTCAAAATGAATGCGGTTTTCCAGCGCTTTCAGTAACCGCCCGGGCGCCGACGTGCAAGCCGTGTTCAACTTGCAGCATACTTGTATCAAAAGAATGATATTTTACCAAGCGAAACTTGCTTTGTGGAAATTATTGTGTGGGCTGCCCGCCACGGTGCGTGGGCTGGTAAAATGAGGAACTTTCCCCATTTTCCGAAGATTCTTTTCCTATGTCCGGTAATACTTTTGGCAAATTGTTCTCTGTAACTACTTTTGGTGAGTCGCACGGTCCCGCGATTGGTTGTGTGATCGATGGTTGCCCACCAGGTTTGCCGTTGTCCGAAGCCGACATTCAGCCGGAGCTGGACCGTCGCAAACCGGGCACGTCGCGCCACGTTACCCAGCGCCAGGAGTCGGATACGGTGGAGATTCTGTCGGGGGTATACGAGGGCGTGACCACCGGCACGCCGATCGCGCTGCTGATCCGCAACGAGGACCAGCGCAGCAAGGATTACGGCAATATCGCCGACACTTTCCGTCCCGGCCATGCCGATTACACCTACTGGCACAAATACGGCGTGCGCGATCCGCGTGGCGGCGGCCGCTCGTCGGCGCGTCTGACGGCGCCGGTGGTGGGCGCGGCGGCGATTGCCAAGAAGTGGTTGCACCAGCAGTACGGCACGGTGTTCAAGGGCTGCATGAGCCAGCTGGGCGAGATCGCGGTGCCGTTCCAGGACTGGTCGCACGTGCCGGACAATCCGTTCTTTGCCGCTACCGGCGACGCCGCTGTCATCGAGCGCATGGAAGCCTATATGGATGAGCTGCGCAAGGCTGGTGACTCGATCGGCGCGCGCATCGACGTGGTGGCGCAGAATATTCCGGTCGGCCTGGGCCAGCCGATTTACGACAAGCTGGATGCCGACATCGCTTACGCCATGATGGGCATTAACGCCGTCAAGGGCGTGGAGATTGGCGCCGGCTTCAAGTCGGTCGAGCAGAAGGGCACCGAGCACGGTGATCCGCTGACGCCGCAGGGCTTCGTCGGCAATAACGCCGGCGGTGTGCTGGGTGGGCTGTCGACTGGCCAGGACATCACGGTGTCGATCGCCATCAAGCCGACCTCGTCGATCCGCACGCCGCGGCCGTCGATCGACAAGGCCGGCAATCCGGTGATGGTGGAGACCTTCGGTCGTCACGATCCGTGCGTCGGCATCCGCGCCACGCCGATTGCGGAAGCCATGCTGGCACTGGTGCTGATCGATCATGCGCTGATGCACCGCGCGCAGTGCGGCGATGTGAAAGTGTCGACGCCCAACATCGCGCTGTAATTGGTTCCTGCACAAGCGCTCAGCTTCGCTTTATTCCTCTTCTGTTATTACGCCCACGCGGGCACCTGGTCGACCTACGCGACGCTGTACTTTGCCGATAAGGGCATGACGGTCGCGCAGATCGGCGTGTTGATGTCGATGATCCAGGTGCTGCGCATCGTCGGCCCCAATGTGTGGGGCTACGTCGCCGATCATTACGACCGCCGCGTGCTGGTGCTGCGCATGGCCGGCTTTGCCGCGCTGATGGGCTTCTCGGGATTTTTCTTCGGCAGCAGCTTTGGCCACTTCATGCTGGCCATGGTCATCCTCAATCTGTTCACCAGCGGCCAGGCGCCGATCTGCGAAGCATTGATGCTGTCGGAGATGAAGGGCGACCTGACTTACTATGGCCGCATCCGCATGTGGGGCTCGATCGGTTTTATCGTGTCGGTGACGCTGGCGTCGGTGGCGCTGGAGCATTACGGCATCGTCACGCTGCCTTGGGTGGCTGCGGCGCTGCTGGTGGCGACTATTGCGGCGGCGTTCCGGCTGCGCGACGTGCCGCGCCGCACGCATGCGGTGGCGCCGCCGCCATTGTTGTCGCTGCTGCGCCGGCGCGAGGTGATTGCCTTCTTCGCTTCCACCGCGCTGATGGTGTCGGCGCATACGTCGCTCTACACCTTCTATTCGCTGTACCTGGAGCGCAGCGGCTATAGCAAGACCGTGATTGGCGCCATGTGGTCGCTGGGCGTGTTGGCTGAGGTGATGCTGTTCTATTTCCAGGCGCCGCTGTTCAAACGCTGGGGCGCGATGCGCATGATGTATCTAGCGCTGGGCGTTGGTGTGGTGCGCTTCCTGATGATCGGACTGGGCTCGCATGATGTCTGGCTGCTGGTCGTGGCGCAGCTGATGCATGCGGCCACGTTTGCGCTGCATCATTCGTCGTCGGTGATGTCCTTGCAGCGCTGGTTCTCCGGGCCGTTGCAGGCGCGCGGGCAGGCGCTGTACATGAGCATCTCATACGGCATCGGCGGCTCGCTGGGCGGCCTGTTCCTGGCGCAGTGGTGGGAGCGCGCCGGCGCGGAGAGCGTGTATTTTGTGGCGGCGGTGCTGGTGTGCTTGTCCGCTGTGGCAGCGACGCTCTCATTCCGCTGGCAGCGCAACGACGGCTATCAAACAGGCGTGGCTTTGTAGCGCATCAATACAGCCGGGCAAGGCGCGGACGTAGACTGGATGAATGTCCAATGCCGTCCGGCACCGCGATCCCGATGAACTGTATGCCGCCAAGTGGCAACTCACCAAACGACGCGGAAGAAGCTGTCGAGGGCCAGCATGGAGCAAATCGGCGTCTGGAGCGATGCGCTGGCGGAAGCGCAATCGCTGAAGCAGGTGTTCGCGTAGAGGCTCGTCAGCCTTAGCGCGCGACGGCTTCCGATACTACGCCATGGCGTCGCTCGACAGCGCGCACAACCATCGCCCGCATGTCGTTCAGCAGCGAAAACTCGGTCTGGCTCAGCTGGATCGGCGGGAAGGATTCATCCCAGTCGCCATACAGGAAACCAGCCGGCTGACCATTGGCTGACAACGGCAGGATGACAAAGCTGCGCGCTTCGGCCAGCGAACTGCGCCACCACAGCGGCAGCTTGGCCGAGAACTTGGCGTCGTGGGCGTTTTCGATGAAGATCACGCGGTCGCTGTTCAACGCCGCATGAAACACGTTCGGCTCGTAGGCGTCGTCGAACGTCATCGCCGACAACAACTCGCGGGTGCCTTCGCCGAAGCTGATTTTGGCCGCGTATTTGTTCTCCTTGCGGTTGCGCACAAACGCCACCGCGCGCGAGAAGTCCAGGCCTTTGTACACCGTCTCCAGTGCGATCTGCACCATCTGGCCGGGACTGGCGCTATCCAGCACATCGCGCATGTCGGACAGGCCGCTGAGCAGGATCTTGTTGCCGGCCGCGCGCTGACGCGTCTTGGCCAGCGCCTTGGCGCGGCGTTCGGCGGGACGCGACAGCGGCGCGATGGTCAAATCATTTGCGGCGATGACCTTGGCCTGCTCGATGGCGTGAATCAGATTCGGCGCTTCCACGCCCAGCATGCCGGCATAGCTTTCGGTCAGCTGCTTGACCTTTTCGGCGCCGTCGGCGTCGTCGTGCCACAGCGATTCCGCGCAGCGCGCGGCCATGGTGGACAGGGCGGCGATCCAGTCCGCAGGCGAAAGTTCCTCTCCCGCTTCGACCGGCGCCAGCGTGCGCATGCCGTTCAGCAGCGACTTCGGCAAACCCCAGTGCACCGCCGCCGCATGGCCTACTTCTTCCAGGCTGACACCCAGCAGTTCGGGCGCCGCTTCTTCCACCGTGCGTCCGTCTTGGTCGGCCAGGCGTTGCAGCTCGTTCCAGCGCTCCGGCATGTAGTAGGTCAGCATCATGCGGCCCAGCGTGTGCAGCATCGAGCACACCACGGCCTCTTCGCCGTGACGGCTTTCGGCGGTGTAGGCGATCTGCTGCGCCACCAGCCCGGCCAGCACGGCCTTTTCCATTTCGATGTGGGCGACCGTGGTGTCGGTCGACGTCGTCGCCAGTTCTTCAATCAGCTTCAGGCCCAGCGCCAGATGGCCGATCGCTTCGGTGCCCAGCACCAGTACCGCTTTCGATACCGTGTTCACATGCTGGCCGAAGGCCGAGTACATGCCGCTGTTGGCCAGCCGCAGCACCTTCTGCGTCAGCACCGGATCGGACAGCACGGTGCGCGTCATGTTGAATTCCTGCTCGTCCTCGCCGCGCATGGCGCCGAGAATGGCGGTGATGGCCTTGGCGAAGCCCGGCATGTCGCCGCGCCGGCGCGTGCAATCACCCAGCTCGCTCAGCGTCTTGTTGCCCAGGGCCGTGCTGGCCTTGTAGCTGTTGATCATGGATGCACCTGCCGCAGTTCGGCCGGCACCACCTTGGCGTGAATGCTTTCCTTCAGCGCCGCCAGCGCCACATTGGCCGCCATCGGCTTGCCGGTCAGGTAGCCCTGGATGTACTGGCAGCCGCGTTGTTCCAGATAGTGCAGTTGCTCTTCGGTTTCCACACCTTCCGCCACCACCGACAAATCCAGGTGCTTGGCCAGATCCAGCACGGCATTGCAAATGGCGCCGTCCTTCTGCGAACCGGGCAGGTCGCGGATGAAGGTGCGGTCGATTTTTAATACCGAGATCGGGAAGCGCTTCAGGTAAGCCAGGGAGGAATAGCCGGTGCCGAAATCGTCAATCGCGATGCGCGCCTTGCGTTCGGCCATTTTAGACAGGATGGACTCGGCGTGCACCGGGTCGATCATCAGCGTGCCTTCTGTGATTTCTAAAACCAATTGCTCACCAAGTAGGCCGGAGAAAGCAATTGCGTCATCCAGCACATCCAAAAATTTATCGTTGCGGAATTGTCGGGGACTGATATTAACAGAGATGTACAGGCTGCGCTTGGCCACCTCTTCGAACTGCTTGAGCTGTACGCAAGCCGCCTTCAGCGCCCACGCGCCCAGCAGATTGATCAGGCCGTTGGTCTCGGCGATCGGGATGAAGCGTGCCGGCGGCACCATGCCCAGCGTCGGATGCTTCCAGCGCATCAGCGTTTCAAAGCCCTGGATCTCGCGCGTATGGGCGTCGACGATCGGCTGGTAGTACAGCAGGAATTCGCCTTCGCGCACGGCCTGGAACATGGCCGCTTCCAGCGAAATGTCATGCTGCGGCGGACCGGCCAGATCCTCGCTATAGACCACTGCGCGCGCCTTGCCGGTTTCCTTGGCGCGCGACATGGCGGCGTCGGCCAGGGCCAGCAGGCGGATGTCATCCTCGCCGTGCTGCGGATAGACCGAGACGCCGACCGAGGCGCCGACATAAATCGTGTGGCTCCCGATTTCAAACGGCGACTGCAAGGTGGCGATCAGGCGGCCGGTGACCAGCTTGATCTGCGCTTCGGTGGCAGTGCCGGGCAGGATGGCGACGAATTCGTCGCCGCCCACGCGGGCAAGCGTATCGCTGTCGCGCAGCGTCTTGCGCAGGCGTTGGGCAGCCATGCGCAACAGCGCGTCGCCGATCGGATGGCCGAGGCCATCGTTGACTTTCTTGAAGCCGTCCAGGCCGATGGAGGCGACAGCGAAGCCCTGCCCGGAGCGGCGTGAGTTAGCGATCACCATGCGCATGCGGTCCGACAGCAGCAGACGGTTTGGCAGTTCTGTCAAAGCGTCGTGCGTGGCCATGTGACGCAGGCGTTCTTCGGTGGCGTGCTGCACCGTCATGTCGCGGCCGATCACCAGCAGTTCCGGCGCGCCGTCGGCATTGGCGTAGCAGGAAATGCGCAGCTCGTGCCAGATTTCGAGATCGGGGGTTTTGATGCGCGCTTCCAGTAACTGCGGGGCGCGCGACGCCAGCGCGGCGGCCAGCACCGGCGGCAGCAGGGGCTGGTCGCCGTCGGCCAGCAGTTTGACCAGGGCCGTGCCCGCCAGCGGCGCCGGGCTGCCGATACGGGCAGTCGCGCGGTGGCTGGCAAACAGCAGCTGGCCCAGCTGGTTCAATCGAAATACAACATCGCCAGCCTCCTCCATGAGGTTATCCAATTCATGACGCGGCTGGGGCAGAACACTGGTTGGCATCGCGAAGATTTACTCTTTCAATTTATGCATGTAACAGTTTGGTGGCGCTTGTCTTGCAAAACCAGAACGCAATGTATCACCGATGCCACTGAAATTACATGAAAAAAGACAACATTCCAGCGACTTTTGTATAAAACTCTTGAGTTGGCTCTAAAAACCACTTTCTACAGGGGGAAAACGCCTTTGCGCAGGACTGGATTGATGGCGGTTTGACAAAAATACCGGCTCTCGATATGCAGCGCATGGTCGAAGTCCACTTGCAGCCCTTCGACCATCGCGCACAGGATGGCTTCGGCTGCCGGATGGGGGCCGCCGGCGCGTTCGCGCAGCTTGGCGGGCGCCGCCTGCAGCAGCGCCCGCAGCGGCGCCGAATCGATGGCGCCGCCGGGCAGCCGGTAGTGCCGCGCTTGCCATGGCTGGCGGCTGGCGCGCGTGTCCTGGGCATTGCTTGCCAGTTGTGCCAGTTCCGGCTCACCGGCCGCAATGTCGTGCAGCAGGCCGGCTTGCTGCGCCTGCGTGGCGCTCAAGACCGCGCCATCGAGCAGCAAGGGCATCGCCGCCTGCACGCCGGCCAAGCGCACGGTGCGGGCGATTTCGCCGGCCACCGGCGCCAGTCCCAGTTGTACCTGCGGCAGGCTGACGCGCGCGTCGTGCAGGCCGATGCGGTGCGGGCAGGCCAGCGCCAGGCCCAGCGCATGGCCGCTGACTTCGCCGGCCAGCGCGGCGATCACGGGAATGCCCAGACTTTCGAGGCGCAGCAGCAGCGCGTTGTAAGCTGTCAGCATGTGCATGCAGTCGGCGGCCTGGGCTGGTGTCAGCGCCATCAGGTGTTCCAGTTCGTGGCTGGTGGCGCCTTGATCGGCATCGAAGCCGATGATGACGGCGGATAGCTTGTCGCGCTGGAGTTCCAGTTTGTCCAGCAGCGTCGCCAGTTCGCGCTGGAAAAGGCGGCTCAGTGGATTGATGGTGCGCGCCTTCATCAGTACGCTCAGCGCGGCGCCGTTTTGGTGGGTGGTGATCATCTTATAGCCGCTCTATGATGGTGGCGATGCCGATGCCGCCGCCAACGCCCATTGCCACCAGGCCGTAGCGCAGGCGGCGCGTTTCCAGTTCGTCGAGCAGGGTGCTGACCAGCATGCAGCCGGTGGCGCCCGGTGCGTCGCCCAGCGCGATGGCGCCGCCGTTGACGTTGACCTTGTCGCCCGCGATGTCCAGTTCGCGCAGGAAGCGCAGCACCACGGCCGCATAGGCTTCGTGGACTTCAAACAAGCTGATGGCGTTGATTGGCAGCCCGGCTTTCTTCAGTGCTTTGCGCGTGGCGGCGACTGCACCGGCCAGCATCAGCACCGGATCGGCGCCGGTGATGGCCGCCGCCACGATGCGGGCGCGCGGTTCCAGCCCCAGCCGCGAGCCGGCGGCCTTGCTGCCGATCAGCGTCAGCGCCGCGCCATCGGCGTTGACGCTGGTGTTGCCCGCCGTGTGCAGGTGACGCAGGCGTTCCAGCTGAGGATGCTGGCGCAGCGCCACGCTGTCGAAACCGGATTCGCTCTGCGCATCAAACGACGGCTTCAGGCTGGCCAGCGCTTCCAGGCTGGAGCCGGGTTTGAGGCATTCGTCTTGCGCCAGTACCGGCACGCCATTCTGGTCGCGCACCGGCACCACGGCGCGGAAGCGGCCTGCGCTGCTGGCGGCCGCGGCGCGTTGCTGCGAACGCAGCGCGTAGGCGTCCAGTTGTTCGCGCTGGCAGTCGTCCAGCGTGGCGATCAGGTCGGCGCTGATGCATGGCGGCACGTAGCCGGTCAGCAAACTGGTTTCCGGGTCCAGCGACCAGGCGCCGCCGTCGGCGCCGGGCGGCACGCGCGACATCGATTCGACGCCGCCGGCCACCAGCAAGTCATCCCAGCCGGAGCGTACTTTCTGCGCCGCCAGATTGACCGCGTCCAGCCCGGACGCGCAAAAGCGGTTGAGCTGGGCGCCGGCCACTTTGCAGTCCCAGCCGGCGGCCAGCGCGGCGATGCGGGCGATGTTGGCGCCCTGGTCGCCGACCGGCGTGACGCAGCCCAGTAATACATCGTCGATGAGGGCGGTGTCGATCTGGTGACGCGCCTGCAGTTCGCGCATCAGGCCGGTGACCAACGAAATCGGCTTGACGCTGTGCAGGCTGCCGTCCGGCTTGCCGCGACCGCGCGGGGTGCGGATCGCCTCATAAAGATACGCGTCGCTCATGGCATCTCCTTTTGAATATGCTAGTCTGAGCATTGTTCAAGAAAACTGACAACAGCAGTTTGAACGGAGACAAAATGCAGGCTTTCGATACCCACGAAGTGCGCAATACTGTTGCGCCGTTTGAGAATATCAACCTGTTTGCAGCCGATCCGGCCTTGCAGGAAGCGCTGGCGCGCGAAGGCGCCGGCGACGCGGCCGCCGCGCTGCATGCGCTTGGCGCCGAATTGGGCAAGGCGAAAACGCTGGATCTGGCGCGTCTTGCCAATCTCTACACCCCCAAGTTGCACAATTTTGACCGCGAAGGCCATCGCATCGATGAAGTGGAATTTCACCCGGCATGGCATCAACTGATGGCATTGCTGATCGGCCATGGCACGCATGCGTCGCCTTGGCTGGGTGGCGCCGGCGCGCAAGTGGCGCGGGCGGCATGCTATTTGCTGTTCGGCCAGGTGGAGAATGGTTCGCAATGCCCGGTGACGATGACCTACGCCTCGGTGCCAGCGTTGCGGCAAGCGCCGCGTATCGCGCAGAAGTGGCTGCCGAAAATCCTGTCTACGCAATACGACCCGCGCTCGTTGCCGATCGAACAGAAACACGGCGCACTGATCGGCATGGGCATGACCGAGAAGCAGGGCGGTTCCGACGTGCGCGCCAATACAACGCGCGCCGAGCCGGTGCCGCTGTCCGAAGCGCGCGCCTTGTTTGGCGAGGAGGGCGACGACGTATTCCGCGTCGTCGGCCACAAGTGGTTTTTCTCGGCGCCGCAAAGCGATGCGCATTTGATCCTGGCGCAGACCGATACCGAGGGCAGCGCCGGCCTGTCGTGCTTCTTCCTGCCGCGCTACCTGCCGAACGGCGAGCGCAACGCCATCCGCGTGCAGCGGCTCAAGGACAAGGTCGGCAACCGTTCGAACGCGTCTTCGGAAGTGGAGTTTGCCGGCGCCTATGGCTGGCTGATCGGCAAGCCGGGACGCGGCATTCCCACCATCCTGGAAATGGGCAGTCACACCCGACTCGATTGCGTGCTGGGTAGCGCCGGGGCGATGCGCGCCGCCTTGACGCATGCGCTGCACCACGCCCGACGCCGCGTAGCGTTCGGCCGTCCGCTGGCCGAGCAGCCGCTGATGCAGAATGTACTGGCCGATCTGGCGCTGGAATCCGAGGCCGCCACCGTGCTGGCAATGCGGCTGGCGCGCTGTTTCGACGAGTCGGCCGATCCGGCGCAAGCGATGCTGGCGCGCATCCTGACGCCGGCCGGCAAGTACTGGGTCTGCAAGCGCGGGCCGGGCTTCGGCGCCGAGGCGATGGAAGTGATCGGCGGCAGCGGCTATGTCGAGGACAGTCCGCTGGCGCGGCTGTACCGCGAATTGCCGGTCAACTCGATCTGGGAAGGTTCGGGCAATGTAATGTGCCTGGATTTGCTGCGGGCGTTCAGCAAATCCCCCGAGGCGCGCGAAGCGCTGGCGGCCGAACTGGCGCTGGCCGGCAGCGGCGATATTTTCTTCGTCGCCTACCGCAGCACGCTGCTGGCGGACCTGGCGCAGCAGCAGGCCGATGAATTCAGCGCGCGCGTGCTGGCCGAGCGGGTGGTGCTGGCGGTGCAGGCGGCATTGCTGCTGCGGCATGCGCCGCCGTATGTGTCGTCGGCATTCGTGGCGTCGCGCCTGAAACGCGAGCCCGGCGGCACGTATGGGCGGCTGCCGGGCGGCCTCGATTGTGCGGCAATTCTGGCGCGGGCGTTGGTGGAATAGGGCGCCGGGCTTGTATAATGCGGCATATAACTATCTGAACAAGAGCTACCTAATGAAACAAGATCCGCGCTTTCCTAACCTGTTCATCACCGACCATCCACTGATCCAGCACAAACTGAGCCACATGCGCGCCAAGGATACGTCGACCCGTACCTTCCGCGACCTGCTCAAGGAAATCACGCTGCTGATGGGTTACGAGATCACCCGCGATCTGCCACTGACCACCCGTAACATCGAAACCCCGCTGATGACCATCGACGCGCCGGTGATCGCCGGCCGCAAGCTGGCCATCGTGCCGATCCTGCGCGCCGGCATCGGCATGAGCGACGGCCTGCTGGACCTGGTGCCGTCGGCACGCGTCGGCCACATCGGCGTGTTCCGCGATCCGGCAACCCACCAGCCGGTGGAATACCTGGTGCGCCTGCCGGATACTGTCGAGCGTACCTTTATCTTGTGCGACCCGATGGTGGCGACCGGCAATTCGGCGGTGCACGCGGTGGACGTGCTGAAAAAGCGCGGCGTCACCGATGAACAGATCATCTTCCTGTCGCTGGTGGCGGCGCCGGAAGGTATCGAAGTGTTCCAGAAAGCCCACCCAGGCGTGAAGATCTACTGCGCCTCGCTGGATTCCCACCTGAACGACCACGCTTACATCGTGCCTGGACTGGGCGACGCTGGCGACCGTATCTTCGGCACTAAATAATATGGCTACGCCTGTCGATCCAGATTTCCGCGCCCGCCTGGCGGCCCTGAACGAAAAGTTCGCCGCCACCGTGCCCGGCACGCTGGCCAAGATCCGCGCCGCGCTCGACGAGTGCAAGGCCGGTGGCGAGCAGCCGTCGCAGGCGGCGCTGCATCAGCTGCATGAAGTGCTGCATGGCGTGGCGGGATCGGCCGGCACCTTTGGCTTCACGGTCTTTGGGCAGGAGGCACGCCGCGTCGAGCAGCTGGTGCGCGCGGTACTCTCTAGTAATAGTGGCTGGCCGCCGGTGGTGCCGGAAGTCGAGAAGCTGCTGGCGTGGGCCACCCGTGACGCCAAGGCAACGAGCTTCGAATGAGCCGTGCGCTTGATGTGGATCAAACACGATAGTATTAAGATGTCTATAGTGACAATCACTGCCCAACGCGAGCGGTTTTTACTAAGAAAAACAGCACTTTGCATTTATTTTTACGAAAACGTGCTTTTCTCTCGTAAATGGGTATAATACGGCATCGTTTAGATTCAAGAGTAGTACAGTTTGTCTTTCTTGCCTCAAAAACGATATCACGGGCGCAAGCCCAAATTAACTGAAATAGGAATTGTAATGGCAACTGGTATCGTAAAATGGTTCAATGACTCGAAGGGTTTCGGCTTTATCACCCCTGACGAAGGCGGCGAAGATCTGTTCGCTCACTTCTCGGCGATTCAGTCGGCTGGCTTCAAGTCGCTGCAAGAGAACCAACGTGTTTCCTTCGAAGTAACCGCTGGCCCTAAAGGCAAGCAAGCTTCGAACATTCAGCCAATCTAATACGCTGGATCTAACGATCAAGAAATCCTCGTTATTCGAGGATTTTTTTTTATCTGTTCACTTTGCGCCAGTAGTCTTGCTGCGCATAGGTATGACGCAAGAAGTCCACAAACGCCCGTATCCGCAACGGTAAATGGCGACGCTGCGCAAACACCGCGTAGATGTCATTGCCCGGCGCTGAATAGTCGTCGAGCACGGTCTGCAATTTGCCGGCCTCGATCGCACTGCCCACTTCCCACATCGACCGCCACGCCAGCCCTTTGCCGGCCAAGGCCCATTCGTGCAGCACCTGTCCGTCGTTGCTGGCCATATTGCCGTTCACTTTGAGTACCGTATTCTTGCCGTCTTCACGGAAGGTCCAGCCGCGCTGGCTGCCTTCGCTGCTGATCGCCAGGCAGTTGTGCTTGCTTAGTTCGGCCAGCGTTTTCGGCTCGCCGTGGCGTTTCAGATAGGACGGCGCGCCGACCACCACCCGCTGGTTGTCCGCCAGCTTGATGCTGACCAGGTTGGAATCCGGCAGGCTGGCGATGCGGATCGCCACATCAATGCCTTCGCCGACGATATCGACCACGCGGTCGCTCATGTTCAGCGTGACCGTGACGTCGCGGTGTTCGGTCAGAAAGGAGGGCAGCAGCGGCGCCACGTGCTGGCGGCCGAAGCCGGCCGGGGCCGAGATCATCAAATGCCCGGTGGCGTGCAAACTGCGTTCGGCCACGGCCGATTCCGCCTCTTCCAGCTCGGCCAGGATGCGCTGGCAATCTTCGAGGAAGGCGGCGCCTTCGTCGGTCAGCGCCAGCTTGCGCGTGGTGCGTTGCAACAGCTTGACGCCCAGCCGCGCCTCCAATGCGTCCAATCGCCGCCCGATCATCGCCGGCGCGATGCCTTCGGCGCGCGCGGCCGCCGATAAACTACCTCTTGCAACCACCTCAACAAAGGTGGAAATCTGCCTGAACTGCCCCATAAAGTCTCGTCTCCGTCACTTTTTACTAAAACGCATAGATGAAGTGATTTTTAGTCTTGTTTGTATAACTAACGAGTGAATATACTTTATAAAAACACCGCAATGCAACAAGCTTATAATGAGATTGATTCGTTAATATTTTTTACGGAGACTAGCGCATGACCACCATCACTTTGCCAGCAGGCATGGAAATTACCGGCGACATCAAGCCCGGCTACGAAGCAATCCTGACCCCGGACGCATTGGCGCTGGTGGCCAAGCTGAGCCGCGAATTTGAAGTGCGCCGCCAGCAATTGCTGGCCGTACGCGTCGAGCGCGCCAAGAAACTGGATGCCGGCGAGCGTCCAGATTTCCTGGCCGAAACCGCACACATCCGCAGCGGCGACTGGAAAATCGCGCCGATTCCGAAAGCGCTGGAATGCCGCCGCGTGGAAATTACCGGTCCGGTCGAGCGCAAGATGGTGATCAACGCCCTGAACTCGGGCGCCGACAGCTACATGACCGACTTCGAGGATTCCAACACGCCAAACTGGGACAACCAGATCACCGGCCAGATCAATATGAAGGATGCCGTGCGCGGCACCATCGCGCTGGAGCAGAACGGCAAATCCTACAAGCTGAACGACAAGGTCGCGACGCTGGTGGTGCGTCCGCGTGGCTGGCACCTGGATGAAAAACATGTGCTGGTGGATGGCAAGCGTATCTCGGGCGGTATTTTCGATTTCGCGTTGTTCATGTTCCACAACGCCAAAGAGCAGATCGCGCGCGGCGCCGGTCCGTTCTTCTACCTGCCGAAAATGGAATCGCACATCGAAGCGCGCCTGTGGAACGACATCTTCGTGCTGACCCAGCAGGAACTGGGCCTGCCGCAAGGCACCATCAAGGCGACCGTGCTGATCGAAACCATCCTGGCCGCCTTCGAGATGGACGAAATCCTGTACGAACTGCGCGAACACAGCTCGGGCCTGAACGCCGGCCGCTGGGATTACATCTTCTCGTGCATCAAGAAGTTCAAGCTGGACAAGGATTTCTGCCTGGCCGACCGCGCCAAGGTGACCATGACCGCGCCGTTTATGCGCGCCTACGCCTTGCTGCTGCTGAAGACCTGCCACAAGCGCAACGCGCCGGCCATCGGCGGCATGGCGGCGCTGATTCCGATCAAGAACGATCCGGAGAAAAACGACATCGCCATGGGCGGCGTGCGCACCGACAAGGCGCGTGACGCCACTGACGGCTACGATGGCGGCTGGGTTGCGCACCCGGGCCTGGTCGACCTGGCCATGGCCGAATTCACCAAGGTGCTGGGCGACAAGCCTAACCAGATCGAGAAACAGCGTCCGGATATCGACGTCACCGCCGCGCAACTGCTGGACTTCAAGCCCGAAGCGCCGATTACCGAGGCCGGCCTGCGCTACAACATCAACGTCGGCATCCACTACCTGGGCGCCTGGCTGACCGGCAACGGTTGCGTGCCGATCCACAATCTGATGGAAGATGCGGCCACGGCGGAAATCAGCCGTTCGCAAGTGTGGCAATGGATCCGTTCCGACAAGGGCGTGCTGGAAGACGGCCGTAAAGTCACGGCCGACATGGTGCGCGCGATGATTCCGGAAGAACTGGCCAAGGTGCAGGCTGCCGCGCCGGGCGGCGATGGTCCGACCTATCCGCGTGCGGCGCAGATCTTCGAGCAGATGTCGACCTCGGCAGCGTTCGAGGAATTCCTGACGCTGCCGCTGTACGAAGAAATCTAAGCACTACGGCCCGCAAGGGCCGTTTTCTTTAGAAGTCGTTTTTCCACAAACGTAGCGCGGTGAAGGTCGCCAGCGGCGTATCGATGCGATCGAGACGCCCGGCCTTCACCAGCTGCTCCGCAATCGCCGGCTCGCGGTAACGCAGGAAGGGGTTGGTCGTCTTTTCCAGCGCGATGGTGCTTGGCACCGTCGGCACATCGTGCTCGCGCTTGTCGGTTTCCACCTTCACCCGTTCTTGCAGCGCCACATTGTTCGGCTCCACCACGCGCGCGAAGCGCAGGTTGGACAGCGTGTACTCGTGCGCGCAATACACCAACGTATCGTCCGGCAACGCGGCCAGCTTGCCCAGGGAACTGATCATCTGCGCCGGCGTGCCTTCAAATAGACGGCCGCAACCGCCGGCAAACAGCGTGTCGCCGCAGAACAGCCAGGTCGGTGCGTCAGCCGATGCCTCGCGGACATAGGCGATATGGCCCATCGTGTGGCCAGGCACATCCAGCACATTCAATTTCAGCGCCAGGCCCGGCACATCGACAGTCTTGCCTTCGCCCACCGGCAACGTGACGGTGGCGATGGTCTCGTTGCGCGGACCGAAAACAGGAACCTGATAATGCTGTAATAATTCAGGAACGCCGCCAATATGGTCAGCGTGGTGATGGGTGAGTAGAATGGCGGTGAGCTTGAGTCCGTTCGCTTTCAGCGCCGCCAGGATCGGTTTGGCGTCGCCAGGGTCGACTACTGCGGCATGTGTGCCATCATGTATCAACCACAGGTAGTTATCGCGGAATGCTGGAACCGTTAGAACAGTGAGAGCTTGAGTAGAAGATATGGTCATTGGATTGCAAAAGGCTAAGCATGGATAAGGCGGGGTCGGAGAAATCCATTATAGCGCTGGAAGGCTGGCTGCAAACGCCCGCAGGCGTGTACCTGCGTGCGTGGGAACAAAGCTGTCTCGATAATTTAACAGCGGATATCTTCGGCTACAACGCCGTGCAGATCGGCATGCCGCAAATGGACGCGCTGGCGGCCAGCCGCATGCCCTATAAAATCCTCGCCGACCGGAAAGTGCGCAGCGCGGATGAACCGGCGCGGGCGGTGTCGGTCACGCTGGATTACACCGAATTGCCGTTCGCCTCGCAAAGCATCGACCTGGTGGTGTTGCCGCACGTACTGGAATTTTCCACCGACCCCCACCAGGTGCTGCGCGAGGTCGAGCGGGTGCTGATCCCGGAAGGGCAGGTGGTCATCTGCGGTTTCAATCCGGCCAGCCTGTGGGGCGCGCGCCATGTGCTGCGGCGCGTCGGCGGCACCTCGTTTCTGCCGCGCACGGAGGAACTGATCTCTATGCCGCGCATGAAAGACTGGTTAAAATTATTGAATATGAGCGCCAGCCAAAGCCACTTCGGCTGCTACGCGCCGGCCTGCCGCACAGAAAAATGGCTCAACCGCTACGCCTTCATGGATAATGCCGGGTCGCGCTGGTGGCCCTACCTGGGCGGCGTCTACATCGTACAAGCCATCAAGCGGGTCAAGGGCATGCGCTTGATCGGTCCGGCATGGAGCCGGAAAACGGCAAACGCCCCGGTGGCAGTGCCGGTTACAAACAAACAACGGGAACAGCAGGATGGAAGATAAGGTCGAAATTTTTACCGATGGCGCATGCAAGGGCAACCCGGGCCTGGGCGGCTGGGGCGCCTTGCTGGTGGCCGGCAATGCCGAGAAGGAAATCTGCGGCGGCGCGCGCGACACCACCAACAACCGCATGGAGTTGCAGGCGGTGATCGAAGCGCTGACCGTACTCAAGCGGCCGTGCACGGTGGTGCTGCATACCGATAGCCAGTATGTACAAAAAGGCATCAGCGAATGGATCCATGGCTGGAAGGCGCGCGGCTGGAAGACCGCGAGCAAGGAGCCGGTCAAGAACGAAGACCTGTGGAAGGCGCTGGACGCCGCGCAGCAGATGCACAACGTCGAATGGCGCTGGGTGCGCGGCCACAATGGCCATCCGGGCAACGAGCGGGCCGACATGCTGGCCAACCGCGGCGTGGAAGTGGCGCGCGGCCGCTGATATACTGCACGTTGAAATTCATTACGGAACACTATGCGCCAAATCGTCCTCGATACTGAAACGACCGGTATCAACCCCAAGCTGGGCAACCGCATCCTGGAAATCGGCTGCGTCGAGCTGAACAACCGCATGCTGACGGGGAATAATCTCCACTTCTACATCAATCCGGAACGCGACTCGGAAGAGGGCGCGCTGAACGTCCACGGCCTGACCACCGAGTTCCTGCGCGACAAGCCGAAGTTCCATGAGGTGGTCGAGCAGCTGCGCGAGTACATCCAGGGCGCCGAAGTCATCATCCATAACGCGCCGTTCGATCTGGGCTTCCTGAATCACGAATTCAAGCTGCTGAATCTGCCGGATTTCTCTAGCCACATCGGCGGCGTGATCGACACGCTGGTGCAGGCCAAAGAACTGCATCCAGGCAAGCGTAACTCGCTGGACGCGCTGTGCGACCGCTACGGCATCTCCAACTCGCACCGCAAGCTGCACGGCGCGCTGCTGGATGCGGAGCTGCTGGCCGACGTCTACCTGGCCATGACGCGCGGGCAGAACAGTCTGGGCATGGATGTGGAAGAGGAAGTGGTCAACATCGGCGACATGCTGGAGCCGGTGGCCATGGCCGACATCATCTTTGTGCCGGCCTCGGAAGCCGAACTGGCGGCCCACGCCGACACACTGGCTGGGCTGGACAAGGCGGTGAAAGGGCAGTGCATCTGGACCGCCTCGCTGAATCCGCCGGTGCCGGCATAAACTGGACTTGCGCTTCGTGCGGGCAAGCTCTATAATGCTCGCACTCAACGGGAGGTTAGCTCAGGGGTAGAGCACTGCATTCACACTGCAGGGGTCGCAAGTTCGAAACTTGCACTTCCCACCAGAATTCTTCTTTATTCTTCAAATACTTAGCGTGATTTTGATGTTGCGCTGTGAAAATTTGGGGCAAATTTGGGGCAATGCGATTCGCGCACCCCGTCTCAAGGCGCGTCAGCACCGCGCTGCTGTCTATGTAAACTTCGGAAACTCATTTGTGCGGCGCACATCAGTCTGCCCATATAGCTTGAGCAATCGCGCCCGCCGATCTCCATCGAGGCCGGCCTTAATCCATTTGCCATAGTGTCGCGTGATCATGTTGGTGTCGGTATGGCCCATCTGCCCTGCGACATACAGGGGGACCGCGCCCAGCATCAGCAGCGTCGATGCGAAGGTATGGCGGGTTTGGTATGAATTGCGGAAACGCACGCCGGCGCCTTTCAATATACGCTGCCAGCGTCGGTAGATCGGTTTGTCGCCGGCCCATTGATCGCCGGTGCGTGAATTCAGGAACACCAGGCCCTGCGACGTCCCCGTGTATTGGAACTGCGATGCGAGCGCGTTGAAGGCGCCGGTGCGCATGTCAATCGGACGCAGACTCGCGGCGGTTTTGGCGCGCAGTTTCTGACGCCCGTCGACGTAGGTCTCGGCGACCAGCACCTGGTGGGCGCTGACGGAGGGCCAGCGCAGCGCAATGTATTCGGAAGGCCGCGTGCCGGTAGTGAAGGCGAACAGGAACATGTTGCGCTCTTGTTCGTTCTTACAGCCGGCCAGTATGGCCTCGATCTCGTCGATGTCGAACGGATCGGCTTTGAAATCGGACGTCTTCTGTTCCTTCGACACCAGTCGGGCGAGCTTGATGTGATCGAATGGATCCTCCTCGAGGATGCCATCGGCGACCGCCTGCGCTGTCGCATTCCGAAGCGGTGTCAGGATCAACTGAATGGTCTTGCGCTTGCCGGGCAATTCCATGATCCACCGCCGCAACTCGCGGGCCGTCAGGTCGTCAATCGCGGTGTCGTCCCAGCGCGGGAACAGGTGGGTTTTCGCGATTGCCTGGTAGCAGAGGTAGGACGAGTGTTCGATGGTTTTGTTTGAAATATCCAGTCCTTCGCGTACCAGATCACCGACGGTGCGCGCTTTCCTTAAGGCTTCTGCCGCCGCTGCTTGCTGTTCGGCACGGGTCTTTTTGGCGGTCGTCGAGTTGGGGAAAAATTCCTCGTAACTGAACGTGCCGCGAGCGATGGCGATGGTGACCTCCGCCTGCAAGCGCCGCGCATAGGCGATATTGGTCTTCGTGTGGGCGAGCGGCAGCGATTCGCGGCATCGCTTGCCGCCAAACGAGAAGACAATCCGGATGGTCTCGGACCGCGCTCCTTTGCGCAGCTCTATCCCCTGGCCGCTATTCCTTGCCCCCATGTCTCCACCCATTTTTCCGCCGCAGGCAGGTTCACCCACAGCATTTCATCGACCACCTTGCACTGCACGCCGTCGCGCCATTTTCCCGCCCGCCGTCTGGCGTGCACCGAGGCTGCGGTGTCTCCGGTGAGTTCTTCGTACTTCTTGATTTTTACCCACGCTATTGGATGGTTCACGGCGATCTCCCGGTTTGTTGATTGTAGTTATGTAACGAATGAGGTAATTTTGTCATCTGTTCGTTTAAGATAGCTCGGGACGACGGCGCTGTCATGAGGGAGATCAAGGCTGGCATCGGTGCGGTGGATCGCACGCTTCCCCCCGCGCCGCTTCGCGTTTGCGGTTTTCCCTTGTAAAATCCCGCGACCACGATTTTCCAGTCATGGTGGCAGTCACTCGCCCGGCCGGTTTCTTCAGTCAGCGCGGTGGAATTTCTGCCCGAATTAGTGGAAGGTAATTTTATAAATATAAACAATATAAATAGTATATATCGTTAAATATTTATTTGCCATTGATCCGAATCTCGCTGCATACACTGATCCTGATGCAATTGTTCCGGACGCTGGTAGCTTGGCGCCCAGATCTGTCCGATTACCGAAAACCGACATCGGCGTGTCAGATCGTGCTCAAGTCGTCGGGGCGGCGATACCTCGAGCTTCACGGCGAGATCCCGGACCTAGAGTGTTCGTTTGCTGGCAGAATTGACCCATTCCAATTGACCCGCCTTCCACTGCCTGGCAAACGCCGCCACACGGTCGTATGATTCTTCATAGCCGAGTTCTCTCAGTTCCAGATGGAGCTGCTTCAAATTGCGCCGCTGCTTACGAGGCTTTGTAGTCTCAGCCTTTAGCCAGCCTGATAGCTGCACCAAGTATTTATCTAAGCCGCTAGATGATCGCCGCTCCGAATAAGGAGGACGCAGTTGTTTCCGATCGTAGGCAGCGTCGGACGGTGTTGCGCGAGATGCCGAGTCGTCGGGCAATCTCTCGTATGGGAGTCTGGTCACGAAGGTGCCAGCGTGGAATCATTCCTAGCAATGCCACGTCGATCACTCCGATCGCCTGCCGAAAGGACAGGGGGTTGTGCTACTAAAGTGGATCAGATTCCGTTGCAAATTCGTGGGGAGGTCGGGTCAGATTTCAGTGCAATTTAACACCAAGCGGTTACCAAACAATTTGGCAGCCATCTGCACGGCGCTCGGTCCATACTGCGCACGAGCTATTCGGCGTGGTCGTGGAGTCCACTTACAACTAGTTCTGCTGGCGAAAGCCTGCCATTAAATTCGTGGCGCGGCTTCGGATTGTAGAGCATCTCGATGTAGTCGAAGATGTCTTGCCTGGCGTCGTCCCTGGTTGCATAGGTCTTTCGCTTGATGCGCTCGCGTTAAAAGCTGGAAGAAACTTTCAGCGACAGCACAATCATGCCAGTTTCCACGCCGGCTCAGGCTTGACTCCAGCCGATGCGCCGTCAAGAAATCGCGCCGTTCCTTGCTGGTGTACTGCGAGCCCTGATCCGAATGAACCGTTACAGCATTGGTCGGGTTGCGTTGCCAGACCGCCATCAGCAGCGCATTCATTACCAGCTCTGTATCAATCCGCGAACTCATCGACCACCCGACCACCTCGCGTGAAAACAAGTCGAGCACAACTGCTAGATGTACCCACCCTTCATGGGTTGAATATAGGTTATGTCAGTCACCCACACCCGTTTTTCTCAAGCACATCAAGTTGCCGCTACAGACGATTCGGCGCCGCCACCGATGGCACGCCGTCGCCTTTCCACTTGCGCTTGCCATATCCGGTCTGTGAGCGCAGCCCCGGCGTGCGCATGATGCGGTGAACGCGCTTGATGCCGCACCGCTCGCCCAAGTCGCGAAGTGTTATTCTTGTTAGCTTCGAGAACGGGGTCTAGCAGATATGGACCGAAGACCGGGGGCAATACGTCGTCAAGTTCTATCGGCCAGGGCGCTGGAGCGATAAGGGTATTCTTGAGGAGCATATGTTTTCGCTTGATTTTGCGAAGAAGGACGTTCCAGTAGTTCCGCCATTAAGCTTCAACGCTGGGACCCTACATCATTGCGAAGACCGGCGGTTTGCGTTATTCACTAAGCGTGGCGGCCAAGCGCCGGACTTGGATCGAGAGGATACGCTTTCGAAGCGGCGCCAGAAGGATGTGGACGCCCGCTGGAGCAAGAAACACCGCACGTCCTATTCCGGCTACAAGCTCGCGGCCGGCGCCGACAAACGTTACAAGTTCATTCGCAAAATCAAGATCAGTGCCGCCAGCGAACACGACACGTTGCATGTGAGGCGGTGATCGACCCGGCCAACACCGGGCGACCTCTAAAACCCCACAATCCACTGGACCGAACCGGTAGCATTCTGCCTTCTACACGTCCATTGAGTGCCCGCGATGATGAAGCCCCGGGTCAGACTGTTTGCCAAACATGAGCGCGAAGATCGGCTACAAAAATCGGCGACCGCTGGTCAGCTTCAAAAAGCACGTGGACTTCGAGGCGCTGGCCGTCGGCATGTATGCAGCGGCGCCGAGGCCAACGCGGGCCAAGGGAGACCGTCCTTCATATCCGATGGTGTTGATAGTTAAGATCTTGGTGCTCCAGCAGCTCAACAACCTGGCTGATGACGCGTTGGATATCAATTGCTCGACCGCCGCAGCTTCCTGCAATTTTTTGATCTGACCGAAAGCAGCAGCGTCCCGTATGCCAAGACGATCTGGCTGTTCCTTGGCCGCCTAGCCCAGGCTGGAGTGGGCAACCAGATCTTCGAGCAGGTCCAGCAGCCGTTACAACGGCATGGTTACATGGCGCGCTGCGACCAAATCGTTGAGGCTTCGCTGGTGCAAGCGGCCGGTTCAACGTAACAAGCACGAGGAGGCCTACATCTTCAAGGAAGGCATGATGCCGCTGAATTGGAAGCCGCACAAACGCGCGCAAAAGCATGTCGACGGGCACTGGACGAAGAAAGACGGCAAGAACCACTTCGGCTGCAAGCTGCACGCCAGTGTAGACAAGCGCTACAAGCTGATGCGGAAAAAAAGCCGTCACGCATGCCTCCGTCACTGACGGCACAGTATTTTAGCCGCTGCTGTACCGCGCCAACACCAGCCGCGATGTCTATGCGGATGGTGGCCGCCTTATCGCCGAACGGGGAGCAAAATTGAAACAGGAAGGCCAGCGTGTGCATATCCATATCCAGCGCAAGGGCAGCGCCACCAAGGGCATAACCACTACACAAAAGAAGCGCCACCGACACCGCGCGCCTGTGTCGAACAAGTGTTCGGTGCTTTGGCCCCAATGGGCGGCAAGCTGGTGCGCTGCATGGGAGTCATCCGCCTCACGTTCGCCTTACCGCCTGTAACAAGGTCTCGCTGGCACCGGCTTCGATCAGGCGTTCCTTGAAGGTCCAGATGGTGGCAACGGTCAGGCATCTGGCTGCTTTGGCGCAAGTCGACAAAGCGCTGGAAGCTGAGGCGGTCGAGCAGTTGGAATTCCGTTTGCTCATCGCTCAGGCTAAACAGCTTCTGAATAAGCAGCACCCGGACCGTCAGTTCGGCCGGGACCGGCGGGCGACCGCCACGTTCGTTGCTGGAGCGCAGCGCAGCATGATCGACTGATGCGGGCAACGCTGCGAGTCAACATGCTGCTCCAGTAGACGCAACGTGTCGCCAAGTTCATTGAGACTGGCTTTCCGCTCTTGGGCGGCAAACAGGCCAAGTTTCATCATTGCTATCACATCAGAATCGGTTCGTCCGCGTGATACCAGACGTGGTGAGGTTTTTCTAGGTGCCACGACTCGAGCTAGTTATGAAATTCAACAACCTGGTTTGTGATTTTTAACAACTTTATAAAAAATTACATTTGGATAGAATTGAAATAGTTCTATGTTGGTAATATTTCTAAAATAAAATTTCAATGAGTAAATCGGTATCTGATACCCGTAAATATATACGCTAAGAAGAGCTATTAGTTTTCAATCGAATAGAACTTAAAACTAGAAGCTTAAGATATTCAGGAAGCCACTTCTCGAAAACTCATTTTTTAAAATCAGAATCCACAAATGCTCAAATTACCGGACTCATCATTCTTGAAATTTAAAGCTACTAAGCTAGCATGCCCGCAAACAAAATGGATGAATCCACAACTTCCTATCAGTGATGCTCATATGAAGGAGCTCACATTTTGTCTTCCAATGGATGGTGAAAATTCGAGTATTTACTGTACAGATAGACGCGAATTTCTAGCTGAAAGGTATGGTGGAGCGGGACTGGGCCTGAATGGAGGCGGCGTACGGTGTGGCCTCGTTGGCGATACCCAAATTAAGGGAATTGGGAAGAACATTCTAGCAGGCGCAACGGATGACTATTGGCACACTTACGGAGGATCTACGCTCGAAGAAGGAATTCAAGAAGCGATGTGGGGCGAAGTTTGTGACATTGCACTACCTTATGGCGCCGCTCGTGTTAAGGGAATTATTACCACGGGCTCTACTATTCGATCAAGAAACTTCCAAGGAGAGGGCTTAAGTGATCGAGCTTTGATCTTCAGAGAGTTCATTATCCGCCCCGCACATTATATGAGATCTGTGTTTTTTACGGGTTCTTGGGATCAAACCATTGCAATTATTCCAGATTCAATTCGGACCAGCAAAGCGATTAGCAGTCTATATGATTATATACAAAGAGAAAATATAACGTCCGATGAGGGATCATTATCAACTCATATCAATAAGCTTTTGGTTCAGATATGCCGCAGAATTGCATCGCAATTTGCAGCTGCGCGTGCGAAAAAAATAATGCACGGGACTATTACCGCTTCAAATATAGGGATGGACGGCCGTTGGATCGATTTTGGAACAATATCGACTGTGTCGGACTACGGTAGGATAAAAATAGGAACGAATATATATTCAGATATGACAATAGAATATTCTTCCACAAAAAATTGGATGGATGAACTGATATTCTATATTAGAAAATATTCTCCTAGGAAAATAGCAAATGACATTATAAATAGTAAAGAGTTGGCAAGGGTTTATGATTTTACCTATTTTTCCCGCTTACAAGTCGAGATGGTAAAGCTAACGGGAGTACCAGAGCATAAAATGCCGGATATTAATCCGACGCTACTAGCCGACATGGCAAAAGCGATAAGCAAAATTTTAGAAGATGCAATGTTTAAGCCGTTTAAAATAGATTTTCCCAATCACTGGCATATGCCTGAATATATGGGAAATAATCATTTGAGTTCTATACTAACTACTGCTGCATTTTCATATACCAAAGACCAATTAGTCAAAACTACAGAATCACTTATAAAAAACAAAAATGTACACCGAGAATTTTGTAATTCCTACTGGAAGCTTAAAGAGGAATTCTCCAATAGCGTTCCAGTTTCGAATAGAAAAAATCTAGAAATATATAGAACAGTAAATTCTCTGCGTAGAAATATTTCTGTTCCAGAGTTGTATAGAACAAAAATTGAAAATGACATAAAAAATATAATAGATAAAAATGATTCAGTACCCAAATATATTGCTAAAATTGCCAAGATTGCAAATTTTCATTTTGGGGAAGAGGAGAAAGGTCCAATAGAATTAGACGCATGCTTTGAAAATTTGAGGCTTGACTTGAAACACGGATTGCATATCAATAATGTGGAAGTCAAAATAAAAGATCTGCTAGTTCGAGGGCCTTTTACAAAACTAACACCGTCCCAGATCGATCTATTTGAAAAATATGCTCAGTACATTGAAAATTGACAACAAACAGTCAGATAAGTCAAAAATCCGAGCAATAATATGCGGAAATATTTTTCAGATTATTGCTACTGCCTCATCTCACCAACATCTCGGTACAGCCTATTTAACAGATGTAGTACTTCCTGCAATAGCACATAGAAATGTTAAAGTCTATTTTAACGATATGGGAGTTCCCGTTGGATACGTAATTTGGGCCTATTTGTCGGATGACGTAGAAAAAAAATTCAAAGAAGAAAATAATTATAAAATGCATATCAGTGAATGGAACGAAGGCAAATCATTATGGATAATTGATTTGCTAGCACCATTTGGACATTTTAAAAATATATGCAGAGACATTAAAAAAAATGTTTTTCGTGAAAGTAAGGAAATCAATTTCTTTGCTGCGGCGCCAGGACGAAATACATTAAGAAAATATTTTCGGCGTTCAATATAGTTATTTTTAATGTAATTTGCATAATTGAATTTAAAATAATCTTGATTAAATTAATATCACAAAGTTCTTTGGGAACTATCTCCTGCGACGATATCGTTTTATTGGGCGTAGGCCGAAATGAAATGATCAGAGCGCCTTCATTTTTGAGGCACTATCGTTCTTTAGGCGTAAAACGATTTTGTCTCGTAGATAACGAATCGACTGATGGAACTCGCGAATTCCTTGAAGCTCAACCGGACGTGGAACTCTGGTGTACCTCCCAGGCGTATGGAGAAGCCAATTGCGGCCATGATTGGATTAGAGCATTACTCCGATTGAATGTTGGACAGTGGTGCGTCGTTGCTGATTTTGATGAATATTTTATTTTCCCGGGATGTCAACATCGCAGTCTTAAAGATTTCGCCATCCAGCTAAGCTTAGAAGGTGCAACAGCTGTGTCGTCTATTTTATTTGACATGTATTCGACAACCGATATAAAAGAAAATTTCCTTCATGATGATGAAAATCCAATCGATAAATTTAGGTACTACGATCCAGTCATAGCTCTTGATAACCTTCACCATCCACTACGTGGAATTTATCCAATACACAGTAAAGGTGGAATGAGAAAACGCATTTTTGGAATCGAACCCTGCTTGAATAAAATATCGTTTTTCCACAATTTAAACGGTACGCATCTCCTGCAGGGGGCTCACTACATTGATGGAGCAACCTTTTCCTCAACGCCGGTAGCCACGTTGCATTTTAAGTATCTTCAGCAATTTTCTGGCTACGCTCAAGCTGAGTCGATTAGGGGTGAGCATTTTAACGGTGGATCTGAATATAAAGCCTACGTTAATATACTGGATAACAATCCAGTTGTTAAACCTGTTTGCGAGGAGTCGCGCGAATTAATTGATATTGACGAATTTCTACAGCAACAGCTGGTGCGTTGTGTAACGCCTAAATTTGCGTCAAACGTAAAAAATATTCCGCTAGTGGAATACAAGGTGGCTTCGTTGATTAAAGGTTCGATTGGTTCATCAAAGGAATTTTTTGAATTTAATGCATGCGATTCTAATTTGCTCTGTCGCGTTCTTGAACTAACCGACGTTGGTGATAGACCAATTATTATTTTTTCTAATAATAAAATGTACTCTAATGCCAAAAACAAACTTATATATAAGTGTAAAAAAATTAAACAAGTAAATATAGATGAAAGAATCAACTTTTTAGATCTATCAGAAACAATAGATGATGAACTTCGAATTAACGCAGTGGTCGTATTGGATGCCGTTAATCTGGAGCTAGGCCGCCTTCGAATGGCCACTTTTGTGGATGAAATATGTAAAAAATTCGAAATCCACGCTGGGAGGATATTAGTAAATATATCGAATGCAGCGCTATTTCATGGTTTTGACCATGACGTTGACGGAGTAGATATTTTTTTCGGCAAAATCCCGCGATTTTCTGGTGCAGAAAACAGCGCATATTTTTTAAGCGCTAACAAAAAAAATGCAAATAAAGTCATACAAGATCGTTCCTATTCTGCCGTAGAAAATTTATCACCGGATGTTTATTTCCGAGCAAAAGACGAAACGCTCCTATTAGCAAGTGCAATAAGATCAATTCTTATAGAGTGGGGATTTGAGTTAGCAGAGCATTTCAGTGTCTTGAATATGCTAACGGTTTTTCAATTCAACGGTGACGAATTATTTGACTATCGCCCATATTTAGTCCAAGTAGAAGGTTCCATTGGATATTATTATATCGACCATGGATTCTTCTCTTGCGAAAACCTAACCAATGAGTTGCCAGATCTCGCCATGGCACTTAAAGTAAAAAACATTAGTTATGCTAGCGCCTTAAGGGTTTTAAATAATATGAATCACTTATCATAGATAACGTGAAAATAGAAAAGAAAATTAGAAATACCAGGCGGACGCCGTATGATGCCTTCTTTGAAGTATTGATGTGAAAGAACGAATAAACATGAATGCGTTTTTCCCCAGCGAAAATAAAAACGTTGATTCTGATAGAAAGTCAGAGAATGCTAATAACCAGTTTAATTTCGGAGCTATTGAGTGTTTATGCTTCGCTGCGGCATTTCATGATATTAGAGCAGATCCGAAAAAACTAAAACGCTCTGTGGGCGCTATGCCGTCCTCGTTAGGAAATTATGAAATAGCGCTCGCTGCAAAGGAATTAAAAATTAAAGCAAAGGAATCGCGCTTTTCGTGGACTAGGCTGAAAAAAGCGCCTTTACCTGCGATAGCCCAATTTCGAGATGGAACGTACTTCGTGATTGTCCAACATTTTATGTCTCAGATTGCGATTCATGATCCACGTTCGCCAGAGACGCCAAAAATATTAGATCAAGCTACTCTAGAAGCTAATTGGACAGGGAATGTAATACTTCTAAAATGCCACGGTTCTGAAGTGGACACCAATAGAAAATTCGATATTGGATGGTTCCGAGAACCAATTTTCCAACACAAACGTATTTTCGTTGAAATCATTATTGCTGCTTTATTTGTCCAGATATTTTCATTTGCCACACCTTTATTAACCCAAGTAATATTTGATAAGGTGGTAGTACATCAAAACATTTCTACCCTGCATGTTCTGGGATTGGGAATGGCCGTTATCATTATTTTTGAGTCGATACTGTCGTATCTGCAGGGCTATTTTACGGCTCATACTGGAACGCGCATTGACGTTCTTTTAGGATCAAAAGTATTCGCACATTTGCTTGGGCTTCCTCTCAAGTATTTTGAACGACGTCGTGTTGGCGATACGGTTGCAAACATACGTGAAATGGACAGTATCAGACAATTCTTAACTGGTGCTTCCGCTGGCGTTGTAGTCGATACATTTTTTATTGGCATTTTTTTACTAGTCCTATTTTCATATAGCGCTGAGTTAACAATAGTCGTAATGTGCACATTGCCATTTTTTATTGCGCTGACAGTTTTAGCAAGGCCAAAAATGGAACGCACCATAAAAAAACTTCATGATTGCTCCGCGCAAAATCAATCGTTTTTAGTAGAAATAGTAACAGGTATCCAAACGGTAAAATCATTGGCCATTGAGCCAATACTTAGCTCGCGTTGGTCGAAAATGTTGGCAAAGCACGCCTCCGCCTCCTTTTCTTCATCAAATACAAACGCGATACTGGTTTCAATTGGGCAACTCATTCAGCGATTTGCTACCTTAGCTATATTATGGAAGGGTGCTAGCTTGGTTATAGCGAACGAATTGAGTGTTGGTGAACTTATCGCTTTTCAGATGTTAGCGGCTCGAGTTATTCAACCTATAATCCGCCTGGTGCAGGTATGGCAGGAACTAAATAACGTAAAAATTTCTGTGGAAAAGCTTGGCGACATCATGAATGGTCGGACTGAAACGGCGAAATCCGTAACCGCTAGCTCTAGCGATTCAATTTTCGGAAAAATCGAGTTTTCAAATGTTGTATTTAGATATAGTCCCAAAGGTGCGCCTGCTTTAAATAGACTCACATTCAGCGTGTTGCCTGGTCAGACAGTGGGAATTGTTGGACGAAGCGGTTGTGGGAAAAGTACTCTTTCTAAATTAATGCAACAACTTTATCGACCTGAGACGGGTGAAATTTTGGTCGATGGTAATGATTTATCGTCTCGAGATCCTGCATGGCTTCGGTCCCAGATAGGCGTTGTATTACAAGATAACCACCTATTTTCTGGATCGATATCAGAAAATATTACTATCCAAAAACCTTTTGCTACTGCTGAAGAAGTAATTCGTGCTGCAAAGCTTGCTGGTGCGCACGATTTTATTTCCACAATGCCGGGAGGTTACGATACTCAAACAGGAGAGCGTGGAATCGCACTATCTGGTGGCCAACGTCAACGTATAGCGATTGCTCGCGCATTAATTACCGATCCTCGAGTTCTAATCTTTGACGAAGCCACTAGCGCACTGGATAGTGAATCGGAAAGTTTGATACAGAAAAATTTGAGTGAGATATGCAACGGTCGAACCGTCTTCATTATTGCTCATCGACTTTCAACGATACGAAATGCTGACGTTATTTTTGTTTTAGATAAAGGATCGATAGTAGAGAGTGGAAATCATCTAGAGTTGATTGCTTTAAAAGGTCACTACTATAACTTATTTTTTCAGCAGGATTTATTAAATGATTTCACCGTTTTTCCAGTCTCGTGCGCTGCTTGACACAATCCGAAAATACGTCTTAGGCAATAATAAAACGGGAAATTCATTTCAGCTCGCGAAAAGCGAACTGGAGTTTTTACCTGAAATTATACGAATTCAGGAAACCCCACCGGTCACAGCCGCGCGTTGGCTTTCGGCGACAATTGCTACGGGCGCTGTTATAGCAATTATTTGGGGATTTATAGGCACCATCGATGTCTATGCCCAAGCCCAAGGGCGTCTAGTTCCTGCTGGCCATATAAAGTCAGTGCAAGCGGTGGATGGGGGAGTAGTTTCGTCTATATTGATGACTGAGGGGCAGTACGTCAAAAGAGGTCAAGTTTTATTGAAACTGGATCCGTTGATGAATGAGGCTAATCTGAACAGCCTCATTGAGAAAATTAACCTAACTAAAATTGAATTAAGACGTTTTGAGGCTGAACTAGATGGAAAAAAAGCGAACTATGATGATTTAGCTATTTCTGATCCACAACGCTCTCTCCAAGATGCACTCTACACCTCTCGCGACATGATGCATGCTGCGCGTGTTGCCGAGGCCAGAAACTCATTACACACTAAAAAATCGGCGTTAAATACATCTGAAGACACACTGCTTAAGTCAAATAAATTATTAATTACTATTCGAGAAAGAGAGGAGAAGATTAGACCCTATGTCGGCGAAGTGATGCCTAAGTTTGATTATCTCAGATTAAAGGATTCTTTAGTTCAGGCAGAAAATGATATCGATTTGGGTACAAATAAAGTTGTAGAAGCGAAGGAGGAAGTTCGTGCGGCAGAGCAGCGTATCGTCCAAATTTCTCAAGAATGGCGCGGCGAAATTCTGGCTGAAATATCAAAAAGACGCAGTGACCTAATACAGTTTGAAGCTGATCTCACAAAATTGCGGCAATTAGCTTCGCAACGCGAACTACGTTCACCAGTCGACGGAACATTGCAGAATGTTGAAGTTTCTACGATCGGTTCTGTTTTGGGTGCCGGGCAAACAGTGGCAAAAATTGTGCCATCTTCCGCAGATTTAATTGTTGAGGCTGTGCTCCCGAATGAAGATGTTGGTTTTGTCGAAATCAACCAGAAAGTTGTAATAAAAATCGATGGTTACCCTTCTCATCGGTATGGTTCGATTAATGGCACTGTTGTGCAAATTAGTCCTGACGCGGAGGATATGAATTATAGCTCCGCCGACACGGATTTATCACGTAAAACCAAGAGTGTTCCCTCGCGAAGTAGCGTTCTATATCGCATTAGGATTAAACCAGAACTGTTGGCGATAAAGCATGAGGGCGTTTCATTTCCCTTGGTTTCAGGAATGACTCTTGTTGCTGATATTAAGACTGATCGCCGAAGAATAATCGATTTTTTGATTGCGCCAATCGTAAGTAATTTTTCTAGCGCAGTAAAAGATCGATAAGCATTCTATTTTGTTTTGAGAAGGCAAAATAGTTATTCATTAACTTCTCATATTTAGGAGAATATTTTGAGCGCCACTTTTAACTTTACCAAAGAGCAATTGGCTGTTGAACAAAAAATTATTGCATATGGTAGTAATCACGGTTACGGCTCCAGTGAAATAGAATATGCAGTTCGCGTCGCATATATTGAATCTAGATTCGATCCATCAGCCCAGAATTCTTCTACAACCGCAAGCGGTTTGTTTCAATATACAGATTCGACTTGGTCTACTTACAATGCTGATTTAGGAGCGAAAAATGATGCGAATAATCAGATCGCTGCAATGTATCGAGAAATTACAAAATATTCCAGTTGGTTTAGCGATCCGGCACAAAATCAAAATATTCCTTCTTCTATGACGAGAAACGAATATCTTTATCTAAAACATCATGATGGCGTAGGTGCAACGCCGTCGATTTCCTCTCCTGCAATATCTATTTGGCGTACTACGGACTATGTTCCACGAGTTTCAAACGGGCATATGAGTTTTTACGCTGGTGGCGCACATTATGATGGCTACTATGATCTGGTCTGGAATGATAACATGTATGGCTTTGCCACTCCTGAGAGAACTCCGAACGTTACTGTAATTTACACGAATTCCAATGAATTTTACGGCTAAAATAAGAATGGTTAATTCGGGTTAATTTTTTTGTGAGATATTTCTATGAAAGCATTTTCTTCTTTTTGCTTATTTTTGACGTTAAGTGCAAATTATTGCGCTGCTGCTACTTGCTATCCAGAAAGCGCTGTGTATGAAATGAGGGGCAGCGACGCTTATACTGCGGGATTTCGGAAAATTAAGAGTGCTATGGGTGATTTAGCCTTCTTTGTTAGTTCTAAAACGACTGGACGAAGCTATTGGTTTCAAATGGACATGGGTAATGGGTATACAGACACTTATTTGTTACCAATAGCTGAGCCTCAAAGAGGCATGCAACCAGTTCCTACTCATGGTGCTTCGAAAGTTCCTCCTATTTCGTTTTTTTCACTGAACAAAAAATTAGATATAAAGTCTGAGGTCTTGGTCAGTTCCAATGAATCCCCTGAGTACATATTCTTGCCACAATTGGGCGCTGATTTATATTATTTTAATTCGGCGCTCACAGATTCCGAGGTGGAAGGCAAGCGTGAGTTGCTGCCAAGAGGGCTTTGGGAATTAAAAGCATGCACAAGTAAAAATTAAAGTTAACGTTGAGCGTATGACTTTTATCTAAAAACGGCAGATCAGACGGATCCGACGCTTTATCGTTGGATCCGTAATTTCAATCCTGATTTACGATGTTTTTTGACAACCTAAAAATCGGAGCGTTGATCTGTTGAGTTGCACGGAAAATTGCTCCATTGATTATTAAACCTGAGACAATAGTTTAAGCTGCCGTTCGTAAATTGGTGACAGCGAATTAGCAAACGTAAAAATCCTGGACATAAGCTGGCGTTCAAAGCCAACTTCATTAATTTTAATTTTGGCAGGAATCTTAATTTTGATTTTTCACAATTTACAAAAAAATTGATTCTAGATATTCTGAGTTTGTATGGGTCTTGTAATTTTTAAAAATATATGAATTTTGTAAATTGTTTTAAGTTGTAAATTATTAATGGAAATTATTGTAATTATTTCATGAAAATTCTGGTAACTGGAGGTTTGGGTTATATCGGGTCACATATTTCAGTGGAGTTGATGCTCGATGGTAATGATGTAACTATTGTAGATAATTTAGATAATAGTTATTTTTATACCCTCGAAAAAATCAACATTATTTCTGGAAGAGAAGTAAAATTCATTAAAGCCGATGTACGAGATTTCGTTTGTATGTGTGGAATATTGTCAAATGAACGATTTGATGCCGTGATTCATCTCGCTGGTGCTAAATCATTACATGAGTCAATACGGGATCCCATTAAATACTATGAGAATAATGTATGTGGAACCATAGTTTTGCTAAAGGCTATGGAAAGGACAGGGATAAAGATGCTGGTGTTTAGCTCTTCCGCAACTGTGTACGGAATTCCTAGTAGCTCGGCGATTACGGAAAGTTTTCCTTTAAAGCCGAATTCTCCTTATGGGATGAGTAAATTAATGGTAGAGCAAATTCTTCAGGATAAGGTAAATTCCGATGCTTCGTGGCGCATTGCAATACTACGTTTTTTTAATCCCGTAGGCGCACATCCAAGCGGTCTGATCGGTGACGCCCCAAAAGGAATTCCTAATAATTTAATCCCATATGTTGTCCAAGTTGCAGCGAAACATCGAGATGTCTTGTCTATCTATGGAAATGATTACAATACCCTTGATGGTAGCGCTATCCGCGATTACATACATGTTGTAGATCTGGCCCGGGGACACTTGCAGGCTTTGCAAAAGTTGAAAAATACCTTCGGTGTGGTTAAATATAATTTGGGAACAGGCGTGGGAACCTCAGTTTTGCAAATCGTGCAGGCGTTTGAGAACGCGACTGGAGAAAAGGTTCCCTATTTGATTGCGCCACGGCGACTAGGCGATATTGATCAATATTTTGCGGATTCGAGTTTAGCGGAAAAGGAATTGGGGTGGAAGGCATCGCGCAATGTGAAACAAATGTGTGAAGACGCATGGAGATTTCACGTTCGATCGTGCCAGTAACTGTCCGCAAACGTGCTATTTCGGATTGGCTTTGTTGCACAAATCGCCATCATTGCCAGTTGATGCAGAGTTTCGGTAAACTGGCTGTATGAGTGCCCTGACGACGGAGGCCATGGCCCAACTCAGCCAGGAAAAGGGAACTTACACCTTCAGCTTATTTGGACTACAAAGTCCAACAGAAGCAGAACTGGTAAAGATAGAGCGCGTAATGCACGTGACTTAGGCCGCCGGGGGGTGGGCAGATCGCAGGCCGTTAGCCTCACACGCAGGCCGTTAGCCTCACAGGGTGTTCGTTTGCTCGCTGAATTGACCCGTTCAATTTGACCTTCTCCCCAGACTCTCGCGAATGCCGCGACGCGGTCATAAGATCCCTCAAACCCCAATTCCATCAGGACTTCGTGTATCTGTTTTAGAGTACGTCGTTGCTAGCGATTCCTGCTGGCCTCGGTTTTGAGCAGAGCAGCGAGCTGGAAGGCGTATTTGTCGATGGCTGGCGCCGCGCCTCTCAGGGGAGGTTGGCTCTACCATCTCCGCACGGAGATAGCATCTGACGGTGTTACTGGAGATACCCAAACGCCGGGCGATCTGTCTCACCGGAACCTGGTCGCGAATGTGCCAGCGTCGAATAATGCATAGCGTGCCACGTCGATCACTCCAATCCCCACGCAATGTCGTCAGTAGGATTGCGTCTTAAACATGGCCGGCGTTGTAGACGCGGCTTACGAGCAGTTTGCCGGGGGCCTCGTCGGTCAAGGTGATCAGCATTTCAGCAGGCTGGTCCTATACGTGGTCGCCGTTTTCCAACACTGCCTACATCGCAACCACAACTGTACCCACATCATGGACGAGACAACTATTCGCAGCCTCCGTATGATTGCTGACGTCTGCCACCCGTCCGGCAACGCCAATCGCCTTAACGATGAGAGCAACTTCCATGTCCAAGCTGAGCAGGTCCGGTTGTGATCGTGACGATAGTTGACAGCTATTAAAACAGTTTCATTGCCGGCGCAATCGTAATAGCACAACTTTCCGCTGTTACCAGCGACCAACGCCTTCCGCCATAGCTGCCACCATTGTTTACCTTACTGATGTTTTAGATGCCTCAGCCTCCCGTCATGCCACCGCAGCGGATTTGATGGCGGCTTTCGCCGCTTGTTCCATTGCGCAGGCTGTACGCTTTGCTTGCTCGGCTTGCGCGACTGCTGATGCCTCGATGCAGGTATCTGGTAGCGTGTATCGGGCCATATTCAAGAAAATGGGCGGTCTCATAAGATGTGCCGGGCACGCAAGAGACCTAGAACGAAGCAGGGGAAGTCCGCTGTCGTCTCAGCGTCTCAGCGCGTCAGACTTCCTTCACCACGGCGAGCAGGACGAGCACGCAGAGAGCGGCGTTATCAAAGGCGCAATTGCCAGTGCTTATGACCTGCATGCGTCGATCGACCCAGTCGGCTGGATTTTCGCCCGATTGCAGTTCGGCTTGCGCCATCGCAGTAAATGCTGCCGATCGAAGCTTGGGTTCCGCTCCGTTGCGTCGTGAGCACCGAATGGTGATTTGCCAGCCACTATACTCACTGTGGTCGGTATGGCACATAGCGGACCCTGACGGTAATTGTCGATATTATCATCCACCTTTGCTGGCGGCGGAAATTGTTTTGCGATCGGCGGTGCATTTCATAAATGCGATCCCCATAAGCACAGTATCAAGGCGATGACTCGTACTGCGTTCGCTCGCGGTAAACCCAGCGGGCCGTGCGCCAGAAAAACCCGGCAATGTCGCGGGTATCACCGCTTGATGCTTAACTTTCCACGCGTTCTTGCCTGCCATTTCGGCAACGCTGGGACTGCGTGCATCGCTTGGCCTAGCGCAACGCGCGCGTTGACGTTGTCAGGTAATTTGTTTTTCGAGTGATCGATGTTCGTTTTTTCTGATACGCGCTTTGGGGGGCCGCGGATGCCCGGTGGAGACGCTATGGAGACAGTCGCGGTGCCGGGCGATGCGCCGTCCAAGCGGTCGGCCGCAGCCTACGTGCGCATGTCGACGGCGGCGCAGGACTGTTCGATCCAGTACCAGTTGGATGCGATAGGCCGCTACGCCGACGAGCGGCGCTTGGCGGTGGTGCGCACGTTTGTTGACGCAGGACGCAGCGGATTGAGGCTGGAGAACCGCCCGGGACTGCTATCGCTGTTGAACGAGGTGACTGCCGCGCACTGCGGATTTTCTGTGGTACTGGTCTACGACGTAAGTCGTTGGGGGCGGTTCCAGGATGTTGACGAAAGCGCGTACTACGAACACCTGTGTCGCCGCAACGGCGTGTCCGTGCTCTATTGCGCCGAGGCATTCGTCGCCGATGGCATGCCGATGAATGCGCTATTGAAAGGCATCAAGCGCATCATGGCGGCGGAATACAGCCGCGAGCTGGGCGCCAAGGTGCTGGCGGCCCAGTCCCGTTTTGCCAGCATGGGCTACAAGCAGGGCGGCAAGCCGGGATATGGCTTGCGCCGGGTCTCCGTGCCGGTGGATGGCGCGACGCGTACGCCGCTGCTGGCGGGAGAGCGCAAGTCCGCCTTGACCGACCGCGTCGCATTGGTTCCCGGACCGGCAGATGAAGTGGCGATGGTGCGCCGGATCTACCAACTGTACGTCGAGCAAGACTTGAGCGACCGGCGTATCGCCGCGTTGTTGCGCAAGGAAGGCACATCGCGCCTGCCCGGCGTGCCCTGGAGCGCCACCGCCGTGCGCCGCATTCTGGTCAATCCGCGATACTGCGGCGACCTGCTGTATAACCAGACCACGCGCCGCATGGGTAAAGCTATTGCCCGTAATCACCCAGCCGAGTGGATCTGCTGTCACGACGCACTCCCGGCCATCGTTGATCATTCCATGTTTGATCGGGCACAGGAGATCAGGCGCCTTCGCGACAGGGGACCGCAGCGCGAAGCTGTGCTGCTGCAGTTGCGCACGCTTTATCAGCGCCATGGCACGATCAGCATAGCGCTCTGCCGTCGCGATCCTTCCCTGCCGGGCGGCGGCACCATCCACGCGCTATTCGGCGGGTATTCGCGCGCGTATGCCGCCGCCGGACTGCCGCCGGTGGACAGTGCGGGCGGTGCGCTGCATGCCCGTAACAGCCGCTTGCTGGCGGCAGACCTGCTTTCCGAGGTGAGGCGTTATGCGGTGCTGGCCGGCGGAACCGCCGACGCCACCGCGTGGCATAACACCGTTTTGCTCAACGACAGGGTGCGGGTGAAGGTCGTGCTGGCGTTCTGCCGCCAGGACGCCGCAGGAGTGCGACGCTGGCGGATACCTTTGCGCCTGGCGATGCCGGCGAATTTTGTGCTGTGTGGATTGATGGATTGCGATAACAAGCACATCGAGCGCTACGTGCTGCTGGCGGCTGATGAGTTTTCACAGGATGCAATGTTCATCACGGAGCGGAGCATGGCGCGCGTGGCTCATGCATGCCACGATAATTTGGCACAGATTTTCGGCTTGTCTTGAGACGCGTGCTCCGCATGATGTCTGTTGGGAAGCCGATGATCATTGCACTGCGAATGGCGGCGACACGTCTAAGCTACCAACGCCAAGGTTCGTGGGGCAATGCCGGTGGCCGACGCGTTGTTGGCGATGGATGGACTTACGTCGATATGGCTTAGTAAGCGGCACGGTGCATGCGACGTGACTTCTGGTGGACGTCGTCAATCCTTCGCATAGTTGCGATGCGTCTCTGTTATCCGAACGCTTCGCGGGAATGGCCGCCGACACGGATGAATGCGCGAAGCTTTTGAGGTGGTGCGATGCGTAATGGCGACACGGAAAAAAAAGCGGCCGAGGGCCAGCCGTGTACAACGCGGTTGGTCACCGGCCGCAAGCTCGGCGCGGGGTGTTGCGGGAAAGGGCCAGCGCCCAGCCGGTAAGACACGGGGGACCAGGAGACACAAACCCACCGGTGGTCGCTGACAGAGTCATCGTAAGCCGTTTACGGAAAGTCGGTTTGCGCGGCGTCAGCGGCAATGCGTTGCGGCCGTGGTGACTGTGATGCGCCGCCACTGCAATCAGCTAGCAGTGGGCGCCACTGAGCGTTTCCACTCGGACGGCACGGTTAGTTGCTAGGAAGGACGGCTGGTCGGCGCCCACGACACATTCCGCCGCGTGGCCAGCCACGCCTGGGCGTGCTCACCATCGCGAGTAGCGGCGTGATCATTCGCGCATTTTGCGGTCCGGGCGAGATGCTATTCTTCCGGAGGCTAACCACATGAGGCGTGGCGAGGTGCCGTCAACGGCGGGTTGCCGTCGGCTTTTTCCTTCACTGATCACACGGAGAACATCGATGATTGTTTTCAACGGCGAGACTATGCGGGCTGGCACGGCATTACTGCGAAGCGATGCAGTGTACAACACCGTGCTGCGCGGGGATGTGGTGAGCATGGATCCTGCGGTGGGGATAGTGCGGCGCGGCAAGGTCTGCATTGCCGGCAATACGATCACCCACGTGCTAACGGCCGATGCGGCGGTGCCGCCCGAATTCGACGGTGTCGTGCCGGTGGAGACCGCCGGCACCATCTTTCCCGGCCTGGTGGACCTGCACAACCATCTGACCTACAATTTTGTGCCGCTGTGGTCCGTGTCGCGCCGCTATACGAACCGGAACCAGTGGCGCAACGAGCAGCCAGCCTACGCGCATGATATTGCGTTGCCGGCCTCCATCCTGGCGAAAAATCCCGACAAGGACTACACGCGGGCCATCGTCCGGTTTGCAGAGTGCCGTAGCCTGCTGGGCGGCGTCACGACGGGGCAAGGCATCTCCGCCTCGACGCGGGATGGCTTCCGCACCTATTTCGAAGGGCTGGTGCGCAACGTCGAACATCCCGCCGACGCGGATTGGGCGGCGTGCGGTGGCCAGACGCTGGACTACCTGCCGGCGCAGATCGCGACCGAGCTGGTGCCGGCGCTGGCGCGCGGTAAGCCGTTCTTCTATCACCTCAGCGAGGGCACGGATGCGGATGCCCGCGCGCGGTTTCGCGATCTGCAATTGGCGGATGGTAGCTGGGCCATCACGCCGTCGCTGATCTGCATCCACTGTGTTGGTCTGCAGCCGGCCGACTTCGACCAGCTTGCGGCCGCCGCCGGCATGGTGTGGTCGCCCACCAGCAATTTCCTGCTATACGGCGAGACCGTACGGATCGCGGAGGCGAAGCGGCGCGGCATCCCCATCGCGCTGGGTGTCGACTGGGCACCGAGTGGCTGCAAGAATATGCTGGGCGAGTTGAAGGTCGCGCGATCCGTCAGCCGCACGCTGGGCGATCTGTTTTCGTCCGAAGAACTGGTCAGCATGGTCACCGTCAATCCGGCGCGGATGATTGGCTGGGACCGGCACATCGGGCGGATCACGCCTGGACTGCGCGCCGACTTGCTGGTCATCGAGGGGACGCATGAGGATCCGTACGCGGCACTGATCGACGCGCGCGAGGACGCCATCCGCGCGGTGCTGATCGACGGTCGGCTCCGTTTAGGAGAGGCGGGCGGGTTCGCCGTGGGCACGCCCGAGACCAGTGAACTGTTCACGGTCGGAACGAAGCAGTACTTCCTGGATTTGACCGAGCCGGGCAACGACGCAATGGGCGGCATGTCACTGGCGACGGCGATCGCCAAGCTGGATTATGGCTTGCGGCATTTGCCGGAACTGGCGGCGGCGGTGCCCGCGCAGACGGCGCTGAGCGTGCTCGCCACGCGCGATGACAGCACGCTGGACCTGGAGTTCAACGATGCCATACCGGACGCCCGTTCGTTGCTGGCGTCGACTTCGCCCGAACGCGTGGATCCGATGCAGCTCGATCCGATCACCGCGGTCGACGATCCGTCGTTTAACGCGCGGCTGAAGGCGAATCCCAATCTGCCGGCGTTTCTCAAGGAAGCGCTGTAACGAGCTGCTCGCCGATACGTGATGGGCGGGATGTCGATGGATACCTCAGTCCGCAACCCGCCGGCCGTGCTGATCGGGCGAGCTCAACGTATCGGTGCGCGGCGTGAACTGCGAGCGGAAGGCTGACAGATGTCGCATGTTGCGGCGATGCGGCAACTGTTTCATCAGACCGTTTGGAAGACTGCTGTAGCGGCGACAACAGGCCGAATGATCAGCCGCGACGCTGCAAGAGTTGATTGTCTGGTCGACGAAATTGGAAGCGTTACGTGCATGCACTAACCACCTTGCCTTGACTCGTTGCAGCTAATCCGTGCGACTGCGCGACCGTCTGCGGCGGATGACTTGCGATCGGCTCAAGCATCCCGGCGACCAATGCCTTGTGCCCTGAGTGCGGTCAGTTCCCCGCGCAGGCTGGCTGCCTCTTCGCGTGCCACCGCGAGCATCGGACCACAGGCCGTGTGGGCGTCGGATACCTGTTGCAGGGCTGCGGCCTGATCTGCCTTCAGGTCGTGCAATTCCCGCGTGTGCATCTGGCGCATCTCGTCGATGTATCGGTTGGCGCTGATTACCGCCATGAGCAACTGGCCGTGTTCGCGCCGAAGAACCTCCGCATGCTGTTCAAGTTCCGTGATCCGGGACCGTGCATGCTCGGCAGCGGCGCGCAGCAGCGTGTCTTCTTGAGATAGCGCGTCGGCGCGTTGCTGGGTCGCCTTCATGTCCGCCATTGATTGTGCGCATTCCGCTTGAGCGCGTCCAACCAGTGTTTTCAGGTCTTCGAGTTCCTGCGCCTGCGTTTCGAAGGCGCTGGCGACCTGCTGGTTCAACGCTTCCAGTTCGGTGCGCTCGGCTTGCCAGGCGGATTGCGCCGCTTGCAGGGTGTCGTTGGCCAACGCCGTGGCCGCCTGCCACAGCGCTTGCAGAGCGTCGGCGCTGGCTTGTTGCAGCGGTGCGGGGACTTCGACGCAGACCGGCGCCACCTGCGCTGTTTGCGCCTTGCGCCAATCGCGCATGCCGACGCAGGCGTCGTTCATGTTGACCTTGGCGAGTTCCCGCACCGCGCCGACGGTGGGAAAGCCGTCCCCGCCGCCGTTCGTCTGCTGCAGCCGATCGGCGGCGGCGAAAATCCGTTCGCGTATGCGGGCGTCCATGGCTTCTCCTGCGTCAGTCAGGCATTCACGCTAACGCTTCGGTTAGGCGCTGGTTTGCGGTACGTCTAAGCGACGTCGATTTCTGCTTATTACGGTGGCGCATTCGGTAATGATCGCTCGTGATAGTGATAAGGCAACGCGAAATAATGGTAACAACGAGTAATAAGAATAAGAAGAGTCATGCCGGACAGTCGATGGACGAGCAAGCGGCTGGCGCCGGTGCATCTCGATAGCGTCCCTACTGAAAATCGCGGCTGCGGGTATCGAGTTCGCCGAGCAGGTGGCTCAGGTCGACCAGGCGCTTGGCCACCAGGTGGCGCACGTTGTTCGCTTCCTGCCACTGGCCGTAAACGCCCAGCAGGCGGGCGCCCATCACTTCGCGGCGCTGTTGTTCGACCAGGCTGGGCCAGACGATGACGTTGACGTTGCCGGTCTCGTCCTCCATGGTGAGGAACACCACGCCCTTGGCGGTGCCGGGGCGCTGGCGCACGGTGACCAGGCCGCAGCCGCGCGCCAGCTGGCCGTCGCGGTAGTGCTGCAGCACCTCGGCCGGCATGAAGCGCAGCGCGCGCAGGCGTTCGCGCAGGAAGCTCAGTGGGTGGCGGCCCAGGGTCAGGCCGAGGTGGCGGTAGTCGGCCACCAGGTCTTCCGCTTCGGACGGCGCCGGCAGCCGCAGCGCCTGTTCGGCGATGTGAGCCTCGCGCAGCAGGCCCTTGTCCGGCGTGCTGCCGGCGGCGTGCCACAGCGCTTCGCGGCGGTTGCCGCCGAG
>NZ_WWCT01000030.1 GCF_009857605.1 Duganella levis | reverse complement strand
TGGTCGCCGGCAGCGAAGGCGGCGAGGCGATGCTGCGCGCGGCGCGCGGTGGCGGCGCCTTGGCCGGCACGCGTGGCAGCTTGGCCGATGCGGCGCTGTCCTTCAGCAGCCCGAAGGCCTGGTTGTACGACAGCGGCGTAAAACCATGCTGGCAGAACGACGGCACTTCGGCATAGCCGGCGAACAGCTGGCCGTCGTCGGCCAGCAGCGCGCGCAGCTTGGCGATGGCGGCCTTGGTGGTCGGCTTGTCGAAGTAGATCAGCAGATTGCGGCAGAACACCACGTCGTAATAGCCGGTGCGCGTCGACAGGTCGAACTCCAGCAAGTTGCCCTGCTTGAAGCGCACCTGCTGGCGGATGCTGTCGTTGACCCGGTAGTCGCCGTCGCCGGCGCTGGTGAAGTGAACGTCGCGGAACGACAGGTCCTGCGCGCGGAAGGCGTTGCGGCCGTAGATGCCGCTCTTGGCGCGCGCCACGCAGGTCGGACTGATGTCGAAGGCGTCGACCATGAAGTTAGTGGCCGGGATGCCGGCGTCGGTCAGCACCATGGCGATGGTGTACGGCTCTTCGCCGCCGGCGCAGGGAATCGACAGGATGCGCAGCAGCCGGCCGGGTTCCGCCGCTAGGCGAACGCGCACGAATTCGGTCATCGCGGCGAAGGCCTGTGGGTCGCGGTAGAACCACGATTCCGGCACCACCACCAGTTCCACCAGCGCGGTCATTTCCTCCGGCGTCATCTGCTGCAGGTAGGCCTCGGCGTCGGCCGCCGCAGTTTGCTCCATGCGGTTCTTGATGGCGCGGTCGACCACCGCCTTCGACAGATTCAGCCCGGTGGCGGCGCGCAGCAGGGACTGGGCGGGTGTCATGCGTGGTTATCCGTTGACTGGAACAGCAGCGCGCGCAGATCGGCCGGCAGCAGCTGGTCCAGTTCCACCAGTTGCAGCATGCCTTGCGCGTCGCTGGCGACCTGGCCGAGGAAGGGCGCGGCCTGCACACCGCTGTCGTTCAGCTGGTCGTCGCGCACCTCCTGCACGCCCAGCACGCGTTCGGCGCGCAGGCCCAGTTGGTGGTGGACGCCGTCCGGCGCCACGTAGTCGGCGACGATGATGCGGGTGTCGAAGTGGTCGGCGCCGGCCGGCAGGCCGCTGGCGCGGCACAAGTCGATCACCGGCACCGAGATGCCGTGCAGGTCCATCAGGCCGGCCACGCTGTCCGGCGCCAGCGGCAGCTGCTTGAGCTCCAGCAGCGGCAGCACGCGCACCACATCGCGCAGGCGCAGGCCGTAACGGTCGGCGCCGATGTGGAAGACGAGGAGTTTCATCGTATCTGCTCCGCCGGTCCGCTTACACCGCAACCGCGAAATTGGCGACGCTGGTCTGCAAATCGCCGGCCGCGTACTGCAACTGGTGCACCGCTTCGCTGGTGGCCTTCAGCGATTCCACCGTCTGCTGGGTGGCGTCGTTCAGTTGCATCATGGTGGCGGTGATCTGTTCCGCGCCGACCGCCTGCGACTGCATCCCTTGCAGCACCACGTCGAACTGCGGCGCCAGTTTCTGCACCTGGTCCATCACGCCCGACAACTGGTCGGTCACCTGGCGCACTTCGCCCACGCTGCGGCGGATCTCTTCGGAGAATTTGTCCATGCCCATCACGCTGGCCGATACCGCCGACTGCATCTCTTTCAGCATCTGCTCGATGTCCCAGGTGGAGACCGAGGTCTGGTCGGCCAGGCGGCGGATTTCGGTGGCGACCACCGAGAAGCCGCGTCCCGCCTCGCCGGCCTTCTCGGCTTCGATGGCGGCGTTCAGCGACAGGATGTTGGTCTGGTCGGCCACCTTGGTGATGGTGATCAGCACGCTGTTGATGTTGGAGGCTTTCTCCGACAGCGCCGCCAGCTTGGCGTTGATCGAATCCGTGGCCGAGACCATGTGCTGCATGGTGCTATCCATGCGGCGCAAGTTGTTCTGGGCGTCGGCGGTGGCGCTGGTGGTGTAGTCGGCCACCGCAGTGGCGTCTTCCATGGTCTTCAGCAGCTGCGAGGTGTTGGCCGAGATTTCCTTGGTGGTGCTGAGGATCTCGACGCTCGTCTGCGCCTGCTCGATGCCGGTGGCTTCCTGCTGCTTGGCCGAGGCGGCGATTTCAGTGGCCGAGGTGGTGACCTGGATGCCGGCCTTCTGCACATTGTTCAGCAGTCCGCGCAGGTTGTCGAACATGCGGTCCAGGCCAGCGGCCAGGCGGCCGATGGCGTCTTCGCCGCTGACCTCGATCTTGCCGGTCAAATCGCCGGCGGCGGCTTTCGAGACGACGCCCAGCAGCGAATCGACCTTGGCGCGCAATGCGTTGGTGTCGGCCAGCTCCCTGGCCTGGTTGTCCTGGATCGACTGCGCCATGCGATTGAATTCCGTCGACACTTCACCCAGTTCATCGGCCGACAGCACTTCGGCGCGCGCCGCCTGATCGCCGGCGGCGATGCGGTTGACGGCGTGGGTCAGGTTGTTCAACGGCGACAGCAGCGCGCGCGCCAGCAGCCAGGCTACGCCCAGCGACAGCACCACGCATACCAGACCGCCGCCGGTGAGGATCATGCGCATCGATTCCTGCAAGCGCTCGGAAGCGAGCGAGCGCTCCACCAGCAGGCGCTTCTCCTCGGCCGCCGCGTCGTCCATGAATTTGTAGATCGCAGCGATGCCGGAGCTGGTGGCGTTGGCCAGTTGCGGCGTGCGGCCCATGGCGTCGGCGGCGCCAGGCTTGTCGCCCATTTCCTGGCGCATCTTGAGCTGCGAGGTGATGACGTCACCGCTCCAGACGTTGATCATCTCTTCCAGCTTCTTGAAGCGTGTCACCTGCACCGGATTGTCGGCGGTGAGCTTCTGCAGTTCGTTGATGGAACCCGGCAGATCGCTCATCTCCTTGCGGGTGCGTTCCAGCCGCTGTTCCGAGCCGGTCAGGTAGTAGCCGCGCGCTTCCACCTGGACTTGCAGCAGGTCGTTGCGCAGCACGTCGATGGCCTGGATCACGTCCATCGTGTGGCGGTCCCACGCGTTGGCCTCGGACAGGCTGCTGAAGCGGTTGTAAGCGATGGATAACAACACCAGGATGATGGCCAGAATGGTGCTAAAACTGAGGTACAGCTTCTTCTTGATGCTCAAGTCGTTAAACATTTTTTCTCCAGGGCTGGCGGGTACCAGATTGCAACCGGCATTCTCCCACACCGGCCAGATTTAAGGTGTTGTCAGGCCGCGACCGAGAAGGTGGCGACGCTGGTCTGCAGCCCGCCGGCCGCATATTGCAACTGGTGGACCGCTTCGCTGGTCGATTTCAGCGACTCCACGGTCTGCTGGGTGGCGTCATTCAACTGCATCATGGTTTCGTTGATCTGGGCAGCGCCGACGGCTTGGGACTGCATGCCCTGTAATACCTGATCGAATTGGGGAGCTAACTTTTGTACCTGGTCCATCACGCCGGACAGTTGATTGGTCACCTGGCGCACTTCGCCGACGCTGCGGCGTATCTCTTCGGAGAATTTGTCCATGCCCATCACACTGGCGGAAACGGCGGACTGCATTTCCTTGAGCATCTGTTCGATGTCCCAGGTGGAGACGGAGGTTTGGTCTGCCAGCCTGCGGATTTCCGTGGCGACGACGGAAAAACCGCGTCCCGCCTCGCCGGCCTTTTCGGCCTCGATGGCGGCGTTCAGCGACAAGATGTTGGTCTGGTCGGCCACTTTGGTGATTGTAATCAGAACGCTGTTGATATTGCTAGCTTTTTCCGACAATGCCGCCAGTTTGGCGTTGATCGAGTCGGTCGCCGCCACCATGGTCTGCATGGTGCCGTCCATGCGCCGCAGATTGCCCTGGGCGTCGGCGGTGGCGTGGGTGGTGTAGTCGGCCACCGAGGTGGCTTCCTCCATGGTGCGCACCAGCTCCGTGATGTTGGCGGAGATTTCTTTGGTGGTGCTGAGGATCTCGACGCTGGTCTGCGCCTGTTCAACGCCGGTGGCTTCCTGCTGCTTGGCCGAAGCGGCGATTTCGGTGGCCGAGGTGGTGACCTGGATGCCGGCCTTCTGGACGTCGTTGATCAGCCCCCGCAGGTTGTCGAACATGCGCGCCAAGCCGTCGGCCAGCTGGCCGATGGCGTCGTCGCCGTGCACCGTGATCTTGCCGGTCAAGTCGCCGGCGGCGGCGCTCGACACCACCACCAGCAGCGCATCGACCTTGGACTTGAGCAGGTTGGTGGCCGCCAGTTCCTTGGCCAGGCTGTCCTGAATCGATTGCGCCATCTGGTTGAAGGCGACCGACATCTGGCCCAGTTCATCGCGCGAGGTGACTTCCACGCGCGCGCCTTGCTCGCCGTGGGCGATGCGTTCCACCACCGCCGCCAGCCGGCCGATCGGGCCACCCAGCGCCTGCAGCAGCAGCGCGCCGATGATCAGCGCCAGCACCGTGCACACGCTGCCGCCGACGATCAGCAGCAGCATCATCGATTCCGACAGGTCGGACGAGTTTTTGGTGCGCAGCGCCAGCAGGCGCTTTTCCTCGTCGCTGATCTCGCGCAGCAGCTGGCGCACCTCGGCGATGGTTTTGGCCCCATTCAGCACGTCGGCCGAGGTTGCCACCTGCTGCGACACGCCGACCTGCCTGTTCAGCGCGCGGCGTTTTTCCAGCAGCGGATGGATCACGTTGTCGATCCAGTTTTGCATCATGGGGCCGAGCCGTTTCAGGCGCTCCTGCTGGCTGGGGTTGTCGGCGGTGAGGCGCGTGATCTCGTCCAGGTGGTGGCGCACCGCCTCTTCCTCGCCGCTGATCGGCGCGGTGGTGCTTTCTTCGCCGGTCAGCATGAAGCCGCGGGTCGAGGTCTGGATCTGGATCAGCGAGGTTTCAATCTGCCCGGCCTCCAGCAGTACCTGCATGGTGTGCAGGTCCCAGGTGCTGGCGGTGGATAGCTTGGTGAAGTTGGTATAGGCGAGGGCCAGCAGGATGACGATGATGGCGATGATGGCGCCGAATCCTGTAGCGAGTTTTTTCTTGATACTGAGGTTATTGAACATGCTGGCTCCACTCCCGATCAGGACGTTGAACCAATGTATCAAAAAAAAGGCCGCTCAGCGAGCGGCCATTTCTATCACGCGGTATCGGCGACCTTATTGGCCGCGTTTCAGACGCGCATTGGCAGCAATGCGCATGCGCAGTGCGTTCAGTTTGATGAAGCCGCCGGCATCGGCCTGGTTGTAGGCGCCGCCGTCTTCGTCGAAGGTGGCGATGTTCATATCAAACAGGGAGTCGGTTTTGGAATCGCGCGACACCACGATCACATTGCCCTTGTACAGCTTGACGCGTACCCAGCCGTTGACGGTGGATTGGGTGTGGTCGATCAGGGTTTGCAGCGCAACGCGCTCCGGCGCCCACCAGTAGCCGTTGTAGATCAGGGAAGCGTAGCGTGGCATCAGGTCGTCCTTCAGGTGGGCCACTTCGCGGTCCAGCGTGATCGACTCGATGGCGCGGTGGCCTTTCAGCATGATGGTGCCGCCCGGGGTTTCGTAGCAGCCGCGCGACTTCATGCCGACGTAGCGGTTTTCCACCAGGTCCAGACGGCCGATGCCGTGCTTGCCGCCCAGGCGATTCAGTTCGGTCAGCACGGTGGCTGGCGACATGCGCACGCCGTTGATAGCAACGATGTCGCCTTTTTCGTATTCCAGGTCGATGTATTCGGCTTCGTTCGGCGCCTGTTCAGGGCTGACGGTCCAGCGCCACATCGATTCTTCGGCTTCGGCGCTTGGGTTTTCCAGGTGGCGGCCTTCGAACGAGATGTGCAGCAGGTTGGCGTCCATTGAGTATGGCGCGCCGCCGTTCTTGTGTTTCATGTCGATGGCGATGCCGGCGTCTTCCGCGTACTTCAGCAGTTTTTCGCGCGACAGCAGATCCCATTCACGCCATGGGGCGATCACTTTGACGCCTGGCTTCAGCGCGTAGGCGCCCAGCTCGAAGCGCACCTGGTCGTTGCCCTTGCCGGTGGCGCCGTGCGAGATGGCGTCGGCGCCGGTCTCGTTAGCGATTTCGATCAGGCGCTTGGCGATCAGCGGACGGGCGATCGAGGTGCCCAGCAGGTATTCGCCTTCGTACACGGTATTGGCGCGGAACATCGGGAACACGAAGTCGCGCACGAATTCTTCACGCACGTCGTCGATGTAGATGTTCTCTGGCTTGATGCCGAACTTGATCGCCTTGGCGCGTGCCGGTTCCAGTTCTTCGCCCTGGCCCAGGTCGGCGGTGAAGGTGACGATTTCGCACTGGTAGTTATCCTGCAGCCATTTCAGAATGACGGAGGTGTCGAGGCCGCCCGAGTAGGCGAGGACTACTTTTTTAATATCGCTCATGATGTTCTCAGTTAAGGAGGTTACTTGGTATCGATGCGGCCGAGTAGCAGGTACTCGATCAACGCTTTTTGAATGTGCAGGCGGTTTTCCGCTTCGTCCCACACCACCGATTGCGGGCCGTCGATGACGTCGGCCGCGACTTCTTCGCCGCGGTGGGCCGGCAGGCAGTGCATGAACAAAGCGTCCGGCGCGGCGCGCGCCATCTTGGCGCTGTCGACGATCCAGCCGTCGAAGGCTTTCAGGCGGGCGGCGTTTTCTTCTTCGTAGCCCATGCTGGTCCAGACGTCGGTGTTGACCAGGTGCGCGCCCTGGCAGGCGTCGGACGGGTTGTCGAAGAAGGTGTAGCGGTCGGTCGAGACCAGCGACATGTCCATGTCGTAGCCCTTCGGCGTCGACACGTTGACGTGGAAGCCGAACACTTCGGCCGCTTGCAGCCACGAGTACAGCATGTTGTTGGCGTCGCCCACCCAGGCCACCGTCTTGCCGGTGATCGAGCCGCGGTGCTCGTAGTAGGTGAAGATGTCGGCAAACACCTGGCACGGGTGGTGTTCGTTGGTCAGGCCGTTAATCACCGGCACGCGCGAGTGGGCGGCGAAACGCTCGATGATGTCCTGGCCGAAGGTGCGCACCATGATGATGTCGCACATGCGCGACATGACCTGGCCGGCGTCTTCCACCGGTTCGCCGCGGCCCAGTTGCGAGTCGCGCGTGTTAAGGTAGATGGCGGCGCCACCCAGCTGGTGCATGCCGGCTTCGAACGACAGGCGCGTACGGGTCGAGTTCTTCTCGAACACCATGACCAGCGTGCGGTCGATCAGCGGGTGATAGATCTCGTAGTTCTTGAACTTGCGCTTGATGAGGTGCGCGCGTTCGATGACGTACTCATACTCGTCCAGCGTGAGGTCGGAAAACTGCAGGTAATGCTTGATCGGTTTTTGGATGGGCATAATAACAACTGACAGAATGGCTACGGCTTAGCCGAACAATTATAAAGGCAATTCGGCGAGTAGGGCTAATTACCGCAGATTATCCTGTCTATACAGGCACTTAGCTGTGGTAGCCCGGACGCGTTTTGGCACTCTGTCAGTTGGGGTTCAGACCGCCTTGCGCGAACGGCGGCGGGCAACCATGCCCAGCATGCCGAGGCCGGCCATCAGCATGGCGTAGCTGTCGGCTTCCGGCACGGCGCTGACGGTGATGTTGGCGTCCGGCGCGAAGTCGGCCAGGCGGCCCAGGCCCTGCACGCGGCTGTCGATCGACCACACGGTCCAGGTGTAGTCCTTGAATGCCAGGCCCTTGGACGGCAGCAGCGCGGCCGACACGGTGGAGAAGATCTGGTTGCCGACGATGTGGGTATTGACGGGGGTGGCGCCGAAGCTGCCGGTGCCGTCCGCGCGCAGCGTGACGGTGGCGTTGAACGTCACGCCGGGCAGGCCGACCGAGGCGAACGGCGCGTTGGTCGAGCCGCCGACATCGAGGCCGAACACATAGGCGGCGCCGGCCACGCCGGAGATCGGACCGGCGGTGGTGGTGCGGAACACGAACTCGTTGCTCGCGGCGTTGTAGGCGACGTCGGCCGACAGCACGTCGAAGGCGGCGTCGTGGCTGCCGGTATAGACCGACAGGAAGTCGTTGGGGGCGTCGGTGACGGCGTAGGCATTGGCTGCGACGGCGAGGCCGGCGACGGTAAGCGCTTTCAGGAGCAGTTTTTTCATGTCAGTTATCCGGGTTATGGTTGTAGGAAGCGCGCCTTGGCACGCAAACCGTGTATTCCCGATAACATTCAGAAGGTTCATAAATTTATATGAACGAGATACCTCTTCATCTTAGCCAGCTAGCCTTTGTCGTTACTAAGCTCTTTCCGTTTTTAGAGAGGTTGTAGCTGGACAAGTCAATTGACCATCAGTCAGCTCGCGACCGTTGCGTTACACGATGCAGTTGTCCAATGACCAACCTTCTAGTATATTGTCTCCAGGAAAAACTTGGAGGAAATATGGCAACTCGTATTTTGCACTTATCGGATTTGCATTTGAATACTAAGAAGGACGATCACGACCAGTCTGTTGTAATCGATGCTCTTTGCGATGACCTCAAAATTCAAACAGAAAAAGCAGCGTTTGACATAGTAGTGTTTACGGGTGATTTGGTTGGGAAGGGGGCCTACGCTGGCGACTATAAAGCAAAATTGCGGATAAATTTTGTTAATAAAGTTCTTTCTGCGACTAAGCTGACAAAAGAATCAATGATTTTCTGCCCCGGGAACCATGATGTGGAATTATCGGTGCGAGATAAAATATATGAGGCAGGGTTGCAATCTATCATTATAGACAAAAAGAGCATTAATGACTTTATTGCGGATCACGAAACGAATGTTCAAGCATTTAAAGCATTGGAAAAATATAACGATTTTGCAAATGAATTTTCTCAGTCTATATGTGTTAAAAGAACTCCTCTTTATTCATCTTTTATTTTTGAGGCTGACAATGGAAAGAGAATTGGATTTTCAGCATTGAATTCAGCATGGAGGGCGACTGGAGCACCAAATGATAGAGATTGTGGCGCGTTAATAGTTGGTGAGCGACAGGTTGAACTTGCTGCCACTTTTCTTAAAAAATGTGATTTTAAAATTGCTCTTTTGCATCACCCGTTGAACTGGATAAGTCCTAAAGAAATCACTCCTGTCCAAAGAGCGATTGCTAGAAATTTCGATCTCTTAATGCATGGTCATGTGCATGAAGGGGACGGCCATTCGCTAGTATCGCCAAATAATAATCTTATTATATCAGGGGCCGGCTGTCTTTATCAGTCGCGGGATTATTTTGATGGATATTCAATCGTAACGTTGGATTGGGGGAAAAATAAGTTTATTCAAGAAGGTCGTGAGTATTATGGTTCCCGAAACTGTTTTGACAAAAGTCTGCGATTGGCTGATGATGGGAAATTTGAGACTGACCTAATTTTTTCTCAAGAAAATAATTTTATTTTGCCTGAAAATAGCGTTGCTCGAATCTCAGAAAGTATTAATCAACAGCTAATTTCTTCTGCTATTTCAGAAATTGCCCCAGAAGACATAGGCGATGTATTTGTTGAGCCGAAATTATCCAGAAAGCCAGCTGAAGAAATTGATGGCGATACCCTAATAAATAAAAAAATTGATTTTCTCTCCACTGCTGATATCGAAAATAGTACAGAGAATTTTTTTATTTGGGGGAAAAGCGAATCAGGAAAGTCAACATTACTGAATTATCTCGCCATTAAGGCTACGAGAGCAACTGCTCTGACAGGTGTTGTAGCATTTTGCATTGATGGACGACTGCTTAATTCTGTAAATGCTGCAGTTACTGCAATGATCGCATTTTGTGATGGAGCATTTAAACGATCTGAAATTGAGCGAGCTTTAAATTTTGGCAAGGCTGTGGTTTATATTGATAACATCTATCTAGATGTTTCATCTATTCAATATCAAGCCATATCTAAACTGCTCGCCCTGTATCCGAAAGCTAAATATATATTTACGGCGTCAGAAACGGATAGGCTTACTTTAGTAGAGCAGAAGCTACCGGTGCTCGGAGTGGCTATTACAGAGGTATTTTTGCTTCCTTTTACGAGAAAGCAAGTTCGCTCCTTAATCAAAAACTGGTTTGGCGATGAATCCGATGAATCATCTCAGATATTGGAAGGAGTACTTCAATTAACGTCCAGGCTTCAATTGCCTAGATCCCCTTTTTTGATGAGTATGGTTTTGTGGCTGAGTGAAAAGAAAATTGCCTTTTCGCCAGTTAACTATGCAACTTTAATTGAAAATTTTATAGACGGGCTTTTGGAAAAGTTGCACGATACAAATTTCAGATCTGAAGTTTATACTTTTCGTGTCAAACAGCACTTTTTATCTGAGTTAGCTGCGAAGATCAGTGAGAATAGTTACTGTTCTATGTCAAGACTGCAACTTGAGGAGTTCGCTGTTCATTATTTCCAAGTTAGACCACAACCGAATGCTAAGGCATTAGAATTAGTGGATCATTTTTTCAGGCGTGGTATTTTGCTGCAAATTGGTGATGAAATCAGATTTAAGCTTGAATGTTTTCGTGAATATTTCGTCGCAAAGCGCATGCTGGATAATCATTCCTACCTACAGAATTGCGTTAATCCAGATAATTTAGCTAAATTCCATAAAGAACTGGACTATTATTCGGCGCTAAAACAGGATGACGCCGATTTGCTAAAGCTTTCTGTGCAGAGAATGGTCGAACTTTATGATCTAACCGGGCTTGGTATTGAATCAAATGATTATGCGAGGCTCAGTGCACATGAGGATTCGATTATGAGCGCCATGAGAGGAAGCGTGCATGAGTTGATATCAGCGAAGCCGTCAAATGCTGATCGCGAGAGCATGATGGATGATATCGATGAACATATGGTGATTGGAAATGGGAAGCCAGTAAATCAGTCGGGGGAAGCGAAGCTGGAAAACAAAGGAAATGTTACCGTTGTGAAATATGATGATCGGTATGCCAACTATCTTCGTCATGTAACTTTTTGTGCCACGATTATCAGAAACTCCGAACTTGTGGGAGATAAGGAGCTTCTGAGCTCTGCTTTTGAGATAAACATGGAACACTGGGCTAAAAATTGCATATTCGCATTAGCTCAATTTGATGTGATAAAAGAAGATTTATCTATTGAAAATGCCTCTGATGAAGAAAATGAAAATATCCAAACATTTGTTAGAAATGCCATTCCAATTGCTTTTATAGCGATGCTTAAAGAGGCTCTCGGAACTGCAAAGCTTGCAGAAGTTATTAAAAAATTCTTTTTAGATAGAGATACTGCTGAGCTACCTGCGTTGTTGGCAGTTCTTCTATACGCAGACTTAACTTTGCCGAATTATATTGTAGAGCTAGAATCTTTTGTCGATAGAAATTTACTGCCTGCCTCGGATAATTTGATTTTTAGTAAACTCCTCATGATATATTTTTTGAGAAGGCTTCCGCATGGCGAACAGGTAAAAATAGAAAATTTATTGGCTCGGGAGTCGAGAACTTACGTAACTGGGAATACTAAGCTTCCTAAGCAAAACGGGGAGTTTGTGCAACGATTGCGAAATAAAGTACGACTATTAAAAACAGTTTCTCCGGATTCGATCCAAGATAGATAATAGAGAGTTGAGAAGTTTTCCACAAGTCCTCCATGCCAGTTCAAGGTGAAGGGCGAGGATTTTTCTGTGAAATTTGGATTTTTTCCTTCGCGCACGAAGATTGATTAGATAATCGTGGTTGCAAGCGGTTTGTTTTTAATGCTGCTAGATTTTTTAGTGGTAGATCTGGGCGGTGGCGGCGGTCTGGTTCGCTGGAGCGGTCAGGGGCAGGTCGAGGGTGAAGGTGGTGCCGTCGCGGGAGCTGTGGACGGTGATCAGCCCGCCCATCAGCGAGGTGACGATGTTGTAGCTGATCGATAGCCCCAGTCCGCTGCCGCCCTGGCCCAGCTTGGTGGTGAAGAAGGGGTCGAAGATGCGCGACATATGTTCGGGCGCGATGCCGCCGCCGTTGTCGCGGAAGCTGACTTGCACCCGGCCATCGACCGGCGCCTGGGCGCGCAGCCACATGCTGCCGCTGCGCTTGTCCTTGCCGGCGCCGGCAAACGCGTGCAGCAGGGCGTTGTTGATAAAGTTGGCGATCACCTGGCCGTAGGGGCCGGGATAACTGTCGAGCGAAATCGTCTCCGGCATGTCCAGCTCGATGCGGTGGCCGGCGGCGCGGATACGGTTCATCATGGTGGCCACCACTTCCTGCGACACCTGCGCCAGGTTGAAGTCGCGCCGCTGCTCGGTGGTGCGGTCGACCGCCACCTGCTTGAAGCTGTTGACCAGGTTGGCCGCGCTGTTGAGGCCGCGCATCACCAGTTCGTGCGCCTTGCGCGCGTCTTCCAGATAGGTGGCCAGCGCCGAGCGTTTCAGGCCACTGCCGTTCATCTGCGCTTCCAGCTCTTCGGTCTTCTGCGCCAGCGTGCTGGCGATCAGCAGGCTGTTGCCGATTGGCGTGTTCAGCTCGTGGGCGACGCCGGCCATCAGCGCGCCCAGCGCGGCCAGCTTTTCCTGCGACACCAGCTGGGTCTGCGCATCCTTCAACTGGCGGTAGGCTTCGGCGTTGTCCAGCGCAATCGCGCCGTACGCGCACAGGGTGCGGAAGATCAGACGCTGGCGTTCGCCGTAGGCATTGGGCTGGGTGCTTTGCACCGTCATCACGCCGAGAATGCGTTCGCCGACCAGCAGCGGCACGTACAGCGCGCTCACCATCAGCTGGGTGCCGGGCGCGAGGAAGATGTCTTCCGGGCCGGCGTCGGCCACGTAGATTTCGGCGCGTTCGCGCAGGCTGCGGGCGGCGTTGGCGCGCGGGTTGGCGACGTCGATGGTGTTGCTGGCCAGCGGCTGGCCATTCTCCACGCCGAACACGCGGCTGATGGTGTCGCAGCCAGGGTCGCACAGGTAGATCGCCAGCGAGTTGGCCGGCAGCAGCGCTTGCACGTGGCGGTGCAGCGCCTGGAACACGGCGCCGGCATCGAGGTGGGTGGTGATTTCCTGGCCGATGGCCGACAGCCGTTCCAGCGTGGCCTTGGTCTGTTGCAGCAGGTCGACGCGGCGCGCTTCGGCGGCAGCCAGCTCGCGGTGGTGGAAGCCTTCGGCGCGCGCGTGCTCGGTCTGGTGCTGCACCTGCATGGCGATGGCGCGGTTGGTGGCGTCCTGGCTGTGGGTCTGGGCGCGCGCGGCGGCGGCTTGCTGGGCGGCGGCGTAGGCTTGCTGGTAGTCGCCGATGTGGGCGTATTCGCGCGCCAGCGCTTCGTGCAGGTCGGCCGGCAGCGTGTAGCCGTTGATGTGGCCGGCCACGGCCAGTGCCTGGTGCAGGAAGTGCAGCGTGGCGTTGGGTTCGGTCATGCCGGCTGGCGACGGCAACTGGTGGCGCAGGTGGATCAGCGACATCACGCGCAGCGCGGCGACGTGGTGGTAGCGGTCGGCCTGTGCTTGCGCCTGCTCGGCTGCCTGCACCGCCATCGCCAGCGCTTCCTGCGGACGGTCTAGGAAGCACAGCGCGTGCGCCTGGCCGCGCCGGGCGATGCTCTGGAAGTCGGCGTGTTGCAGCGCGTCGCCGCGCACACCCAGTTGGCGGAAGGCGTCCAGCGCGGTCGGATAATCGCCCTGGTCGAGCGCCAGGTCGCCCCGGTATTGCAGCGCGGTGGCGTAGCTGCGCGCGCCGGCCAGCGGCGCCAGCAGCTCTACCGCTTCCTGCAGCAGGGCGGCGCTGGCCTCCAGCCGGCCGAGGCGGCGCATGCTGTCGGCGGTGTGGGTCAGGCAGGCGCCGATGCTGCGCGGCCAGCCGGTCGGCCGCGCCAGGTCGAGCGCGCTTTCCATCCACTCCAGCGCCGCTTCGTGGTCGTTCAGCGCGGTGAAGTCGAGGCCGATGTTGATGGCGGCGGTGATGGCCATGCGCAGCTGGCCGCTTTCCAGCGCCGCTTCGTAGCAGTGCAGGTAGTGGCCGGCGGCGGCGCCGAAATCGCTGGCCTGGCTGGCGGCGATGCCGTAGTAATCGTAGATCCAGCTGGCGACGCCGGGCTGGTTTTCTTCCGCTTGTGTAAAGCGCTGCGACCAGCGCTGCTGGGCGCTGGTCAGGTTGCGCAGCACCGCCCAGCGGGCATTGACGGCGTCGGCGATGGCGCAGCGCTGCAGGTCACCGCCGGCGCGGGCGATGGCCGCCATCTGTTCCAGTTCGGCTTCGCCGGCGACGTGGTCGCCACGGTCAATGGCGATCCAGGCGCGCAGCCAGTGGGCGTCGGCGTCGCCGGAGGCCAGCTGCAAGGCGGCGCAGCGCTGGCCGGCCTGCTGCGCCAGCTCGTCGGCGGCGTCCAGCTGGCCATTCAGCCAGGCCGCTTCGGCGCGCACCAGTTGCAGGCGGGCGCTGTGGGCGTCGCGTTGTTCAGTGGGGAGGGCGCTGGCCAGCAGTGCTTCGGCTTCGGCCGCCAGTTGCAGTGCGCGCGGCGTGTCGCGCTGGCGCAGATGCCAGGCCAAGGGCAGCAGCAGCGACAGCCGCGCCGGACCACGCAGCGGCGGCAGGGCGGCCTCCCACTCGGCTAACGCGTCGTCCAGCGCAAACATGTCCATCGGCTTCCCCAGGATACTTGCTCCAAGGCATTATAGACGCAAGCTTGTTGTTAATACAGTGTTTGTGATGACTCGTGCAACAGCTGACCGTACAAGGTGTGGCGCATCTTGGCGATCTTGCCTTCGGCGACGGCATCCAGCACCGCACATTGCGGCTCGATCAGGTGGCGGCAGTTGTAGAACTTGCAGTGGCCCAAGTATGGGGCAAATTCTACAAACGCGCGCTCCAGCATGCCCTCACTCAGATGGTAGAGGCCGAACTCCTGGAAGCCGGGCGAATCGATGATCGACGAGTCCGGACCGAGGCCGGGCAGCGTGTACAGCCGGGTGAAGGTGGTGGTGTGCTTGCCGGTGTCGAGCGCGGCCGAGATTTCGCGCACAGCGATGTCGGCATCCGGCACCAGCAGGTTGATCAGCGAGGACTTGCCCATGCCGGACTGGCCGATCAGGATCGACGACTGGCCGGCCAGCAGCGGCTGCAAGGTGGCGACCGCGTGTTCCGGCGCGGCAGTGGCCGAGACTTCATGCACCGGGTAGCCAAGGTTGGCGTACAGCTGCACCCGTTCACGGGCGCGCGGCAGGGCGGCGGTGACGTCGGTCTTGTTGAGGATCAGGTGGGCCTTGATGCCGGCCGCTTCCGCCGCCACCAGCGAGCGCGACACCAGGTCGTCGGTGAAGCCCGGCTCGGTGGCGACCACGATGAACAGTTGCGTCAGGTTGGCCGCCAGCAGCTTGGACTTGTACTGGTCCGAGCGGTACAGCAGCGTCTTGCGCTCCTCGATCTTGTCGATCACGCCCTGGTCGGGCGAGGTCATGGTGATGCGCACAAAGTCGCCCACCGCCACATTGGTCTTCTTGCCGCGGGTGACGCATTGCAGTTTGAGGCCGTCCGATTCCGCCAGGTAGTGGCGGCCGTGGGCGGCAATGATGACCGCGCTGCGTTGTTCCGGCGCGCCGCTCATGCCGGCACCGCCGCTTGCTGGTACAGCGCGTCGGCCTTGGCGGCGCAGATGAAGTCGTTGTCGGTCAGGCCGTGGGCGGAGTGGGTGTCGTAGCGGACGATGCAAGTGTTATAGGTGACGGTCATTTCGGGGTGATGGTCTTCAGTGTGGCTTACGTATGCCAGGGCGTTGACGAAGGCCATGGTGCGATGATAATTCTTGAAGGCGAAGCTGCGCGTCAGGCGGCCGTTGTCGATCGTCCAGTCCGGCACCAGCGCCTGCAGTTGCGCGGCCGCGCCGGCGTCCAGCGCGTCCGTGCGGGGACGGCAGAGGGCGGCCAGCAGATCGGCGCGGGTGGTCATCATGACGCCGCCAGGTTCAGTTGGCGGATGCGCACGCTGGCCGGCGGGTGCGAGTCGTAGAAGGCCGAATGCAGCGGATCGGGCGTCAGGGTCGAGGCGTTATCCTCGTACATCTTGACCAGCGCCGACACCAGATCGCGTGCATCGGTGTGCTGGGCGGCAAACGCGTCCGCTTCGAACTCGTGCTTGCGCGAACCCAGCGACGTCAGCGGGTTGAACAGGAAGGTGAATACCGGCAGCACCAGCATGAACAGCAGCAGCGCCATGGCGTCGTTGCCCTGGCCCGGCAGCAGCAGTGGGTTGACGCCCAGGCCGTCGTAGAACCACGGCTGGGTCTTCAGGTAGCCCAGCAGCGCCAGGAAGCCCAGCGAAATTGCGAACATCATGGTGATGCGCTTGATGATGTGCTTGAGCTTGAAGTGGCCCAGCTCGTGCGCCAGCACTGCTTCGATTTCCTGCGGTTGCAGGCGCGACAGCAGGGTGTCGAAGAACACGATGCGCTTGTTGGCGCCAAAGCCGGAGAAGTAGGCGTTGCCGTGCGCGCTGCGCTTGGAGCCGTCCATCACGAACAGGCCCTTGGAGGCGAAGCCGACGCGCGTCATCAGGCCTTCGATGCGGGCTTTCAGCGACTGGTCTTCCAGCGGCGCAAACTTGTTGAACAGTGGCGCGATCACGGTTGGGAACAGCACCATCATCAGCAGCTGGAAGCCGCTCCACACCACCCAGGTGTACAGCCACCACAGGTCGCCGGTCTTATTCATCAGGGTCAGCACCACCCACGCCAGCGGCAGGCCGATGGCTGCGGCCAGCGCGGAACCCTTGATCAAATCGCCGAAGAACAGGCCCTTGCTCATCTTGTTAAAACCGAAACGCTGCTCCAGGCCGAATTGTTTGTAATAGTCGAACGGCAGGTCAATCAGGCCGGAAATCAGCGCGAACGCCACCAGCAGCGCCAGCTGGTAGACCATGCCGGGGCCGGTCGCCTGGAAAATCTGCAGCGACAGCCATTGCAGCCCGCCCAGCAGCGTAAAGCCGACCAGCACTACAGTATTGACCATCAGCGTCAGCAGGCCGTATTGGGTGCGGGCGATGGTGTAGTCGGCGGCCTTCTGGTGGGCGGCCAACGGTATCTTTTCGGCAAATTCCGCCGGCACGGCGCTGCGGTGCGCCAGCACATGACGGAGTTGACGCGACGCCAGCCAGAAACGGACCAGCAGCGTCAAAATAATGAAAGATACGAACAAAATCGAAAACGCGAGTGAATACATTCTGTGCCTGTGAGAAAATGGCAGATTCGGATTAATTTAGCCAAGAGAAGAGAATTATGTCACAAGCTACTGATTTGCCAGAAGGTTCCGCCGCTGTACCAGCCGCGCCACGCCCGAATGAATTCAACCTGGTGTGGGTGGACATGGAAATGACCGGCCTGGAGCCGGACACCGACCGCATCATCGAAGTGGCGGTGGTGGTCACCGACATGCACCTGAACGTGCTGGCCGAAGCCCCGGTGTTCGCCATCCACCAGTCGGACGAAACCCTGGACAAGATGGATGCCTGGAACCGCGGCACGCACGGCCGCTCCGGCCTGACCGAGCGCGTCAAGGCGTCGACCGTGACCGAAGCGCAGGCGGAAGAAGAGCTGATCAAGTTCATGAAACTGTGGGTGCCGAAGGGCAAAGCGCCAATGTGCGGCAACACCATCGGCCAGGACCGCCGCTTCATGGTGCGCTACATGCCGAAGCTGGAGGCGTTCTTCCACTATCGCAATATCGACGTCTCGACCCTGAAAGAGCTGGGCAAGCGCTGGAAACCGGAAATGGTCAGCGGCTTCAAGAAAGCGCAAAAACACACCGCGCTGGCCGATATTATCGAGTCGATCGAGGAACTGAAGTACTACCGCGAGCATTTCATCAAGCTGTGATGATGCGCCGTCTGCTGCTGGCGCTGGGCGCCTTGACCGTTGCCGGCGCCGTTCAGGCGCAGGAGTTCGGCTACAAGGATTGGGCCGGCGCCTGCGACAACACCCGCCACTGCGAACTGGCCGGCTATCAGCGTGAGGAGGTCGAACTGCCGGTCACGCTGTGGCTGGCCCGCGATGGCGGCGGCGACGCGCCGCTGCAGATGAGACTGATGGCGTCATCCGGCGACGGTGATGCCGAACTGATGACCCTTCGCGTCGGCAAGATGGTCATTCCGGGTATCAAACTGGCGTTGACGCCGGAACAGATCGGGCGCCTGTTGCCGGCGCTGAAGAAAGCCGAGACGGCCAGCGTCACCGACGGCAAGCAGCAGTGGGAACTGTCATTGGCCGGCCTTAACGCCGCGCTGCTGAAGATGGACGACCTGCAAGGCCGGGGCGACACAGTGACGGCGCTGGTGCGGCCGGGCAGCAAGCCGGCCAGCAGCGTGCCGGCCGCGTTGCCGGCGCCGCTGTTGCGCGCTGTGCCGGTCGCCGCGCCGCGCCCCGGCGATGCGGCGCTGCTGCCGACGCTGCTCAAAGCGCTGCCCGCCAACGATTGTCAGAGCGACGGCCCCACCGACGATGCCGGTCCGCATCATCAAGTCATCCGCGTGTCGTCCAGCCAGGTGCTGCTGTTCGTTGAGTGCGTGCGTGGCGCCTACCAGTCGGCCTATGCGCTGTGGCGCGTCAACGACAAGCCGCCCTATGCGCCGCAACGCGTGCTGCTGCCGCTGCCCGGCGGCCAGAAGGAAGATGCGCCGATCGAGCCGTCCTTCGGCAAGGGCGTGCTGCATTCCTACGGTAAAGGTCGTGGCATTGGCGACTGCGGCAGCAACACCGAATGGCTATGGACCGCAGATGGTTTCCAACTGCTGCTGGCGACCAGTGCGCCGCAGTGTCGCGGCATGGTCGGTGGCGGCTTTCCGCTGCGACTGTGGACGGCCAAGCGCTAGCAAGCGGACGGCGATGGTGCGTCAAGCATCAGCGGCAGTGATTGTGGCGGTGGCGTGCCGCACGGTGGCGCGCTTGCTGCTGGGCTAGAGTAGCCTGTCGCTATCCACCCTGATTGCCTTGCCATGTCCCGATCCTCCCTGATGTTGCTGGTGGCGTTGCCGCTGTTGCTGCTGGCGCTGGCCGCCTGCTCGCCGTTGACGACGCTTAACGCCTTGTCGCCAGGCGGCGCTTCCGAACGCACGCTGGACCTGGCCTACGGCGATGGTCCGCGCCACAAGCTGGACGTCTACCGTCCGCATGCCGTGCAAGCTGGCCAGACTGCGGCGCCGGTGGTGGTGTTTTTCTATGGCGGCAACTGGGTGGACGGCGAGCGGGGCGACTATGCGTTTGTCGGCCGCGCGCTGGCGTCGCGCGGCATCGTGGCGGTGATTGCCGATTACCGCCTGTATCCGGAAGTCAGTTATCCCGATTTTCTCAAGGACGTGGCGCAAGCCGTGGCCTGGACGCGCCAGCACGCCACGCAATACGGCGGCGATCCGCAACGCCTGTTTGTCATGGGGCATAGCGCCGGCGCCTACAACGCGGCAATGATCGCACTGGACCCACGCTGGCTGGCAGAGCAGGGCATGGCGCCATCGGCATTGCGTGGCTGGATCGGCCTGGCTGGTCCCTACGATTTTTTACCGATAGAAAACCCGACCACCAGGCCGGTGTTTCACTTTCCGGATACGCCGCCGGCATCGCAGCCCATCCATCATGTGACGGCGTCATCGCCGCCGGCATTGCTGATTGCGGCGCGCAGCGACAGCTTGGTCAACCCGGCACGCAATACCGGTCATCTGGCCACCGCACTGCGGGCGCAGCACGTGCCGGTGCAGGAGTTGTACTACGACCATGTCAGCCACACCACGCTGGTAGCCACGCTGGCGGCGCCAATGCGCTGGCTGGCGCCGACACTGGATGATGTCGCCACCTTCGTGCTGGCGCCCGTCGCCAGGTGAATCGCGCGCCGTCTTTTTCCTTTTGGCATTACGATCCGTAGATATCAACTTACTAACAATGATCTACAGAAACCATGTCCGATATCCTGGAACCCGTCCCGCCGGTCGTCTCGACCGAACCGCCACCACCTGAGAAAAAGCCACGCCGCTGGGGCCGCTACATACTGTATGTGCTGGCCACGCTGGGCGTGCTGGCGATTGTGCTGGTGGCCGCAGCCTTCTACAAAGCTAACAAAGGGCCGGTACTGGTCAAGATCGACGAAGCCGCCTCGATCGACGAATCGATGACCCGCAACTATGGTAAGTACTCGCCCGAGAAAAAAGGCTGGGTGTTCGTCGACCAGAGCAACGAACCATTCCTGGTACGGGTGGTGCAGCAGGCGCGCATCGAGTCGGTGGACGCCAGCGACGAACTGTACTTCGCCACCAGCGGCACATCGCTGAGCGGCACCGGCAATCATTTCTACGGCGTGTTCCAGATCCGCTCGGATGGCAAGGGCGGCGACGGCCTGGTGGAAGTCGGCGAGGCGCAGCGCTACGACAGCGCGGCGCCGATCACGCCGGAAAAAGTGCGCTTCGAAGCCTTATCGGAGAACACCTGGAGCTGGGTGATCAAGGTGCAGGACGGCCTCGATCCCAAGGCCGAGCGGGTCACGGTCAGCAATGTGGTGCTGGCGCCGCATGGCGACACCATCGACCAGCTGGCCAGCTTCCGCGCCGCTGCCGACGCCGATCCCGGCCCCGATTGCGCGCAGGCCAATGCCAACTACGCCGAGTGGGAAAAGCAGGTGACCCATTACCAGAGCCTGCAGGAAGACGCGCCGAAGGAGGACATCGCCGCCGGCGATCTGCTGCTCCAGCACCAGCCGCTGCGCTGCGAACATGCGCGCTGGACCTATGCCACCGCGCCGGTCACCGGCCCGCTGCCGGGACCGCTGACGGTGACCGCCAAGGGTACCCAATACGGCGCGCCGATCGAAGCCAAGACTTGGAAGATCATGTTCGACAGCAAGGCTTTCATCTACAACGTGCCACCGGAACTGGAGTCGGAAGACGCGCAGGGTGACTAAGCCGGTGGCGTCAATGCGCTGAGCGCCAGCGGCACGCCGCGCGCCCAGCGGTTGGACGACAGCGAAAACGTCAGCGCGCGCACCTGGTGATACCAGCCGGCCGGTACATACAGCATGTCGCCCGGCTGCACCAGCACCTCGATCAGCGTGGCCTGGCGAGCCAGCGGGAAGCGCTCGTAGTCGGGCGCTTCCGGATCGAACGGCGAGCCAAACAGCATGGCGCTGGCTTCCCTGGTGTACAGGAATTCATCATGATGGGGCGGCGCCAGGAAGATGCGCTTGCTGCCCCAGATCTGCGCGAAGATATTGTCATCGTAATCGCAATGCAGTGGCGTCAGCGTGCCAGCCGGACCAACCCAGAAGCGCGCCGGCCCCATCTTGTCGAACCAGGTCGGCCAGTGGCACATGCTGTTCAATTCACGCAGTTCCAGGTTGCCCAGATAGGGCGGCAGGCCTTCGGTACGTTCGGCCAGGTCGAGATACTCGGCCATGGTCATGTCCTGCATGGCGCGGTCAGGTGCGAAGGCGGTGTTGATGTAATCGCCGACGCGCGCGCGCACCGCCATGTGGCTGTGCTTTTCGCGCAGCAGGTCCGGCGTGTGGGCGCTCAGCGGCCAGCGGCCGACCACACCCTCAATCAGGAACGGCAGGCCTAGCGTGGCGCGCTGGCGGAAGTCGGCGGCGCCGAGTCCGCGCACGCGTGGCACCGTGGTCATGGCAGGCAGCGCGCGGGCAGTCTGCTTGATGGCCTCGCGCATCTCTTGGATGGAACTGACGCCGCGCACTTGCGCATCGCGCTGTTCGCGCGCCAGCTTGTTGGCGGCCGCCTGTTCTGGCGTCTCGGTGGCCAGCACGCGCGGCGGCAGGTTCTTTTGCTTTCTTAACATCGTGATTGCTGTGATGGGGCTTCCGTCATTGTAGCGCTGACTCACTCGCAGACAAAGGTCAGGACATCGCCGGCTTGCTGGCCAAGTAGCGCGGTGGTAAGCCTACACTGCCTGGCCTCGAGCGGGATCGGCTTGGCCAGCAGGATGCGCGACTGGCGGTAGACGCAGGCCATCCAGTAGGGGGCCGAATCGGGCGGCAGGCGCCACAGCGTGACTTCGGTCTCGTCCTGGCGCTCCGTCTGGTCGGGCACGAGATTGCCGCCGTCGCTGGGATGCTGGGTGTACACCGTCACGTTGACCAGCGTGGCCGGCGGCAGTTCGCTGTCGGCCACCAGCTCCCACGAACGGTCGCTGGTGCGCGTGGTTTGGGCGATGTCGATCACGCGTGGGCAGTCGAAGATGACCGGTGCTGCGGCTGCGGGCAGACAAGCCAGCAAACTGGCGGCGACAAGCAGTGGATAGCGCACGGCGGCTCCTTGGTGACGGCGGGCCTTCCTTTATAGCGCCGCGTGCCGCTGCGCATATTGCGCTGGATTCAGGAAAACGCCTGCCACACCAGCCAGGCGTTGGCGGCCGAGATGACAGCGAACAGGAACCAGGCCAGCGTGGTGGTCCACCAGGCGTTGACGAAGTTGCCCATGATGCGGCGCTGCGATGTCAGGCTCACCAGCGGATACATGGCGAACGGCAGCTGCATGCTCAGCACCACCTGGCTCAGCACCAGCAGCGTGCCGACCGAGTGTTCGCCCAGCACGATGACACCGATCATGGCCGGGATCAGGGCCAGCCCACGGGTGATGGCGCGCCGCTGCCAGCATGGGATCTTCAGTTTCAAAAAGCCTTCCATGATCACTTGCCCGGCGATGGTGCCGGTGAAGGTCGAACTCTGGCCGGACGCCAGCAGCGCCAGGCCGAACAGAATGGCGGCCAGCGCGGTGCCGGCCACCGGTTCCAACAGGCGGTAGGCGTCGTCGATGTCGAGCACGCGGCTGCTGCCCGGCTGGTAGAACGCGGCCGCCGCCAGTACCAGGATGGCGCCGTTGATCAGCAGGGCCAGCAGCAAGGACACCACGGTGTCAATGCGTGACAGGCCGATGGCTTCGCGCCGCGCTGCGTCGTCGCGGCGCACCACGCGCGTCTGCACCACCGACGAATGCAGGTAGAGATTGTGCGGCATCACCGTCGCGCCGAGAATGCCGATGGCCAGGTACAGCGGTTCGCGTGACGACAGCGCGCTGAGCGACGGCACCAGCCCGGCCGCCACTGCATGCCAGTCCGGCTTGACGAACACCAGCTCGGCGAACAGGCAGATCGCCACCGTCAGGATCAGTCCCAGCACGATGGCCTCGACCTGGCGGAAGCCTTTGCCCTTCAGACCCAGCACGATCAGCGTGTCGAGCGCGGTCAGCGCCACGCCGACCGGCAGCGACACGCCCAGCAGCAGCTTGAAGGCGAGCGCGCAGCCCAGCACTTCGGCCAGGTCGCAGGCGATGATGGAAATCTCGGCGAAGCCCCACAGCGTCTTGCCGACCGCCGGCGAATATTGTTCGCGGCAGTGCACGGCCAAGTCTTTGCCGGTGACGATGCCGAGCCGCATGCTCAGGCATTGCAGCACGATCGCCGCCAGGCTGGACAGCACGACCACGAACAGCAGCTGGTAGCCGAACTGCGAGCCGCCCTGGATCGCCGTGGCCCAGTTGCCCGGGTCCATATAGCCGACCGAAATCAGCAGGCCGGGCCCGGCGAAGCGGATGACTTTTTTCCAGAACGGATCGCTCTCGGGCACCGCGACGGTGCCGGCTACTTCGGAAGGACAGAACGGCGCGGTGGCCGTGGTGGGCAGCTTGAAGGGCAGGGAGAACATAGGCATCCTGAACAATGATGCCTGCATTTTACTGGAGACAGAGGGACGCCGTCCCTCTGGCATTGCGCGGATTACTCGGCGGTGTCAGCGCCGTGGCACTTCTTGAACTTCTTGCCGCTGCCGCAAGGGCAGTCGTCATTGCGGCCGACTTTCGGCTCCTCGCGCTTGACGGTCTCGACCGCAGGTTTGCGGCGCGGCACCCAGAACTTGTAGATGGCCGGCAGGTTGGCTTCCAGTTCCTGCGCCAGCTTGTGGGCCTTGACCGGGTCTTCCACCAGCGGCAGTTCCTCTTCCTCGATCTCGTCGGCGCCCAGCAGGTAGATTGGACGCATCAGGTCGCCCACTTCGGACTCCCAGATCGGATCCCACGAACCCGGACGCAGCTCCATGCCTTCCCAGAAGCCCCAGCACCAGGCTTCGGCGTCGATCAGGGTCTGGCCTTCGTGCTCGTGCTCGACGAACAGCGGCTCGAACTCCTTCGGCGCCACTTCAAACGTCACCAGCACTTCGTTCATGAAGCGCATGATCAGTTCGAGGATGCGTTGTTCTTCCTTTTCGTGCTTGAACTTCGGCACGTCGGTCTCTTCCTTGCCCCATACCTTTTTCAGCCATTCGGCCGGCATGATGGTTTCCGGGCCAATCGCGATGGCAGTCAGGTAACCGTGCAGGATGTCCATGGTCATGGCATCTTCAGGGCTGCGGTCGGACAGCAGGAAGCTGTCCAGTTCGTCGAATTCTTTTTCGCTCAAAGGCTGGTCGAGTTGCATATTTTGCTCTTTTTATTTGGGGTAAGCAGACAGTATACACGCCGCGCCCCGTACAATGGCGCTTATGACCGAATCTCACCCGCAATCTCACCCTTATTCCGCCTTGAGCCCGGACTGCGTGCTCGACGCCCTCGACAGCATCGGCCTGCGCGGCGATGGCCGCCTGCTGGCGCTTAATAGCTATGAAAACCGCGTCTACCAGGTCGGCATCGAAGACGACAAGCCGCTGGTGGTCAAGTTCTACCGTCCCGGCCGCTGGAGCGACGACGCCATCCTTGAAGAACACGCGTTCACGCAGGAGCTGGCGGACGCCGAAATCCCGGCGGTGCCGCCGCTGGCGCTGCATGGCACCACCTTGCACCTGCATGCCGGCTTCCGCTTTTCCGTGTTCACCCGCCACGGCGGCCGCGCGCCGGAGCTGGGCGACCCGGCGGTGCTGGAATGGACCGGCCGCTACATCGGCCGCATCCACGCGATCGGCGCCGTGCGGCCGTTCGCCCACCGGCCGGCGCTGGACATCGACACCTTCGGCACCGAGCCGTGCGCATTCTTGCAGGACAATGATTTCATTCCGCTGGACCTGAAGGCGTCGTACGCGGCGATTTCCCAGCAGGCGCTGGATGGCGTACGGCGTGCCTATGACCGCGCCGGCGAACTGCCGCAGCTGCGCCTGCATGGCGATTGTCACGGCGGCAACGTGCTGTGGACCGACGCCGGCCCGCACTTTGTCGACTTCGACGACGCCCGCATGGGCCCGGCGATCCAGGATCTGTGGATGATGCTGTCCGGCGAGCGTGGCGAACAGGTGCGCCAGATGAGCGACATCCTGGCCGGCTACGAGGATTTCGGCGACTTCAACCCGCGCCAGATGCACCTGGTCGAAGCGCTGCGCACCTTGCGCCTGATCCATTATTCGGCCTGGCTGGCGCGGCGCTGGGACGATCCGGCCTTCCCGCAGGCGTTTCCGTGGTTCAACACCCAGCGCTACTGGCAGGACCGCATCCTGGAGCTGCGCGAGCAGGTCGCCTTGATGGACGAGCCGCCGCTGGCGATCTGACCAATCCGAGAATAGGCGGGTGTTTCCGCCTCTTCTTGCCGCTCGGCTTGCTTGACGCGTCCGTGATAATGAGAGCTCGGAAAATCCTCTCAGCGAGACTCTCATGCAAGCACAACTGGTCAAACAAGAACGCGACGACGCCACCCGGCTGCCATTGCCGATGGCCAGCGTGTATGCAGACGACACCGCTGTTCCGGCCCAGTTGCCGCGCGCAGCGATGGAAATGAAAGCCATCCAGGAAGCCATCGCCCGGGTCGAAGCTGAAGCCAAGGCCGCCTGCGCCGCCGAAAGCCGCGCCCATGCCGAGTCCCGCGCCCGAGCGCTGGCCGAAGACCGCGCCGCCATCGACGCCGCCGCCGCCGCCGTGGCGCTGCAAAACGCCCAGGCCTCGGAAGCGGCGATCACCGCCAACCAGGAACGGCTGGAATCGATGCGCGCCGCCGCCCAGGCCAGCGTGGCCCGACTGGATGCCGTCAAACAGGAAACCGCCGGCCTGCGCGCGCGTGCCGAAGCCGACAACCAGATCCGCCAGGCCGCTGAAGAACGCACCCGCGCCGAAGAAGAAAACCGCAAACGCGCCCACGAACAAATCGCCACCGACGCCGAACTGGCGCAACAGGCCGCGCGCGCCGCCGCCGAATTGCAAGAGCAGACCGAACAGGCCCGCCTGCAAGCGGCTGAACGCGTCGCCGCCGTCCAGGCCGCCAAGGAAGAAGTGGTCGGCATCGCCTCGGCCGACGCCCGCGTCGCCACGCTGGCGCGCGAACGCGAACGGCACGCCGCCGGCGCCCGCCAGACCGCCCAGCAACTGGCCGAAGCCGAAACCGAAGCATTGGAACTGACCAAGCAGCGCGAACGCGCCGACAAGATCGCGCTGGAAGCCGCCTACAAACGCTCGGCCGCCGAAGCCCGTGCGCTGGAAGAAGCTCGCGCACTGGCCCACCTGGAGCAGGAGCGCGAACAGATCGCCCAGGCCAAGGCCGAATCCGAGCACAGTGCCGCGCAATCGCTGCGCCTGCGCCTGCAAACCGAAAAAGAAATCCGCGACGCCGCCATCCACCGTGAACGCATGGAAGCGGTCGCCGCCGCCAGCGCGCAAGCACGGCGCGAAGCCGACGCCCGCATCCTGGCCGCCACCGAAGCGCGCCTCGAAGTCGACAATCAGCTGCGCGCTGTCGCACTGGCCCGCGTGCAGGCCGAAGAGGATGCCGAACTGGCCACGCTGACCAAGGTCGAGGCGGAAAGCGCCGCACTGGACCAAGCCAAACAGCGCCAGGCCGCCGACGCAGCCGCTGCCGACGCCGCCCGCGCCGACAGCCTGGAGCAGCAGCGTTCCGCCGACCTGGCCAACGAACGGGCAGCACTGGCACGCGCCGCCACCGAACTGGCCGCCAGCCAGAACGCTGCCGAACAAGCGGAAATCGCCACGCTGGCGCAACATGTCGAAGCGCAGAACGCCGCCAGCGCGCTGGCCACCGAACGCGCCGGTCGCGCCGCCGCGCTGCTGCAAGCGGAACAGGAACGCGCCGCCACCGAACAGCAAGCCATCATCGCACTGAACGCCAAACTGGACGCCGAACAACGCGCCACCGACGCCGCGCAACAGCGCGTGGCCGCCGAGCGCGCGCAGACCGAAGCGCTGCGTCAGCAGCAGGAAGCCGAGGAACGCCTGGCCGCCGCCGCCGAACAGCAAGCCGAGGCGTCACGCGTGATGGCGGCGCAAGTGTCGGCCGAAGCCGAACAGAAAGCCATCTCCGCCCAGGCACTGGCAGCGCAAGCGCGACTGGCGGTAGAGCTGGGTGCAGTGCACGCCGAACGCGCCCGCGTGGAACAGGAAAAAGCCGTCAAGGCGGAAGAGCTGCTGGTTGCCGAACGTGCATTCATCGAAGCCGAGCGCAAATCGCTGGCGCTGATTGACCAGAAGCTGACGCAGCAGCGCATCACCGCCGCGTCTGAAGTACGCGCCTCGCAAGCCATCGCCAGCCGTCTGGAAGCGGAAAAGAACATCGCCGCCAGCGCCCGTCAGCGCGCCGATGAAGCCCAGGCCGAAGCGCAAGCCATGCAGCAGCGCGAGCAGGCCGAACTGGCTGCAACGCAAGCCGTGGCCGACAAAGCCTCCGCTCAGCAAGCGCTGCTGGCGACCGCGCAGGCGCACGCCGCCATGCAACGCAAAGTCGCCGACACCACGGCCGCGATGACCGCCGCCAAACAACAATTGCTGGAATTGGAAACCCGTCGCCTGGGCGCCGCGCAAAAAGTGCTGGCGTCGGTGCAGGCCAAAGTGACGGCAGAAGAAAACAACATCACCACGCTGGACGACGTCCGCGCCCGCAAGGAAGCGGCCCGCCAGAACCAGCCAGCCGAAGCCGGCAAAGCCGTCTGGCGCGCCCGCTAACAATCCGGGGTCAGGTCCGGCACTTGGACACGAGCCCAACCGTAACGTTCGCTACGGTTGGGCTCGTGTCCAAGTGCCGGACCTGACCCCGGAGTTTAGAAGCTGTAGCCGAGGCCGATAAGTAGGAGGTCGGCATCGCGATGGTAGTCGGTGACCACGCGGTTCCATGAGGCTTGCGCCACCACGCGCTTGGCCAGGTGATAGCGGCCTCCAATGCTGACCAGCCCCGCCTTGTGCGAGCGTTGCCCCTCGGCATCCGGCACCTTGACGTTGAAGTAGGGGCCTGCCCCCATGCCCAACTCGACTTTCTGATTCAACGAACGGATCAGCCATAGCTGCGTGGCGACGCCGTTGCGCTTGCTTTGCGGGGTGTTGCCTTCGTTGATGGCAGTGACCGTCCAGTCCACATACCGCCCCACCGCGCGCCGGTATTCCAGTGCTGCAATGGTGGTGGTCTCCGAACTCAGGCTATTGTTGATGCCCTGGCCCGCCATCAAGGTAATCGCTTCGTCCGTGGCAGGGCCTTCCAGATGCAGCTTGTCGCCTTTGACGCCATTAAACTGGTAGCCCACGCCCAGCATCAGCGAGGTGGTCGAGTCCTTGCCGGTCGGGGAGATGCGGTTGACCTGCACCTGGTTGTACCAGCGGCTGTCCGCGTAGTGGTAGGTCGCCTGCACGCTATAGATGGCGGCCCAGCCGTGGTCATTGGTGTATTTGGTGTTGCCGTCGCTGTGCAGCTCGGTAGTGTCGAAGTAGTAGTACTGGCCGGCGCCGGCGGCAAAACTCCAGCCTGGCTGGTTGGGACCGGTCCGCACCCACACCTGGCCGGCCACGCCGTCGCGGTGGTGGTCGGTCGGATGGCCTTCGTTCAGGTAGCTCAGGCTCAGGCCCAGGTGTTCGTTGACCGGATGGGCGTACGAGGCGCCGGCGCTGAAGCTGTATTCCTTGGCTTCGTTGACGCGCAGCGCGCCCGCGTAACCGGTCAGTTCCTGGGCCGGCACGGCTGCCGCGGCCACCAGCGCCACGACGCCTATCAGAATTCGTTGCATAAGAGTTAATTGATATCCGGCAAAAGATGGAGTTTACCGGAAATCAAAAAACACTGTCTTACAGTAGCGCAAAATGGCAGTCTTGCCATTGTGTTAGGGCTGGATGGCGACCTTGGTGATGTAATACTCGGTTTCGCCGAAGCATTGGGTCGGCACGCCTTTGTGCTGGGCGTAGCTGAGGATGACGCGCTTGCCGGTGGCGTTGGTCAGGTCTTTGGCCACCAGCGGGTCGCGCACGCTGAATTCAAACTTTTCCGGGATCGCGCCCGGCATCGAGGTCAGCAGGATTTCGCCTTCCCAGGTCTTGCACACCCAGCCGCGGGTGGAGAATTTTTGCAGGTAGCCGGCGCGCTCGCCATCGGAGTACGAGATGTGCAGCATGGCCCAGGTGTAAGCGGCCATCAGCAGTGCGGCGGCGGCCAGCAGGCCGATGAAAGTCAGGATTACGCGTTTGGATGTGGTCATGGTGAGCCTGGGTTATGCAATGAAAGGGATGGTATCACGCGGCGTTCTGACGCTTGTAGCGCACCGACGACCAGAGCGATACCGCGATGAACGCCACGCCGGACAGTCCGGTAAACCACTCTGGAATATGGTATTTGACGCTGGCCAGCATGATCAGGGCCAGGATGCCGATCGCGTAATGCGCGCCATGCTCCAGGTAGACGTATTCGTCCAGCGTACCTTTGTGCACCAAAAACACCGTCAGCGACCGCACGAACATGGCGCCGATGGCCAGCCCCAGCATGATGACGACGACGTCGGTGGTGATGGCGAAGGCGCCGATCACGCCGTCGAAGCTGAACGAGGCGTCCAGCACCTCCAAATACAGGAAACCGCCGATGCTGCCCTTGGCCACTGCCGCCACGATCGGCGCCACGCCGGCTTCGGTGATGTCCTCGTCATCTTCCGGCGGGTCTTCTTCCAGCAACGAGCTGATCCAGCCGACCGCCAGGTAGACGATGACGCCCACTACGCCCGCCGTCAGCACCTTGTATTGCTCGGCGGCCGGCACCAGCGACACGCAGGCGAACACTGCCGCCAGCGCCAGCAGCACCGCCAGGCTCTCTGTGCCGTGCTGGCCCAGCTTTTCCTCGATCCAGCCCAGCCAGTGTAGTTCTTTCTGGTCGTCGAACAGGAAGTTGAGGAACACCAGCAGCAAGAAGGCGCCGCCGAAGGCCGCCACCTCGGCATGGGCGCCGGTCAGGTACTTGGAATACAACTCGGGCGTTGTGGTGGCCATATGCCACACTTCCAGCAGGCCCAGGCCGGTCGCCATGGATACGATCAGCAGCGGGAAGATCAGCCGCATGCCGAACACGGCCACCACAATCCCGACCGTCAGGAACAGCTTGCGCCAGAATTCGTTCCAGTGGCGCAACACCGAGGCGTTGACCACGGCGTTGTCGAACGACAGCGACACTTCCATGATGCCCAGCACGGCGGTGATCCACAGCGCCTGCACCAGTCCGTTGACGCCACCGTGGTTGTAGCCCCACCAGCCGGACAGCGCCATGAGGATGAAGGTGACGATAAACGAGATTCTGAAGTGTTGCATGGTTATCTTTATTGAAATGAGAGCAAGGGGGATTTTATATTACTTGCTTCCGTCGCTGGGTTGCCATCTGCCATAATGTCGCCACAAAAATGTTAAGGATTTAACGATGGACATCGCTTACCTCGTCACGCCGCTGATTACCTGGGTCACGGTGGGGCCGATCAAGTTCCTGATTAATAGCGCCAAGGCGCGCAAATGGGCGTTCAACCTGGTCGGCAACGGTGGTTTTCCGAGCAATCACAGCGCCGTGGTGTCCAGCATGGCGACCTTGATCGCGTTGCGCGAGGGCATCGGCCATCCGGCCTTCGGCGTCGCCGTCACGCTGTGCTTTATTGTCATCATTGACGCCAACAGCCTGCGCCAGCACGTCGGCAAGCAGGCCGCCGCCATCAACCGCCTGGCCGAAGGCAACGACAAGCACAAGTGGCTGCGCGAGCGCATGGGCCACACGCTGGTGGAAATCGCCGGCGGCCTGTGCACCGGTATCGCCATCGGCCACATCGTCAACGCCATTTTCGGCCGCGGCTGATCCTCCCTCCGGCCGGACGCTCTGTCCGGCCTGTCCGCCAAAGCGGACACTTTTCCCTTCCTGGCTTTACCGTTCATCCCCGTATTCGGCATTTCAGCCACAAATTCTGCCGTCCATCGCACTATGATTGACCTGATAACGTCGGTCGCGGATACTCCGTGCCCTGTAGTCTGGCTAAAATTTTAAGAAGCACTTAATAAATCTCGGAGAACTTTATGTTGCGTAAAACCCTGTTAGCTCTCGCCATTGCCTCTGCCCTGGTGGCCTGCGGCAAATCAGCCAAGGAGCCCGAGAAAGGAGCCAGCGCTTCCGCCTCGGCAACCGCAGCGAAAGACGAGAAAAAAGTGACTTTGCTGATGTCGCCGGAAGATACCCTGACCATCGAGTCCGACGCGCTGGCGTCCGGCCCGGTCATCACCGGCTCGATCCAGCCCGAGCGCCGCGCCGACCTGCGCGCCGAAGTGGGCGCCATCGTGCTGCAGGTGCTCAAGGAAAACGGCGAAGCCGTCAAAAAGGGCGATGTGCTGCTGCGCCTGGACGAGACTTCGATCCGCGACAGCCTGACTTCCGCCGATGAGGCCACCCGCGCCGCCGAGCAGACGCTGGCCCAGACCCAGCGCATGTACGAGCGCCAGAAAACCCTGCTGGCTTCCGGCATGGTATCGACCACCGCGCTGGAAGACGCTGAAGTACGCCGCAACAATGCCCAGAGCGATGTGGCGGCCGCCAAGTCGCGTTCGGTGTCGGCGCGCCAGCAGCTGACCCGCACCCAGGTGCGTGCGCCGTTTGACGGTATCGTTAGTGAGCGCAAGGTGTCGAACGGCGACACCGCCCAGATCGGCAAAGAACTGATTAAAGTGATCGATCCTTCCAGCATGCGCTTTGAAGGCATGGTCTCGGCCGACAAGATCGGCGTGGTTAAGCTGGGCCAGCCGGTGCTGTTCCGCGTCAACGGTTATCCGGACAAACAGTTCAACGGCAAGGTCAAGCGCGTCGATCCGGCCGCCAATGCGGTAACCCGCCAGGTCGAAGTGCTGGTGGATTTTGCCGACAATGTGCGTCCCGGCGTGGCCGGCCTGTATGCAGAAGGCCGGGTCGAAGCGCAGACCACGTCGTCGCTGATGATCCCGCCGTCGGCGCTGGTCCAGGCCGGCGACAGTAATTATGTGTGGCGCATCAAGAATGGCGCGCTGGCCAAGGTGCCGCTGAGCATCGGCACCCGCGACGAACGCACCGGCCGCTGGCAAGTGTTGAGCGGTCTGCAGTCGGGTGACATGGTGGTGCGGGTACCGGCGTCCGGCTTCAAGGATGGCCAGAAAGTCGAACTGAGCACGCCGAAGGCGGTGGCATCGGCCTCGACGCCAAAAGTGTCGGAAAAATAACAGGATAAATCGCCATGTTCCTCTCAGATTTTAGTGTAAAGAAGCCCATTGCCACGATCGTGCTGATCGTCGCGATGATGTGCCTGGGCCTGATGGCCCTGAGCAAGCTGCGGGTCAACCAGAACCCGGACGTCGAAGTGCCGTTCATCGTGGTGGCGATTCCGTATCCGGGCGCGTCGCCGGAAACGGTGGAGCGCGAGATCATCAACCGCGTGGAAAAATCGCTGAACTCGATTACCGGGGTCACCGAGATCAATAGTACGGCGGCCGAAGGTTCGGCCCAGATCCTGATCAAGTTCACCTTCACCAAGAGCCTGATCGAGGCGTCGGACGAGATCCGCAACGCCATCGCGGCGGTGCGCTACAAGCTGCCGACCGAGATGCGCGAGCCGATTCTGCAGCGCATCGATCCGTCGGCGCAGCCGGTGATGCAGCTGGCGCTGTCGTCCAGTTCGCAGACCCACGCGGAGATTTCGCGCCTGGCTGAAGACAAGCTGGCCGACCGCTTCCGCAGCATCGACGGCGTCGCCTCGGTGAATATCGACGGTTCGCTGAAGCGCGAGCTGAGCGTGCTGCTGAAGGCCGAGAAGCTGCGCGAATACAATGTCTCGGTGGGCGACGTGGTCAACGCGCTGCGCAACCAGAATGCCAACGCGCCGGTCGGCAAGGTGCGTGGCGAGCTGGACGAGAAGAGCATCCGCCTGGTCGGCCGCATCGAGCGTCCGGAAGAGTTCCAGCAAGTGGTGGTCAAGCGCAATGGCGACGAGCTGGTGCGTCTGGCGCAAGTGGCGACGATTGAAGACGGCTTTGCCGAAGTCAACAGCCTGAGCGTGCGCTCCGGTAAACCGAACGTCGGTATTTCCGTGACCCGTTCGCGCGATGCGTCGACCGTGACGGTGGCCAAGAAAATCCGCGCCATGTCGGTGGAAATGCAGAAGGAAATGCCAGCAGGCACCAAGCTGGAAGTCACCGAAGATGACGGCGAAAACGCCGAGAGCAGCCTGAACAACGTGATCGAATCGCTGGTGTTCGGCGCCGGCCTGACCATTTTCGTGGTGTACGCCTTCCTGAACTCGTGGCGCTCGACGCTGATCACCGCGCTGTCGCTGCCGACCTCGGTGCTGGCGGCCTTCATCGGTGTCTGGCTGTGCGGCTTTACGCTGAACTTCATGACGCTGCTGGGCCTGTCGCTGGCGATCGGCGTGCTGATCGATGACGCGATCGTGGTGCGGGAAAATATCGTGCGTCACATGCAGCTGGGCGCCGACCGCCGCACCGCCGCGCTGAAGGGCACGGCCGAGATCGGCATGGCGGTGGCTGCCACCACCTTCTCGATCATGGCGGTGTTTATTCCAGTGGCCTTCATGCCGGGCATTACCGGTGAATGGTTCCGTCCGTTCGCGCTGACGGTGACCTGCTCGGTGGCGGTGTCGCTGGTGATTTCGTTCACGCTGGACCCGATGCTGTCGGCCTTCTGGGGCGATCCGCCGGATCACCACGATGCACCGCGCCGTGGCATCGAGAGATACTTCGCCAAGTTCAATCACTGGTTCGACCATCAGGCCAACCGCTACGGCAATGTGATCGAATGGGCGCTGCACCACCGCCGCGCGATGGGCATCATTGCGCTGGCCACCTTCGTGGCGGCGATCGGCCTGCAGGTCAAGTTTGGCGGCGCCAGCTTCGTGCCGGCGTCCGACTGGGGTACGATTGCGATCGATGTGCGGACGCCGTCGTCGTCGTCGCTGGAGTACTCGCGCCTGAAGCTGGAAAAAGCTGCGGTGATTGCGCGCGGCATCAAGGAAACCAAGGAAACCAATAGCTACGTCAACCTGAGCGGCGGTCGCATCTACGTCGATATCGGCAAGAAGACCGAGCGCAAGCGCGGCGCGATTGAGGTGGCCAAGGAGTTGCGTGAGAAGCTGGCCGGGCTGGTCGGCGCCGAATACACGGTGCTGGACGACTTGAGCAATGGCGCCCGCAAGCCGGTGCAGATTGAATTCACCGGCGCCGATTCGCGCAAGCTGATGGAAATCACCAACGGCTTCATGGACCGCTTGCGCCGTGTGCCGGGCGCGGTTGATGTCGGCCTGTCCGAGATGGATCCGAAGGACGAGCTGCAAATCGTGCTGAACCGTGGCCTGGCCAACTCGATGGGCATCGCCACCGGCGATGCGGCGCAGGCGCTGCGCGTGGCGTTTGCCGGTATCGAGGTGGGCGACTGGGTCGATCCGACCGGCGAGTCGCGTGACGTCGCCGTGCGCCTGGCGCCGGAAGACCGCACCAGCGCCGAGAACATCGAGCGCCTGCCGATTTCGGTGGTGGGCACCAATCAGATGGTGCCGCTGGACCAGATCGCGGAAGTGACGATGGGCAAAGGCCCGTCCACCATCAAGCACAAGGATGGCAAGCGCGTGATTACCGTCACCGCCAACGTTGAAGGCCGCTCGCCTGGCGAGGTGACCACCGACGCCATGAAACTGGTCAAGGATATCGACTTCCCGCCGGGCTACGGCCTGGCGCTGGGCGGCGCCGGCAAGGACATGCAGGAAGTGTTTGGCGCCATGGGCATCGCCCTGATCGCCGGTATCGGCCTGATGTACCTGATCCTGGTCATGCAGTTCGGTTCGTTCACCGCGCCGGTGGCGGTGATGCTGTCGCTGCCGCTGTCGCTGATCGGCGTGGTGCTGGGCCTGCTGGCCACCAACAGCACCATCAACCTGATGAGTCTGATCGGCGTGATCATGCTGATGGGCCTGGTGGCGAAGAACGCCATCCTGCTGCTGGACGCGGCGCGCAAGCGCCAGGAAGAGGGCTTCAGCCGCGAGGATTCGCTGATGTATGCAGGCCGCATGCGTCTGCGTCCGATCCTGATGACCACCTTCGCGCTGATCGCCGGTATGTTCCCGGTGGCGCTGGGGCTGGGCGAGGGCGGCGAGTTCTACCGTCCGATGGCGATTGCGATTATCGGCGGCACGATCACCTCGACCTTGCTGACGCTGCTGATGGTGCCAACCTTCTATGACAGTATCGAGATCAAGAAGGACAGCGCCATCGTCAAGCTGCATCGCCGCGCCGAACGCTTCGGCATGATCCTGGCCGTGCTGTCGATCGTGATCGAGTTCCTGCTGTTCCTGGTGCTGCTGCGCTTTGTGTTCCGCTCAATCCTGTGGGCAGTGCGCAAGGCGTTCGGCAAGGACAAAAATCCGCCAGCGCCACCGGCGGAAGTCGAACGGAAGATTGCTTGAGTGCAATTATCACTTGATCATAAGAAAGGGCCTGCGGGCCCTTTTTTACGTCCCCAGTGCAGAGCAACTGCTCGGTTTCAAGGTTTTAATTAGTATTCGCACTCTAACGTCTTGCCTTTTTAATTGTTTTATTTATGTAGTATGCTGCTGGCCTTCCCGTACCAAAAGGCTATGGGACAAAAAAACCATTCATAAAGCGAGACTGCTATGCAACCCAAATATCTTTCCCTGATCATTGCTGCCGCCCTGAGCGCCATTTCCGTGGGCGCCAACGCGTCCGGCTACCGTTTCGGTTCGCAGAGCGTGGCCGGTCAGGGCACGGCGGACGCCAACGGCGCCGAAGCGGCCGATGCCTCGACCATCTTCTACAATCCGGCCGGCTTGAGCCGCCTGGACGGCACCCAGATCAGCGTCGGCGCCACCGTCGTCGTGCCGCACTCGACCTACAACGACAGCGGCTCGACCCACTTCACCGGCGCGCCGACCAACGGCACCCCGGCCAACGATTACGCACCGAACGCGGTCACCGCGCCATCGCTGTACATCAGCAAGAAGCTGAACGATCAATGGGCGGTGGGCATGGGCCTGTACGTGCCATACGGCGCCAAGCTGGACTACGGCAACACCTGGAGCGGCCGCTACGCGCTGTCCAACATCAAGCTGGAGTCGGTAACGCTGAATCCATCGGTGTCGTGGAAAATGAATGAACACCACGCGTTCGGCTTCGGCATCGACGCCGAATTCATGAAGGCCGAACTGGGCCAGGCGGTTGACGTGCCCGGCTCGATCGCCGCACTGTCGAGCGGCGCGGGCGCCGCGCAAGGCGCCGTGCTGATCCGTCAGATCGCTGCCCTGGGCGGCAATCCCGCGCTGCTGCGCACGGCGGGCGATGCACACGGCTCCAACGATGGCAAGGACTGGGGCTGGGGCTTCAACCTGGGCTATATGTTCACGCTGGACGAGAGCACCCGCTTCGGCCTGGCCTACCGTTCGTCGATCTCGCACCAGCTGCGTGGCAGCACCGTGTGGGATTTCTCGAAAGTGACCACCGATCCGATCGTCAACCAGGTGCTGCAGGCGGCCTCGCACAAGGCTAACTCGGCTGCGCTGGTGTCACTGCGCACGCCGGAGACGTTGTCGGCCAACGCCTTCCATCAGTTCAATTCGCAGTGGGCCGGCATGGCCGACGTCACCTTTAGCCGCCACAACCGCCTGGGCGACCTGGACATCCAGTTCCCTGGCACCACCGAAGGCGCGGAAGTGATTCGCCAGCACTGGAAAAACACCGTGCGCGTGTCGCTGGGCGCGAACTATGCGTACAACGAAAACCTGACCCTGCGCGGCGGTATCGCGCATGACCAGTCGCCGGTGCAGAACGCCGAGCTGACCCACCCAGCGCTGCCGGACAGCGACCGCATGCAGTATTCGATCGGCGCCAACTGGAAGCTGAGCCCACGTTCGTCGATCGACCTGGCGTACAGCTTCCTGGACTTCAAGGACGCCACCATCAACTACACCAACCAGTGCAACCCGCTGGCCACCACCTGCACCGGCAACGGCGAAACCACCCGTGGCGTGTATCAGACTCACCTGTCGCTGATTGGTTTGTCGTACAACTACAAGTTCTAAGCTCTGCCAGGACGAAAAAAAAAGGACCCTCGGGTCCTTTTTTTATTGCCTGGAGAATCGCAATCAGGCGGCCTTGCGGTCGCTGTCGATGGCGGGTTCGGCGTCGCTGTTGAAGACCGCGATGTCGGTTTCGCCCATCACCCGGCTGGCAACGGCGCCGGCGGTGACCGAGCCGCTGACGTTGAGCGCGGTACGGCCCATGTCGATCAGCGGTTCGATCGAAATCAGCAGGCCGGCCAGCGCCACCGGCAGGTTCATCGACGACAGCACGATCAGCGCCGCAAAGGTCGCGCCACCACCCACACCGGCCACGCCGACCGAACCAATGGTGATGATCGCCAGCAGCGGGGCGATAAAGCTGAGGGTGAACGGATCGATGCCCACGGTCGGCGCAATCATCACCGCCAGCATGGCAGGGTAGATGCCGGCACAGCCGTTCTGGCCGATGGTGGCGCCAAACGAGGCGGCGAAGTTGGCGATGCCTTCCGGCGTGCCAAGGCGCTGGCTCTGGGTCTGCACGCTTATTGGAATTGCGCCGGCGCTGCTGCGCGAGGTGAAAGCGAAGGTCAGTAGTGGCAGGATCTTCTTGGTCCAGCGCAGCGGATTCAGGCCCAGGCCGGAGACGATCAGCAGGTGCACCACAAACATCAGCAATAGCGCGCTGTACGACGCCAGCACGAAGTCGATCAGGTGCAGGATGTCGGTATAGCTGGAGGTCGAGACCACCTGCGCCATCAGCGCGAACACGCCGTACGGCGTCAGGCGCAGCACCAGCGTGACGATGCGCATGACGATGGCGTGGGCCACCTGCACAAAGCGCTCGAACGAGGCGAAGATGTCCGGCTTCTTGTCATGGATGCCGGTGGCGGCAATGCCGATGAACACCGAGAAGATCACCACCGCAATGGTGGAAGTCTTGCGGCCGCCGGTCATGTCGAGGAAGGGATTGGCCGGGATGAAGCTCAGCAGCATGCTCGGCAGCGAAATCGCCTGCGCTGTCTCGACCTTGCCTTGCAGGTAGACGCCGCGCGCGATGTCGGCCGCCGAGGCGGTCAGACCCACTGCGCTCAGGTGGAACACCTTGGCCATCAGGATGCCGATACTGGCGGCGACCAGCGTGGTGATCATCAGGGTGCCGATGGTCAGCGCACTGATCTTGCCTAGCGAGTTGATACCCTTCAGCTTGAGGATGGCGGAAATGATCGACACCATAATCAGCGGCATGATGATCATCTGCAGCAGCTTGACGTAGCCGCTGCCGACGATGTCGAGGTAGTCGCTGGTGGTTTTCAGCTCGGCCGAGCCGGCGCCGTAGATCGCTTGCAGCGCCGCACCCAGCACCACGCCCAGCCCCATGCCGGTGAACACGCGCACCGAAAAGGAACCGTGCTTGCGCTGTTGCGCATACAGCAGGCCGAGCAGGGCCAGCGCCGCCAGCAGGTTGAGGATCACATTTATCGCCATGGCTTATTCCTTACTACAATGTTTGTAACCGATCGTGCATTTTATATGTCCGCTTAAACTGTTTAGCGAATATTTGGCTATATAAGTATGCAAAATTCATCTATAGAGTGTTGTAAGTTGTTTTCTTTCAGCAATTAAATAAAACTACACGAAGATTGTAGGCGTACAATTTCCTTATCTTTTATAGAGGAGTACGGCGTATGGCTATCGCTAACATGAAAGTTGGTACCCGGCTCGGCTTGGGATTCGGGCTGGTGCTGGTGTTGCTACTAATGGTGGCCGCGCTGGGTGTGTTCAACATGAGCACGATTCATGCCAAGTTGGAACGCATCGTCAATGAAAATGCCGTCAAGACGGAGCTGGTGAACAAGATGTCGGAATCGGTGCACGTCGTTGCGCGCGTGTCGCGCTCGGTGGTGCTGCTGGCCGCGCAAACTGAAATTCGCAGCGAACTGGAAAAAGTCACCACGGCGCGCGCCAGCTACAACGCTGCGCTGGAACAGCTGGGCAAGATGCCGGGCACGCCGAAGGGCATCGCGATCCGCGAGCGCATCGTCAGCTTGCAAAAGACGGCGCGTCCGTTCAACGATCAGGTGTTTGAACTGGCCCTGGCCAACAAGGACGAAGAGGCGACGCAAATCCTGATGAAACAAGCCGGTCCCGCCACCCAGCTGTGGCAGGAGGCGATGGATGAATATGCCGCTCTGCAAAAAGCCACCAACCAGGCCGATGCGGCGGAAGCTGCCGCTGCCTACCAGCGCGCGCGCACGCTGATGCTGGTGTTGAGCGGTCTGGCGATTGTGGTGGGGGCGGTGGCAGCGATTCGCATCGCGCGCGGCTTGCTGCGCCAGCTGGGCGGCGAGCCGGATTATGCGGCGTCGATTGCCGGCCGCATCGCCGCCGGCGATTTGACGGTGGTGGTCGATACGCAGAACAATGACAACCACAGCATGCTGCATGCGATGAAGAAGATGCGCGATGCGCTGGCCGAGATCGTCGCCGAGGTGCGCGTGGGAACCGAGACGATTGCGTCGGCATCGTCGCAGATCGCCAGCGGCAACCAGGATTTGTCGGCGCGCACGGAGCAGCAGGCCAGTTCGCTGGAAGAGACGGCGTCGTCGATGGAAGAGCTGACCAGCGCGGTGCGGGCGAACAACGATAATGCGCGCCAGGCCAATCAGCTGGCGCAGTCGGCGTCGGCGGTGGCGGTGCAGGGTGGGGCGGTGGTGTCGCAGGTGGTGGATACCATGGGCGCGATCAACGATTCGTCGCGCAAGATTGTCGACATTATTGCGGTGATTGACGGGATTGCGTTCCAGACCAATATTCTGGCGCTGAATGCGGCGGTGGAAGCGGCCCGCGCCGGCGAGCAGGGCCGTGGCTTTGCGGTGGTGGCGTCGGAGGTGCGGACGCTGGCGCAGCGTTCTGCCGCAGCGGCCAAGGAGATCAAGGAGTTGATCGGCAATTCGGTGGAGAAGGTGGAGGTCGGCAGCAAGCTGGTTGAGCAGGCTGGGCAGACCATGGCGGAGGTGGTGACCAGCGTACAGCGTGTGACCGATATCATGGCCGAGATTTCTACCGCCGGCGATGAGCAGAGCGCCGGCATTGAGCAGATCAATCAGGCGGTCAGCGAGATGGATACGGTGACGCAGCAGAATGCGGCGCTGGTGGAGGAGGCTGCCGCTGCAGCCGAGGCCATGCAGCAGCAGGCGGCCAATCTGGAGCGCGTGGTAAGCGTGTTCCAGCTGGATGGCCATCAGCGCGTGGCCAAGCCAGCGCCGGTCGCCAAACCGTCCGCAGCCAAGCTGGCGATTGCCCAATCGGCCAAGCCGGCTGCGTCCCGCCCGACGCCAGCCATCAGCGCGCCAGCCAAATCGCAGAAGCGCGTGACCAGCACCGCCGGTGGTGAAGGGGATTGGGAAGAGTTCTGATCGGTTAGGCGGTCAGCCAGATGTCGAAGCTGGTCGCGCCGTCGTTGGTGGCGGCCAGGCGGTAGGCGTAGCCGTGCCGGTTCAGCACCTCGCGCACGAACAGCAAGCCGATGCCCTGGCCGCCTTTTTTGGTCGTGAAGAACGGCGTGAACAACTGCCTTGCCGGCACATCGCCCAGCAGGTTGCCGCTGTCGATCACCGATAGCCGCACACGGCCGGCATCCTGCGCCAGCACGAAGTCGATGCGCCGATGGTTGCTATTGCCATCGCCGGCGCCGGCCTCCACCGCCTCCATCGCATTCTTCACCACATTCAGCAGCGCCTGTTCCATCAAATGCCGGTCCATGGCGATGGCCGGCACCTCGTCGCAACGCTGCCAGGCGATGGTGATGCCACGGCTGCGGCACTGTTCGCGATACAGGTACAGGATATCGTCCATGATGTCGCGCACAGCCGCCGGACGCAGCTCCGGCGCCGGCATCTTGACCACCCGCGTAAAGCGCTCGATGAACTCGCCCAGGCTGGCATTGCGCCGCTGCACAGCCAGAATCGCGGTGCTGAAATCCTCGCTGTCGCGCTCGGCCAACTGGCTGCGGTAGTACAACAGCGAGTCAAGCACCGAGCCGGTGGCGGCCACGGTGTTGTTGACCTCATGCGCCAACACGCGGATCAATTTTTCGTAGGTGGCTTTTTCCGAACTTTCCAGCTCCTCGGTCAATTCCTCTACCAGCAGGAAGTGGCGCGAAAAGCCGCGATCGTAGAACTGCCCGCGCTGGCCGCGATAACGACGGCCGTCGGCATCGGTCAGCAGTTGCGAATCGCCCAGCGGTAGCGCATCAAGTTGCGCCAGCAGGCCAACGCCGGCCTCATCAACCTCCAGCGCGCAAGCGGCTAGCGTTTTACCCTTGACGTCGCCCAGCCCGCGCAAGGCGTGCGCGCTGGCGTTCAGCAGGCTAATGCGGCCGTCGAAATCGAACACGATGACGGCGCTCGGCGTCGCCTCCAGCAGCCGGTCGAGGAAGCCTTGCTGCTCGCCGATCTGCAAGCGCTCCTGATACAGCCGGCCCAGCATGGTGTTGAATAGCTGCACCAGTTCGTTCAACTCCTTGTCGCTGCTGAGCTGCAAGCGGGCGGCGTAGTGCTGGTCCTGCAGCAGATCGTGAAAGTGGCGCGTGTAGCCGAGCGGTTCCAGCGCGCGGCGCAGCAGCCACACGCCCAGCGCCAGGCTGAGCAGCACCAGCACTTCCAGCCCCAGCATCAACAGCGGCTGCTCGCGGAACAGCACCACTGTGATCGCCAAAAATAGCAGATGCGCGCCGATCAGATAGGCGTACAAGCGCCAACGCAGGCTCATGGAAGTGCTTCGCTATCCGGCACGCTGCCGAGACCGTGCCGCTCCAGCCGGCGGTACAGCGCCGTGCGGCTCAATCCCAGCGCCTTGGCCACGCGCGAGATATTGCCGTGATGCTGCTCCAGCGCATGCACGATCATGTGTCGTTCCACCTGTTCCAGCGTCATGCCATCCACGCCCAGCCGTTGCGTACCGAGTGCGCCGCCATGCTCGTGCTGCTCGGCGGCGACAAAGTCGGCCTGCCGCAACTCACTGCTGCCGACCAGCAGCAGCGTGCGCTCCAGCGTCTGCTTTAGTTGGCGGATATTGCCGGGCCACGGCTGCGCGCTGAGCCACTCCAGCGCCTGCGGCGCCAGCGTCGTGGTCGGCAGGCCATAGCTGGCGGCCACCTCGCCGATGATGTGTCGCGCCAGCAGCGCAATATCGCTGCGCCGCTCGCGCAACGGCGGCAGGCGTATGGTGATCAGGTTGAGCCGGTAGAACAAATCCTCGCGAAACTCGCCGCTGGCCACCAGTTCGGCCAGTTCGCGGTTGGTGGCCGACACGATGCGCACATCGGCCTTCTCGCTGCGGCTGGCGCCGACCGGCTGATAGGTCTGGTCTTGCAGCACGCGCAGCAGCTTGACCTGGTCCGAGCGATTCAGTTCGCCGATCTCATCGAGAAACAGCGTGCCCTCGTGCGCGCTGGCGATGTGGCCCTTGCGGTCGCTGCGGGCATCGGTAAAGGCGCCGCGCACGTGGCCGAACATTTCGCTTTCAAACAGCGTCGGCGTGATCGCCCCCATATTGATCTTGATGATGGGCTTGCTCGCGCGCGGGCTGTTGCGGTGGATGGCGTCGGCAATCAATTCCTTGCCGCAGCCGCTTTCGCCGAGGATCAGCACCGGCGCGCGGGTGTTGGCGACCTGGCCGATGGTGGTCAGCACCTTCAGCAAGCGCGGATGTTCGCCAACGATGCCGCTGAAATCGAATTGCGCATCGAGCGCCTGGCGCGAGGCGTTGCCGGCCGGGACCGGTGCGGCCGCTTCCAGCGTGGTGCGGATCAACTCGGCCAACTGGGTGTTGTCCCATGGCTTGGTGAAGAAGTTGGCGGCGCCGGCCTGCATGCCGCGCACCGCCAGCGCGATCGAGCCCCAGGCCGTCATCAGCAACACCGGCGGCGCCGGCTGCATGGCGCGGATGTCGGCCAGCAGCTGCAAGCCTTCCTCGCCGCTGGTCTGCAGCGAGAAGTTCATGTCCTGCAGCACCAGGTCCACCGACTGCTGTTCTAACAGCGCCAGCGCCTGCCTGGGGCCGTCGGCGCACAGGGCTTCGTAGCCCTGCTGCTTGAGCACCAGGGCCAGCGATACCTGTACCGCGCTGTCGTCGTCGACAATGAGAATGCGTTGCTTGCGAGTAGAGTCCATTATTTATTCATAGTGCAGCGCCTGTGTCGGACTCAGGCGCGCGGCGCGCCAGCCGGGATACAGCGAACATAGCAAGGATAGCAGATAGATCACAGCGGCCGATAGCGCCGCAGCCTTCACAAACACCGGCCAGTTGAGGCTGTCGCCGAACACGCCGGTCAGCGGCAGCTGCACCAGCAGCACCAGCGCGATCAGCATCGCGCCCGAGCTCAGCAGCAATTGCTCGGCGATGATCTGCTGATAGATGCGGCCGGCGCTGGCGCCCAGCGCGCGGCGCAGGCCGATTTCCGGAATGCGCTGGGTGGTGTTCTGCCACAGCACGCCGAACAGGCCGAAGGCCACCATCACCAGCAGGAAGGCGGCGATCACGCCCAGAATGATCAGCGGAATCATTTGAGATTTGAGCATCGACCGGCGCGCTTCGGACTGCGGCGTAATCACATAGTTCCAGTCACTGCGCACCTGCTTCAGCCTTGCGTTGAGCTTGGCCTCAAACATGCGCGGCGTGCCCGGCTTTAGCTTGAGCATGATGTTGTAGGCGGCTTCCTTGCCGACGCCCGGCACATAGCGTTGCAGCATGAAGTAGACCGGGTCCATCAATTCGCCGTGCGAGCGGAACTGCTCCACCACCGCCGCCACGCGGAAGCGCTCCGGCGTGCTCTTGTCGTGCGTTTGTTCGATATACAGCTGGCCCACGGCCTCCTTGCCGGGGAACAGCTTGTCGGCCAGGCGGCGATTGATAACGACCGGTGTGGCGGCGGCGCCGTCATCGGCCTTGGAGAACCAGTGACCGGCGGCCGCTGTCATGTCCATGGTCTCGAAATAGTCGTCGCTGACCGTGAGTCCATCGATATTGAGTTCATTGCTGCCGTCGGGCAGCGTGTATTCGCCGGTCCAGCGCGACATTTCATAGGTGCCGAATTTGGCGAACGCCACCGACTCGACCTCCGGTAGGTCGAGCAGCGCGCGCTTCAGGCTGTCGAAGACGGCCGCATCGTTGGGGATGTCGCTGGCCGTGCGGATGTTAACCGACCACTGGTTGCGCCAGTTGTGGCCGGTCGGCAGCTGGTACAGTTGGTGGTAGCGCAGGCCGAAGGCGGCGATCGCGAACACCACCAGGAAGGCCAGCAGGATCTCCAGGCTGAGCATCATGTTGCGGGACTTGCGTTTCCAGATCAGTTTTAGCAGATGGCGCAACATTATGCGGTTCCTTTCAGCGCATGGACCGGGTCCAGGCGCGACATTTTCCAGGCCGGGATCACGCCCGACAGCACGCCGAACACCAGCGTAATCAGCAGGCCGTAACCGAACACGGCAAAGTTCAGGTGGACTGTGAGGTAGGGAATCAGGCCCGAGCCCTCCAGCCACCACAGCACGCCTGCCGCGCACAGCAGGCCGATGGCGCCGCCGATCAGGCACAGCAGCACATTTTCCAGCACCAGCTGCGCCACCAGCTGGCGGCTGGTGGCGCCGAACGCCTTGCGCACGCCAATCTCGCTGCTGCGCTCCATGATGCGGCCGACGTTCAGGTTGATCAGGTTCAGCGCGGGCAGCGCCATGAACAGCAGCATCAGCACAATGACTCCGCCGATCAGCTTGCTGGTGCCGCCGTCTTCGTCCTCGCTGCTCAACAGCATCCGTGAGAACAGTTGCAGCTTGGAGTCGCCCCAGAATTTGGTGACGTTGAAAGCGTTCGGATCATCGTACTGCACGGTCTTGGCGACCGCCATGATCTCTTTCTTCAGCGCCGGCAGGTCGTCCGGCGAGCGCGCCATCATCAGTGCGCCGTACTGGCCGAACAGGCTGTTCTTGTAATCACTGGATGGCTGGGCGCTGACCGGGGTCCAGATGTCGGCGTAGGCATTCATGTGCATTTCGTCGCGCACCACGCCGATGACGGTGAAGATCTGGCCGTTGGCGCTAAATTTCTGATCCAGGTAGGTCTGGCCTGGGAACAGCTTGCGCGCGGTCGATTCATTCAGCACTGCGACCATGCGGCCCTGTGCCACATCGTCGGCATTGATGACGCGGCCTTGCAGCACCGTGAAGTCGAGGATCTTCCAGTATTCGGCATCGGTCAGGCGCATGTCCAGGCTGCTGATCCGGCCGTCCTGGTAGACCGACACGCTGCTGGGAATGCTGCTTGTCACCGACACCAGTTCGGCATTTTTCAGCGGCTTCAGGTATTTGTCGACCAGCTTGTAGCCGAGTGTGCCGCGACGGGTGCCGCCCTTGCCGGTATGCGACGATTGCATCATGACCATTTGCACGAAGCGGTCGCTCTTGCCTTCTACACCGGTCGGATAGAAGGTGTTTTGCAGCAGGGCGGTGGCCACCAGCAGCACCATCAGCGTCAGCACGATGCATAGCAGGTTGATGGCGGTGAACAGCTTGCGGCGCATGAAGACTTTCCATGCGGTCAGCAGATAATTTCTGAACATGTGCGCTCCCTCGGCCTAGGCGACCAGCTGGCCGTCGAACACGCGCACGATGCGCGAGGCCATTTTCGCCTCCTGCTCGTTGTGGGTGACCATGACGATGGTGGTGCCTTCGCTGTGCAGCTTGAGCAGGATGTCCATCACTTCCTGGCCCATCTTGCTGTCCAGGTTGCCGGTCGGCTCGTCGGCCAGCAGGACCTGCGGCTGGCCGACAATCGCGCGCGCGATCGCCACGCGCTGCTGCTGGCCGCCGGACAACTGGTTCGGGTAGTGGTCCATGCGGGCGCCTAGGCCGACTTTTTCCAGCGCCTCGCGCGCCAGCCGCTGGCGCTTCTTGGCCGACATGGTGCGGTACAGCAGCGGCAGTTCGACGTTGTCGATCACGCGCAGGTCGTTAATCAGGTGGAAGCTCTGGAAGATGAAGCCGAAGGTGTTGTTGCGCAGCTTGGCCACATACTTGTCCTTGTACGAGGCCACTGGCGTGCCGGCGACTTCGATGGCGCCGCTGCCCGGCTTGTCGAGCAGGCCGATCAGGTTGAGCAGCGTGCTCTTGCCGCAGCCGCTCGGCCCCATGATGCTGACGAATTCGGCTTTGCCGACGTGCAGGTCGATGTCTTTCAGCGCCAGCGTTTCGACTTTGTCGGTCTGGTAGGTTTTGCTGACTTTGTTCAGGCGTATCATGTTTTCCCTCTTTTTTATTGGGCTACGCGGACGCTGTCGCGGTCCTTGTAGCGGCTGGTGTCTGAAGTGATGAGATGGTCTCCGGCGCGCACGCCGGACAGGATTTCCACGGCCTTGCCATCGCTGGCGCCGATGTTGAGTGTGGTCTTGCGGGCGACGCCGTCGCGCACCACGAAAATATCTTGCGGGCCGCGACCGTTGAAGGCCGGGCCATTGTCGGCAAGCAGCGCGTTCTGCTTCTGCTCGGTGACGATGTTGACTTCCACCCGCAGCTTGTTGCGCAGCATGGCGTGGTGCGGCTCGGCCAGCGTGACCAGCAGCTTGACGGTGCCGTTCTGGATTTCCGGCAGCACCGTCTGCACCTCGCCGTTGAGCTTGACGTTGCCTTGTTCCACCAGCACCTTCTGGCCGGCGTTGAGCGCCCGCGCGTGGAAGTCGGACAGCGAGGCTTCGACTTTGTAGTTATTGAGCTCCGAGACCTTGGCGACCAGCTGGCCGGTGGCGACGCTGGCGCCTTCATCGGCCAGCAGCCAGGTCAGCATGCCGGCGAACGGCGCGCGCACCTGGGTTTGCGCCAGCAGTTGCTGCTGTTCCTGCATCTGCTTTTGCAGGATGTTTTTTTGCAGGCGCGCGCCTTCGATATTGCTGTTGGTGACCAGCTTGTTATCGGCCAGTTGTTCGTGGGTCTGGCGCAGCTGGATCTCGTTGCGCTTGACGTTGAGTTCGGCGGTCAGCAGGTCTTCGGCGGAAGCACCGCCGGCCTTGCGCAGCGTCTGGTAGCGGACCAGGCGGACGCGGGTGGCTTCCAGGTCGAGTTGCAGCAGCTCGATGGCGCTGGTCAGCTGCTTGCGTTTTTGCTCCATCTCCAGCGTCAGCGCGACGATGCGGTTTTCCTGTTGCGCCAGCTGCTCCTTGAGCGCGTCGATGGCGAGCAGCAGGGTGCGGTTGTCCAGTTCCAGCAGCAGCTCGCCGGCCTGCACTTGCTGGCCCAGCTTTGCGTGGACCTTGGCGACGCGGGTCTGGATCGGGCTCGACACCAGTTCCTCGTGTACCGGGATCACGATGCCGGAGGCGTTGATGGTGTTGGCGATGCTGCCGACGCGCACGGTGGCGATGCTGACGTCGCCGGCATCGACGCTGGGGCTGACGGCGCGATTGATGGCCCAGGCCGTGAGGCTGAGCGTGGCCAGCACAGCGGCGGTCGCCAGCACGGTGTTGCGCTTGCGGCGGGAGAGGGTGGCGGTGGTGATGAGGGTATCCATGCCTCTTCTATTGCAAGCCCCGTGCCATACCTTTGATAAAAAGACAAACCCAGGTAAATCAAGGCTCTAAGCTGATCCGGCCACCCAGCGCCACGCGCCACGTTGCCCGTCTCCGCCCACACCCGTCCGGAAACGGACACCCTTGAGAAAGGAGAATTTATGAATACGCTTCAATTCATCGCCTGGATCTTCGTCCACATCGCCATCCCCATCTTCGCACCGATTGCTCTGCTACCGTTGCTGGGCATTGGGCGAACCTATCGAGAGCAGGCGCGGGGCCTGGTCTACAGTGTAGTAAAAGATGGCCAGTTGTTTTGGCCTGTGATCGCCATGTCGGCGGGAGCCACTTATGAGCTGGCTGGCTATCTGGAAAACGCCAGCGGGTGGCCGCGCGTTATCGCATGGACGGCTTTAGTTTTTCATGTGGTTCTCATCATCTATTCTGCGGTGCTGGTCATGCTCGGAGCCATTGATTCACTGGATCGCAGTGATAACAAGCCCGCCTCCGGGGCCTTGCGGATAGTGCTAGTATCAATAGTCTTCACGGTGCTATCGGCTTTGACCTTCGCCATTTTCCATTTCGTGATCACAGGGAGATAAATATGGGAAACCTAATTGACTCTTTTGTTCGCTATGCCTCTACGCCGCTTGGTCGCGATAAGCTAATCAAATTTATGGTATCTACCTCGCTAGCGGGAGGCGGTATCGTTCTCGTCACCACGTTGAGTATCATCCTTTTTCGCTAAGGGATGTGCTGGCTGCAGCCGAAGCGATGTGGGGATTTACCAACAATTGATCTATGCCAATGTGTTAGGGTGGACCCCACGCGCTTCGCTCGTGGAGGAGACATGCATATCAAGATGCTTGCTACGTTGCTGCTGGTATTCCCGCTGTTGGCCCAGGCCGATGAGAAAGACCAGATCGTCACCGACCGGCCGGATTTCGTGGAGTCCAGTAACGTCGTCGGCGCTGGCCGCTTCCAGATCGAAACCAGTTTCGCGCTGGACCGCAACAAGGCCAACGGCATCAAGGAACGCACCTATTCCACGCCAACCCTGCTGCGCTTCGGCCTCAGCGATACGGTGGAAGCGCGCATCGAAACCGATGGCCGCATGCGCGTCGTTACCGACGACCTCAACACCGGCCAACGCGCCACCGAAAACGGTTATGCCGACGTTTCGCTCGGCGTCAAATGGCATGTGGCCGATGCGCAAGGCTCACTGCCGTCGATGGGCGTGCTGGCCCACGTCGACCTCGACAGCGGCTCCAGCGCCTTCCGCGCCACCGGCAAAGGCGGCTCGCTGCGCCTGGCGGCCGAATGGGAACTGCCGGAGGACTTCAGCCTCGGCGTCATGCCCGGCATCGCCTGGCAGCATGACGATAATGGCGCGCGCTACAGCAGCGGCATTTTCGGCATCGTGCTGGGCAGGGAGTGGAACGAGCGCTTCCGCAGCTTCATCGAATACTCGGCGCCACAGATCGCCAAGGGCCGCCACGGCGGTAGCGTCACCACCTTCGACATTGGCGCTGCCTATCTGCTGACCGACACGGTGCAAGTGGATACCGCGCTATCTCGCGGCCTCAACAAGAACACGCCGGACTGGAGCTGGACGGTTGGACTGTCCATCAAATTCTAAACAGGAGAGCTCATGCGATTGACCATCAAGCAGCGCTTGTTGTTGATGAACCTGGCGACGCTGGTGTTCGTCAGTCTGGTAGGACTAGTAGGCTATTACGCGGTGTACGTGCTGGACGGCTCGATGGACGCCATCAGCACCAATAGTTCGGCGATGAAGGATCAACTCCAGGCCGATCAGGCGCACGACGCGCTGCGCGCCGACGTGCTGGCCGCCCGGCTGGCGTCCGGCAAGAACGATCCGGCCGAAATCAAGGAAGTGCGCCAGGATACGGCCGAACACATCGCGCTGTTCCGTAAGCTGATCAAGGACATGGACGGCGCCAGCACCGATGCCGACGTCCACCGCGCCATGGAACAGGTGCGGCCGGATGTGGAGCGTTACCTGAAAAGCGCCGAGGAGATGGTCGAGCTGTCGCTGACCGATCCGCCGGCAGCGCAAACCAAATTCCCCGCGTTTATGGACAGCTTCCGCGTGCTGGAGAAAAGCATGGCCGCGCTGAGTGACTTGATCGAGAAAAATTCGGAGGCCACCAAGGCGGTCGGCGATGAAGCGGTGGTCAAGTCGCGCATCCATATCATCGGCTTCGGCTTGCTGGCGGTGGTGGTGTCGCTGGTGGTGGGGCAGATGATTTCGCGCTCGATCCTGACGCCGCTGGGCGAGGCGGTGGACTTTGCCGCGCGCGTGGCCAAAGGCGATTTGTCATCGCAGATTGACGTGTCCGAGCAGGATATTACGGAAACCGGCCAGCTCAAGCGCGCCTTGCGGGAGATGAACGGCAGCCTGCACGGCATCGTCAGCCAGGTGCGCGGCGGCACCGATGCGATTGCATTGGCCTCCGGCGAGATTGCGGCCGGCAATATGGATCTGTCGGCGCGTACCGAGTCGCAAGCCAGTTCGCTGGAAGAGACCGCGTCATCGATGGAGGAGATGACGTCGGCGGTGCGGCAGAATTCCAATAATGCGGGCGAGGCCAACACGCTGGCCTCGTCGGCGGCCGACGTTGCCGTGCGCGGCGGCGCGGTGATGGCGCAGGTGGTAGCCACCATGGGCAGCATCAACGCCTCATCACAGAAAATCGTCGATATCATCGCGGTGATCGAGGGCATTGCGTTCCAGACCAACATTCTGGCCCTGAATGCGGCGGTCGAAGCGGCGCGCGCCGGCGAGCAGGGACGAGGATTTGCCGTGGTGGCGTCGGAAGTGCGCAGCCTGGCGCATCGCTCGGACGCGGCGGCCAAGGAAGTGCGGCAATTGATCGAAGCATCGGCGGCGCAGGTGGACGAGGGCAGCGCGCTGGTCGGGCAGGCCGGCGGGACGATGGAAGAAATCGTCTCCAGCATCCAGCGGGTAACCACGATTGTTGGCGAAATCGCCACTGCCAGCCGCGAGCAGGAGATGGGCATCGACCAGGTCAACCAGGCCATCGGCACCATCGACAGCGCCACGCAGCAGAATGCCGCGCTGGTCGAACAAGCCGCCGCAGCCGCTGGCGCGCTGCAAGAGCAAGCCGGCCGTCTGGCCGACGCCGTCAAAGTCTTCCGTTTAGCTGGTTAAAAAAACAAGGTAAGCTTGGCATTTTGCTTACCTTGGTGGAGACGCATGACTATAACGACAACGACTTCCAGGCTGGATGTGATCGACGCGCTACGTGGCTTTGCCATTGTTTCGATCATGCTGTTACACAATATCGAGCATTTTGATTTCTATTTTGCCCCGACAGGTCTGCCGGCCTGGCTGCAGGCGGTCGACAAGTTGATCTGGGACAGTCTGTTTTTCTTGTTCGGCGGCAAGTCCTATGCCATCTTCGCCTTGCTGTTTGGCGTCACTTTCTACATCCAATATCACAACCGGGAGCGGCGCGGCGAGGACTTTCGCGCCCGTTTCGCCTGGCGGCTGGCGTTGTTGCTCGCGTTTGGTTTGTTTAATTCCATGTTTTATCACGGCGATATCCTGAGTATTTACGCGGTGCTGGGATTGACGCTGATACCTGTGGCCCGTCTCAGTAATCGCTGGGTAGGAATTATTGCGGTGGTTTTATTGTTGCAGCCGTATGCGTGGTGGGAAGTATTCCAGGCTTTGCCGAATCCGAATGAGAAATTACCCGATCCGGCTTCGTGGGCATATTTCGGTCGTGCCAATGAATATTTCGCCCATGGTTCGGCCTTGCAGGTTTGGACGGGTAATCTCACCAATGGCAAAATCGGCGTGATTCGCTGGAGTTGGGAAAACGGCCGGATATTCCAGATTCCCGCTTTATTCATGCTGGGTATGCTGGCTGGCCGCAAGGGATTGTTTAGCGATCCGACATTCTGGCGCCGTGCACTGCTTATTGCGATAGTTCTGTTCATCCCATTTTATGTGCTCAAGACCTGGCCGGAATTATTGGGCGTAGGCGAGGCCGTGCGTCGTCCGTTGCTGGTGATTATTACCTCGTGGTCCAACGTGGCATTCATGGTGGTGCTGGTATCGGTGTTTGTACTGCTGTTTTATTCTCAGCGCTGTCTGATGTTCTTTTCGCCTCTCGGTCGTATGAGTTTAACCAGCTACGTGGTGCAATCGATTATCGGCACGTCGATTTATTATGGTTTTGGACTAGGCATGTATCAATATACCGGTGCCAGTTTTGCGCTGGCGATCGGTATCGTGCTGGCGCTGGTGCAACGGCAGTTCAGCGTGTGGTGGCTGGCCCAGCATTCGCAGGGACCGCTTGAATCCGTATGGCACAAGCTGACGTGGCTCGGCAGCCATGCCAAGAATTAGCGCGAAGACACCAAAATTCAGCTTGCAGAAGGCGTATCGTCGGGATCGGTCCAGACGATGCGTCCATGGCCGGCTTCGTTTAAACGGGTAATCAGCGCATCGGCGGCGGTGTCCGGGAGATTAAATTCAAACTGCACGTCATTCGCATGCTGGACATTATTCAGCTCGGCGTCGGCCATTTCAATTTCCCTTCGCACCAAGCCTTCCATGGCATATGGCGCGCTGCAAATCAGGAAGCGCTGTTTGATAATGGGAATTTTCTCGGCCTTTAATAAAGCCTGCGCTACGCTGTCGGTATAAGCGCGCACCAAGCCGCCGGCGCCTAATTTAACGCCGCCGAAATAACGCACCACGGTGGCTAATACACCTTCCAGATCCTGATGGCGCAATACATCGAGCATGGGGCGGCCGGCGGTGCCGCTCGGTTCGCCATCATCGACTGCCGCCGATTGGCCGCCGGCTAATAATGCCCAGCATACGTGTGCGGCGCCGGGATGCTGTTCCCATAATGCCGTGACGATTTTCTGCGCGCTGGCGCGATCGGTCATCGGCTGGACGCAGGCAATAAAGCGGCTTTTTTTTATCAGCAGTTCGTGATGAACGGCGATATTGATTGTTTGGGGCATGGGAGTTTTCTGGCAAGACGGCGATGTAAAACCGCCGTATGGTGCCAGAAATCAGAGATGCACGCCATCTGGCCAGCGCCTGCGCGGTATAATCCGGGCCGAGTTCACCCCATCTGATATGCCATGACAAAAGCCTCCGCCCCCTTCGTTTCATCCTCCGACGGCGACCCGGCAGAGGACGATGACCTGATGCGCCATCTCGGCCTGACCGCGCGCGGCATCGCCTTAGCCAAGGCCGAGGGCAGGGTGTTTCTGCGCATCAGCGGCGTCGTCAAATACGGCGACCGGCGCGTGGCCTACGACCTGGTTCCGGCGCAGGGTGTGCTGGCCAAGTCGTCCAAATGGCGCAAGCTGGATGAGGACACCCGCTCAGGGTTGCTGCTGGAGCGCGCCAGCGAGGAAGTGGCGGCCGAGTTGCACGGCTACGTCAGCGACTTCGTGCAGGAGTTGGCCGACGCCTGCGACGATTGCGATATGGACGCCGAACCGTTCCTGCAAGCGCTCAACGATATGCAGATCGCCGAGCCGGCCGGCATGGTGTTCGACCGCATCCGCCTGCGGCTGGAGCACGCGGTCGAGCGCGATATGGAGGAGCAGCACGCCGAACGTACCCGCCAGAGCATCAATCTGGCCGAATATCCGGCCTCGTTCGACCTGGCGCGCCGCATCAAGCGCAAGTTCATCGCGGTGCTTGGACCGACCAATTCCGGCAAGACCCACCAGGCGATCGAGGCGCTGGCGAAAGCGCCGAGCGGCGTGTATCTGGCGCCGTTGCGTCTGCTGGCGCTGGAAAACTACGAGCGTTTGCAGGAAATGGAGCAGCACGGCAAGCCGCTGAAGGTCAGCCTGGTCACCGGCGAGGAGCGGCGGCTGGTTCCGGGCGCTACCCACGTCGCCAGCACGGTGGAGATGCTGGATACGCAAACGCCAATCGATGTGGCTGTGATCGATGAAATTCAGATGCTGGCCGACCGCGACCGCGGCGCCGCCTGGACCGCCGCAGTCTGCGGCGCACCGGCGCGTATCGTCTACCTGGTCGGGGCGCCGGAAGCGCGGCGCGCCATCGAGGTGTTGGCGGCGCGGCTGGAATGTGAGCTGGAAGTCCACATCCTCAAGCGCAAGGGGCCGCTGACGATGGAAACCAACGCCGTGCGTAAGCTGAGCGGTCTGCGTCGCGGCGATGCGGTGATCTGCTTCTCGCGCCGCGAGGTGTTGATGTGGCGCGATATGGTGACCGAGATGGGGCTGTCGGTGGCCACGGTGTACGGCAACCTGTCGCCGGAAGTGCGGCGCGCGCAAGCCCAGCGCTTCCGCGAAGGCACGGCCGACGTGGTGGTCGGCACCGACGCCCTCGCCATGGGCCTGAACATGCCGATCGCGCGCGTGGTGATGACCACCACCGTCAAGTACAACGGTTACGAAGAGGAAGAGATTCCAGCCGCATTGGCGCGCCAGATCGCCGGCCGCGCCGGCCGCTTCGGCGTGCACGAGGAAGGCCTGGTGGCCGGTTACGACAATGAGACCCACAATGTGATGCGCTCGCTGCTGCGCGAGAAGCCGGTGCCGTTGAAGGCCACCGGCTTTGCCGTCGCGCCGACGCTGGAGCATCTGCACCGTATTTCGTCGGTCACGCATGAGCATGGACTGGCCAAGCTGTTGAAGCGATTCGTCCACAATATTGATGTGCCGGATGGCTTCTTCTATCCGCGCATTACCGAAGAGCAGTTCGAGCGCGCGGCCTGGCTGGATACCTTGCAGCTGACGGTGGCCGAGAAATTCGCGCTGTCGCTGGTGCCGATTTCGTCCAAGGTGCCGTCGTTGCAGAACGCCTGGGAGACCTGGGCCAAGGCGCTGGCGCACAAGAAGATCACGCCGCTGACCGCCAACGACCGGCCGCTGCATTACATGAACTTGCAGGAAGTGGAGGACGCGTGCCGGCTGTATTCGGCCTATGCGTGGCTGGCCTACCGTCAGCCGGAATACTTCCCGGATACCGAACTGGCGCAGCGCCTGTCGCGCGAGGCGTCGGAGCGGGTCGATTCGATCTTGCAGGAGCAGAACTCGGCGGCGCGCAAACGCCAGCCGCGCAAGTTCCGCCGCTAGCCATGGACGCGGAGCACTGCCCCTTGTGCGGCCGGGTGCTGGGGACGGTCAACATCGACCGTCATCACCTGGTGCCCAAGACCTTCAAGGGCAAGGAGCAGTTTCCGATCCATAAGATCTGTCACCGCAAGATCCATTCGGTGTTCACCGAACGCGAGTTGCTGCACAGTTACCATACGTGGGAAGCGCTGCGCGCGCATCCGGATATCCAGACTTTTATCGCCTGGGTAGCCAACAAGCCGCCGGGTTTTTATGTGCGCACTGACACGTCGGCCCGCAAGAAATCACGCTGATTGCTTATCTGGCTTGCTTCTCGCGGAAAAACTCCCATGCCGCTTCAGCGACTTCAAGATCGGCGTTTTGCAGACCGGTTAGCCAGTTGAGGAAGCGTGGATATCGCTTGAGGCGGCTCGGTTCCGCGTGGCCGGCGCCGTCGATGCGGTATAGACCGACCTGGAGTTGGTCCGCCGCCTTGCCCCACATATAGCGGGTGACGCTGGTGCGGCCGCGCTTGTCGCTGACCGGCAGCTTGACGACGTCGGGCGTGTCCGGCAGGCCCGCCAGTTCGCGCCAGACCTGTACGCTATCCTCGATGCTGCGTACCGGCTCTGCAAAGCCGAATGCATACCAGGGTTTGCCGCCGTGATAACGGATCAGCGGATCGGCCGTGCAGCCAAAGATCAGCGCCGGCAGCGGCGTGATGGGCATGGTGATGCGTCCGGACGGCGGCATGCCGGCCAGTATTACCGAGAACGCCGCCAGCTTGTGCGGGAGCTCGATGGCGGCAGCGTACGCCATCCAGCCGCCGCGCGAGACGCCGATCAGGTAGACGCGGGCCGGATCGACATGGTGATGGGCGATCGCATCGTCAATCAGCGCATCGATGAAGGCCACATCGTTCTTCCGCGCCGTGCGCGCGTCCGGCGCGAAGCAGTCGCTCCAGCCACCTTTGCCGGCATCCGGCGCGATCACGACGAGTTGCTCGCGTGCCGCAATGTCCAGCCACAGCGATAGTGGCGACGGCGGAAACGCCAGTCCCAGCACCTGCTCGGCCGATGCGCCGGCGCCGTGCAGTATGACGACCAGCCCCCGTTTGTCGGGCGTGATGGCGGGTGGCGCCGCAACCAAGTAGCGGTGCCTACCTTCGGGACGGTCGAGTGTTGCTGGTGCCGGCGCAAGGGCCAGACCGTCGGCGTCATGATTGCTCATTCCCATCCAGTTTCACTATTGAAACACTGATTATCACATCAATAGTTATGGTTTTGCTATATTATTTCCCTGCGTCAAGTCGTAAAAGCATGATGAAACTGTCTTCGGAACGCTTGCAGACGCGTCAGCGCGTATCAATTTTGCTGTTGCGCGTGGCGCAGATACTGCTAAACAAAAAAGCCCACGAACCGAAATTCGTGGGCTTTTTTGATGAATCTTGGTAGGCCGTGCGGGATTCGAACCTGCGACCAACGGATTAAAAGTCCGCTGCTCTACCAGCTGAGCTAACGACCCAAGGGCCAGCATTGTACTTGCTGGCGCACGAAAGTTCAAGCGATCAGGAATGAGGGAGCAATATCACTATGCCCACAAAGCCGATCAGCATTACGACTCCTGCAATATACGCCAGAACGTCACTGAATCTATCGCTGGAAATAAGCTGCAGCAGGAATTTTCGCATTGGAGTGCTCCTATGTCTTTTGAGTCTAGCACCATGAGAACGTGAAATGAAGAAGGGGATAGAAGTACGACATGACTATGGTCACGAGTACAGAGATCCATATCACTCTTGTGCTGACTGTTTGACTTTGCGACGTGCGGGCTGTATTCACAGCGATAAAAATCGAACTGAAAAATGCACCGACAACACACGAACCCAGTGTCCATCCAATAAGCTCTCTCAGGTGGGGCCGGCTCTGGTAAGCAGAGAAGGCGTCATAGCCGGTAGCTGCCATCATGCCGAGCGCGACCCAAAACAACTGACCGCCGTCTATCGATTTCTTCAGCATGCGCACAAAAAGTCGCCACCCGCCTGTCGCGGTGGCGACGGCGGCGATTACTGCGAAGGGCAGCAGCACCGGCACCAGCACGTTGATGGCGAACCAGCCGGGATTGTTTTGCAGCTGCGCGAGGTAGGAAGCAGTCATTTCGCCAAGCTAGCACGCCCATTTCACCCCTTTGCGGCATAAATCAAAATATTGCTGAATTGTTTCGGGCGACACCTGATGGCCAACCTCGGCTATCATGTCGGCCTGCTATAAAAATAAGCCATCTTTTAATGGCAAGTTGACAGCAAGGAACACGAATGAATGTAGTTACAGGCCCGACGCCTGGCACGGTAAAACCGGCCCCGTCGCAGTTTGGTTTGATTAATCTGTTGAAAGCCGGCGCGGCGCAATTGATCGTGCTGCACCATCTGGCATTTTATGGCCCGATGTCTGATCACGTCCGTATCATCTTCCCGGCCTTGATCGACTGGCTGAGCAGCAGCGCCCGCATTGCCGTCCAGGTGTTCCTGGTGATCGGCGGCTTTCTTGCGGCCAAATCATTGGCGCCGTCCGGCCACGCCGGCTACGGTCAGCCGCTGCGCGCCATCTGGCGCCGCTATACCAAGCTGGCGCCGGCATTCTTCGCCGCGACGCTGATCGCCGCCGTCGCCTCGTCGTGGGCCGCCGAATGGATGACCCACGATTCGATTTCGCCGCCCGCCACGCTGAGCCAGCTGGCCGCGCATGCGCTGCTGCTGCATGGCGTGCTGGGCTACGCGTCGGTGTCGGCCGGGGCCTGGTATGTGGCCATCGATTTCCAGCTGTACGCCTTGCTGGTGCTGGCGCTGTGGGTCGGCGGCATCGTCGAAGGCCGGCGGCCGGTGACCTGGCTGATGCCGATGGTTGCCGCAGCAGGCGTCACGCTGTCGCTGCTGTATTTCAACTTGGATGCCGACTGGGACAACTGGGCGCCGTATTTCTTCGGCAGCTACGGTCTCGGCATCATGGCTTGGTGGGCCAGCGATCCGCGCCGCAAGCCGGGCGTGGCGGTGATGTTGATGATGATGGCGCTGCTGCCGGCCGTGGCCGGTCTGGCGCTGGAGTTCCGCAGCCGCATCGCGCTGGCCGCCGTGGTGGCGTGCGCGCTGTTCCTGTTTGGCCGCGTCAAGAGCACCGACCAGGGCCGCGCGTGGAGCGTGGTGCACGGCATGGGCAAGATTTCGTACTCGGTCTTCCTGATCCACTTCCCGGTGTGTCTGCTTGTGAACGCCGCCTTTACCCACTTCGCGCCGGCCGAACCGGCGTGGCAGATGCTGGGCATGCTGGTGGCCTGGGCCGCCAGTTTGATCGCCGGCGCCGCCTTCCACCGCTGGGTGGAAACGCCGCTGAGCCGCATGATCCACGCGCTGGGCGAGCAGCTTGCGGTGCGTGATGTGCATATGCCACGGCCGTTGCCTGTCCGCACCAACGGCGTGTCCTTGCGCTAAGAGGAGGCCGCTGAGTTATACCATTTTGGAATGCCATTTCGTAAAGAAGTAATAGATTGACATGGTTATGTCGGGCGTAAGATCAAACCGGCTACACAGATGTCATTCATAAAACTTACAAGATGGAGACAACATCATGGCTATACCTCACGCAACTTTGCGTCAAACCGTGCTGGCCGCGCTCATTGCCGACCTGCTCTTTTCCCTTAGCGCCCAGGCGCAAACCACCGACCAAACTGCCGACACCGGTCCGACAGTGGTGGTCAGCGGCATCCGTGCTTCGCTCAGTTCCTCGCTGAACACCAAGCGCATGCAGGATGGCGTGGTCGATGCCGTGTCCGCCGAGGACGCCGGCAAATTCCCCGATACCAATATCGCCGAATCGCTGCAACGCGTCACCGGCGTGCAGATCCAGCGCAATGGCGGGGAAGGGCGTTATATCTCCGTGCGCGGGCTGGGGCCGGAGTTCAACAACGTGCTGGTCAACGGCCGCACGCTGACCAGCGATACCGGTGGCCGCGAGTTTTCATTCGACCTGCTGTCGTCCGACCTGATCTCGAAGGCGCTGGTGTACAAGACCTCGCAGCCGTTCCTGCCCGAGGGCGGCATCGGCTCCACGGTGGACATCCAGACCGCGCGGCCCTTGTCCGGCAAGACCGGGCACACCTCGGTGGTCAATGTGTCGGAATCGTACGACTCCAACTCGGAGAAGAAGACGCCCAACATCAGCGGCATGTACTCGTTCGCCAACGCCGAGCGCAACTTTGGCGTGACCACCTCGCTGTCGTACACCGACCGCGCCTCCAAGCAGAACAAGGCGATTACCGATGCGTGGAATTACCGCGACGTTTCGCTGATCAACGGCGACCTGAATTCGAAGGGCCTGACCATGGCCGACGTCACCACCAAAAAACTCTACCTGCCGCAGAGCTTCGGCTACCAGCAGGAAAACGAAAGCCGCAAGCGCCTGGTCGGCAATCTGACGGTGCAATACAACCCGTCGCCGACGTGGAAGATGACGGCCGACGCGCTGTATTCGCGGTTGGACCAGCGCAACGACGTGATCGCTTTCAGCGACTGGATCAACCCGCAACTGCTGGGCGCGCAGGTGAACCAGAACAACCAGGTCACCAGCTTCCTGCGTCCGGGCGCGACGTTTTATGCCAACAACCCGGCGCTGTCCGGTCCCGGCAGCCTGCTGGGCGAGGCCAACTCCAACGACATGATCGTCAAGGGCGGCGACCGGCTGTCGATCACGCGCGCGTTCGGCCTGAATTCCAAGTGGGCACTGGCGCCGGAGTGGAAGCTGGAGGGCGATGTATCGACCTCGCGCACTACCTCGTACTCGCCGGATATGTGGGTGGTGGCGGGCATGGTGCCGAAAAATGGCGACGTGCTGAGCTTTGGCGGCACGCCGTCGGTGGTGTTTGGCGACGGCATTGCCGATCCGACTGCGGTGCGCGCACACGCCGTCTCCAATGGCGACATCCGCAACCATGACAAGCTGTCGGAAGGCCGGCTCAGCCTGAACTGGAATCATGAGATCGGCTATTTCAAGGGCGTCGATACCGGCCTTGGCTATTCGCAGCGCAGCGTCGACCGCACCGAGTGGAAGAACGATGCGTGGAACACCTACAGCGGCTACCATCTGCCGCTGCCGTCATCGCTGTTCACGGTGACGCCGATGGATAACTTCATGGGCAATGGCGCGCAGGTGCCGAGCGCCTACCTGAGCTTCGATCCGTACGCGTACATGAATTACCTGAACCAGCGCTCGATCCTGGCGCAGTCCAACGACCCGGCGTTGTACCTGGACACCACCAAGTATCCCAACGGCCCGATGGCGATCGACTATACCTTGCCGTCGATGTGGGGTGTGAAGGAGAAGGTGTCCAACTTCTTCGTCGACAGCAAGTGGGAAGGCGCGGGCTGGTCGGCCAATGCCGGCGTGCGCGTGGTGCATGTGCAATCGAGCTCGACCGGTATCAGCCGCGTGCTGCTGTCTGCCACCAAGAGCCCGAACGACACCACCTTTATTTCCAACTGGGGGCCGATGACCACCACCACGGTCAGCAACAGCTACAACAGCGTGCTGCCGTCGGCCAACCTGAAATTCGACCTGACCTCGGAGATGCTGCTGCGCCTGGCCGCCTCCAAGACCGAGACGCGGCCGACGCTGAACCAGATGGGCGTGGATAACTACTACGGCGGCCGCTTCGGCGACGTGCAGACCGGCGGCGGCAATCCTTATCTGAAGCCGATGAAGTCCAACAACTACGATGTGTCGTGGGAATGGTATCTGTCGAAAACCAACTACGTCAGCGCGGCGGTGTTCCAGAAATACGTGTCGGACTTTCTGGAAACGCGGCTGGTGGACATGAAGATTCCGCAGTTTGACGAAATCGTCCACGACACCCGCGTGCGCAACGGCCAGAAGGGCAAGATCAAGGGCGTGGAGATCGCCGGCCAGTATGCGTTCGACACCGCGATTCCGTGGCTGCGCGGCTTCGGCGTGACGGCCAACTACACGTATGTAGACGCCAGCGCCAGCCGCGAGGTCGACAGCAGCACGCCGGCGTGCGGTTATCCGGGCCTGTCGCCGCAGTCGTATAACGGCTCGCTGTTCTACGAGAACAGCAAGTTCCAGGCGCGCGTGAGCTACAACTGGCGCAATCACTTCTCGGTCGATTGCGGCGGCGGCAGCACCCAGCCACGCACCCGCGCGGCCTACGGCCAGACGGACGCCAGCCTGCGTTACAACCTGACGCCGACCCTGTCGCTGTATGCCGACGCCATCAATCTCAACAACGCGCGTACGCATGAATACGCGCTGAACGAGAGCCAGTTCCTGACGTTGGAAGATGTCGGCCGCCGCGTCAGCATCGGCCTGCGGGCGGCGTTCTAGTGCTTACCGGGACTCAGGCTTGGGATCGCTAAGTATCTTGAAGTGCCGGTGAAATTTGAATGGACGGTGGACGCCGCGAGGCTCGGTGAACGGGACCGTAAAGGTCTCGTCGTTGAGCAACTCCACCGTCCATTCAGTGTCGCCAAAAAAGAGAAAACGAATGCTATTGGGCGCCTGAAGCTGGATCAGCGAGAACACGCCGGTGGCGTACATTGCACCCATCCAGGCAGAGTCCACCACTTCTAACCCAGCATCGAGTAAATAGATGCGCAGTGCTTCCTCGTGCGTGATGTTGTCTGTGACGAAAAGTCAGCGTCGGCGGCAATTGAATGCTGTGTCAGTTCAGGGCGCTTTTTTCTTTTGTACCTGGCGTTGCTGCTGCTTGCGCTGGGTTTGATTCTTGTTCTGCTTGGCTTCGTAGATGGCGGCGGCATCCAGCTTGGCTTGGGCCACGGTGCGCAACTCTTCCTTGTCGTCATGCACGACAAAGTAATCGTTATCTTGCGCATCAACCACCAGCTTGATCGCAGCTTCATCGGTCAGGTCGTACATCTCGGTGAGCAATGTTGCAATCTCATCTAGGAATTCTTCGTAAGTCATGGTGCAGTTTTCTATTGTTTAAAGATGCTGTCATTGTAGCCGCTCCAGCTGGCGGGAACGCTACTGTTTTCGCGACGCCTACTCGTAAACGCCGCCCATAAAAGCCTGATATGTACGACGTGTTTCCGGTTTCGTCATGGCATTCATATGGCCTGCCTCTTTAACCGCTTCAAACCGTTTATGCTGATTACTCAGACTGTCGAATAGTTCGCGGGAGGTGGCAAGCGGCGTCTGCACGTCGTTGACGCCGCTGATGATGAGCACAGGATCTTGATACGTCCGTAGGGCGACGCGGTTGTCGATCGACAGCAGTTCCTGATCCAGCTTAATGCGCACGAAGGGCTTGCCGTACCACGGCACCATATTGTCCGCATACGCTTGCGCGCTGGTGCCGGTGCCTTCCAGTACGAGGGCGTCCAGATGCCGCTGTTTGGCCAGTGCGGCGGCGACAAAGCTGCCAAACGAATGGCCGTGGACGACCAGTTTTCCGGTGGTCGTTGCGCGTACATGGTCATACAGGGCCAGGGCTTCCGCATTCAGCTCTGGCAGGCCAAATGCGGATTCGGGCGCATCGCTACGGCCAAAATCGTGATAGTCGTAGCTGATGAAATTGGCGTTCATGTCGACAAACGGCTTGGCGATGAATGCGCCATTGACATCGATCCGAACGCCCGAGCCCATGAAGTACAGCACCGTGAATTGCGCGTCGGGCTTATGCACGAAGATGCCCCGGCTAATGGCGCCATCCGGGTGCTTGAATTCGATATTGTCAACCTGGTAGTCCGGTGCTGTCTTCTTCAGCATCGATAGCTTGCCTGCATCTTTCGGAATGAATTGCCTGGACGTTACGTCGACCGTGGAGCAGCCGGCTAAAGCAATGAGAAGTAAGCAGGTAAGCAGTTGACGCATATTTTCCTTGAGGCGCGATAATCTATGACTTACAAGAATAGCATCTTTCTCTGCTAGTTTGTTCGATCCACGATCCGGTCATGCACTGCGCTGAACCAGCTTCCTAGCTGCGACAGGTCGCCGTCGATCTTCAATTCGCCGGCGGCCTGTAAATTTACGAACGCGGCGTGAAAGTGCGGGTCATCACTGCGCAAGGTGTTGAGCGTGTACGAGGCTGCTTTCGTTACCTCGACCGTGATGTCCCCTCGCTCGTCGCGCCCGGCGCCGAGCTGGAAGGCCGGCTTGCCATTGATGATGTCAAAGCGCAGGCCCTGGACTAGCCCTGGACTCAGTTCGATACCGTCGATGTAGCGCTCCACCAGGCGAACATTGCACTCCGGTGGAAGTCCGGCCTGCATGGCGGCGTCCACCAGCACCTCGCCCACCATCTCGAACCACTGCGTTGTGCCGTGAGGTGTGGTTTCCATCACGCCACCGTGAGAACGATCTTGCCGCGAATGTGGCCGGCGGCTGCGCGCTCGTGGGCCTTGCGTGCTTCGGCCAGCGGATAGGTACTGTCGATGACGGCGCGAATCGTTCCAGCATCCAGCAGCAGCGCGAGTTCTGCGAGTTGCGCACCGCTGGAGCGCACTTGCGTCGACGACACTGTCACGCCTAGCTTCTCAGCCTCTTCGCTACCGGAGAAGCCCAGCGGGAATACCGGGAACAACGCGCCGCCACGCTTCAGCGTGCGCAAGAAGCGGCCCGAGGTCGGACCACCCACCGCGTCGATGACCAGGTCAACATCGCGCACAACGTCCTCGGCGGCAGTCTGGGTGTAGTCGATGACCTCGTCCGCGCCGAGATCGCGCAGCATTGCCGTGTGTTCGCCCGAGGCCACCGCAATCACGCGGGCGCCGCGCCACTTCGCCAGCTGCACCGCGAAGTGGCCGACGCCACCGGCCGCGCCGTTGACGAGGACGGTCTTGCCTTCAAGCGGAACCGGCTCATGGCGATTTGGCTGCAACGGGTTCTGAACATCGTGGCCAAGCTCAATCATGAATTGCCAGGCGGTCAGCAGCGACATCGGTGCGGCGGCGGCCTGCATATGGTCGATGCCGGCCGGTTTGCGCGCCATTTCCGCTGCGGGTACGCTGACGTATTCCGCATAGGCGCGGCTGCCGCCCGCCAGGCCGGTGGGGAAGCGCACCATGGCGAATACTTCGTCGCCCACGGCGAAGCCGGTCACATCCTCTGCCACCGCCGCAATGACGCCCGACACGTCCGTGCCCAGAATCAGCGGAAACGACACCGGCGGTTGCCATTCCGGCGGCAGCATCTTGTAGCCGTCACGCAGGTACCAGTCCGGCGGATTCACACCGACCGCGTGCACGCGTACCAGCACTTCGCCGGAATCGAGCTCGGGCATCGGCGCATCTTCATACTGCAATACCTCGGGGCCTCCGAAGGCATGTTGTCGAATCGCTTTCATCGTCGTGTTTGACATTGCTTTTCCTTTTGCGAGAATTGATAATGAGTACCGGAGCAAAGCTCCGAAAAGGTGGAGCAGCGCTCCGTTTATGTTTTCAATATACGGAGCAGTGCTCCGTTTGTCAAGCTATCTGATGCGTTCTGACGCCCAAAAAAATTACGATCATCTGTTTGAGGTAGGGCGCGAGGTCGTCGCCGAGCAGGGGGCGGACGCCTCCATGCGTGAAGTCGCCCGCAGGGCCGGAGTGGGGATTGGCACGCTCTACCGCCACTTCCCGTCGCGGGAAGCCTTGTTGGACGCGTTGCTGCGCAAGAGTTTTGATCAGCTGACGGCGAAGGCCGGTGAGCTTGAAACGGTAGCGTCGACCGGCAATGCGCTGGTGTTGTGGTTGCGCGAGATGGTCACGCTTACGCATAGCCATCGCGGCGTGATTTCTGCAATGACAGCCGCCATAGCTGAGCCGGATTCGGCCCTGCATGCGTCATGCGTGTCGATGCGTGCGTCGGGCTCGCATCTGCTGGCGCGCGCGCAGGCGCAGGGCGAGGCGCGGCTGGATATCGATGGGGCGGACTTGTTTGCGCTGGTCAGCGCGCTGGCGTGGCTGAACGATCAGCCGTTGTTCGCGTCCCGCGTGGACCGCCTGTTCCAAGTGATCGCCAGCGCGATCCTGGTGCAGCCAGCCAGCTGAACTGGCTTACTCGGGGCGGGCGAACATCGCCGCCATCGCCGTGACGTCACGTCCCACGCCGCGATAGCCGATGAAGCGGCTGGCCTCGTCAAACATCGGCTCGCCGCTCACTTGCAGATATTGCACCGCGCCCGCTGCCGTGGCCCGGCTGTACACAAAGTCCAGGAAGGGCTTGCGCTCCGCGATATTCGACTGTAACAGCGCGCGTTCCTCGACATCCCAACCATCGGTCTCGGTGCCGCCGATGCCCACCATGTCGGCGACCGGGCCGGACCAGTTGGTGAGCTCGCCCTCGGCATCCTGTTCCCAATACCAGTCCGTCGACAATTCCGCGAAGCGTTGAAAGCGTGCTTCACTGGCGCGCAACTGCGCGGTGCGTTCCTCGACCATCTTTTCCAGATTGCGATGCAGCAGGCGCACCTCCAGCATATTGCGGATGCGCGTCTCCACTTCGATCAGCTCGAACGGCTTGCTGACAAAGTCGCGCGCACCGGCTTGCAGCGCGCGCAGTTTATGGCCCGGCTGCGCGGTGACCACCAGCACCGGCACATAGCCGTCCGGCTCGACTTCCTTGAGCGCTTCCAGCACCGCAAAGCCATCCATGCCGGGCATCTGCAGATCCAGCAAAATCAAGTCGTAGTGATGGGTGCGATGCAGGTCGCAGACGGCAAACGGGTCCATCGTGCTGCTGACGTTGGTGTAGCCGGCGTTCTTCAGCATTTGCTCCAGCAGCATCACGTTTGCATCCTGGTCGTCAACGATCAGGATGCCCGCACGGATTATTTCGGATGGTTCAATCATGATGCATTTCCTGTGTGTACGACGGAGAATTCAAGGGCCATATCCAGCGCGCTCATGAACTCCACTACATTGATCGGCTTGGTCAGATAGCGGAGGAATCCCGCCTCCATCCCTTTTTCTATGTCGCGCGGCATGGCGTTTGCCGACAGGGCCAACACCGGAATATGCGCCGTCGCCGGATTGTCTTGCAGGATCTTCAGGCAGCCGTAGCCGCTGATCCCTGGCAGATTGATGTCCATTAAAATCACGTCCGGCTGGTAGGCCTGCGCCAGCTGGATACCCATGTGGCCATCGATGGCGGTCAGCAGTTTGAGGTCGCTGCGGCGCAAGATCAACTGCTCCACCAGCGCCAGATTGGCCGGGTTGTCTTCGATGTACAGCAAGGTAGCCTGTGACTCGGTATCCTGGGTCTCTGGCAGCAGCAGTTCATCCAGCGCCATCGGCTCCAGCGTTGGTTCATCGCTGGCGACCAGCTCGATCCAGAACGTGGTGCCAGTGCCTTCGTTACTGCGGACGCCGATCGAGCCGCCCATCAGTTCGGTCAGCTGCTTGGTCACCACCAGGCCGATACCTGTGCCTTCCTCGGCGCCATCTTCTTGTCCGAGGCGGTTAAACGGCTGGAACAATTTGTCGACCTGATCGGGCGACAGGCCGGCGCCGTTATCGGTCACGCTGATCCGTACCATGCCCTCGCGGCCTTCACCGCACTCGACCGCCACCATGCCGCCGCGGCGGTTGTATTTGACAGCGTTGGAGAGCAGGTTAATCATCACCTGTTTCACGCGCGTGCGATCCGCATGCACGAAAAAGCGCCGGCTCAATTTGGGGAAGACCAGGTGGATGCCGCGCTTGTCGGCCAGCGGACCGATCATCGCCTGGCAATCCTTGAAGACTTCGGTCAGGCCCATGGATTCCTGCGACATGGTGACCTTGCCGGATTCGATCATGGCCAGATCGAGAATCTCGTTAATCAGCTGTAGCAAATACCAGCCACCCTTGAGAATCTGGTCGAGCGAACGCTGTTGCGACGTGGTCGGTGGCGGTTTGTCGGACGCCAATAGCTGCGCAAAGCCGAGCACCGCATTGAGCGGCGTGCGCAACTCGTGGCTCATGCTCGACAGGAAATCAGACTTGGCGCGATTGGCCTTTTCGGCTGCCGCGCGCGCTGCTTCCAGCGCCACGTTGGTTTCCTGTAGCGCCAGCTGTTGTTCGCGCAGACGCTGGTCCAGCAAGTATTGCTCGGCTTCCACCTGCTTGCGCGCCGTGTTGTCGGTTCCCATCAGCAGATAGCCGATGATTTTTTCATGCGCATCGCGCAGCGGGCTGACAGAAACGATGGCGGGGAAGCGGCTACCATCTTTGCGGATGTAGGTCAGCTCGTAAATGTCCTCGATGCCGCGCGACGCTTTGAACACCAGTGCCTCAAAGCCCGGCCGGATGTCCATACCCGCTTCCAGGCTGAGCGCAGCAGCGCGCGCAATAATTTCCTGAGCATCGGAGATGCCGGCCGGCGTAATCTGGTTGACCACTTCCGCCGCGCTGTAGCCCAGCATGCGTTCGGCGCCGACGTTGAAGATCTGGATCACGCCCTGTGCATCGGTCGCGATGCTGGAGAAATTGGCGCTGTTGTGAATCGCCAGTTGCAGGGCATCAGCCTTGAGGGCATTGCCTTCGGGGAGGAGTACTGTTTTCATTTGACGCCCTGGCGTTGACGCACATCCGACATCAGGCGCGCGAATTCTTTTTTAACGACGTCGTAGCATTCGCAGACGTCTTTTTCCAGACCGATGCGGTCGATGACCGAGATGTGGCCGCGCCGGCAACTGATGTATCCCTGCGTCTGCAATCGGCCTGCCGCCACTGTCACGCCTTCGCGCCGCACACCGAGCATGTTGGAGATCAGTTCCTGCGTCATGGTCAGCTCGTTGGTCGGCAGACGGTCCAGCGTTTGCAGCAGCCAGCGGCATAACTGCTGGTCCAACGTGTGATGACGGTTGCAGATGGCCGTTTGCGACATCTGCGTGATCAAGGCTTGCGTGTAGCGCAGCAGCAGACGCATCACCGGCCCGGCGCGGTTGAATTCTTCCATCAGGATGTGCGACTTGAGGCGGTAGCCGTGGCCCGCCGTCTGCACCACCGCGCGGCTGGGCGTGGTGTTTCCGCCCATGAACAGCGAGATGCCGAGGATGCCTTCATTGCCGACACCGGCGATTTCCGACGAACTGCCGTTCTCCAGCACGTAATGCAGCGAGACGATGGCGGAGGTCGGGAAATACACATGATTGAGCACGCCGCCCGATTCATACAGCACATCGCCGAGGCGCATCATGATCGGTTCGAGGTACGGCGAAATGCGGTCGAACTCGGCGTCGAGCAGGGCGGCCAGCAAATGGTTTTGATTGGGGTTGTTGAGACGCATGGAGATATTGGTTATTCCAGTCGTCAACTAGGCGGGCGGCGAAGACGGCAAACGATGGCCGTCTTGCAGAGTAACACAGAAGCTATATCGTCGTGCGGCTGCGTATGTTAAGGCCGCATCCTTCCAAGACATCTTCGTAAGGAGCAAGTCATGCAAACGAATACATTTCTGGTGCTCTTGCTGGCTGCGGTCATTGGCTTGAATACGGCGAGTGTGAAGACGCCTGCTGTTCCAGACAACCAAATTCAGTGGATCGAGTCAATGCCCGAACACCGCAATTGTCTCGCGCGAGGAGGCCGCTGCTGAGATCAGGAGGCTCCTCAATGAGCCAATCTGAGTCTCAATAGTTGTTTCAGACTGACCGGATATGCTTTTCCGTCTTTCTGGCTGTGGCTTGCCTTCCACCCGGAAGTATCTGGAGAATTTGAACTTTCGGCTTACGCCGCTTGGGTCGGAAACAAAGGGCAGTGCAAACTCCCGCTCGGTGAGCAGCACCACACGCCAACGGGTCCCACCGAAGAAGCGGAACGACAACGCATCCGGTGGTTGCAGGCTCAGTTCGGCAAACGTGCCAGTAGAATACATCGCACCAAGCACGGCCGCATCGACCAACACCATATTGGCGTCGAACATATAAATTCGAAGCATATCTTCGAACGGGATGTCATCGGTAAGAAAGACAATGTGATAGCCGCGCCATTCCACAGCAGCCTCTAATACCTCTCCGGTCACGATAACTCCGGAGGGCTTGCCATTTAGCAGGAGCTGGGATGAAGCCAGCTCCGTATCCGTATAGGGCGATGCCCGCTGTATACCTAGTTCTGAGGTCGAAAGTAGTTTCACGAGCGTACCTACCAAATAAATCCAGCACCGAAGGCCGCCAGAGCCCCTCCGACAAACGCTCCTATTGTCACACATACCGGTGCGCCTGGGCCACACGCCAATCCCGCAAGAGCGCCTGCCGCGATGCTGCCGCCGATTCCTGCCGCAGTTGTTGCGACCTCGCGCTTGATCGCAGTAGATTTATCACGAGCGGTTAGAACGTTGTATATCGACAGAGCCACTGACAGCAGAATGACGCTCCGTCCCAAGTAAGATAATCGCGCGACATTGCGCGTAACCACGGGCTGAGACCTGCCAGCCGACGCGACAATCTCAGCAAATACACGATTCTGTTGTGACGAAGTGAGCCTGTCAAAGAGAGCGCTTTTACCGAACAGCTTGACTGTTTTTTCGGCGACTAACGCATTCAGGCCACGACCCTCAAGCTTCGTACGTTGTGCGTAAGCTCGGCCAACGGGCGTGGTATTCGATCTGGAGAGCTGCATGATGATGTTGCGCGTAGTCTGGGCCTGTTGCGCCGCCTGCACCCAAGTCAATTTCCCTCTAGCGACGTCACTTCGAAGATTATCGGACATCGCTTTTATTTCACGCGCGTAAATGCGGCGTGCGGTGGAATCAATTTCGAGATGCATTCCAGCGCTGGCTGCTGTCGCTTCGAGTGATTTGACCGCGTTTTCAAATACCTCTTCGTCGGACTGTTGCATGGCGTACTCCTGTCAAAGGTGTCTGGCGAGAGTACTCTGGGTCAGTTTGAGGGGCTTTGAAGCGGCGCAAAATATTTGATGGGCCGACTCACTTAATGAGTCATACGGCAAAGACGATTCCGCGTCACTATCGGGCGCTCGCAGGTGAACGGAGTTCGAATCCGTGGCTCTGGGCTCGGCGGATGTTTAGGTCGTGGTATGCGGTAGGCCTTGCCAGGTGCATCGAGAAGAGGTGATTTTGGTGAAGGCCGTTAGGGATGCTTCCGGTCTATCTCCGGTCCGCTCGGATCACGCTTTGCTCAGCGCGGCTCGGATTTGCGCCGGGACGATATTGCGTAGGGTTACCCCCGCACGCATTGCACGGTGGACGGGAGGCAAGCATTGAGCGCAGTTAGGAGGCACTGCTGCCTGTTTAGAGCAACTCCGAAGGCATTCCACAGGCGAGTTCACGAGTTTAGGAACGAAAATTGCCTAATGGCTATTTGTACCGATGGTATGGTAGGCTATTGTGGAATTTGTAACTCACCGTCACCGGAATTTGCTTATGGACGCCGAAAAAGAGCTCATCGCGAAGCAAGCGCAGGATTATTACAATCATTCGCCTGTAATTATTTTAGGAAGCGGTGCTTCGGCAGCGTACGGATTGTCTGGGATGGGGGCGCTAGCTACTCACCTTATCGATACTGTGGACGTATCGTCGGAACACCCAGAGGCGCAGAAATCTTGGTCTAGCTTCTGTGAGCTGTTAAACGACGGCGTAGATTTGGAATCTGCTCTTCATAAGATCACACTTCCGTCAGGAATAACTACTAAAGTTGTGCTTGCCACTTGGGAATTATTGAATCCGCAGGATTTATCAATATTGTGCGTTTGCTAGCTGAATTGACCCTGTCAGTTTGACCCGCCCGCCATACCCTGGCGAACGCTGCAACCCGGTCGTAAGACCCTTCAAAGCCCAACTCCTTTAGTTCTTCATGAAGCTGTTTCAAA
>NZ_WWCT01000002.1 GCF_009857605.1 Duganella levis | reverse complement strand
GGCACCGGCACCGGCACCGACGTCACCGCCGGACCGGGCGCCGGCGCGGCCAAGGCACGCGTCTCGCGGGCCTGTGCGGCGGCCAGCGCTTCATTGACTGCTTCCGCCGCCGCTGCCGCAGCGGCTCCCAACAGCGAAGTGCGTGGTCGTGTATTGGTCATATTACCGTCACAGTATAAGAAATTATGTTGCGAAGTGTACTGGCACTGTACTGGTTTTGTCACGTAGCATAAACCCATGAATACAAATACACCAGTCCTGACCACTCACCGCCGCCTTAGCGATGAAACCACCGGCATGCTGCTAGGCCTGATCGGCGTGGCTATCTTCAGCCTGACGCTGCCCTTCACCCGCCTGGCGGTCAACGGCGGCATGGGCACCGCCGGCGTCGGCCTGTCGCCGATGTTCGTCGCTCTGGGCCGCGCTCTGACCGCCGCCATCCTGGCCGCCGGCTGGCTGTACTGGAAACGCGCGCCGCTGCCGCCGCGCTCCGCCCTGCCCGCCCTCGCCATGGTGGCCATCGGCTGCGTCATCGGCTTCCCGTGGCTGACTTCAGTGGCCATGCGCACCCTGCCGGCCGCCCACGGCGCCGTGCTGGTCGGCGTGCTGCCGCTGGCCACCGCCATGTTCGCGGCCCTGCTGGGCGGCGAGAAACCGTCCAAAGGCTTCTGGATCATGGCCATCTTAGGATCTGTACTGGTGATCGGCTTTGCGCTGCGCCAGAGCGGCGGCGCCCTGCACGCCGCCGACGTGGCGATCTTCCTGGCGGTGCTGCTGGCCGCCATGGGCTACGCCGCCGGTGGCCGCCTGTCGCAAACGCTGGGCGGCCAGCAAACCATCTGCTGGGCGCTGATCCTGGCCGCACCGCCGCTGCTGCCGGTAGTCGGCTGGCTGGCCTGGCAGGACAGCGCGCAACTGGCCCACGCCAGCGCCGCCGCCTGGACCGGCTTTGCCTACGTCTCGGTATTCTCTATGTTTATCGGCTTTTTCTTCTGGTACCGCGGCATGGCGCTGGGCGGCGTGGCGCGGGTGGGACAAGTACAGCTGGTCCAGCCCTTCCTCTCTGTACTGGGCGCCACCGTGGTGCTAGGCGAGACGCTGGAGTGGCCCACCCTGGTATTTGCAATCGCCGTCATCGCCACCGTGGCAACAGGCCGCAAAATGCAGGTAAAACGCGGCTGACGCCGTACACTATCTCGATTTCACGGCAACTGGAGAGCTGCCGCGCCGCGAGAGTACAATATCGGTCTCAACACACATAACAACTGGATAAGCACATGTCTGTTTACGAAAAACTCAAAGCGCTGGATATCACCCTGGCTGCGCCAGCCACCCCGGCCGCCGCCTACGTCATGTACGCTCAAACCGGCAATCTGGTATTCCTGTCGGGCCACATCGCCAAACGCGCCGACGGCAGCGTCTGGGTCGGCCAGCTAGGCAAGAACATCGACACCGCAGAGGGCAAGGCCGCCGCACGCGCCATCGCCATCGACCTGATCGGCACCCTGCAAGCGGCTGTCGGCGGCGACCTGACCCGCGTCAAGCGCATCGTCAAAGTCATGAGCCTGGTGAACTCCACCTCTGAATTTACTGAACAACACCTGGTCACCAACGGCGCTTCCGAGCTGCTGGGCGAAGTCTTCGGCGATGCCGGCAAACACGCCCGCTCGGCCTTTGGTGTCGCTCAAATCCCGCTTGGCGCCTGCGTCGAAATCGAACTGATCGCGGAAGTCGCGTAAAGCGGGCGGCAGCTTACCCGTTGCCGTTCCATCTATAAAAGCACGCCACAAGCGAGCTTGTTGTTATCCTCTAGTGAGACACGTATGAAAATCGAAAATCCCAATCCGATCCAGTGGCAGTTCGCCGAACGCGCCGAACAGCTGCAAGCTTCCTTCATCCGCGAGATCCTGAAGATCACGCAACAGCCGGAGATCATCTCCTTCGCCGGCGGCCTGCCGTCGCCGCTGACCTTCCCGGTCGAGGAAATGAAAGTCGCCTACGACAAAGTGCTGACCAATAACGGCAAAGTCGCACTGCAATACGGCCCGACCGACGGCTACACCCCGCTGCGCCAGTGGATCGCCGAATCGCTGTCGACCGGCGGCGCCAAGATCCTGCCGGAACAAGTGCTGATGACCTCCGGTTCGCAGCAAGCGCTCGACCTGCTGGGCAAAGTGCTGATCGACGAAGGTAGCCGCGTGCTGGTCGAGACGCCGTCCTACCTGGGCGCCCTGCAAGCCTTCTCGGTCTACCTGCCGGAATTCAAATCGGTGGATACCGACGACCATGGCCTGGTGCCGTCGTCGATCGCCGCCGTCGCAGAAGGCGCGCGCCTGCTGTACTCGCTGCCTAACTTCCAGAACCCGACCGGCCGCAGCCTGTCGTTCGAGCGCCGCCAGGAACTGGTGGAGACCTGCGCCCGTCTGGGCCTGCCGCTGATCGAGGACGATCCGTACGGTTCGCTGAGCTACAAAGGCGAGCCGCTGCCGAAGATGGTGGCGATGAACCCGGACGGCGTGATCTACATGGGCTCCTTCTCCAAGGTGCTGACGCCTGGCATCCGCCTCGGCTACGTAGTAGCCCCGCTGCCGCTGGCGCGCCGCCTGGAACTGGCCAAGCAAGCGGCCGACCTGCACACTTCGCAGCTGACCCAGATGGTGGTGCACGAAGTGATCAAGGACGGTTTCCTTGACCAGCACATTCCAAAAATCCGCGCGCTGTACGGCGACCAGTGCCAGGTCATGCTGGACGCGATGGCCCAGCACTTCCCGGCCGGCGTTGAGTGGACCAAGCCGGAAGGCGGCATGTTCATCTGGGTCACGCTGCCGAAGCACATCGACGCCATGAAACTGCTGGACGAAGCGATCGCGCAAAAAGTCGCTTTCGTGCCGGGTTCGCCGTTCTACGCCAACGAGCCGGCCACCAACACGCTGCGCCTGTCGTTCGTCACCGTGCCGCCGGAACGCATTCGCCACGGCATCGAAATCCTGGGCAAGCTGATCGCCGCAAAACTGTAAGCAGCACCATTGCGGGCGGCCGTTGTACGATGACGGCTACCCGCAAAAATACAACACATCGCCGGCGACTTTATCACCAATAGTCACCTAAAACGGCCGATTCCGTAACATCCCACCAACATTACTTACACCATCTGGCGCGAGCCTGAGTGCCACCTGATGCATCCAATGCAACACCCTCGTTCGCTTGGATTTTTTTTCACCTACAGGCGTTGCAAAGCGGTATGATTTGAACGGATAGTCACTTTCATATCAGGCCAGCCTTGTTGAAACGCGCCCTCACCGTCACTGCTTGCCAACGCCGTTGCCGCCCCCCGCAACCGGCCGGAGACGCCTGCGCCATCTGTCAGGTTAAAGGCGCTCGCCAATGAATTCCGGAAGTTTGAGTTACGCGACGCGGCGCGATGCCGCGATCCTGATCGTGGACGACGCCCCCGAGAACCTGGGTGCGCTGCGCAAGATGATGGTCGAACAGGGATACCAGACCTTTGTGGCCACCAGCGGCGAACGCGCGCTGAAAATCGCCCGCCGCGTCCATCCGGACCTGATCCTGCTCGACATCATGATGCCGGGGATGGACGGCTATGAAACCTGCCGCCAGCTCAAAAGCTACGAAGCTACTCAGCGCATCCCCGTAATTTTCATGAGCGCGCTCAGCGATACCGACGATGTGGTGGCCGGTTTCGACCTCGGCGCGGTCGACTACATCAGCAAGCCGCTGCGCATGGCGGAAGTCTGCGCGCGGGTCCGCACGCAACTGCAAATCCGCAGCCGCAGCGAGACCCACGAAGAACAGGCCGAGCGCCTGCGCACCATCGTCAACAACATGGCCGAAGGCCTGTTGATCATCGAAGCCGATGGCCGCATCCAGTTTACCAATCCGGCCTGCGACAAATACCTGGGCTACCAGGCCGACGAACTGGCCGGCAGCACCATCGCCGAGCTGCTCAACCCCCTGGTGGCGCAGGAATACCTGGACTACTTCGAGCGCTACGCCGCCGCCCCGCAGACAGCGCACAACCACGGCACGCGCGAAGTGATCATCCGCCACCGCAACGGCAGTTCGGTGTGCATGGACCTGACGCTGACGCCGATGTACCTGCGCCAGCCGCTGTTTATCGGCCTGCTGCACGACATCACCCACCACAAGCAGTCGGAAGACACTCTGCTGCGCGCCGCCATGGTCGACCCGCTGACCAAGATCGCCAACCGCCGCCACTTCGACAGCTTCCTGGAAAAAGAATGGCAGCGCGCCATGCGCAGCGGCCAGCCCTTGTCGCTGGTGGTGCTGGACGTCGACCACTTCAAGCTTTACAACGACACGCTGGGCCACCCGGCCGGCGACAGCTGCCTGCAACAGGTCGCGGCCGCCATCGCCTCGCACGCGCTGCGGCCGACCGACCTGGCGGCGCGCTACGGCGGCGAGGAATTCGTGCTGCTGTTCGCCGAAACCGATGGCGACGCTGCCTACCTGCTGGCCGAAGCGATCCGCAACCACATCGAATCGCTGCAAATCCCGCATCCGCGTTCCACCACCTCGGCATGGCTGACGGTCAGCATCGGCGTGGCCACCATCCACCCGCACCAATTGGACAACACCGAGTCGCTGTTCGTCGCCGCCGACCGCGCCATGTACGTGGCCAAGGAAGGCGGCCGCAATCAGGTCCAGGCCACCAAAACCGGCGGCGCCTCGCTGGCCGCCGTCAAAGCACTGGTGATGCGCTGACATTTGGCGTGCCGCGCAAGGCCTTGAGGCCGAGCGGCACGCTGCCCGCCAGCGCCAGCAGCGCAAACACGACCACGCCCATGCCGCCGGCATCCTGGAACAACTCGCCCGCGCCCACAGTGCCCAGTGCCACCGCCGCAAACGTCACCACCACGGAGCGAGACAGCAGCGTACCGTCGCGGTCCTGCGCCGAGATGAAACTGTTCAGCACCGCCATGATGGTGTAGAAGGCCGCGTTCAGCATCAACTGGCCGACGAAGAACAGCAGCGCGTCATGTGCGGTGAAGAAGCACGCCACCGACGCAAACATCACCGCCAGCGCGCCAATCACCGTCAGCCCGCGCCGCGCCGCCAGCGCCGGTATCGCCGGCACCACCGCGCCAAAGAATCCCAGCAGCGACGACACCGACAGCAGCACGCCGATCTGCGGCAGCGTCAGGCCAATCCGCTCGCCCTGCAAGGCCGACACCGCCCACACGCCGGCCTGCACGCTATACACGCCGACAAACACGCCCCACGCCAGCCAGATCTCCGCCATGCCGCGCTGCCGTCCCACCGCGACGCCAGCCGGCCGCTCCGGGATCAACGATGGCACGCGCAGCGCCACCACGCCCAGCACCGCCGTCATCAGCGCCAGTCCTTGCCACACCGCCGCGCCGCTGGCCGCATCGGGGAACAGGGTCAGCAGCGTGAACACGCCCGCCACCGCCAGTCCGGAAAGCAGCAGCACCAGTCCCCACAAACGCTCCGCATCGCGATGACAGGCCAGGCAGATGCCAACCATGACGATCATCTGCGCCTCGCACAAACCGGCCACCAGCCGCAGCACGCTGAATACAGCCACCGGCAGCACCAGCATGCACGCCGCCTGGCACAGCGCCAGCAACAGCAAGGCGCCTGCCGTCAACGCCGTCGGCGCGCGCCGCGCCAGCGCCGGCAGCACGATGCAGCCCACCAGCATGCCGATCATCTCCGCGCCGGTCAGCATGGTCGCCTGCCCTTCGTCCAGATGCAGGCGCGCCATCGCATTGGTCACCAGCAGCGGCATCATCGTGGTGCCGCCGATGCCCAGCGCCCAGGTGCAGGACAGGATGAAGGTCGGAGGTTGCGTCATGTCGTGTCCCCAGTTGTTGGCGGCCTTGCCGCTTTTTTCCAAGCTTACGATGGCGGCGGCGCGTAACGGGTCTAAAATGGCCAAACAAGGCACCGAAACGGCCACTGCGACCATGCGTGATCCAGCCGCCACAAACCGTACTATGCTAACCGCAAAGTTCACCCAAGGAGCGCCCATGCCGGTCAAACCGCATCATCCCGACGCCGAAGCCGCAGCCGATGTGCCGCCGCATGTGATCCGCCAGGTGCTGCAACTGGTAGCCAGCCGGGGCCACTCGGCGGAACGCCTGTGCAAGGGGCTGGGATTCACGCCGGAGAACCTGTGCGACGCCAACTTCCGCGTCTCCTACCGTCAAACCAGTCTGCTAGTGCGGCGCGCCATGCAGCGCTGGGGCGATCCGGCCATCGGCATCGCCACCGGCGCGCGCCAGACGGTGGTGTGTTTCGGCTTGCCCGGTCTCGGCATGCTGACCTGCGCCACGCTGGGCGAAGCCTTCCAGTACCTGATCAAATACCAGCGCGCGGCCGGGGCGCTGACCACCAACGAGATGAGCATCCTCGACGAACACCACTTCGTCACGGAGGTGAATACGCGCTTTCACGATCCGGAGCTGGAGCCGTTCTTTATCGAAGAGATTTTTGTCAGCGGCGTGGAAGTGTCGCGGGCGATGGTCGGCTCGCACTTCCGCCCGGCGCGGCTGGAACTGCGCTATCCGCGTCCCGAGTATGCGGCGGCCTACAGCGAATACTTCCGCTGCCCGGTGATCTTCAACGCCCCGCTGAATCGGCTGATCTGCGACATGGCCTGGTATCACTGCCCATTGCCCACGCATGACCGCTACATGCAGGACAGCCTGCAAGCGCAGATCGACGAACTGCTGGAACAGGAAACACCGCGCAACGATCTGGTGGAGTCCATCATGAACGAGCTACGCGGCTCCATCGACGAAGTGCCGGCGCTGGCGCGCATCGGCGAAGCGCTCAACCTGAGCGAACGCACGCTGCGCCGCCGGCTGGCGGAACTGGACACGTCCTACCAGCGACTGGTGGACCAGGTACGCTACGAATGCGCGCTGGATCTGCTGAAGCGCAGCGACATGCCGCTGATCGATATCGCCATGGCCACCGGCTTTACCGACGCCCGCAACTTCCGCCGCGCCTTCAAGCGCTGGTGCGGCATGCTGCCTAACCAGATCCGCCAGGGCGCGCCCGCCCCACGTTTGATTCCCATGGAGCGGGCCGGCAGTAACAGCAACGCCGCGCAAGCCGCAGTTTAAGATAATTCCCACTTGCCGGCGCGGACTTGTACCAGTCCGCGCCGCCGCAGCGACTCCAGATAGCGCGCATGCCCGCGCAAGCCCTTCTTGCGGAACAGCGGTATCAGCTTGGGCAGCATGTTTGGCACCAGCATCGCCAGCCGCACCGTCCACGATTCGCTGACGCGTGGATAGCGCTCCAGGCACGGACTATCCAGCATCCGCATCACCTGCTTCGCCACGTCTTCCGGCTGCTGCGGCGGGTCCATGAATTGCAGCGTGTTGCCGCCTTCGATCGCCTCGCGCATCAGCATCGGCGTCTCGGTCGCCGATGGCATGACGTTGCCGATCTTGACGCCGTGCCGCTCCGTGTCCATGCCAAGGCACAGCATGGCGCCGCGCAGTCCGAACTTGGTGGCCGAATAGATGCCCGTCTCCGGCAGCGGGAAAATCCCGCCCAGCGACACGGTGTTGATCACGCGGCCATCGCCTGAGCGCTGCAAGGCGGGAAAGGCCAGCCGCGTCAGCACAATCGGCGACAGCAGGTTGATATTCAACTCGCCGAGAATATTCTCGACCGAGCGCTCCTCGAAATGGCCGGTGCCGGTAATGGCGGCGTTATTGACCAGGATATCCAGCCGCCCGTAGCGCTCCTGTATCAGCGCCAGCAACTCCGGCAGCTTATTGAAATCACGCAGATCAATCTGCACGCCGGTCGCCGCCGGCCCCAGTTCGGCGACCGCCATGTCGAGCGACGCCTGGTTGTAATCCGCCAGCACGCACTGGATGCCACGCTCGATAAAACCGCGACAGATGGCGCGGCCAATACCGCCGGCGCCGCCCGTAATCAAGGCCACACGGCCCGGTGTGGTCGTCGTCATGGCGCGCCCCTTCCCAGTTGCATCCAGATGGTCTTGGTCTCCGTGTACTGGTCATGTGCCAGCAGCGACTTCTCGCGCCCGCCGAAGCCGGACTCCTTGTAGCCACCGAACGGCACGCCGGTATCGCCCTCCGAAAAACAGTTGACCGACACTGTGCCGGCGCGAATCTGCCGCGCCACGCCGTGCGCCGCATCCAGGCTGCTGGTATAGACCGATGACGCCAGCCCGTAGCTGGTATCGTTGGCAATAGCCACGCCCTGCGCCAGATCGTCAAACGTCATCACCGACAGCACCGGACCGAAAATCTCCTCGCGGGCAATCATCATTTCCGCGCGCACGCCATCAAAAATGGTCGGCTCGACAAAGCTGCCGCCGCTCTCCTGCCGCAACTGACGGCCGCCATACACCAGCTGCGCACCTTGCGCCCTGCCGCTTTCAATGTAGCCCAGCACCCGTCGCATATGCTGCGGCTCGATCATCGCCCCCACCCGCGTGGAAGGATCGAGCGGATCGCCGACGCGCCACTGGTCGAAGGCGCGCTTGACCTCTTCCAGCAGCTCGTCCTTGCGCGAGCGGTGCACGATCAGCCGCGAACCGGCGCTGCAATTCTCGCCCTGGCAGAACAACGCGCCCAGCGCCACCTGCTGCGCCACGCCGGCCAGATCGTAGGCATCGGCCAGCACCAGCGCCGGGCTCTTGCCACCGCATTCCAGCACCACCCGCTTCATATTCGACTCGGCCGAATATTTGAGGAACTGTCGTCCCACCTCCCCCGAGCCGGTAAAGCTGACGCAATCAATATCGCGATGGCGGCCGATCGCCTGCCCCACCGTCTCGCCATAGCCCGGCACGATATTCAACACGCCGTCCGGCACGCCCGCTTCCAATGCCAGGCGGCCCAGTACCAGCGCCGTCAGCGTGGTCTGTTCGGCGGGCTTGATGACGAGCGAGTTGCCGCTGGCTAGCGCCGGGCCGATCTTCCAGCCGGCCAGATAAATCGGAAAATTCCACGGCAAGACCGCGCCCACCACGCCGATCGGTTCGCGCACGATCATGGCGACGATGTCCGGCGCGGTCGGCGCCACCTGGTCGTATAGCTTGTCGGCGGCTTCCGCGTGCCAGCGCAGGCTTTCGATCATGTCCGGCAGATCGGCCGACAGCGCATCGCGTATCGGTTTGCCGGAGTCCAGGCTCTCCATCAGCGCCAACGTCTCCAGATTGGCTTCGACCAGATCGGCAAAGCGCAGCAGCACCCTCTTGCGGTGCTTGGGTGCGGCGCGCGACCAATCGCCACGCTCGAACACGCGGCGCGCGGCGCTGACCGCGTCGTCCACCTCCAGCGCGCCGCAACGGGCGATGCCGGCCAGCCGGCGGCCGGTGGCGGGATTGACGGTGTCGAATTCCTCCGCAGAGATGGCGTTGACGAAGCGGCCGTCGATCAATGCGCGGGTTTCAAAATCCAGTTGCGTGGCTTGCTGCTGATAGTACTCAAAAGTATTCTCCATGCGGCGCTCCTCAAGCCGCTGCGCGCAAGGCGGCGGGACGGGCGGCGGCGGTATCCACGCGCAGCTTGTCGTAGTAGTTTTCGGTCAGCTCCGGCCAGCCCATCTTGCGGCGCAAGCGCTTCAGGTAGGACTTGAGCGCATGCGCTTCCAGATACACCTCATGCCGCTGCGACTGCACAAACTTCAGCCCTCCGGACAGGTCTGGATTGTCATGCGCGATCAGTTCGTCGAAGCGGCTGGCGGTGCCGGGGTTGTCCAGCTGGTCGCGCAGGTAAGCGGCGATCATGAAGGCCTCGGTGTCAAACAGCTTGTAGGCGCTGGAGTTGGTCTCCACGTAGCCGATGCCGAACAGGTTGCGGTGATCGCGGCTGAACATCGACAGATACAGCTGCGGCCTGCCGCCGCGCCATTCGAAGTATTCGGCGGCGTATTTGCAGCTCCACTTGTAGCCGGTGGCGTAGATCACCAGGTCCAGCTTCTCGCGGCTGCCGTCCTTGAACACCACGTCGTCGCCATCGTAGTGCGATACATCCGGCTTGACCGCGACATTGCCGTGCTGGAGATTGTGCAGCAGTTGCGAGTTAAGCAGCGGATGGCTTTCGAACAGTTTGTGATCCGGCTTGGGCAGGCCAAAGCGCGTCAGGTCGCCGGTGAACATCTTTAGCAGCAGGCTCATAACGGGACGCGCCACCCACAGCGGCAGCGGCGGGCCGCTCTCGCCCACCTGGTCGGCGGGAATGCCGAACAAATGCTTGGGGATGAAGTGATAGCCGCGCCGCAGACTGATGAAAGCGCGGTCTGCACGATTGGCTGCATCGCAGGCGATGTCCGCGCCCGAATTGCCGGCACCGACGATCATCACCCGCTTGCCGGCAAATTCGTCACTGCTCTTGTAGGTGACGGAGTGGCGGATCTCGCCATTGAAGTGCCCCTTCAGCTCCGGCATATTCGCATCCCAGTTACAGCCAGTGGCGCAGATCACCGCCAGATAGCGGCGGCGCGTGCCATCGCCCAGCGTGACCACCCAATTGCCGTTGTCCTCCTTGTGCACATGCTGCACCGGCGTGCTGAATCGGATCGACGCGCGCAGGCCGAAGGCATCCGCATAGCTGCGCACATAGCTGAGGATCTGCTGATTGGTCGGATAGTCCGGATACGACTTCGGCATCGGAAAGCCGATAAAGCCCGACAGGTCGCGTGATGAAATGAAGTGTGCCGATTCATAAATCGGGCTGCCGGGATTATGCATGTCCCAGATGCCGCCCACGTCCGAGTGGCGCTCGAACTGCTCGTACGCCAGCTTCATGGACTTCAGCGCCCGCGCCGCAGACAAGCCGCCCGGCCCGGCCCCCACCACGCATACCGCGTTGCCGCAGTCGATAATCTCGTTGCTCATTGTTGTTCTCCCCTATTGTTGAAAGTCCCGGGTTCATTGTGCAAACAAAGGCCGCGCGGCACGGGGGCAAAAAGGACAGACGGGGAGCCGAAGCGGCCACGCAACACCTTGGCCGTTTGGCCGTGTGGGCGTCCTTGTCTGTCCGATCCGGCCCCCGGCATGGCAAAGCACGCGTCTACATTGAAAAAAAACCAAACAACCGAGGAGAGACCGTGAAGCCATCTGCAATGAAGCCGCCACCCCGTCCTATGCGCATCCTTGCGCGCAGCATCGCCCTTGCCTTTGCCGGTACCATGCTTCACCACGCCGCACAGGCGGACGACGAGATGCAGAAAGTGATCGTCACCGCGCAGTCGCGCGCACAGTCGGCGCAGGAGGTGCCGATTTCGATGGAAGTGGTCACCGCGCGCGACATCCAGAACCTCGGTGCGCGCAACCTCGGCGACCTGACCGGCTATCTCCCCGGCCTGCAAGTGGACGCCACCCAGGCCACGCAGCCGATCTTCGGCATCCGCGGCGTTCAGGCGGGCGACTTCGGCATCGGCACCGACACGCCGGTCGGTATTTATGTGGACGGGGTCTATACCGGCAAGACCGGCGGCGCGCTGATGAACTTCATCGACATCCAGCGCGTGGAAGTGCTCAAGGGGCCGCAAGGCACGCTGTTCGGCCGTAACAGCGCCGCCGGCGCCATCTCGGTGGTGACCAATGAACCCGAGGCGGACTTCGACGCGTCCGGCCATATCAAGGTGGGCGATTACGGCCGCGCCAATCTGGACGCGATGCTCAATGTGCCGCTGGGCGCGACCACCGCTGCGCGGCTGGTGTTCGTGCGCGACACCAGCAACGGGTGGGTGCGCAACGCCACCACCGGCACCCGTACTGCCGGCGACAACTCATGGGCTACGCGCCTGTCGGTCAAACAGAAGGCCGGCGACGCCACGCTGTTGCTGTCGTGGGAACATGAGCAGTTGCGTCAGCACGGCTGGCCGGCATTCGGCGTAGTTAAAGGCAGCGCGCTGCCGATGGCCGGCTACACCGGCGTGTACGATGCCGCCTACGTCGCCAACTTCAGCGATCCGCGCAAGACGCCATTGGAGAACGACACCGACGGCCGCGAGACCCGCAACTTCGACGGCGTAACGCTGCGCGCCGAAGTGCCGCTGGGTGGCGTCACGCTGCGTTCCACCACCGCCTACCGCACTTTTTCCTCGCTCAACCTGACCGACAACGACGGTACCGCGCGCACCGATTTCATGCTGGCCACCCAGGACCAGAAGAAAGCCTACAACTGGCAGCAGGAATTCAAGCTATCCGGCGCCACCGATAAACTGGACTGGGTCGCGGGCGTGAGCTTCTACGACAACCGCGAACGCCAGCGCAGCTCCGCCATCGTCAACACCCAGACGCTGGACAGCATCAGCCTGATGCAAGGCGGCAGCGCCGATTTGGCCACGTTGTTTTCGGGCCTTGGCGAAGCCGGCGTGCCCGGCGTGAATGGCAACTCGGTATTCGGCTGGGAAGAGAACAACTACGCCCGGCTGCACACGCGCGCCGCGTCAATTTATGGAGATTTGATCTGGCGCCTGGCGCCCGGCACGCGCCTGACCACAGGCCTGCGCTGGAGCCGCGACCGTAAGGAGATGCAGTGGTATGTGCCGGGCCGGCAGTCCGCCTCGCTCGACACCCTGCTCAACACCTACGGCCCCGCCGCAGGCATCGACGCTTCCGCGCTGCCGGCCAACGTCATCTTCGCCGCCGCCGGACCGCTGGCCGCCACGCCGGTCAACGCCACCCACAGCTGGAACGACTGGAGCCCGCGCCTGGTACTGGATCATAAATTGACGGAAGACCTGCTGTTGTTTGCATCGCTGTCGCGCGGCTACCAGGCCGGCGGTTTCAACGTCTTCACGCCGCCGAATCCCACGTCATCCAATCTGCGTGAGCGCGACCCGAGCTTCAATCCGGAGAAGATGACCAATCTGGAACTGGGCTTCAAACTGTATGCACCGTCGCTGCGCGCCACACTGAATGGCTCCCTGTTCGCCTACCGTTTCAAGAATCTGCAGGACGTCAAACTGGGTGGCAGCAGCGCCATCCCCACCTACAACATCATCAACAGCGACCAGGAAGCGAAAGGGCTGGATCTTGATGGCCGCATTCGCATAACACCGCGCATCACGCTATTCGCCGGCGTGGAATTCATCGACCAGACCTACCAGCGCTTTGAAACCACCGACACCAGCGGCGCCACGCTCAACCTGTCCGGCCAGCCGGTCGGCACGCCAGTGTTCAGCGGCATGGCCGGCGTCAACGCCAACTGGGAAGCGCTGAATGGCCGCATGAGCGCCACGCTACAAGGGAGCTACCACGGCAAGAACCGCTGCAACGACGACACCCGCGCGCTGCAATGCCTGAATGCCCCGGCCTTCCGCACCGGCACCTCTGTCAGCAAGGCCGACCTGCGTGTTGGCTGGGACACGGCTGACGGCAAATTCGGCATCGGCCTGCTGGTCAACAACCTGTTCGACAAGCGCTACGTCTACAACCTGGATGGCCAGACCAAAGCCTTCGGCCTTCCCTACGCCAGCATCACCGCGCCCCGCACCATCGCCCTCGAACTGCGCGGCAGCCTATAACTGCTCTGGATAGCCGGTGATGTCGGCGATTTGCTGGTACATCGGCTGGAGTTGCTTGTACATGCGGAGGTAGACGCGCCGGTATAGCTGGTCGTAGATTTGCTGGTTGGCGGCGATCGGATGGAAGATGCGGCCGGGGCGCGTCATGGCGCGGGTGGCGGTGTCGAAGTCCTTGTGCAGACCGAGGCCGGCGGCGATGGCGATTGCGGCGCCCAGGCCGGAGGTTTCGTAGACGTGCGCACGGGCGGCAGGCAGGCCAAAAATATCGGCCGTCAGCTGCATGGCCGCGTCGCTTTGCGATCCACCGCCGGCGATGCGCAGCTCCGTCACGGCGACGCCGCTACGTTTTTCGATGCGCTCCTTCCCTTCACGCAGCGCATACGCCAGGCCTTCGAGAATGGCGCGGTACATATGGGCGCGGGTGTGTACATCGCCGAAGCCGATCATGGCGCCCTTGGCTTCAGGGCCGGGAATACGGATGCCCGGACTCCAGTATGGTTGCAGCATCAGCCCCATTGAACCCGGCGGCACTTCGTTGACGAGGAGGTCGAACATGGCTTCCGGCGCTAGCCCCTGCTCCGCACCAGCAATCTGCTCCAGATGGCCAAACTGCTCCTTGAACCAGTTGACCATCCAATAGCCACGGAAGATCTGCACCTCGGTGCTGTAAGCACCCGGCACCGCAGCAGGATACGGCGGAATAAAGGGCGTGACTTCGACGTATTTGCGGCTGGTGGTGTTAATGGTGGCCGTGGTGCCGTAGCTCAGGCAGGCGATGTGCGGTTCCAGGCTGCCGGCGCCAATCACTTCGCAGGCTTTGTCGGCGGCGGCGGCCACCAGCGGTGTGCCTTCCGGGATGCCGGTCGCCGCAGCGGCACTGGCGGTGATGGCGCCGATCACCGTGCCCGGTGCCACCAGCTCGGACAGCATGTCCTTCCGAACGCGCAAGGCTTCCCATTTCCAGTCATGCGCGCCGGCCCATTTGTGGCGCTTGTAGTCGAACGGCAGATACGCAACCTGCGATCCGATCGAGTCCACATGCCGCCCGCACAGGCGATAGTTGAGGAATCCAGACAGCAGCACGTATTTATGCGTCTTGGCCCAGATCTCCGGCTGGTGTTCGGCGATCCAGTTGATCTCCGCTTCGCGGCGGAAGTATTCGATGGTGCTGTCCACGCGCGCCAGTTTGAAGGCGGTACGCCACCACAGGCTTAATGGCTTCTGTTTGCCGACGCGGCGCTGGTCCAGCCAGGTAATCGCAGGCCGCAGCACTTTGCCGTCGCGGTCCAGATTGACCACCGTGCCGCGCTGCGTGGTGACTGCCACGCCTTTGATAGCGCTGCGCGGGATATCGGTGCTGCGCCACAGCTGCTGGCATGCGGCGGCGACGGCGTCCCAATAACCATCGGCGTCATGCTCGGCCCAGCCGGGATGGTCGGAGAAATAGGCTTGCAGATGGATCTGCGCTTTGGCTGCGAGATTGCCGTTCAAGTCGAACAGCAGCGTGCGCACGCTTTGCGTGCCGTTGTCGATGGAGAGCAGGTATTGGTCTGCCATGATGTCTCTTTATATTTTATGTTTTGGGCACGCTGTAATGCGTGCTCCATAGCGCCAGGTAGGCTGCTTGCTCATCGTTCCAGCGCTGGTCGCTCCACCCGAGTTCAGGCTGGCAGATGCTGCGGATGCGCGGCAGGATGTCGACGCCACCGCCGCGCAACTGGATGCCGATGCGGCTGCGGCGCAGCAGCAGGTCTTCCAGCTTGCAGACGTCTTCGTGGCGCGCGGCCCAGCGCAGTTGGGCCCAGATGGTTTCTGTGCCGGCGATGCATGACAGTTCATTCGGCTGCGCGGCATCGATCAGCGCTTGGGCGTCGGCGCCATAGCGGCCTTGCAGGCGTTGTGCTTGTCCTGCGGGCAGGTCTGGCAGATAGCGCAACGGCGGCGTGGCGGCGAATACTGGCTGCGGCGTCAGCTTGTCGCGCAGCTCCGGCAGACGTGTGGCGGCCAGCTTAAGCGCGTCCAGTGCGATGACGCGGAAGGTGGTCAGTTTGCCGCCGGTGACGGTCAGCAGGCCGTGTTCCAGCCATAACGCGTGGTCGCGCGTTTCTTTGGATGGATCGGCCTTGCCGCTATCGATCACTGGACGCACGCCGGCGTAGGTGGCGATGATGTCGTCGTCGGTCAGGTGCAGTTGCGGGAATTGGGCGTGCAAGGCGGCCAGCAGGTAATCGCATTCAGCTCGCGTAATGGCTGCTTCCCGCGACAGGTTGTCATGGTGATCGACGTCCGTCGTGCCAACCAGCGTTATGCCCTCCCACGGATAGGCGAAGACCGGACGGCCATCGGCCGGATGCATCAAACTGATAGCCTGAGCCAGCGGCAGCCGCCACGCCGGCAACACCAGATGGCTGCCGCGCAAAGGCCGCAAACTTGTCGCGGTCGACTGCGACGCGCGCAGCTGGTCGGCCCATGCACCAGTAGCATTGATGACGAGCCGCGCGCGAACCTCGTGCTGCGCGCCGCTCAGACCATCCCGTAGCCGCACGCCGCACACATCGCCGGCCTCTCCGGTGGCAGCGTCGGCCGCATCCCCGCGCAGCAGCGCCTCGGCGGCCACGTAGTTCACCGCCACGCCGCCATACCGGCGCGCCTCTTGCAGCACGCGCAGCACCAGCCGCGCATCGTCCGTCTTGGCGTCCATGTAGACCATTCCGCCCTGGAGACCGTCGGTGGCCACATTCGGCGCCAGCGCCGCGAACTCTGCGCGGCCGTAATAATGCCGCGAGCGCTGCCCGGCCATGCGATCATAAATCGCCAGTCCCGCCAGAAACGCCCGCTTGCCCGGCTTGCGCCCCACATAATCGCCAAACGCAAAACTCTGCGGCTCCACCAGCCCCGCCGCCTGCCGCAGCAAATGCTCACGCTCATGCACCGACTCGCGCGTCAGGCCAAACTGCCCCTCCTTCAGATAGCGCAAGCCACCATGCACCAACTTTGAAGACCTGCTCGACGTCCCCCACGCAAAATCGCGCTGCTCCACCAGCAGCACCCGTAAACCCCGCCGCGCCGCCTCCAGCAATATCCCGGCACCGGTGATGCCGCCGCCAATCACCACCAGATCCCACTCGCGTGCAAAGTCCGCGCGGCTCATGGCGCCAGCTTCCCAGGATTCATGATCTGCTGCGGGTCCACATGCGCAAACACCGCGCGCAGCGTCGACATTCCTAGCCAGCCCTTCTCCGCCGCCAGATACGGCGCGTGATCGCTGCCCACGCCATGCTGATGGCTGATCGTGCCGCCATTGTCCACAATCGCCATGGACGCCGCTTTCTTCAACGACTTCCAGCGCGCCAGATCGGCCTCGTAGTCGCCCGCCAGCCGGTACACAAAGGTCGTATAAACACTCGCTCCCTGAGCATACAGATGCGACAAATGGGTGTAAGCGTGCACCTGCTCCCCATACTGCCCCAACGCCGCAGCGCCAGCCGCCTCCACCGCCCGCATCATGATCTCCACGCGCGGCCAATCGACCGCCGTCTCCACCGTATCGATGGCATAACCATGCTGCCAGGCCGTATTGCGCAGATAGACATTGCGGAAGCGGTTCTGCTTCCACTTTTCACCCATGGTGCGGCCTACATGCACGCCGCCATGCGGCAAGGTTAATACCAGCGCCTCGCGCAACGCCGCCCGCGCCAGCGACTTGCGGCCGCTCACGCCAATCATCAGCATGCACTTCCCGCCCTTGCAGCCGCGCAGCGACAGATACCCTTCCAGCAGCGCGATCATTTTCTTGTGGCCCGCCAGCGCCAGCATGGTGGTCGTCTCCAGCGGATTCGACAAACGCAGCATCGACAGCGACAACCCCGCCTGCACTACCTGCCGCACGGCCGTTTCCGCCGCATGCCAGTTCGGGAAGAACACCGCATGAAACGCCTCATACTCCGGCGCCGGTGTCACGCGCACCGTGGCCTCCGTCAGGATGCCCATCCGCCCTTCGGAACCCAGCACCATCTCGCGCAGATCCGGCCCCGCCGCCGATGCCGGAAAGGTCGGCAGATGCAGCGTGCCCGACGGCGTCTCCATCGAGCCGCCACGGAACATCTGCTCAATGCGTCCATACTTCAAGGACTGCTGCCCCGACGAACGCGTAACGATCCAGCCACCCAGCGTCGAATACTCAAACGACTGCGGGAAATGGCCCAGCGTATAACCGCGCGCCCGCAACTGCGCCTCCAGATCCGGTCCGAACACACCGGCGCCAAACGTCGCCAACTGCGATTCGGTATCCAGATACAGCAACTGCCGCATGCGCGTCATGTTCACCGCCACCGACGGCATGCCGGACGGCGCCGTCAAATGCCCGGCCACGCTGGTGCCGCCGCCTTGCGGGATCAGCGCCACGCCATGCTGCGTTGCATAGGCCAGCAGTTCGCGCACATCTTGCGCGCTTTGCGGATACGCCACGCCATCCGGCGCCCGGCCGATCACGCCATAGCGCAGCCGCAGCCAGTCTGGCAAACTCTGGCCCAGCGCATTCCGCAACCGTACCTCGGGCGAAGTATCGATCAGCGCATGCTCGGGCAAACGCGACGCGCCGATCTGGGCGCGCGCCTGCGCCAGGCCGGCATCCGTTACCGGCCGGCCGGCGCCAATGCGCTGCGCCAGAAACGCCAGCGCATCCGCATGCAGCGCAAACTCAATCGACTCATCGCCCCAACCATTCCAGCGTCTCATTGTTTTTCTATCTCCCTGGCGGCGCGCTTGCTATACTGCGAACGCACCGATTATTCACCACTTGAGATTAAAACAATGCCGCCCGCCGGTATTGCGCATTCATGACATCCCCCTTGTTCGATCATGCCAAACGCGTCGCCGGCTCGTATCTGCAGCCGCTGCTGGAAGCTGCCGCCCTGCGCGGCGTGACGGCGCAAGCGCTGGAACAGGCGGCCGGCCTGCCGCCGGGCGCGCTGGAGCCACTGCCGGAATCGCTGCCGGCCGACGACTACGTTCTCCTGCTCGACATCGGCGCCGAACTGGCCAACGATCCGCACTTCGGCCTGCATGTCGGCCAATGCGTCAAGCTCGGCACCTACACCGTGTACGGCCTGATACTCCTGAGCTGCCGCGATTTCGGCCAGGTGTTCGAGCAGACCATGCGCTACGAGCAACTGGCGCATGACCTGGGACGCTCGGCCATCACCATCGACGACGACATCGCCCACTACACCTGGCATAGCAACTATGGCAGCGCGCACCGCCACCTGGCCGACAGCGTATTCGCCGGCATCCGCGTGTTCAGCAACTGGCTGGCCGGGATCACGCTGCCTGCCAACCAGCTGACGCTGACGCACGACGGCGGCCCGCCCGAGCTGCGTGAAGAATATGTGAAGGTGCTGGGCGATATGCCGCTGTTTAACGCCGAGGCCAATGTCGCCAGCATCAACGCCATGATGCTGTCATGGCCGGTGCCGAATGCGGACGTCAGCCTGTACCCGGTGCTGCAACAGCACGCGGAACATCTGCTGCAACAGCGCGCCAACAACGCGCCGGCCATCACCCAGCAGGTGCATGACGCCATCGTCGCCAGCCTGTCGGGCGGCCAGGTACGGCTGGCCACCATCGCCGAGGTATTGAAACTCTCGCCGCGCACGCTGCAACGCAAATTGAGCGACGCCGGCGCCACCTTCCAGCAGGTGCTGGACCAGGCCCGCTTTGCGCTGGCCAAGGAGTATCTGAAACGGCAGGAGCTGAACCTGGTCGATATCGCCTTCCTGCTCGGCTACCAGGAACAGAGTGCGTTCAACCACGCCTTCAAGGAATGGGCCGGCATCAATCCCGGCGCCTGGCGCAGCGGCTAGATGCGCAGTCCGCGCACGCGGATAAAGGGACCGATGCAGCGCTGGAGATTAGGCTCCACGCACATCACGAACAGCGTGCCGCTCTGGTTGAATTGCAGGTAGCTGGTCACGGCGCGTCCCGGCTTGGTGATATCGCCGCTGCAATCGGGCTTGCCATTATCCTTGGTGATGGTGTCCACCTGCTTGTAGAAGCCATTCTTGTCCGGCTGGTCAGAGATGGTAAAGCTGGATTCGGCCACCTCCTCGTTGCTGAACACCAGCGTGCTGCCGTCGGCGCGCATGCGGTAAGTCTCGCTGCACGTACTATCGGGCAGCATGATCCGCCAGATGCCGATGAGCGGATGGTCGTGCCGCAGCGGCGCGGCAGCCGCCGGCATCGCTGCCGTTGTGGCCACAAGCGCCACCATCATCGCCAGTATCGTCCACGCCGTCCGCATCACGCGCCTCCTTATTTTTCCGCCGCCGTTTTCATTTTCGCCAGGCCGCTGTCGAACGCCGGCCCGATCATGCTGTCCATGCTGATAAACACATTCATCATCTTGGCCATGAAATCGCTATTGCCGGACATGGTCCAGCGCACCGTGGTGGTATCGCCATGCGGCTCCAGCACGAAATCCGTGATCGAGCTTGAATTCACCGGCGTCAGGAAATCCAGCTTGATGCCCACCTTGGTCGGCGTCAGGCTGACCACCTCCATGCGGCCGGAGCCGACATCCTTGTTCCCCTCCCAGGCGTACACCGCGCCGAGATCCTTCGATGCGCCGCTGAAGGTGCGCTTCATGGCCGGGTCCAGCCCCTCCCACGGCGACCACTGCGGCCAGTTGTGAAAGTCGCTGATCAGCGGCTGGATTTTTTCAGGCGGCGCCTTGATGACGATCGAGCGTTGCACGCTGTACGTCGACGGCTGGATCGCGGCCCAGGCCAGCAACACCAGCACCAGTACCGATATGCCGATAATGATTTTCTTGAACATGGTTGTTTTCCTTTTTATTGTGACACGAGCCTATCATGTTTTACGCGCGAGCCTGACCGGCAGCGAGTCCGGCGTCATGGTGAAGGTGAAGCACTCGCGCGCGGCGGGCGCACCTTCCACCCGCTCCAGCGCGAAATGCCGCACCAGCATCGACATCACCATTTTAATCTCCGCCATGGCCAGATAACGCCCCGGACAGAAACGCGGCCCGCCGCCAAACGGCAGCAGCTTGCGGCCGGGATCATCGCCGTGCGCGGCCGCGCCGTCAAGCCAGCGCTCGGGCAAAAAGCGCTCCGGCTCCGGCAACTCGCACTCGCGTTCCGACGCATGGCGCAGCAGCAGGAAGATCACCGTCCCTGCCGGCACCACCAGATCGCCCAGCACCACATCCTGATTCGGCTCGGCCGCCATGAACGGCGCCACCGGCTTGAGGCGCATCGCTTCGCGCGTGGCGGCGTCGATATACTTCAGTTGGTCCAGCAGATGATAATCCGCCAGCACCGCCCGTTCCCCCAGCACCTGCTGCGCCTCCTGCGCCATGGTCGCGGCGGCGGCCGGATGATCGGCCAGGAAGTCGATCAGCCACGCCGCCGTGTTCGACGTCGTGTCCTCGCCGGCAAACACCATGGTGATGGCGTTGCCCACTACGGCCTCGTCGGTGAAGCCGGAATCCGGCTCGTCGCGCGCCACGATCAGCGCCTCCAGCAGATTGCCGGGCTTGAGCCGCCGCGCCGGATTTTCCGCCAGCCGCTTGCGCGCGTCGGCGATAAAGCCGAAGATGGCCTGCTGGATGCGCGCCGAGGCGGCAATCGCTTCATGGTCCTGCGCGCGCTTCAGCACCGGCACGCGCCAATAGGCAAACGGCGTGGTCAGGCGCCGCGCCACCAGCTTGAACAGAAATTCAATGTCGCGCTGGAGCGGATGCGCCTCCAGTTCCAGCGTGTTGATGTCCTGCCCCATCGCCAGGCCGATGGTCACGTCCAGCGTGTACGCCTTCAGGTCGCGCAACAGGTCGACCGGCTGGCCGGCGGCAAGCGCGCTTTCCCAGCGCAGCCGCAGGCGGTCGGTCATCGCCGCCAGCATCGGGAAAAAGTTATGGATTACTTCCGGCGTCAGCGCCCGCATCACCAGCTTGCGCTGGCGGCGCCAGTCCTCTCCCTCGGCGGTGAACAGGCCGCGCGTGCCGATCTCGTTGAGCATCTCCGCCGTGCGGCTGGAGCGGCGCATCATGTCCGGCCGGTCGCGCAGCAGCGCCACGATCATCTCGCGGTCGGCGGTCGCCAGCATCTGCTTGCACATGACGCGGAAACGGTACAGCGGGCCGTACTCGCGGCCCCAGCCCTCCAGCACCTGGTGGAACGGCTGCGCGCGGATCTCGCGCACATTGCCCAGCAGCGGCCGCGCCTTCGGCCCCGGCAGGTCGGCAATGTGGCGTAATGGCGCCAGCCCCGGCGTGAGTTCCATGGTGTTTTTGCCCATAGTTGTTCTTCTCCGCGTACACTATATCTCCAAATGTTGACGATATACTCACTCGCCGGAGGATGCAAATGCTGTCGCACGTTTATGTGGGGATTAACAACTTTGAGCCGGCGCTGGCGTTCTACAGCGCGGTAATGGAAGTGATCGGCGCCCGTCAGCGCTTTGTGGACACCATCCGGCCGTGGGCCGCGTGGCAACCGGCGGAAGCGCCAAGGCCGCTGTTCGTGATCGGCGCGCCATACGACGGCCAGCCGGCCGGCTGCGGCAACGGCCAGATGATCGCCCTGATGGCAACCTCACGCGAGATGGTGGACCGCGCCTACGCCGCAGCGCGGGCGCACGGCGGCGCCTGCGAAGGCGCGCCGGGCCTGCGGCCGCAGTACCACGCCAACTACTATGGCGCCTACTTCCGCGACCCCGAGGGGAATAAACTCAGCGTCGTCTGTCACGACGCTTTTCCGGATTAAGCCAGTGCTTCCTTGGCCGCTTCCTCCGGCGTCAGCCCATCGTAGAACTGGTCGGTGAACCACTCCACCTGTTCTTCGATATGGTCCTGCGCCTCTTGCACCGTGGCGCCGCCCTTCACCAGGAAGCCCTCCACTTCAATGCACCAGTTAATCAGTTCCAGGGTTTCCGGGTCCAGCTCTTCTTTTTTCTTTGCCATGATTGCTCCTTACTTCTCAGGGTACAGCACCACTTGCAGATAGTTGTTGGTATCGAAGTAGCGCTGTGCGGCCTCTTTCAGGTCCGCCGTCGTCAACGCGTTTACGCGCGACTCATAAGCAAGTATATCCTCTGGATTGTTATTATTGAAGAAGGCATTCTGCAGGGACGCCATCCAATAGCCATTTTCACGCAAGCCCTTGCGGTAACCCTTGATCCACGACGCCTTCACCTTGTTCAGGTCCGCCTCGTCGATGCCGTCCTGCTTGAGCTTCTCGATCTCGGCAAAGGTAGCGGCCAGCACCTTGTCCACGTTCTCCGGCGCGCACGGCAAATTGGCGTTGATGGTGTAATTACCGTAGGGGATGCGGCTCATGCTGCCGCTCATGCCGCCGCTGTACATCGCGCCCATCTTCTCGCGCAGCGTTTCAATCAGCTTGATGTTCATCACCTCGACCAGCGCCTGCAAGCGCATGCGCGCGGCGCGTGAGTATTCGACGTCGCCGGTGAAGGACAGCGAAATGGTGCTCTTCGGCTCCGAGCCGGCGTGCACTTCCTTCTTCACCACGCCCTTGATCGGCCGCACGCCTTCGTCCTTGAAGGCCACCGGAATCTCGCCCACCGGCAGGCTGGCGATGTAGTTGGCGATCAGCGGCTTGATCTTCTGCACATCGAAGCTGCCGACGATGAAGAAGGTGAAATCGCGCGCGCTCGACAGGCGGCTGTTGTAAATATCCAGCACGCGGTCCAGTCCCAGCTGGTCAAAGTCCGCCGGGCGCGCGGCGCGCAGCACGCGCGGGCTATTGTTGTACAGCGTCGCCGTCACGGTATCGTAGAACACCGACTCCGGCCGCGCCAGATTATTCTGCGCCAGTTCGCGCTGGCGATCGACATAGGCAGTATAGATGGCGGCATCCTTGCGCGGCTGCGTCATCTGCAAGTAGACCAGTTGCAGCATGGCTTCCACGTCCGAACTGCCGGACACGCCGCCCACCGATTCATTGAGCGAACTGACATTGGCGGTCGAGCTGACACTCTTCCCGGCCAATACCTTGACCAGGTCATTCGGCGTGTAATTCAACACGCCCATCTGGCCGACGATGCTGCTGGCATACTGCGCGGCGAAGACATCGCTGTCCGGCAGCAGCGACCAGCCGCCGTAGCGCAAGCCGCCCAGGATCACCTGATCGTTATTGAAGTCGGTCGGCTTCAGCACCACCTTCACGCCGTTGCTGAGCGTGAGCTCCGTGGTGCCGATTTTGGCGTCAAATTTTTCGCTGACAATGCTGCCGGCCTTCGGCGGATTGGGCATCAGCTGGGTCGCATAGACCTTGTCTTCCATCGGCTTGACGGCGATCTTCTCGGCCGCGCTGGCGGTGTTGACCAGGTCATCGGCCTTCGGCTGCACGATGCCCGGCTTGTCGATGCCGCTGTAGATCACCAGCTTGCTCTGGTTGTCCGGAATGGCGGCGCGCACGGAGGCGTTGACCTCGTCCACCGAAATACTCGGCAGCAGCTGGTTGACGTAGCGGTATTCGGCGGCGATGCCGGGAATCGATTCATCTTCCAGGAAGTTGCGGATGTACTCCGCCGCATAGCCGCCCGAATCGGATTTTTCGCGCTCGTTGTACATGCGTTCGTAGTTGCGCAGCATACCCTTCTTGGCGCGCTCCACTTCCGATGCGCTAAAGCCGTACTGGCGCGCGCGCTGGTCTTCCTGCACCAGCGCATTGATGGCCGGCGTAACGCCGCCCTTGCCCAGCACCGCGCCGGCGCCATATGAACGGTAGCCGCGCACGATCTTGTTCATGCCGCTGCCGCCTTGCAGGAACGGCGGATTGGCTTGCTGCGTCAATTCAAACATGCGCTGGCTGAGGATAAAACTGTACAGGTTCTCGACCAGCTTCTGGCGATAATCGCCGAAGGTGCGCTCTTCCGGCAGGATCTGGATCGGGTAACGGATGTACACCGTGTTGGCGCTGACTTCCTTGTCGGTGAAGACAATGCCTTCCGAATCCTGGCGTTCCGGGATGGTGGCGTAAGCGCGCGGGCGCGGATGGGCAGGATTTTTCAGGTGCGCGAAATGCTGCTCGATCAGGCGCTGCGCCGCAGCCGGTTCAATGTCGCCGACCACCACCACCGCCATCAGGTCCGGCCGATACCAGTCGCGGTAAAAGCGCTTGATGGCGTCGTACTTGAAGCCCTTGATGATGTCTTCTTTACCAATCGGCATGCGCTGCGCGTAGCGCGAGCCATTCAGCACCTTGGGCAGCACCACCTTGTTCATGCGGTCATCCACGCCTTTACCGAGGCGCAGCTCTTCCAGCACGATGCCACGTTCGCTGTCGATATCGGCGTCGTTGAAGGACAGGCCATGCGCCCAGTCTTCCAGCACCTGGAAGCCCTTGTCGACGATTTCCTGTTTATCGGTCGGTATCGGCAGGATGTAGACGGTTTCGTCGAAGCTGGTGTAGGCGTTGAGATCTGCGCCGAACTTCACGCCAATCGACTGCAGGTAGGACACCAGCTCATTGCGCTTGAAGTGCGTGGAGCCGTTGAACGCCATGTGTTCGGTGAAGTGCGCCAGGCCTTGCTGATCCTCGTCCTCCAGGATCGAACCCGCCTTGACCACCAGCCGCAGCTCCAGCTTTTTCTCCGGGCGGCCGTTCTGCTGGATGTAGTAGGTGAGGCCATTGGCCAATTTGCCAACCTTGACCTGCGGACCCACTGGAATCGGGTCGCTCAGCTTCGGCGCCGGCAGGTCGTCGGCTTGCGCCAGGAAAGAACACGCCAGGATTGCAGCGCCGGACAGGATACGCAGGGTAATCAGCTTCATTCCGAATGCACAAAATCTAAGGGAACGGCTACCTTACACCGAATTCCCCGGTTTAGGCTAAAATCCTGTTGCCCGCCACTTGGCGGGTAATAACAACGTCTTCGGGGCGGGGTGTAATTCCCCACCGGCGGTAAGGTTCACAACCAAGCCCGCGAGCGCAGAAATGCGCAGATCTGGTGTAATTCCAGGGCCGACGGTTAGAGTCCGGATGAAAGAAGATGTGCGCTTGACGCATCCTGCTGCCCACTTGTGGCGCGGCTGGCTGCGCGTATTCGCTTGCCCTGTCGCGTTCCTGATTCTTACAAGGAGCGTATCACCATGCTGGACCACACCGCAGTATCCCCTTATTCCCTGGTATCCGACGATCTGGAAGGCCGCATTCGCGCGGCGCTGGAAGCCATGCGCGCCGGCGTGCCGGTCATCCTGCTGGACGATTTCGACCGCGAAAACGAAGCGGACCTGATCGTCGCGGCTGAAAAGATGACCGTGCAGACCATGGCCATGATGATCCGCGAATGCAGCGGCATTGTTTGCCTGTGCCTCAATGCCGACCGCGTGCGCGAACTGGAGCTGCCGATGATGGCGGCGAATAACGGCAGCCGTTACGGCACACCGTTCACCGTGTCGATCGAGGCGCGCGAAGGCGTGACCACCGGCGTATCAGCGGCGGACCGCGTCACCACCATCCGCGCGGCGACGGCGGCCAACGCCAAGCCGTCGGACCTGGTGCATCCGGGCCATGTGTTCCCGCTGCGGGCGACGCCGGGTGGGGTGCTGTCGCGCAAAGGGCATACCGAAGGCTCGGTGGACCTGGCCACGATGGCGGGCCTGAACCCGTCGGCGGTGCTGTGCGAATTGATGAACCCAGACGGCACCATGATGCGCGGCGCTGACATCGAACGCTTCGCCGAGCTGCATCAGATGCCAATCCTGACCATCGCCGAAATGATCGAGTGGCGCACCAAGAACGGCATCTAACCCGCTCGCTTTTGCTTCGACGCTCGCATCACAACTTAGGGGTCTGACCCCGTACGGGGTCAGACCCCGCGTGGCCGTGCGGGTTTAACGTAGCGGTACACCAGGCATAACGCGCCTGCGTATGCCGCTGCGATCAGCGTGAACGCCAGCGGCAGCCGCATTCCCCACGCCGGCGCCATATGCATCACCGTCCCCATCATCGCCACGCCAACCAGCGCGCCGATCTGGCGATTGGCATTCAGCGCCGCTGCTGCACTATTGGCATGCAACTTGCCCGCCACCAGCATCACCGTCGCCGTCATGCCCGGTATCGCAATCCCGATCGCCACATTCATCAGCACCGCCGCCGTCACCAGCTGCCAGTACGGCGACTCCGGACGCAAGCCAAACAGCATCACCAGCGCCATGCCCAGGCCAACCAGCAAGCCATACATCATCGGCGGCCGCGTGCCCACACGCGCCGTAATCCGGCCCGAAGTCAGGTTACCAATCGCGAAAGCCGCCATCATCGGAATCAGTTTCACACCCGTTTGCAGCGCATCCGCCCCGCCCTGCTGAATGAATAAACTCAGCAAGAACAGCTGCCCGAACACCGCAAAATTAATCAGGAAGCCCACGCCATTGGCCGCCGCAAACGCCGGCGTCTCAAACAAGGCCTTGGGCAGCAAGGGATGCGCGCCGGCCCGCTCGCGCCGCACCAGCAACGCGGCCGCCGCCAGCGCAACCACCGCCGCCATCAACACCGCCGACGAAGTCCAGCCCAGCGCCGGGCCCTCGATCAGCACAAAACTCAAGGCCGCCAGCGTCACCACGCCCAACACATGACTCAGCATCGACAGATCGCGCGCATGGCGCGCCGTGGCCGGCGCCAGCATCTGGGTCAGCACAATCCCCACCACGCCAATCGGCACGTTCACCCAGAACACGCTGCGCCAGCCAAATTCGTGCACCAGCAGCCCACCCACCAACGGCCCCGCCGCCGACGAACAGCCGACAATCGCCGACCACGTCCCCAGCATGCGCGCCCGCGTGGCCTGATCCTCATAGGCGTGCGTCAGCAAACTCAAAGAGCTGGGCATGAACAGCGCCGCACCCACGCCCTGCAACAGGCGCGCCGCAATCAGCGCATGGCCGCTGGGGGACACCGCGCACAGCACCGAACCGAGGATGAACACACTCAATCCGCCCTGATACACGGTCTTGGGGCCGAAGCGGTCAGCCAGCGCGCCACCCGCCATCAGCAGCGCGGCAAAGGTCAGCGTGTAGCCGTCCACCACCCACACCAGGCCGGTCAGCGGCACCGCCAGACTGACGGAAATATCGGACAACGCCGTGTTGACGGCGGTGACATCGATCATCGCCATCACAAAGCCGATGGCCAGCGTCATCAGCATCAATAAAGGAGGTACCTGGCGGGCTGGCGCCGCAGTGGAAATGGAAGTATTCATGCTCGCATGGTAGGCCGCTTGCGTGATGCAGTAAATACGCATAACATCAGCACTCTGATGCAAAAATGCATCATGGAGAACACCATGGACTGGGACAACGCCCGCATTTTCCTCGCCATCTACCGCAAAGGCACGCTGCGCGCCGCCGCTGCGCTACTGGACATCGACCAGGCCACCGTCGGCCGCCGCCTCAACGCGCTGGAAAAATCGCTCGGCGCGCGGCTGTTCCTGCGCACCCCGTCCGGCTACCTGGCCACGCCGGCCGGCGAACTGGCCGTTACCGCCGCCGAAAAGATGGAACAGGCGGCGCTGCAATTCCAGCGCGAGATGCAAGGCATCGACAATCGCCTGTCCGGCAGCGTGCGCGTGACCACCTCGGACACCATGGCCGCCCATTTCGTCATCGCCGCCATGCAGCGGCTGCACGTGATGCATCCCGAAATCCGCATTGTGCTCAGTACCAGCACCGAAATCACCAGCCTGACGCGGCGCGAGGCCGACCTGGCGGTGCGCACGCTCAAGCCCACCAGCCCGGACCTGATCTCGCGCCACCTGACCCGGCGCAGCATGGGCCTGTACGCCACGTCGGATTATTTGAAGGAGCGCGGCATGCCGGTGCCGGGCAACGGCCTGGCCGGGCATGACATCGTCATCTACCAGGCCTCGGTGGCGCCGCGCCATCAGGAAAAGATCTGCATGGAGCCGGTGCACAACGCCCGCGTGGCGATGGAAGTCAACAGCGGCCTGGCGCTGCTGGAGGCGGCGCGGCTGGGCATGGGCGTGACCGAGCTGCCCTGCCACATGGCCGACGGCGATCCGCGCCTGGTGAGGCTATGGCCGGAGCGGGTCGACCAGTACGACGTCTGGCTGGTAACCCACAGCGATTTAAGCCGCAGCGCCCGCGTGCGCGCCGTGGCCGACGCCATCATCGACACCTTCCCGGAAAAGTAACGTACACCAGTTTCACGCCCTGCGGTGCTAAGATGCCAACATGAGTATGCAAGCATCCCTTCCCAACCTCCTGCAACGGCTGCAGCACGGCACGGTCGCGTGGCTGCATAGCTGGTGGCGGCTGCTACACTTTGCGGTGCTGATGTTCTCCGTCGCGCTGACGCCGTCCAGCTATGGCCGCGACAGGCGTCCGGTGCTGGCCGGCCATCTGGTGGCCGACACCGCCCCCAACCTGGCCTGGTACGGCGTGCTGTCGGCGCTGGTCAGCCTGGTGTTGATCCGCATCGTGGTGGTCACCTCGCTGAGCTACGGCCTGTCGCGCTTTGCGCTGGAAATGGTGGTGCGCGTGCTGGTGCTGGAACTGATCCCGCTGACCGCCGCCGCCTTTGTTGCGCTGCGCACCACCCTGCCCGCCGGGCTGGAATTCTCGCAAGGCCGCAGCGCCGACCGCCAGGTAACGGAGCAGGAGCTGCACAACGACTTCTTCCCGCGCGTGGCGGCCGGCATCTTCGCCGTGTGGATGCTGGCGGCGGTCAGCTGCGTGCTGACACTGATCCTGGCTTACCTGTCGCTGTACGGCTTTACGCCGTGGGCGCTGACCGGCTACACGCGCGTGGTCGGGCAGGTCTTCAATCCCGCCGTGACGCTGATCCTGGTGCTGAAGATCGTCTTCTTCAGCTTTGCCGTCGGCCTGATACCGATGGCGTCCTCGTTCTACTTCGGCGCCAGCTACCGCAACAAGGTCACGCACGGCCTGTCGGACATGGTGCGGCTGTTTGCCGTGATCCTGCTGATCGAAGTCGCGTCGCTCATGGGTAACTACTACTAAAACTATGACAGAACCAATCAATCAAGCCGCCCCTGTGCGCAATGCTGAATTCAAGGCCGCCCTGCTGCTGGTGCTGATGGCGGTGCTGGTGCTCGGTTCCGCCCTGTACCTGCTGTACGCACGCGGCGCATTCGAATCGACGCAGACGCTGATCCTGCAAGCCGAGGACTCGGAAGGCGTCAGCGTCGGCATGGACGTCACCTTCGCCGGCTTCCCCATCGGCCGCGTGCGGCGCATTGAACTGAGCAAGGAAGGCAAGGCACGACTGGTGGTCGACGTGCCGCGCGACGACGCCCACTGGCTGCGCAGCTCCAGCATCTTCACGCTGGAACGGGCGATTGTCGGCGGCGCCAAGCTGCGCGCCTTCAGCGGCATTCCGACCGATCCCCCGCTGGAAGACGGCGCCACCCGCTCGCTGCTGGTGGGCGATGCGGCGGCCGAAATTCCGCGCCTGCTGTCGGCGGCTAAAGACCTGCTGCAAAACCTGAACGATCTGACAGCGGAAAATTCCGCGCTGGCCGCCAGCCTGGCCAACGTGGCCGGCGTCACCGGCAAGCTGAATGGTCCGCATGGCGCCATGGGCCTGATCGCCGGCGACGACAAGAACGCGCAGCAGTTGACCGAACGCGCCAACAAGCTGCTCACCACCGTGAACGCGCTGACGCTGAAGGCCGATAGCCTGATCGGCCACGCCGACGAACGCGTCTTCGGCCAACAAGGCGTGCTGACGGATGCACAGGCCACCATCGTCCAGCTCAACGGCCTGCTGGCCGATGCGCGCAACTCGCTGAAGAAAATGGACGCGGTGCTGGTGGAGGCGCAGGCGGTGGCGTCCAACACCAAGGAAGCCACGGCCGATCTGGGCACGTTGCGCGGCGAAGTGGAAAGCAGCTTGCGGCGCGTCGAGCAGCTGGTCAATGAAATCAACCGCAAATGGCCGTTCAAGCGCGATACGGAGATCAAGCTGCCATGAAGAAGCGCATTGTCATCACCACACTACTGCTGGCCGGCTGCAGCAACAACCCGCCCGTGCCGGACTGGCAGATGAATGCCAAAAATGGCATCGACCGCGCCACCGCCGCCTATATGGAGGGCAACACCCGCGTGGAAGCGGCCGAATACAAGCGCGCCCGCGACGCCTTGTCCAGCACCGGCAAGGTCGATCTGATCATCCGCGCCGAACTGACGCAATGCGCCGCCCGCGTGGCCGCGCTGGTGTTCGAGGATTGCGCCGGCTTCGACAAACTGGCGCAAGACGCCAGCCCAGCCGACCGCGCCTATGCCGCTTATCTGGCCGGCCGGGCCACCGCCAGCGACGCCGCCCTGCTGCCCGCACAGCACCAGCCGGTGGCCGCAGCGGCCAACGACGCAGCCGCCGCCAGCGCCGTGCAAGCCGTCACCGATCCCTTTTCGAAGCTGGTCGCCAGCGGCGTGCTGCTACGCGCCGGCAAAGCCAGCCCGCCGGTATTGGCAGGCGCTGTGGACACCGCCTCCGCCCAAGGATGGCGCCGGCCGCTGCTGGCCTGGCTGGGCGTACAATCCATGCGCGCAGAACAAGCCGGCGACAGCGCCGAAGCCCAACGCATCAAACGCCGCATCGACCTGATTACCGCAAAATGACTACCGCCACCATCGCCACCACGGCCATACCGCAACATACCGAAATCGCCCAGCACCTGCGCGGCGCGGACTTCCACGATTGCTACCAGACAGACATCGCACCGACCTCCGAGTCCGCGCTGGCGCTTTACCTGAAAGTGGTGGCCGCCACGCCACGCTGGGTCAACGCCATGATGACGCTGCGTAACCGCATCGTGCAGCTGGTGGGCCTGAAAAACCTGGGTGCGCTGGGCGACACCGACAGCACCAAGCCGGCCAGCGCCTACCGCGTAGGCGACCGTGTCGGCATCTTCTCCATCGTCTACCTCAGCGAGCAGGAAGTCATCTTGGGCGACTCGGACAAGCACCTGAAGGTGGAAGTCTCGGTCTGCAAGCTGACCGACAAGGTGGCCGTCAGCACCGTGGTGCACACCCGGAATGCGCTGGGCCGCATCTACATGCTGTTCGTGGCGCCGGCCCACCGCCGCATTGTGCCGGCCACGCTGAGGAACGCCCGCTTCCTGTAAAATCCCCGCTTCCAACGAATCGAGGACTTACATGGCTTACAACCTTGCCCGGCCGCTGCGCGGGCTGTTCACCGCATTCGCGCTGTCTTGCGCGATGCTGGCGCAGGCCGCGCCACAAAAAGTCATCGTCGACATGGACATCGGCGACGACATCGATGACGCCTTTGCCCTCGGCCTGCTTCTGCAAAGCCCGGAGATCGAGATTGTCGGCATCACCACCGCCTGGGGCGACACCGCATTGCGCGCGCAACTGCTGGAGCGCATGCTGCGCGAAACAGGCCACAGCCAGATCCCGGTCGCACAAGGCGTCCGCACCACCAACAACCCGCAGCCCTTCACGCAAGCCCGCTACGCCCAGCGCGGCAAAGCGCTGCCGCCGGTGGACGCCATCGGTTTCATGCTGGACCAGATCAAGCGCCAGCCCGGCCAGATCACGCTGCTGGCCCTCGGCCCGCTGACCAACATCGGCGCCGCCATCGAGCGCGATGCCGCCACCTTCGGCAAACTCAAACAAGTGGTGATGATGGGCGGCTCGGTGCGCAGCGGCTATCGTAAATCGCAATACGTGCCATCGCGCCCGGCCGACAAGGAATACAACATCGTCTCCGACATCGCCGGCGCGCAAAAGCTGTTCACCGCCGGCGTGCCGATCGTGATGATGCCGGTCGACTCCACGCAAATCCGCCTGGATGAAGTGGAACGCAACGCCCTGCTGGGCCACGGCTCGGCGGTCACGGATCAACTGGCGCTGCTCTACCACCAGTGGATCGACGCCTACCAGCCCTGGTCCAGCAATATGCCCTCGCTGTTTGACGTGGTGCCGGTGGCGTGGCTGCTCGATCCCGCCGTCTGCCAGCTAACGCCGCTGCATATCGTGGTGGACAAGGACGGCTACACCCGCGAACAGGCGGGCAAGCCGAACGCGCAAGTGTGCCTGGCTTCGGACCAGAAGCGCTTCTTCGAGATCTTCATGCCACGACTGTTGAAAGACTAAGCCATGGCGCTCGTCTACTCCACCGAAACGGGCCGCATGTGCCCTGACTGCCGCAAGCCGCTGACCGACTGCGACTGCAAGAGCGCCGCCAAGGCCAAACCGGCAGGCGACGGCAATGTGCGCGTGTCGCGCGAATCCAAGGGACGCGGCGGCAAGACCGTCACGCTGGTGCGCGGCCTGCCGCTGGACGCCGACGCGCTGGCCGCATTGGGCAAGCAGCTGCGCAGCGCCTGCGGTTCCGGCGGCACCGTCAAGGACGGCGTGCTCGAAATCCAGGGCGACCATTGCGAACGCGTGATGGTCGAACTGACTAAGCTCGGCCACAAGCCCAAACGCGTGGGCGGTTAGCCCGCAGCCTGCCCGCCCTGCGCACGCTGGACCGACAGGTAGATATTGTCGCGCTCCAGCGCATTGCCCTCACCTAATGCGGCGATCCACGCATCGGTGCTGCCCACGGCGGCAAAACCGGAATGGAACACCGTGCTGAATATGCGGTGTATCTCCTCTGCGCTGGCTTTGCCGGCCGCGTTCTCATAGGACGGCGAACCGCTGGCGTCGCTCAGGAACTCCACCGTCAATCCCTTGTGCGCGGCCTCGTATATGGTGGCGGCATCGCAGTTGTGCGTCATGTAGCCGACGATGGTCAGCGTATCGATGCCATGCGCCGTCAGCCACTCCGCCAGACCGGTGCCGGTGAATACGCTGGCATAGGTCTTGTTCACATGGAGGCTGGCCGCGCGCTTCGCCACTTCGTCGTGCAACTGCCAGCCCGCCGATCCCTTGGCGAAAATCGGCGACTGTTCCGGCGCGTCGTGCTGCACCACCACCACCGGGATATCGGCGGCACGGGCGGCATCCATCGCCCGCGTGATATTCGGCAGCGTCACGTCCACCGGCGGATATTCAATCTTCATCTTCCCGCTGAAGTATTCGTTTTGCACATCAATGACGATCAAGGCTCGGCGCATCATATTCTCCTGTTGGTTAATGAGGCCATTTTGCGCCTTGCGGCACCTCGCCGACAGCGGCCCGAAGGCAAACATACGATATAATCGGGCCATGAACGCGTCCATTGCAAAACGCCACCGCATCGCCGTCATCGCCTTTGACGGCATCACGCCCTTCCACCTGTCCTTGCCAGGCATGGTGTTTCGCGACGCCGCGTTCGACCTCAGAATCTGCTCGCCCGATCCGTCGCCGCTGCGCACCACCGGCGGTTTCGATATCAGCGTCCAGCATGGACTACAGACGCTCAGCCGCGCCGATATCGTCATCCTACCGACCTGGCATGACGACTACCGGCCAGCGCCAGCCGCGCTGCTGGAAGCGCTGAAACGCGCCCACAAGCGCGGCGCCCGCATCGTCGGCCTGTGCCTGGGCGCCTTCCCGCTGGCGGAGGCAGGCTTGCTGGATGGACGCACGGCCACCACCCACTGGGCCTATGCCGATGCGCTGGCCAAGCGCCATCCCGCCGTCGTTGTCGACCGCGAAGTGCTGTATGTGGATGATGATGTGCTGACCTCCGCCGGCGTGGCGGCGGGCCTGGACTGCTGCCTGCATCTGCTGCGCCAATTGTGCGGCGCCGATGCGGCTAATCAGGTGGCGCGGCAACTGGTGGTGGCGCCGCACCGTCAGGGTGGACAGGCGCAGTTCATCGAACGTCCGGTGCCGGTGAGCGGCAGTGACGACCGCTTTGCGCAGGTGCTGGACTGGGTCAACCGCCATCTGGCCGATAACCACAGCATCGACGCGCTGGCTGCGCGCGCCGCCATGAGTCGCCGTAATTTCACGCGCCACTTCCGCGACGCCACCGGCACCTCGTTCAAGCAATGGCTGCTGAACCAGCGCGTGGCGCACGCCCAGCGGCTCCTGGAAAGCAGCGACGCCTCGATCGAGCTAGTGGCGCAAGAAGCCGGCTTCGGTTCGGCGCTATCGCTGCGCCAGCACTTCCGTGCCGTACTGCTTACTTCGCCGTCCGACTACCGCCGCCAGTTCCGCGCCAGCGCAGGCTGATTATTCGCCTGCCTCGCCGGCGGCAGCGGCAGCTTCGCGCAGCTTGTCCTTCTTGCTCTTGCGCTTACCCTTGATGCCGCCGTTTTCCACGTCGGTGACTGCGCTGACCGGCGCCGCCGTTTCCGTCTGCTCGAAACCGGCGATGGTTTCGCGTGGCACGCGCTGTTCCTGGCGTTTCTCGATCAGGCGGAAATGCGGCTCCGATTCCGCCGTCACAAAGCTGATCGCCACACCGCTCTCACCCGCGCGGCCGGTGCGGCCGATGCGGTGCGTGTAGTCGACGGCGGAACGCGGCAGGTCGTAGTTGACCACCGCCGGCAAGCGCGCGATGTCGATGCCGCGCGCCGCCACATCGGTCGCCACCAGCACTTGCAAATAGCCAGAGCGGAAATCGGTCAGCGTCTGCGTGCGCGCGCCCTGGCTCAATTCACCGTGGAAGGAAGCGGCGTGGATGCCGTTGCGATTCAATTTGTCGGCCACATGATCGGCTGCGTACTTGGTGGCGACGAACACCATCACACCACGCCACTTGTGCTCCTCGATCAGATGCTTGAGCAGCATGGTACGGCGCGGCACATCGACCGCAATCGCGCGCTGCACGATATCCGGCTTGCTGGACGGCTCGGACAGCACTTCGATGCGCGACGGCTGATGCAGGATGCCATCGGCCAGCTTCTGCACCGCCGGCGGGAAAGTCGCGGAAAAAAACAGGTTCTGGCGCTGCTTCGGCAGCAATTCCAGAATGCGGTTCAATTCCTCGCTGAAGCCCAGGTCCAGCAGGCGGTCTGCCTCGTCCAGCACCAGCATGGAGACGCGCGAGATCTTCAGCGCGTTGTGGTCGATCAGGTCCAGCAGGCGGCCAGGCGTGGCGACCACGATGTCGGCGCCGCCGCGCAGCGCCATCATCTGCGGGTTGATCGAGACGCCACCGAACACGATGGCGACTTTGACCGGCATGCTCAGATGCGACACCAGCTTGCGGATCGACTCACCCACCTGCACCGCCAGTTCGCGCGTCGGCACCAGCACCAGGCCATGCAGCTGGCGCGGACCATCGCGGTTATCCAGCAGCGATTGCAGCAGCGGCAGCGCGAAGGCGGCCGTCTTGCCGGAACCGGTTTGCGCAGCGCCCAGCACATCCTCGCCGCGCAAAATGGCGGGGATGGCGGCGGTTTGAATGGCAGTCGGCTCCTGGTAGCCAATCTCGGTGATGGCGTTGAGCAGGGAGGGAGCAAGGCCCAGTGTGGAAAAAGACATATCGGCCTAAAATCAGTAAATTAGGCGCAAGTATAAAGCATGCTAGTTGCATTTCCCCCGCAGCGCGGCGATGGGGATGAACGGCAGCGCCAAATACCCACCCAGGAAAAAGGTCGACTGCCGCTTCAGGCCCTCCGAATGCAGGCAGTCCGGCACCTTGGCGTCGATGAAGGCTGCGGTCATGATGTCCGACTTGGCGACGCTGAAATCGGGCACGCTTTGCAGCAGCGGCGGTGGCGGCACCTCGGCCGCCATGGCATCGGCCACCGCCTTCTTCACGGCCGGATCGGTGCGGTCCTGCAGCGCCTTGACCTGCGCCGCACTGGCCGCCGCATCCAGATACGGATCTTTCTTGGTTCCTTGCGCATGCGCGCCGGCGCACAGCACGGCCAACAACATCAAACAGGATAAACGCATAAGAATTTTCCCCGGTGTCGATACACACGATCCATTATCATGCAAAATAGCCGTTTTGATAAAGAAAAAGTGCCATGATCAATTGGGATGCCCATGCCTGCCTGCCCCAGCACCCGCTGGCCGACTTCACGCCCGTTCGCCGACTGCATGCCGCCGGCGTCAATTACGTGTCGCTCAACGTGGGTGCGGACATGAACCCGCTGTCGCAGGTGATGTCGGTGATCGCCGGCTACCGCGCCACCATCGCCGCCGATCCGGAACGCTATGCACTGGTGTCCAGCGTGGACGACATCATCCAGGCCGCCGCCGATGGCCGCATGGCGATCAGCTTCGACCTGGAAGGCGCGCTGCCGCTGCTGGAGCAGCCGGACATGGTAGCGCTGTACGCGCAACTGGGCGTGCGCCAGATTCACTTCGCCTACAACCGCAATAACAGCGTGGCGGACGGCTGCCATGACGTCACGCGCGGCCTGACGACGCTGGGCCAGCGCATGGTGGAAGCAGTCAACGAGAACGGCATCCTGATGGATTGTTCGCACACGGGGCGCCTGTGCAGCCTGGAGATCATGAACGCCTCATCGCAGCCGGTGATCTTCAGCCACGCCAATCCGTACACGCTGGTGCAGCACGGCCGCAACGTCACCGATGAACAGATACGCGCCTGCGCGGCGACCGGCGGCGTGGTGTGCGTGTCCGGCCTCTCGTTCTTCCTCGGTAGCGCACAGCCGGACGCCAACGACGTGGCGCGTCACGTGGCCTACATTGCGGACCTGGTGGGCGTCCGGCATGCGGGAATTGGTTTGGATATCTGCTTCCAGCAGCCCGGCCTGGACGACACGCCGCCCGGCGACTTCGACGCGGAACACTGGTGGCCCGCGTCCGCCGGCTACAGCGCCGACAAGCCGCCCAGCTTTACGCCGCCGGAAGTCTGGCGCGAACTGCCGGCCGCATTGCGCCGCACCGGCATGAGCGAGACCGAGGCGGAGCTGGTCCTGGGCCGCAACATGATGCGTGTGGCGCAGCAGGTCTGGGGCACACCCGAAGCGGCGCTAGCCAAAGCCGCTTGATTATTTATGCAGGCGGATTTTCAGGTAGGCCTGCAAGGCCAGCTTGAATTCCGCCACCAGTTCGCGGCGCTCGGCCGCACTGGCTTGCGCGTACAACGGATTCAATCCCTTCACGATTTGCAGCGCTACATTGGCGGTGCGCAGCGCGTCCGCCTCCTCCATCTCCGGATTTTTCTGCCTTAACACCGCGCCGAATTGCGCCCGCAAACGCTGGCGGGCATCGGCGCTGCGCTGGTAGCCCAGCGTGGCGTTCAACAGCGTGAAATAAGCCGGATGCTCGTCAAAGAAACCGATCATCAAATCGAATACCCGGTCCGCCAGTGCGTTCACGCTCAGGTGGGCGGCATCGGTTGTCAGGCCGCTCCAGCGCTGCGCCATGTCTTCGCCATACTGTTCGCGCAGCGCGCGGGCCAGCGTCAGCTTGTTGGGGAAGTATTGATACAGCGCGCCAATCGACGAGCCGGAACGCTCGGCGATGGCGGTCATGGTGGCGGCATCGAAGCCGGATTCGGCGAAGACAGCGGCGGCGGCATCCAGCATGGCGGCCATGCGCTGCTCGCCGCGCAACTGCTGCGGCTTGCGCCGTTTTTGAGCATCTGAGGACATCCTCACATTATAGGCTACAATATATGAGGACACTCTCACATTCAAGGAGCGCATACCATGGAAACGACAGCACTGGTATTAATCGATCTTCAACATAGCAACGTGGCACGCACGCTGGCGCCGCACTCCGCGCAGCAGGTAGTGGAAAACGGCGCGCGGCTGGCGGACGCGGTGCGCAGCAAGGGCGGCACGGTGGTCTACGTGCGCGTGCTGGTCAACGAACTGCGGCCGCAGCCTGCGGACGTCTCAATCAGCCGCGATCCATCCGCCCCGCTACTGCCACCGCAGGCGTGGGAAATTGTCGACGCGGCCGGCATGCAGCCGGGCGACATCGTCATTGACAAGCGCCAATGGGGCGCCTTCCACGGCACCTCGCTGGACCAGCAACTGCGCCGGCGCGGCATCAAGACCATCATCCTGGGCGGCATCGCCACCAACTTCGGCGTGGAATCCACCGCGCGCGCAGCGCAGGACCTGGGCTACGCGCTAATGTTCGCAGAAGACGCCATGTCCAGCCTCAAGGCGGAGATGCACCAGTTTTCGGTACAGGCCATCTTCCCGATTCTTGGCCATGTGCGCTCGACGGCGGCGCTACTGGCAACCATTGGATAACACCCCACGCCAGCTCCGGCACGATAAATAGCCACAGCAGCGGCTGACCGGTAGCTGTCAGCGCCCAGATCATCCAGGTAGTGAACAGCAGCCGCGCGACGCCGTCGAAGCGGCCGTAGCGCGGCTGCGGATCGCTGATGCGCAGCGCTGCCCACACCAGCACCACACTACCCAGCAGACAGGCAAACAGCACATGGAACGGCATGAACGCGGGCAGCGCGGCGCCGCCGAGCGCCTGGTTGATGCCGTCCAGCTGCGCATGCGCGTAGGCGAAACTCCAGGGCGTGGCAAATGGCGCGGTGACCAGCAGGTCATATACAGCGCTACCGAGGACGATGCGGCGGTAGGTGGTGGATGTCAGCATGAGCTCTCCCAATGAATGATGGAGCCATGCTAAAGGCTGGAGTACACTCCAGGGTCAAGCGATATTGGGAGACTTCAGATGCAAATCGGCGAAATCGCCAGCGCCACGGGGCTAAGCCGCGACACCTTGCGCTTCTACGAGAAGCGCGGCCTGCTGCGCGCGCGCCGCAGCGCCAATGGCTACCGCGACTATCCGCCGGAGGCGGTGGACTGGCTGCGCTACATAAAACTGGCGCAAACGCTCGGCTTCACGCTGGCTGAAATCGAGGCCGACCTGCCGCTGCTGGCCGAACCGGATGCAGCCGGACCGCAATTGCGCGCGGCGCTGGAACGCAAGCTGGCCGATATCGACCAGCGCATCAACGGCCTGCACCTGCTACGCGGTGAGCTGGCGCGCCGCCTCGGCGACGACATGCAGGACTGCCCGCTGCAAAGCGCGGCTACTTGATCTTCGAGCACTCATCTTCCGGCGTGGCGCTGATCTCAAATTCCACGCGATGGCCGCCGACGTTCAGGTCTTTGTAAGGCCGGTCGGCCAGATTGAATTCGCCTTTGCGCAATTTTTCTATCACCTGCTTGCAGGCGGTGTCGCGGTAGCTCATGGTAGCGGCTACAGTCCAGTTACCGTCCGCCCCCGCTGCGAACAGGCGGCCCTGGCTTCCATACGAGTTCGCTACCAGCAGCACCTCCTGCTTGCCGTCACCGCCCACGTCGAGGATAAAGGCGTCGCATTTACCGTCCTTGCTGGTCAGGCAGTCCGGCTTGCGATCGTCTTGCATAGCCTCCCACTTTTGCGCCACAAAACTAGCCGGCAGCTGCGCGCCAGCGGGCCACACTGTCATATTGGCGACGACCGACACCGGCGCGGTCGAGCGCACCGGCGGTCGCCAGCGCTGTTTGAGATCCAGCGCCTGCACGGCGGCGGCCTCGCGCTGCAGCAGCGCAGCGTCCGGACCCGTGCTGCGCTTTAGCTCTTCCAGCGCCGCTTGCCCATATCGGCCGCCCTCAAAGCGCAGATAGCGGAAATCAAACTTGGCGGCGACGATCTTGCCCTTGGCCAGCCGCGCCATCTGGCTATGGACGCCGATGCGCGCCGGGTCGGCAATCGGTGTAAATAAGGCCAGTAACACCGCCAGCACCAGGAACGAGGTGAAGATATTCACCACCGCCAGCGGCTGCAGCCAGGTGTCGTACTGGTACGCGGCCCACAGGTAGCCGATGGCGTAGCTGCTGGCCACCAGAAGGCAGGCGGCTGCGGTCACGCGGTCCGCGGTCCAGCCATACTGCATCACCCGCAGTCCCAACGCATAGATGCCGACCATGATCACCGGCAGGATCAGGATGGCGGCGGTGCGCGCGCCCACCCGCAGCGGCAAGGCGACGATCGCCTGGCCGTTCTGGAAGGCGGCGTTGATCAGCACCAGCAGCACCGCCGCTGTGAACAGCAGCACCGACGTGGCGTGACGCGTCTCCCACAGCGCGGTCAGGCCGGTGAACGGCAGCGTGCACAGGAAGCCGGTCACCAGCACCACGGCCACCGGCAAGATCCACGACATCAGCAACAGCAGCAAGGTGCGGATGCCGCGCACGATCGACGGCCGCACGTCCGTCACATGCATCGCGCAGGAGAAGGCGGTGCAGATCACCGGCACGTTGAACCACGAATTCTCCAGCAGCTTATGCAGGAAATTCAGCTTGACCAGCATGAACAGGGTGGCGCCCATGTGCAGCACCAGGAACAGCGCGCCAACGAAGAAGGCGGAAAACAGCAGCTGTATCGCCAGCTTCCACGCCACTTCAAAATACGTGTTGTAGCTGGCGATGCGTTTGCCGTCCTGCGCGCCGGCCAGCACCAGCGCGTGGGCGATGAAGAAAAACACGCAGCTGAAGAACACCAGCAGCATGGACGGCGAGAATACCGGCTTGTCGTTCCAGTCGCCCAGCAAGGGATCGTTGTTCACCCCGCGCCACACATCATGCAGCGCCAGCACCAGCAGCACGGCCAGCGCCGCCAGCAACCAGACAACCGCCTGGCGCGGCGCCAGATGGCCAAGGCTGGAGACCAGCAATACCGGCAGTATTAGCAGCACCGCCAGCAGCGGCACCATCAGGTATGGCGCAGTGGCCGGCCACGCTACATCGCGGCCGGCGGCGTACAGCCAATACAACAGCAATCCCTGCACCAGCCCCACTGCCAGGCGTGCCGCCATCACCTTGCGGCTGACCTGCGCCTCCAGCGCGATCTCGTTGTGTTCCATCTTTTCCGTCCAATGATGATGAATTCGATTAGTTTAACAATTTAGCATGGATGACCGGGCAGGCGTGGAGGCGCTATAATCAAAGACTATGAATCCACTTCTCGACAAGCTGCATCCCTACCCGTTCGAAAAACTGCGTCTGCTGTTTGAGCAGGTCACGCCCGCCCCCGAGTACAAGGCCATCAGCCTTGGCATGGGTGAGCCCAAGCATCCGACGCCCAAGTTCATCGAGCAGGCGCTGGCCGACAACCTGGCCGGTCTGGCCGTCTATCCAACCACCATCGGTTCGCCCGAGATGCGCGCCGCCATCGCCGGGTGGCTGGAACGCCGCTACAACCTGCCCAAGCTGAATCCCGCCACCCAGGTGCTGCCGGTGAACGGCTCGCGCGAGGCGCTGTTTGCGCTGGCCCAGGCAGTGATCGACAAGGACGCCAAGTCGCTGGTGGTCAGCCCGAATCCGTTCTACCAGATTTATGAAGGCGCGGCCTACCTGGCCGGCGCCGAGCCGTACTTCATCAACTCCGACCCGTCACGCAACTTCGGCTGCGACTACGACAGTATTCCGGCCGAGGTATGGCAGCGCGTGGCGCTGCTGTTCGTCTGCTCGCCGGGCAACCCGACCGGCGCCGTGCTGTCGCTGACCGACTGGGAAAACCTGTTCGCGCTGTCGGAGCGCTACAACTTCATCATCGCCGCCGACGAGTGCTACTCCGAGATCTACCAGGGCGAGCCGCCGCTGGGCGCGATGGAAGCGGCCCATCAACTGGGCCTGGCCACGATCGACCAGCCGTATGCGCGCCTGGTGGTGTTCAGCAGCCTGTCGAAGCGCTCCAACGTGCCGGGCATGCGCTCGGGCTTTGTGGCCGGCGACGCCGACGTGCTGAAAAAATTCCTGTTGTACCGCACCTATCACGGCGGCGCCATGAGCCTCTCCGTGCAGGCTGCGTCGATCGCGGCGTGGAACGACGAAACCCATGTCGAACAAAACCGCGAACAATACCGCGCCAAGTTCAACGCCATCACGCCTTTGCTGAAGGAAGTGCTGGATGTCGAACTGCCGGACGCCGGCTTCTACCTGTGGGCTGACGTCAGCCGCACCGGCCTGTCCGACACCGAATTCGCTCAGCGCCTGTACGCCGAATATAATGTCACCGTACTGCCGGGCAGCTACCTGGCGCGCGAAGCGCATGGCGTCAACCCAGGCCGCAACCGCATCCGCATGGCACTGGTCGCCGAAACGGCGGAAGGCCTGGAAGCGGCCCAGCGCATCGTCCAATTCTGCAAGTCCCTTAATAAATAAAGAGTCCATCATGAGCCAACAACTCCAGAACATCATCGAAACCGCCTGGGAAGACCGCGCGAACATCAACCCGTCCAACGGCGCCGCCGAACTGCGCGAAGCAGTCAACCACGTGCTGGCTGGCCTGGACGCGGGCACCATTCGCGTAGCCGACAAAGCCACCGGCACCTGGGTGGTCAACCAGTGGGTCAAGAAGGCCGTGCTGCTGTCGTTCCGCCTGGAGAACAACGTCGTGCTGCCATCGGACGGCACCATGCAGTTCTACGACAAAGTGCCGACCAAGTTCGCCAACTACACCGCCGACGATTTCGCCAAGGGCGGTTTCCGCGTGGTGCCGCCAGCTGTGGCGCGCCGCGGTTCCTTCATCGCCAAGAACGTGGTGCTGATGCCGTCCTACGTCAACATCGGCGCCTACGTCGATGAAGGCGCGATGGTCGACACCTGGGCCACCGTCGGTTCGTGCGCGCAGATCGGCAAGAACGTCCACCTGTCGGGCGGCGTTGGCATCGGCGGCGTGCTGGAACCTATGCAAGCCAATCCGACCATCATCGAAGACAACTGCTTCATCGGCGCCCGTTCGGAAATCGTCGAAGGCGTGATCGTCGAAGAGAACTCGGTGATCTCGATGGGCGTGTACATCGGCCAGTCGACCAAGATCTACGACCGCGCCACCGGCGAAGTGACCTACGGCCGCGTGCCTTCGGGTTCGGTGGTGGTATCGGGTTCGCTGCCATCGGAAGACGGCAAGTACTCGCTGTACTGCGCGGTGATCGTCAAGCGCGTCGATGCGCAGACCCGCTCCAAAACCAGCATCAACGAACTGCTGCGCGGCGTTTAATGTAGTACAAACCGGAGATTCGCCATGGCCATGGACCGCCTGTTCCAGCTGATGAAGGAAAAAAACGCGTCGGACATGTTCTTCGCGGTGAACTCTCCGGTTCACATCAAGATCAACGGGAACCTCATCCCGATCAACCAGCAAAAGCTGGAGCCGGAAAACATCCATGCCCTGCTGGCGGAAATCGCCACGCCGGAGCAGATGGACGAACTGGCTGACACCAATGAATTGAACATGGGCGTGTCGGTGCCGAATCTGGGCCGCTTCCGCCTGTCGGCGTTCAAGCAGCGCGGCAGCATCTCCGCCGTGTTCCGCTTTGTGCCCGCCACCATCCCGCTGCTGGCCGATTTGCAGCTGCCGTCGGTGCTGGCGGACCTGATCATGGAAAAGCGCGGCTTGCTGCTGCTGGTGGGCGCCACCGGATCCGGCAAATCGACCACCATCGCCTCGATGCTGGATCACCGCAACGACCTCCGCTCCGGCCATATCCTGACGCTGGAAGATCCGATCGAGTACCTGTTCCGCAACAAGAAATCCATCGTCAACCAGCGCGAGATCGGCAGCGACGCCAGGGACTTTGCCACCGCGCTGCGCAACTCGATGCGCCAGGCGCCGGACTGCATTCTGATCGGCGAGATCCGCGACAAGGAGACCATGGCGGCGGCGCTGGCCTACGCGCAGTCGGGCCACCTGGTGCTGGCGACGCTGCACGCCAATAACAGCTACAACGCGCTCAATCGCATCATCAGCTTCTATCCGATCGAAAACCGCCCTGCCCTGCTGCAGGATCTGTCGAGCGCCATCAAGGCGATTGTGTCGCAGCGGCTGGTGCGCTCGGTCAACGGCGGCACGCGCTCGGCGGCGGTGGAGGTGATGGTCAATACGCGCTACATCTCGGACCTGATCGAGCAAGGCGAAATTGGCCAGATCAAGGAAGCGATGGAGAAGAGTCTGTCGCCCGGCTCGCAATCGTTTGAGCAGTCGCTGCTCAAGCTGGTGCAGGATGGGCTGATCAGCCAGGACGAAGCGCTGGCCAACGCCGATTCAGCCACCAATCTGCTGTGGCTCATCAATAATGGCCCGGACAGCAAAACCGCCCAGGCCGAACCGGAGGCCAAGCCGCCTGCCAGCGAAGCCTCCTTCACCGAATTCACCCTGAATACTTGAGGTCCATATGAGCCAACCTGTCTACGACATTCCAGTGCGCCGCATTGACGGCGAAGAAACCAGCATCGGCGCCTATCGCGGCAAAGTCGTGCTGGTGGTGAACGTGGCTTCCGCCTGCGGCCTGACGCCGCAATACGAAGGCCTGGAAAAGCTGTACGAGGAAAAGCAGGCCGAGGGCCTGGTGGTGGCGGGCTTCCCGGCCAACGAATTCGGCGAGCAGGAGTCGGGCACCAATGAAGAAATCGCCGCCTTCTGTACCAGCAAATTCAGCGTCAAGTTTCCGCTGTTTGAAAAAATCGTCGTCAAGGGTCCGGGCCAGCATCCGCTGTACCAGCGCCTGATCGAGGAACAGCCGCAGGCGCAGGAAAAGCCGGGCAGCGACTTCCGCGCCAAGCTGGCCGGTTACGGCATCAAACAGGACAACCCGACCGACGTGCTGTGGAACTTCGAGAAATTCCTGATCAGTAAAGAAGGCAAGGTAGTCGGCCGCTTCGCGCCGGACACCACCACCGACGACGCCCTGCTGAAGGAAGCGATCGAGCGCGAACTGCGCGCCTGATGGACGCGGCGGCGGACCCGGCACTCCGCTCATAGCCGGCGGTGCCGGGCGACTATCAGTCCGGCTACCGGGCGTGGTATCCTACCGGGTCCAACTTCCCCGACCTATCATGACCATTACCGTCTACGGCATCCCGAACTGCGATACCGTCAAAAAAGCACGCACCTGGCTGGCCGACCAGCAGCAGGAATTTGTCTTCCACGATTTTAAAAAGCAGGGCCTGAGCCGCGACATCGTCGCCGGCTGGCTGAAACACCTGTCGCGCGATGTACTGGTGAACCGCAAGGGCACCACGTGGCGCGCGCTGTCCGATGAGCGCAAGGCGTCGATCGTCGACGACGAGGCGGCCATCGCCCTGATGCTGGAAAATCCGTCCGTGATCAAGCGCCCGGTGCTGGACAAGGACGGCGCCTTCTCGGTCGGCTTCTCCGACGCGCAATACCAACAAATTTTCAATGGCTGATATGACTCCCTCCAAGACCCTGGCGCTGACCGAAAAGCTGATCTCCCTGTCGTCCGTCACGCCTGACGACAAGGGCTGCCAGCAGCACCTGATCGACCTGCTGACGCCTCTGGGCTTCGCCTGCGAGACCATCGAATCGAACGGCGTGACCAACCTGTGGGCGCGGCGTGGCACGACCTCGCCGGTGATGGTGTTCGCCGGCCATACCGACGTGGTGCCAACCGGCCCGGTCGAACAATGGCGCTCGCAGCCCTTCACGCCGACCCACCGCGACGGCAAGCTGTATGGCCGTGGCGCCGCCGATATGAAAACCTCGATCGCCGCCTTCGTCGTGGCCTGCGAAGAGTTCATCGCCAAGCACGCCGACCACAAAGGCTCGATCGCCTTCCTGATCACCAGCGATGAAGAAGGCCCGGCCACCGACGGCACCGTCATCGTCTGCAATCTGCTGAAGGAACGCGGCGAGACGCTGGACTACTGCATCGTCGGCGAGCCAACCTCGGACGAAACGCTGGGCGACATGATCAAGAACGGCCGCCGTGGCTCGCTGTCCGGCAAGCTGACGATCAAGGGCGTGCAAGGCCATATCGCCTATCCGCAACTGGCCAAGAACCCGATCCACCTGGGCGCGCCGGCGCTGGCCGAACTGGCGGCCGAAGTCTGGGACCACGGTAACGAGTACTACCTGCCGACCTCCTGGCAGATGTCCAACATTAACGCCGGCACCGGCGCCAATAACGTCATCCCTGGCGAAATGGTAGTCGACTTCAACTTCCGCTTCTCCACCGCCAGCACCCACGAAGAGCTGAAACGCCGCGTGCACGCCATCCTGGACAAGCACCATCTGCATTACGACATCAAATGGGCGCTGAGCGGCCTGCCGTTCCTGACCCCGCGCGGCACCCTGAGTGACGCGCTGTCGGCGGCGATCAAGTCGGAAACCGGCGTCACCACCGAATTGTCGACCACCGGCGGCACCTCGGACGGCCGCTTTATCGCGCAGATCTGCCCTCAGGTGATAGAATTCGGGCCTCCCAACGCAAGTATCCACAAGATCGATGAGCATATCGAGCTGCGATTTGTCGATCCGCTGAAGAATATCTATCGCCGCACGCTGGAAAACCTGCTGACGTAAACAGCAGCGCGGCGTGGGCTCCGATGACCGTTTTACCGAGATAGCCATGAACACGACTCTTTTCACCACGCCGCGCGACCTGCTGCGCTACACCGTCACCCGCTTCAACACCGCCAAGCTGTTCTTCGGCCATGGCAGCACCGAAGCATATGACGAAGCAGCCTATCTGATCCTGCACACGCTCAAGCTGCCGCTGGACCTGCTCGATCCCTTCCTGGACGCCAAGCTGCTGCCGGAAGAAGTGGCTGCGGTGCTGGCCGTGATCGACCGCCGCACCAACGACCGCGTGCCGGCTGCCTACATCACCAACGAAGCCTTCCTCGGCAGCTACAAGTTCTACGTCGACGAGCGCACCATCGTGCCGCGCTCCTTCATCGCCGAGCTGATTCCGGAATACTTCGCGCCGTGGGTCAACGAGCCTGAGAATGTGTCCAACATCCTGGAACTGTGCACCGGGTCCGGCTGCCTGGCCATCATGATGGCCGACGCCTTCCCGGATGCCGCCGTCGATGCGGTCGATATCTCGGCCGACGCGCTGGAAGTCGCCAAGCGCAACGTCGCCACCTACGAGCTGGAAGACCGTTTGACGCTGATCCAGTCCGACCTGTACGCCAATGTGCCGAACAAGAAGTATGACCTGATCATCACCAATCCGCCGTACGTGAACTCGGCGTCGATGAGCAAGCTGCCGATGGAATACCGCGCCGAGCCTGAACTGGCGCTGGATGGCGGCAAGGATGGCATGGACCTGGTGCGCCGCATCGTGGCCGGCGCCGCCGAACGCCTGACCGACGACGGCCTGCTGATCGTCGAAATCGGCAATGAAAAAGAATTCGCCGAAGCCGCATTCGGTGAACTTGGCCTGACGTGGCTCACCACCAGCAATGGCGACGACATGGTCTTCCTGCTGACCGCCGACCAGTTGAAACTCTAAGAAGAATACGCAATGATCCGTTTTAACCAAGTAAGCCTGATGCGCGGCATAAAGCCGCTGCTGGAACAAGTCGACGTTACCCTCAATCCTGGCGATAAGATTGGCCTGATCGGCGCCAATGGCGCCGGCAAATCCAGCCTGTTCGCGATGATGCGCGGCGAGCTGCACCCGGACCAGGGCGATATCGATTTCCCGGCCAAATGGCGTGTCGCCTACGTGGCGCAGGAAACGCCGCCGCTGGAACGCGCGGCGCTGGACTACGCCATCGACGGCGACGTCACACTGCGCAAGCTGGAAGCCGAACTGGCGCGCCTGGAGTCGGAACCGGAAACCACCGAAAACGGCATCGCCATCGGTGAAATCTACAGCGCGCTGGCCGATGCCGACGCCTACACCGTGCAGTCGCGCGGCGAACAGCTGCTGCTGGGCCTTGGCTTCTCGCTGGACCAGATGCAGCAACCGGTGGCCAGCTTCTCCGGCGGCTGGCGCATGCGTTTGAATCTGGCGCAGGCGCTGATGTGCCCTTCCGACCTGCTGCTGCTCGATGAACCAACCAATCACCTGGATCTGGACGCGATCATCTGGCTGGAAGACTGGCTGAAACGCTACCCTGGCACGCTGCTGATCATCTCCCACGATCGCGACTTCCTCGACGAAATCGTCAACGTGGTGGTGCACATCGATGAGCGCAAGCTGAAACGCTACTCGGGCAACTACTCGGCCTTCGAACGTCAGCGCGCAGCGCAGATGATCCTGGCCGCCGGCGCGCTGGAAAAGCAGCAGCGCAAACGCGCCCACCTGGAATCGTTCGTCAACCGCTTCAAGGCACAAGCCTCCAAGGCCCGTCAAGCGCAGAGCCGCATGAAGGCGCTGGCCAAGATGGAAGAACTGGCGCCGTTGCGGGCTGCCGCCGAATTCTCGTTTGAATTCCGCGAGCCGCTGAGCGCACCGAACCCGCTGCTGGTGATGGAAGACGTCGATGCAGGCTACAAGATCGAAGACCAGGCGACCGGCGAGATCACGCACAAGACCATCGTCAACAACATCAACTTCTCGCTACAGATCGGCCAGCGTATCGGCCTGCTGGGTGTGAACGGCGCCGGTAAATCGACGCTGATCAAGACCATCGCCGGCGACATCACGCCGCTGACCGGCGAATCGACCACTGGCAAGGGCCTGAACATTGGTTACTTCGCCCAGCACCAGGTAGAGATGCTGCGTCACGACGAATCGCCGCTGTGGCACCTGGCGAAGATCGCGCCGACGGTGCGCGAGCAGGAACTGCGCAACTTCCTGGGCGGCTTTAACTTCCCGGGCACCATGGTCACCAGCTCGATCGCGCCGTTCTCCGGCGGCGAGAAAGCGCGCCTGGCACTGGCGCTGATCGTCTGGCAGCGCCCTAACCTGCTGCTGCTCGATGAACCGACCAATCACCTGGATCTGGAAACCCGCGAAGCGTTGACCGAAGCGCTGGCGCAGTTCGAAGGCACGCTGGTAGTGGTATCCCACGATCGCCACCTGCTGCGCGCCACCACCGACCAGTTCATCATTGTCGCCGACGGCAAGCTGCAACCGTTCGACGGCGACCTGGATGACTACAAGGATTGGCTGTTCCAGACCAAGCTGGGTAAAGGCACCGACGTGCTGCCGGCGGCGGGCAAGGAAAACAAAACCGCGTTCCCGGTGCAGTCGCCGGTCGCGCCGGAAAAGGCTGCGGTTGATGCGCCGGTGGTCAACACCAAGGAACAGAAGCGCAAGGAGGCGGAAGAGCGCCAGCGCCTGTCCGCGCTGCGCAAGCCGCTGGAGCAGAAGATCAAGCGCCTGGACGAGCAGATCGCCAAGCGCACCGCGCAGAAGGCGGAAGTGGAAGCCAAGTTGGGCGAAGAGTCGATCTACGACGCCGCCAACAAGGCCAAGCTGAAACAACTGCTGGCCGACCAGACCTTCTTCAACAAAGACCTGGGCGAGCTGGAAGCCCAGTGGCTGGAGTTGAACGAGCAGATGGAAGCACTCGGCTAAGCTTTAGCCGCTAGGCCGCCTGGCGGGCGCCGAATTGCACTTTGCGGATGGACATCAGCTTATCGATGTCCACCACGATCAAACGGCGCCCGTCCACCTCCCCCAGTCCGATCAGATAGTCCACCGCCGCTGCGCCGGCAATCGGCTGCACCTGATCGAGCTTCAGCGCGACGATATCCGTCACGCCATCTACCACCATCCCCATCACGCAACTCGATAGCTTGAGAATAATCACGTCGGTCAGCGGATCATGCTGCGGCGGGCGCGGGCCGAAGGCGATGCGCATATCGACGATCGGCATGATCACGCCGCGCGACACCACCACGCCGCTGATAATCTCGCCGTCATCCGACGAGAAGCGCTCCAATGCCTGCAACGGGCGCAATTCCTGCACCTTGCTGAAATCCAGCGCGTAATCGAGTCCGCCGAGCCGGAATACCAGATACTGCTGCGCCTCAGCGGCGCTGGCCTGCGTGGTCGAGGAAGACATGTTGATCCTTTCGTTCGGAGAACAGCAAGTGCCATCCTAACCGCGCGCGCCGCGATCGGCGTTGACAGGCATCAACCTTCCCCGGCGCGTTGGCGTGTTTGCTACAATCGCCGTATGAACCAGATTAATCCCGATGAAGTGGAATTCACCGCCATCCGCGCTCAGGGGCCGGGCGGGCAGAATGTGAACAAGGTGTCGAACGCCGTGCATGTACGCTTCGACATCGCCGCGTCGTCGCTGCCCGACCATATCAAGCAACGCATGCTGGCCCTGCGCGACAGTCGCCTCACGCGCGAAGGCGTGGTCGTGATGAAGGCGCAGCAGTCGCGCAGCCTGGGCGCCAACAAGCAGGACGCGTTGCGCCGCCTGCAGGAGATGGTCGACAGCGTGGCCGTGCTGCCCGCCGTCCGCCGTGCCACCAAGCCCACCATGGGATCGCAACGCCGCCGCCTCGAAGGCAAGGCCAAGGACGGCGAACGCAAACAGATGCGCGGCAAAGTCAATTTTTAGAGTCGGATCAGCTGGTGCGCACCCAGTGCCAGCAAAGCGATAAAGAAACAGCGCCGGAATACGGCCGGCGGCATGCGGTCGCGCAGCCATTGCCCCAGCTGCATGCCGGCGACGGCAGGAATCAAGGTCAGCACCGAAGCGCCAGCCGCCGTTGCATGCCAGGTGCCATTCAGCGTCAACATCACCGCCAGCGCCAGTGTGCCAATGGTGAAAGCCATGCCCAGCGCCTGCACCAGATCGTCCTTGTTCAGATTGAGCGCCTGCAGATACGGCGCTACCGGCATGACAAAGACGCCGGTAACGCCCGCCATCAGCCCCGTCGCCGCGCCGGCCAGCGGACCAGCCCAGCGCTGATGGCGCTCCGCCACCTGCGCGCGCCAGCCGCTCAGCCCCAGTAAGCCATAGCCCACCAGCGCCAACCCGAGCACCGCCCCGCTCCAGGACGCTGCGCCCAGCCAGCCGGCAGCCGCCACGCCAACGCAGATGGCCAGCATCACCCATTTGAAGCGCTGCCACAGCGGATAGACGGACGGGCCGGCCGCCAGTTGCCATACATTCGTCACAGACGAAGGCACAATCAGCAGCGCGGCGGCGGACAGCGGCGGCATGCGCAACGACAGCAGCGCGATCGCCACGGTCGGCAAGCCCATGCCGGTAACGCCCTTGACCAGGCCTGCCACGATGAAAACAACGGTAATAAATAAGGTATCCATGAGCGCCATTGTGCCCTCCCGCGCCATGGTTGAAAATCTGGCATATACTGAGGCAGACTTCGGATTATCCATAGGCTATGCGCTTCGACCTGACCGATCTTAAGCTGTTCATCCATATCGCCGACAGCGGCAGCATTACGGCTGGCGCGCAGTTGGCGCATATGGCGCTGCCCTCGGCCAGCGCCCGCGTACGCGGCATGGAGGAAGCGCTGAATGTGCCACTGCTGCAACGCGGCCGGCGCGGCGCCGAACCCACCGAGGCCGGACGCACGCTGCTACAGCATGCGCGTGCCATTACCCGCCAGGTGGAGGACATGCACGCCGACCTGGCGCAATTCGCTACCGGCTTGAAAGGCCAGGTGCGGCTGCTGTGCAATACCTCCGCCATGACCGAGTTCCTGCCGGACGCGCTGGCGGCGTTCCTGAAAACGCATCCACAACTGAGCATCAACCTGGAAGAGCGCCTGAGCCGTGACATCGTGCAGGCGCTGGCCGACGGCGTGGCGGACATCGGCATCATCTCGGATGCAGTGGACCACGCCGCGCTGCAAACCTTCCCCTTCCGCGACGACCCGCTGGTGCTGGCGATGGCGCGCAGCCATCCGCTGGCGCACACGCTCGGCCACAGGCGCCACCTGGCGTTTGCCGATGCGCTGGACCACGACTTTATCGGACTGGCCGGCGACAGCGCCTTTCAGCAGCAAGTGGCCGAACAAGCGGCGCGGCTGGGCCGCCGGCTGCACTGCAAGATCCGCCTGCGCAGCTTTGAAGCGATGGCCCGCATGGCCGCCAGCGGCGCCGGCCTGGCGCTGCTGCCCGAAACCGCCGCCCGCCGCAGCCCGGACGAACTGCGCATCGTCAAGCTGAGCGACGCCTGGGCTGACCGCAAACTGCTGGTCTGCGTGCGCGACGAAGCCGCGCTGCCCGGCTACGCGCGCGAGCTGCTGGCCGCACTGGTGCTGGCATAAATTCATCGCAAATTGGCAGTCTCGGTACCCGGCCGGATTCTAAGATGCCTGCTTTAGTCCACCGGCCAGGCCATGTCGATCAAAACCCTTGCTGTACTGTGCTGCACCATCGCCTCGGCACACGCCGCCATGCCCCAGGGCTGCGACGACATCCCCGCAGCACCGCCGGCCGCACAGATCCGCCAACCCGCCTTCCCGCCGGTCCAGCTGGAGATCCGCACACCGCAACCGCCGACGGCTTTCCCCATTGAAGGCCGCAACCTGCTGCTATATGAACTGCACCTGCACACGTATGCGGACCAGCCGCTGCCGGTCAAGGGCGTGGAAGTCATCAGCGACCAGGGCAAGCTGCTGGCCAGCGTCAGCGAGGCGCAACTCAAGAGCCGCATGCAGCAATATGGCAGCGGCGGCACGGCCGTGGTCTTTCTCTGCCTGGCGTTTGACGGCGCCGCCGTGCCGCAGGGGCTGCGCAACCGCGTGCTGCTTGGCGACGGCTATGCCGATGGCCCACTGATCGGCACCCACACCACACAATTGAAAACGCTGGGTCCACCGTTGAGCGGCCCCGGTTGGAGCGCCGACAATGGCCCCAGCCTGGAGTCGCATCACCGCACCGGCGTATTCGTCGCCGGCGGCCTGGCCTACAACACGCGCCGCTACGCCATCGACTGGAAGAAGTATCAGGACGGCCAACCCTACAAGGGCGATCCGCGCGACGCCCACGCGCACCTGGCCTACGGCGCGGAAGTGCTGGCGGTGGCCGACGGCATGGTGATCGCCGCCCGCAACGACGCGCCGGACAACGTGCCACGCACCAGCGCCGGCTTCACGCCGGCAGTGCCAATGACGATGGATAAACTGGCCGGCAATTTCATCGTGATCGACTTGGGTGACGGCCAGTATGCGCAGTACGCGCACCTGCGGCCCGGCAGCGTCAAGGTCAGAGCCGGCGACCGGGTGCGACGCGGCCAGCCGGTGGCGCAGGTTGGCATCTCAGGCGACGCGCGCGTGCCGCACCTGCATTTTCAGGTATCCAACAGCGCCGACTTCATGAGCGGTGAAGGCCTGCCTTACGTGATCGACGCCTTCCAGCTGAACGGCCAGCGCCGCAGCGCCGAGTATCCACCCGACGGCGCCGTGGTCGGCTTCACTCCACGTACGGCGCCCAATTGATCGCCCCCACCGGGCCTGAGTGCAGCACCGTCATGCCCGGCGTGGCGGTGCGCACCTTGGCTTTCAGTTCCTTGGCCGGCCGGTCGTATGGCGGCGGTTCGCCCGGCACAAAGCTCATGGTCCGCAGCAGCACGTCGCCGGTGATCAGCTCCACCGTGCAGCGCGAGCCGCGTATCAGCGCGGCCTTCTGGCGCTGCACCTGATCGACCTCGCCCTGCGCCTGTTCCTGCTGCACCTGCGCCGCCTTGATCGCCAGCGAAATCTTCGCCACCTGGCGCAGCGACGGGCCGACCGCCTCCGCCATCTTCTGGAACAGCGGCAGCTGCTCCGGCGTCAGCACCACCTCGCGCTTGCGCACGCGCGTGGCCAGCGTCAGGTAGTTGCGCACTTCGGTCTGGCCGGTGATGGTATCCATTTCGGCCTTGCGTGCATCCGCTTCGCGCGCCGCGTGCTGCACCTTGGGCTGCAACTCGGCGATCTTCTTGTCGAACTTCGTGGTGTCCGGCACCAGCGCGTACAGCAGCATCTCGTTCTGCTTGCGCGGACCGGCGTGCACGATCTCGATCTTGCGGGCGGCGATGGCGCAGCCTTCCGCCACCTTGATGACCACTTCATCGGCCATGATCTCGCAGTTACTGGCCTCGCCGATCACCACCCGGCTGCCGGAGATGATGCAGCTCTCGGCGCGCGTCAGGGCCACCTCGCCGCGCCTGGTTTGCAGCACCGCGCCGGAGGCCACGCCGCGCACGCGGATCGCGCCATCGGCATTGGTGACGGTGCCGCCCATCAGGTTTTTACTCAGCAGCACATCGCCGCCGCGCGAGACGATATTCCCGAACACGTCGCCGTGGATGGTGATGTTGCCGCCGTCGACCAGGCGCTGTTCCTGGACGTCGCCGAATTCCTCATACTCGCCGGTCAGCTGCAGATTGCCGGTGGTGCGCGCGCTCACGCCTTCGCGGCTGATGATCTTGGGCCCGATCGACAGCCGCTTGCTGGCCGGGTCCACGCTCAAAAAACCTTCGACCGCCGACACCAGGAATTCGCCGCCGCGCAGGTTCTCAATCACCGTGCCGTCGCCGGCCACGCTGGCCAGTTCGATATCCTTAGGCAGCGGCGGCTCCAGCACCAGTCCTGACAACTCATACCCGCGCACGCCCGCCGCGAGCGGCATCTTGCGCAGCAGCTTGACGTTCGGCTTCACCTGCGGGAAGCGGTTCTGGAACGATTGCAGGTCCAACCGGCCGTCGCCCATGTCCTTGGGCGCATTGCTGCGGTGGATATCCTGCGAGACTTCAACGATGGCAGCATCCTTGCCCGGCACCGCGTTCAGGCGCCGCGCGACGATGATGCGCGCCAGCCTCCCGGTGGCAATCACGTCGCGCACCGCCGGCGCGTCGATGCCGAAGCGGATGCCCTTGACCCACATATCGGCGACGAATTCGTCGAAGTTCAGGCGCGCCGGTTGCGGTGGCATATCAGGGACGTCGAAGAACACCGGCTCGAAGTAGTATTCGGCCTCGCCGTTGATGACCTTGACGGTCTTGTACAAGGCGCGGCGCGGCGCGTGGAATGGTTCGATGGCGTCGGCAAAGCGCAGCAGCGGCTGGTCGCGCAGGGTTTCCGGCAGGTCCGGGCCAACGTTGTACAGCATCTTGCTGAACACCGCGTAATCCAGCCCGGCGAAATAGGCGCTGCCCATGAAGACCTGGCTGGCCGCCAGGGCGCAAGCCACGGCCGACGCATCGCCCTTGAAGAAGATGCCGTCGGCGCGCTTGACGATCGCTGTCGGGAGATCGCCTTCCGCAGTTGGTTCCAGCGCCGTAGCGTCGTCTGACACAGTCTAATCCCCAGGAAGATGTACGTCGGGCCGGCGCGCCATGGCGCGTCCCCTTCACTTTTTGATGTTAGCCCAAGATTAGCATGTTACGCCGGGCTTGCGCCAGCCGCATTAAGGCGTGGGCCGCAGGCGCGGATTCAGATGCCAGTCCAGTGAGCCGGCACTGTCGGCAAACAGCAACTGGCCGCCGGTCGGCGTGCCGCGCAGGCGCTGCTTCAGATCCTTGGGCGGCAGCTGCCGCAGCGCCGCCGTGTCGGCAACGAACGGCATGGTGCGCACCAGCGTCTCGCCGCTGGCCATGTGCAGGCCGCAGCGGGCAATGCCGGCCGCCTCCACCTTCTGCTCGATCACCCGCGCCAGCCGCTCACTCAGCAGCGTGTGCTGGGTCTGGCCGACCTGCCAATCCAGCTTGTGCTTCTGGATGGCTTTGATCTCTTCCGCCACCGCCGTGGCGATCTTGCGCAGGAACTGGCCCTGCTCCGGCGTCAGCACCAGTTCCTGCGTGCGCAGCTTGGCCGCCAGCGCCAGATAGCGGCGCACGTCCGGCAGCGCCGAGATGCGGTCGATCTCCTGCTGGCTGTCGGCGTTGGCCTGGGCGAAAGCGGCCACGCGTGCCTCCAGCTCAGCGATCTCCTGGTCGAACTGCGTCACATCCTTCACCAGCACATAGATGATCATCTCGGTGCGGCGACGGGGACCGGCGCTTTCCACCTCGACGTTGCGGCCGGCGATAGCGCAGCCTTCGGCCACCGAAATCAGCACGACGTCGCCGATGATTTCGCAGTTGGAGGCTTCTTCCACCGTGACGTTGACGCCGGAGATCACGCAGTTCTCGGCGCGCTGGATGGTGATCGCGCCATTCACCGCATGGATCACCGAATTGGACGCCACGCCGGCGATGTTGATATTGCCAGCTACGTTATGCACACTGCCGCTGACCAGGTTCTTGTCCAGCACCACCGTGCCGCCGCGCGAATGGATATTGCCATAGACGTTGCCATGCACCGTGATGTCGGAGCCGGTGACATCGCGCTGCTCCTGCACGTCGCCGTATTCCTCATAGGCGCCAGCCAGTTGCAGGTTACCGGTGGTGCGGCCGCTGACGCCTTCCAGGCTGATGATTTTATCGGTGATGGAAATGCGGTTGGACTTGGCGTCCACGCTTAAAAAACCTTCGCGCGTGGAGACAAGGTATTCGCCATCGTCGAAGGTTTTCGCCTCGGTGCCCTCGCCGGCCAGAAAGCGCAGCGTCAAATCCTTGGGCGGCGCCGGCTCGGTCCTGCGGCCTGCCAGGTCGAAGCCCGGCAGTCCTGGCACCGACGGCTCCTTCTTCAGCAGCCGTACTTCGGCCTTAATCTGCGGGAAGCGGTTCTGGAAGCTTTGCAGGTCGATGCGGCCGTCGGCACGCGCCTTGGGCGCATCGCTGCGGTGCAGGTCGGACGAGACTTCCACCACGAAGGCGTCCTTGCCGTCTTCCGGTTCCAGGTCGGTGGCGAAGGTGATGCGGTCGGCCTTGGGCGAGGCCATGGCAGCCTTCACCGCCGCCACGTCGATGCCGAAGCGGATACCCTTGTTCCACATATCGGCGATGAATTCATCGATATCCAGATACGCCGGGCGTTCCGGAATCACGGTGCCGTCGGGCAGTGTGATCTCGTCCAGGAATAGCGGCTGGAAGGTGTACTCGGCATAGGACAGGCTGATTTTGGGATTCTTGTACAGCGCCAGACGGACGCCGTCAAACACCTGCACGGCATCGGCCAGGCGCAGCGCCTGCACTTCGCCGAGGTCGGGGCCGACGCCATACAGCGCCTGCATCAGCGCGGCGTAATCGAGACCGGCGAAGTAACCGCCGGACTGGAACACGTGCGTCACCGCCGCCGTCAGCGCCGGCTTGCTCATGCCCACATCGATATAAATTCCGTCCGCACGCTTCACTAAACCAATAGGCAAGCCGGGACCGGGAGCTTCTGGCTCCGAGCCGGCGGCTGGCGCTGCGGATGCAACGTCTTGAACCACGGTCTTCCTCCAAACGGCACGCAGGCTGCCGGAAGGCGTTGCGTGTGATTAATTGATCTTACACGCAGACCATGGAAAAGATAGGAGAAAGGCGGCTCTTAGCGCATCAAGTGTGAGTATATTGATACAAAACAATAATACGCAAATAATAAATTTAACGTTTTATTATCATTAATTGACTAGCAATTAATAAAGTCATCAACGACGCGGCGGCACCGCGTACAAGTCCTGACTAACCTCGTTGATCTGGCGACGCAGGTCGCGGCGCTCGTCCGGCGTCATGCGGCCGACACGGCGGCTCATCTCGGCGTTGCGGCTGGCGTCCTGCATGGCGCGACGCTGTTCTTCGGCGCGCGCTTCGTAGCTGCGTGGATCGAGCTGGCGCGTATCACTGGCACGCGGCTGATCGCCGCGCGGCGCGTTCTGCTGATGCTGCGATGGTGGCGGAGGCTGGTCGCGGCGTTGCTGGCCATTGGGACCATCGCCGTCGGCATGCGCCAGGCTGGCGCCCAGCAGGCCGCACACCAATGCGGAAGCCGTAGTGAATCGAACGCAAAAAGATGCGCTAGCTGCCGCGAATTTTCTTTTGTGATCGATGAACATGACGTCCCCTGGAAAGCTGAATCTATGCCCGCAGTGTATGATGCTTTGCCTGAGGGGGTAAGGCGAATTGGGTAAAGTTTGTAACACTTTGTAATGGGTTGTCGTGCGTGTTTTCGCAGGACGAATATGACGTTACCATAGCAACATGAATAAGACAAATCTGGCAGCCAAATGACTACAACAACGACTGAATCCGGCAACAACGCGACCCATGGCCAGGGCCATGCCGCCAAAATCATGGTGGTCGACGACGACGTCCGACTGCGTGATCTGCTGCGCCGCTATCTGACCGAGCAAGGCTTCAACGTCTTTACCGCGGAAAGCGCCACCGCCATGAACAAACTATGGCTGCGCGAGCGCTACGACCTGCTGGTGCTGGACCTGATGCTGCCCGGCGAAGACGGCCTGTCGATCTGCCGCCGCCTGCGCGGCGCCGGCGACCAGACGCCGATCATCATGCTGACCGCAAAAGGCGAAGACGTCGACCGCATCGTCGGCCTGGAAATGGGCGCCGACGACTACCTGCCGAAGCCCTTCAATCCGCGCGAACTGGTGGCCCGTATCGGCGCCGTACTGCGCCGCCGCGGCCCGGACGAAATCCCTGGCGCACCGTCGGAAACCCCGCAGACCTTCGAGTTCGGCCAGTTCGTGCTGGACCTGGGCACCCGCACGCTGAAGAAAAACGGCGAGACCGTGCCGCTAACCACCGGCGAATTTTCGGTACTAAAAGTATTCGCCCGCCATGCGCGCCAGCCGCTGTCGCGCGAAAAGCTGATGGAACTGGCGCGCGGCCGCGAATACGAAGTGTTCGACCGCAGCCTGGACGTGCAGATCTCGCGCCTGCGCAAACTGATCGAGCCGGATCCTTCCAGCCCGCTGTACATCCAGACCGTATGGGGCCTGGGCTATGTGTTCATCCCGGAGGGACAGCCGCGCTAATCTGCGGACGCCTATGAAGTCGCTGCTGAAGTTTCCCTTCCCGCTACGCCTCGCCAGCCTGAAAAGCGGCTTATTCTGGCGCACCTTCTTTCTGCTCGGCGCCCTCACCACCACCAGCATGACGGCCTGGGTCGGCATGATCAGCGTGGTGCAGCACGAGCCGCAGGTGCAGCAGATTTCCGCCCAGGTGATCTCCGTGGTCACCATCACTCACGCCGCGCTGACCCACGCCGCGCCCGAACTGCGGCGCGAGCTGCTGTTCGACCTGGTGGCCAACGAGGGCATTCGCGTGTTCACGCTGGAGGAGGACGACCAGGTGGCGCCGCCGGCCAACAACGCGCTGATGCCGGACATCGAGCAGCTGGTGCGCGCCAAGCTGGGACAGGACACGCGTTTCTCGTCCAAGGTGAACGGCGTGTCCGGCTTCTGGGTCAGCTTCAAGATCGACGACGACCAGTACTGGCTGATGCTGGAGCGCGAACGCATACGCGGCCTGACCGGCATCCAGTGGCTGGGCTGGGCCAGCGTGGTATCGGTGGTGTCGCTGCTGGGCGCCGCCTTCATTTCGAGCCTGATCAACCTGCCCTTGCGCCGCCTGACCCAGGCTACCCGCGATTTCGCCCAGGGCAAGCGCCCTGCCCCGCTGCCGGAACGCGGCCCGGCCGAAATCATGGAAGCCAACCGCAGCTTCAACCAGATGGTCACCGATTTGCAGCAGGTGGAATCGGATCGCGCCGTGATCCTGGCCGGCATCTCGCACGATTTGCGCACGCCGCTGGCGCGCATGCAGCTGGAGCTGGAGATGGCCAATCTGTCGACCGACGCGCGCGAAGGCATGCAGTCCGACATCGGCCAGATGGACGCCATCATCGGCCAGTTCCTCGACTACGCCAAGCCTACCGAGGCGTCCAGCTTCGTCAACGTCGACATCAGCGAACTGCTGACCGACACCGCGCACGAAGCAGCGCGCCTGCCGGACGTGCGCATCAACACCGATATCGCACCCGATGCGCATGCGATGGGCAACGCCACCGATATCAAGCGCGTGATCAACAACCTGATCGAAAACGCCCGCCGCTACGGCCGCACGGCGGATGCCGACTACACCGAGATCGACATCAAGTGCAGCGTCAAGGGCATGCATGCGGCCAAACGCGTGACGATCGAGGTGCAGGACCACGGCGTCGGCGTGCCGCCCGACCAGATCGAGCAGCTGCTCAAGCCCTTCACCCGGCTCGACGCGGCGCGCGGCCAGGCCAACGGCGCCGGCCTGGGGCTGGCCATCGTCGACCGCGTGATCACCCGCCATGGCGCCGAGCTGAATGTGCGCAACCGCGAAGGCGGCGGCTTGCAGATCCAGATCGTGATGAAGGCGCTGTGATGCGGCGCGTCCTGTTTGCCGCCGCGTTGGCGCTTGCCGCCAGCGCCTGCGCCGCCGCGCCGGCCGCCAAGCCAAAGGCGCCGCCTTCCTTGCAACTGCGCGAGCCGACTGCCGAGGAACGCAGCTCGTTCGAGGAATACTATCGCCTGCAAGTGCCGGCCAAGATCAGCGGCGGCTCGTCGCTGTTTGCACCAGCATTCGACATCCAGCGGCGCGGCAATGAGCCGTGGCGGGTGATCGCGCGCGTCGATTCGTCGCCGCGCCACTTCACGCCGGACCTGTGCCGGCAGGTGCGCACCAGCTACATCTACAATCCCAAGGCGCCGCAGGACCAGCGCTGGACACCGTCGGCAGCCGCGCCGGAATGGTATGTCTGGCTGGCCACGCCGAAGACCATCTGCACCGCCGCGCAATACACCACGCGCATGGCCCCGGCCGTGCATCCGGACGACGTCAAGGCGCTGATCTGGCAGCACCGCGAACTGCTGGCGCGGGCGCGGCTGCTGTTCGCGGGGAATTCCGGCTGCGCGCGCCAACGCTCGCTGACTTTCCGCCTCAGCGCGATCGAGCCAGCGCCGCCGTCCAACGGCGCACCAACCATGGTGGGCATGGTGTTCGACAGCGACCGCGACACGCAGGTGCGGGTCGCGGTGCGCAAGAGCCGCGGCGAATACGCGGCGTGGAATGTCAGCTGCGCGCAGTTTGCTGATTAATCGGGTGGTCCGGCCCTTCCAGCAATTTGGTCAGCAATAACTCGGCCGAGCCGTAACCGTACAACGAGTCGGCGTCCAACCCTTCCGTCTCGTACGGTACCGACTCTTCGCGCTCCGAGCGGCTCGGATCCGGATCGGCATAGGTCACGCGCCAAGCGCGCTTGAGCGTGTCGGCACGGCGCAGGAACTGCGGCACCGGCCACTGCGCCGGGTCCCACATATCGATATCGCCCAGCACGCGCCAGTGGCCGCTGGCCAGCGCCATGTCGCCGCAACGCAGCACCTTGACGGCGTCCTGCGGCCGCAGCGTGTTCAGTTCTTCCAGCGACGGGAAGCGCGGCAGCTTGGGGCCGAACAGATAGGCCAGCATGATTTTACTGCCCGGCGACAGTCGCGCCACCAGCCCCCATCCATAGCCGCCGTCCAGCAATGGCACGGCAAACCAGCTCCCCTCTTGATACGACTGCTTCATTCCAACCCCTTCAACCTCCGCCCAGCGGCGCAAGTTCGCAGTGTAGCGACGCCGCGCCAAACGTGGCGCACGAGATGTCAATTGTGAACTGTGATACACTCGCGGCTTCGCTAGGGGTCCTGGAACATCGTTTCCGGGTGAGAGATACCCTTCGTACCTGATCTGGATAATGCCAGCGAAGGAAAGCGCAAAAGTCGGATCTCCCTCCTTTGATGGCTCTCTTCGCCGGCCCCCAGCCGAGACAAGTAGAGAGCAAATATGTCCACACCAAACTTCGCAGTGTCCGCCATCGCCTTGGCGGTTTTACAGATGACTTCCAGCGCCGCGCGCGCGGAAGATCCCGACCAGACCATGCAGGAAGTGGTCGTCAGCGCCGCCAAGACGCGCGCCACCACCGCCAGCGTTGCCGGCTTCGCCAACGCGCCATTGCTGGAAACGCCCGCCTCGGTCAGCGTGCTGACCTCGCAGCAGATGCTGGACCTCCAAATTCGCTCGACCACCGACGCCGCCCGCTACGACGCCAGCCTGAGCGACGCCTACAACGCCGTCGGCTATGCCGAGCAGTTCTCGATCCGCGGCTTCAATCTGGATAACGAATCGAGCTACCGCAAGGACGGCATGGCCATCACCGGCGACACCCAGATCCCGCTGGAGAACAAGGAGCGGCTGGAAGTGCTGAAAGGCCTGTCCGGCCTGCAGGCCGGCGTCAGCGCGCCGGGCGGCATCATCAACTACGTCATCAAGCGTCCGACCGACACGCCGCTGCGCACCGTGGTGCTGGAAGAACGCGAACGCGGCAACCTGTATGGCGCGGTCGACCTGGGCGGCCGCTTCGACAACACCGACTTCGGCTACCGCATCAACGCCGCCGCCGAACGCCTGCGCTCCTACATCAAGGGCGCGGACGGCAACCGCAAGTTCGTCTCGGCCGCCTTCGACTGGCGCATCTCGCCGCAGGCGCTGCTGCAAATCGACGCTGACTACCAGCGCAAATCGCAGGTCACCGCGCCGGGCTACCAGCTGCTGAACAACCTGACGCTGCCAAACGTGCCGGCCGACCAGCTGCTGAACGACCAGCCGTGGAGCCGTCCGGTGGAAACCACCAGCAGCAACGTCGGCGCGCGCTTCGAATACAAGTTCTCGCCGGACTGGAACGCCACCATCAGCGCCAACCAGCACAACTTCAAGCGCGACGACTACACCGCCTTCCCTTACGGCTGCGGCGCGCAGGATCTGTATCCGGGTTTCTGCGGCAATGGCGATTACGACGTCTACAACTACATCAGCCTGGGCGAAAAGAAATCGCCGCTGACGGCGCAAGCCTTGCTGCAAGGCCGCTTTGCCACCGGCACGATCAAGCATGACTTCACCGGCGGCGCATCGTTCTTCAAGAACAGCGAAAAATGGGGCGACTACCTGTACGACCTGTCCGGCGTCAGCAACATCTATCATCCGGTAGTGGTGGCGCCGGCGCCGGGCACCAGCGGCCCGGTCTCGGAACGCCGCCGCGACAACGAACGCGCGCTGTTCGCGCAGGACATCGTCAGCCTGAATGAACAACTCAAGCTGCATGCCGGCGCGCGCTATGTGAAATTGAAGCGTGACGAATACGTCGGCGTCGACGATGACGGCGCCGTGCTGCCGTACGCGCATACCGACATCGGCTTCTGGCTGCCGAATGTGGCGCTGGTGTACAACGTGCGTTCCAACGTGGCGACTTACGTCTCCTACGCGCAGGGCCTTGAGCATGGCGGCGTCGCGCCGATGGGCACCGAGAACGAGCACCGCGCGCTGGAGCCAAGCAAATCGAAACAGGTGGAAGTGGGCATCAAGGCCGACATCCGCCAGGACCTGAGCGCCAGCGTGGCGCTGTTCCAGATCCGCAAAGGCCTGGAATACACCGACGCCGCCAACTACTACGTGCGCAACGGCGAAGCGCAGAACCGCGGCCTGGAAGTAGCGCTGAACGGCCGCGCATCGCGTGACCTGACGGTCGGCGTATCGGCCACTGCGCTGAATACGAAACAAAGCGGCACCGGTTCGGCGGAGCTGGACGGCAAGCGCGTGACCGACGTCGCCGCGTTCAAATCGTCGGTGTATGCGGATTACGCCGTGCCGCAGGTGCAGGGCCTGAAGGTCGGCGCCAACTGGCAGTACTCGGGCAAGAAAGCTTTCGACGCCGCCAACTCGGTGTTCGTGCCGAGCTACCACGTGGTCAACCTGACCGGATCGTATGCCACCCGCATCGGCAATATCGGCACCACCTTCCGCGCCGGTATCGACAACGTGTTCGACAAGTTCTACTGGCGTGATGTGACGCCGGAACTGGGTGGCTACCTGATGCCGGGCGCCTTGCGCACCTTCCGCATCTCGGCCACCTTCGATCTTTAAAAGATCAGCTGCGCGCGCATCGAAAAACTTTTCGCTGCGCGCGCCGAATTCCTGCCGATCAGGTAAGCGAATTCATATTTCAATTCCTGCCGTCCGATATCGGTGTGCCCACCGACCATCGGCCCGGCGCGATGCGACTGCTGCTTGTATGGCGACCAGTCGTTCCATTTCCCTACCTCGCCGAAGGCCTGCACGCCGGGCTGGAACCATGGTTTCCAGTTGTGCTTCACCTGTAGCTGGTAAGTCAGTTCGGCTGGATTCGGGCCGGAGACGGTGCGGTAATCGCGCTGGAAGAACAGGTTGGCGTTGAACTGGGTGCGGCCGATTTCCGTTTGCAGCACCGGCCCCCATTCCAGCATATAGCCATTGTCGCGATCATGCGAGCGCTCCACCTTGGTGTGCAGCGCCAGGTCGAAGTCATACTGCCCTTGCGTCAGCATGTAGTCGTTCTGCCAGGCGGTGGCGGTGCGCTGCGTACCGCTGCCATTGCGCGTGAACCATTCTTCGTAAATTTCCGTGTACCAGCGCGATGTGACGCCATAGCCGACGCCGATTTCCGGCGACGCCGTGGTGCGGCCGCTGTATTGGGCGTGCCAGTATTTGTAGTCGATCGATGCCTGGCCTTCCACATCGTAGGTGGAGACCAGGTAGTAGCCGGTATCGGCCAGCGCCAGCGGAGTAACCAACATCGATAACGCCGCCAACCGCTTGATCATAAATGCCCTGACGCCTGTGAGATGCGTTGATCGGGATCGCCCGATATCAAGATGTAGGGTATCTCACGCGCCGCCAGTTCGTCCAGCAGCATGCGGTTGACGATGATGCTGACTTCCTCGTTCTCGCGCTGCAAGCCATCGGCCACCCAAGGGATATCGGGCGCCATCACCAGCGTCATGGCGTAGTCGCGCGGGTGCGCGTCCGCCAGCAGCGCCAGCTGGGGATCGATGCCGCCAAAATAATGGCGGCTGTAGACCGCCGTCATCAGCGGCGTAGTGTCGCAAAAAAGATACTTGCCTGCCAGCGGCGCGGCGGCGTCCTCGCGTGCGCGCTGCGTGCGGGCGATGTGGATCTGGTCCGCCGCCACCGGCACGCGGCCTTCCGTATCGACAAATTCGCGCAGGTATTCCGGCACCCACACGGTGCCGTAGCGCTGCGCCAGCGCCGCCGCCAAGGTGGTCTTGCCGGAGGACGCCGTGCCGAGAATCGCAATGCGCAGCGGTTTCATTCCATTGCCAGACGGCGGCCGCCCGTATGCGTGTCGCCGCTCCAGGTGCGCAGGCCGATCACCGCCATGCCGACGAAGATGGCGTACAAGATCGCCGTCAACATCAGGTGCTTGTGCAGATACAGTCCGACATACAGCACATCGACAATGATCCACACATGCCAGTTCTCGATCTTCTTCCGCGACAGCAGCAGCTGGCCGACCAGCGAACCGGCCGTCAGGAAGCCGTCCGAATTCGGCACGTCGGTATCGGTATAGGACTTGAGGAACCACGCCAGCAGCGCAAAGCCGGCCAGCCAGGCGCCGGCGGCCAGCCAGCGGCCGCGCGCCGACAGCGCCGTCACCGGCAGCTTGTCGTGGCTATCATCGCCGTGCAGCCATTGATACCAGCCGAACACCGACACCGCGATGAACACCAGCTGCAGCCCCATGTCGCCATACAGCCGCGAACCATAAAACACCAGGCCATAGGTGGCCGACGAGATGATGGCGAACAGCCAGCCCCAATGGCTCTGGCGGATGTTCAGCCACACCGTGGCCACCGACAGCAGGAACGACAACAGCTCCAGCGGGGTCGTGGCAAATACTGCCAGGTGCAACGGCATATTCGCGTAACCCAGCAGGAGTGTCAGTACGTTCATTTTTTAGGATATTTGATGGTCATTTCTTTGAGCACGTTGTCGGCATGATCGACTTCCGACATCACCCACAGCATATACCGGATATCCAGGTGGATGGCGCGGGTGATGTCGCGGTCGAAGTACCAGTCCTTGGTGATCGACTCGTAGGTCGAATCGAAGTTCAGGCCAATCAGCTCGCCGTTCTTGTTCATCACCGCCGAACCGGAGTTGCCGCCGGTGGTGTCGGCGCTGGTCAGGAAGTCAACCGGCACCGTGCCCAGGACCGGATCCTTGAACTGGCCGTAGCGCTTGGCCTTGATCGCATCCAGCAGGTTTTGCGGCGCGTCGAACGGCGCCTTGCCGGTGTTCTTCTCGACGATGCCTTCGATGGTGGTGAACGGACCTTTGGTGATGCCGTCCTTCGGCGAGTACGGCGACACGGTGCCATAGGTCACGCGCAGCGTCGAATTCGCGTCAGGATAAACCGGCTTGCCCTGCGATTTTTTCCATGCGATGACGGCTGCCATGTACTGTGGGATCACGCGTTCCAGGTTGCCATCCAGTTCCTTGCGGCGGTCCTTCAGCGACTGCGACACGTCGTCGGTCTTCACCGCCAGCTTGATGAAGGCGTCGTTCGAGGCGCCGAAGGCGGCGGTATCCTTGCCAACCCACGACAGGCGCGTGGCGGTATCGCCCAGCTGCGATTGCGCGTACAGCGCCGGCACCGCGTCCACTGGTGGCAGCAGCGCATCCAAGCCGGTAACGTGCATCGACTTCGGCAGCCTGGCGTAACGCTGCAAGGCGGCGACGAAGCGCGCCTGGTCAACGCTGCCCACATACGACTGCTCCAGGCGGTTCAAACGCGCCTTGATGAACGGCAGGTCGCGCTGCTGGAAGCCCAGCTCACGCTCCGCATCCGGCTTGGCGCTTTCCTGCGCCAGGCGGTACAGCGGCGCGGCGGCTTTCAGCAGGTCGCTGGTGGTGGCCACGCTGTAGCCGAATTCCTCGTCGCTCAGCGCGATGTCGGCGGCGATCAGCGCATCCAGTTCGGCCAGCAGCTTCTTGTCGCTGTTCGGCTGCTTGGCGTACCAGGCGCGGAACTCGGCGTCCTGCACGTCCTTGATGGCGGCGATGTCCTTGCGCGCAAAGCCGTCGATCAGGCCACGCGTTTTCTTCATCACGTTGTTCAGACCTTTGACCACGCTGGCGTAACGCACGGCGTTGGCTTCGCTCTTCTCGGTGGAGGCGGCGATCACGTCCAGGTCGGACTGGATCTCGGCGGCCTTGGCCGGATAGGCGGCGTCGCGCGCGTAGCGGATTTCCGACGGCAGCTTGTAGCGGCTGGTGCGGCCAGGGTAGCCGGCCAGCAGCACCGGATCGCCGTTCTTCAGGCCTGCGGCCGACACCACCAGGAAGTCCTTGGATTTATATGGCACGTTGTCCGGCGACGGTTCGGCCGGACGGCCATCCTTGCCGACGTAGGCGCGCAGGAACGAATAGTCGCCCACGTGGCGCGGCCACTCGTAGTTGTCGATATCGCCGCCAAAGTCGCCCAGCGAATTGGCCGGCGCGTACACCAGGCGCACGTCGCGTATCATCATCTGGCGGATACGGTAGTATTCCAGGCCGCGATGGAAGGCCGGCACCGAGCAGCGATAAAACTTGTCGCTCTCGCATTCGGCGATCAGGGCCTTGATGTTCTTGTCCACCGCTTCGCTGCGCGCCTTGCCGCTCATGCTCGGCGTGATGTCCTTCAGCACGCGGCCGGTAACGTTTTCCACCTTGTCGGTCACGTACACCAGCGTATTCGGGCCGCCCGGCAGCTCGTCGGCGCGGGTCTTGGCCAGGTAGCCGTTGGCGATGTAGTTATGTTCCGGCGTCGAGTTGCGCTGGATGGCGCCATAGGCGCAGTGGTGATTGGTGACCACCAGGCCGGCGTCCGACACGAACGACGCCGAGCAGCCGCCCAGCGAGACGATGGCGCTCATCGGATGCTTCGACAGGTCGGCCAGCTTTTCCGCCGGGATGGCGATGCCGATGCGTTTGAGTTCGGATTTCAGCTGCGGCAGCTGGTATGGCTGCCATTGCCCTTCGTCGGCGTGTGCGCTGGTGGCGCACAGCAGTGCGGCGGGAATAACTAAATATTTTAACAAGATATGGCCCCTGATTGGTTACGGCGCCAGTATTATAGATCGAAGCTCAACGTCAGCCTACAGCCGCCGGTCGGCTGGTTGCACAGATCCACGCGGCCGCCCAGCGCGGCGACGCGCTGGTTCATGCCGATCAGGCCAAAGGACTCGGGCTTGCGCCGCTCCGGCTGCTGCAGGCCGATGCCGACACCGTCGTCGCTCACGCTCAGCGCCAGATGGCCGGCGCGCAGCGACAGCACGATGTTCACCCGCCGCGCATGCGCATGGCGGCGCACATTGTTCAGCGCCTCCTGCAGGCTGCGGAACAGCACGATCTGCATGTCCGGCGACAGTCCGGCCAGCGCCGCCAGGCCGTCCGCATCCGGCAGCGTCAGCGCACATGCCAGGCCGCTGCGCCGGGCGAATTCGGCGGCTTGCCACTCCAGCGCCGCCTGCACGCCCAAGTCCAGCACCGCCGGCCGCAGTTCGTTCATGATGCCGCGCACGCTGCGGATGGTGGCGTCCACCGTCTCCAGCGCCGCGCTGACGCGCTGGTGCAGGCGGCCATGGCTGCCGGCGGTGCGCGCGTTGAGCATCGACAGGTCGATGCGCAGCGCCAGCAGGTTCTGTCCCAGTTCGTCGTGGATGTCGCGGGCGATGCGCTTGCGCTCATCCTCCTTGATGGTTTCCAGGTGGGTGGCCAGCTGGCGCAATTCCTCGCGCGATGCGGTCAGCTCGACGGTGCGCGCCGCCACCCGCGCGTCCAGCTCCTGCGACCAGCGTTGCAGCGCGGCGTCGGCGTCGCGCTGCGCCGTGACGTCGGAAAACACGCCGATGAAATGCGTGATGGCGCCCTCGCCGTCGCGGATCACCGTCAGCGACATGGCGGCCACGTACGGCGTACCGTCGCGGCGGCGGTTGAACACATCGCCCTGCCAGCGTCCGTGGCTGCGCACCTGCGCCAGCGCAGCCGCGTGATAACCAGGCGGGTGGGCGCCGACGCGGCCGAGGAAGCGCGGATTGCGGCCCAGCGCCTCTTCCGCCGCATAGCCGGTCAGCTGGCTGAAGGCGTGATTGACGGAGACGATATTCAGCTCGGCATCGCACACCAGCACGCCCTCGTTGATGCTGCTCAGCACCTGCATGGCGCGCAACCGCGCGGCGTCGCGCGTGGTGGCGTTGCCGACGTCGGTGAGGATCATGCGGCAGGTCTGCGCGCCCGCATCCAGATTGGCTTCGATGCGCAGCCAGCGCGGCTCCTGGCCGGCGGCGGCGTCGGGCGGCTCAAACAGCAGCACTTCCAGCGCCGCGCGCTCGCCGTTGTCGAACAGCCGCTGCAGAAAGCGGCGCAGTCCGCCCTGCGCCGCCGGCGCCACGAACTGCTCGAAGCGCTTGCCGAGCAGCGGCGATTGCGCCTCGCCCAACAGTTCGGCGGCGGCCAGGTTGGCGCGCGTGATGAAACCGCTGTGGTTCAGCGACACATAGCCGGCCGGCGCCTGCTCGTACAGCGCGGCGTAGCGCGCATGCAGCGCACTGGCCTGATCGCGCTCGGTCTGCAGCTCGGCCAGCGCCTCGCTTTGCAGATCGAGCTCGATCTGGCTCACTTGCAGTTCATGCCAGTGGCGCAGCTCATCGCTGCCGGCATCCGGCGCTGGCGGCAGCGGGTGACGCGCCACCGCATGCTCGGCCGCCGCCCGCAGTTGCACGGGATCGAGCTCGGGACGCGGCGGCTTTTTCATCATCACTCCGGCGTACCTTGTATCAGGCGCAGCCTGGCCTCCAGCTGCTTGGCTTCGCTGATATTGATAAAGGTGACCACCACGCCGTCAATGACGTTGTCCACCGTCCGATAAGGCATGATGCGCACCGTGTACCAGCCGCCGCTACGGGTCGGAATCTGGCGCTCGCTGTACACCAGCGTGCGTAGCACCTCGCGCGCGTCCTCCTCCAGTTCCGGGTAGGCCAGGTCGTTGACGATGTCGCCCAACGGCCGCTGCACGTCGCCGGGAATCAGCTTGTAGATCTGGGTGGCGCGGTCGGTGAAGCGGCGGATGCGCAGTTCGCTGTCGAGGAAGATGGTGGCGACATCGGTGCTGTTGAGCAGATTTTTCATGTCGCCATTGACCGTCGACAGGTCGTCCACCTTCGATTGCAGCTCGGCGTTGACGGTGTACAGTTCCTCGTTCAGCGACTGCATCTCTTCCTTGGAGGTGGTCAGCTCCTCGTTGGTCGATTGCAGTTCCTCGTTGGTCGACTGTAGCTCTTCATTGGCCGACTTGAGCTCCTCGCGCGAGGCCTGCATTTCATTGCGCACCGCCTGGATTTCCAGCCGCGCCTGCGCCAGTTGCTGCTCCAGCTCCAGCAGCTGCGGGTTGCGCGAACGCGGACGACGGCGCTCGGCCGGCACCGCGACACTGGCGAAGGTAACCAATACGGCGCCGGCCAGCGGCCCGGCTTCCTCCATCGCCTCCGCCGTCATGTCGACCGCCGTGGCGGGATGGCCGGCGGCGTCGCGCTGTATCAGGCCGCGCACAGTGGGGGTTTCCTCGCCCTGCATGGCGCGCTTGAGCAGCCCGGCCAGTTCGTGGCGCAAGCCCTCGCGCGCCATGGCATGGATGTTCCAGTTGGCCTTGCCGGCGGCCGGCTCCAGATAGGCGCCGGTGCGGCCATGGATGTACAGGATGTCGCCATGCACGTTCAGCAATACCGCCGCCGGCGTGTGCTTCTTGAGCAGCTGCTGCTCGACCTGAGTTTGGAGATTGCCGTTCATGGATGGGAGATCGGATGCGATAACAGAAGGAGCCGAGACATTGCTGACCCGGGTTGGAAAATAACTGGCGACATGGTTGATCGATGCATCCAGCCGGCGGTACACGCGCGCCGCGCCGTTCATCGGCGCAAACAGCTCGGCAAACTCGCCCGGCGTTTCAGCGCTACCCAGCAGCAGCAGGCCGTCCTGCTTGAGCGCATAGTGGAATAGCGGGATCAAGTCGCGCTGCAGCTTTGCGGTAAAGTATATCAGCAGGTTGCGGCAGCAGAGCAGATCGAGTTTGGTAAACGGCGGATCGGAAATGATGTTCTGGCGCGCGAAGATGATGGTGTTGCGGATGTCCTTGCGGATGCGGTAAGCACCGTTTGCGGTGGCGACGAAATAGCGTTGCAGGCGCTGCTCGCCGACGTCGTCACGGATGGCGGCGCTGAACAGGCCCTGGCGCGCCCGCGTCACTGCGTCGTCATCAAGGTCGGTCGCGAAGATCTGCAGCGTGTACTGGGCTGCCGGACGCAGTTGCTCCAGCACTTCGTGAAAACTGATGGCCAGCGTGTAGGCTTCCTCGCCGGTCGAGCAGGCCGGCACCCAGGCCTTGAACGCGGCGCCGTGCGGATGGCTCGCCAGCAATTGCGGCAGCGCCGTCTCGATCAGGTAGTCCCACACCTTGGGGCCGCGGAAAAAATTGGTCACGCCGATCAGCAGTTCCTTGAACAGCAGCTCGACTTCGGCCGGATTATCGCGCAGGAAGTCGATATAGGCCGGCAGCTCGCGGCATTGACGTACTTTCATGCGGCGCTCGATGCGGCGCATGACGGTGCTCAGCTTGTAGTCGGAAAAATTGGCGCCGGTTTGCGACAGCAGCAGCTGGTACATCTGCTGCAGAGCGTCGCGCTGCAGCAACGCGTCGACATTGAGGCCGAGGCCACTGTCGCGCCGCCACCAGTCGAGCGCGCGGCGCGCCAGTTCACCCGGCGGCGCCACTACGTCGACCACACCGGCGCTGATGGCGCTGACCGGCATGGATTCGAAGCGGGCCGACGGCGGCAGCTGCGCCATGGTCAGACCGCCACTATCGCGGATCGCTTTCAGGCCAAGGGTGCCGTCCGCGCCCATGCCGGACAGGATCACGCCGACCGTCTGGCCGGCGCTATGCCGGGCCAGCGCCATAAACAGGCGGTCGATCGACAAATGGTCCTGGTGCCGCACCGCGTGCGGTTGCAAGGCGATACGGCCGCCGTCGAGACTGAGCTGACCGCGCGCCGGCATCACGTAGACCCGGTCCGGCAGCAGCGCCATGCCATCCTGCACATCGCTGACCGGCATCGGGGTCACGCGCTGCAATAGCTGGGTAAGAATATCCTGGTGCTGCGGATCGACATGCTGCGCCACCACGTAGGCCATGCCGCTGGCGGCCGGCACGCTGGCGAGGAATTCGCAGATCGGATCGAGGCCGCCGGCGGATGCGCCTATCCCGACCACCGGAACACCGGCGTCCGGCGACGCGGTGGCGCTGGCGGCTGGCTCGTCAGGGGCTGGGGTGGGCGTGATCATCTTGCCAGATTATACAAAGCCCTCCGTCAAAATCCAAGCGTGCAGCTTAGTCGCCAACTTACTCGCTAGCGGCGTGCCAGCCGCCGCCCAGCGACTGGATCAGCGCAATCGCCGTGGTCTGGCGGTTGACCTGGGCCTGCACCAGCGCGCGGCGCGCGGTCAGCGCGGTCTGCTGCGCCGTGACCACATCACTATAGCTGACCTGCCCGGCGCGGTAACGGTTGAGCAGCTGCGCTTCGACCTGGTCGGCCGCTTCCGACGCCGCCTTGCGCAGATCCTGCTGCTGCACCAGCGCGCGCGTGGCCACCAGCTGGTTCTCGACGTCGGCGAACGCCGTCAGCACCGCCTGGCGATAGCTGGCGATGGCCTGGTCGCGCGCCGCTTCGGCGCCGCTGACGCGGGCCTTGGTGGCGCCGGCGTCGAACAGCGTCTGCGCCGCCGTCAGGCCCAGCGACCACAGATTGTTGGAGGCGTTGAACAAGCCGCCGGTGGACGCCGCGCCGTAGCCGAAGGAACCGGTCAGGTTCAGGCTCGGGAAGTAGGCGCTGCGGGCGATGCCGATGTTTTCATTGGCGGCGGCCACGCGGCGCTCGGCGGCGGCGATGTCTGGACGGCGTTGCAGCAGCGTCGATGGCAGGCCTGTCGGCACATCCGGCACGGTGATCTTCCACTCGGCCGGCGCCAGCGAGAAGTCGTTGGCGGCCTTGCCCAGCAGGACCGCGATCGCATGCTCGTAGGTGGCGCGGGTGCGCACCAGCGTGATCTGGTCGATGCGGGCGCTCGCCAGCTGGGTTTGCGCCTGCAGCAGGTCCGACTTGGCGGCGATGCCGGCGTCGAAGCGGTTCTGCGTAATTTGCAGCACGCGCTCATAGCCTTCGGTGGTCTGCTCCAGCAGCGCCTTCTCGGCGTCCGCCTCGCGCAGCGCGAAGTAATTGGTGGCCAGCTCGCCCTGTGCCGACAGGCGCGCGGCGGCCAGGTCGGCGGCGCTGGCTTGCAGGCTGGCGTTGGCGTTGCCGACACCGGCGCGCAGCTTGCCCCACACGTCCGGTTCCCAGCTAGCGCCGATGTTGGCGCGGTACTGATTGGCGGTCTGCGTGTTGCCGCCACCGCCGCTGCGGGTGCCGCTACCGTTCAGGTCCACCACCGGGAACAGCGACGCGCGCTGCTCGGCCACCAGCGCACGCGCTTGCGCGTACGACGCGATGGCGGCGGCCACGTTCTGGTTATTCACCTCGATGCTGTCGGCCAGTTGGTTCAACACCGGATCACCGAACAGCTGCCACCACGGGCCTCGTTCCAGCGTGTCGGCCGGCGCGGCGGCGGTCCAGCCGGCGGCGGCCTTGTCGGCGTCGCTCGGGGTTTCCTTGTAGGCCGCCGGCTGCGGCGTCTCCGGCACCTTGTAGGTCGGCGTGACCGAGCAGCCGGCCAGCAGCGCAACCGCCATGGCCAGCGCAGTCAGGGGATAACGGGAAGTCAGAGAGTATGTGCTCATGGAGTAATCGGCGATTCGCCGCTATGGATGCGGCTTAGTTGTTGTTCGGACGGGCTACGGCGACGCAGCTTGTCCATCAGGATGTAGACCACGGGCGTAGTCAGCAGCGTTAGCAGCTGGCTGGCGATCAGGCCACCGATAATGGCCACGCCGAGCGGCTGGCGCAGCTCCGAGCCTTCGCCGAAGCCGATCGCCAGCGGCAGCGCGCCCAGGGCGGCGGCCACGGTGGTCATCAGGATCGGACGGAAACGCAGCAGGCAGGCTTCGCGTACCGCTTCCATCGGCGACAGGCCGCGCGCGCGCTCGGCTTCCAGCGCGAAGTCGATGATCAGGATGGCGTTCTTCTTGACGATACCGATCAGCAGGAAGATGCCGATCAGCGCAATCGTCGAGAACTCCATCTTGAAGATCAGCAGCGCCAGCACCGCGCCGACACCGGCCGACGGCAGCGTGGTCAGCACCGTCACCGGGTGCACCAGGCTTTCGTACAGGATGCCCAGCACGATGTAGATCACCACGATGGCGGCCAGGATCAGCAGCGGCAGCGACTTGTTGCTGTCCTGCGCCGACTTGGCGGCGCCGGCAAAGCTGCCGCGCACATTGTTCGGCATGGCGATTTCCGCTTCCGCCTGGGCGATCTGTGTCGCCGCCTCGGACAGGCTGGCGCCGTCCACCAGGTTGAAGGCGATGGTGGTGGCCAGTTCGCCGTCCTGATGGTTGATCGAGGTCGGCGCCGAGCTTTCGGCGTAGCTGGCCACGGTCGACAACGGCACCATGGTGGTGGCCGATGTGCTCAGCGAATTGCCGGACGAGGCATCGCGCACCGCCGGCGCGGCGATGTTGGCGGCGGTGGCCGACGACGTCGTCGTGGTGCTGCTGGTGCCGCTGGTGCTGGTGGCCGCCGCCGTCGTCGCCACCTGGGCGCCGCTCGGGTTGGCGGCGCTCGGCGCCGGCAGGCCGGTGGACGGCACGTAGACGTCCTTCAGCGACTCAGGACTCTTGGCATACTCGCGCGCCACTTCCATGATGACGTGGTACTGGTTCAGCTCATCGTAGATGGTCGCCACCTGGCGCTGGCCGAAGCTGTCGTACAGCGCATTGTCGATATCCTTGGTCGAGATGCCGAGGCGCGAGGCGCTCTGCTTGTCGATGGTGACGAAGGTCTCGACACCATTGTCGGCCTGGTCGGAGTCAACGTCGGTCAGCGCTTTCTGCCCCTTCATCGCTTCCGCCAGACGGGCCGCCCATTTTTTCAGGTCGGCCTGGTTGTCGGACTTCAGCGTGTACTGGTAGTTGGCGTTGGCCGAACGGCCGCCCGAGCGCAAGTCCTGCACAGGACTGAGGAACAGCGTCACGCCGGTGACCTTGGCCAGCTTCGGCCGCAGTCGCGCAATCACCGCCTGCCCTGCCACTTTGCGTTCATTGGCCGGTTTCAGGTTGACGAACATGAAGCCGCCGCCGGCGCGCCGGCCGCCGGTAAAGCCGACCACCGTGGCCACGTCCGGATCGGCCTTGATGATGTCGACCAGCTGTTTCAGCTTGCCCTGCATGGCCTGGAACGAGATGCTCTGGTCGGCGCGGATGCCGCCGTTGATCTGGCCCGTGTCCTGCTGCGGGAAGCCGCCCTTGGGAATCGCCGCGAACAGATAGAAGTTCAGGCCAATCACGAACACCAGGCTAAGCATCACCAGCCAGACGCTGTGCAGCGCCCAGTCCAGCGCATGCTCGTAGCCTTTGAGGATGGCGTCGAAACCTCGCTCGAAGAAGCGCGCAATGCGGCCTGGCGGCTTGGCGTGCAGGTTCCCCGGCGACAGCAGCCAGGCGCACATCATCGGCGTGGTGGTCAGCGAGATCACCAGCGAAATCATGACGGCGGCCGACAGCGTAATCGCAAATTCCTTGAACAGCGCGCCAAACTGGCCGCCCATGAACAACAGCGGAATGAACACGGCAATCAGCGAAAGGCTGATCGACAGCACGGTGAAGCCCACTTCGCGGGCGCCCAGCAGCGCCGCTTCCAGGCGGTCCATGCCGGCCTCGATGTGGCGGGTGGTATTTTCCAGCACCACGATGGCGTCATCGACCACGAAGCCGGTGGCCACGGTCAGCGCCATCAGCGACAGGTTATTCAGACTGAAACCCAGCAGATACATCACGCCGAAAGTGCCCAGCAGCGAGACGATGGTGGCCACGGTCGGCACGATGGTCGCCCGCACGTTGCGCAGGAAGACGCTCACCACCAGCACCACCAGCAGGATCGAGATGATCAACGTGATCTCGATTTCATGCAGCGACGAGCGGATCGAGTTGGTGCTGTCGCTGGCCACCTGGATCTTGACGTCCGGCGGCAGCTGCGCCTGCAGCATCGGCAATTGCGCGCGCACGCTGTCCACCGTCTCGATGACGTTGGCGCCAGCCTGGGAACGCAGCAGCACAATGATGGCCTTTTCGCCGTTGAACAGGCCAAGGTTGTTCTGGTCCTCGACGCCGTCCACCACTTCCGCCACATCCTTCAGGCGGATCGCGGTGCTGTTGCGGTAGCCGACGATCAGGTTCTGGTAGTCGGAGGCGCTGCGGCCGCCGGAGGCGTTGGCCGACTCGGAATAGATCTGCAAGCGGCGGCCGTTGCCCTGCAAGGCGCCGCGCGGCCGGTTGGCGTTGGCGGCCTGGATGGCGGCGCGTACGTCCTCCATCGACAGCCCCTGCTTGTTCAGCGCATACGGGTTCAGTTCCACCCGCACCGCCGGCAGCGAGCTGCCGCCCAGTTCCACGTCGCCGACGCCGGTCACTTGCGACAGGCGTTGCAGCACGATGTTGGAAACGGCGTCGTAGATCTGGCCCGGCGTGCGGGTTTTCGAGGTCAGCGCCAGGATGATGATCGGCGCGCCCGAGGTGTTGGCCTTGCGGTAGGTCGGATTGCTGCGCAGCGTGGACGGCAGGTCGACGCGGCTGGCGTTGATCGCCGCCTGCACCTCGCGCGCCACCGAGTCGACGTTGCGGTTCAAATCGAACTGCAAGGTGACGTTGGCGGAGCTGGTGCTCGACTGCGAGGTCATTTCATTGACGCCGGCGATGGTGCCCAGGTGCCGCTCCAGCGGCGTGGCGACGCTGGTCGCCATGGTGTCCGGGCTGGCGCCGGGCAGCGTGGCGCTTACCGAAATAATCGGGAAGTTCACCTGCGGCAGCGGCGCCACCGGCAGCACGAAGAACGCGCCTATGCCGGCCAGCGCCACGCCCACCGTCAACAGGACGGTGGCGATCGGACGCTTGACGAATGGGGACGACAGATTCACGACACGTCACCTTTGCCCTGACCTGGCGCCGGCGACAGCAGCGCCGCCTGGTGCGGGTCGCGCGGCGGCTCGCCGTTGAAGCGGCGGTTGAAGCGGCGCGCCAGACTGTCGAAGCCCAGGTAAATCACCGGCGTGGTGAACAGCGTCAGCATCTGGCTGACAATCAGGCCGCCGAAGATGGCCAGACCCAGTGGACGGCGCAATTCGGCGCCCTCGCCCCAGCCCAGCATCAGCGGCACGGCGGCGAACAGCGCGGCCAGCGTCGTCATCAGGATCGGGCGGAAACGCAGCAGCGCGGCCTGGTGAATCGCCTCGCGCGGCGGCTTGCCCTCGTCGCGCTCCGCCTCGATGGCGAAGTCGATCATCATGATGGCGTTTTTCTTGACGATACCGATCAGCAGGATAATGCCGATGATGCCGATCACGCCCAGGTCCTGGCCGGTGATCCACAGCGCCAGCAAGGCGCCGACGCCGGCCGACGGCAGCGTCGACAGAATCGTCAGCGGGTGGATATAGCTTTCATACAGCACGCCCAGCACGATGTAGACGCAGACCACGGCGGCCAGGATCAGCCACAGTTGGTTGTTCAACGAATTCTGGTACGCGCCGGACGCACCGAGGAAGGTCAGCGTCACGGCGGACGGGAACTTGATCTCGGCGGCGGCCTGCTTGATGCTGTCCACCGCGGTGCCGAGTGACACGCCCGGCGCGGTATCGAAGCCCAGCGTGGTGGCCGGATACTGCGCCACGTGCGTTACCTGCAACGGCGCGGTGCGTTCGGTCACGCTGGCTACCGCCGCCAGCGGCGTGGCCTTGCCGGAGCCGGTGCGCAGCTGGAGGTTTTCCAGGTCGGCCGGGGTGTTGATCGAATTGCGGCGCGCTTCCAGGATCACGCGGTACTGGTTGGTCTCGGTGAAGATGGTCGAGACGATGCGCTGGCCGAAGGCGCTGTACAACGCGTCATCGATCGAGGCGGCGGTCACCGACAGGCGCGACGCGGTGTCGCGATCAACCGTGACATAGGCCGCCGCCGAGCTGGCGCCAACGTCGGAGGTGACGTTGCGCAGCTGGGCCTTGGTGCGCATCTGCGCTTCCAGCTTGGTGGCCCACTCGTTGACGGAAGCGTTGTCCGCGCCTTCAATTGAGACGCGGAACTGGGTCGGGCCGGTTTCGGCGTCGATGGTCAAGTCCTGGGTCGGTTGCAGGTACAGCGTCAGGCCAGGAATCTCGGCCACATGCGCGCGCAGGCGGTCCATGATGTCCTGCTGGTTGCCGCTGCGGTCGTGCTTCAGGTTGATCAGCATGCTGCCGGTGTGCAGCATGGTGTTGTTGGCTGCGTCCACGCCCACCACCGAGCTGAGGTTCTCGACCGCCGGATCTCGCAAAATCACCCTGGCCGCCTGCTGCTGCAGCTCGGCCATCTTGTCGTACGAAACAGCCTTGCCGGTTTCCAGGCGCGCCTGCAACTGGCCGGTGTCCTGGGTCGGGAACAGGCCTTTCGGAATCACCACGTACAGCAGTGCCGTCAACAGCAAGGTGGCCAGCGCCACCAGCAGCGTCAGGCCGCTATGGTTGATCACCCAGGTCAGCGATTTGTCGTAATGGCCGATCACCCAGTCGAAGAACTGCTGGAAGCGTACCGCGAAGCGCGACGGCTTCTCTTCGGCGTGGCTCTTCAGCCAGCGGGCCGACATCATCGGCACCAGCGTCAGCGACACCACGGCGGAGATCAGGATGGTGATCGCCAGCGAGATTGCGAATTCGCGGAACAAACGGCCCACCACGTCGCCCATGAACAGCAGCGGAATCAGCACGGCGATCAGCGACACCGTCAGCGAAATAATGGTGAAGCCGATCTGCTTGGCGCCTTTCAGCGCGGCGGCCATCGGCGTTTCGCCCTCTTCGATGTAGCGGGCGATGTTCTCGATCATGACGATGGCGTCATCGACCACGAAACCGGTGGCGATGGTCAGCGCCATCAGCGACAGGTTGTTCAGGCTATAGCCCAGCAAATACATCACGCCGCAGGTGCCGATCAGCGAAATCGGCACCGACAGGCTGGCGATCACGGTCGCGCGGATGCTGTGCAGGAAGGCGAAGATCACCAGCACCACCAGCACCACGGCCAGCACCAGCTCCATCTCGACGTGTTCGACGGAAGCGCGGATGCCGGTGGTGCGGTCGCTCAGCACCTCGACATGGATGGCGCCCGGCAGGCCGGCCTGCAACTCCGGCAGGCGCGCCTTGATGGCGTCCACGGTGGCGATGACGTTGGCGCCGGGTTGGCGCTGCACGTTGAGGATGATCGCCTGTTTCAGGCTGGACTTGGTGCCGGACCAGGCGCCCAGCTCCACGTTCTCGGCGCTGTCGATCACCTGGGCGACATTGGACAGGCGCACCGGGGCGCCGTTCTTGTAGGCCAGGATCAGGTCTTTATAGTCCTTGGCGGCCACCAGCTGGTCGTTGGCGTTGATGCTGTAGGCGCGGGTCGGGCCGTCGAAGCTGCCCTTGGCGCCATTGGCGTTGGCCGCCGTGATGGCGGTGCGCAACGTGTCCAGGCCCAGGCCATACGAGGCCAAGGCATTGGTGTCGGCCTGGATGCGGACCGCAGGACGCTGGCCGCCGCTCAGGGTAATCAGGCCGACGCCCGAGACCTGGCTCATTTTCAGCGCCAGGCGGGTGTTGACCACGTTCTGCACTTCCGTCAGCGGCATGGTGTCGGAGGTGATCGCCAGCGTCATCACCGGCGCGTCGGCCGGGTTAACCTTGGCGTACACCGGCGGCGCCGGCAGGTCGGTCGGCAGCAGCGAGTTGCCGGCGTTGATCGCGGCCTGCACTTCCTGCTCGGCCACGTCCAGCGTCTGGCCCAGGCCAAACTGCAGCGTGATGATGGACACGCCGGCGGCGCTGGTGGAGCTCATGCGCGACAGGCCGGCCATGGCGCCGAACTGGCGCTCCAGCGGCGCGGTCACAGTCTGCGCCATCACTTCCGGGCTGCCGCCCGGGTACAGCGTTTGTACCTGTATGGTCGGGAAGTCCACCTGCGGCAGCGCCGACAACGGCAGGAACTTGAAGCCGACGATACCCGCCAGGACGATCGCCAGCATCAGCAGCGACGTCGCTACCGGACGCTGGATGAAGGGTGCGGATGGACTCATTGCTTGGCTGCGCCTTCTTTGGCTGCGCCGTCTTTGTTACGGCGATGGTGCTCGCCGTTCGGCGACGATGCGGCGCCGGCCGCGCCAGCGCCCTGGCCTTTAGCGCCCGGCAGCGTGACCTTGGCGCCTTCTTTCAGGCGGTCGGCACCTTCGGTGATGACTTGTTCGCCCAGTTTCAGGCCGTCGGTGACCTGCACCTTGTCGACCGTGGCGACGCCGCGCGTGACAGGACGCACGGTCACGGTCTTGTCCTCTTTCAACACGTAGACGAAGTCGCCGCTGTTACCATGACGCAGTGCGTTCACCGGCACCATGATGGCGTCCTTGATGGTGTTCAGTTCCAGGCGCACGTTGACGAACTGGCTCGGGAACAGCGTCAGCTTGGTGTTGGCGAAGCGCGCCTTGGCCTTGACGGTGCCGGTCTGGGTGTCGATCTGGTTGTCCATGGCCTTGAAGGCGCCGCTGTCCAGCGTTGCGGTGCGGGTGCGGTTCAGCGCCAGCGCCGGCAAGGTGGCGCCGTCGTTGACGCGCTGCGCCACGCCCGGCACGCTGTCCTGCGGGATCGAGAATTCAACGTCGATCGGCGACAGCTGGGTGATCACAGCCAGGCCGCCGGTGTCGCTGGAGCTGACCAGGTTGCCGATATCGACCACGCGCAAGCCCACGCGGCCGGAGATCGGCGCCACTACCTTGGTGTAGCCCAGATTGATTTTGGCCGTGCCTTCGGCCGCTTTGTCGGTCAGCACCGTGCCTTCCAGTTGCTTGACCAGCGCCGCCTGCGTGTCCACGTCCTGGCGGGCGATCGAGTCCTGGGTCAACAGGGTGCGATAGCGGTTCAGCGTCAGCTTGGCGTTTTCCAGCTGCGCTTCATCGCGCTGGCGATTACCGGTGGCCTGCATCAGCGCCATTTCGAACTGGCGCGGATCGATCTGCGCCAGCACCTGGCCGGCCTTGACCATCTGCCCTTCCTTGAACAGCACCGATTGCAGGATGCCAGAGACCTGGGCGCGCACCGTGGTGGTGGCAGCCGCCGTCACCGTGCCCAGCGCTTCCAGCGTCACCGGCACGTCGGCCTTTTCAGCCGTGGCTACACCGACCGTCGTCGCCGGCATGCGGCGGCCGCCTGCACCGCCACCAGGGCCGCCAGGACCACCGGGACCGCCTGGGCCAGGACCGCCTGCACCTTGTGCACTGGCCGCGCCACCTGCCGGCTGGTGCGTCAGATACCACGCCAACCCGCCCAGGGCCGCCATCACGGCGACGGCAATCACGCTGCCGAGTAGCTTGCGGCTGCGTTTGGGAGGTTTGGCATTCAAAGTCGGCTTGGCTTGCGAATCCATCGTTATCCTTTTTCTAGGCGTGCGTGTCCATGGCAAACGCGCCATGGAATCAATGCGTGGACTCTAGCACAAGGTCTTGCCGCTGTCTGTGGGCCTTTGCCTAGGGTTACAATCTCGCTACAAATCAAGGACTTTGCGCATTTATCGTTAAACTACCTTTACATATCTTTACCGGGCCGACATCGCTCCTACACGCGTGCGCGGCATACTGGCCGCACTCACCGTAGCGTAGAATTAATCGCATGAACCCTGTAGACCGAATTTTGCTGGTAGAAGACGACCCGCGCCTGGCCGAAATGCTCACTGAATACTTGGGCCAGTCCGGCTTTCGCGTGCTGCACGCCCCCACTGGCCGCATCGCCATGGACCATATCGCCGCCTCCGAGATCGACGCCGTGATCCTCGACCTGATGCTGCCCGATATGGATGGCCTGGACGTGTGCCGCCAGCTGCGCGCCACCTCCGACGTGCCGGTGCTGATGCTGACCGCGCGCGGCGACGCCATCGACCGCATCGTCGGCCTGGAGATCGGCGCCGACGACTACCTGCCCAAGCCTTTCGAACCGCGCGAACTGCTGGCACGCCTGCGCGCCATTCTGCGCCGCCGCGTCGACGTGCGCCACCTGGACACGCCGCCCGGCGCCGGCCAGCGCGGGCAGCCCGGCCAGGACGAGTTCCTGCGCTTCGGCCGGCTGGAAGTTGACCCGGCCGCCCACGCCGCCCGGCTCGACGGCGTGCCGTGTGAGCTGACCGCCTACCAGTTCGACCTGCTGCTGGTGCTGGCCAAACACGCCGGCCGCGTGCTGTCGCGCGATGCGCTGATGGACCTGCTCAAGGGCGAACCGCTGGAAGCCTTCGACCGCTCGATCGACGTGCATATGTCGCGCATCCGCGCCGCCGTTGAAGACGATCCCAAAAAACCGCGCCGCATCATCACCGTGCGCGGCGCCGGCTACCTGTTCGCCAAGGTGCAGGACTGATGAAGCGCCGCTTTAACCTTGCGCTGGTCGGCCTGCCACGCCTGTACTTCCGCTTTTACGTCGCGCTGCTGGTGATCCTGGCGATCTTCGCCTTCGCAACGCTGGAAATCTGGAACCGCACCGGCAGCCCGCTGGAGCGCTCCAACGCCACGCTGGCGCAAGTGATGCAGAACGTGCTGGCGCCGCCCGACGCGCCGCCCGACATGCAGCAGGCCGCACTGGCGCGTGTTGCCGCCAACCTGAATGACGCCCACATGACGCTGTACACGCGCGACTGGCGTCCGCTGGCCGTGGTGGGCGACCTGATCCCGGCGCGTCACTGGCGCCGCCAGGGCGTGACCGGGCCGCCGCCGGAATCGTTTGTGCGCCTGCCGGACGGCCGCAAGCTGCTGTCCAGCGAACCGCTGGGTTTCACGCGGCCCAAGGCCATGCTGCACAACGCCCTGCTGCTGGTGGCGCTGGGCATCGGCGTGGCGGCCTTCCCGCTGGTGCGGCATCTGACCAAGCGGCTGGAGCGACTGCAAATCGGCGTCGAAAAACTCGGCGCCGGCGATTTCACCGCGCGCGTGCCAATCGAAGGCAAGGACGAAGTGGCGCGGCTGGCGCAAAGCTTCAACCGCGCCGCCGACCAGATCGAGCAACTGGTTGGCGCGCACAAGACGCTGCTGGCCAACGCCTCGCACGAATTGCGCACACCATTGGCGCGCATCCGGCTGGCGCTGGAGCTGATCCCGGAAGGCATTGATCCGAAACGGCGCAAAGGCCTGGAACAGGACATCGCCGAACTGAATCACCTGCTGGATGAAATCCTGCTGGCCAGCCGCTTGGGCGCGATCCCGGAAAACACCGACTCCGAAGAACTGGACCTGCTGGCATTGGCGGCGGAAGAATGCGCGCGCTACGACGACACCATGCTGGATGGCGAGTCGGCCGTGATGCAAGGCGATCCGCGCCTGCTGCGCCGACTGCTGCGCAATTTGCTGGAGAACGCACACCGCCACGGCGTGCCGCCGGCCAGCGTGCGCATCACCTGCGCCAATAAGGTGGCAACGTTGCGGGTATGGGATGAGGGCCCAGGCGTGCCGGATCCGGAATTCGAGCGCGTATTCGAGCCCTTCTTCCGCCGTCGCGGCACGCTGGATAACAATGGTGCGGGATTGGGTCTGGCACTGGTGCGCCAGATCGCCCGGCGCCATGGAGGCGAAGCCCGCTGCGCCCTGATGCGGGATGGGCGCAGCTGCTTCGAAGTTGAGTTACCGCTGATTTAAGGTGATTCGCACAGGCAGTGGGTGATCGCGGTGAACGGCTTGTGCTGCGCCGTGATCTCCGTCAGCCAGCCCAGGTCCTGGGCGATGCCGGTTGCCGCGCTAGGCGGCAGGCCGGTGGTGGCTGCGGCGCCCAGCTTCAGCTGCGCCGACACAGCCTGCGCCACCGCTTGCGCCGTGCCGCCGCCTATCATCTCCACAAAACGATCAAACTTGCTGATGTCACGCTCGACATACACCACGCGGTAATCCGCCGGCAGTTTGGCGCGGGCGGCGGCCGACTTCAGCGCGTCGCCATAGCTGCCCAGACGGTCGACCAGACCGCGATCCTTGGCCTGCGCGCCAGTCCACACACGGCCCTGCGCCACTTCATTGATTTTCTCCGGCGTGGTCTTGCGCGCCTGTGCCGCCTTGGTGGTGAACTCGGCGTAGATATGGTTGATGCTGCCCTGGATCACCTGGCCGAAGCGCGGGTCCAGTGGACGCAGCGGATTGCCGGCGTCGCCCAGCCAGGTAGTCGGCTGGCCGGCGGTGTGGATGCCCAGCTTGTCGATCACCTTGTCAGCGGTCGGCAGGATGGCGAACACGCCGATCGAACCGGTAATGGTGGTCGGCTCGGCGATCACTTCATCCGACGACATCGAAATCCAGTAGCCGCCCGAAGCCGCCACGTTACCCATCGAGACCACCACCGGCTTGCCGGCGGCGCGCGTCAGTTCCAACTCGCGGCGGATCAGCTCCGAAGCGAAGGCGCTGCCGCCTGGCGAATCGATGCGCAGCACCACTGCCTTAATGTTGTTGTCTTCACGCGCCATGCGAATCAGCTTCGAGGTCGAATCGCCGCCGATGGAGCCAGGACCGGCGCTGCCGTCGCTGATTTCGCCCTGCGCCACGATCACGCCGACGGCGTCGCCGGTCAGCTTGTGCGGCACGCGGGCCAGGTACTCGTCAAACGCCACCTGGCGGAAGCTCTTGGCATCCGCATCGGCGGCGCCGCGCTTGATCATCATCTGGCGGATTTCATCCTTGGTCTTCAAGCCGTCGACCAGTTTCTCGGCCAGCGACAGCTTGGCCAGGTCACCATTCACCGCCGCCACTTGCGTTGGCAGGTCGTTGATGGTCTTCATGATCTGGCCTTGCGGCAGCTTGCGCGCTTTCTCGACGTTGTCGGTGTACGAGGCCCACAGCGCATTGTTCAGATACGAATCCGCCTCGCTGGCAGCCTGCGACGGGCCGTTGGCGATGTACGGCTCGCCGAAGCTCTTGTAGGTGCCGACGCGCAGCAGGTTGACGGTCACGCCCAGCTTGTCCAGCGCATCGCGGTAGTAATTGCGATAGCGGCCGAAACCTTCGATCATCACCATGCCCATCGGATGCAGATAGACTTCGCTGGCATGCGCGGCCAGCAGGTACTGGCGCTGGTCGTAGCTGGCGCCCCAGGCGATGACCGGCTTGCCGGTGGCCTTGAAGCGGTCGATGGCGGCCGCCACTTCGCGCAGCGAGGCCTGGCCGGCGCCTTGCAGGTCGTCGGTCAGCAGCACGGCGGATGCCACGTTCGGATCCTTGGCGGCGGTGTCCAGCACGGCCAGCACGTCACGCAGTTGGATCATCTTGTGTACTTCGCCGCCACGGGCGTTGGCCAGCAGCGCCTCAGTGGCGTTGACGCTGGACTGTTCGACCAATTGGCCCTTCAGGTCCAGCACCAGCGTGGTTTTCGGTTGCAGCGGCTTGGCGCCGCCGCCGAAGATGGCGTACAGCAAGATCAGCACGATAGCCAGGAAAATCAGGTTCAGCACCGTGCGGCGGGTGGCGTCGACCGAGCGCCAGAAAAAGGCGAAGCCGCGACGAATAAACGAACGCGGTTTTTGCGGGGATTGCGGGGACTGACTCATCAACACTCCAGTGGTTGCGTAATTTGCAATGATAATACCGCTACAGCGGCTTTTTGGAAATGACCAGCAGGCCGGCGAACACCAGCAAGCCGTTCAGGATAAGCAATTCCAGCCCAATCCGATAGCTTCCAAACAGCGATTGCTGATTAAAATCAATAACATAGCATAGTAGCGGCCCGGCCAGCGCCACGACTGGCACCCAGCGGTCGCGCACGGCACGGCGGGTCAGGATACCGAAGGCAAATAGGCCCAGCAATGGGCCATAGGTGTAGCCGGTTAGCTTGAGCACCAGGCCAACCATGCTGGCGTTATCCACCCATTTGAACACCAGCACCAGCGCCAGGAAGATGGCGCAGAACGCCAGGTGCACGCGGTGGCGCAGGCGCTTGCGGCTGGCTTCCGTCAGGTCGCTGCGGCGCTGCACGCCGAGGATGTCGATGCTGAAGCTGGAAGTCAGCGCGGTCATGGCGCCGTCGGCACTGGGGAACAGCGCCGAGATCAGGCCGATGAAGAAGATCAGTTGCAGCGCGGCCGGCATGTGGCCCATCACCACGGCCGGGAACAGCTTGTCCCCTACCGCCGTTACACCGGTCGTCGGCGCGTACAGGTACAGCAACCCGCCAAGGTACATGAACAGTACCAGTACACCCGTCAGTACAGCGGTGGTCAGCAGCATGTTCTTTTGCGAGTCGCGCAGCGTTTGCACGGAGATGTTCTTCTGCATGGTTTCCTGGTCCATGCCGGTCATGGCCAGTACGATGAAGAAGCCAGCCAGCAGCTGCTTCCAGAAGTTGGCCGGGCTGTCGACCGAGGTGGTGATCACGCGGGTCAGGCCGTGCGCCTGCATTTGCGCAAAGCTGTCCAGCGGGCCAAGGTTCATGGCGTGCAGCAGCCAGCCGGCGCAGATCACCAGGCCCAGTACCATGCCGGTGGTTTGCAGCGTATCGGTCCAGACGATGGTCTTGACGCCGCCTTCGTAGGTGTACAGCAGGATCATGGCGAGGATGACCGTGGTGGTCAGCCAGAACGGCACGCCCATGCTGTCGAGAATCGTCAATTGCAGGATGTTGACCACCAGGTACAGCCGCGCCGAGGCGCTCAGCAGGCGCGAGATGATGAAGAACGCGGCGCCGCTCTGGTAGGCGCGCTGGCCGAGGCGTTGTTCCAGATAGGTGTAGATGGAGGTGAGCTTGAGGCGGTAGTACAGCGGCAGCAGGATGAAAGTGACGGCGATGTAGCCCAGCACATAGCCGAGTATAACTTGCAGGTAGCCGAAACCATCGCGGCCGACGGCGCCGGGCACGCTGATGAAAGTGACGCCGCTCAGCGTAGTGCCGACCATGCCGAACGCCACCAGCATCCAGTTACTGCGCTTGTTACCGATGAAAAAGCTGTCGTTATTAGCGTTGCGGGAGGTACGCCAGGCTACGATCAGCAGCACGGCGAAATAGGCGGAGACGAGGCAAAACAGCGAGACTGCGGACATGGGGTGGAAGGTGAAGAATTCAGATCGCCGCCAATATACACCAGTTGGCGGCGCTGGCTTTTACCCCGAAGCCAAACCGGGGTCTGACCCCGTACGGGGTCAGACCCCTAGCGAAGTGCGGGTTTAGTGTGCGGCCACGCGCACGCCGCTACCCCGCACGGCGCGTGGATTCAGGCGATCCAGCCGTCCGCTCAGCGCGGTCAGGCCCAGCGCGCCGAGTACCACCAGCCCGCCGATCCAGCCGGTGTGCACCAGACCCACATGCTCAACGATCAGACCGCCGCCCCACGCGCCACCTGCAATCCCCAGGTTAAACGCCGCAATGTTCAGGCCCGATGCCACATCCACGGCACGCGGCGTGTAGTGTTCCGCCTGCTGCACGACATATACCTGCAAGCCGGCCACGTTACCAAACGCCACCGCGCCCCACACCAGTACAGTTGCCAGCATCAGCCATTTGTACGAGGCGGCGAAGCTCAACACCACCAGTACAGCCGCCAGACCCAGGAAGATGATCTTCAGCGCGCCAATCGGGCCGCGCTTGTCGGCCAGTTTGCCGCCCCAGATATTCCCTACCGCGACCGATACGCCGTACACCAGCATCACCAGACCCACCGCGCTGGCGCTGAAGCCAGTGATGTCGGTCAGGATCGGCGCCAAAAAGGTGAAGGCGATGAACGAACCGCCGTAACCCACCGCCGTCATGGCGTACACCAGCAACAGGCGCGGCTCAGCCAGCACTTTCATCTGCTGCAGCAGCGAAGCCGGTTTGTTGTGCTGGATATTCGACGGCACAAACAGCATGCTGCCGACCACCGCAATCGCACCCAGCGCTGCCACGGCCAGGAAAGTCTCGCGCCAACCGAAATGCTGGCCAATGAAGGTCCCCAGCGGTACACCGGTGACCAGCGCCACAGTCAGGCCGGTGAACATGATGGCGATCGCGCTGGCCGCTTTCTCCTTCGGCACCAGCGAGGTGGCGATGGTCGAGCCGATCGAGAAGAATACGCCGTGCGCCAGTCCTGTGAGGATGCGGGCGATCACCAGCGATTCGTAGCTTGGCGCTTTCCAGGCCAGCAGGTTACCGAGGGTGAACAGCACCATCAGCGATACCATCAGCAGCTTGCGCGGCACTTTGCCGGTCAGCGCGGTCAGCAGCGGTGCACCGACGGCCACGCCCAGGGCGTACAGGCTGACCAGCAGGCCGGCCGATGGCAGGTTCACGCCCAGATCGGCGGCGATGGTCGGCAACAAGCCGACAATGACAAACTCGGTGGTCCCGATGGCGAATGCGCTGATGGTCAGCGCGAGTAGTGCAATTGGCATGACGTCACTCCTGAGTAGTTGATGTCATGCAGTATCAGGACTTTCGCGCATGAGAAAAAGACACGAAACTCCAAAACATCTTTGCTCAGTACGCAATAATGGGGATGGTCTCGATGGCCCATGGCCCGCCGTCGCGGCGGTCCGGCCCCGGCACCACGCAGGCGGTGCGGCCGGTGAACTCGCGCTCTACGCGCACTTCGTCGATGCGCCAGCCGCGCTCCTCCAGCTCCCGGATCTTCTGGCGGAAGGCGATTTGCAGCGCGTCGGATTTGATCGACACCTCTTGCAGCCACGAATCCGGCACCCGCTCCGGCCGCACTTTGCTCAGCACCGCCAGGTCCTGGTTGAAGATTTTCAGGTTGCTGGCGACCACGCGGCGGTCCAGCAGCGGCCAGCGCATGAAGGTGCGGCCCATCATCCACCAGGTGCGGGTACGGGTGCCGTCCACCGGCGTGTGGGCCGAGACGATGTAGATTTTCCAGCCGTCGCGCGGCGCCAGTTCCAGCGTGACGCAGGGTCCGGACAGGTGGAAGCCGGGCCGCGTGGACACGTCCACATGCGCGCCGGTCGGCGCACGCCGCCAGCCTTTGCGCACCGGCCGGCGCATGGTCATCAGCGCGCTGCCGCCCCACGGCTCGCGCTCGACGTCGAAACCGCCGATTTCCGGATGATCGGGATCGCCGAAGGTGGAACCGTGGACGAACGGCGCGTGGGCGAAATCGAGGCCGTTTTCCATCACGCGATCCCAGCTTGCATCCCAGTCGAAGTGGCCGGAGACCACGCGCACATTGGGATCGTCGACCCAGTCCAACTGCGGCAGCGGTGGACGTTCGGCTTCCGGCAGGTCGCCGAGGAAGGCCCAGATCCAGCCATAGCGTTCGATGGTCGGATAGGCATCCACGCGCGCGCGCAGCGGAATGCGCAGGTCGGGCTGCGCCGGAATGTGGTTGCAGACACCGTCGCCGTTGAAGCGCCAGCCGTGATACGGGCATTGCACGCTGCCACCCACCTTGGCGCCGGCCGACAGCGCTCCGCCGCGATGCACGCAGATGTCCGACAGCAGCCGCGCCATACCGACTTCATCGCGGAAAGCCACAAAGTGCTGCCCCAGCAGCTGCACCGGCTTCAAGCCGTCCGCCAGTTGCGCGGACGGCAGCACCACATACCAGAGATTAGTCAGCATGACGCCTTCGAAAGGACATTGAATGCGTCAGATTCTACCAGCCGAACTTGAGCTCCACACCGAGGTAGTCGGCATCGCGGCCGCCGGCGTTGCGCAGCGTGTCGCCGGCGTGGAAATGCACCGCTTCCACCGCCGCAGCGACGTTGGCCGACACCGCCCAGTCAACGCGCAACTGGCCGTAAGCGCCGGTCCAGCGCGATCCTTGTCCAGCGGTGCGCGGCACGCCAGCCATGCTTTGCACATACACCGCGTCGGCGGTGGTCTGGCGCCATTGCAGGCCAAGCGCGGTGGTGACGCTGAGCGTCTTCGCCGGCTTGAGCGTGACCGATGGCTTCAGATGGATCAAGTTGCTGTAGCCGGTCAGGCCGGCCAGCGCGAAGTAATACCCGTTGGGGAACAGCGGATTGAAGGTACCCAGCTTGCCGTCGCCGGCGTGCTTGTCACCGGAGGCCATGTCGAATTGCAGGCCGACGCGCGGCGTCCATTCGGTCTTGGCGAAGGTGTAGCCGGCGATGGAGCCGAGGGCCCATGCCGATACCTGCTTCGCTCCCACCTGGCCGGTCTGGCGCATGCCTTCGATATCGAAGTCCACTGCCCCGCTCTTGCCGTTGTAGCGCATGTCCCAGACGTTGCGGCGTTCGTCGCCGGTGGCGTCGAGGAAGCGCGCACTGTCGCGGCGATAGCGCGAGTAGTAGCCGGACAGGTCGCCGGGGCCGAGGCCCTGGTATTCGAGCCGGATGCCGTTCAGCGTCAGGTGGCCGTTGGAGTAGTCATCGAAGCTGTCGACGCTGCGGTTTTGCACCGGTTGCGTGACGTAGCCGATCAAACGCCATGGGCCATGCTCCCAGTCGGCCCAGACGCCGTCAAAGGCCTGGCGTACATTGGGGCCGTCGCGCACGGCGATAAAGCGCTGCAAGTCGAAGGCCATTTCCTGGCGGCCGACGCGGACCTTGACGGCGCCGTCGGCGGTGGGCACGGCGACGGTCATGAACAACTGTTCGACGTCCAGCTTGTCGCGGTCGGGTGGCGCAATGGTCTTTTTGCCGAAGGTGCGGGCGTCGACCAGTTGGCCGAAGAGTTGCACGTAGGGGCCGAGACGCAGATCGGCGTGCAGGTTGGTGCGCTGGATGACGTAGCCGTCGGACGGCGCGGTGCCGGCGCCGAACAGTGGCGCATCGATATGCTCGTAGCGCTCGCGCAGGCCGGCGCCAAGCGACAGATAGGATATGCCGTCGTCGCTGAGCGGAATGTATTTCAGGCCATCCAGCGGCTGGCGCGGCACGCAAGGATCTGCCAGCACGCCCCAGTTCTCCATCCAGCGATTAAAGTTGATGACCGGCCGCTTGGTGTCGCAGGCTGGCGCCGGGGCGGCTGCGGCCGGGACGTCGGTGGCCGCCGTCAAGGTTTGCGCGCCGGCCGCGCTGCTGACGACCAGCGCCAGCGCGCCGCCGCAGCGGAGCAACGTAAAACTATTTCGCTGCATTGTGAATCTCGCTGATGTAACCACCTGGGAACTGCAACATAGCGCTCACATTACCCTGACTCGTTTTAACCGGCGGCACCAGCACCTTGACGCCATTGGCGGCCGCCTTCTCCAGCGTCGCCGCCACATCGTCCACCTGATAACCGGTGGTCTCGCGGCCATACGGGAACGGCAGCTTGCCATCGCTGACAAACACCATCATCTTGCCGAAGCCCGACGACAGCTGCACGCGGCGCACCTGCTCACCGGCGCGACCAATTTCCGCACCATCGATCTGGTCGTCGGCAGTCACCTTGGCATGTGCAAACTGCTTGAACTGGCCGATAAACTTATCGCCCGATACCTTGGACACGTACACACGGTTATCCGGCACGCTATGCAGCGGCGCATACGACGGCGACCTGGTATGCCAGTACAGCTGCATGTTCACGCCGCCGGCCCACTGGATCATCACATCCTTGCCGATCGGGTCATCAAACGGCTCAACCGTCACATCGGCGCCCGCCTCCACCGCCGCCTTGGTGGCGACGTGAATATCGTTCACCAGGTAGCCGGTGCGCTCTGCGCCGAAGCCGTAAGGAATCGGCGTCTGGAACGCAAACACCGACAGCATGCCGACCGGCGTCTGCACATATTGCGAGGCGGTCTTGCTCGGCGTCGGCGTCACCGTGAACACCGCGCGCGGGGTCGCCTTGCCGCCGAAAGTACCGGTAAAACTATCGATGAAGGTCGCGAGATCGGCGTCCTGCACGTATACGTGGGTGGTGTCGTATTGCGGACCGACCGCGACATCCGGCGCCGCCATCGCCAGCGCCGGCAGCGCCAGGGCGACCGACAATGCGCCAGCGAGCATACGGTGACGGAAGGATTGCATGGTCATGAAAACTCCTGAAATAACATGAATAAGGGATTTTTTCACTATACCAATCGGCGGGCCGCGATTGCCCTACCATCGGATCAGTTGGCCCAATTTTTTTGCTTCCGGCGGTGCGGGCGCCTGCGTTAAAATCGCCGCATGAACTCTGAAAAACTCGCCCTGCTGCTGACCCGCGAAATGCCATACGGGAAGTACAAAGGCCGCAAAATCGCCGACCTGCCCGGACACTATCTGGGCTGGTTCGCGCGTGAAGGCTTCCCTTCCGGCGAACTCGGCGCCCTGATCGCGCTGATGTACGAACTCGACCATAACGACCTGCGCATGCTGCTCGATCCGCTGCGCCGGCCATAGCGGCCAGCGTGACGTCCCGGCAATGGAAATACGTGTATAAATACGCTATTGCATTGTTTAGGAGAACGTCATGGCTGCGCACCCGCTTGGCTGCACCTGCTTCATCATTCCATCCAAAATGCTGCGCAAACTGGCCGAGCAAACCACCGACCAGCAAGAGCGCCACTGCCTGCTGGATACAGCTGAGCTGTCCGCCCATTTGCGCGGCCAGCGTTCAGTCGCGCCAATGACGCTGGGCATCACCGCCGCCACCGGCGAAAAACGCCGCACCGTCTACGACGCCCAAAACAAGTCCAAGCTGCCCGGCAAACTGGTGCGCGAAGAAGCCAGCAAACCGTCCACCGACAAGGCCGTCAACCAAGCCTATGACGGCGCCGGCGCCACCTACGATTTCTACCGTGAAATCCTGCAGCGCAACTCGATCGACAACAAAGGCTTGCGCATCGATTCCACTGTCCATTACCAGAACAAATTCAATAATGCTTTCTGGAACGGCCAGCAGATGGTGTATGGCGACGGCGACGGCAAGCTGTTCATGGGCTTCACCGGCGCGGTCGATGTCATCGCCCACGAACTGACCCACGGCGTGACGCAGTACGCGGTGCCGGGCGGGCTGGTGTATGAGGGCCAGAGCGGCGCGCTGAACGAGTCGATTTCCGATGTGTTCGGCAGCGTGGTCAAGCAGTGGACGCTGAAGCAAAGCGCCGAACAGGCCGACTGGCTGATCGGCGCTGGCATCATGGCGCCATCGGTCGGCAAGGCATTGCGCTCGATGGCCGATCCGGGCAATCAGGCGCTCACCTGGTCGGGCGACGACCAACCGAAAACTATGGCAGGATATATCGAGAACGGCGACGTCCACACCAACTCAGGCATTCCCAACCACGCGTTTTACGCGGCCGCGATTGCGCTCAAGGGCAATGCCTGGGAAAAGGCCGCGCCGATCTGGTACAAATCGCTGTCGCTGCTGACGCCCAACGCCACGTTTGCCGACATGGCCAAGGCCACCGCGCAAGCCGCCGCATTGCTGTACGGCGCCGATTCGGCCGAACAGCACGCGGTGCAGGCGGCGTGGAAAGTAGTTGGCGTCAGTTAAAGTAAGGGAGCATCATGCGTTTGATTTTGACATGCACCGGCGGCTTCGCCGGACCGGCCGGCGCGCAAACCCGCACCATCGATCTGGCGCAGCTGCCGCAGGACCAGGCCAGCCAACTGGAGAAGCTGCTGCACGCCAGCGACTTCTTCACGCTGCCGCCCAAACTGGTCAAGGAAGCGCCGAAGTCGTGGGACTTTCAATACGACCTGGAGGTGGATGATGGCGGCAAGGCGCACTGCGTGCGCTACCACCTCGATCAGGCCTCGCCTTCGCTGAAGGCGCTGACCGAAAAGCTCAACGACGAAGTCGAGCCTGACTAATTGAGCTAAGCCAGCAGGCGCGCAAACTCGCCGCTGGCGATCAGCTTTTGCAGGTCGGTGGCGCCGCCGATCAGCGTGCCGTTGACGAAAATCAGCGGAAAAGTCGACCAGCCGCTCCACAGCTTGAGCGCCAGGCGCGGCCGCCACTGCGAAAAATAATTGCCGTAATTGAGATACTTATACGGCGTGCCCTGACCGTCCAGGATCTTGCGTGCCTTGGCTGGGAAAGGATTCAATCCCATGCCGACCACCACCACCTTGTTGGCGGCGATGGCAGCCTCCACCTCGGCGATCAGATCGGTGTGATAACTGCTGATCTGCGCCAGGGCGGCAGGATGGATGCGTGCTTGATCCAGGAGCGGTCGTGTCATTATTGCCTTATAAGTCGAGTTTGGAAATTTTGGTGCCTTCGAGATTCAGGTTCGCCATCAGGCCGGCGTTGGTCAGCACGAAAGCCTGTACTGGATTGTTGGCGGTGGCAGTATCGATATCGCCGTTGGCGCCCACTTTGATCAGCGCCACCGAACCGTCAACACCGGCGGTCCAGCCTTTGCCGGCGCGGAATTTATCCAGCGCTTCGCGGCTCATGAACAGCAGCACCACGGCCTTCGATTGCGCGCCGGCCTGGAAGCCAACCGACACCGAAGCGACGCTGTAGTAATCCGCCACCTGGCCGCCAGTACGCAGCACGCCCTTGCCGTATTCGCCGCCGACCACCAGGCCAGCCGCCACCACATTCGGGAACACCAGTACGCCATTGGCTTTTTGCACCAGCTCGCGCGAACCCTTCACTTCTTTGTACAGGCGCTCCAGCGTGGTGTAAGCGCCTTGTTCGATTTCAGTCTTCACGGCAGCCGAACTTGGTTTGGCGGCGCCGGTGGTGGTGGTGCAACCACCCAGTGCCAGACCGGCAAAAGCAACAGCTGCAGTAGCGCGCATCAGGAAAGTACGTTTTTGCATGGAAGTCTCCAGTAAGTGTGGATTAAACAGACCATTGTTTCATCTTCTACATTACCACGCTATCTCTCTTCCGTAGCACACCGCAGCTCAACGATTAGCGAACGCCAATCTCTTACCTTCGCGCAGCATGGTGGCGAAATCGGCCGCCGGCACCGGCTGGCTGAACAGGTAGCCTTGCAGTTGGTCGCAGCCCAGTTCGCGCAAGAACGCCATCTGCTCGGCCGTCTCCACACCCTCCGCCACAATCTCCTGGCGCAGCTGCTGCGCCATGGTGACGATGGCGCGGGCGATGGCGCAATCGTTCTCTTCATACGGCAGGCCGATGACGAAGGAACGGTCGATCTTCAAGGTGCTGATCGGGAATTTTTTCAGGTACGCCAGGCTGGAATAACCGGTGCCGAAGTCATCCAGCGCCAGCGACATGCCCATCGCCACCAGCTGGTTCATGATGGCGATCACCTTGTCGGTACCGCGCACCAGCAGGCTTTCGGTAATTTCCAGGTTGATCTGGTCCGGCTGCACCTGGTGGCGCTCCAGCACCGCTGCTATGCGCTTCGGCAACTCGGCGTCGAACTGGCGTGCCGACAGGTTGACCGCGATCGGCGGCGTGATCATATTGGCGTCGCGCCATTCGCGCACCTGACGGCAGGCTTCTTCCAGCACCCAGGCGCCGAGGTCGAGGATCAGGCCGGTCTCTTCCGCCACCGGGATGAACACGCCCGGCGACACCAGCCCGCGCAGCGGATGACGCCAGCGCAGCAGCGCCTCGGCGCCGACGATGCGGCCGCTGCGCAAGCTGACTTTTGGCTGGTAATACAGCTGCAACTCATTATTTTGCAGCGCCTGCCGCAACTCGCTTTCGATGCGCAGATGTTCCTTGGCGCGCTGATTCATCTCTTCGCTGTAGAACAGGAAGCTGGAGTCGATGCTCTGCCCCGCCTTGGCCACCGCCACGTCGGCGTAGCGAATCAGCGTGGGAACGTCGGCGCCGTCCTCGTTGTAGACCGTGATGCCAACATGCGCGCCAACTTGCAGGCTGTGGCCGGCGATGGTGATCGGCGCCGCCAGCACTGCCAGCAGCTTTTCGGCGACGATGCCGGCATGTTCGCGTTTTTCCACTTGCAGCAGCGCGATGGCGAAACGGTGTCCATCGAGACGCGCCAGCACGTCGGCTTCGCGCAATGAAGCGCGGAAGATGCGGCCGATTTCGCACAGCAGCTCGTTGCCGATATCGTGGCCCAGCGTATCGCTGATCGCGCCCAGCCGGGTGATCTCCACCACCAGCAGCGCGCCGTGTTCGCCGGAGCGCTTGGTCTCGGTCAGCGCCTGGCCGACCAGCGTGGTCAGCAGGCAAAGGTTCGGCAGCCCGGTCAGCGGATCGTAGTTGGCCATGCGCTGCATGCGCGCTTCAGCGTCCTTGTGCACGCTGATGTCGGAAAACAGCGAGAAGGTATGGCTGATCTTGCCGTGCTGGTCGCGCACCGCGCTGATGGTCACCGACTGCGGAAACAGCTCGCCATTCTTGCGCTTGCCGATGATCTCGCCGCGCCACGGTCCGCCGCCCTGCATGGCGCTGCGCACCTTGGCGCGGAAGTCGGCGTCGTGCACGCCGGAACGCAGCAGGTCGGGCGTCTTGCCGATCGATTCGGCCGGCGTGTAGCCGGTGATGCGGGTGAACGAGGAATTGATCGAGACGATGCGTTCATGGGCGTCGGTGATCAGCACGCCCTGCTCGCTGTCTTCGATAATGCGCGCGTGCAGGTTGACCTTGTCCAGGTCTGACAGCGTCTGGTTGGCTTGCGACAGCGTCACCAGCATGCCGCCGTCGTCGGGACGCAACTCGATGTCCAGGTGCACCCAGATGATTTCGCCATTCTTCTTGCGGCGGCGTACTTCGGTGCGGGCGGCCGAGGCGCCGGGATCGTGGTCGAAGAACAATTCGGCGATATTGCCGTCGTCGTCATCCTCGGCGTACAGGAACAGCACGTGCTGGCCAATCACCTCGTCGGCCGTGTAGCCGAACATCTGCTGCGCGCCGATGCTCCAGGCGGTGACATAGCCGGTCAGGTCGAGCGCCAGCGTGGCGTCCTGCGGCGGCAGGTCGGCCGGCTTGATCGCCGCCTGGGCCTGGTTGAGGGCCGCGTCCAGTTGGTTCAGCGTCTGCGTCAGCGCGTCGCCTTGCTCACTCCGGGCTTGACGGCTCAGTGCAAGACAACGCTCGATCGCATCACGCATGGCCGTTACCCGTTTTGCCTGCCGTGACGTCCTGCATCCACAGGTAGGCATCGATGACGATGCGGTTATAGGTATCGGCATCCAGCGGCAGCGCCGCCAGGCAGCCGTCCAGCGCATCGTGGTCCTCGCGTTCGGCGGATTCCACCACGCACAACAACTGACCCAGTTCGCCTTCATGGGCCAGCAATGCCTGCTGCACGGCGTCGCTGATGGTCAGTGGCTTCATCACTTCTTCCAGCGGCAGGCCGAACAGCACGCCCAGCAGCGAGAACATGCCGACCATGAAGGCCTGTTCCTGGTGCGGCTTGTCCTCGCCGCAGGCTTTAGCCAGCAGCTCCATCATACGCGCCCGCACCGCCACCCGCGCCAGCAGCATGGCCGAACGGGGATCGCCTTCGCGCGACGAGAACAACATCAGGTTCAGCCAACGCCGCAGTTGCGCGCGGCCGAGGATCAGGATGGCTTGCGAAAAACTCGTGACGCGGCGGCCGGTGCCCATGCCGAGCGAGTTAACCAGCCGCAGCAGGTGGTACGACAGCGTCGGATCTTGCCGCAGCAGCGCTTCGATTTCGTGGGTATCGGCATCGGCCGACACCAGTTGCACCAGTTGCAGCGCCAGCGCGCGCGAGGCGGCCTGGGCGCCGACCGGCTTGGGCGGCGGCGCCAGGAACCAGTCGCCTTCGATCCAGTTGACGCCGGGCGGCAGCTCTTTCGGCAACACATCGTCGGCGCGCATGACCTTGTCGGCCGCCAGCGCTTGCCAGCCGACTTGCGCCAGCGCCTCGTGCAGCTCTGCGGCGATGCCGGCGCGGTAGAAGCAATGCATGCCACCGCTGGCCAGTTCTTCAAGTAGTTTCACCGGCGCGGCTGGCGATGCGTCCGCACTGGCCTGCGGGCGGCTGGAATCCAGCAGCAAGGCCGCCGGACTGCCCTTACGGTCAGCCAACAAATGCAGCAATACAGGCGTGGCGATCAGTGCGGTCATGACATGGTCCGTTCAGTGGTTCTGCTATGTTGCCCGAAACTATTGGCCTTGGTCAACTTTATGATGGGGCAGATGGCTCAGCAAACGCTCGAACAGCCCCGGACGTCGCATGCGGTCGATCCACCAGTTCAGCGCGGCGCCGTTTTCGCCACTGCGCCAGGCCAGGTAGAAGGTCTCGGCCGGCTTCGGTTCTTCCACCTGCTTTTCCACCAGCAGCCCTTGGGCGATGGCGTAACGGGCGCACGGTTCGGGCAGGAAACCGAAGCCCATGCCGGCCAGCTGGTACTGGTACTTGGTCTTCATGTCCGGCACGGTCAGCGTGTCCTGCCCCAGCAACAGGCCGACCGTGCGCGGCGCCATCTTGCGGGCCGAATCGGCCACGCTGATGGCGCGGTAGTTTTGCAGGTGCGTGCGGCTCAGCTTGCCTTCGACTGCGGCCAACGGATGCGACGGCGCCACCGCGAATACGAAATCGATCTTGCCGATCGGCTCGGACACATATCCGCCGCCGGCCGGACCGTCGCCGGCCGCGCCCACCAGCAAATCGGCACGGCGCTCGATCAAGGCTTCCCAGGTGCCGGACAGCGCTTCCTGCACGATGCGCAGCCGGGTTTGCTGGGCGACCTCGTAGAACGCCGGCACGTCGGCATGGAACAAACAAGCCGAAAACATCGAATCCATGCCGACCGCCAGCTCGGTTTCCCAGCCGGAAGCGACGCGGCGCACGCGGTGTTCCAGGTCCAGCGCTGCCTTAAGCAGGTAGCGGCCCTCTTTCAGAAGTTCGGCCCCGGCCGCCGTCAGCTCGACGCGCGGGCCGTTACGTTCGAAAACTTGCACACCAAGATCGTCCTCCAGCTTGCTGACAGTATAGGAAATTGTCGAGGGAACGCGGTGCAATTCCTTCCCTGCGGCAGAGAAAGAGCCTCGCCGGTCGATAGCGTCAACGATTTGCAGGGCTTCCAGGCTTAATCTGAGCATTCGAATTTATCGATAATAGAGGGGTAAATTTTCCGTTTTTTTAATCCGGAACACAGGTCTACAATGTGATTCATGGATGCAGCGATACGAAAGAACGCTTTCAAAATTATCGCACATTAACTCACAAGAAACGGAGCTCATCATGTTACAAGTACGCCATTCTGATTCCCGCGGCAAAGCTAACCACGGCTGGCTGGATTCCAAACACAGCTTCTCGTTCGGTCACTACCGTGACCCGGAACATGTCGGCTTCGGTCCGTTGCTTGTGATTAATGAAGACCAGGTACAAGGCGGCCAGGGCTTCGGCACCCACGGTCACCGCGACATGGAGATTATCTCCTACGTGCTGAGCGGCGCGCTGGAACACAAGGACAGCATGGGTACCGGTTCGGTGCTGCACTACGGCGACGTCCAGCGCATGAGCGCCGGCACCGGCGTGCGTCACAGCGAGTACAACGGCGACCGCAGCCAGCAAGTGCACTTCCTGCAAATCTGGATCCAGCCTAACGAACTGGGCATTCCACCGAGCTACGAAGAAAAGCACTTCACGCCGGAACATAAACAAGGCAAGCTGGCGCTGATCGCGTCCAACGATGGCCGCAACGGTTCGGTGCTGATTCACCAGAAAGCATCGATCTACGCTTCCATCATGGATGAAGGCGACCACCTGAAACATACGCTGGACGAAGACCGCCTCGGCTATGTCCACGTGATCCGCGGCGCGGTCACCGTCAACGGCGTGCACCTGAAACAAGGCGACGCGCTGAAAATCAGCGATGAAACGCTGGTCACGCTGGAACAAGCTGAAGCGGCCGAACTGCTGTTGTTCGACCTGCCAAAACAATAAGGATATTGCGCCCCGAGGGGGTCTCAGAAACATTTCCGCCAGTTTTGGTATCATGAAGGGCGCGCCGGGTCTGTTGGAACAGCCCGGCGCGCCTTTTTTACCTTATATGAACAGAATAAAGAGCAAAACCATGTCGCAGAGCGCAGAAATCCCGTCCCAGGACGAACTGAACTACGTTACCTCCTGCGCCCTGCCGACTCCCTGGGCCCAGTTCACCTTGCACGCCTTTGTCGAAAAGGCCACCGGCAAGGAACACCTAGCCATGGTGCTGGGCGATATCGGCAACGGCGAGCCGGTGCTGGCGCGCGTCCATTCGGAATGCCTGACCGGCGACGTGCTGTTCTCGCAGCGCTGCGATTGCGGCGCCCAGCTGGAAGGCGCGCTGAAGAAGATCGCCGACGAAGGCCGCGGCGTGCTGCTGTACCTGCGCCAGGAAGGCCGCGGCATTGGCCTGATCAACAAGATCCGCGCCTACCGACTGCAGGAAGCCGGCGCCGACACGGTGCAGGCCAACGAACAGCTGGGCTTCAAGCCGGATCAGCGCACCTACGGCCTGGTCCAGCCGATGCTGTCGCAGTTCGGCGTAAAAAGCCTGCGCCTGATGACCAATAATCCGCGTAAGATCGATGCCATGACCAAACTGGGCATTGAAGTGGCCGAGCGCGTTCCGCTGCTGGTCAACCGCAATGCCTTCAACCAGTATTATCTGGATACCAAGGCCGCCAAGCTGGGCCACATGATGACGCCGCTGACGCCGGCGCCGGTGGAGGATGGCGCGCTGTAACGTTTGAAGGAATGCATGAAAGTCACCAGGCTCGCTAGTACGCTTGTTTTGATCTGGGCCGCCGCCGGCCATGGCGCCGCCTCAGCTGCCGCCGCTGCCGCACCGGCGCAGCCCGTCGCCAAAGCCCCGGCCACTGCGCCAAATGTCACGCCTCCAGCCGCCACCACACCGGATGGCGAGGCCGCGCCGCTGCCGCCGCCTTCCAGCGCCGCCCAGCACCTGTATGCCTCCGCCAAGAACGACATCCTGCAAGTGCGCTCGCTGCTGAAAAGCGGTCGCACCCAATCCTCGGTCGGCTCCGGCTTTTTGATCGGCACCAGCAACCTGGTGGTGACCAACTACCACGTGGTCTCGCAATTCGCGCTCGATCCCGACACCTACGTCGGCGAATGGGTCGACACCGGCGGCCAGCGCGGCAATGTGGAACTGCTGGCGGTCGATGTGCTGCATGACCTGGCGGTGCTGCGCGTCAGCCGCAACGGCACCGGCTTCTTCAAGATGCCGCCGCAACTGGCGCGCCTGACCCAAGGCCAGTACCTGTACTCGATGGGCAATCCGCTCGACCTCGGCTTTGCGATTTCGGAAGGCGCCTACAACGGCGTCATCGCCCGCAGTTTCTATGACCAGTTGATGTTCACCGGCCCGATCAACTCCGGCATGAGCGGCGGCCCCAGCGTGACAGCCGACGGCTCGGTGGCCGGCATCAACGTCTCCAAGCGCCTCGACGGCGAACTGGTCAGCTTCCTGGTGCCGGCCCGCTACGCCCAGGACATCCTGAACAAGGTGGAAACCCAGCAGAAAGCGCCGACCGATTTCACCGCCGTGGTGGCCAGCCAGCTGCTGGCGCACCAGACCGCGATGGTCAACCAGTTGCTGTCCAGCCCGCTCAGCCTGAAGCCGATGGGCCCGTATCAGGTGCCGGTGCGCGAATCCGAGCAGATGCGCTGCTGGGGCCGTTCCAACGTCAAGGCCGACAAGCCGTTCACGGTGGACGACGCCAGCTGTGCGATGGAGTCGGCGATCTTCGTCAGCGGCTCCTTGCAGACCGGCCAGATCGCCATCCGCCACCAGTTCCTGCGCAGCGCCGGCCTCGACAAGCTGCGCTTTGCCCAGCTGGCCAGCGCCTCGTTCCGCAACGAACACTTCGGCAGCAACAAGGACTCACGCCTGACCGGTCCCAACTGCACCGAAGACTTCGTCAAGAACAAGGACTTGCCGCTGCGCGCCGTGCTGTGCGTGCGCGCCTACCGCAAGTTCGCCGGCCTGTATGACTTCGCCCTGCTGACCGCCAGCACCGATCAAGGCCTGATGAGCCTGCAAAGCCGGCTGGATGCGCGCGGCGTCTCGTATGAAAACGGCCTGCGCCTGTCGCGCGTGTTCCTCGATTCGCTGTCGCTGAAGCCGACCGCCGAAGCAGCGAAGAAAGGCGGCGCCAAATGAAAGCCCCCTACTTCGTCGAAATCCTGGCCCGCAATGGCGACGTGCTGCACCGGCACAAGGTGGCCGAGCTGCCGATCCGCATCGGCCGCGCCTACGACAACGAGATCATCCTGGACGACGCCCACAGCGCCGCCAGCCACGCCATCGTCGAAACCGACCAGCACAACCAGGTCATCCTGCGCGACCTCGGCAGCAAGAACGGCACCATCCACAAGGGCCGCCGCCAGACCAGCATCACGCTGGACGGCAACACCGTGGTGCGGCTCGGCCACACGCGGCTGCGGGTGCGGCCGTCGGACTTCCCGGTGGCGGCGGAAATCGCCGACACCACCATGCACAGCTGGGAAGGTGCGACGCCGGCCACCATCGGCCTGGTGCTGATCGCCGTGTTCAGCTGCCTGGAAACCTGGCTCAGCGATGTCGAACCGTTTGCGCTGATCCGCTATTTGCTGGTGCTGGCTTCCAGCCTGGCCGCCGGTTTGCTGTGGGCCGGCGTGTGGGCGCTGGCCAACCGCCTGTTCGGCAGCCATGCGCGCCTCGGTCGCCACCTGTTCATCCTCGGCAGCGCGCTGGCGGTGGTGGGCCTGTGGCGCGGCGGCAGCGCGGTGCTGGCCTATGCCTGGTCGGCCGAATCGCTGACGCGCTACGGCAACCTGGTCACGCTGGCGATTGCCTGCGCGATGATCTTCTTCCACCTGATCACCATCAAGCCGCACCACCCGCGCCGCTTCCTGATCGCCACCACGGTGATGCTGCTGGCCGGCTCCGGACTGGTGGTGCTGAGCAATCTGCAAAGCGCCGGCCGTGCCTCCGACGAGCTGTACATGTCGGTGCTGCTGCCGCCGGAAGTGCGCCACAGCGACAACCGCAGCGTCGACCAGTTCCTGGCCAACGCCGCCAGGTTGCAGGCCGGCGTGGACGCCGCCCGCGCGCATGCGGTCAAGGATGGCGCCGACAACGATGACGGCGATGGTGAAGAGGACGGCGGCGGCGATTGAGCCGCCACTGAAGATGCGGCCTGCGACGATGCGGGCCGCGTCAGGCGCCCGGCCAGCCGCGCAATACCTGGTCGACCACTTCCTGTAACTGCTTGCGGCTGGCGCCGGCGGCGGCCTGCACCGCCATGCCGTTGGACATGGTCATCACATAGCGCGCCATCTGGCTGGCGCAGAAATCTTCCGGCAAATCTCCCTCGGCCTTGGCGCGGTCGAAGCGGTCGCGCAGACGCGCTTCGGCGACGGCGCGGCGCTCGATCAGGGAATTGCGGATCGGCAGCGCATCATCGCTGCACGCCAGCGCGCCGTTGATGACCAGGCAGCCGTGCGGATTTTCTTCCTCGGTCTGGGCATCGGCATTGCCGCGCAGGAAATGCTCGACCACGCCGCGCGCGGTGGCCTTCTGCAAGGCCGCGTCGAACAGCGGATCGTGGGTGGCGCCGTAGCGCTCCAGGGCCAGCTTGAACAAGTTTTCCTTGTTGCCGAACACCGCGTACAGGCTGGGCCGGTTCATGCCCATGGCCTCCGTCAGCTCGGGCAAGGAACTGCCTTCGTAGCCCTTTTCCCAGAATACTTTCATGGCTTTGTCCAGCGCCTGGTCTGCATCGAAGGTGCGCGGACGGCCGATTTTTCGCTCTTTCATACCGATCGGTTAAATATTCATTGACAAAGTGTCTCCTGACGCACATTATGAACCGACCAGTAAAAAACTCAAGCTTTTTCAGGACCATCATGCAAAATCAAACCAACACCCTGGCCACCGAGGCCGAACTCTCACCGTCGCACCACCACTCGCCGTGGCCGGCCGTGATCTCGATCGCCATCGGCGCCTTTGCGCTGGTGACCACCGAATTTCTGCCGGTCGGCCTGCTGCCGGCGATTGCCGCCGAACTGGGCGTGACCGAAGGCGTGGCCGGCATGATGGTCACCGTGCCGGGCCTGGTGGCGGCGCTGGCCGCCATCCTGGTCACCGTCGGCATCGGCAAGGCCGACCGCCGCTTCGTGCTGTGGAGCCTGACCGGCACCATGCTGGTGTCCAACCTGATCGTCGCCCTGTCGCATTCCTTCCCGCTGGTGCTGTTCGGCCGCGCGCTGCTGGGTATCGGCGTCGGCGGCTTCTGGGCGCTGGGACCGGCGCTCAGCACGCGCTTGGTGCCGCCCGGCTCCGAACCGCGCGCGCTGTCGATGATTTTTGCCGGCGTCTCGATCGGCACCGTGGCCGGCGTGCCGGCCGGTGCGCTGCTGGGTGAACTGTTCGGCTGGCGCATCGCCTTCCATGCCGGTGGCGTGGTGGCCCTGCTGGTGCTGCTGACGCAAATGCGCCTGCTGCCGTCGCTGCCGGCCAAGTCGTCGGTGACCTTCCGCCAGTTGCCGGAAATGCTGCGCGTGCCGAAGGCGCGACTGGGCATCTTCATCACCATGCTGGTGTTCATCGGCCAGTTTGCCGCCTACACCTACATCACGCCGTTCCTCAGCCAGGTGGCGCATCTGGACGCGCGCACCATCAGCATCCTGTTGCTGGTGTACGGCGCGGCCGGCCTGGCGGGTAACGTCATTGGCGGCAAGATCCTGGCGCGCAGCGTGCGTGCCGGTTTGATCACCACCGGCGTGGTGATGGGCCTGTCGACGGCGCTGCTGCCGCTACTGGGCACCGGCCTGATCGGCGCGACGCTGCTGGTGATCGTGTGGGGTATCGCGTTCGGCATGATGCCGATGTCGGTGCAGACCTGGATCTTCCAGGCGGCGCCGCATGCGATGGAGAGTGGCGGCGCGGTCTTCGTCACCACCGCGCAGATCGCGCTGGCCAGCGGTGCGCTGGTCGGCGGCGTGGCGGTCGATCATCTGGGCGTATCGAGCGCCATGGTGGTGGGCGGCGTGCTGGCGCTGGCCATGGCGGCAGTCACCCTGCGCTGGGCACAGGACGGCGAACAGCCGGCCACCAAGCTACACGCGGTACATTAAAGCGTTACAGTCTGACCCGGCGATAAGCGCCGAGGAAGACTTCCGCCTCCTGGTCCGACATTACGTGGATGTCGTCGCCATGCCAGACGTACAGGTACTGCGGGCCGCCCAGGCGGTCCGTCAGCTTGGCGTCCACCAGGAAGCTGGTGCCGAGCGGGTAGATGCTGGTGTCGCACATGCGGCGCGAACACTGCACATTGAGATCCGTCGCATAGGCCTGGCCTGGCATCGGATGGATCTCCACCTGGCCATTCCACTCCTCCGAATGCACCGCTACCTTGCGGTACGCCGTCATATCCCGCGTCATGTGCTACTCCTAAAAGCCGTCATGGTAGCAGAGACTGGACGAAGGCCAGGAAGGCCTGCGTCTTGGCCGGCGGATGCTGGCGCGACGGGTACAACGCATACAACGGAAAGCGCTCGTCCGGCCACGCCGTCAACACCGGCGTCAGCGCACCGGAACGCAGCAGCGGCTGCACCGCCAGATCGATCACCTGCGCCAGCCCATACCCGGACAGCAGTACGCTCTCCATCGTGCCCGGATCGTTGAGCGTGACCTGGCCGCGCGGATGCACAATGGTCACCTTGCCGCCGCGATGAAACTCCCAGTCGAATGGCCGCCCCGTGACCGGGTTGCGGAAGTGGATGCAGACGTGGTCCGGGCTTTCCAGGTCAGCCGGCTTCTTCGGCGTGCCGTGCTTGCGCAGATAGGCCGGCGTGGCGACGGTGAGCACGCGCGTGTCCATCAGCTTGCGGGCGATCAGCGATGAGGTCTGCGGATGGCCGAGGCGAACGGCGAGGTCGAAACCATCGCCGACCATATCGCCCAAATGATCGCGCACGGTCAGGTCCAGCTCCAGTTCCGGATACTGCTTGAGGAAAGCGCCCAGCTTGGGGCCCAGCAGTATCCGCGCAAACAGCGGATCGATATTCACCCGCAGCCGGCCGCGCACCACAACGGCGCCCTCGCCGGCCGACGCCACGGCATCTTCCAGGCCCGCCAGCAGTGGGTTGATCTGCGCATAGAAGCGGCGGCCCTCGTCGGTGAGCGAGACCTTGCGCGTGGTGCGGTCGAACAGCCGGATATTGAGCCGCGCCTCCAGCCGGGCGACGGCGCGGCTGACGCCCGACTGCGACATCGCCAGCGCCTCGCCCGCGCGCACGAAACTGCCGCTGTCCACAATCGCGGCCAGTACACGCATGCCGTTCACGGTTTTTTCGTCAAATGCCATATATGCCGATTAGTCATCAATGATATGCATCCCATGCTATCGGAGTATTGGACGTTTTGCAGCAAAATTCTCCCATCAACTTCACAAGGAGAATCAGATGTATGCAATTACCGGTATTACGGGACAAGTAGGCTCGGAGCTGGGCAAGCAATTACTGGCCGCCGGCCTGCCCGTGCGCGCCGTGGTGCGTGACGCAGCCAAAGGCCAGACCTGGGCCGCCCACGGCGCCGAGGTAGCGCTGGCCGACATCAACGATGCCGATGCGCTGGCCCATGCCTTTACCGGCGCCGATGCGGTGTTCGTGCTGCTGCCACCAACCTTCGATCCAACCGAAGGCTTTCCGCAGGCGCGCCGCAGCATCGCCGCCCTGCGCCAGGCACTGGCGACGGCGCGGCCGTCACGCGTCGTCGTACTGTCGACCATCGGCGCGCAAGCCACGCAGCCCAACCTGCTCAATCAGCTGGGCATCATGGAGCAAGAATTGGGTACGCTGGATCTGCCGGTGACCTTCCTGCGAGCCGCATGGTTTATCGAGAACTGCCAGTGGGATGTGCCATCGGCGCGCGCTGGCAGCATCGCCAGCTTCCTGCAACCGCTGGAGCGTCCGGTGCCGATGGTGGCCTGCGCCGACATCTCCACGCTGGCGGCCGAGCTGCTGCAACAGACCTGGCAAGGCACCCGCGTGGTCGAACTGGAAGGACCGCAACGCATCAGCCCTGTCGACATCGCCGCCAGCTTCAGCCGCCTGCTGGGCCGCGAAGTGAGCGCGCGCGCCGTGCCACGCGACACCTGGGCCGAACTGTTTGCGGCGCAGGGCATGACCAATCCAACGCCGCGCATGCAAATGCTGGATGGCTTTAACGAAGGCTGGATCGAGTTCGAAAAAGGGGAAAGCGGGTCGCACAAAGGCACCGTCACGCTAGACCAGGCCGTCGCCGGACTGCTGGCACGGGTGCAGGCATGAGCGGCCGCCTGTACGGTCAGCGCGTGATCGTGCTGGGTGCTTCGTCCGGGCTCGGTCTCGCCGTGGCGCGTGAAGCCTTACGTGAGGACGCGGAAGTCATGATCGTCTCCAGCCAGATGACACGCATCGAGAAAGCGCTGGCAATGCTCGGGCCCAAGGCGCAAGGCTGTGCGCTGGATCTGCGTGACGAAACCGCGATAGAGCATTTCTTTAACACCTGCGGCGCATTCGATCATCTGGTCTACACCGCCGGCGACTCGCTACAGCTTGCGCCGCTGGCCGATACCGATTTGCAGACGGCGCGTTCCGCGTTCGAGATCCGCTACTGGGGCGCGATGGCGGCGGCGAAATACGGCGCGCGCAACCTGCGGCCGGGAGGCTCGCTGACCTTCACCACCGGCATTGCGGCACAAAAGCCGCATGCCAACTGGACGCTGGTCGCCAGCGTGTGCGGCGCGGTTGAAGCCCTGACGCGCGCGCTGGCGGTGGAGTTGGCGCCCATTCGCGTCAATGCGGTATCGCCAGGCGTGGTGGCGACCAATCTGTGGTCCGGCATGACGGAGGAAGCCTGCCAGCGCATGTACGCCGACCTGGCCGCAAAACTACCGGTAGGCCGCGTCGGCTCGGCGGAAGATGTGGCGGCGGCCTACCTGTTCCTGATGACCAGCGGCTTCGCCACCGGCCAGGTCCACACCATCGACGGCGGCGGCGTGCTGGTGTAAGTAAACGCCCGCGCGGATGGCTTTACACCGCGCGGGCGTCCAGATACTCTTGGCATCCCATGGATTTCATTTGGCGTGCAATGAAAAAGCTGCTGCTCCCTCTTCTTACCTTGACCTGCGTGGTTCCGGCATATGCCAGCGTTGGTCCGCAACCGACGCCTGCGGCTCCCGCCATTGCCGCGCCGCGCGATATTCCATTTAAAGGCGACATCACGCTCAAGGTCGATGCTTCCGACCGCGTGCATAAAATCTTCCGCGTGCGCGAGACCATTCCGGTTCAGAAGTCTGGCGCCATGGTGCTGCTGTATCCGCAGTGGGAAAACGGCAGCCATTCGGCCACGCAGGAAGCGGCGCCGCTGGCGGGCCTGATCATCAAGGCCGGCGCGCACCGGCTGGAATGGCGGCGCGATGTCGTCAACCCGTTTGCGTTTCACATCGATGTTCCCGCCGGTGCGCGTGCGCTGGAACTGGAGTTCCAGTACCTGCCGGCAGCGAACGGCCCTAAACTGATTTCGCGCGACATGCTGACCCTGCCCTGGTCCAAGGTGGCGCTCTACCCTGCCGGCTGGTTCATCCGCAATATCGGCGTGCAGGCGGAATTGACGCTGCCCGACGGCTTCCAGTTCGCCACCTCGCTGGAGACGGCGCAGGCCAACGCCCATCGCGTCTCGTTCAAGACCGCCAGTTTCGAGGATCTGGCCGACGCGCCGGTGTACGCTGGCCGCTACTACAAACGTGTGGAGCTGACCAATGCACCGGCCATCCCGGTGCACCTGAATATGTTCGGCGATAACGAAGCTGCGCTGGACCTGCCGCCCGCGCTGGTGGAAAAATTCCGCGCGATGGCGACAGCCGTCCCGCAACTATTCCGCTCGCAGCACTATCGCCACTTCGATCTGCTGATGTCCTTGTCCGACGTGATGCCGTCCGGCGGCGGCGTGGAGCATCAGGAATCGACCGAGATCAACGTCTCGGCCAACTACGCGCGCGATGCGGGCGAACAGGTCTTGATGGCCAATCTGGTGGCGCATGAATTCATCCATTCGTGGAACGGCCGCACGCGGCAGCCGGCCGATTTGTGGTCGCCCAACCTGAACCTGCCGATGCGCGGCAGCCTGCTGTGGGTGTACGAAGGCCAGACCGAATTCTGGGCTCACGTGATGTCGCGGCGCCTCGGCTTGCGCACTATGGAGCAAAGCCTGGATGCGCTGGCGGTCGATGCGGCGCTGATGGCGAATCGACCGGGACGCGTGTGGAAGTCGCTACAGGACAGCACCGTCGATGCGCTGTACATGCCGGCCAAGCCAGTCCACTGGCGCGACTGGCAGCGGCGCGAGGACTACTACGCGGAAGGCGTGATGCTATGGCTGGACGTGGACATGCTGCTGCGTGAGCTGAGCGGCGGCCGGAAAAGCATGCTCGATTTTGCCGCCGCCTTCTTCGGCGCGGGACAGAATTCCCGCACCATCTCCACCTACGCTTTCGACGATGTCTGCAAGGCCTTGAACCGGATCGCGCCGTACAACTGGGCGGCCTATTTCAACACGCGCCTGAACGCGCATGACGACACGCATTTGCTCGATGGCCTGAAGCGCGGCGGTTATCAGCTGGTGTACACCGACCAACCGACCGACTTCTTCGTGCAGCACGAGGCGGACCTGGGCGGCATTGACCTCTCCACTTCACTGGGGCTGGTGATCGGCAAAAAAGGCGCGGTGAAAAGCGTAGCGTGGGAGGGCCCGGCGTTCAAGGCCGGCATCAGCCTTGGCGCCCGTCTGACGGCCGTCGCCGGCAAACCGTACACGGACGATATTCTCAAACAAGCCATCCGCGATGCCGCCACCAGCAAACAGCCAATCGGACTGTCCTTCGACGCCGACGGCGCATCGCACACCGTCAGCATCGCCTACTTCGACTCACTGCGCTACCCACAGCTTCAACGGATTTCCGGCACAGCAGACCATCTGCAAAGTCTCCTGCAACAAGACGGCGACATCGGAAAATAATTGCGCACTGCATCACAATGAGATAGTATCTTTTTACTAACTCATTGGAGGCTATTATGAAGGTCTTTGATTTGAGCCTGGCGGCCGTCGCGCTATGCTTTTCCGTTGCGTCCGTGTCTGCCCAGCAGCAAGCGCTCAGCGCTGCCACCGCCCCCGGTCCCATTGAGAGCGTGTCCGTCACGGCGCGGCGCTTCCACATGGAGCCGCGGGACTTCGAGGCCTTCGAATACGAGTATGTGCTCAACAACGGCGACATCGTGCGCTTCAGCCGCCGGGTCGGGCGTTTCTATGTGGGGCTGAGAGGCAAGCCCACGGTAGAGATTTTCCCCACCACCGCCGACCAGTTCGTGACCAAGGGCGGCGCCCGGCTGATCTTCACCGAAGGCGGCGACGCGCTGAACATCGATCACTACGAGACGCTACAAGCCTCATTTGGCATTCCGGTGGCGACCGCTCCGGCAGCGCCAAAATAAGTTGGTCAGCGGCCGAGCCCTGATTGGCAATCGGCTGGAATAAAACGCCGTCGCCCTTCCGCCTCGTATTCTTCCAGACTTTGCAGCCCAATCGCCAGGCGGCGACGGTTGACCAGTTCGCGGTCATCCACCGGATCGAGTACCAGATGACAGCGATCCGTCAGCGAGAATTGCGTCCCGTATTCTTGTGGGCGGCCTTCGTTGGCGGCAATGCGGTCGGCAAGGTAGGCCAGGTCGCGCGGAGTGGCAACGCCTGCTTTGACTGACGCTTCCAGCCATTCCTTTGCGCGACGTTGGAAAGCGAGGTCGCTATCCGCATGCTGGGCTAGCAGCCAGGCAGCATGGCTGTCCTTTGTTGTCTTGGGCCAGCCGCATGCTGCGACGATCGCTTTCAGCTGTTTCAGATTCTCGCCGTCGATGATCATCTGGCGTTTTTGCACACTCTCTTGTTCAGCGACAGTGGTCTGTTGATGCAGCTCTTGCCGAATTTGCTGGTCGGCGCCCGCCAGCTCGTTCAAGCGGGTACTGACGGCATCACAAGGAATGGTTTGCGCACTGGCCTGCAAAGCGAAAACCAACCAGCCTAAAAAAATGAATCGATTCTTCACAAAACTCCTATCCAAATCCAAGCCTGTTGCCCGCCTAAAGAATAGCATGCCGCCTTCAGCATGACGTATATCCAGGCTGTACGAATCAAATCACGCACCTTTGATCCAAACTAAAGATGAGTCAAACAGCAGGCGGACGATGGCGAAGATGTCCTGAGTCCGCTGGCTTTTCAGTCCGCTTGAAGGATATCGTCAAGCCGCTACACTGAAATGACTATCTATACGTGGGACGAAGCTAAGCGCAAGAGCAATCTGTGCAAGCACGGCCTGGACTTCGCCGACGCTTGTGCTGTGCTTGAAGCTGAAGCACTCGTCATTGAAGATTTCCGCCATGACTACGGCGAACAACGCTACAACGCTTACGGCTGGTGGAACGCCCAGATCGTATGCATCACTTACACGGAGAGGCGCAATGGACTACGAATCATTTCATTCAGAAAAGCCACTCGACAAGAATCAAGAAGATACCTTAGACGATCAAGATAGCTGGCTTAATGCGATGCCCAATCACGACGACGAAATCATCATTGATGAGGACGGACCGGAATATGATCCGAGGTATTTTGGTGAGCCGGTACATTACTTTAACGGCCGCGTGATTCCGCCCCGTCAATCGCCGCTGGATCCGTTTGATCCGGAGGTGCTGGCGTTTATGAAATCGATTACGCCATTGGTTCAGATGGCGCCGGACATCCTCGGCGGCATGCCAGTTTTCAAAGACACGCTGGTGCCGGTCAAGCGGATGTTCGACTATTTGTTGGCGGGACGGCCGATGGCGGACTTCCTCCATGACTATCCCGCCGTGTCGCGCGACGTCGCGGTCGCCGTGCTGGAAAACGATGCGACGATTTTTTATGAGGCGATCAGCAAGGCGATGGATTCAGCAGCGATGCCCTCTTCGCGTCCCAAATAACCCAGCTTTTCATTGGTCTTGGCTTTGACGTTGACCTGGCTGATGTCCACGCCCAAATCCTCGGCGATGTTGGCGCGCATCGATGGGATATGCGGCGCCATCTTCGGCCGCTGGGCGATGATGGTGCAGTCGATGTTGCCGATACTGTAGCCAGTGGCCACCACGCGCTTGGCAGCTTCCTTCAACAGCTTGCGCGAGTCGGCGCCTTTGAATTCTGGATCGGTGTCCGGGAAGTGTTTGCCGATGTCGCCCAGGGCGGCGGCGCCCAGGATCGAGTCGGTAATGGCGTGCAGCAGCACGTCGGCATCCGAGTGGCCCAGCAGGCCGACGTGGTGCGGGATGTCGACGCCGCCGATAATCAGTTTGCGGCCTTCCACCAGCGCGTGGCAGTCGTAGCCTTGGCCGATGCGGAATGGGAGTTTGCTCATGTTTAGTCTTCCTTGTTAGCCAGGTACATCTCGGCGATGCGGATGTCTGCTGGCAGCGTTACTTTTAAATTCCGTGGATGGCCTTCAATCAGGCGCGGCGCGTAGCCCAGCATTTCAACCGCGCTGGCATCGTCGGTGATGGCGTTGGCATCCGGCGCGCTGCCCAGGGCACGCAGCAGCAAGGCGTAGCTGAACATCTGCGGCGTCTGCGCCGCCCACAGGCCGTCGCGCGGCACGGTGGCAGCGCTGATGCTGGAGCCGTCCGTGGCGGGAGCGCTGCGCTTGATGGTGTCGACCACCGGCATCGCCAGCAGGCCGCCGGCCGGATCACCGCCGACACCGTGAATCAGCTTGGCGATCAGGGCGGGCGTCAGGCCCGGACGGGCGGCGTCGTGCACCATGACGAGATCACTCCCGGTGAGCACACCGTCCAGCGCACGCAAGCCGTTCAGCACCGAGTCCATGCGCGTGGCTCCACCGACGCGCAGCACGGTCACGCCGTCCAGCTCCGGCGGCAGCACCGAATCGATCACACCATCGTCCGGGCTGACGACGACGTAGGTGTGCGTCACCAGCGCGGAAGCGCGGAATGCGTCCACCGCGTGCCGCAGCATCGGCTTGCCGCCGACGGTCAGGTATTGTTTGGGGCCGTTCGCCGCCATGCGCGCGCCGACGCCGGCGGCGGGCAGCAGCGCAAAGTAGCGCGGTGGTGGTTGATTTGTTGCTGTCATCAGTTTCTCTATTTACGGCGGCGATTTACGATTGCCGCAATCTCGCCGTTGCAGGTCTGAGCCAGGCGCGCATACTCCTGCGGCGTGTCGATCTTGGCCTGTTCGATCTTGCCCTTGTCGAATTCCGCCTGGATGAACGGGAACCAGGTACCGTTAATCTCGTGCTCCAGCGCCGACATGGCGGTGCCGGACGGCGCGTACATCGGCTGTCCGGCGAAGCGCTTGTTCAACGCCGCCGTTACCACTTTCTCCACCCGCGCCAGATTGTCCATATAGGCCTTCAGGTGGCGCTGCTCGTGCGTCAGGATTTCCTTGTAGGCGCAGGTGCCCGGCGCAAACTCGTTGCCAACGTAGATCAACACCGGCGAATAATTCAGCTGGATGGTCACGCGCGGCGCCACGCATTCGTAGCCGCTGGCCGGGTCTTGCAGAATCGGTCCGCCCAGCGTGGCGCGGTAGATGCCTTTGGTGACGGTCAGTCCCAGCGTCTGCATGCGGTTGTCCATGCTGCCGGTGCGCGCGGTCAGTGCGCGGTATGGCAGCTGGTTGTTGATGGTGAAGCCGTTCTGCTGCGACGACAGCACCGACACCGTCTTGCTGATCGTATCTTCGCAGCGGATCTGGAATGGCGTGCGTTGCTGCGCCGCCTGCGCGCTACCAGCGGCAAGCAGCAGCGCGCACGCCATCCACAGTTTCATAGCTTCCAGTCGCCCGCGCGCAGCTTGTCCAGCCAGAAGATGCCGATCACGGTTTTGACGTCGGTGATCTTGCCTTCGCGGACCCATTGCAGCAGTTCGTCGATGCTGGCGGTGAAGGTTTCGAGGAATTCGCCTTCATCCAGTTTGGCCGGACCGGCTTTCAGGCCGCGCGCCAAGTACAGGTCCAGGTACTCGTCGGAGTAGGCAATGGCGTTGTGGATCTTGCTGACGAACTGCCATTCGCCGCCGGTGTAGCCGGTTTCTTCTTCCAGCTCGCGCTTGGCGGCGACCAGCGGGTCTTCACCCTTGTCGATTTTCCCGGCCGGGAATTCGATGAAGACGTCATGCAATGGGTAGCGATATTGGCGCTCCATCAGCACCGTGCCGTCGTCCAGCAGCGGCAGAATCACCACTGCACCGGGGTGCAGGATGTATTCGCGCTTGGTGCGCTTGCCGTTGGGGAGTTCTATGATGTCGCGCTGCACCTTCAGGAAATGGCCGTTGTAGACCAGTTCACCGTCGATGCGCGTTTCTTTGAGGTTGTCCATCCCTGCTCCACGATCGTATGAGAACGATAGTGTATCAGCCGTGAGGCTTGCGCAGGTAACGGACGATGAATCCCGGAAAACCGAGAACGACAAACAGGCAGCCGGAGATCGCGTAGAACTCCCACGTCTGCGGGAAGCGGACGCCGATATTGGCTTCGAGGGCGAAGCCAATAAAGCCAACCACCATGTACAGCGCCGTCATTTCCAGCAGCCGGATGACCAGCGGCTTGCGCTGCCATTTGGCGCCGACCACGGCGAACAGGCGGTCGTTGAAGAACGGCAGGTTGGCGGCCGCGAGTGCAACCGCGATCACCAACCAGCCGGCGGTGGAGGTATCCATCAGGTCGCGAGGGTCGCTTTGATGGCGGCCAGGCAGGCTTTCAGCATGCCTTCTGGCATGATGCCCAGCGCCACAACGGCCAGGCCGTTGATGCTCAGTACCAGCTTCATGTCGAACGGGGCGACGATCGGCGCGGTATCGACCGGCTCGTCAAACCACATGGTCTTGATGACGCGCAGGTAGTAGAACGCACCGATCAGCGAGAACATCACGGCGAAGATGGTCAGCCACAGTTGGCCGGTGGCCAGCACCGAGTTCAGAACGGCGAACTTGGCGGCAAAGCCCATCATCGGTGGCACGCCGGCCAGCGAGAACAGCAGGATGGTCATCACCAGCGCGAACCAGCCGTTACGCTTGCTCAGGCCCTTGAAGTCGGCCAGGTTGTCGGCGTCGAAGCCTGCGCGCGACGCCAGCATCAGCGTGCCGAAGGTACCGACCGTGGTCAGCACGTAGGTGATCACGTAGTACATCGAGGCGCTGTAGGCAGCGTCGCGGCCGCTCACGTCGGTGGTGCCCGCCACGCCCGACAGCAGGCCCAGCAGCACGAAGCCGATTTGCGCGATGGTCGAGTACGCCAGCATACGCTTGATGTTGGTCTGGGCGATCGCGGTCAGGTTACCGATGGCCAGCGACAGCACGGCCAGCACCAGCAGCATTTGCTGCCAGTCGAATGCCATTGGCATCAGGCCTTCCACCAGCAGGCGGATGCAGATCGCGAAGGTGGCGATTTTCGGTGCGCCGCCCAGCAGCAGGGTCACGGCGGTTGGCGAACCGTCGTAGACGTCCGGTACCCACATATGGAATGGCACGGCGCCCAGTTTGAACGCCAGGCCGGCTACCAGGAACACCAGGCCGAAGATCAGGATGGTCTTGTTGATGGTGCCGCTGGCTGCCGCCGCCGAGATCTGGGCGATGTCCAGGGTGCCGGTCGCGCCGTACAGCATCGACATACCGTACAGCAGGAAGCCCGACGCCAGCGCGCCCAGCACGAAGTATTTCATCGCCGCTTCGGTAGCGCGCACGTTGTCGCGACGGATCGCCACCAGTGCGTACAGCGACAGCGACATCAGTTCCACGCCCAGGTAGATCGACAGCAGGTTGGAACCCGAGATCATCACCATCTGGCCCATCATGGCGAACAGCGCCAGCACGTAGAACTCGCCGCCCAGGTTACCGCTCAGCATGTCGCGGTCGGCCGCGTACTGGCGCGAATACACCAGCGTCATGCCCACGGTCAGGTAGGTGAACAGTTTCAGCAGGTTGGCCATCGGATCGGAGACGAACATACCGTGGAAGGTATAGGTCGTCGTGCCGGCGGCGTAGTCGTGGTAGCTGATGCCGGCCAGGACCACCAGCATCAGCAGCGACAGCGCGTAGGTGAACGAACGCTGCGCCTTGGTCAGGAACATATCGATCAGCAGGATCGCCGAGGCGCCGATCAATAACGCGATCTCGGCGTAGGCCGGGACCAGGTTCACGGCCTCTTGTGGAATAGGTGTAGTCATTTATGCGTTTCCGTTTTCTTCTTAATGCGCCGGGAACGGCAGCTTGCTCTGTGCAACGTGTGCCAGCAGGTCCGCAACCGAGGTTTGCATGGTGTCGGTGAATGGGGCTGGGTACAGGCCCATGGCCAGCACGCAGACTGCCAGAATGCCCAGCATCAGGAATTCACGGCCATTCAGATCAACCAGCTCGGCGACGTGGTGGTTGGCCACTTTGCCGAAGATGACGCGCTTCGCCATCCACAGCGAGTACGCTGCGCCGAAGATCAGCGCGGTGGCTGCCAGCAGGCCGATCCAGAAGTTGTACTGGGTAGCGCCCAGGATCACCATGAACTCGCCGACGAAACCGGAGGTCGCTGGCAGGCCGCAGTTGGCCATCGAGAACAGGATAAAGAAGGCGGCGAAACGCGGCATCTTGTTGACCACACCACCGTAGTCGGCGATCTGGCGCGAGTGCGCCTGGTCGTACAGTACGCCGATGCACAGGAACATCGCGGCCGACACGAAGCCGTGCGAGATCATTTGCATGATGGCGCCCTGGGTGGCCATGGCGTTGAAGACGAAGAAGCCCAGGGTGACAAAGCCCATGTGCGCGATCGACGAGTAGGCGACCAGCTTTTTCATGTCTTTCTGTACCAGCGCCACCAGGCCGACGTAGATCACGGCGATCAGCGACAGGGTGATGACAAAGCCCGACAGGTAGTGCGATGCGTCCGGGGTGATCGGCAGCGAGAAGCGGATGAAGCCGTACGCGCCCAGTTTCAGCATGATCGCGGCCAGCACGGCGGAACCGCCGGTTGGCGCTTCCACGTGGACGTCCGGCAGCCAGGTGTGGACCGGGAACATCGGCACTTTGACGGCGAACGCCATGAAGAAGGCGAAGAAGATGGCCACCTGCTCGGTCATCGTCAGCGGCGTTTTGTGCCAGTACAGGATGTCCCAGCTACCCGATACTTTGTACAGGTAGATGATGGCAACCAGCGTCAGCAGCGAACCGAAGAAGGTGTACAGGAAGAACTTGAACGAGGCGTAGACGCGGTTGTCGCCGCCCCAGATACCGATGATGATGTACATCGGGATCAGGGTCGCTTCGAAGAAGAAGTAGAACAGCAGGCCGTCCATGGCGCAGAACACGCCGATCATCAGGCCGGACAGGATCAGGAACGCGCCCATGTACTGGGCCACGCGTTTCTGGATCACTTGCCAGGCCGAGATCACCACGATGATGGTGATGAAGGCGGTCAGCGGCACGAACCACAGCGACAGGCCGTCGATGCCCAGCGAGTAGAAGATGTTGAAGCGTTCGATCCACGCCGATTTCTCGACGAACTGCATGCCGTGCGCGGCGTTGTCAAAGTGCGTGACCAGCGGAATCGTCGCGCCGAAGCTGACGATGGACGCGATCAGCGTCAGCACGCGGGTAAAGCCGGCGTTGCTGTCGCGCCCTACTGCCAGGACGATCAGGCCGAAGATAATCGGGAGCCAGATCGCCAGGCTCAGGTACGGAGGTAGAGTAGATATGGTTTGCTGCATCATGGTTATCGTTATCTCTTTGCGTATCAGCTAATTAAGCGTGCCAAAACGGCAGGAAGTAGACCAGGAACCCCAGAATGCCGAGGATCATGACGAACGCATAGTGGTAGATGTAACCAGTCTGCGCCAGGCGGGTCAGCGTCGAGAACCAGCCAACTACTTTGGCGCTGCCGTTGACCAGCAGGCCGTCGATCAGTTTCTTGTCGCCGAAGTTCCACAGGCCTTCGCCCAGCAGACGGGCGCCGCCTGCAAACACCACCTGGTTGAATTTATCCAGGTAGTACTTGTTGTCCAGCAGCGTGTGCACTGCCTTGAACTTGGCGAAGAACCATGCCGGTACGCGTGGATTGATCATGTAGCAGTAGTACGAAGCGGCCACGCCGGCGATCGCCAGCCACAGCGGCAGCGAGGTCAGGGAGTGGATCGCCATGGCCACTGGGCCGTGGTATTCCTCGCCCAGCAGTTCCATCGCCTTGTGGTTTTCACCGATGAAGATCACGCCTTTGAAGAAGTCGCCGAACAGCATCGGGCCGATGGTCAGCGCGCCGATGATGACCGATGGGATGGCCAGCATGACCAGCGGGAACCAGACCACGAATGGCGACTCATGCGGTTTCTGACCTGGGGCCAGACCGTGGTGAGCGTGGTCGTCTTCCTCTTCCTCATGGTGCGCGTCGGAATCGTGAGCGTGGTCGTCGTGCGCGGCGGCATGGTGGTCGTCATGACCATGCGCGTGGGCCTGGCCGAAACGCTCTTTACCGTGGAACACCAGGAAGTACATACGGAACGAGTAGAACGCGGTCACGAACACGCCCGCCAGTACGGCGAACTGTGCGAAGCCGGCGCCCCAGATATGGGTCTCGCCCACTGCTTCGATGATCGAGTCTTTCGAGTAGAAGCCCGAGAAGAACGGCGTACCGATCAGAGCCAGCGAACCCAGCAGCGAAGTGATCCAGGTGATCGGCATGTATTTACGCAGGCCGCCCATGTTGCGGATGTCCTGGTCGTGGTGCATGCCGATGATGACCGAACCGGCGCCCAGGAACAGCAGTGCCTTGAAGAAGGCGTGGGTCATCAGGTGGAATACGGCCACCGAGTAAGCCGACGAACCCAGCGCAACGGTCATGTAGCCCAGCTGCGACAGCGTCGAGTAAGCCACCACGCGCTTGATGTCGTTCTGGATGATGCCCAGGAAGCCCATGAACAGCGCGGTAATCGAACCGATCACCAGGATGAAGCTCAGTGCAGTGTCCGACAGCTCGAACAGCGGCGACATGCGCGACACCATGAAGATGCCGGCGGTAACCATGGTTGCCGCGTGGATCAGTGCGGAAATCGGGGTTGGACCTTCCATCGAGTCTGGCAGCCAGACGTGCAGCGGGAACTGCGCCGATTTACCCATCGCGCCGATGAACAGGCAGATACAGGCGACGGTCAGCAGCATCCAGTCGGTGCCTGGCAGAGTCAGCAGAGCCAGCGCTTCGCGCTTGGCGAACACGTCCTGGTAGTTCATCGAACCACCGTAGGCCAGCAGCAGGCCGATACCCAGGATGAAGCCGAAGTCACCCACACGGTTGACCAGGAAGGCCTTCATGTTGGCGAAGATCGCGGTCGGACGGGTGTACCAGAAGCCGATCAGCAGGTACGACACCAGGCCCACGGCTTCCCAGCCGAAGAACAGTTGCAGGAAGTTGTTCGACATCACCAGCATCAGCATGGAGAAGGTGAACAGCGAGATGTACGAGAAGAAGCGGTTGTAGCCTTCGTCTTCCGCCATGTAGCCGATGGTGTAGATGTGCACCATCAGCGACACAAAGGTCACCACGCACATCATCATCGCCGACAGCGAGTCGATCTGGAAGCCGACTTCCATTTTCATGCCGGCCACGGTCATCCAGTTGTAGATGGTGCCGTTGAAGGTTGCGCCGTTGAGCACGTCGTTCAGCGTCATCGCCGAAATGATGAATGCCACCAGCACGCCCAGGATGGTCGCCGCGGTCGAGGTCTTGCGACCGACCACGTTGCCGAAGAATTTCGTTCCCAACAAGCCCGCCACCGCCGCGCCCGCGAGGGGCGCCAGTGGTACGACCAGCAGGAGATTAGGGTTAAGAGTAACCGCCATGATGAACCTTAATCGTTATTTTTCGTGAGGTTAAAATTAGCCCTTGAGGCTGTCCAGGTCTTCGACGTTGATGGTGTCCAGATTACGGAACAGCACCACCAGGATCGCGAGGCCAATTGCCGATTCGGCGGCCGCAACGGTCAAAATGAAGAAGACAAAGATCTGACCTGCCGCATCACCGAGGTAATGCGAGAACGCGATGAAATTCATATTCACTGCCAGCAGCATCAGTTCGATGGCCATCAGGATAATGATGATGTTCTTGCGGTTCAGGAAAATACCCACGATCGAGATCGCGAACAGGATCGCGCCCAGGACGAGGTAGTGAGCCAGGGATAAAGTCATGGTGCCTCCTTAACTTCCGAATCAACTCCAGCCGCGCCTGCTGCGCGCGCGCTGACCGGCGCGATCTTGACGATCTTCAGGCGGTCATTGCGCTTGACGCGGACGGCGTCGGCTGGGTCGAAGTGTTTGGTGTCTTTGCGCTTGCGCAGGGTCAGTGCCACGGCGGCGATGATCGCCACCAGCAGGACCACGGCGGCGATTTCAAAGCCATAGATGTATTTGGTGTAGATCAGCAGGCCCAGCTCCTTGGTGCCGCCGATATTGGCGCCAGCCGCAGGACGCGGGTCGAACGACAGGAACGAGCGCCACAGCACGGCAGCCATTTCCAGCACGATGATCACGCCGACGAAGGAAGCGACCGGCAGGTAACCCCAGAAGTTCTCGCGCAGCTTTTCGGTGTCGATGTCCAGCATCATCACCACGAACAGGAACAGCACCATGACGGCGCCGACGTAGACCAGCACCAGCACAATCGCCAGGAACTCGGCTTCCAGCAGCATCCAGATGCCGGCGGCGTTGAAGAACGCCAGCACCAGGAACAGTGCCGCGTGCACCGGATTGCGGGCCGTGATAACGCGCGTCGCAGCCAAAATCATGATGGCTGCGAAGACGTAGAACAAAGCAGTTTTAAATTCCATAACTAACCCAAGAGACGTACAGTTTATTGATCAGATCGCTAACGCGGGCCTCACCGAAGTTCGGCCCGCTTGGGTCAGCGATAAGGAGCGTCCGCTGCGCGGGCTGCGGCGATATCGTCTTCGTAACGATCGCCTACGGCCAGCAGCATCTCTTTCGTGTAGTACAGATCGCCGCGTTTCTCGCCGTGGTATTCCAGCACATGCGTTTCCACAATCGAATCGACCGGGCACGACTCTTCGCAGAAACCGCAGAAGATGCACTTGGTCAGGTCGATGTCGTAACGGGTGGTCCGGCGCGAGCCGTCCGCACGTTGCTCGGATTCGATGGTGATCGCCATCGCCGGGCACACTGCTTCACACAGTTTGCAGGCGATGCAGCGCTCTTCCCCATTCGGGTAGCGGCGCAGCGCGTGCAGGCCACGGAAGCGCGGCGACATCGGCGTCTTCTCTTCCGGGTACTGCACGGTGATCTTGCGCGAGAACATATACTTGCCCGTCAGCGCCATCCCTTTGATCAGCTCGGTCAGCATGAAGCTGCCGATAAAGTCTTTTAAACGTTCCATAGTCTCTATTCCTTACTTCCAGATATTCCAGGAGGTCTGCATCCAGCCAGCGATGAACACCAGGTAAACCAGGGTCAGCGGGATGAACACTTTCCAGCCCAAACGCATGATCTGGTCGTAACGGTAGCGTGGGAAAGTACCGCGTACCCAGATGAAGACCGACACCAGGAAGAACGCTTTCGCGAACAACCAGAAGAAGCCGCCGAAACCGCCCCAGAATTCCAGCGCAGCGAACGGTGCGGACCAGCCGCCCAGGAACATGATCGAACCCAGCGTGGCGATCAGGATCATGTTGGCGTATTCGGCCAGCATGAACATGGCGTAGGCCATACCCGAGTATTCCACCATGTGACCGGCAACGATCTCCGACTCGCCCTCGACCACGTCGAACGGGTGACGGTTGCACTCGGCCAGGCCGGAGGTCAGGTACACCACGAACAGCGGCAGCAGTGGCAGCCAGTTCCACGACAGGAAGTTGATGCCGTGCTCGACGAACATGCCCTTCTGCTGGCCGGCGACGATGTCGCCGAAGTTCAGCGAACCGGACACCATCAGCACCACCACCAGTACGAAGCCCATCGGGATTTCGTAGGAAATCATCTGGGCCGAGGCGCGCATCGCGCCCATGAACGAGTACTTCGAGTTCGACGCCCAGCCGGCGATGATGATGCCGTAGACTTCCATCGAGGTAATCGCCATCAGCAGCAGCAAGCCGGCGTTGACGTTGGCGATCACCGCCTGTGGACCGAACGGCACCACCGACCAGCAAGCCAGCGCCGGCATGATGGTCATGATCGGACCGATCACGAACAAGCCAGGGTTGGCCTTGGCCGGGGTGATGATCTCTTTGAACAGCAGTTTCAGCGCATCGGCGATCGGCTGCAACAGGCCCAGCGGACCGACGCGGTTAGGACCGACGCGGATCTGGATCCAGCCGATGAACTTGCGTTCCCACAGGGTGGCGTAAGCGACCAGGCCCATCAGCGGCAACAGCACGCACAGGACTTTGATCAGCGACCAGACCAGCGGCCAGACCGGCGCCAGCACGCTGGTTTCGCCCAGCGTGTAAAGCGATGTGACGAATTCAGGCAGAGCCATTATTTCCCCTCTCCTGCTTTTTCTACGGTAATGGAACCGAACATGCTGCCCAGGGCGGCGGTCGATGCGTGAGCAGCGGCCACGCGCACGGCGTTGGCAGGCAGTTTGGCGTCAACAGCGGCGACCAGGATCGCGCTGCCGGAACCTTGGGTGACCTTGACCTTGTCGCCAGCGGCCACGCCCAGTTGCTGCGCCAGTGCGCTCGACAGGTGCGCTTGCGGCGCGGCGCTGTCGGCCATTTTTTGCAGCGATTCGGCGCGGCGCACCACGGCGTCGGCGAAGTAGATCGGCACGTCGGCGATACGTTCCGGGCCAGTCGAAGCAACGGTCGAAGCGGCCAGTGGCAGTTTCGATACGTTGTTCAGCTTGGCCGAAACGTCGAACACATCGGCGCCCAGCACTTCGTTGCGCACCGCTTCCGAGGTGTCGTAGTCGAAGCCGGTCAGGCCCAGGATGTTGCCCAGTACGCGCAGCACTTTCCAGGCTGGACGGGTTTCCAGCAGCGGCTTGACGGTCGCGTTGAAGCTTTGCGCGCGGCCTTCGGCGTTGACGAAGGTGCCCGAGGTTTCGCTGAATGGCGATACCGGCAGCAGCACGTCGGCGTAGTCCAGACCGTGTTTGAAGGCCGACAGTACTACGACCATCTCGGCCTTGTTCAGCGCGGCGATAGCGGCTTGCGGGTTGTGCGCGTCCAGTTCTGGCTCGGCGTTCAGCAGCACGTAGGCCGATTTGGCTTCGGTGAAGACTGGCGCTTTGCCGGCGTTGGCGTTGACCACATAGGCGCCGACGGTGTTGGCGGCTTCGGTCAGGTAGCCCAGCTTGGCGCCGGTCTGTTCCGCGATCCATTGGGCGGCAGCGTGCAGCGCGCCAGCTTGCGGATGTTGTGCCGCAGCGTTACCCAGGAACACGCCCTTGTTCTCGCCCGACAGCAACGAAGCAGCGATGGCGGCGGCAGCGTCCGAAGCTTGTACGCCTTCGAAGCCGGCCGGAGCCGCCACTTCCTTGGCCTTGGCAACAGCAACCACCACTTGCGACAGCGCCGACAGCCACTCCGACGGAGCAACGATCAGTTTGTTGGCGACGTTCATCAGCAGGTCGTCGTCGGTCGCGCTCAGCAGCGACAGCTTGGCGCCGCCCTTGATCGCGGTACGCAGACGGGTGGCCAGCAGCGGGTGATCCTTACGCAGGAACGAGCCGATCACGAAGGCGCGGTTCAGCGCGCCGAATTCGGTGATCGACATGCCCAGCCATGGGGTCACGTCCAGCGAGAAATCGCTGTGACGCAGACGGGTGTCCACACTGTCTGAACCCAGGCCGCGCACGACTTTTTGCAGCAGGTGCAGTTCTTCCAGCGTCGAGTGCGGCGTGGCCACAGCAGCGATGGCGTTGGCGCCGTGTTCGTGCTTGATGTTTTTCAGGCCGTGCGCCACGTATTCCAGCGCGGTTTGCCAGTCGACTTCTTTCCACTCGCCGCCCTGCTTCAGCATCGGCTGAGTCAGGCGGTCGGTGGTGTCCAGGCCTTCATACGAGAAGCGGTCCTTGTCGGAAATCCAGCACTCGTTGACGGCGTCGTTTTCCAGCGGCAGCACGCGCTTGACCTTGCCGCCCTTGACCTGAACGATCAGGTTGGCGCCCAGGCCGTCGTGCGGCGAGACCGATTTGCGGCGCGACAGTTCCCACGAACGGGCGCTGTAACGGAACGGCTTCGACGTCAGTGCGCCTACCGGGCACAGGTCGATCATATTGCCGGACATTTCCGAGTTGACGGTCTGGCCGACGAACGCGGTGATTTCCGAGTGTTCGCCGCGGCCGATCATGCCCAGCTCCATCACGCCGGCCACTTCCTGGCCGAAACGTACGCAACGGGTGCACTGGATGCAACGGGCCATTTCCTGCATCGACACCAGCGGGCCGGCGTCTTTCGGTGTCACGACGCGCTTGTCTTCTTCGTAGCGCGATTCGCCCTTGCCGTAGCCCACTGCCAAGTCTTGCAGCTGGCACTCGCCGCCCTGATCGCAGATCGGGCAATCCAGCGGGTGGTTAATCAGCAGGAACTCCATCACCGACTTCTGTGCCTGGACGGCCTTGTCGGAGTGGGAATGCACAATCATGCCGGCCGAGACCGGCGTTGCGCATGCTGGCAAAGGCTTGGGCGCCTTTTCCACTTCGACGAGGCACATCCGGCAGTTTGCCGCGATCGACAATTTCTTGTGATAGCAGAAGTGCGGAATGTAGGTTCCCAATTTGTTGGCGGCGTCCATCACCATGCTACCAGCAGGGACTTCGACTTTTTTGCCGTCTATTTCGATTTCAACCATGGTGATCGTTACCTGACGCAGCTTAGATATAAGCGGGCACGCAGCATTGCTTGTGCTCGATATGATGTTCAAATTCTTCGCGGAATTGCTTGATGAACGCACGCATCGGCATGGCCGCCGCGTCGCCCAGCGCGCAAATCGTGCGGCCCTGGATGTTGTCGCAGATCGAGTTCAGCACGTCCAGATCCGACTTGCGGCCCTGACCGTTTTCGATACGGTGGATCATGCGGTACATCCAGCCCGTACCTTCTCGGCATGGGGTGCACTGGCCGCACGATTCTTCAAAGTAGAAGTACGCCAGACGCTCCATTGCCTTGACCATGCAACGCGTCTCGTCCATGACGATGACCGCGCCCGAACCCAGCATCGAACCCGCTTTCGCGATCGAATCGTAGTCCAGGTCGGTCTGCATCATGATCTCGCCGCGCACCACTGGAGCGGACGAACCGCCAGGGATGACCGCCTTGATCTTTTTACCGCCGCGCATGCCGCCTGCCAGTTCCAGCAGTTTGGCGAACGGGGTGCCCAGCGGCACCTCGTAGTTGCCCGGACGCTCAACGTCGCCCGAGATCGAGAAGATCTTCGAGCCGCCGTTGTTCGGACGGCCAATCGCCAGGTACTTCTCCGGACCCATGTTCAGGATGAACGGCACCGCAGCGAAGGTTTCGGTGTTGTTGATGGTGGTCGGCTTGCCGTACAGGCCGAACGACGCCGGGAATGGCGGCTTGAAGCGCGGCTGGCCTTTTTTGCCTTCCAGCGATTCCAGCAGCGCAGTCTCTTCGCCGCAGATGTAGGCGCCATAACCGTGGTGCGCGTGCAGCTGGAAGCTGAACTCGCTGCCGAGGATCTTGTCGCCCAGGAAGCCGGCGGCGCGCGCCTCTTCCAGCGCTTCTTCAAAGCGCAGGTATTCCTGGAAGATCTCGCCGTGGATGTAGTTGTAACCCACGGTGATGCCCATCGCGTACGCGCCGATGGCCATGCCTTCGATCAGTGCGTGCGGGTTGTAGCGAATGATGTCGCGGTCCTTGAAAGTACCCGGCTCGCCCTCATCTGTATTGCAGACGAGGTACTTCTGGCCCGGGAACTGGCGCGGCATGAAGCTCCACTTCAGGCCGGTCGGGAAACCTGCGCCACCACGGCCACGCAACGACGACGCTTTGAGGTCGGCGATGATTTGTTCCGGGGTGATTTTCTCTTCGATGATACGGCGCAGGGCGCTGTAGCCACCGCGTTTTACGTAGTCTTCCAAGTGCCAGTTGTCGCCATTAAGGCCGGCCAGGATGACTGGATCGATGTGTCGGTCGTGGAGTGACGTCATTTCTTCAATTCCTCCACGAGGGAGTCGATTTTGTCATTGGACATGAAGCTGCACATGCGGTGATTGTTCACCAGCAGTACCGGCGCATCGCCGCAGGCGCCCATGCACTCGCCTTCCATCAGCGTGAACTCGCCGTCTGCCGTGGTGTCACGGTAGTCGATGCCCAGCTTTTGTTTCAGGTGGTGCGCCGCGCGCTCGCCGCCCGACAGGGCGCAAGGCAGGTTGGTGCACACGGTGATCTTGTGCTTGCCGACCGGCTTCAGGTTGTACATATTGTAGAACGTGGCAACTTCCTGCACGGCAATCGCCGGCATGCGGATGTAGTCCGCCAGTTCCTGCATGGTGTCAGGCGAGATCCAGCCCAGTTCGACCTGGGCGTGCGCCAGCGCGGCCATCACGGCCGACTGACGCTGATCGTCTGGGTACTTGGCCAGCTCGCGATCGATTTTTTTGTAGCACTGCTCAGATAACAACATACTTATGCCTCTCGCACTTAGCGGTCAATACTGCCGAACACGATGTCCTGCGTGCCAATAATGGTCACGGCGTCGGCAATCATGTGGCCACGCGCCATTTCATCCAGCGACTGCAAGTGTGCGTAGTCTGGAGCGCGCAGTTTCACGCGGTATGGCTTGTTGGCGCCGTCGGACATCAGGTAGACGCCGAACTCGCCTTTCGGGTGCTCCACTGCGCTATACGCTTCGCCTGGCGGCACGTGGAAGCCTTCAGTGAACAGCTTGAAGTGGTGGATCAGCGATTCCATATTGGTCTTCATGTCCACGCGGCCTGGTGGCGCAACTTTGCGGTTGCTGGTCATGACGGGACCTGGATTGTTGCGCAGCCACTCGACGCATTGTTTGATGATGCGGTTCGACTGGCGCAGCTCTTCCACGCGCACCAGGTAACGGTCGTAGCAGTCGCCGTTGGTGCCGATTGGAATGTCGAAGTCCATCAGGTCGTACACTTCATACGGCTGGTGCTTGCGCAGATCCCACTGGATGCCCGAACCGCGCAGCATGGCGCCGGTGAAGCCCATCGCTTTCGCGTCTTCCGGCGACACCACGCCGATGCCGACGGTACGCTGTTTCCAGATACGGTTGTCGGTCAGCAGCGTTTCGTATTCGTCGACATAGGTCGGGAAACGCGCGGTGAACGCTTCGATGAAGTCCAGCATCGAGCCTTGACGATCCTTGTTCAGGTTGTCGATGGCCTTGGCCGAACGGATGATCGATGGCTTGTGCTGCGGCATCGCATCCGGCAGGTCGCGGTAGACGCCGCCCGGACGGTAGTAGGCCGCGTGCATGCGCGCGCCCGACACCGCTTCGTAGCAGTCGAACAGGTCTTCGCGGTCGCGGAAGCAGTACAGGAACGGGCCCATGGCGCCGACGTCCAGCGCGTGCGCGCCCAGCCACATCAGGTGATTCAGGATGCGGGTGATCTCGTCGAACATCACGCGGATGTATTGCGCGCGCAGCGGCACTTCAATGCCCATCAGCTTTTCGATGGCCATGACGTAGGCGTGCTCGTTGCACATCATCGACACGTAATCCAGGCGGTCCATGTACGGCACCGACTGCAGGTAGGTCTTTTGCTCGGCCAGCTTCTCGGTGCCGCGGTGCAGCAGGCCGATGTGCGGGTCGGCGCGCTGGATCACTTCGCCGTCCAGCTCCAGCACCAGGCGCAGCACGCCGTGTGCGGCCGGGTGTTGCGGGCCAAAGTTCAGGGTGTAGTTCTTAATCTCAGCCATTATTTAATCCCGTAGTTTTCTTCGCGGATCACACGCGGCACGTTTTCACGCGGCTCGATGGTGACCGGCTGGTAGACCACGCGCTTCTGCTCTGGGTCGTAGCGCATTTCGACGTAGCCCGACACCGGGAAGTCCTTGCGGAACGGGTGGCCGATGAAGCCGTAGTCGGTCAGGATGCGGCGCAGGTCGTTGTGGTTCTCGAACAGGATGCCGAACATGTCGAAGGCTTCGCGCTCGTACCAGTTCATCGCGCGCCACAGCGGCGTGATCGATGGCAGCAGCGGCATGTCGTCGTCGGCGCAGAAGGCGCGCACGCGTACGCGCCAGTTGTGCTGGACCGACAGCAGGTGGACGACCGCAGCGAAACGCTGGCCTTCCCAGATGCCGTCGCCATAGCTCAGGTAATCCACGCCGCACAGGTCGATCGCGGTGTCGAAGCCGAGTTCCGCATTGTCACGCAGGATCTGCATGACGGCGTAGTAATCGGCGCCCTTCACTTCCAGCGTGATTTCGCCCAGTGCAACGATGGTAGTAACGCGATCGCCCAGGGCAGTGCCGAGGGCGGTTTGGAGTTTTTCCAGATGAGTAGTCATTGTGTGTAGCGCCCCCGTTAGCGTGCGATCGTGTTGGTGCGCTTGATCTTGTTCTGCAACTGCATGATGCCGTACAGCAGGGCTTCAGCGGTTGGCGGACAGCCAGGCACATACACGTCGACCGGCACGATGCGATCGCAGCCGCGCACGACGGAGTAAGAGTAGTGGTAGTAGCCGCCGCCGTTGGCGCAGGAACCCATCGAGATCACCCAGCGCGGCTCTGGCATCTGGTCGTAGACCTTGCGCAGTGCCGGGGCCATCTTGTTGCACAGCGTGCCGGCCACGATCATCACGTCGGACTGACGTGGCGAGGGACGGAACACCACGCCGAAGCGGTCCATGTCGTAACGGGCTGCGCCCACGTGCATCATTTCGACCGCACAGCAGGCCAGACCGAACGTCATCGGGAACATCGAACCCGTACGCGCCCAGTTGATCAGCTTGTCGGCCGAGGTGGTGATGAAACCTTCGTTTAATACGCCTTCAATAGCCATGGCTTATTCCCAATCAAGGGCACCTTTCTTCCAGATATACCAAAAACCGACCACGAATTCGGCGATGAACACCATCATCGTAACGAAGCCCTGCCAGCCCAGTTCGCGCATGGAGACGCCCCACGGGAAGAAGAATGCCGTTTCCAGATCGAACAAAATAAAGAGGATAGCGACGAGGTAATAACGCACGTCGAATTTCATGCGCGCATCTTCGAAAGCTTCGAAGCCGCACTCATACGGGGACAGCTTGGCTGCATCAGGCTTTTTCGGGCCGAGAATGTGGCCCAGCACTTGGGGAGCGATACCTACGCCGAGACCGACGAGGATGAACAACAGGACGGGGAGATAATTTTCGAGGTTCACGATTAGATGAGCTTATGTTGAACGATCAGTTTAAAGGACACATCGCGGTACTCTGCGGTGCGCTTAACGTTCGCCCCAATCGTAAAACTGCTCTGACCAGGATCGAACGACACATCCTCGTAAAAAAGCCAGCTTGGTACCACCCTTGCTGGCCTATATTTTCTGGTGCCGACGACGAGACTCGAACTCGTACAGCTTGCGCCACTACCCCCTCAAGATAGCGTGTCTACCAATTTCACCACGTCGGCATAAGGCCGTTATTTTACTTCTTTTTCACGCGGTTGTTAATCCGTATTGCGTCAAAACAAGAAGAAAAACGATAAATCTTTAACTATTTTGATGCACAAAAGATTTTCGCTACGATACTGCCAAAACAATGTGCAAACAACTTAAAAAATTATCAACTGCGCCTAATTAACTACACAATTATATTACTTTGGGATGGAGTTTGCTGGCGCCGGTGCTGCAGGTGCAGCAGGCGCCGATGCCGCCGGGGCTACCTGGGCCGCTGGCGTGCCAGGAATGGCGTTGGTCGGGGCCGGCGCCGGTGCGGTAACGGCCGGCAGTTTATCCATCACGCCGCCACTGACATTGTTGGTCTGGTGGGTGGTGATGTACGACAGCGCCAGCGTGGCGGCGAAGAAGACGGCAGCAGCGACGCCGGTCGACTTCGACATGAAGTTCGAGGAGCCGGTGGCGCCGAACAGGCTACCCGAGGCGCCCGAGCCGAAGGCTGCGCCCATGTCGGCGCCTTTGCCGTGCTGCAGCAGCACCAGACCGATAATGGCGAGGGCCGAAACGACCTGCACGATGATAACCAGATTGAACAAGGAGCTCATGTTATTCCATTCCAAATTAAAAGTTTTGTATCGTTTTGTTTCTACTTCAGTTTTACCGCTACAGCGTTGCGTTTAAACCGCCTGAATAATCCCGAGAAAATCAGTCGACTTTAAAGCTGCACCGCCGATCAGGCCGCCGTCGATATCCGGCTGCGCCATTAATTCTTTGGCATTCTCCGGCTTCATGCTACCGCCGTACAGGATTTGCACGGTGGCGGCTGCCGCCGCATTCTTGTTCGCCACACAGTTGCGCAGGAAGCGATGGGCATCTTGCGCAATGTGCGGCGTGGCGGTCCGGCCGGTGCCGATGGCCCACACCGGCTCGTAGGCCAGTATGATTTTCGCCACATCGTCCGCCGGCAGCGCATCCAGCACTGCCTGCAACTGGCCGCAGATCACATCCTCGGTCTGCCCCGCTTCGCGCTGGGCCAGCGATTCGCCCACGCACACCACCGGCGTCAGGCCGGCGGCCAACGCCACCACAGCCTTCTGCGCCACCAGCTCATTGCTCTCGTGGTGATAAGCGCGGCGCTCGGAGTGGCCGCACAGCACATACGTGGCGCCGAAGTCCCGCAGCATCGCTGCCGACACTTCTCCAGTATAGGCGCCGTCGGCATGGATGGAGACATCCTGCCCACCCCACGCGACCGGCGCTCCCGCCAGTTCAGCCTGGCACTGCGCCAAGTACGGCGCCGGCACGCACACCGCGCAATCCGCGCCAAAGTCGTTCAAGCCGGCAACGATGCCGGACAACAGAGCCGTGTTGGCGGCGCGGTTGCCGTTCATTTTCCAGTTACCGATAACGAGTTTGCGACGCATAGCTAGCCTAAAGATGAATAACTCGCCATTGTACCGCGCCCAAAAAGGCGGGGTCAAACAGGCAAAGGACATCCCCGGCTAACCAAAACCGTAAATTTACTACGCATTTTACAACGAAATGCCCATTCAGATCACTTGCAACATGATTTTTCCGACGTGGGAGCTACTCTCCATCAGCGCGTGGGCGGCGGCGGCCTGTTCCAGCGGGAACACGGTGTGGATCACCGGCTTGATCTTGCGTTCAGCCAGCATCGGCCACACCCGCTCCTTCAGCTTTTTGGCGATCGCGCCCTTGAATTCGGCCGAGCGCGGGCGCAGCGTGGAGCCGGTGATGGTCAGCCGGCGGCGCAGCACCTGGGCCATGTCCAGCGTCGCTTTGCCGCCGCCCAGGGTGGCGATGATGGCGATGCGGCCGTCGTCCGCCAGGCAGGAAACCTCGCGTGGCAGGTAGTCTCCGGCCACCATGTCGAGAATCACGTCGACGCCGCGGTCATTGGTCAGCGACTTGATGACGGTGGCGAAGTCCTCGGTTTTGTAGTTGATGCCGCGCTCGGCGCCGAGTTTCATGCAGGCCGCCACCTTGTCGTCGGAACCGGCGGTGGCGAACACCCGGTGGCCCATGGCGGTGGCCAACTGGATCGCGGTGACGCCGATGCCAGAGCTGCCGCCCTGCACCAGTAAAGTCTCGCCGGCGGTCAGATGGGCACGGTCAAAAACATTGCTCCAGACTGTGAAGTAATTTTCCGGAATTGAAGCCGCTTCCAGCATGGACCAGCCTTTCGGCACCGGTAAAACCTGCTGTATTGGCGCAACAACGTACTCGGCATAGCCGCCGCCCTGCACCAAAGCGCAGACATGGTCGCCGATATCGAGGGTAGTGTAGTCCAGATCGCCGTCGACGATCTCGCCGGCCACTTCCAGGCCGGGGATGTCGGAAGCGCCCGGCGGCGGCGCGTAATTGCCCTGGCGCTGGAACACGTCGGGGCGGTTGACGCCGGCCGCGTGGACCTTGATCAGCACCTCGCCGGCCTTCACCACCGGCATCGGGCGTTCGCACAGTTTCAGGACATCGGCCGGGCCGGGCTGGGTGATTTCAATCGCGCGCATGGGAAGCCTTTCAAAGAAAGGGCAATTTTACCCCGCACGGCGATCCGCTGCGGGGTCTGACCCCGTATGGGGTCAGACCCCTCTTCGCTTTGGGGGTTTAGCCGCCGCCCGTGCGCGACTTCTGCGGCAGCGGCGTATTCACCTTCCACGCCGCCGACAGCGCCTGCCCTTCCTCGACCTGCTCCTGGGTCATGGTCTTGATCACCTGCGAGCGCTGCTCGGCCGCATTGGCCGAGCCATTGGCCGCCGCCAGGTTCCATAACATATAGGCAATCACATTATCCTGCGGCACGCCGCCCATGTGATAACGGTACATCAGTCCCAGCACCTGCTGCGCCTGCACATGGCCCTGCTCGGCCGCCTTGCGGAACCAGCCCACCGCCTGCTTGTGATCCTGGATCACCGCATTGCCGGTGTAATACATGGCGCCGACCACATACTGCGCATCGGCCTTGCCCTTGAGCGCCGCCTTGCGGTGCCACTCCAGCGCCGCCTTGTAATCCTGCGGCACGCCGCGGCCCATGTAATACATCAAGCCCAGCAGATGCTCGGCATCGGCGTTGCCGGCCTGTGCCAACGGCCGTATTTCTTTCAATGCCACCGCGTAATTCTTGTTGTTATACGCAGTCGCCCCTTCGGCGAATCCGGCTATCGCGGCTGACTGCCAGCCCAGAGCGATGACCATCGCTAGTATGAATTTTTTCATATCGCGTTATATATAGGTGTGTTTTACTTCCAGCTGACCTTGCCCAGGCCATCCACGCTGACATTCCGATTCAGCGGCTTGCCATACACAATGACCGATCCCAGGCCGCTCAAGTTCAGCGTTGCATTGGTTTTGGCATTCACGGTGGCGTTGCCCAGGCCGCTCAAATCGATATCCACCGCATCCGCCTGGAACTGCTGCGCATTCAGGCTGCCGACGCCGCCGAGGTTGGCTTTCAGCAACTTACTGCGACCGCCCAGCGTGATGTAGCCGGCGCCGCGCAGGTCCAGGTCGGCCTCGTCGTTCTCGCTGATCCACAGATTCATGCTGCCGACACCGCCCAGGCTGGCCTTCAGCGCGCGGTAATCGGCCACCACCTTCATGCTGCCGGCGCCGTCGAGGCTCAATTCCAGCTTGTCGCCGGTAAAACCGTTGATGTCGGTGCTGCCGACGCCTTCCGACACCACCTGGCGCAGGTTGGGCAGGATCAGCTCGGCGCGCGTGGTGCCGCGGCCGACCTTGATGCCGCGTCCTTCGCTTTCCAGATGCAAGGTGTCGCCGGTTTGCGACGCCGTCAGCTTCTCCATATAGCGTTTTTCGCCGGTAATCTTCAGCGACGGCATGTCACCCTGGCGCAACTTGACATCGATGACGCCCTCGATCATGACCCGCACCACGCGGGCATCGACGGTAATCATGCGCGTTTCAGTGACCTCATCGGCGGCGCTGGCACGGCTAAACAGGGCACAGAACGCGGCGAACAGCAGGCCGAACTGGAAAAGCTTCTTCATTGTGGAATTCCTCAGATGTTGTTGCAGCTATCATAAGCATAATATGCTCAGCCGCGCCACCAGTCCGGAATGCGACGAACTGCACAAAACGGGCACTGGACGACAAATTCCGGGGATGGCGCGTCAGAGCTTGATGTAGATTTTCTTGCGGTCCAGCGCGTAGCCGACCAGCCAGCAGCCCAGCATATAGGTCAGTGCCCACAGCAGCGTGCCGTTGTAAATGCCGGCCCATGGACGGAACAGATGTTGATAGATCCAGTCGAACACCGACAGGCCATCAATCTGGTTGATGAAGAACAGCGTTGCCAGCAACTCGCTGAACAGGTAGATAAACAGCGTGTTGCGGCCAAACACCTCAAAGAAATACGTCCAGCCGCGCTGGCCACGCAGATCAATCACGTACAGCAGCAGCGACAGCACGCCAAGGTCAATCGCGATGGCGATCAGTGTGTAGGAACTGGTCCACAGCTTTTTATTCAGCGGGAACACGCTGCTCCAGCACAGCGCGACTGTCGCCAGCACCGCGCCGGCCAGCATCAACCTGGCGATGGTTTCGTAGCTGGCGCCCAGCCGGCGCACCAGCCGTCCGGCGAAGTAGCCGGCCAGTAAGTTGACGATGGACGGCAGCGTGCTGAGTATCCCTTCTGGATCGAAGGCGATGCCCTCGCCGTGGTACATATGCGCCTCGCCCACCAGCAGCAAATCCAGCTTGCGCTGCGCATTGCCTGCCAGCGTGTAGTCGCCGAAGCCGGCCATCAAGGCCCAGTAGCCAAACAGCGCCAGCACCGCAAATACCAGCGCCCCCTTCTCGCCGCTGTAATGCAGGATCAGCGACGCGGCGCAGTAACCCAGCGCGATGCGTTGCAGGACGCCGAAGATGCGCGTGCCGGAGAACGGAATCACCGACACGCCGTGATCAAAGCTGATGAACGGGAACCAGTACATCAAAAAGCCGCACAGGAAAATCAGCGCGGTGCGAGTGAAGATTTTCTTCAGCACCGCCGCCTCGCCCATGCCCTCATACTTGTCCAGCGTGAAGGCCAGCGCGGTGCCGACCACGAACATAAAGGTCGGGAACACCAGGTCCGTCAGCGTCAGCCCGTGCCACGCGGCGTGCAGGAACGGCGCGTAGCTGGTTTCCGGCGTGCCCGGCATGTTCACCATGATCATCAGCGCGACCGTCAGGCCACGCAGCACGTCGATCGCTTGCGAACGTTGATGCTGTGTCTTCATTGAACCGCCCGTCCCTTCAGATGATGAATCAAGCCGGCAGCCGGATGATGGCGTTCAGGCCGCCGTCCGGATGGTTCTCCAGTATCAGTTCGCCGCCCTGCGCTTCGATGATGCCGCGCGCGATGCCCAGCCCCAGCCCCATGCCGCCGTCGTTCTGCTCGCGGCCATGCGCCAGCCGCACATAGGGATCGAACAGGCTGGCGAACGCGTCGTCCGGCACGCCGGGACCGTGGTCACGCACGGCGATGGTCACCGTGCCCGGCGCGGCGTAGGCACGGATCTCGGCGCGCTGGCCGTAGAACAGCGCGTTGTCCAGCAGGTTGCCCAGCGCGCGCTTCAGTGCCAGCGGCTTGGCGCGCACCGTCAGGCCGCCGGGCTGCCACGCCACCACGTGTCCGGCCAGCTGCGCGCTGCGCACCAGCCGGCCGACCATGGAATCGAGCTTGATCTCGGCGGGGTTCTCGTGGATGTCGCTGTCCTTCACGCATTGCAGCGCGCCCTTGACCATCATGTCCAGCTCGTCAAGGTCTTCTTCAAACTCGTTGCGCAGCGCCTCGTCGTCCAGCAGCTCGGAGCGCAGCTTGAGGCGGGTGATCGGCGTGCGCAGGTCGTGCGAAATCGAAATGAACAGCCGCTCGCGATCCTCGATATAGCGGTGGATGCGCTCGCGCATGGCGCTGAACGCGCGCGCCGTGTTGATGAACTCGCGGCTGCCGGTCTCCGGCAACGGCCGCGTCTCCTCATCCTGCCCCTGGCCGAAGGCCGCCGCCGCATCCGACAAGGCCGCCAGCGGCCGCGTGATCGAACGCACCACCAGCAGGCACAGCACCAGCACCACGGCCAGCGACAGCGCCTGCGGTGTCAGCCGGTCCCACGTGAACGGGTCGTTACTGCTCAGGAAATACGGGTTGGGCATCAGCGCAGCCATATACAGCCAGTTGCCCGGCTCGATCTCGGTCTGGATCACCAGAATGGGCGCGGGGTCCGGCTGCAACAGCAGCACGTGCTGCACCCACGAATCCGGCAGATCGTTGAGGCGCACGTCATGCTCGGCCACTACCAGCTTGTCCGGCCACGAGAACGCCAGCTGGAAACCGGGCGAATGCGGCAGGTCGGCCTTCAGCGTCGCGCCGACGGTGGCGATGACACTGTCGGCCAGCGGGTAGCCCTTGATCTGGCTCACCGGCACATACGCATGGTTGAAGTTGACGAAGAAGCGCGTGCCGCCCATTTCGCGCAGCTGCTGGATGATCAGCATGCGATAGGCCGGCGGCAGGCTGCGGAAGAAGCGGATGGCGCCGGCCGCACTGTGCGCCACATACTGCGCCGACGACTCTGCCTCCACGCGCGACTTGGCGCGCAGCTGGCTGGCCCAGATCGCGCTGGCGGCCACCTGCGTGACCAGCACGCCGGCCACCATCACCAGCGTCAGCCGGCCGAGCAGCGATGCCGGCCACAGGCGACGCAAGCCGCGCAGGAGCTTAAGCACTGGACACGCTGACGTCGGCGGCAAACACATAGCCGGCGCCGCGCACCGTCTTGATCAGCGCCGGCTGCTTGCCGTCGTCGTTCAGGCGCAGCCGCAGACGGCTGATCTGCACGTCCAGCGAGCGGTCCAGCGGGCCGGTATCGCGGCCGCGCGTCTCTTCGCTCAGCACGCTGCGGTCCAGCACCACGCCGCGATGCTCGATGAAGTATTTGAGCAGCTGGTAATCCAGCCCGGTCAGCACCACCTGCTGGCCGTCGCTGTCGGTCACCTTGCGCTCCATCAGGTCCATCGTGAAGCCGACAAAGCGGTAATAGCGCGACGGCGCCTCCAGCGCGCTGCGCCGCAAGATGGCCTTGATGCGCGCCAGCAGCTCGCGTGGGCTGTAGGGCTTGGCGATGTAATCGTCGGCGCCCAGTTCCAGGCCGACGATGCGGTCGGTCTCGTCGGAACTGGCGGTCAGCATGATGATCGGCACATTGGAGCGCTGGCGCACCTGCTTGCACAGCACGAAACCGTCGGTATCCGGCAGCATGACGTCGAGGATCACCAGCGACAACTGGTCCACATGCGTTTGCAGCTCGGCGAGAAAGCTCTCGCCGTTGTGCGACAGGATCACCTCGTACTGGTTTTTTTCCAGATAGGTCTTGAGCAGCACACGGGTCTTTTGATCATCGTCTACGATCAGTATCTTGCGCACCAGGTACTCCTTGGTTTCTGAGATTGAACATTTTGAACAGGGCGCCGATGCGGCGCTGGGCTTCGGCCACCGTCACCCGGTCGTCGAGGAAATAGCGCTGCACTTCGGCGATGATGGCGTCGCGCGTGGCTTCGTCGGTGGCCATGCGGTGCACCAGGCTGGGCGCCTGCACCGCCGCGCCTTTGGCAAAGGTGGTCCACGAGGCGCGCGCGCAGCTGTCCATGCGGGTGGGGTCGGCATCGCGCCGCACCGGCACGCCGCCCTTCAGGGCGTTGAAGTCGGCCTGCAGCGCCGGCGTCACGAGCAGCCGCGCCATCTTTTCCTGCGCTGCCATGTGGCGGTAGTCGCCGGCGAACATCGACAGCGCGTCGACGCTGTACAGGTGGTACTTGCTGGTGTCCGGCGCAGCGGCGCAGCCGTAGTCCCGGTCCAGCACGGCGCCGTATTCGGCCAGTTCGGGCTTGGCCCAGTCGCCCATGATCATCATGCCGACCGGCTGGCGCGCGAACTGGGCGACGATGTCGGTCCACGGCCGCTCCTCCACCGGGCCGCGCATCCAGCCCTTGATCATGCGCAGGCGCTGCAAGGCGTTGGCGCTGCGCGGGTCGGCGGCGGCGGCCGGACTGCGGCGCACGAACAGATCGCGATAGAACTCCGGGCCGCTTTCGGCCAGCACCAGGTTTTCAAACAGCGCCGCCACCTGCCACGCTTCGCTGCTTTGCGCCAGCGGCTGCACGCCGGCCGCGCGCAGCTTGTGGACGGCAGCCTCGAACTCGCGCCAGGTCTGCGGCGGCGCCAGCCTGAGCTGCGCGAACAGCGCGCGGTTGTAGTACAGCGTATTGACGCGGTGAATGCCCAGCGGCGCCGCCACCACATGGCGGCGGTGCTGGATCAGGCTCTGCACGGTGGGAAACAGGAAGCTGTTCCAGTTACCGGCGGCGGCGACGTTGTCGAGTTCCAGCAGCAGGCCCATCTCGGCCCATTCGGCGATCGAGACGCCGATCATCTGCGTGACTTCCGGCGCGTCGCCGGCCAGCACCCTGCCCTTCAGTACCTTGCCGGCGCCAATGCCGGCGCCGCCGGGAATCGCTGCGTCCTGCCATTCGATATGTTCGTCGGCCAGGCGCTGCACCAGCAGGTCGGCGGCCTTGCGCTCGCTGGCAGAAGTCCACCAGTGCAGCACCTGCACGCTGGACGATGGCGCGGCAAGCGGAGAGGATGCGGGAGTGAGAATTTGCGCGGCCAGCGCCAGTTGGCCGCCGTTGCAGGCGCAGGTCGCGGCCAGCAGACCGAAGACCCAGGCGCGGCGCGAGGATGAGGTGCGGGAACGCGGGCGAAGGCATAACCAGTCGAAGCAAAACCGGCCCAGTTTTTCCATCGAAGCGATCACTCAATATCCCGCAGAAAACGTTGATTATAGCTAAGAAGCCCGCCGCCGGGCAGTCTGCGGCGGGCTGGTGTGCTATTGCCGTTCGATGCGCGCCACGTTGCCGCGGCGGCCGTTGCGGTCGAAGGCGGCGACCTGGATCACGCCACGCTCCATGATGGGGCCGTTCACCAGCGGGCTGCTCGCCGTTGGTGCGCTGCCGTCGGTGGTGTAGCGCATGGTGATGCCCGGCAGCAGATGGTTGACCAGCACGCGGTCGCCATCCAGCATCAGGCCCGGTGGTGCGATGCGGTAATCGATGTCCGCATGCTCCAGATCCAGGCGCGGCAGCACGCGCTGGCTCAGGGCGTTGACGAAGCCGGTCCAGCCAATGCGGCGCAGCGCAGCGGCCTTGTCGGCATCCGGCTCGGTGGCCCAGGCCGGATCGGGCGCCCAGGCGCGTTCCGCCACCGCCAGCAGGCGCGGCATCACCAGATACTCGATGCGGCGCGGGTCGCGCACCGTTTCGGTGAACAGCGTGGCCTCCAGCCCGCGCACACGGCGCTTGCCATAATCGGTCAACGCGTCCTTGCCGACGCGGTTGGCTTCACTGGCCTCTTTCAGGTAATCGAGCGGCATGAAGTTGTACACCGAATCCAGTTCAATGTAGGCGCCCCAGTTGACTCCCGGCTCGTCCGGGTTCGGGTTGTAGGACATATCGAGGTACATCTTGGTCACCGGCGCCAGCACGATGTCATAGCCGGCATTGGCCAGGCGATACGCGAAGTCCTCGGCGCCTTCGGTGTTGTTCCACACGTAGGCGCTGAAGCCGCGCTGGGTAAAGCGCGGATTCGGAATCAGCTTGTGGCGGCCGTTGAGCATGGTCTTGCGCGCCGCCAGCTCTTCCCAGCCGGAAGTGAATAGGCCGTGCTTGTGCAGGATGTTGTCGACGCGGTCGTAGAAGTAGTCCCACAGGTCGGCGGTGGTTTCCAGCTTCAGCTTCTGCATGGTCGCATGTGCGGCCGGCGATTTTTCCCACGCGCCGTTCGGCAATTCGTCGCCGCCCATGTGGATGGTGTGCAGCGGCACGCCGGCTTCGCGGTGCAGCGCCACCACTTCCTTCACCACCTGCTCGATGAAGGTGAAGCTGGACTCCAGCCCCGGATTCAGCACGTGGTCGTTATATAGCTGCGGCGACTTGTAGACCGAGCGGTCATCGAAGTCGTTCAGCAGGTACTTGGCGGCGTCCTTGTCGCCGGCGGCCTTGAGGCGGTGGTAGCGCGCTTCCATCGCCTGCACGGCGGCGCGCGCGTGGCCCGGCATTTCCAGTTCGGGAATCACCTCGATGTGGCGCGCGGCGGCGTAGCGCAGGATCTCGATGTAGTCGGCGCGCGTGTAATAGCCGCTGCCGTGCGGATCGGCAGGATCGGGGCCGGAGCCGTAAGCCGGTTGCAGGCGCACGCCCGGCTTGTCGCTGTGGCCGCGCACCGCACCGATCGAGGTCAGTTCCGGCAGGCCGTTGATCTGCAGGCGCCAGCCTTCATCTTCGGTCAGGTGGAAGTGGAATTTGTTCAGCTTGTAGCGCGCCATCAGGTCGAGCCACTTGAACACGGTTTGCTTGGTGTGGAAGTTGCGCGATACATCCAGCTGGAAGCCGCGATAGCCGAAGCGCGGCGCATCGACGATGTTGACTTCCTGCACGCTCAACTCGCCGGCGCCAGGCAGCGGCAGCAGGTCGCGCAGCGTTTCCAGGCCGTAGAATACGCCGGCGGCGCTGTTGCCGACGATGCTGATGCCGCTGTCGGCGCGCACCGTCAGGCTGTAGGCTTCCGGCGAGGCCTGCCCTTCCACCGTGCCGATGGCCAGCTTGAGCGCAGGGCCACCGGTCGCCTCCAGTCCTGCCGGGAACAGCGAACGCGCCAGCGCCACCTCCTGCCCCAGCGCGGCTGGCGCGCTGACCGCAGGCTGCGCCTTCAGCACCAGCTTGCCGCTGCCGGGATGCAGTTGCAGCGGCGTCGGCAGCACGGGTGGCACGGCGCTGGCGGGCAGCAGCGTGGCCTGGGTGTTGCGCAGATAGGTGTCTTCCGCCGTGGCTACCGGCTTGGCGCCGCTGTTGCCCTTGTCCAGCTGTTCCGGCCGCGTGACCGGCAGCCATTCAAAATCGGTAATCGCCACGCCCTGGTCCGGCACGGCGTCGTACACCAGGTACGGGCCCACCGGCGCCTTGGCCATCTTGATGATCATGTCGGGGTGGTAGTAGGCAATCTCCAGCGTCTGTCCTGGCGCCAGGCCGGCAAAGTCCGGCGCCGGGCGCAGGCGGAACAGGCTGCCCGCCACTTGTTCGAGGATCAGCTTGCTGGGCAGCGTGCCGCTTTCGACGCCGTCCATGCAGTTGAAATACAGCGACCAGCCTTGGGCCGGCAGCGGCAGGCTGTCCCGGTTGGTCAGGATGAAGCGCGTCTGCGCGCGGATGCCGGCGGCGCTGAACAGGTTGCGCTGCAACTCCCAGCGCAGCTTCAGTTTGGCGCCGCTGGCGTAGCCGCTGACCTGCGATGCGGCAGGCGTAGCGGCGATCGCTTCGGTCAGGGGCGCCGCCAGCAACAGCAAGGCCAGCGCGCAGCTGCCGTACATGGTTTTATTCTTCAAGAGTCTCTCCAAGTCCTGCTCCCCAAAAAAATGCCGGCGCCGCGCGTCGGCGCCGGCCAAAAAATTCACACACATCGTTGGGAGGGATTATGTGTGACTACTTTTGCTGTGGCTTGTACCACTTGGCAAAACCTTGCTGCAACCTGTCCGCCGCTTCCTGCGGCGCCAGGCTGCCATTCAAAACACGGGCATTGACGTCCCACAGTTCGCTCTCCATGCCGGGCTGGCCGCGATTGAGCACCTGCGCGTTCAGGCGGATGGTCGAGGCGCAGCTGTTGCGCCAATCCTTCATCTGCTTGGCTACCGGATTGCGTACCGCGATCAGATGGTCGGACAGCGTGAACACGCCGGTCAGCCGGTCAGTGTACAGGTCGGCAAACTCCTGCGAGCCGACCCAGGCAAGGAACTTGTAGGCGTCCTCCTTGTTCTTCGAATTTTTGGCGACGCCCAGGCCGATATCCATGTGATCCGAGATAAAGCAGGCGTCGCCGCGCTTGCGCACCGGCGGCGGGAAGGCGCCGAACTCCAGACCGGGAACCTGGCTGAAGTACGCGATGTCCCACGAGCCGGCCGGATAGATGGCGGCGCGGCCGGCGGCAAACTGCACCTGGCTGTCGCCATAGCTTTGCGTGGTCGAACTGGCGGGCAGATAGCTGCCCATGCGCGCCTCGAACTGCAGCGCGTCGACGAACGGTGCATCGGTGAAGCGCGCGCGGCCGGCGATCAGCGCCTTGCGGCCCTCCTCGCCATGCCAGAAATTCGGGCCGATGTTGGTGAACACCATCTGGCTCGACTCCCACTGCTCGGCCGTACCCAGCGCCAGCGGCGCCACGCCGGATTTCTTCAGCACGTCGAGCACGGTAAAGAACTCGTCCACCGTTTTCGGCGGCTGCAAATCCAGCTTGCGGAAAATCTTCTTGTTGTACAAAAAGCCGTGGATCACCGAGGCCACCGGCATGCAGAAGGTATCCTTGCCGTCGTCGGTCTGCCAGGCCAGCAACGCCGTAGGGGCAAAATTCTGCATGCCCGGCTTGCCGTTGAGGCGGTCCAGATAACCCTTCTTGTACAGCGACAGCGAGGCGTCGAACGGCCGGCAGGCGATCAGGTCGCCGGCGCTGCCGGACGCCAGCCGGCTGGCCACGCTGGCGTCGTAGCCGGTCGGCGGACTGGCGGCGAAGCGGACTTCGATGCCGGGATGATGCCGTTCGAAGGCCGGAATCAGCACCTGGTCCCACAGCGCCTTGTCGTCGCCGCGCCAGCTTTCGATCACCAGCGTGCCGCCGCGCGCGGACGCCGCCGCGCACAGGGCAAGCAACAAGCCACGACGGAGCAAATCAATAATGCGCATACGGGTTCTTGTTCTGGTTGGCGAAGTACAGCCAGGCCGTGCCGGCCACGCTGCCCGAACTGGTAAAGTCGGCGTTGGTATTTTGCGTTGCATACGGCATGTTGTACAGCTTGTCGACCATGTAGTTCATCGACTCGACGATATTGGCGGCGGTATTGCCGGCGCAGGTCATGGTGCTGGCGCCCTGCTTCATCGCCATCACCGCGCCGAGGCTGCCCTCGCTCCACACGAACGGCGACGATGACGGCACGTTGTCGTAGATGACGTCATAGAAGCCGACGATGCCGGTGACTTTGCGCGACGGGTAGTCCAGCTTGCCTGCGACGTTGAAATAGTCGCACATGCCGGGCAGCGCCGCCGCAAAATTCTGTCCAGTGCTGCCGGTGTTACCCAGCGCCAGCACCGACCACGAATAGTTGTCCAGATAGCGTTCGCTGGTGTTCAGCGTCTGCGTGTTGGCGTCGTAGCCGCCGAGGAAGCGGCTGCCGTTCCACAGGCTTTCCGACATCGCCCGCAGGCTGTTGGCGGCCGCCAGGTATTGCGATCCGCCATTCAGCACGTAGTACTGGTGCATGCTGGCGTAGGCGTCCAGCTGGTGTTCCAGCGCGTAGATGCCGGTACGGCCCGCCACATAGTTGGTCGGCGCGAAGCGCAGGCCTTTTTTCGCGCTGCCGTTGATACTGATGTTGACCAGCTCGCCCAGCAGATAGTTGTGCAGCTTGGTCGACACCGCCAGGTACTTGGTACTGTTAAAGGCTTTCTGGTAGGCGTTCAGCGCCATCCCGAACCAGGCGTTGGAGCCGGCGATGCGCATGTCGACGCCGGCGTTGGCGTCCGAGCCGTCGGTCATGTAGGCGAACACCCAGGCCCCGGACGCGCTTTGCAGCTTGGCCATGGCGTTGATAATCAGGTCGGCGTGGGCCTGGTCGCCGGCCAGGCTAAAGGCGATCACGGCCAGCGCCTGGTCGTACAGGAAGGCCGAATCCATATCGCGGAAGCTGCGGATCAGGCGGCCGTCACCGTAGGCGCCGCCGGTGATGGTCGCCGTGTTCATCATGCTTTGCAGGCCGGCGATCTGGGTATTGGCCGAGGTCACGGCAGCCGGGAAATAAGCCGCCGTGTAGGCCGTCAGCGTCGCCGGGTCCAGCGGCAGCGTCAGCTTGGTGGCGGCGGTGGTGCGTGGGCTGCAATAGCCGCCGGTGGCGTTGCAGTTCGAGGCGTTCAGCGGGTTGGTGCTGCTCGGGTACATCACCAGCACGGCGCGGTCGGCGCTGCCCACCGCACGCGGGATGGTGACGCTAAAGGTGCCGTTGGCGTTGATGGTGGCCACGGCGTCGCCCTGCCAGTAAAACACATCGTTATGCAGGAACACGCCGATGCGGTAATTCTGCACGTTGGCCGCCGGCAGCGTGTGGCTGCCGGCGAACACCGTCTGCGACGCGGTCTGCGTCAGCTGCGAGATGCCGAAGGTGACCGCCGGAGCGGCCGCCAGCGGTGGCTCATTGTAAGGAAAGTCCAGGCCCGACCATACCGGCCATGGAGACTGCTGCACCGCGAGCGCTCCCGCCCGCAATTGTTGCGACTGCTGTTGCGGCGCCGGCGCCGCATTGTCACCGCATGCTGCCAGCAGCAGGCTGGCGCCCGCTGCCATCAAACCCAGACTATTCCTGATATGAGCCATTATTTTCTCCTTACCATTCAGCGCCGATGCGCAAACCAAACATCCGTGGATCGTTGTACTGGGCAATCACGTAGCCAGGATCGACAACGCGGGCGTTGTTCTTGGCGAAGACATCGCTCAGGTTGTTGACGTACAGCTCCGCATGCCATTTGCCGCTTGGCGCGGTCAGGCGCAGCGAGGCGTCGTAGGTGGCATAGGCCTTCTGCGAGTTGCCGACATGCGCGTTGTCCAGGTTCTGGATGCTGAAGTACATCTTGTCCTGCCAGCGGGCCGATACGCGCGGCGTCAGCAGGTAGGCGTTCGGCAGCGCGAACTCCTGCGACATTTCGACGCGGGCGCTGTTGTCCGGCGCGTTCGGCAGGCGGTTGCCCACCACGTTGAGCGGGAACTTACCGATCAGCGCAGGATCAGTGCCGCTGTAGCGCACGCAGGCCGGCACGCCGTAGGTTTCGCGGAACGGACCGCACGGCACGTCACGCCAGGTCTGCACGTAGTCCGGATACGAGGTCACCACCGCATGCAGGTGCGAGGCCGAGAAGTTGATTTCGGCGCCCGACCATGGCTTGTACTTGCCTTCCAGCTCCAGGCCGGAAATCTTGGCCTCGGCGGCGTTGGTGGTGCCGTACAACACGGCGGCGTCGCAGGCCGGGTTGGCGGCGGTGCACGGGATGGTCGGAATGATCTTGCCCATCTGTACCGCGCCGGTCATCTGCATGTCCTTGTAGCGGCTGTAGAACGCGGTGGCCGAAACCGACAGACGGTTGTCCAGCATACGGCCCTTGTAGCCCAGCTCGAAGTTGGTCAGGGTCTCAGGCTTCCATGGCAGGAAGGTGTAGTGCGGGCCGGGCGTCATGTCGGCGCAATTGCCGTTCAGGCCGCGCGCGCAGATGTTCTGCTTGTCGCTGAAGCCGCCCGCCTTGTAGCCGGTGGACAGCGAAGTGAACAGGAAGTCGCGCGGGGTCGGCTGGTAGCTCAGGCCGAGACGCCAGGTGAACTTGTTCCACGAATCCTTGTTGTTGCTGACGTCCGGCACGATGGCCGGGTTCAGGCCGCTGAGGCCATAGTAGGCGCCCATGCCCGGCTTCAGGTCGCTGCTGTTGAAGTACTGGCCCGGCACCGGCGTGTACTGGCCCTGGAAATAGGAATACGGATCGCTGACCGTGCCCGAATCATAGAACTTGCCGTCGCGGTCCTGGCGCACGTCGCGCGTGAAGCGGCCGCCGATGGTGGCGTTCCACTTCGGTGCAAACCCCCAGTCGACCTGGCTGAAGACGGCCTTGGAATCGGACTGGCGGTCGGTCTGGCTGTACATGTAGTAGTACGGCTGGCCCGGCGCCTGCACCATCGACGAGATGTCGTCCTCGCCGAATTCGATGGCGTTCTTCTCATGCATCCAGAACAGGCCGGCCACATAGCGCAGGCTGCCGCGTTCGCCGCGCAGCTGCAGCTCGTTGACGGTGGTCTTGAACTTGGACGAATTGGTGAAGGTGGCGGTGTCGTTGTAGATGCCGCCGTAGATGTTGATGTCGTCTGCATTCGGCTGGTAGCCGGCGTCGCCGTCGCGGATCTGGCGGCGCTTCTGCACCGCGTACGACGAGTTCAGCTCAATGGTGTCGGTCGGCGACACGGCCCAGGTGAAGCGGCTGCGCCAGGTGTCGATACTCCAGTCCAGTTCGCCCGGCACGTTAATCTTCACATCCCACTGGCCGCCCGGACAGGCGTAGGCGGTGCCGGCCGCCATCTTGCAGTCCTTCAGCGCGATATCGCCGGCGCCCTTGTTGGTGTAGCGCTCGTAGGCGCCCAGCCATTCCAGGTTGTTGCTGGCCTTCCAGCGTGCTTGCAGACGCGCCGCCCATTCGTCCTTGTTGCCATACGCCTTGTCGGCGCCGACCTTGACGTTGTGACGCTGGTCGACGTCCGGGATGATGTTGCCGGAGGCGTCGCGCTGCGGCACGATGCCCAGCGCCGGGAAGTTGGCGGCGTAGAAGTCCTGCTGCTGGTTCAGGTAACTGTCGCGCTTGATGACCATGGCGGTGGCGCGCATGGCGAAGTTGTCGCTGATCGGGATGTTTTGCGCCACGGCTACCTGGCGCAGGTTGTAATTGCCGACCGTGAAGGTGCCCATGCCTTCGCTGACGCCGAATTGCGGCTTGGCCGGAATGATGTTGATGCTGCCGCCGGTGGCGTTGCGGCCGAACAGCGTACCCTGCGGACCGCGCAGCACTTCCACCTGGTCCAGGTCGAACAGCAGCGCCAGCGCCGATTGCGGACGCGGCGTGTAGATGCCGTCCACGTGCAGGCTTACCGCCGGATTGCCGATCTCGGTGAAGTCATTGCTGCTGACGCCACGGATCGAGATCTTCACGCCCGAGCTGCCGTCGGTGGCGCTGCCCAGTTGCAGATTGGGCACCTCGCCGCTAAGGCCGCGGATATCGGTGATGCCCTTGCGGGTCAGCTCGTCCTGCGTGACGGCGCTCATCGACACCGGCGTTTTCAGCAGCGAGGTTGAATGGCGGGTTGCGGTGACCACCACTTCCTGGATTTCATCCTTGCTGGCCGCAGTCGGCGCCTCCTGCTTCGCCAGCGCCGGCGCGATGATACCGCCGCAAGCGCCAGCGACTGCCATACTGATAATCGTTTTTTTTGTGCTCAATAGGGACATCTCGATACTCTCCTGATTTTGGGGTGAGAAACGGTAATGCGGGTACTTCAGCGGCGGCGCCAGTGGCGGATCTTGTGTCCGTAGGTGGCGTACCAGAGAATGACGGCGTAGCAAGGCAACAGCAGCCAGTAGCCGGCGCGCGGACTGGCGAAGTCCGACAACCGGCCGTACAGCAGCGGCAGCACGGCGCCGCCGGAAATCGCCATGACCAGCAGCGCCGAGCCGGTGGCCGTATAGCGGCCCAGGCCATGCAGCGCCAGCGGCCAGATCGCCGGCCATACCATGGCGTTGGCCAGGCCCAGCAGCGCCAGGCACATGACGGTGTCCGGCACCAGCGGCACGCCGCTCCAGCCCAGCAGCGCCTGCGAGATGGCGCCGTCGTGCGGCGAGCCGGTGACCACGCCCAGCGTCAGCACCAGGCCCAGCACGGCCGACGCCACCAGCGCATGCTGTTGCGACAGATAGCGCGGAATCGCCACCACGCCGATCAGGTAGCCGATCACCATGCACACCATGGTGTACGAGGTGAGCACGCCGAAATTGGCGACGTGCAGCTCGTGGCCGTACAGGCCGATGGTGTCGCCGGCAATCACTTCCACGCCGACGTAGGCAAACAGCGCCAGCGCGCCCAGCACCAGCTGTGGAAACTGCAACACGCCACTGCGCTCCAGCTGTTCATCGACGCTGTCGGTCTGCGCTGGAATATCGCGCAGGCTGGAGAAATGGATGAAGGCCATGATCACGAACAGCACTGCGGCCATGCAGGCATACGGGAACACCAGCCGCTGCGCCAGCTGTCCCAGCGCGGCGGTGCGGCCGGCCGCATCCAGCGCCGACAGCGCGGTGTGCGAGAAGTTGTCGATATCGGCCAGCATCAGCGACGAGAACACCAGCGGCACGACGACGCCGGCGCCCTTGTTGAACAGGCCCATGATGCTGATGCGCATGGCGGCACTTTCACGCGGTCCCAGGCAGACGATGTAGGGGTTGATGGCGGTCTGCATCAGCGTCATGCCGCTGGCCAGCGTGAACAGCGCGGCCAGGAACAATTCGTAATGGGTACTGTACGCGGCCGGAATGAACAGCAAGGCGCCTACGCCCATGATGGCCAGGCCCAGCGTCATACCCTTCTTGTAGCCGATGCGGCTCAGCACCATGGCGGACGGCAGCGCCATCACGGTGTAGGCGATGTAAAAAGCGAAGGTAACCCACAGCGCCTGGAAGTTGCTCAGGCTGCAGACTATCTTGAGGAACGGCACCAGGGAGCCGTTCAGCCAGGTCACAAAACCCAGGATGAAAAACAGCAGGCCCACAAACAGCATCCCGACCACCACGGCGCGGGTGGAGCCGCCGCTGCGCTGTTCGGACCAATCGTTACTAATTTCCATGTGCTGCTATCCCCTTGTTGTCGATGATTCATGCTAACAGCGGCAAACCTTGCATGACCAGCAAGCGCCCGGGAATGTATAACCATATGATTTTATTGAGAATGTGCTTTTTGAAGGGGATCTTGGGCTTACATTTCCTTACTTAAACCCACGTCTGGCGGCGTACGGCGCCATGCACTTTGCAAGATGCGCTTACAAAACTTAACCAAAATGTCGGGCAAGTGTTGTAAGCAGGTCTGTTTAGTAAAGACAAATAAACTGCATGCCTATTTTTGGAATCGTTTGACCCTCCTGTTTTTCGAGAGCAATCTGGTTTTGCCATATTGATAAATGTGGCTATAAATCAAAAAACCGAGGAGACAACATGCAGCAATCAACCAGTAGGACGCTGGTCAGTCTTGCCGTGGCCAGCGCTTGCGCTTTCATCAGCGCGGCGGTCTGTGCACAGGCCAGCGACACGGCCGCCGCAGCCCCCGCGCCGGACCAGATCCCGGAAGTCAAAGTGACCGCCACCCGCTATTCCACCTCGCTGCTGAAAACCCCGCTGGCCGTCACCGCCGTCACGCAGGAGCAGCTGACGCGCAAAGGCGTTACCAGCCTGAGTGACCTGAGCGGCGAAATCCCCAATGTGGTGATCGAAAACACCGGCCTCGATTCGGCGGTGCAGATCACCATCCGCGGCATCACCTCGACCAACTTCACCGAGACCGGCGACCCGGCGGTCGGCTTCCACGTGGACGGCATGTACTCGCCACGGCCACAAGGCGCGCAGGCGCTGATGTTCGACCTGGAACAGGTGGAAGTGCTGCGCGGCCCGCAAGGCACGCTGTTCGGCCGTAACTCCACCGGCGGCAGCATCAACGTGATTCCCGCGAAGCCCGATTGGACCGGCAACTACGGCAAGGCCGATCTGGACCTCGGCAACTACAACAAGAAACAGATCAACCTGATTCAGAACGTGGTGGTCAACGACGCGCTGGCCCTGCGCGCCACCTTCATGAAGGTGAAACGCGACGGCTACGCCAACCAGACCCGCGACCTCAGTGAAGCCAACGCGCCGGCGCTGGGCTGGATCCCGAACGGCAAGCCGGACGTCGACCAGCGCTTCAACCGCGTGATCGGCCCGAGCGAGTTCTATACCAATCAAAACGAATGGGCCGGCCGCCTGACCGCGCTGTTGAAGGTCAACCGCGACATCACCGCCAAGGCGGCGTATGAAGAATTCCAGGACTCCAGCGCCGGCGGTTCCAACTTCCGCGACTGCGACGCCGGCGCCGGCACGCGCTACGCCTGCACGCCCGGCCAGGGCGAGTGGGACATCAACGTCAACGTGCCGGGTCACATCGACATGAAGATCCGCACGCTGCGCACGGGCGTCAACTGGAACCTCAACGACCACACCAGCCTTGACTATACCTTCCAGGTGGCCGACCAGCGCCGCTCGGAAATCACCGACGACGACAAGGGCTTGCAGAACGCCGCGCCGTTCCAGATCAACGGCGCCTATCCGAATTCGGTGGACGGCAACTGGGGCACCTGGCCGCTGACCGATTCCTTCCACCGCACGCTGGACTCGCGCTACCTGTCGACCGTGCACGAGGCGCAGCTCAAGCAGCAGCTGGGCAGCCTGAAATACGTGGCGGGCCTGTTCTGGATGCACGAGCGGAACGCCATCGACTACGAGCAGACCAACACCATCCAGAAACCGTACGGCGATGTCGGCAGCGTGCTGTATCACCAGCCTAACCGCCAGGTGGACGCCAAGGCCGCCTTCGCGCAAGCCGACTGGCAGTTCGTGCCGACATGGACCGCCACCGCCGGCGCGCGCTATAGCGTCGACAGCAAGGAGGACAAGGGCGGCCAGGTCTACGGCGCCAACTGGATCGGCAATTCGGCCTACTACAACGGCTGGTATTCGCAAGGCACGCCAGGCACGCCGGGCTTCCACGTCCACGACGGCACCGACCTGGCGCCGGGAATGGGCGGCAGCGTAGCGGCCTACAGCCTGTATGGCGCGCCAACCTCCAACGATCACAAACAGACATGGAACAAGGTCACCTGGCGTCTTGGCCTGCAAAAGCAGATCGACAATAACAAGATGGTGTACGGCTCCATCTCCACCGGCTACAAGGCCGGCGGCTTTGCCGACAAGACGGACAGCTGCAACAACCACCTGTGCGCCGACGGCAAACCGGGCGTGGTCACCTTCCTGCCTTACGATCCGGAGACCGTCACCAACTATGAGCTGGGCTTCAAGGGCAAGTTCCTGGAAAATAAACTGAGCCTGTCCGCTACGGCCTTCTTCATGAAGTACAAGGGCATGCAGCTGACCGGCACCTACTTCGTCAACCAGATCATCCCGGACAACGGCCTGCCCTGCCCGGCCGACCAACCCAAGTGCGACGTGTATGAAACCTGGCGCACCATCAACGTCGGCAAGGTCAATATCCCCGGCCTGGAACTGGAGTGGGATTACCGCCCATGGCGCGGCGGCCGTTTCGGCGGCGGCTTCGCCTACATCAACACCAGCATCCACGACTTCAATTCGTACAGCGACGATTACCAGTGCGATGTGCGCACGGAGCTTGGCCTGCCGGCCTGCCCGGCGGTGTACAACGGCAGCGACAAGACGCTGCTGGGCCGCCGCCTGGCCAACATCGAAGGCAACCACTTGCCGAACACGCCGAAGTACCAGGTCAACCTGAACTTCTCGCAGGAGTTCGGGCTGGATAACGGCTACAAGGTGATCCCGTATGTGAAGCTGAACTGGCGCGACAAGGCGTACTTCGATCTGCTGAATTCCGAGTTCGCCCACATCGGCCGCTTCCAGGATGCTTATGCGACGGGCGATGCGTCGGTACGGTTTGAAACGCCGGAAGACAAATGGCACGCGGAGCTGTATGTCCGTAACTTCACCGACAAGCATGCCAAGACCAGCACCGATTCGGCCTTCGGCGGCTTCATGAAGGCCAACTACATCGAGCCGCGTATGTTCGGCTTCCGCGTGGGGGCCAACTTCTAGGCGGCTTTAATGCGTAGCTTTACTGCGCACCAGATCGAGCCAGGCGCGCGCGGCGAACGACAGGTGGCCGCCGCGCCGCCAGGCCAGCATCAGCTTCCAGTCCAGTGCCGGTTCCTCCAGTTTGACCACGGTGAACTGGCCCTTTCCCAGCGTATCGCAAAATACCTTGGGCAGCAGCGTGATGCCCACCCCCAGCCGCACCAGCGAGGCGACAAAATCCCATTGACCACTGCGGCCGCTGATGCGCGGCGTGAAGCCGGCGCGCAGGCAGGCGTCGGCAATGATGTCGTTCAGCGCGAAGCCTTCGCCGTAAAAGATGAAGGCGCAATCGGCCAGTTCGCGCAGCCGCACGCCGCGCTTGCCGCGCCAGGCGGAATCTTTCGGCGCCAGGAGGCACATCGGCGATGTCAGTAGCGGGAAAGAGTCGAACTCCTGCCACGCGGCCTGATTGGACGGGTGATCCAGCATGGTGCCCATTTCCAGCACGCCACTGCGCAGGTCCGCTTCAATGCCTTGCGAACCGCCCTCGAACAGCTTCAGTTCTATCTGCGGATGGCGCTTGTGATACGCGGCCAGCAGCGGCGCCAATGGCGCGTGCGATTGCTGGGTGACGCCGAGCCGCAGGTCGCCGCGCCGCAGCTGTTGCAGGTCTTGCAGCTCGACGCCCATCTCTTCGTGCATGGCCAATAGCGCGCGGCCGCGTTGCAGCACCACGTTGCCGGCGTCGGTCAGCGTGAAGCGCTTGCCGACGCGCTCCAGCAGCGTGAGGTCGAGCGACTGCTCCAGCTGCTGGATCATCTTGCTGACGGTAGGCTGGGTTACGTGCAGCGTTTCGGCGGCGCGGCTGAAGCCCTGCTGATCGACGACGGCGACAAAATAGCGCAGCGCGCGGATATCCATTATCTATTCCAATTGAGAATGATTTTGATAATTTTAATTCATTTTATCTTTTAACTGCCGCAGCCTAGAATGGCAACATGAAACGTATTGTCTACACACTGGCGCAGGTTCTGGGGCTGATCGCGGCATGGTATGCCGCCGACCGCTTCTCGGCCTGGGTCGGATTGCCCTTCTCCGGCGGCGTGGTTGGCCTGATCATCATGGTCATCCTGCTGCAAAGCGGCGTGCTGCGCCCGTCCACCATCGAGCATGGCGCCGACTGGCTGCTGTCGAATATGCTGTTGTTCTTTATTCCGCTGGTGGTGTCGGTGGTGCAGTTCACCGGCCTGCTGAAGGAGGACGGCCTGCGGCTATTCGCCGCCATCGGCATCGGCTTTACCTGCGTGATGCTGGCCACCGCCTTTACCGTGGAATGGGTGTGCCGCTTTGAGCGCGGCCGCAAGCTGCGCCGCTTGCGCGCCGATCGTGGCAGAACGGCGGCGGCATGAAACCCCTCTTCTTCCTGCTGCTGACGCTAGGCTTGTTCTATGCGAATCAGGCGCTGCACAAGCGCTATCCGCGCATCTGGCTGACGCCCGCCATCGCCACCTCGGCGGTGCTGATCGCTGTAGTGCAGTTATCGTCCACACCCTTTCCGGTCTACTTCGGCGACACGCACTGGCTGTCGTGGCTACTCGGTCCGGCCACGGTGGCGTTTGCGCTGCCGATCTATCAGTATCGCGAGCTGGTAAAGGAACACTGGCTGGCGCTGTCGCTGGGCAGCGTGGCCGGCATCGTCGCCTCGCTGGGCAGCACGCTGCTGCTGGACCGCCTGCTTGGCCTGCACGGCAGCATGGCGCAAAGCCTGCTGGCCCGTTCGGTATCGACGCCGTTTGCGCTGGAGGCCACGCGCCACCTGGGCGGCTCGGCGCAGCTGACCGGCGTGTTTGTCATCATCACCGGCTTGTTCGGCATCCTGCTGGGACAAGTGCTACTGGCGCGGTTGCCGCTGCGGATGCGCATCGCGCGCGGTGCGCCGTATGGCGCGGCGGCCCACGGCTTCGGCTTGAGCAAGGCGCGTTCCATCGGCCCGCAGGAAGGCGCGGTCGCCAGCCTGACCATGATCTTCAGCGGCGTGCTGATGGTCTTGCTGGCGCCGTTGCTGGGTCACATCCTCACCAGCGCATAACCGCGCGCACTTGCGGCAGCAGGTCGTTGACGATGCTGACGTTCTGCTCCCGCGTCGGATGGCCGTTCTTGTCATCGCCCGGATAGCCGGTCGATTTGATCGCATGCACGCGCGGGCTGCCGGTGCGGCGCACCGTTTCCTCGATATAGCCGCGTAGCGCTGCCTGCTTTTCGCCGGTCAGGATACCGCCTTCGGTCAGCATGATCTGCGCCTGCGGATGATCATCCAGCAGCGTGCGCACCAGTGATACGTAAGCTGACACATACGGCTCGCGCTCGGGTATGCCGGTGGTCATATCGTTGGTGCCGATGGCGACCACGATGGCGTCCGGCCGGTAGTTGCGCTGGTCCCATGGCACGCCAATCGGCTGCGTGGGCAGCGCCATGCCGTAATACTCGGCCAGGTTCAGTTCATTGGTCTTACCTTCCCAGGTGCGTATCAGGCCACGTCCGCCGTAACACACCAGTTGCACCTGCGCTTTAAGCTGTTGCGCCATCAGCATGCCATAGGATGCACGCGGGTTGGCCGACGCCGCGCCTTTGTCGTCGCCCGGAACGCGGTCAATGGCCGCGCCGCAGGTGACGGAGTCGCCCAACAACAGCAGCTTGCGCGCCGGCAGCTGCGGCGGCGCGAGCCATGTGCCATCGGTCTCGAAGTTCAGCAGTGTGGCGGTGCCTTGCCAGGTTTCGGTGCGGTTAACGATTTCCACCGCATGCGGGCCGGGCGCCAGGTTCTCCGCCAAGGTCAGCGTCTGCCGGCCCTCTTGCATATGCAGCTTGCGCGCGACGCCGTCGACCAACACGTCCATATAGTTGGATTCGCCACTGGCCAGCACCTTGGCGCTCAGGCGCGTGCCGTTAAAGTTCACATAAAAGCTCACGCCAGGATAGCTGAAACGCACGCCGCCACCCTCGCCTGCCTGCGCGCGGCCCATGACTGCGACATGCGAATCGTTGGCGGGTATGGTAGCGGCGCCGGCCATCTGCGCGGCGACCAGCAAAACAAGGGAAAACCAGCGCATCGCTTACTCCATCAACTTGCGGACATCGGGCAGCATGGCGTCAGCCCATATCTGGTAGCCCTTGGCGGTGGGATGCAGGAAATCGCCCATCACCTCGGCCGACATATCGCCGTTCGCTTGCAGGAAGTGCAGGCCGTAGTCCTGGTAGAACACGTGTTGGCCGTCGTTCAGCGTGGCGGCCATGCGGTTCAACGCCACTACGCGCGTGCGCTCGATGCTTTGCGGCGACTGTCCATTCGGCAGCACGGCATTGAGCAGGATACGCGCATCGGGATACAAATTCCGCAGCCGCTCCACCACCAGCTTGACGCCATCGAAGGCCTGTTCCGGCGTCGCCCTGCAGAAGCCGAAGTTGTTAACGCCGATGGTCAGCACCACCAGTTTCGGATGCAGCTTTTCCGCGTGGCCGTTCTGCAAGCGCCACAACACATTGCCGGTGTGGTCGCCGCCGATGCCGAAGTTGGCAGTCTTCCAACCGTCAAAGGCGCTGGTGAAGATCTTCTGATTCCAGCCCTCTGTGATGGAGTCGCCGATGAACAACAAGTCTACATCGCCCTTGTCGGCTACCGCGATATCTTCCTTGAACGTCTGCTGCCAGCGTTCGCGCGACATCCACGGATAATCGCGCTGGCGTGGCGCCGGCGTGGTGCCACAGGCGCCGCCATCCAGCGCAGCTACCTGTGCTCCGGCCTGCGCGGCATTGGTCTGGGCTGCGCTCAGACGCAGCAACAGCACGCTATGCGGCGCCAGTTTGGCATCCAGCTTGCGGCTGGTGTCGCCGGACTTACCGCCCCAGACATCGCGCCAGTTGTAGACCGCCTTGTTGAAGTCTACCTCGCGCTTGCTCACGTCATCGTTGATGCTGTGCGCCTTCCAGTCGTAGTTCAGCGTCACCGCCTGTTCGCCGCGATTCAGCACCAGCAGCGCCCATTCGCCGTTCGCGAGCGGCCGGGCCCAGTATTCCAGCTGACCAGTGGACAGGAACTTCCACGCCTGTATGCCTGCCTTGTCCTGACTGATCGCGATGACGTCCTTGTTGGCCAGGATGCGGCGCGTGGACTCCGGCATTTTGCGCAAGTCATTGCCCAAGATGAGCGGCGACGCCAGCATCGCCCACAGTGCAAAGTGCGCGCGGTCCTCGTCCTCGGACATGCCCATGCCGACTTCCAGCATGTCCATATCGTTCCAGTGGCCTGGCCCCGCGTACTTGCGCAAGCCGGCCTGCTTATCGAGGATGCGCATCACGCCCAGGCGCGAGAACGAGTCGTGACTCAGCTCGCAATCCCAGCATGGATAGATGTCGGCGGTGGTGCGCCACGAATGGCCGATGTCCCTGGCCCATTCCCACGGCTTGTTGTCGCCCCACTCGCACATGCTGAACAACATCGGCCGGCCGGCGGCACGGATAGCGTCGCGCATGGTGGTATAGGAGCCGACCGGGTTCAGGCCCTTGCTGTCGCACCAGTCGTACTTGACGTAGTCGATGCCCCAGGCGGCGTAAGTCAACGCATCCTGGTACTCGTGGCCACGGCTGCCAGGCTTGCCGCCGCAGGTGGTGGCGCCGGCGTCCGAGTAGATGCCCAGCTTGAGGCCCTTGCTGTGCACATAGTCGGCCAGCGCCTTCATCCCGGAGGGGAAGCGCTGCGGGTCGGGATGAATGAAGCCATCCTTGTCGCGTTGACCATGCCAGCAATCGTCGATGTTGACGTACTGGTAGCCCGCATCCTTGAGGCCCAGCTTGACCATGGCGTCCGCCGTGTCGCGGATCAGTTGTTCGTTGATGTCGCAGGCGAACGAGTTCCAGCTGTTCCAGCCCATTTGCGGCGTGTTGGCCAGCCCGTCGAATTTCTGGGCGTGGACGTTGGCGCCGACCAGCAGCGCCAATAGGATCAGCAGGCGCTTCATCGCTTGATCGCGTGCAGTTTGTCGGCGTATTCCTTGATCAGCACCAGCGACGTCACGTCCGAATCAAAGACCGAATACAAGCCCTGCTCTTCCTGCGGCGGATCGCCGACGAAGTCGTTACCCGGCTTCCACCAGTAATCCGCATTGGCCGCGCGGCCGGCGCCGCCCCATGCCCAGAAATTGAAGCCGGCAATCGGGTCGCCCTTCTGCGCGCGCGTGGCGACGATCTCGAATACTTCGCGGTAGAAGCGGTCGCGGATGTGCGTGGTGGACTTGATGCTGAACGACGGACCATCGCGGTCCAGGCCAAATTCTTCCAGCACGATAGGCTTGCCCAGCTTCTTGGCCAGCTCGATATGCGAATTCAGATAGTCGCGGCTCTTGGTGATGGCGTTGTCCCAGCTGCCGGTCGGGTTGTTGGAATCGAACCAGCTCCAGTTTTTCGGCCACAGGTGATAGGTCAGGTAGTCAATGTTCTTGGTGCGGTGCGCGTCGAGGTACAGCTGCGCGTCCTGCGCCGAACCTGCCAGCCCTTCGCTGCCGCTGCTGACCAGGTGATTCCGGTCCAGGCTATGGATGTAGCCCGCCACGTCGTCGATCCACTTGACGTACACCGCTTTCTCTTCCGGCGTCGCATTGCCGTTGCCGGGACGCGGCTCATTCGCCAGCTGCCACGACATGATGTGCGTATCCTCGGCATAAGGCTTGCCGGTGATGGTATTCACGCGCTTGACAATTTTCGCGATCACATTGCGGTACTCGGCCTGCGCGGCGGCGTTGCGGTAGAAGCCCGCCGTCTTCTGCATATAGGTGTCGTAATCCTTGGTCACGTTCGGGTCCAGCGCCGGCGTGCCTTCAAACCAGTTCAGGTACTGCGTCATGCCGCCCGACCACTGCCAGAAGTTGTTCAGGTAAAGCACCACGGTCATATCACGCTTGGCCACTTCCGCCATCAGGAAGTCGAGGCCTGTCAGCAGCTCTTCGTCATACTGGCCCGGCGCATTGGTGGTGGCCGGACGCACGGCGCTCTTCATGTCGGTTTTCTCGGACACCGCCAGCACGCGCAGGTTGTTGATGCCGATGGCCTTCATGTTATCCAGCTCTTTCAGCAAGCGCGCGCGTTCGCCCACGCCGCCCGCCGCGCCCAGATAGCCGCCGTACCAGAAGTTGGCGCCAACGATGTAATAAGCCTGTCCCTTGCGGGCGAAGTGGGTCTTGTTGACGGTGACGAAGTCGCCCTTGGCGGCAGGCGCCGCTTCCACGATGCCGCAGGCGCCGATCATCAATGCCGCCGCGCAGAATTTGTACAGTTGTTTCAAGTCTCGCTCCTTGGTTTTATTTTCCTGCCACGTTCAGCGTGCGCTGCGGAAGTTGGACAGTGATGCTGGCGGCTTTGGCATCTGCGGCATCATGCGCCAGCAGCACCTTGTAACCACCCTTGGCGATACGCCAGGTCTTGCTCTTGCTGTCGAAGACGCCGAGCAGGCGCGGATCGACGGTGACACTGACTTCCCTGCTTTCGCCCGGCGCCAGTTCAACCTTGTCCCAGCCGGCCAGGCGTTTCGGCGCTTCCCACTTGGCGCTCACCGGCGCGATGTACAACTGCGGCACATCCTTGCCCTTCACCTCGCCGGTGTTGGTGATCTTGAACTTCAGTTGCAGCTTGCCGTCCTTCTGGCTGGACGCCAGTCCCGAATATGCAAACTGCGTGTACGACAGGCCGTGACCGAACGGGAACAACGGCTTCAGGCCCTTGAGGTCAAACCACTTGTAGCCGACCGCCGCGCCTTCATGATAGTTGACTGTGAAGCGCACGGTCTCGTTCTTTGGATCGCCATCCAGCTTGGGACGCGGCAGCTGGCTTTCCGACGCCGGGAAAGTGGTCGGCAAGTGGCCGGACGGATTGACCTCTCCGAACAGCACGCGCGCAATCGCCTCGCCGCCGCGCGTGCCCGGATACCACGCTTGCACGACACCGGCCGCCTGATCGACCCACGGCATCAGCACCGGACCGGACGTCTCCAGCACCACCACGGTTTTCGGATTGGCCTTGGCCACCGCACCGATCAGCGCATCCTGATTGTCCGGCAGCGCCAGCGACACGGCGTCCAGCGCCTCGCCGATCCACTGCTGCGCGAACACCAGCACCACGTCGGCGCCGGCGGCGGCTTGCGCGGCGGCGGCAGGATCGCTGCCATCGTTGTAGACAACCTGCGCGCCCGGCGCGCGCGCCTGAATCGCCTTCAGCGGCGACGATGGGTGATACACCACAGGCCCCGGCCACGACGTCGGAGCAATGCCCGGCACAGCGTTGCCGCCGATCGGATACACCAGCGACGAACCGCCGCCGGCCAGCACGCCCACATCCGCATGTGCGCCGATGATGACGATCTTCTTCATGCCGGCCTTCAGCGGCAGCACGCCGCCGGCGTTTTTCAGCAGCACCATGCTGTCTTCCGCGTCGGCGCGGCTTACCAGGGCGTGGGCGTCGTAATTGATATTGCCGCCTTCAGCCACCGGATTGTCCACCACACCCTTGTCGAACATGGCGCGCAGGATGCGGAATACCATGTTGTCCAGGCGCGCTTGCGGCACGTGGCCGTTGGCCACCGCTTCTTCCAGCGCACCGCCGAAGTATTGCGACTTGTCGAACTCCCAGCCCGATTGCTGATCCAGTCCTGCATTGGCTGATTCCACCGTGCTGTGGGTTGCGCCCCAGTCGGTCATCACATAGCCTTTATAACCCCAGTCCTTCTTCAGCACCTGGTTGAGCAGGTAGTCGTTCTCGCAGGCGTACACGCCGTTCAGGCGATTGTAGGAACACATCACCGAACCGGGATCGGCCTGCTCCATCAGCAGCTGGAAGGCCAGCAGGTCGGACATGCGGTTACTGGCGTCATCGATGCGCGCATCGAGAATGAAGCGCCCCGTCTCCTGATCGTTGACGGCGTAGTGCTTCATGGTGGCGATGATGTTGTTCGACTGGATGCCGCGCACCTGCTGCGCCACCATGGTGCCGGCCAGCAGAGGATCTTCACCGGCATATTCAAAGTTGCGGCCATTGCGCGGCTCACGCAGCAGATTGACGCCGCCGGCCAGCATGACGTTGAAGCCGGAAGCGCGCGCTTCAGAACCGATCATCGCGCCGCCCTTGTAGGCCAGGTCGCGATCCCACGTCGCGGCGGTGGCCAGGCCGGATGGCAGCGAGGTGCGTTCACGCGGCGTCTTCGACGCCTGTGTGGCGACGCCAAGGCCGGCGTCAGTTTCAAACAGCGCCGGCAAGCCGAGACGTGGCACGCCTTCAATATAGCCGGCCGAGGAAGGCAGCGCGGCCGGATGCTTCTTGGTCTTGTTGCCGAAGTCGGAACCGAAGTGGCCCAGCACCCACTTCAGCTTTTCCTGCTGCGTCATCGCCTGGAGCGCGAGTTCGGCGCGCTTGTCGGCGTTCAGCGACTTGTCCATCCATGGTTCGGCCGCATGCGCCGACATCGCCGCCAGCGCCAGCGCAATCGCCATTTTCAACTTCATACCGTCTCCTTATCGTTATACATGCCGGCGTACTTCAGGCCAAAATACAGGATGAATACATAACACGCGGCCGGCACGAAGAACGACAGCTGCAGGCCAATGGTGTCCGCCAGCAGTCCTTGCGCGAACGGCACCAGCGCGCCGCCGACGATCGCCATGCACAGGATGCCCGAGCCCTGGCCGGTCTGCTTGCCCAGCTTGTGCAGCGCCATGCTGAAGATGGTCGGGAACATGATGGAGTTGAACAGGCCCACGGCGATGATGGACCACATGGCGACCTGACCGTGGCCGAAGATCGCCAGCAGGATCAGGGCGATGGAGGCGGCCGAATTGAAGGCCAGCGCTTTGCCCGGGCTGATATAGCGCATGACGGCAAAGCCGATGAAACGGCCGACCATGGCGCCGCCCCAGTAGTAGCTGACGTAGTGCGCGGCAGCGCCGTTGGACAGGCCGGCGATATTGGCCTCTCCCAGGAAGTTAATCAGGAAGCTGCCGATGCTGACTTCTCCGCCCACGTACAGGAAGATGCCAATAGCACCCAGCAGCAGATGGCGATGCGCCAGCACGCCGGTCTGCACCGACGATACCGCGCCGCTGTCGTCACCGGCGTGGCTGATCTTCGGCAGCCGCACCACCGCAAACAATACGGCCAGCGCCAGCAACGCGGCGGCCAACGCGAGGTACGGTCCTTGCACAGCAGCCGCCTCCTCCGCCTTGGAACGGACCAGGCCCGCGATGGCCGGCGCGCCTTCGGTCAGGATCAGGAAGCCACCCAGCGCCGGCGCAATCGTCGTGCCCAGCGAGTTGAAGGCCTGCGTCAGCGTCAGGCGGCTGGACGCGGTGGCCGGTTCGCCCAGCACCGTCACATAGGGATTAGCTGCCACCTGAAGAATGGTGATGCCGCTGGCCAGCACGAAGAACGCCAGCAGGAACAAGGCGTAGCCGTTCATCGAGGCCGGGAAGAACAGCGCGCAGCCGGCGGCTGCGATCACCAACCCAGTCACCGCGCCGCGCTGGTAACCGATCTTCTTGATCAGCATCCCGGCCGGCAGCGACACAATGAAGTAGGCGCCGAAGAAGCAGAACTGCACCAGCATGGCCTGCACATAATTGAGCGTGTAGATCGATTTAAGGTGGGGAATCAGCACGTCATTGAGTGAGGTCAGCAGCCCCCACATGAAGAACAACAGCGTAATGATGATGAGCGGGACGGTATTCCCGCCCTCCGTATGGCCGTGCGGGCGCACAGCTGCGGATGCAACGTGTTCCATCTATGTCTCCAGGTTTTTTATATTATTGAAAAGATTCTGCATGCCGGCCGCCCCACGGTCAAACACCATGCGTAATTTGGTCGCAGTTTAGTCCTCTTCACTAAACAAGCCAGAACGGGCGCGACGCAGGCCTGGCCTGCCTCTGCGCGGCTAAAGCCTGCTTGTTTAGTAAATTGCGCTAAACTCAAAGGTGAACTCGATGTGTCGTTTGACCGTCAATAGACGCTTATGCAAGACTGCATCCACACCGGAGGAGACATATAACAATGGGCACGAACATCACGATCAGGGATATCGCCCGGGTCGCTGGCGTATCGGCGGGGACGATTTCACGCGCACTGAAAAATGAGCCCGGCCTGACCGAAGCAACCCGCCAGATGGTGCTGGAAACAGCGCGCGATCTGGGCTACGACTTTTGCAAACTGCGTCCCAAGCGCCTGCGCCGCCTCACCTTTCTGCTGCACCGCCAGCACAACACGGCGTCCAGCAGCCCGTTCTACTCGCCGGTGCTGCACGGCGCGGAGGAAGCCTGCCGCAAGCAGGGCATCGTGCTGTCGTTTATGGCGGTAGGACCGGCCGATGGCCTGATCGACCAGATACGCATGCATGCGCCGGACGGCATCGTCTGCGCCGGTTTCTTCGAACCGGAAACGCTGAGCGCCCTGCGCTCGACTGGCAAGCAGCTGGTGCTGATCGATATGAAGCTGCGCGGCTACAGCTCCGTCAATCCGGACAATATGATGGGCGGCTACCTGGCCACCAAGCATTTGATCGACACCGGCCGCACGCGCATCGGCTTCATTTCCGGCCCGCTGGCCCACTACTCCATCCGCGAACGCGCGCGCGGCTACCGCCAGGCGCTGTTCGAGGAAGGCATTCTGGCCGATCCACGGCTAGACGCCTGCCTGCCGGATGGCGTGGACCTGGAAACCGGCGCGTGGGAGGCGATGGAGCAGCTGCTGGACCTGCCGCATCCGCCGGACGCGGTGTTCTGCTACAACGACAGCGCCGCGCTGGTGGCAATGCGCTGCTGCATCGCCAGGGGATTGAAAGTCCCGCACGACATTGCGATCGTCGGCTTCGACGACATCTCGACCGCCGTGCTGGGACACCGTCCCCTGACCACGCTGCGCATCGATAAAAAAGCGCTGGGCGCGTTGGGCGTGGAAATGCTGCTCAACGGCCCGCACGACGAGCCGGTGGAGAAAATCTCCCCGGTCGAATTGATCACACGCGCCAGCACCGTCACGGAAGGCTGGCGCCCCAAGAACCTCCTCAACTTCAAACGGACCTGATAATGGCCCCAGATTTCCGATCCCGCACCACCCTGCTGAACCACATCCGCCACACCAAGAATTTCTACGACAGCCGCTGCGTCGATCCGAGCGGCGGTCTGTATCACTTCTACAAAGACGATGGCACAGTCTACGATGCGCACACGCGCCATCTGGTCAGCAGCACGCGCTTCGTCTTTAACTATGCGATGGCGTGGCGGCAGTTCGGCGATGTAGCGGATCGGCAGCGCCTGCGCCATGCGCTGGACTTCCTGCGCGAAGTGCACCGCGATCCGCACACCGGCGGCTACGCGTGGGAACTGAAGTGGAAGGACAACGTCCTCACCGTCATTGACGGCACCAACCACTGCTACGGCCTGGCCTTCGTGCTGCTGGCCTACAGCCACGCGCTGATGGCCGGCGAAACGCAAGCCGCCGAATGGATCGGTGAAACCTTCGCGCTGATGGAGCGCCGTTTCTGGGAGCCGGAGCATGGCCTGTATGCCGACGAAGCCAGCGCCGACTGGTCCCGCGTGGACAACTATCGCGGCCAGAACGCCAATATGCACGCCTGCGAAGCGCTGATCGCCGCGTTTGAAGCCACCGGCAACCGCGACTACCTGCTGCGCGCCGAAACGCTGGCGCACAACATCACCATCCGCCAGGCCGCGCTGGCCGACAACATGGTGTGGGAACACTACCACGACGACTGGTCGGTGGATGCGGAGTACAACCGCAACGACAAGACCAATATCTTCCGTCCATGGGGCTATCAACCCGGCCACCTGACCGAATGGGCCAAGCTGTTGCTGCTGCTGGAGCGCCATGGCGCGCAGCTGTCGCTCAATCCGCGCTGGCTACTACCGCGCGCGGTGGAGCTGTTCGACGCGGCGCTGGCCAAGGCCTGGGACCACGAGCATGGCGGCATCTACTACGGCTTTGCGCCGGATGGCAGCATCTGCGACGATCTCAAATACTTCTGGGTGCAGGCCGAAAGCCTGGCCACCGCCGCGCTGCTGGCGGATCGCACCGGCGAGGCGCGCTACTGGACCTGGTACGACAAGATATGGACTTACAGCTGGGAGCATTTCGTCGACCATCAATATGGTGCGTGGTATCGCATCCTCGGCGCCGACAACAGCAAGCTGACGGACGAGAAAAGCCCGGCCGGCAAGGTGGATTACCACACCATGGGCGCGTGCTATGAGGTGTTGAACGTGTTGAAGAAGGACTGAGATGGGCTTCCCTTTATTTGTGGCGGCGGGCGAGGCGCTGACCGATATGATCGTGCAGGACACGGCGCAGCAGCACTGGCTTGGCCAGGTTGGCGGCTCGACCTGGAATGTGGCGCGGGCGATGGCCAAGCTGGAGGTGCCGACGGCGTTCGCCGGCGCCATTAGCCAGGACGTCTTCGGCGACGCCCTGTGGCAGGCCAGCGAGGCGGCGCGGCTGGATCTGCGCTTCCTGCAGCGCCATGCGCGTTCGCCGCTGCTGGCCATCGTGCACCGCACCGATCCACCGGCGTACTTCTTCGTCGGCGACGACAGCGCTGATTTGCATTTCGACGCCAGCCAGCTACCGCAAGGCTGGCGCGCGCAGTGCAAGTGGGTGCACTTCGGCGGCATCAGCCTGGCGCGTCAACCGCTGGCGGGCAAGCTGGTGGCGCTGGCCGAGCAGCTCAAGCAGGATGGTGTGCGCATCAGCTACGACCCGAACTACCGCGTGCTGATGGACGAACGGTACGACGCCACGCTGCGCCGCATGACGGAGCTGGCCGATGTGGTCAAGGTGTCGGAAGAAGATCTTGAAGGACTGTTCCGCACCAAGGACATCGCCACCGCCTTCGATACGCTGCGCAGCTGGAATCCTGCCGCCACCTATCTGTACACCAAGGGTGGCGCCGGCGCTTCACTGCACATCGGCGACGCCGCATGGTCGCTGCCGGCGCCGCAGATCGATGTGGTGGACACGGTCGGCGCGGGCGACGCCAGCATCGCCGCGCTGGCGTGGAGCATGATGCATCGCGAAACCCAAGAACCCTTGCAGCATCTGCGCTTCTGCGTTGCGGCCGGCGCGGCTGCGTGCCTGGCGCAAGGCGCTTCGCCGCCGTCGCTGACCGCCATTCAGGCGCTGTTGTAAATCGGTGTAAATCATTAATACCTGAGGAAGAATCGGCCGCTCGTCATACGGGCGTCATATGCCGCCGATACGATGTTGGGCTTTATCTGTCCAACTTCCTCAGGTCCTTCATGCCCTCGAAAAATCCTTTCGCTCCATCCCGTCTGCAACTCGCTCTGGCTACCGCCGGGCTGTGCGCCCTCCACTTCTCCGCCATGGCTGCGGAGGATGTCGGCGGCGCGCTGTCCACGGTGGAAGTCAAAGCCACCGTCGAAAAGAAAAAGCTCGGCGACAGCGTAAGCAGCGGCGCACTGGGACGCAAGTCGGAACTGGATACGCCCTTCTCCACCAAGTCCGTCTCCAGCGACGAAATCGAAGACCGCCTGGCCACCAGCATTTCCGAAGTGCTGAAGTACGACGCATCGGTCACCGCCATCTCGCCACCGATCTCCACCCACCCTGCCACCATCCAGATGCGCGGCCTGCGCCTGGATGACCTGAACGGCTACAAGGTCAATGGCCTGGCCAACATCAACCGCGGCACCGAGATGCCGCTGGAAATGTTCGAGAGCGTGGAAGCCCTGAAAGGCCTGACCGGCTATATGTACGGCTTCGGTTCGCCGGGCGGCATCATCAACTATGTGACCAAGCGTCCAACCACCGAGAAGACCTTCAGCGCGGCAATGGGTTATCAGGAAGGCGGCGCAATCAAGGAGCATATCGACACCGGCGGCCGTCTCGGCGAAGACGGCGAATTCGGCTACCGTCTGAATCTGGTGCATGAAGACGGCGACGTCAAACAGGAAAGCGGTTCGATCAAGCGCAACGCCGCCGGCCTGAATCTGGAGTGGCGCGTGACCAAGGACCTGGCACTGACCTACGATGCGATCTACCAGCGCCGCCGCAGCGTGGGCGGCACCGACATTATCCTCACCAATACCCCTACTCCGTTCAAGATCCCGGCCGCGCTGGATGGCGACACCAAACTGAATAGCATCGGCGCGGGCAACGACGTGGAATACACGCTGGCCACCACCGGCGTCGAATACCGCCTGGCGCCAGACTGGGTTGCCAACGTCTCGTACCGCACCTCGGACTCCACCCGCGTGTACAAGAAGGACCAGTACTACCTCACCAGCAATGTCGGCGATTACTACGACCGCATCACCTCCGAGCTGCACGGCTACCACTTCGACCAAGTGCAGGCCACCGTCAACGGCAAGTTCAATCTCGCTGGCCTGAGCAATGAAGTGGTGCTGGGCACGATGTCGCAGAACCTCGTTTCCACCTCGTCGGTGGTGACGCCGAAGACCAAGATCGGCACCGGTAATCTGTACGCGCCTACCATCTACAGCGCAGCCACCGTCAACTACAGCGGCGGCACCTACCGCGATGAGACCACGCGCCAGGAAGCGCTGTTCGCCAGCGACACGCTGAAGTTCAGCGACGCCTGGTCGCTGGTGGCCGGCGCGCGCTACACGCGCTTCACCGACAACGCTTATTCGACCAAGGGCGTGCTGACCGCCAGCTACCCGGCCGACAAGACCACGCCGACCATCGCGCTGATGTTCAAGCCGGCCGCCGACACCACGCTGTACGCCAGCTACGTGGAAGCGCTGGAGCAAGCCGCATCCGCGCCAACCACCACCGTCAACGCCAACCAGACCTTCGCGCCGATCAAGAGCAAGCAATCGGAAGCCGGCGTCAAGATGGAACGCAGCCGGTGGAACGCTACCGCTTCGCTGTTCCACATCGAGCGCGGCGCGCAGTACACCAACGCCAGCAACGTCTACGTGTCGGACGGCCAGTCCAAATACAATGGCCTGGAAGTGAACAGCGTTGTGCAGGCAGCAAAGAACCTGTCTATCGAAGGCGGCATCATGCTGCTGGATGCATCGCTGGAAGATGCGGCGCCGGGCTACAGCGGCAAGCGCGCCGTAGGTGCGCCACGCCGTCAGGCATCGATTCAGGCGACCCTGCGCGATGTGCTGCCAGGCCTGGCGCTGCACGTCGGTTCGCAGTACCTGGGCGAACTGCCGATGGATGCGGCCAACGTCAACACGCTGCCGGCGTACACGCTGTTCGATGCAGGCTTCAACTATCGTCACCGCTACTTCGGCAAGATGATCAGCGTGCGCGCGAATATCTCCAACATCGCCAATCGCAAATACTGGACCTACTACCAGGAGAACTATCTGAACATCGGCGCGCCGCGTACCGCCAGCCTCAGTGTTCGGGTAGACTTCTAAGCCATGAAACCACTCCGTCTTGCGGCTGGCGCCGCGTTGTCCCTGCTGTTGTCGCATGCGTATGGCGAGCAGTTCTACCAAACCAAAACGCCCTACGCACCACAGCAGGCCAGCGCCAGCTACCAGACGGCGCCCGCCGGCTACACGGCGGTCTACACGCAGCTGCTGGCCCGCCATGGCTCGCGGGGGCTGAGCAGCTTCAAGACGGATCTGGCGCTGTATAACCTGTGGCAGCTGGCGCAGCAGCAGGATGCGCTGTCGCCGCTGGGCCGCCAATTGGGGCCTGATATTGAAGCGATGATCAAGGCCAACGCGCTGCTGGGCTACGGCGTGGATGGCATCAGCAAGCCAGGCTACGGCAACGAGACCATGCAGGGCGTGGACGAACACACCGGCCTCGCCCAGCGCCTGTACGCGCGCTTGCCGGCGCTGTTCCGTGATGCGGAGAAGGACCAGCGCCGCATCGTGGTGCTCAGCTCCGGCAAGGACCGGGCGGTGGACAGCGCAGCCTTCTTCAGCCGCGCGCTGACCGCGCAGCAGCCAGGCCTGGTGCAGCTGATCGACGCCGGCACTGACCGTACCACCCTCTATTTTCACAAACTGAACGCCAAGCAGGATGGCGTGACGCCGGAAGCTACGCTGGCTTACCAGCACTGGGACCAGAGCGATGAACTGAAGGCCCGCAAGGCCGCCATTCATGCCGATCCACGCCTGAAGGCCGCTGCACTGTCCACGTTGGGCACGTTGTTCTCGCCGGCGTTTATCGCGGCACTGGAACAAGGCCATGTCAGCGCCGCCAATGCCGGCACGCGCTCGTACACCAGCGCCGACGGCAAGTTCACCACCAATATCACCGGCGACGGCGATACCAAAATCGGCACCGCCACCGACGCCGCGCTGGCGCTGTATGAGCTGTACGCCGCCGCAGCCGACATGGAAGCCGAACTCAAAGCCGACTTCACCGAATACGTCCAGCCGCAGCAAGCCCGCGTTTATGCGGAAGCGGAAGACGCCGTCGCCTTCTACGAAAAAGGCCCCGGCATCACGGAAAACGGCGACGTCACCTGGCGCATGGCCGGCGCGCTGGTCGCCGATTTCTTCAGCGAGGCCGATGCCATCGCCGCCGGCAAGCCCGCGCACCTGGCCAAACTGCGCTTCGCCCACGCCGAAATCGTCATCCCCTTCGCCAGCGCGCTGGGACTCAAAAGCATGTCCGAACAATTGCCGCGCGCGGCGACTTATAGTTACGACAATAGCCCATGGCGTGGCGCCCAAGTCGCGCCGATGGCGGCCAATATCCAGTGGGATCTGTACACAAATTCAGCGGGCCGCACCCTCGTCCGCATGCTGTACAACGAACGCGAAACCGACTTCAAGCCGGCCTGCGACACCGCCCGCATCGCCCCGGCCAGCCACTTTTACGACTACCAGCGCCTAAAGCGTTGTTATAAGTAACACAAAAATTATCAATTCACCCATACCAAAAGGCGATTCTGGCTAGAAAGCAACAATTAATACAATTCTGCACTCGCGGGCGGCTGAGTCAAAATGATAAACTGGGAAGGTCATTAGACAAACAAGAGAGGTATTCCCATGAACCAGATGTCGAGACGCCAGTTCCTTCGGGTAACCGGCGCGACCATCGCGGGTTCGAGCATTGCGCTACTCGGCTTTGCACCGGCAACGGCCTTGGCCGAAGTCCGGCAGTACAAGCTGGCGCGCAGTACCGAAACCCGCAACACTTGCCCCTACTGCTCCGTCGGTTGCGGCATTTTGATGTACGGCCTGGGCGACGGCGCCAAAAACGCCACCGCCAGCATCATCCACATTGAAGGCGACGCCGACCACCCGGTCAACCGCGGCACGCTGTGCCCGAAAGGCGCCAGCCTGATCGACTTCATCCACTCGCCGAACCGCCTGCTCGCGCCGCAATACCGCGCGCCTGGCGCCAGCGAATGGAGCCCGATGTCGTGGGATGACGCGCTGAACCGCATCGCCAAACTGATGAAGGCTGACCGTGACGCCAACTTCATCGAAAAAACTGCAGACGGCAAAACCGTCAACCGCTGGACCACTACCGGCATGCTGTGCGCTTCGGCAGCCAGCAATGAAGTCGGCTATTTAACCCATAAAACGATGCGTGCCACCGGCATGCTCCCATTCGACAACCAAGCACGTGTTTGACACGGTCCAACGGTGGCAGGTCTTGCCTCGACATTTGGACGTGGTGCGATGACGAATCACTGGGTTGACATCAAGAATGCTGATGTCATCCTGGTCATGGGCGGCAACGCAGCAGAAGCACACCCTTGCGGGTTTAAATGGGTCACGGAAGCCAAGGCGCATCGCGGCGCCAAGCTGATCGTGGTCGATCCACGCTTTACCCGAACGGCTTCGGTAGCGGACCATTACGTCGCTACGCGTACCGGTGCGGACATCGTGTTCCTGGGCGGTATCATCAATTACCTGCTCACCAACGACAAGATTCAACACGAGTACGTTCGTAACTATACGGACATGCCGTTTATCGTCCGCGAAGATTTCGCCTTCAACGACGGCCTGTATTCGGGCTGGGACGACGCGGCCAACAAGTACGCGGACAAGAGCAGCTGGAACTACGAGATGGGCGACGACGGCTATGCCAAGGTCGACCCGACGCTGGAGCATCCGCGCTGCGTGTACCAGTTGATGAAGAAGCACTATTCGCGCTACACGCCAGAAATGGTGGAGCGGGCCTGCGGCGTGCCACCGGAGAAATTCCATCTGGTAGCCGAAGCGCTGGCCTCGACCGCTGTACCGGGCCGTGCCGCGACCATCCTGTACGCACTGGGCTGGACCCAGCACTCGACCGGCGCGGAAACCCTGCGCACCGGCGCCATGGTGCAGCTGCTGCTGGGTAATATGGGTATCGCCGGCGGCGGCATGAACGCGCTGCGCGGCCACTCCAATATCCAGGGTCTGACCGACCTGGGCCTGCTGACCAATATGCTGCCGGGTTACCTGACCCTGCCAAGCGAGGCCGAGCAGGATTGGGATGCCTATGTTGCCAAGCGCGCGCTGAAGCCATTGCGTCCGAACCAGCTGAGCTACTACAGCAACTCCAAGAAATTCCTGGTCTCCTTCATGAAGGCCTGGTGGGGTGATGCTGCGACGGAAGAAAACAACTACGCCTTCGACTACCTGCCGAAGCTGGATAAACCTTACGACATGATGCAGGCTTTCGAGCTGATGAATCAGGGTAAGATGACCGGCTACATCTGCCAGGGTTTCAACATCCTGGCGTCCGGCCCGGACAAGCAGAAGATCACCGACTCGCTGTCCAAGCTGAAGTGGCTGGCCATCATGGACCCGCTGCAGACCGAAACGGCCGAGTTCTGGAAGCCGCACGGCGACTTCCACAAAGTCGATCCGACGCAGATCCAGACCGAGGTGTTCAGCCTGCCGACCTCCTGCTTCGCGGAAGAACGCGGTTCGCTGGTGTCATCCTCGCGCGTGCTGCAATGGCACTGGCAAGGCGCCGAGCCGCCAGGCCAGGCCAAGTCCGACCTCGACATCATGTCGGCGCTGTTCCTGCGTCTGAAAAAGGCGTACCAGACCGACGGCGGCAAGTTCCCGGATCCGATTCTGAACCTGACCTGGAACTACAGCAACCCGAACTCGCCGACGCCGGAAGAGATCGCGATGGAATTCAACGGTAAAGCGCTGAAGGAAATCACCGATCCGAAAGATCCGACCAAAGTCATTCTGAAGAAGAACGAGCAGCTGGCAGGCTTCGCCCAACTCAAGGACGACGGTAGCACCGCTTGCGGTTGCTGGATCTTTGCCGGTTCGTGGACCGCCGCAGGCAACCAGATGGGCCGCCGCGACAACAGCGACCCGACCGGCATCGGCAATACGCTGAACTGGGCCTGGGCCTGGCCGGCCAACCGCCGCGTGCTGTACAACCGCGCCTCGACCGACATGAAGGGCAAGCCGTGGGATCCAACCCGCAAGCTGATCTCGTGGAACGGCACGGCCTGGACCGGCGCCGATGTGCCCGACTTCAAGGCGGATGAACCACCGGAAAACGGCATGGGTCCATTCATCATGCTGGCCGAAGGCGTGGCGCGCTTCTTTGCGCGCGATGCGATGGCGGAAGGTCCGTTCCCGGAACACTACGAGCCGTTCGAATCGCCAATCGGGCACAACCCGATGCACCCGAACAATCCCAAGGCCTTCAACAACCCGGCCGGCCGGATGTTCCCGAACGACCGCAAGAAACTGGGCAAGAAGGACGAGTACCCGCACGCGGCCACCAGCTACCGCTTGACCGAGCACTTCCACTTCTGGACCAAGCACGCGCGCCTCAACGCCATCGTGCAGCCGGAGCAGTTCGTCGAAATCGGCGAAGCGCTGGCCAAGGAAGTCGGTGTGGTGCATGGCGACCGGGTCAAGGTGTCGTCCAAGCGCGGCTACATCATTGCGAAAGCAGTGGTGACCAAGCGTATCAAGCAACTGACTATTGACGGCAAACCGATGCACCACGTCGGCCTGCCGATCAACTTCGGCTTCAAGGGGCTGACCAAGCCAGGCTACCTTGTCAACACGCTGACGCCTACCGTGGGCGACGGCAATTCACAGACACCGGAATCGAAATCGTTCCTGGTGAAAGTGGAAAAAGCTTAAGCCGAAGGAGAGCACACTATGTCATTACAATCACTTGATATCCTGCGCATGTCCGCGACCACGGTGACGCCGCCACAAGCGCGTACCCCGGTCACGGGCACGGTCGCCAAGCTGATCGACGTCTCCAAATGCATCGGCTGCAAGGCTTGCCAAACGGCCTGCATGGAGTGGAACGATCTGCGCGACGAGGTGGGTGAAACCACCGGCGTCTACGACAACCCGACGGACATGACGGCCCAATCCTGGACCGTCATGCGTTTCTCGGAATACGAGAATCCCAAGGGCGACCTCGAATGGCTGATCCGCAAGGACGGCTGCATGCACTGCGAAGATCCGGGCTGTTTGAAAGCCTGTCCTTCGCCGGGCGCCATCGTCCAGTACACCAACGGCATTGTGGATTTCCATCAGGAGAACTGCATTGGCTGCGGCTACTGCGTCGCCGGCTGCCCGTTCGACGTGCCGCGCATTTCCAAGGAAGACAGCCGCGCCTACAAGTGCACGCTGTGTTCGGACCGCGTGGCCGTCGGCCAGGAACCGGCGTGCGTCAAGACCTGCCCTACCGGCGCCATTACCTTTGGCACCAAGGAGGACATGAAGGAGCACGCCGCCGAGCGCATCGAGGATCTGAAATCGCGCGGCTTCGAGCACGCCGGCCTGTATGACCCGGCCGGTGTGGGCGGCACGCACGTCATGTACGTGCTGCACCACGCGGACCAGCCGTCGCTGTATCACGGCCTGAAAAAGGATCCGAGCATCGGCGTCACGGTCGGTCTGTGGAAAGGCCTGACCAAGCCGCTGGCACTGGCCGGTATCGCCATGACGGCGCTGGCCGGCTGGTTCCACTACTCGCGCATCGGTCCGAACGAAGTGTCGAAGGATGAAGAAGCCGAAGCGCTGGCCGAGGCACAACGCATCAGGGAGGAAGCACCATGAGCCACTCCAACCGCGATAAAGACGGCAATCCGCTGATCCAGCGTTACACGCCTAACGAGCGTAGCAACCACTGGATCACGGCGATCTGCTTCATCCTGCTGGCGGTGTCCGGCCTCGCCATGTTCCATCCGGCGATGTCGTGGATGTATATGTTCCTCGGTGGCGGCCAGTGGACCCGCATCCTCCATCCCTTCATCGGGCTGGTGATGTTTGTCTCCTTCGCCATTCTGGTGCTGCGCTTCTGGCACCACAACCACATCGACGCCGCCGACGTGCAGTGGATGAAGCAAATCGGCGATGTGCTCAACAACCGCGAAGACAAGCTGCCGAAAATCGGCATGTACAACGCCGGCCAGAAGATTCTGTTCTTCGTGCTGATCGCGTGCATGTGCGGGCTGCTGTTGTCGGGTATCGTGATCTGGCGCGCGTATTTCGCGTTCTACTTCCCGATCCCGCTGATCCGCGCGGCGGCGCTGCTGCATGCGGTGTGTGCGTTCGGCATCATCTGCTCGATCATCATCCACATCTACGCAGCGTTGTGGGTCAAGGGTTCGATCGGCGCCATGGTACGCGGCACCGTCACCTACGGCTGGGCGCGCAAGCACCATCCGCGCTGGTTTGAAGCAGTGATCAAAAAATCACGCGACTAAAACTAGTCTCATGGCGCGCCGCAATGGCGCGCCATTTTCCCTTCCTGAAGTATAGTTCCCGACTCTCCCTGATTGCCTGATATCCATTCGGCAAGTAGTCGCCTGCAACAAACTGGCGTAGCCTCCGCGATCATCCCTTCACGCGATAGAGGCCAACCATGCACATGTCCAGGCGCCAATTCCTGCGGGTCACCGGCGCGACGATTGCCACTTCCAGCATCGCCGCCCTCGGTTTCATGCCCGCCACCGCGCTGGCGGAAGTCCGCCAATACAAGCTGAGCCGCACCACCGAAACCCGCAACACCTGCCCCTATTGCTCAGTCGGCTGCGGCCTGCTGATGTACGGTCTCGGCGACCACGCCAAGAACGCCGTGGCCAGCATCATCCACATCGAGGGCGACCCGGACCACCCGGTCAACCGCGGCACCTTGTGCCCGAAAGGCGCATCGCTGATCGACTTCATCCACTCGCCGAACCGTCTGAAGGAGCCGCAATACCGCGCGCCCGGGTCGAATGAATGGCAAACCATCTCGTGGGACGATGCGATGACCCGCATCACCAAGCTGATGAAGGCCGACCGCGACGCCCACTTCGTCCACAAGACCGCCGAAGGCAAGACGGTCAACCGATGGCTGACTACCGGCATGCTGGCCGCCTCCGCCGCCAGCAACGAAGCCGGTTACATCACCCACAAGGTGGCACGCAGCATGGGCCTGCTGGCCTTCGACAACCAGGCGCGTGTCTGCCACGGTCCGACCGTGGCGGCCCTGCAGCCGACCTTCGGCCGCGGCGCCATGACCAATCACTGGGTCGATATCCGCAACGCCGACGTCATCCTGTCGATGGGCGGCAACTCGGCCGAAGCCCACCCGTGCGGCTTCAAATGGGTGGTCGAAGCCAAGGCCCACAACAAGGCCAAGCTGATCGTGGTCGATCCTCGCTTCACCCGCACCGCCTCGGTGGCCGATCACTTCGTGCAGAACCGCACCGGCACCGACATCGTGTTCATGGGCGCGCTGATCAACCACCTGCTGACCACCGACCAGATCAACCACGACTACGTCAAGGCCAACACCGACCTGACCTTCCTGGTGCGCGACGACTTCAGCTTTGAGGATGGCCTGTATTCCGGCTACGACAAGGATGCCGGCAAGTACACCAGCAAAGTCACCTGGGATTACCAGATGGGCGCCGACGGCTACGCCAAGGTCGATCCGACCTTGCAGCATCCGCGCTCGGTCTACCAGCTGATGAAGCAGCACTATTCGCGCTACACGCTGGAAATGGTGGAACGCGTGTGCGGCGTGCCGAAGGAGAAATTCCTGATGGTGGCCGACGCCATGGCCTCGACCGCCAAACCGGGCCGCGCCGGCACCATCCTGTTCGCGCTGGGATGGACCCACCACTCCAACGGCTCGCAGACCATCCGCAGCGCCTGCATGGTGCAACTGCTGCTGGGGAATATCGGTATCTCGGGCGGCGGCATGAACGCGCTGCGCGGCCACTCCAACATCCAGGGCCTGACCGACCTCGGCCTGCTGTCGACCATGCTGCCGGGCTACCTGACGCTGCCGGCGGAAGACGAGCAGGATTACGCCAAGTACATCGAAAAGCGCACGCTCAAGCCGCTGCGCCCGAACCAGCTGAGCTACTGGAGCAACTACCCGAAATTCCACGTCAGCTTCATGAAGAGCTGGTGGGGCGACGCCGCCACCAGGGACAACAACTGGGCCTATGACTACCTGCCCAAGCCGGACAAGATGTACGACATGGTGCAGGCGATTGAGCTGATGCACAACGGCCAGATGAACGGCTACCTGGTGCAAGGCTTCAATGTGCTGGGTTCGGCGCCGGACAAGAACAAGACCAGCGCCGCGCTGAAGAAACTGAAGTTCCTGGTGGTGATGGATCCGCTCAGCGTGGAGACGGCCGAGTTCTGGCAGAACCACGGCGACTTCAACGACGTCGATCCGCCCCAGATCCAGACCGAGGTATTCCGCCTGCCGACCACCTGCTTCGCCGAAGAAAACGGTTCGCTGGTGTCGTCCTCGCGCGTGCTGCAATGGCACTGGCAAGGCGCCGAGCCGCCGTACCAGACCCGCAGCGATATCGACATCATGGCCGACATCCACCTGCGCATGAAGGCCATGTACCAGGCCGACGGCGGCGCCTATTCCGACCCGATCGTCAACCTGGCGTGGAAGTACGCGCGTCCGGATGCGCCGACGCCGGAAGAACTGGCGATGGAATACAACGGCCGCGTGCTGGAAACGGTGATGGATCCGAAAGACCCGGCCAAGACGCTGCTGAAAAAAGGCGAACAGCTGGCCGGCTTTGCGCAGTTGCGCGACGACGGCAGCACCGCCAGCGGTTGCTGGATCTTCGCCGGCAGCTGGACCCAGGCCGGCAACCAGATGGCACGCCGCGACAATAGCGACCCGACCGGCAGCGGCAATACGCTGAACTGGGCCTGGGCCTGGCCGGCCAACCGCCGCATCCTGTACAACCGCGCCTCGTGCGATGTGCATGGCAAGCCGCTGGACCCGAAACGTCCCGTCATCAGCTGGAACGGCAGCAGCTGGACCGGCATGGATACGCCCGACTTCAAGCTGGACGAACCGCCGGAAAACGGCATGGGCGCCTTCATCATGATGGCCGAAGGCGTGGCGCGCTTCTTCGCCCGCGATGCCTACAACGAGGGCCCGTTCCCTGAGCACTACGAGCCGTTTGAAACGCCGATCGGCTACAACCCGCTGCATCCGAAGAACCCGCTCGCCACCAGCAATCCCGGCGCGCGCGTGTTCCCCAACGACCGCGCGCGGCTCGGCACGGCCAAGGACTATCCGCACGTGGCCACCAGCTACCGCTTGACCGAGCACTTCGGCTTCTGGACCAAGCATGCGCGCCTCAACGCCATCGTCCAGCCGGAGCAGTTCGTCGAAATCGGCGAGGCGCTGGCCAGGGAAGTCGGCGTGGTGCACGGCCAGCGCGTCAAGGTGTCGTCCAAGCGCGGGCACATCATCGCCAAGGCAGTGGTCACCAAGCGCATCAAGGTGCTGACCATCGAGGGCAAGCCGGTACATACGGTCGGTCTGCCGACTTCGTGGGGCTTCACCGGCCAGACCAAGCCGGGTTACCTGATTAACACGTTGACGCCGGTGACGGCCGACGCCAACTCGCAAACCCCGGAATACAAGTCGTTCCTGGTGAAAGTGGAAAAGGCCTAAACCATGTCACTGCAATCACTCGATATCAAACGCCTGTCCGCCACCACCGTCACGCCGCCGCAGGCGCGCACGCCGGTCACCGGCACCGTCGCCAAACTGATCGACGTCTCCAAGTGCATCGGCTGCAAGGCATGCCAGACCGCCTGCATGGAGTGGAACGACCTGCGCGACGAGGTGGGCGAAACCACCGGCGTGTATGACAATCCGCTCGACATGACGGCGCAATCGTGGACCGTGATGCGCTTTACGGAATACGAAAATCCGAAGGGCGACCTGGAATGGCTGATCCGCAAAGACGGCTGCATGCATTGCGAGGATCCCGGCTGCCTGAAGGCCTGCCCTTCGCCCGGTGCCATCGTCCAGTACACCAATGGCATCGTCGACTTCCACCAGGAGAACTGCATCGGCTGCGGCTATTGCATCGCCGGTTGCCCGTTCGATGTGCCGCGCATCTCCAAGCAGGACCACCGCGCCTACAAGTGCACGCTGTGCTCGGACCGCGTGGCGGTCGGCCAGGAACCGGCTTGCGTCAAGACCTGCCCGACCGGCGCCATCAACTTCGGCACCAAGGAAGACATGAAGGCGCACGCCGCCGAGCGCATCGAGGACCTGAAGTCGCGCGGCTTCGAGCACGCCGGCCTGTACGATCCGCACGGCGTGGGCGGCACGCACGTGATGTATGTGCTGCACCATGCGGACCAGCCATCGCTGTATCATGGCCTGAAAAAGGATCCGAGCATCAGCGCCACGGTCGGTCTGTGGAAAGGGCTGACCAAGCCGCTGGCACTGGCGGGCATCGCCATGACGGCATTGGCCGGCTGGTTCCACTATTCGCGCATCGGTCCGAACGAGGTATCGAAGGAAGAGGAAGCCGAAGCGCTGGCCGAGGCACAACGCATCCGGGAGGAGTCGAAATGAGCAATCCAAACCGCGACAAGGACGGCAACCCGCTGATCCAGCGCTACACGCCGAATGAACGCAGCAACCACTGGGTGACCGCGATCTGCTTCATCCTGCTGGCGGTGTCCGGCCTCGCCATGTTCCACCCGGCGATGTCGTGGATGTATATGTTCCTGGGCGGCGGCCAGTGGACCCGCATCCTGCATCCGTTCATCGGCCTGACCATGTTTGTCTCGTTCTTCGTGCTGGTGCTGCGTTTTTGGCATCATAACCATATCGACAAGGCCGACATCCAGTGGATGAAGCAGATCGGCGATGTGCTCAACAACCGCGAAGACAAGCTGCCCAAGATCGGCATGTACAACGCCGGCCAGAAGATGCTGTTCTTCGCCCTGATCGCCTTCATGTGCGGGCTGCTGTTGTCGGGCATCGTCATCTGGCGCGCCTACTTCGCGTTTTACTTCCCGATTCCGGTGATACGGGCGGCGGCGCTGCTGCACGCCGTTTGTGCTTTTGGCATCATCTGCGCGATCGTCGTCCACATTTACGCTGCCTTGTGGGTCAAAGGCTCGATTGGCGCCATGGTGCGCGGCACGGTCACCTTCGGGTGGGCGCGCAAGCACCATCCGCGCTGGTTCGAGGAAGTCGTTCGCAAAACCCGGGACTAAGCCACGGAGCTGCCGATTTGGGATTAAAATATCGCCTGAGCCGGCAGCTCTCCGCCACCGGCAAAGGAGATATTTTGGTACAACGTTTGTTAGAACCTGGCGAGATCGAGTCCCTCGATCACACTTCCATCCCGCGCCTGCTGCTTCCTGAAGCACGCAGCCTGTTCACCGGGCGCGCCACGCGCCTGCGACAGTTGGCAGATAATCAAATCAAGGGTATCCCGGTCGGCGATACCATGAAAGGTTACCTGTTGATGATGGCAGCGCTGGTGGACGCCCAGGCCGCCGTGATCCGTGTGCTGCCGGCGGAGACTTTCGCCTTGCCAGACGCCGCCGGCATCGAGCTGGCCATCGACCACCACATGCCGCCGCTGCCGGTCAGCGGCCAGCGTCCCGCCACCTGGCGCCGCGTGTTCGACGCCATCCTCGACCAACTGGACCCGCTGGCAGCCAGCCAGCCGCAACTCGCCGCCGTGCTGGCCGAATTGCGCGCGCTGGACAGCGCCCAGCTGGAAGGCTGCGCCGACGCCGTGCTGGCCGAACTGACCGAAGGCGTGCATCCGCTGCACGCGCCGTTCGTGGCTGCGGCCTTGCAAGTCATGTGGACCATGCGCGCCAGCCAATTGGACGCCAAACGCGTGCAGCCGCTGGTGACCAACACCCTGTGCCCGGTGTGCGGCGCCCATCCGGTGGCCAGCGTGATCCGCATCGGCGGCCAGTCGCAAGGCTACCGTTACCTGCAATGCAGCTGCTGCGCCAGCGAATGGCACATGGTGCGCGTCAAGTGCACCACCTGCGAAAGCACGGCCGGCGTGGCCTACCAGAGCATCGAGCCGGAAGGCGGCATGCCGGCGGTGGACCCGAATGAGCCGGTCAACAAGGCCAACGATCCTAGCCGGGTCGCGCGCGCCGAGATCTGCGACTCGTGCCACACCTACCGCAAGATCTTCAACCAGGAGCACGACTACAACGTCGAGCCGCTGGCCGACGATCTGGCCAGCCTGGCGCTGGACGTGCTGGTGGGCGAAGCGGGCTACTCGCGCTCCAGCGGCAATCCCCTGCTGTGGTTTAACGCCGAATGAGCGAGCAGTCCGCCCGCTCAGACAACACGCTGCACGGCGCCGCGTCGGCCGCCGGCGTGCCGGCGGCCGCCATCCGTTTGCCGGCGGTGCACCTGATCCTGTCGGATGCCGACTGCGAGCCGCTGCTGGCCGCCTATGGCCGCGTGCAGACGCTGGATGCGGCGCGCGCGCTGCTGGCCGAGTTGCGCGCCATGCTGCTGGCCGCGCGCGAAGGCGGCGACACGGCAGTGGCGGTGGCCGGCGCGCCCGACACCAGCATCCCGTCGCTGCTGGCGATGCTGGCGGCGCGGCTGCAAGAACAAAACGCTTCGCCGCTGCGGCCCGTGTTCAACCTGACCGGCACGGTACTGCACACCAATCTGGGCCGCGCCCTGCTGCCCGACGCCGCCGTGCAAGCGGTGGTGGATTCGATGCGCTGGCCGATGAACCTGGAGTGGGACCTCGACACCGGCAAACGCGGCGACCGCGATAACCTGATTGAAGAACTGCTGCTGGAACTGACCGGCGCCGAAGCGGCCACCATCGTCAACAACAACGCCGCCGCCGTGCTGCTGATGTTGAACACCGTGGCACTCGGCAAAGAGGTCATCGTCTCGCGCGGCGAGCTGGTGGAAATCGGCGGCGCCTTCCGCATTCCGGACGTGATGGCGCGCGCCGGCGCGGTGCTGCGCGAAGTCGGCGCCACCAACCGCACGCACTTGAAGGACTACGACGAAGCAGCCGGTCCGCAGACCGCGCTGATGATGAAGGTCCACACCAGCAATTACGCCATCACCGGTTTCACCAAGAGCATCGAGCTGCATGAACTGGCGCCGTTGTCGAAGAAGCACAATATCCCGCTGGCGGTGGATTTGGGCAGTGGCACGCTGGTCGACCTTGAGCAGTATGGTCTGCCGCACGAAACCACGGTCCGCGAGACCATCGAAGGCGGCGCCGACCTGGTCACCTTCAGCGGCGACAAGCTGCTGGGCGGGCCGCAGTGCGGTATCATCGTCGGCCGCAAGGACTTGATCGCACAGATCAAAAAGAATCCGCTGAAGCGCGCGCTGCGCGTCGGCAAACTGACGCTGGCCGCGCTGGAACCGGTGCTGGCCCTGTACCGCGCACCGGACCTGCTGCCGGAGCGCCTGACCACCCTCAAGCTGCTGACCCGCCCTGCCGCCGACATGCGCGCGCAGGCGCAAGCCATCCTGCCGCAGCTGCAGGCCGCGCTGGGCGCCGGCTATGAGGTGACCGAAGAAGCGATGTTCAGCCAGATCGGCAGCGGCGCGCTGCCGGTGGACCAGTTGCAGAGTCACGGTCTGGTGGTGCGGCCTGCCGCTGCGGGCCGCGTCAGCAACGCGCTGGGCGTGCTGGAACAGCGCCTGCGCGCGCTGCCGCTGCCGGTGATCGGCCGCGTGGCGCAAGACGCGCTGTGGCTCGACCTGCGCTGCCTGCAGGACTATCAACAGCAGCGCTTCATCGAACAACTGGCGCTGCTCACAGCATGATCGTCGGCACCGCAGGGCACATCGACCACGGCAAAACCACGCTGACGCGCGCCCTCACCGGCGTCGATACCGATCGCCTGAAGGAAGAGAAGGCGCGCGGCATTTCGATTGAACTTGGCTACGCTTACGCTCCGCTGGAAGGCGGGGAGATCCTCGGCGTGATCGACGTTCCGGGCCACGAGAAATTCATCCGCACCATGGCGGCCGGCGTGACCGGCATCGACGCCGCGCTGCTGGTGATCGCCGCCGACGACGGCATCATGCCGCAGACGCTGGAGCATCTGGCCATCCTGCGCCTGCTGGGCGTCAAGCGCGGCGCGGTGGCGCTGACCAAGATCGACCGCGCCGACAGCCAGCGGCTGGAACAGCTGGAAGCGGAAATCAATGCGCTGCTGGCGCCGACCGATTTCGCCGGCGCGCAGATCTTCCGCACCAACGCCACGCTGGAAGGCGACATCGGCGTCAAGGCGCTGCTGCATCACCTGGCGCAGATGGCGGCGACGCTGCCGGCCAATGACGAACGGCGCTTGTTCCGGCTGGGCGTGGACCGGGTATTCACGCTGTCCGGTCAAGGCACCATCGTTACCGGCACCGCACTGGCCGGAAGCGTGCGCGTGGGCGACACGCTGCAACTGGCGCCCGGCGGCCAGGAGGCACGCGTGCGCAGCATTCATGCGCAGAACCGCTCGTCCGATATCGGCCGCGCCGGACAGCGCCTGGCGCTGAATCTGGGCGGCGTGAGCAAGGACGACATCGCGCGTGGCACCTGGGTAGTGGCGCCGGCGCTGGCCGCCTGCTCCGAACGGATAGACGTGCAGCTGACGCTGACGGCGGACTGCGGCCAGACGCTCAAGCCATGGTCGCCGGTGCACGTGCATCTGGGTGCTGCCCATCACACCGCCAACGTGGTGCTGCTGGACGACGAGCTGCTGGCGCCCGGCCACACCGGCCGCGTGCAGCTGGTGCTGGACGCGCCGGTGCATGCGGTGCCGGGCGACCGCTTTGTGATCCGCAACGCGCAGGCCACCACCACCATCGGCGGCGGCATGGTGCTCGACCCCTTCGGGCCGGCGCGCAAGCGGCGTAGTTCAACGCGGCTGGCGTGGCTGGATGCGCTGGCCGATTACATTGCCACCGGCGACATCGCGGCGCTGCTGGCGCGCGGGCCGCTGGGACTGCGCGTATCGACGCTGGTGCGGCTGTCGCAGCTACCGGCCGAAGAAATCAGCGCGCCGCCGGGCACCGAGACCGTCAGCCTGCAAGGTGGCGACCAGTTGCTGATTGCGGCGGCCGAGGTGCAGGCGCTGCAAGCGCGCATCCTGGCCGCGCTGACCGAATTCCATGCGCGCGCGCCGGATGATGCGGGGCCGGAACTGTGGCGCTTGAAGCGCATCGTCTCGCCGGATATGGAAGACCGTTTGTGGAGCCGCCTGGTCGACACACTGCTGGCCAGCGGCGCGATCAAACAGCGCGGCCGCAGCCTGCACTTGCCAGAGCATAGCGTCGACCTGAGTGCCGAGGAACAGGCTTTGGTGGCGCCGTTGCTGGCTTCGCTGCTGGCTGGCGGTTTCGATCCGCCATGGGTGCGTGAGCTGATGCGCGAACACCAGATGCCGGAAGCTGAAGTGCGGCGCCTGCTGCTCAAGCTGTCGAAGACCGGTGAATTGAGCCAGGTGGTGAAGGATTTGTTTTACCATCCGCAGCGGCTGGACGAGCTGGCGCGGATGGTGGCCACGCTGCCCGAAGTGCAGGCGTCATCGTTCCGCGATGCCACCGGCATTGGCCGCAAGCGGGCGATTCAGATCTTGGAGTTCTTCGACCGCGTCGGCTATACTCGCCGGATTGGCAACGTCCATCTGGTACGACCGAACACCGTGTGGTCGTACAGCAGCTGAATTGTAGCAATCAAATCAATACGGAAGGCACACTCATCCGGTGATGGGGCCGGGCTTCAAACCCGGTGGGGGGCGTCAGACGCTCCCTCGTAAGTTCGACTCCTACTGCCTTCCGCCATCCACTACCTCCAGCACCATCTCTAATGCCGCATTGAAGTCGGCCGGCGTTTCGGCCAGCAGTGCCCACAGGCGGTTGTGCTCGGCGCCGGGAACGATGAACAGCTGGCGCGATTGCGCGCGCGTGGCGGCGGCTACCAGGCGTTCGGAAATTTCCAGCGGGATGGTGGCGTCGTGCTCGGCGTGGATCACCAGCAGCCGGCCTTCGAAACGCGACAGGATTTCCCACGCATCGCTGTCGGCCCAGCTACGCTCGCGCCGGATGACGGTCGAGAAATCAGGGCCGAACAGCACTTCATACGCCGACGGCGTGTAGACGCCCGGCACAATCAGTACTAGCGCATCTATCTTGTGCTGCTCGGTCAGCCGGATCGCGTTATACGCGCCCATGCTGCTGCCAAACACCACCAGCGGCTCCGGCATTGCCTGCGCGGCCAGCACCGCCTGCGCCTGCCGCGTACGGCTGGCCACCGACGACTGCGCCAGCGTCCCGCCCGTCTCGCCATGGCCGATGGCGTCAAAACAAACGCTGCCCAGGCCGCGCTGCTGCAAGGCGCCGCGCAGCAAGCGATGGCTGTGGCGCTGGCTGTTACCGGCGCCGTGCAGGTAGAGGGTGCGGTTGCTGTCGCGGCCAACGTAGTGGTCCGCCTTCAGCATATGGCCGTCGAACGGCACGTCAAAATCGAGGATGGTGGTCATGGCCGCAGCGTACCCAAGCTCTTCAACTTTGTAAATAAAAGTAAGAAACGATCTGTTGCCACACGGCATTTATGATTCACTGATATAATGTTCAGAAGTAATATTAATTTACATTTAAATAACAATAACTCCTCCAAGACATAACCACTTCACCACCATACGGAGGTACCATGAAATTATCTGAAATGAAAGTCAGCAATCGCCTGGCCATCGGCTTCGGCGTGACGCTGATCCTGCTACTTGCTGTAGCCATCGCCAGCTGGATGAGCATCCGCCAGACCGCGCGCGACACCGACGCCCTGCTCGACCAGCATCTGAAGACCGAGCGCCTGGTCAGCGGCTGGAAAGGCATCGTTGAAATCAATGTGCAACGCGCATTGGCGGCATCCAAGACCGACGATCCTGGTACTCAAAAAATGTTTGAGGACGGCATTGCCAACACCTCGAAGGTCGCCGAAGGCTATCAACGCCAGATCGTCGAACTGCTGAGCGACAGCCAGGCCAAGTCGCTGTTCGAGGCTGCGCAAGACAAACGCAAGACCTACCAGGCCATCCGCAAGCAAGCCTTCGCGGAAAAAGCGACCGGCAATATCGAGCACACCAACCAGATCATCGAGAAAGAATTCATTCCGGCCGGCGAGGTGTATGTCGCCAGCATGGGTGCGCTGGTTGAGCGCCAGAAGGCTGTCATCGATGAGATCGGCAAAACCATCCATGACCGCAGCATCGGCTCGGCGCTGATGATCGTCGTGCTGAGCACCATCTCGATCGTGGCGGCACTGGCACTCGGCTGGTTGATCAGCCGTTCGCTGCTGAAACAGCTGGGCGGCGAACCGGGCTATGCAGCCGGTATCACCGACCGTATCGCCGGCGGCGACCTGACGGTACGCGTGCAACTGGCCGACGGCGACAACAGCAGCCTGCTGTACAGCATCGCCGCCATGCGCGAGCGACTGGCCGCCATCGTCAGCGAAGTACGCGGCAGCACCGATTCGGTCGCTACCGCCGCTGATGAAATCGCCAGCGGCAACCAGGATCTGTCGTCGCGCACCGAGCAGCAGGCTGGCTCGCTGGAAGAGACCGCATCGTCGATGGAAGAACTGACCGCCACCGTCAAGCAGAACACCGAGTTTGCACGCCAAGCCAACCAGCTGGCGGCCAGCGCGTCCGGCGTGGCCGTGCGCGGTGGCGAAGTGGTCGGCGGCGTAGTGACCACGATGGAAGAAATCAGCGCCTCGTCGCGCCAGATCGTCGACATCATCGGTGTCATTGATGGCATCGCCTTCCAGACCAATATCCTGGCGTTGAACGCAGCGGTGGAAGCCGCCCGCGCCGGCGAACAGGGCCGCGGCTTTGCCGTGGTGGCGCAGGAAGTGCGCACGCTGGCCCAGCGTTCGGCCAGCGCAGCGAAGGACATCAAGCTGTTGATCAACGAGTCGGTCGAGAAGATCGCTAACGGCGGCATGCTGGTGGACGAGGCCGGCAAGACCATGGCGGAAATCGTCGGCAGCATCCGCAACGTCAGCGAGATCATGGAACAGATCACGGCCGCCAGCAGCGAGCAGGAAGCCGGCATCGAGCAGATCAACCAGGCCATCATGGAAATGGATGGTGTGACCCAGCAGAACGCCGCGCTGGTGGAGGAAGCCGCTGCCGCTGCCGAGGCGCTGCAAGGCCAGTCGGCGCATCTGGCTGAACTGGTCAGCGTGTTCCAGGTCGATGGCGGGCCGCGTACGGCCAGCGTGTCGCCGATGACCGCCTCGCGTCCTCGCAACGCACCGGGCCGCGCGCCGGCGCTGCAACTGCGCGCAACTGGCGCCCGCTAAGCCTGCATTACACCGGAGGCGGCTCAGTCCGCCTGCTCCCCTTGGCTGACGGTACAATAACGCCGTCAACCAACAGGGGAAAATAACAATGCACAAGTTCGCTCTGCAAGCCGCCGCCATCGGCATGGCGTTCACTGCCTTCACCGCTTCGGCACAAACCGCCGACAAACTCTACCAAGCCAACTGCGCCGTCTGCCACGGCGCCAAAATGGAAGGCGCCATCGGCCCGACGCTGGGCGAGCACGCCTGGATCCACGGCGCGCCGACCAAGGCCAATCTCATCAAGATCATCAGCAAGGGCGTGCCGGAGAAGAATATGCCGGCCTGGTCGCCAACGCTGAGCGCGGCGCAAATTGCATCACTGGCCGATTACATCGCCGCCAGCGCCAACAAGAAGCTGGCGGTGCCTGCGGTGGCCACGGCTGCCCCTGCGGCCAAGCCGGCCGCCACCGACCTGCTGAGCGGCTTCAAACTGCCAAAGGGCTTCCACATCAGTCTGTATGCGGATGGCGCGACGACGGCGCGCAGCATGGTGGTGTCGGACAGCGGCATCGTCTACGTCGGTTCGCGCAAGGCGGGCAAAGTCTATGCGCTGGTGCCGCGCGCCGACAAGCAGTCGGCCGAGGTGGTGACCGTGGCCGAGGGACTGGAAAATCCGATCGGCGTGACGCTGCTGAACGGCGCGCTGTACGTGGGCGAAATCAGCCGCGTGATCCGCTTCGACAACATCGACAAGCGCTATGCGCAGAAACCGTCGTATACAGTGGTCAAGACCAGCCTGCCGAGCGACAAGTGGCATGGCGAGAAGGTGATGCGGGCCGGGCCCGATGGCAAGCTGTACATCCCGGTCGGCGCGCCGTGCAATATCTGCGATACCGACGACACCAAGAGCGCCAAGATCTACCGCATGAATCCGGATGGCAGCCAGCTGGAAGAAGTGGCGCGCGGCGTGCGCAACACCGTGGGCTTCGATTTCCATCCATCGACCAAGCAGCTGTGGTTCACCGACAATGGCCGCGACGAACTAGGCGACAACACGCCGTCCTGCGAACTGAATGTGGTGACCAAGCCGAACCAGCATTTCGGCTTCCCCTATTGCCACGGCGGCGTGGTGCCGGATCCGGAGTTTGGCAAGAACCGCACCTGCGAAGAGTTTGAGCCGCCGGTCGCCAAGCTGGGGCCGCACGTGGCGCCGCTGGGCATGAGCTTCTACACCGGCAAGCAGTTCCCGGAAATCTATCGCAACAATATCTTCGTGGCCGAGCATGGTTCGTGGAACCGCAGCACCAAGAGCGGCTACACGGTGCATCTAATTACGCTGTACGGTAACAAGCTGGTCAGCGACACCGCCTTTATCGACGGCTTCCTGCGCGGCGATGAGGTGGTGGGCCGGCCGGTCGACGTGGTGACGCAGGCCGATGGTTCGCTGCTGGTGTCCGACGACTACGGCGGCCGCATCTTCCGCGTGACTTACGACGGCAAGTAATCCTCAGCCAGCACCTGCTCCAGGGTCCATTCGCGGGCCTTGGGCAGGTCGGTCAGCTCTGTTTGCAGCACGGCCATGCCGAGAGCATCTGTCCACACCTCTTCATTCCACTCAGGATCCTCCAGCAAGTGGCGCAGACTGGGCATCTTCTTCAGCATTTTTGCGATCTGTTGGCGCTGATCCCGTATGGTGCGCTTCCAGCTGTTGCCACGCCGATCTGGCTGATACTTCCACTTCAGCAGATGCGCCATCAAAATCGCCAGCCTGTGCGCCAGTTGATGGCGATGGCTGATGTTCATGTCCTCAATTTCTTCGGCGATATGCTCAATGTCCAGCAACGCCCATTGGCCTGAGCGCAACAGAGCCACCTGCTCTTGCGCCCAGGCAGCCACGTCTTCGTCGTAGAGATTGCTCATGGCGTCCTCCGTAGGGAATTAGACCAGAGCGTGTGAAATAAGTGCAGTTCGTGCTTTAAAAACGGCGTACTCAGGATAGCGGATCAAACTGAAACACGCGTAGCTCCTGGCGACAGCGGCAGGCCTTGGCGATGCGCGCCGCCCAGGTAATGGCATCGTCCCGCGATGGGAGTTCGAGCACGGTGAAGCCGCCATTCAGCGTCGGCGCCCAGGGATAGCCGCCCTCTTCCGTCGTGCCGTCCGCCGACACCAGCACCGGCGGCACGCTTTCATTGATGCCGCCGGCGAAGACGTAAACGCCGGCCGCCTTGGTCTCTTCGATCACGGCACGCGCAGCATGCCCCACTTCTTCCAACTCATCTTGCGGCACCACCATCGCCGCACTCGGGAAAGAAATCAGATATTTAGCCATAGCGTTCCTTTCATCTACATCATTTGAATGTGAGCACACAGCTTAGGCTCTCGCTGGCAAGCAGCGTCTCAACCTGTGTCGCCGCAGATGGTGACAGTAGCGAGCCTTCGACAGCAGCATCTCGCGTTCAGTGTAGATAATGTACAAGGCTTTATGCGACATGGATAGGCGCCACGATGGCATGTCTAGACGAATTAAAGAAACTGCCGCCGGCGAATCCATCCGGCTGACGCTCGATGAATTCTTTAGCCGTCGCAGCAGAAACTTGCCCCCTCAACTCAGGGCTCACCTCGACGCGCCACCACCGCCCAGAACGGCTGTACTGCGGGTCTTCGATCAGATACGTCAGCCACACAACGCCGCAACGCTTGCAAGTAGATAAGGATACTTCGGCGCCGCGTGGATCGTCACCACTCTCAATGGTCACGTAATCCCCAAAATAGAATGGGGGCTGTTTACACTTACATGAAGCCTGCATAGCGATTCCTGTTACCCAGCATGTCGATTCAAGTCGACGCCCAGCGCAGCCTTGCGCAGGCGGCGATTGCGCAACACATACCGCACTGATGCGGAGGTGTCATACATCAGCTGATAGTGATAATAGTTGATGTGTTCAAGCACGGCGAACAGGAAAATCCCGAACGGCCAGGCCAGTTGCGCGTTCCAGCCGTCGTCCATGATCTGGACAACGAAACCAAGCGCCACGCCACCAAACAGCACCAGATTGGATGCCTTGAATGTGTTGAACAGTCTACCAAAATAGCCCGGCAATGAGGCCGACGCTGACGAGGCGCTGTGCTTCAGCTGCCAATACAGCGCTCCCTGCACCAGCAAATAGCTCACCGAAAGCAGCGCAGCCAGCCCAAGCGGCCAATGCACGCCCGTTGCCGACTTGCGCCAATCCAGAACGAAAACAATCGGCAGCACGACGGCAGCCAGCGCCTCCATCCCGCGCAGATAGTTGAAGCGATTATTGAGTTTATGCATGCCAAAGCTCGCGTGCCGGCGTGCCTTGGTGATAGCGCAACTGCCATGGGGGCTCAACGCGACCCCATACGGAAGAACGTAGGGTGTGGTCTACCAAGCTGCCTTCTTCTTTTCGATGGGCTGAGCGGTAAGTCAGCAGCCCAATATCCGGCGCCAGCTGGCTCACGGCAAAATCGTCCGATATCACCGACGGCGAACTTTCCTGCTCGGACAAGTACTTCAAAATGATGGCGCGATCGTGGGTTCTGCCCAGACGATCCGTATTGCAGCGACCACCGGGGTGATGAAACTCGACTTCAAGCGCCCGTAATTCAGAGAGTAGTGACTTCATTGGTAAATTAAACCCCGCGGTAAAGCTGCGTCGGCGTCCGCATCCGGTTGGCCTGGCATCACTGTGCCTCCAGACGCGATATGTATTCGCGAATTTGAGCGACGACCTCGCTGTCCTCGCTATCGGTACTCCCGGTCCTGTTATAGCGGCGAAGAGCTTCGCGACAGTAGCCCAGCGCAAGCTTGCTCCCCGCGTCAGCATATGCATGGCAAAGATGGTAGGTAGCTTCGTCGTGTCCAGCCTTCGCGGCGGGCAGCCAGTACGCGATAGCAATCTCCGAGCTCTGCTTCACACCCCAGCCCATGTAGTAAAGAAAGCCGATGTTATTTTGAGCGCTTGCGCGGAAATGTTCGAGCTCTATCGGAATATCGGCTTTGTCCACGATGACAAGCCATTCCTTGAGGGCAGCGGAATACTCCTCCGCACGGAAATGACTGGTTCCTTTGTAGAAGTAGCATTCGGTGTGAGTGCTTGGCACCGACTCCAGTTTAGGCTCCTGGCATGGCGCAGCGGCTGCGGCCGATGCGCTACCGACGATAGCGATAAGAATGGCGATGAAGAATTTGTGCACTTGATGCCTAACGTGTGACCCAGAGAAATATATTTAAAACAATTAAACCACAGCTTGCCACAAAGGCATCGAAAGACAAAGACCGCCTATTCCACAGCGGGCGTCGCGCCTGTTCACTCGGAAACTAAGCGGACGGGATCAGCCAGATCGGTCGTGCGCCAAATCACGTTGATGTATTGCCAATTTAGCATATCTCGTCGTACATGAGGGAAATCAGGGAAATAAGGTCATCGCAAAGTGCAAATCAATCCAGACACTGGAGTCCACCAAAATCATTTGTCAGACCGGATAGCGTCAAGGCTGCCCTCCCAAGCCAACTTGCCTCGGAGTTGGCGTAGCTTCTCTTGCTGTTTGAGGCGCACCACTGTGCGTAATCCCAGCTCCACAGCTTCGCTTTCAGATGTCAAATCAAAGAGCCATAAAAAAACCGCCGGGGCTTGCGCACCCGGCGGTTCTCTACATCAGCCTAGGCTGAGATTACTGTGCAGCAGCGGCAGCTTCTTCAGCAGCAGCTTTCATCGACAGTTTCAGGCGGCCGCGGTCGTCGGTTTCCAGAACCTTGACGCGCACTGCCTGGCCTTCTTTCAGGTAATCGGCCACGGCGTTCACACGCTCGTTGGCGATCTGCGAGATGTGCAGCAGACCATCTTTACCTGGCATCACTTGCACGATCGCGCCGAAGTCCAGCAGCTTCAGGACTACGCCGTCGTAGGTCTTGCCTACTTCGACCGAGGCGGTCAGTTCTTCGATGCGGCGCTTGGCTTCTTGGCCGGCAGCAGCGTCGACGGAAGCGATGGTGACCACGCCTTCGTCGCTGATGTCGATCTGGGTGCCGGTTTCTTCGGTCAGCGCGCGGATCACGGCGCCGCCCTTGCCGATCACGTCACGGATCTTCTCCGGGTTGATCTTGATGGTGATCAGGCGTGGTGCGAAGTCCGACAGTTCGGTCTTCACGCTCGGCACGGCCTTTTGCATTTCGCCCAGGATGTGCTCGCGGCCTTCTTTGGCTTGTGCCAGTGCCACTTGCATGATTTCCTTGGTGATGCCCTGGATCTTGATGTCCATCTGCAGCGCGGTGATACCGTTGCGGGTACCGGCGACTTTGAAGTCCATGTCGCCCAGGTGATCTTCGTCACCCAGAATGTCGGACAGCACGGCGAAACGGCCGCCTTCCTTGATCAGGCCCATGGCGATACCAGCCACGTGCTCTTTCATCGGCACGCCGGCATCCATCAGCGCCAGGCAGCCGCCGCAGACCGACGCCATCGACGACGAACCGTTCGATTCGGTGATTTCCGACACCAGACGCACCGAGTAGCTGAACTCGTCAGCCGACGGCAGCGCAGCGATCAGCGCGCGCTTGGCCAGACGGCCGTGGCCGATCTCACGGCGCTTCGGCGTACCGACGCGGCCGGTTTCGCCGGTGGCGAACGGTGGCATGTTGTAGTGCAGCATGAAGTCATCGGTGTACTCGCCCATCAGCGCGTCGATCTTCTGCGAATCGCGGGCGGTGCCCAGCGTTGCTACGACCAGGGCCTGGGTTTCGCCACGGGTGAACAGGGCCGAGCCGTGGGTACGCGGCAGCACCGAGGTGCGGATCGCGATTGGACGCACGGTGCGGGTGTCGCGGCCGTCGATGCGTGGTTCGCCTTCGAGGATCTGCGAACGCACGGTTTTCGATTCCATGTCGAACAGGATGTTGCCAACTTCGACGTTGTCCGGAGCAGCAGCCCCAGCAGCGGCAGCTTCTGCCGCCAGGTCGGCCACCACTTGCGACGACATCGCGCGCAGCTTGTCGGTACGGGCTTGCTTGTCGCGGGTCTGGTAGGCTTCGCGGATTTTCGATTCGGCGAAATGGGCCACGCGGCCGATCAGCGCTTCGTTTTTCGCTGGCGCGGTCCAGACTTGCTCAGGCTTGCCGCCGTCGCGTACCAGGTCGTGGATCGCGTCGATCACGGCCTTCATTTCGGTGTGGCCGAAGACCACGGCGCCCAGCATGATTTCTTCCGACAGCTGCTGCGCTTCCGATTCCACCATCAGCACGGCGGTCTCGGTACCGGCTACCACCAGATCCATCTGCGAGGTTTTCAGTTGTTCGACGGTTGGGTTCAGGATGTACTGGCCGTTGGCGTAACCCACGCGGGCGGCGCCGATTGGGCCGTTGAACGGTACGCCCGACACGCACAGCGCGGCCGAAGCACCGATCATCGCGGCGATGTCCGGGTCAATTTCTGGGTTGACCGACAGCACGTGAATGACGACTTGCACTTCATTCATGTAGCCCTCTGGGAACAGAGGACGGATCGGACGGTCGATCAGGCGGGATGTCAGCGTTTCTTTTTCCGAAGGACGACCTTCACGCTTGAAGAAACCGCCCGGGATTTTACCGGCAGCATAGGTTTTCTCAAGGTAGTCGACGGTCAGCGGGAAGAAGTCCTGGCCTGGTTTCGCGTCTTTGCGCGCCACCACGGTAGCCAGCACTACGGTGTCTTCAATCGACACCATCACCGCGCCGGAGGCCTGACGAGCGATCTCGCCAGTTTCCAGCGTGACGGTGTGTTGACCGTACTGGAAGGTTTTCGTAACTTTATTAAACATGGGTAATCCCTTTCTATTTGCCGACAGATTTTCAGGGGCTGTCGTTCACCTCACCACAGGCAGCCGCGAGGCCACCTTTACTACATTCACTACATGCTGCAAATTAGCATTTTTTTAACGTCCAGAAAGACAAAATGCCCGCGACAGCAAACTGGCGCAGGCATTTTGATTTAAGCCGGACGACGCAAGAATTACTTACGCAGGCCCAGTTTAGCGATCAGATCGCGATAACGGGTGGCGTCCTTGTTTTTCAGGTAGGACAGCAGGCTCTTACGACGGTTAACCATCATGATCAGACCACGACGCGAGTGGTGATCTTTGCTGTGGGCTTTGAAGTGGCCGTTCAGCTCGTTGATACGTGCGGTCAGCAGTGCAACTTGCACTTCTGGCGAGCCGGTGTCTTTTTGGCCACGGGCGTTGTCAGCGATGATCGCTGCTTTGTTGATGTTTTCTACGGTCATGATATTTACCTTTAACATGCGGTGCGCGGAGTCGTAACCCTGCACACCGTGATTACAATGAAGCCTGGCCGAAAAGACCAGACCCGGAAGTATAACGGAAAAAATCACGCATGCGCTATTTTTGGTGCTTTTTCAGGAGATAAACATGAAAAACGCTATTGTTCTGACAATTCTGGCGCTGGCCGTCAGCGCCTGCGCCCACTTCGGCGAGCCGCCGCCACAGCCGGGCGCGCCGCTGGATGCAGTCAAGGCCCGCCTCGGCCAGCCCACCAATGTCTACGCCGACGGCGTCGACACCATGCTGGAATACGCCACCGGGCCGATGGGCCAATACACCTGGATGGCGCGCATCGGCGCCGACGGCCGGCTGGTGTCCTACGAACAGGTGCTGACCAGCGCCAAGTTTGGCACCGTCAAGCTGGGCAAGGACGACAAGGCCAGCATCCTGCGCATCTTCGGCCGGCCGACCCAGGTCACGCATTATGCCAGCGTGGATGGCGACGTCTGGCTGTACCGCTATAAAGAACAGGATGTGTGGAATTCGATGATGTCGGTGGAGTTCAACCGCCAGGGCGTGGTGCAGTCCATGGTCAACGGGCCGGACGAGGAGCGCGAAGTGCGGCGCAGGTAGGAGCATTCCGACGCGCACTGGGGACGTGCGCCGACGTGATTTGCAGGTTGTGGTTGCTAATATCTTCCCATCAACATTGCAACTCATGGAGAACACATGTCCTTACGTACGCCCCCTGCCCGCCACGCCATTTACGCTGCCACCTTGATGGCCTTGAGCACCGTCAGCGCCATCGCCTGGGCTGATCCGTCGCCGGCGCTGGACCGCGCCAGCCTGTCGGTCGGCGCCTTCTACACCGAACCGCGCATCAATTATGAAGGCGACACCAACTACGGCCGCATCGACACTGGCACCTACAAGACCGACCACGTGACGCTGCCGCGCGTGAAGGCGTCGATGCTGCTGGGCGATTCACAAGGCCTGGACTTCGACTATTACCGCTACGACAAAACCTACAGCCCAACCTTGAGCGGCACCACCAATGCCAACGGCCTGCCGCTGACCGGCAACGGCAAACTCGACGCGAAGCTGAAGCTGGACCTGGCCAATCTGGCCTATAAATGGTGGATCGGCAGCGGCAACGACGTGTTCGGCGTCGGCGTCGGCGCGGCTTACTACCAAGCCAGCCTGAAAGGCACCGCCAGCGGCGTGCTGAACGGCGTGTCCGGCAGCGGCGCGTATGAAGAGAAAGAAAGCGCTTGGGCTCCATTGCTGGAACTGGGCTGGCGCCATGCGATTTCGGAAAACGTCCGCGTCTACGCCGACGCTTCCGGCATCAAGAAAAACGGCGGCAGCATCCAGGGCCACATCTACGGCGGCGCCATCGGCGTTGAATGGTTCCCGGTCAAATCGGTGGGTGTGGTGGCGGAATATACCGCCAGCAAAATCAGCCTGAACCGTCAGCGCGACAGCACCGACCTGAATGTCCGCTTAAACGGCCCGGCAGCTTACGTCAAAGTTCGCTTCTAAATCAATAAACATGTTAAATTGACACCCTCTATCTGGAGGGTGTCAACATGACGAAATATCTCGCCGCGCTCCTCGCGGCGTTTCCATTGTTAACGACCGCGTTGGCGCAAACGCCGGTGGCCACCGACGCTACGGCGGAATTCAGTACGTGCGTCAGGCCGGAATGGCCCAAGGAATCCTTGCGTAAGGAACAGCAAGGCACCGTGCAACTGGCTTTCCTGATCGGCGCCGATGGCAACGTGCAAGATACCCGCGTGGTCCGCTCCAGCGGCTATCCGTTACTCGACAGCGCGGCGAAAGACTCCCTCTCCAAATGTAAATTCAAACCCGCCATGCATGATGGCCAAGCCGTCGAAAGCTGGACGCAGATGCAGTATGTCTGGCGGCTGGAAGGGCCATCGCCGCAGAAGACGGCTGCCGCACAGGCGGCGGTGCGCAAAAGTGATGAGCGCGGCAACGGCGAATAATCGCAACGCTGCTGGTTCAGCGCTTCAGCCAATCATTCAGTGACTGCTTGCCGCTGGCGGTGACCGTCAGCGCGCGGCTGTCGTCGCTGCGGCGCAGCCAGCCGCGTTCTAGGAAGTTATCCAGCAGCGCCACTGCCAGCGGGCCGGCGAAGTGGTCGCGCCGTTCGGACCAGTCGACGCAGCCATACAGCTGACGCGGCGCTTCTTGCAGCACGATGCCCTGTCCGCGCAGGTGCGCTGCGCCGTCTTCAGTCAGCGGGTAGTCGTGGGCGTCGCCGGTTACCCAGCCGTTTTGAACAAAGCATTGGCACAGATCCACGCCCAGCACGCCCGCCAAGTGGCCGTAGCAGCTGCGCGCATGACGCAGGCCGTGCATGGATGGCGCTTTCCAGCGCGTGGATTCCGGCAGCGCGCCATCGGCCACCCGCAGCAGCGCTTCCAGTACGTGCGCCACATTGCCGTCGGCGAGCATGTAATAGCGATGGCGTCCCTGCGCGCGCACGCGGGCCAGTCCTTCATCGACCAACAGCCGCAGATGCTGGGAGGCGGTTGGCGCAGCCACGCCGGCATGCTGCGCCAGTTCGGTGGCCGTATAGAAGCGGCCGTCCAGCAGCCGCGATAGCATCAGCGCCCGCGTCGGATCGCCGATGGCGGCGGCGACGCGCGTAAAGCGCGGCTGCGCCAGCGTCATGGCGTGCCAGCCGGCGCTTGCGCGCGGTCGTGCATGCCGTAGTCGCGCATCACCGAGGCGACACGCAAGCGGTAGCTGTCGAACACACCGCCACGCCCTGCTTCCTGCGCGGCGCGATGTTCTTCCTGACTGCGCCATGCCTGTACCGCCGCCTCGTCGCGCCAGAAGGACAGCGACAGCAGCTTGCCCGGCTGCGCCAAGCTGCTGAACCGCTCGACAGAAATGAAGCCGTCCACACCAGCCAGCAAAGGCGCCAGCTGGGCCGCGCGCTGCAGATACTCCGCGCGACCATCGGCACTGGGCGTCACCTCAAAAATCACCGCGATCATGCGACAGCTCCGGATAAGAAATCGTTGACGGCATTGTAAAGCAGGCCACGGGACGACTCCAGATGCATCAAGTGCGTCGCCTTGGGAATGGTGATGCTCGTCTTGGCAGCGCCGGCGATGCTGCTCAACAGGCAATCCGCATCGGCTGCGCTGCATGCCCGGTCCCATTCACCGCGCACCAGCAAGGTCGGGACCTTGATGGCGGCGGCATCGTAGAGCACCTGGCCGCTGCGCAGCGCACGCACATCGCGCTGCGGGCCCGCCGGTGATTGCACGGCAGGCGGCGTACGCTGGCCGGCGTCCGGATCGGTGGCCAGAAAAGCTTCGCTCCACAACTGGAAGTGGCGCTCCGAAAGCGGCTGCGTCTCGCCAGCCGGAACATCCTCAATGAAGCGACGGTATTGAGCCCAGGCCGTCAGCAGAAAGTGCGGCGATGTTGGTGCTGGCGGCATTGCGACGGCATCGCGCGCCAGAATCGGTGCGAATAGTGCCAGTGACGCCAGATTGTCCGCGTGGGTGGAAGCGTAGTGCAGCGCCACTGTACCGCCCCACGAATGCGCCAACAGGCTCACGCGGCGACCGTGGTTGCGGGAACGGATGGCGGCGATCACGCGCTGTAATTGCGGCAGCACTTGCGCGATGTCGCCGACAGGATGCGCAGCGTCCACCGGATAACGATCCGAGGCGCCATAGCCGGCGAAGTCAAACGACCACACGTTGAAGCCTGCATCGCACAGCGTATCGGCCCATGAACGCCCATCCAGCTGGTAACGCACCGACAGATCGGCGCCAAACGTCGAGCCGTGGACGTAGAGCACATCGCCCTTGTCCGCTGGCGAAAGCTGGTGATACAGCGCCAGCGTAGGCTCACCGGCGGCCTCCAGGCGGATCACGACGTTACCTTTGACAGAAAGGTGCGCTCCTCGCGCAGGATGAAGCGCTGTTGCTGCGCAAAGGCGAAATTATCCTTGGCCTCGGCGTCCTCGCGCAAGCGGGCGCGGTACGCTTCGTACTCTGCCAGCGAGTCAAAGCCGACCAGGCCCCACGCCTCGTAATTGGTGCCTTCCAGCGGCAGGAAGTAGCCCAACAGCCGGCCGCCCAGGCGCGGAATGATGCGGTTCCAGTTTTCGGCATACTGACGAAACGCATCGCGCTGGAAGGGATCGATCTCGTAACGGATGAAACAAGTGACAGCCATGTGAACCTCCTGTTGAAAACATCAGGATAGTCACCTAGCCGCGCAAATGCTTCGGCGCGGAGCGAAGTATCAGCCCAATGCGGCGCGGACTTGCGCGGCGGTCGGAATCGGCGCCACCGCGCCTTGGCCCAGCGTAGAAAGGCCGGCGGCGGCATTCGCGTAGCGCACCGCGTCGGCCAGCGAGTCACCGGCCGCGAGACGTGCCAGCAAGCTGCCATCGAAGCAGTCGCCGGCGCCGGTAGCATCCACCGCCAGCACCGCGCGGGCGGCGGCCAGTTGCGGTTCGGCGCCCTGCTCCGCATACCATGCGCCGGCCGGGCCGCTTTTCAGCACCACCGTGTGGGCGCCATGCGCGCGGGCCCAGGCGAAGATCGCCGGCACATCGTCGGTGCCGGCCAGCGCCACCGCTTCGTCCAGACTAGGCAGAAACAGATCGGTCATCGCAATCGTCGCGCAAATGGTTGCGCGGGCGCGCGCCAATGGCCACAAGGACAGGCGCAGATTGGGATCGAAACTCACCTTACCGTTCGCCGCGCGCGCGGTTTCGATGGCGGCAAACACGGTGTCGCAAGCGCTGGCCGATATCGCCTGCGAGATGCCGGAGACATGCAGCCAGCGCGTACGCCCTGCCGCACTCAGGTCCATGGTCTGCGGCTGCATGCGGCTGGCCGCCGATCCTGCGCGCAGATAGCTGAAGCTGTGCCCTTGTGGTCCATGGTTGACGAAATACAGGCCGGTCGGCGCCTGCGCATCGCGCGCCACCGTGCTGACGTCCACGCCCTCGGCCTGCCACAGGTCCAGCAGCATGCGGCCGAAATGGTCTTCGCCTACGCAGCTCAGGTAGGCCACGCGCGCGCCCTGGCGGCTGGCGGCGATGACTGCGTTGGAGGTATCGCCGCCAAAACCCTGACGGTACAACGGTTCGCTGGCGTTGGCCTGGTTGAACTCCACCATGGCCTCGCCCAGCGCCACCACATCAAATTGCTCACTCATGGTTGCGGATTGACTCTTTCAATTTTCGAATGCAGTTTGTTCAGCGCCGACAGGTAGGCCTTGGCCGAAGCCACGATGATGTCCGGGTCCGCGCCGACGCCGTTGACGATGCGGCCTTCCTTCGACAAGCGCATCGTCACCTCGCCCTGCGATTGCGTGCCGGTGCTGATGGCGTTCACCGAGAACAGCACCAGCTCCGCCCCGCTGCCGACTTCACCCTCGATGGCGTTGACGGTGGCGTCGACCGGGCCATCGCCACGGCCTTCGCTGACGTGTTCTTCGCCGTCGATGACGAACACGATTTTAGCCGCCGGCGTTTCGCCGCTGGCCGAGCGCTGCTCCAGCGAGACGAAGCGATAGAACTCGCTCTCCTGCGACTGCTGCTCGTCCGACACCAGCGCCAGGATGTCCTCGTCAAAAATCTCGGCCTTGCGGTCGGCCAGTTCCTTGAAGCGCGCGAACGCCGCATTGACTTCGGTCTCCGATTCCAGATCGATGCCCAGTCCCTGCAAGCGCTGCTTGAAGGCGTTGCGGCCGGACAGCTTGCCCAGCACGATCTTGGTCGCAGCCCAGCCGACGTCTTCGGCGCGCATGATCTCGTAGGTCTCGCGCGACTTCAGCATGCCGTCCTGGTGGATGCCGGAAGCGTGCGCAAACGCGTTCGCGCCCACCACCGCCTTGTTGGGCTGCACCGCAAAGCCGGTAATCTGCGACACCATCTTGGACGCCGCCACAATCTGCGTGGTGTCGATGCCGCATTCCAGGTTGTAGTAGCCGCCGCGCGTGCGCAGCGCCATCACCACTTCTTCCAGCGCGGTGTTGCCGGCGCGTTCGCCGAGGCCATTGATGGTGCACTCGACCTGGCGCGCGCCGCCGATCATCACACCGGCGAGCGAATTGGCCACCGCCAGTCCAAGGTCGTTATGGCAGTGCACCGACCACACGGCCTTGTCGGAGTTGGGGATGCGTTCGCGCAGGCGGCGGATGGTCTCGCCGAAAATCTCCGGCACCGCGTAGCCCACCGTGTCCGGGAAGTTGATGGTGGTCGCGCCTTCGGCGATCACGCCTTCCAGCACGCGGCACAGGAAGTCCTCGTCCGAGCGGCTGCCGTCTTCCGGACTGAATTCGATATCGTCGGTGAACTGGCGGGCGAAGCGCACTGCGTTGCAGGCTTGCGTCAGCACCTGCTCTGGCAGCATGCGCAGCTTGGCCTCCATGTGCAGCTTGGAGGTGGCGATAAAAGTGTGGATGCGTTTGCGCTCGGCCGGCGCCAGCGCTTCGGCGGCGCGGGCGATATCGCGGTCATTGGCGCGCGACAGCGAGCAGATGGTCGATTCGCGCACCACCGTGGCAATCGCCTTGATGGATTCGAAGTCGCCCGGCGAGGCGGCCGCGAAGCCGGCTTCGATGACATCCACGCGCAGGCGCTCCAGCTGCTTGGCGATGCGGACTTTTTCGTCCTTCGTCATGGAGGCGCCAGGCGATTGCTCGCCGTCGCGCAGCGTGGTGTCGAAGATGATGAGGCGGTTGGATGAGTTGTTCATGATCGCTCCGTGGCTAATGCTTCGTTGCTTAATCTTCTCAGGGCCTACCGCCCGGTGTTTAGCGTCGTTCGCTCGGATCGTCGCTGTGCATGTCGGTCTGGATCAGGCTGACCTTTTTGCCCTTGGCCGCGCGCCAGGCGGCGACGACATAGCCCGAAATGCCGTAGATCGCAAACAGAGGCCACAAGGTGGCCGCCGGCTTGATGGCGATCAGCGCCAGTCCCAGCGCGATCAGGAACACGCCGATAAACGGCACCGGCTTGCGGAAGTTCACATCCTTGAAACTGTAGAACGGCACGTTGCTGACCATCGTCAGGCCGGCAAACAAGGCAATGCCCCACGAGATCCAGGCCATTTCCAGCCCGGAGACGTCGAGGTCCAGCATCATCAGGATAAAGCCGGCAATCAACGCGGCGGCAGATGGCGACGGCATGCCCTGGAAGTAGCGCTTGTCCACCACTTCGATATTGGTATTGAAACGCGCCAGGCGCAAGGCGGCGCCAGCGCAGTAGACAAACGCCGCGATCCAACCCAGCTTGCCCAGGCCGCGCAGCGACCATTCGTACATCACCAGCGCCGGTGCGGCGCCAAAGGACACCATGTCCGACAGCGAGTCGTACTGCGCGCCGAATTCACTCTGCGTGTTGGTCAGGCGGGCGACGCGGCCATCCAGGCCGTCCAGCACCATGGCGATGAAGATGGCCCAGGCGGCGTGCTCGAATTTCTGGTTCATCGCCATGACGATGGCGTAGAAGCCGCAGAACAGCGCCGCCGTGGTGAAGGCGTTCGGCAGCAGGTAAATGCCGCGATGGCGCGGCCGGTCAAGATCCTCTCCGCGGGCGCGACGCGCAAAACGGCTGAAACGGGACGTTTTGGGCAGTTTGGCGATGGCCGCGTTCTTGGCGCGGCGGCGGGGGAAATTGGGCATGGTGATCCGTTCTGGTTATCGTGTGTGCGCCATCATTATAGAGGAGCCGACTATAAAAAAGGGGATGGCGCGCCATCCCCTATTCTGCCCAAGTTTGCTTATTTGAAGCGCACTTTGCCCACCAGCCGCATCGTCAGCGTGGTTTCGCCCGGTTCGAAGCTCGGCTCCGTCACCGGCTCCGCAGCGGCGCGGGCAAACGCTGCCACGCTGGAGCCGGTGATCTGGACCCGCTCGGGATAATTGCCGGAGCCTTCAAAATCCACTGTATCGAGCGCGGCGTCGCTGACCTTGCGGCCCATGGCGGCGGCGATGGAAGTGACGCGCTCATTCAAGTTGAGATAGGTGGCGGCAATCCGCTGGTCATCCAGCTTTTTGCTGGTGGCCGGCGACAGGCCGAAGCGCAGCTGGTTAAGGCTCAATACGCTTTGCGCGGCGGCCACGGTTTTCGGCAGGCTGTCGAGGTTGGTCGTCACCAGTTGCACCGACTGGCCGACGCGCCAGGAAGTCGGCACGCGCGGCTTGCGCGGCTGGCCCGGTGGCGCCTGCACTTCTTCCGGATAGACCGGGTAGGTGTAGTAGTTCTGGGTTTTCAGGATGGCTTGCGGATCGGCTTTCTTCAGCAGCTCCACGCCCTGCTTCATCTTCTGGTTGACGCGTGAGGCGGCCGCGGCTTTGTCCTTGTCGTTTTCCTCGACCGACAGCGTGGCGGTGGCCTGGTCATTGACGTGGGTGACTTCGCCAATGGCAGGCACCACCACCAGCGTGCCGGCGGTCGGCAAGGTTTCCAGCGGAGCGGCGTGCGCGGCAATCACACACGCCGTCATGGCGGCGACAACGAGGTATTTCATTGCAAGCTCCAAACTGAATAAAAAGCCAACTTTACCTCATGTGTTGCCGCGAGACGCTTATTTGAAGCGAACTTTGCCCACAAGTTGCATCTGCAAGGTGGTCTCACCCGGCTCGAAGCTTGGTTCGGCCACGTCGGCAGTGTCGGCGGACTTCATGCGCATCATCATCGGCGCCGCAGCAGCGCGGGACTCCGTGTAATTGCCTGAGCCTTCAAAGTCGACCGTATCGAGCACGGCGTCGCCGACCTTGCGGCCCATGGCGTTGGCGATCGAGGCGATGCGCTCGTTCAGGTTTTTGTAGGTGGCGGCGATGCGCTGGTCATCCAGCTTCTTGGTGGTGTCCGAGGTCAGGCCGAAGTTGATGCTGTTGAGCGTTAGGATCTTCTGCGCGGCGGCGACGGTTTTCGGCAGTTTGTCCAGGCTGGTGGTGGTGACTTCCAGGTACTGGCCCACGCGCCACGACACCGGCACGCGCGGCTGCTTGGCCGGGCGGCCGTTGGCCAGCACGATTTCGTCCGGGTAGACCGGATAGGTGTAATAGCCTTGGGTTTTCAGGCTGGCTTGCGGATCTTCTTTCTTGACGATCTCCAGGCCCTGCTTCATCTTGGTGTTGACGCGCGAGGCGGCGGCGGCCTTGTCCTTGTCGGTTTCCTCAATCGCCAGCATCACGATGGCCTGGTCGTTGGCGTGTTTGACTTCGCCATAAGCCGGCACCACCACCAGCGTGCCGGTGGTTGGCAGGGCATCAGTCGGAGCGGCGTGCGCGCCCAGCGCGAAGGACACGGCGGCAGCGGCGGCAAGTTTTTTCATCAGGTTCATTACGGCTCCAAAGTTGGGATTACGACAAGCCGCACTGTACATGAATTTACAAAGCACACCTGTAAGACATGGTGAGTGTTTGTAACAAATTAAGTATTTTCTAATTATCGGGTTGCTATGATGAGAGATTAATGACGGAGGGCCGTGCTATGGCGATCGTGATCGAGTTTGCGTTCTACCTGTTAATGGAAGTCATCTTGTACGCCATCGGGCGCGTGGTCATCCCCATCATCTCGCTGGGCCGGGCGCGGGCGATCCATACCAAGCAGTTCTTCAGGCCCAAGCTAGTGACCTATGACGAGAAAACCGGCCAGATGCTGATCTCTACCGGCGGCGCTTCGCTGGTCGGCGGGTTGACACTGTGGAGTGCGCTCCTGCTGTGGTTCGCTTTGGCGCGCTGACGACTACTCAGCCCCGCCGGCGCTGCCATTCGTCGGCGATGTCGCCAATGGTGTGGGCGGCGCCGCTGCGTATCCACGCCATCAGGTCGCGGTCGAACTTGAAGTCGGGGCCGCACTGCCCGGTCAGGAAACGGCGCACGTTCTGGGTGTTTTTGTAGGTGGCGTCCACCACCGTCGCGCGCGAGATGGCGCCGCCGTGCCAGTCGAATGTTGTCATAGCACCAGCATAACGTAAAAAAAGCCGGCATGAGCCGGCTTTTTGTTGGAGCGGAAGTCGATTAGTTCTTCGACTGGTCGACCATTTTGTTTTTGGCGATCCAAGGCATCATGGCGCGCAGTTTGGCGCCGACTTCTTCGATCTGGTGCTCGGCGGTCAGACGACGACGCGAGATCAGGGTCGGTGCACCAGCTTTGTTTTCCAGGATGAAGGACTTGGCGTATTCACCGGTCTGGATGTCTTTCAGGCACTGACGCATGGCATCTTTGGTCGCCGAGGTCACGACTTTCGGGCCGGTCACGTACTCGCCGTATTCGGCGTTGTTCGAGATCGAGTAGTTCATGTTGGCGATGCCGCCTTCGTAGATCAGGTCGACGATCAGTTTCAGTTCGTGCAGGCACTCGAAGTACGCCATTTCCGGCGCGTAGCCCGCTTCGGTCAGGGTTTCGAAGCCGGCTTTGATCAGCTCGACCGCACCACCGCACAGCACGGCTTGTTCGCCGAACAGATCGGTTTCGGTTTCTTCGCGGAAGTTGGTTTCGATGATGCCGGCCTTGCCGCCGCCATTCGCCGAAGCGTACGACAGGGCGATGTCACGGGCCACGCCCGATTTGTCCTGGTACACGGCGATCAGGTGTGGCACGCCGCCGCCCTGGGTGTAGGTCGCGCGCACGGTGTGGCCTGGGGCTTTCGGTGCGACCATGATCACGTCCAGGTCGGCGCGTGGCACGACTTGACCGTAGTGCACGTTGAAGCCGTGGGCGAAGGCCAGTACCGCGCCTTGCTTGGCGTTCGGCGCGACGTTTTCGTTGTAAACCTGGGCGATGTTCTCGTCCGGCAGCAGGATCATGATGACGTCGGCAGCTTTGACGGCCTCGTTCACTTCAGCGACTTTCAGGCCGGCTTTCTCAACCTTGGTCCACGAAGCGCCGCCTTTGCGCAGGCCAACGGTGACGTTGACACCGGAGTCGCTCAGGTTTTGTGCGTGCGCATGGCCCTGCGAGCCGTAGCCGATGATGGCCACGTTTTTGCCTTTGATCAGGGAGAGGTCAGCGTCTTTGTCGTAGAAAACTTTCATGTTCATTCCTAGTAAATTCGTTATGTATGAGGTGCGTGCTGCTTAAACTTTGAGGATGCGTTCGCCGCGTCCAATGCCGGAACCGCCGGTGCGGACTGTTTCAAGAATCGAGGCGCGGTCGATCGAATCGATAAACGCGTCGAGCTTGCTCTTGGCGCCGGTCAGTTCAATCGTGTAGCTCTTTTCGGTGACGTCGATGATGCGGCCGCGGAAAATGTCCGCCGTGCGCTTCATCTCTTCCCGCTCCTTGCCCACCGCCCGCACCTTGATCAGCATCAGTTCGCGTTCGATGTGATGGCCTTCGGTCAGGTCCACCACCTTCACCACCTCGATCAGGCGGTTCAGGTGCTTGGTGATCTGCTCGATGATGTCATCCGAACCGGAGGTGACGATGGTCATCCGCGACAAGGTCGGGTCTTCGGTCGGCGCCACGGTCAGCGTCTCGATGTTGTAGCCGCGGGCCGAGAACAGGCCCACCACGCGGGACAGCGCGCCGGCTTCGTTTTCCAGCAATACAGAGATAATGTGTCGCATGTTAGAGATCCTCCGAACCCAGCAGCATTTCGGACAGACCCTTGCCTGCTTTAACCATCGGCCAGACGTTTTCCGATTGATCGGTAATGAAGTTCATGAACACCAGCTTGTCCTTCATCGCAAACGCGTCGCGCAGTGCGCCGTCGACGTCGCCCGGTTTCTCGATGCGCATGCCGACGTGGCCGTAGGCCTCCGCCAGCTTCTCGAAATTCGGCAGCGAATCCATGTAGGACTCGGAGTAGCGCGAACCGTAGTCGATCTGCTGCCACTGGCGGACCATGCCCAAGAAGCGGTTGTTCAGCATGATGATCTTCGGCGTCAGGTGGTACTGCTTGCAGGTAGCCAGTTCCTGGATGCACATCTGGATCGAACCTTCGCCGGTGATGCAGGCAACTGTGGCGTCCGGATTGGCCATCTGCACGCCCATGGCGTACGGCAGGCCGACCCCCATGGTGCCCAGACCGCCCGAGTTGACCCAGCGCTTAGGCTTGTCGAACGGGTAGTACTGTGCGGCCCACATCTGGTGCTGGCCGACGTCGGAGGTGATGAAGGCGTCGCCTTTGGTCACTTCCCACAGCTTCTGCACCACCGATTGCGGCTTGATCACCAGGTCGGAGGTGGCGAACTTCAGGCAGTCCTTGCCGCGCCATTCCTGGATCTGCTTCCACCAGTTCTTGAGCGCAGGCTGGTTAGGCTTGGCGTCCGACGCGTCCAGCTGCGCCAGGAACTCGATCAGCACGTCCTTGACGTTGCCGACGATAGGAATATCCACTTTCACGCGCTTGGAAATCGACGATGGATCGATGTCCACGTGGATGATCTTGCGCGGATGGGAGGCGAAGTGTTTCGGGTTGCCGATCACGCGGTCGTCGAAACGGGCGCCGATGGCGATCAGCACGTCGCAGTGCTGCATGGCCATATTGGCTTCGTAGGTGCCGTGCATCCCTGGCATGCCGACGAAGTTTTCGCTCGACGCTTTATACGCGCCCAGGCCCATCAGCGTGTTGGTGACCGGGAAGCCGAGCTTGTCCACCAGCTTGTTCAGTTCCGGCGCCGCACTGGCCAGGATCACGCCGCCGCCGGTGTAGATCATTGGGCGTTCGGCTTGCAGCAGCAGTTGCACTGCCTTGCGGATCTGGCCGGAGTGACCTTTGTCGACCGGCTTGTACGAACGCATCTCGACCTCTTTCGGGTACGAGAACGTCGTTTTGTGCATCGAGATATCCTTCGGAATATCGACCAGCACAGGGCCGGGACGGCCGGTGCGGGCGATGAAGAAGGCTTTCTTGACGGTCTCAGCCAAGTCCTTGACGTCCTTGACGAGGAAATTGTGCTTGACCACCGGACGGGTAATACCGACCGTGTCGCATTCCTGGAACGCATCCTGGCCGATCGCGTGGCTCGGCACCTGGCCGGAGATCACCACCATCGGGATGGAATCCATGTACGCAGTGGACAGACCGGTCACCGCATTGGTAACACCCGGACCGGACGTAACCAGTGCAACACCGACCTTGTTCGACGAGCGCGAATAAGCATCGGCGGCATGCACCGCAGCCTGCTCGTGGCGTACCAGAACGTGTTGGAATTTGTCTTGCTTGAAGATGGCGTCGTAGATGTACAGGACGGCTCCACCCGGATAGCCAAAGACGTGTTCCACGCCCTCTTCCGCCAGGCAGCGCACCAGTATTTCTGCGCCAGTCAATTGATTGCTGCTAAATGAAGATGCTTCGGTATTCATGAAACATTCCTTTCAAGGTCCATAGGAGATTGATCGGATGCTCTGTCCTGACGAAGTACAAATACCGCTACAGCTCTGCCCAGCGTCCCTTTACTTATGCGGTCGCACTGCCTCTTCCGTCAACCGTAGTGACGTGCAAAGCGGTGCTAGCGCAAACTCTCGTTTGGCCGGGTTTTCCGTAGTGGTTATGCGTACCTCTCGTACTTGTGGTACGGGCGAGAGCAAACTGCCTACATATGAAAGCGCGTCGTGTCGTTGCGGCGTTGTGTGCCTGCTGCGACCAGACCATAGAGCTTCGGGGTTGTTCAAAGCGTCCCATAAGTTACACCCGCCGCCCCCGTTTGGGCAAGGGATAATTCGGAAATTGATCAGTTTTGACGTAAAACCATGCAAAACACGACGTTTTTTGCTAGCATGCGCCTCAGTTCAAAAAACCCGGCAGCCCCCTTCCCGACGCATGGCCACAGACAAAGAATTATCCGACTTCCTCGAAAACGTCGAACGCCGGGCCTTCAAGCAAGCCGTCTACGCAGTACGCAAGGACGAATCCGCCCTGGACATCGTGCAAGACGCGATGATCAAGCTCGCCGAAAAATACGGCGACAAGCCGGCCGCCGAGCTGCCGATGTTGTTCCAGCGCATCTTGCAGACCACCATCCTCGACTACTTCCGCCGCGAAAAGGTGCGCAACACCTGGGTCAGCCTGTTTTCGGGCATGGGCCCGGCGGGAGAGGACCATGAGGACTTTGATATACTCGAATCCTATGCCGCAGAGGCCGGCACCGAGGCTGCCGAATCCGGCGCCGACAAGGTCGAACGCCAGCAAACCCTGGCACTCATCGATGCCGAAGTACAAAAGCTTCCGGCACGTCAACGCGAAGCCTTCCTGATGCGTTATTGGCAGGATATGGATGTAGCTGAAACTGCGGCGGCCATGGGCTGCTCAGAAGGCAGCGTCAAAACGCATTGCTCTCGTGCAACACATGCGCTGGCCGAGGCGCTGGCAGCCAAGGGAATTAAATTATGAACACCGACGATCTGAATTTCGCTTACAAAGTGCGCCACGCGCTCAATGAACAGCTGGACGAGCTGCCGGCCTCGACGACCGACCGCCTGGCGCAAGCGCGCAAGATGGCGCTCGCCCGCAAGAAAGCCCACGTGGAAGTGCCGCTGGCGGTGCGCGTGGCCAAGACCGAACTGGCTGCGGCCGGCGGCGGCTTCATGTCGCAATTCAACTGGCTGGGCCGCTGGAGCATGGTGGTGCCGGCGCTGGCATTGGTGATCGGCATGGTCGGCATCTATCAGTACGAACAGCAGGAACGCATCGCCGATCTGGCGGAAATCGACGCCGCCGTGCTGTCGGATGAATTGCCGCTGAACGCCTATCTGGACCACGGCTTCAACGCCTATCTGTCGCAAAGCGAGTAAGCCGATGGCATGGAGCGGTCGCGCCAAGCTGGGCGCAGGGGTAGCAGTGGCGGTGGTCGCACTTGGCGGCGCGGCCTGGCTGGGTAGCCAGCCGGATGCGCCGGAGCTGGTCAAGGCGCCGGTAGCGGCGGTGGCTGGCGCCAAGCTGGCCGGCAAGCCCCCTGAAAAAGTATTGTGGAAAGATCTGTCGCCTGCCCAGCAGCAGGCGCTGGAGCCGCTCGCCGGTGAGTGGGACCAGATGGAACCGATTCGCCGTCAAAAATGGCTGGGCATCGCCAAGCGCTACGCGCAGATGAAGTCGGATGAGCAGGTCCGCGTGCAGGAACGCATGCGCGAGTGGGTGCGCATGACGCCGGAAGAACGCCGTCAGGTGCGCCAAAACTATGCCCGCGCGCAGAAGCTGAATCCGTCGCAGAAGGCGGTCTCGTGGGAAGAGTATCAAACGCTGTCGGACGAGCAGAAGAAAGAGCTGGCCGCGCGCGTTTCCACCCGCAAGCAAGTGGTCAATCTGCCGACGCCGGCACAGGCCAAGATGCACTCGCCGGCGCCGGTCAAGCCGGCCGCGCCGCCAGCCGCACCGGTGATCGTGCCGGTGACGCCCGCCGCCGCGCCGGTGACCGATCCGAATGCGCCGCTGCCGAACGCGTCCAACGTAACGCCGATTCCGCCGACCTCCACGCCGCCAACCCAAGGCACGCCAGCCGATGTCAAATAACGTGGTTACCACCTGCCCGACCGTCAAGCGCCGCCTGATTTCGATGGTGTACGAATCGCTGCTCGGCTTTGCCGTGCTGTTCCTGCCGTTCCTGATCTTCGAGATCGCCACCCACGCCAGCCATGCGCCGCTGATCGAGCACATGCGGCAGGCGCTGGCCTTCGTGGTGCTGGGCTTCTACTTCATCCACCAGTGGACCCGCGACGGCCAGACGCTGGCCATGAAAACCTGGCGCATGAAGCTGGTGGGCGCGAACGGCGGCCCGGTGTCGCCGCGCGCCGCCGCCGTGCGCTACCTGCTGAGCTGGATGTGGATCTTCCCGGCGCTGCTGGTGGCGCTGGCGCTGGACCTGCATCGCTGGCCGGCGCTGGGTGCGATCCTGGCCGGCATCCTGCTGTGGTCGCTGACTGCCTTCCTCGACAAAGACCGCCAGTTCCTGCACGACAAACTGGCCGGCACGCGCCTGGTGCAACTGCCGCCGTTACCAAAGAAAAAGAAAGCCGCAGCGCCGGTGTAATTTTCTCAATCTTTCGTGGCAGAATAGGTTTTTTCTGCCATCAAGGACCGAAAATGAAACCTGTCGTCTACGGCGTCGCATTTGCTCTCGCCGCTTCCTCCGCCTTTGCCGCCGACATCCCGCCGGCCCCAGTCGCCCGCGTCGCCCCAGTCACCGACACCTACTTCGGCGAAACCATCACCGACCGCTATCGCTGGATGGAGAACGACAAGGACCCGGACTGGCTGCCCTTCCTCAAGCAACAAAACGCCCACACCCGCGCCATCCTCGACACGCTGCCCAAGCGCGACGAACTGCTGAAACGCATCCAGCAACTGTCCGGCGATATCGCTGCGCCAGCGCGCGTGGAAAAAAGCGGCACACGCCTGTTTTACCAACAGCGCCCGGCCGGCTCAAACAACTTCAAACTGTTCGTGCGCGAGGGCGGCAAGGACCGCGTGCTGGTCGACCCGACCAAGCTCGATACCAAGACCAGCCACGTCTCGCTGGACTGGTGGCACGCCTCGCCGGACGGCAGCAAACTGGTTTATGGCTTATCCAAAGACGGCAGCGAAGACTCGGTGCTGCACATCATGGACGTCCGCAGCGGCACGGTGCTAAAGGAACGGATCGTCAACACACAAGGCGCGGAACCAAGCTGGCTGGCCGACAGCTCCGGCTTCTTCTACAACCAGCTGACCGGCGCCGTGAACACGCCCGAACGTTTCCTCGACTCGCAAGTGCGCTTCCACAAAATCGGCGCCGATGCGGCCAAGGATCCGATCCTGATGAAGCGCGGCCAGGACGCCGCCGTCCAGTATGAAAAAATCCAGGCGCCGTATATCTACACCACCGCGCATTCCAACTACGCCGTGCTGGTGCTGGCCGACGTGCGCCAGGAACGCCGCATCTACACCGCGCCGTTGAAAGACACGCTGGCCGGCAAAGCCAAATGGCAGCCGGTGGCCGACTTTGCCGATGAAGTGACCGATATCGACTCGCACGGCGACGACCTGTATCTGCTTTCGACGAAAGGCCATCCGCGCGGCCGCCTGCTGAAGACTTCCGCCAAGTCGCCAGCGCTGGCCAGCGCGCAGGAAGTAGTTCCGGAATCCGACCTGGTACTGCAAGGCCTGGCGCGCGCCAGGGACGGCTTGTACATCCGCGCCATGGACGGCGGCATCGGCAAGCTGCAACGCCTCGGCACGGACGGCAAAGTAACCAGCATCGCCCTGCCCTTCGACGGCACCTTGGGCTCGATCGACGCCGACGCCGATGCTCCGGGCGCGCTGGTGATCCTGTCAGGCTGGCTGCAGCCAACCGGCATCTGGTCGGTGAGCGCGGACGGCAAGCTGGCCGATACCGGCATCACCCCGAAGCCGGCGATCGACGTCAGTGCCTACACCACCGAGCGCCGCTTCGCCACCGCCAAGGATGGCACCAAGATTCCGTATTCGCTGATCTACAAAAAAGGCCTGAAGCTGGATGGCAAAAATCCCGCCTTCATCTCGGCCTACGGCAGCTACGGCGCGGCGGCCTATACGCCTTCATTTGCGGGGCGCACCTTGGCGCTGGTAGATCAAGGCGCGGTGGTCGGCTACGCGAATGTGCGCGGCGGCGGCGAGTTTGGCCGCGAGTGGCATCGCGCCGGCCAGCTGGAAAACAAGCCGAATACCTGGCGCGATTTAATCGCCGTGTGTGAAGAGATCCAGGCCAAGGGCTACACTTCGCCGGCGTACCAGACCATCGGCGGACGTTCGGCCGGCGGCATCACCATGGGCCGCGCGCTGGAGGAACGTCCGGACCTGTTTGCGGCGGTGATCTCCGGCGTGGGCTGGCACAATCCGCTGCGCTACGTGGCCGAGCAGAATGGCTACGGCGAAGAACCTGAGTGGGGTGCGATTGCCGATCCGGCAGGATTCAAGGCGCTGAAGAGCATCGACAGCTATCAGCAGGTAGTGGACGGGACCAAGTATCCGGCGGTGCTGCTGACCACCGGCGTGACCGATCCGCGCGTGGCGCCGTTCCATCCGGCGAAGATGGCGGCGCGTTTGCAGGCCGCCACCGCGAGTGGCAAGCCGGTACTGCTGCGGGTAGATTTTGATGCAGGCCACGGCATGGGCTCAACCCGCGCGCAGCAGGATGCGGAAGCTGCCGATACCTACGCCTTCATCCTGTCGCAAACGGCGGGCGCCGCTGCGAAGTAATCAGAAGCGCTCGTAGCCTTGCAGGTAGCGCCATTCGCCTGACGGCAGGCTGGCCATGGAGATGCGTCCCACGCGGATGCGCTTCATGGACACCACCGTCAGGCCGACTTCCTTGCACAGCTTCTCGATCAATCCCAGCTTGGCGTTCTTCATGGCGAAGCGCAAGCGTGTTTCGTTCTGCCAGCTTACCTTGCCGTTGATCTGGTTCAGCTGCTGCAAGCCGCCTTCGATGATGGCGCCAGAGACTTCAACAATAATCTCCTGTTCCAGCGATTCTTCCGACAGCTTGCGGTTGACGCGGAAGTCCTGCGTGAAGACCACCAGGCCACTGGCCTTGGTATCCAGCGGAACCATCTGCTCCTGGCCGGTAATGTGGCGCTTGAGGAAGCGCTGGCCAGGCGAGGAACGCGTCAGCGTCTCTTCCTTCAGCAGATGCAGCGGCTGCGCCGCGCCGGCTGGCTTGTGCAGCAGAATGGTGACCGGCACGATCTCCAGCAGCGTCGCATTCTCGGCGATGGCGATCTGCTGATCCGGCGCGACGCGCGCACCGGCTTCCTCAACCAGCTTGCCATCGACGCTGACAAAGCCGCCTTCGATGTACAGCTCCGCTTCGCGGCGCGAGCACTGGCGTTCTTCCATCACACGCTTGGACAGGCGGACGGTGTTGTCATCATTATCCAAAGAAGTCTCCAAACACGGTGATGGCGCGGTCGATGTCGTCGCGCGACGCGTCCATGTGGGTGACGATGCGCAGACGCGGCGCCATCGACATGCGGATGCGCGTCAGTTCCAGCACATCGCTCAGACCCTGCTGAACAAATTGCGGAATGTCGACATAGAAGATATTGGTCTGCGGCGTGCTGACCTTGAGTCCACGCATCTTCGCCAGCTCGCCGGCGAAGTAGGCAGCGTTGTCATGGTCCTCGGCCAGGCGCGGGATGTGGTGTTCCAGCGCGTACAGGCCAGCGGCCGCGATGACGCCGGCCTGGCGCATGCCGCCGCCCAGCATCTTGCGCCAACGCTTGGCTTCCTTGATCAGCGGCTTGGTACCCAACAGGACCGAGCCGACAGGCGCGCCGAGGCCTTTGGACAGGCACACGGACACCGAGTCGAATCCTTTGACGATCTCGCGCGGGCTCACGCCCAGCTTGACCGCCGCATTGCAGACGCGCGCGCCGTCGAGGTGCGTGGCCAGGCCGCGATCGTGCGCCAGCTTGGTCGCCTGCTGCACGTAGTCCATCGGCAGCACGCGGCCGTTGATGGTGTTCTCCAACGCCAGCAGCTTGGTGCGTGCAAAGTGGAAATCATCTGGCTTGATGTACGACGCGATGTCGTCCAGCGCGATGCTGCCGTCAGCCTGATTGATGATCGGCTGCGGCTGTATGCTGCCCAGCACCGCAGCGCCGCCGCCTTCGTAGCGGTAGGTATGCGCTTCCTGGCCGACCAGATATTCGTCGCCACGTCCGCAGTGCGCCAGCAATGCCAGCAGATTGCTCTGCGTGCCGGATGGCGCGAACAGCGCATCTTCAAAGCCGAACAAATCGGCCGCATATTCCTGCAGGCGATTCACGGTCGGATCGTCGCCGTAGACGTCGTCACCAACTTCGGCGACATTCATGGCAGCGCGCATGGCGGCGCTGGGACGCGTGACGGTGTCACTGCGCAGGTCGAGCCAATTCTCCATTACGCTACCTCTTCTTCGGCGAAGAAACGGGTGTTCATCTCTTGCAGGCCAACCGTCTCCAGCACCTCTTTCAGGCGCTCGGACGGACGCTTGCGCGGCAGGTTTTTGTAGGTGGCGATGATCAGCTCATTCTTCATCGAGTGTTCCCAGCCTACCAGTTCGGTCACGGTGACGTCGTAGCCATGCGCTTCCAGTTGCAGGCAGCGCAGCACGTTGGTGATCTGGCTGCCGAATTCACGCGTGTGAATCGGGTGGCGCCAGATTTCGGTCAGCGCGGACTTGCCCAGCGACTGACCTTTATTTTTCTTCAGTACCGAAGCCACTTCGGCCTGGCAGCACGGCACTAGCACGATGTGCTTGGCCTTCTTCTTCAGCGCGAACTGGATGGCGTCATCGGTCGCCGTGTTGCAGGCGTGGAGCGCGGTGACGACATCGATCTGCTCCGGCAGCAGTTTCGATTCAGTGGACTCGGCCACCGACAGCGGCAGGAAGGACATGCCGGGGAATTCAAATTGCTTGGCCAGTTCCTGCGAACGCGCCACCAGTTCTTCGCGCGTCTCGATGCCGTAGATGTGCGAGTCGTTTTGCAGCGCCTTGAAGAACAAGTCGTAGATGATGAAACCGAGGTAGGACTTGCCGGCGCCGTGATCGACCAGCGACACGTTGTCCTTCTTGGCCAGCACTTCCTTCAGCAGCGGCTCGATGAACTGATACAGGTGGTAGACCTGTTTCAGCTTGCGGCGGCTGTCCTGGTTCATCTTGCCGTCACGCGTCAGGATGTGCAGTTCCTGTAGCAGGGCTACGGTCTGGCCTTCGCGGATCTCGGGCATGTTGTCGGCGCTGGTGACGGTGGCGCCGATCTTCTGGACGGGTTTCTTGGGCTGCTTCATCGCTTGGTCTCAGTGACCGCCTTCGCTCGCGTGATTGATGGTGTACTTCGGAATTTCGACGACCAGGTCTTCGTCCGCCACCACGGCCTGGCACGACAGGCGCGACACGGCTTCCAGGCCCCAGGCTTTATCCAGCAGGTCTTCTTCGGTTTCGTTGGCTTCGTTGAGCGAGTTGAAACCTTCGCGCACCAGCACGTGGCAGGTGGTGCAGGCGCAGGATTTTTCGCAGGCGTGCTCGATGTGGATGTCATTCTCCAGCATGATGTCGCACAGCGTCTTGCCGGCTGGGGCGTCGATCACGGCGCCGTCCGGGCACAGTTTTGCGTGGGGCAGGAATACGATTTGTGGCATGGTTAAACTCTTTATCTATTTTTTAAACGACTTGGTCCAGCGCTTTGCCGGCCAGCGCGCTGCGCACGCTGCGGTCCATGCGACGCGACGCAAATTCTTCAGTGCCGTGGGCCAGCGCTTCCACCGCCGCTTTCACGGCCAGATGATCGACCGCGCCGGTCTGCGACTGCGCGACGATGTCGCGGGTGTGCGCCATCACTGCATCAACGGCGACGCGTTCTTCGTCCGACAGCAGCGCCGCGTCTTCGTCCAGCGCCGCTTGGGTCGCCAGCAGAATGCGTTCCGCTTCCACCTGTTCTTCACGCAGCGCGCGCGCCTTCATGTCGACATCGGCCGAGGCATGCGACTCCATCAGCATGCGCGCCACATCATCATCCCCCAGGCCATACGATGGCTTGACGGTGATCGACGCTTCAACGCCCGAACGCAGTTCGCGCGCGGACACCGACAGCAGGCCGTCCGCATCCACCTGATACGTGATGCGGATGCGCGCCGCGCCGGCCGACATCGGCGGAATGCCGCGCAGCTCAAAGCGCGCCAGCGACCGGCAATCGGCCACGAGTTCACGTTCGCCTTGCAGCACGTGCACCGCCAGCGCGGTCTGGCCATCCTTGAAGGTGGTGAACTCCTGCGCGCGGGCGCAAGGAATGGTCGAATTGCGCGGGATGATTTTCTCTACCAGGCCGCCCATGGTCTCAATGCCCAGCGACAGCGGGATCACATCCAGCAGCAGCCAGTCGTCGCCAGCGGCGCGGTTGCCGGCCAGCAGATTGGCCTGCACGGCGGCGCCAAGCGCTACGACCTTATCCGGATCGATGTTGGCGTGCGGCGTGGTGTGGAAATGCTCGCTCACCGCGCGGTGCACGTGCGGCATGCGCGTGGCGCCGCCGACCATGACTACGCCATCGACGTCGTCCGCATCGACATTGGCGTCGCGCAGCGCTTTCTTGATGGCCTTCATGGTCTTGTCGATCAGGTGTTTGGTGATCTCCTGGAAGGTCTCGGCGGTGATGGTGATGTGCACCTGCTCACCCGACTTCAGCGCGGCGTCCACCGTCACTTCGTCCTTGGTGGACAGCAGTTCCTTGGCTTCGCGCGCTTTCACCATCAGCACGGCGGTGTCTTCGTCCGACAGCGGCGCCAGTTTTTCTTGCTGATGAATATGGCAGAACAGGCGGTGATCGAAATCGTCGCCGCCCAGTGCGGAATCGCCGCCGGTGGCCAGCACTTCAAACACGCCTTTGCTCAACTTGAGGATCGAGATATCGAAGGTGCCGCCACCCAGATCGTAGACGGCGTAGATGCCTTCCGAACCGTTATCCAGGCCGTAGGCGATAGCGGCAGCAGTCGGCTCGCTCAGCAGGCGCAGGACATTCAGGCCGGCCAGTTGGGCCGCATCCTTGGTGGCCTGGCGCTGCGCATCGTCGAAATAAGCTGGCACGGTGATCACCGCGCCGACCAGGTCATCGCCCAGCGAATCTTCGGCGCGCTGGCGCAGCGTGGCCAGGATCTGCGCCGACACTTCCACCGGACTTTTCACGCCGGCGACGGTCTTGAGCTGCACCATGCCAGGCGTGTCCTGGAAATCGTACGGCAGGTTTTCCGCGTAGGCGATATCGGCCAGGCCGCGGCCCATGAAGCGCTTCACCGAGACGATGGTATTTTTCGGATCGGTGGTCTGCGCAGCCTGCGCCTTGTAGCCGATGTTGGCATGACCATTAGGCAGATAGCGCACCACCGACGGCAGCAGCGCGCGGCCGTCTTCGTCGTTCAGCACTTCTGGAATGCTGTTGCGCACAGTCGCCACCAGCGAATTGGTGGTGCCCAGATCGATGCCCACCGCCAGCCGGTGCTGGTGCGGTGCGGTCGACATGCCTGGTTCGGAAATTTGCAGAAGTGCCATTTAATTTTCAGTCTTCAGTAATTCGTCCAGGAATTGATCAACTCCTGATGTTCTATAACGTACCGTTTCCAGTAGATCTCGTACTTCTCTCGACGACGCAAACGAATAGGCGACAGCGCCATCATCATCCAACAACGCTAGACAAGGTATTTCAACCCACTTAGATTCCACATCGGTGGGCACTAACGTCAACGCAACCGTTTGTTTTGCGATGTAGACCTCCGTCGGCGTGCGGCGCCGGCGCTCCTGGAACAAACCTAACTTACGCCCCAGGTATTCAGCTTCAAAATACAATGGGAATGTCGAGTCGGTACCCTCAGTTAATTTTTTCGATGGCGTAGCCTTGGTCCACGACAAATCACCAAAGTGAGTAAGCTTAAGTATCTTAAGAACTGCTTCTTGGAATTTATCGTCGCTCATTTGTTACTCCACGCACTGTCGCCTAGTTCATTCTCCAATGAACGAAGCAGGCCACGGCCACGATTATATAATTCAGATAACTCATCCTTCGACAACTGCCGCACACGCTTGCTCTGCCAAAAATGAGGATCGAATCCCAATGGCCGCATGAAACCCAAAAACTTGGCCACCTCGCTCCGAGACTCACCCTTCATCCTGCGTTTGACCGTTTTTAAATCGGCGACCAGATGATTAAGCGCGGTCCCGATTTGTATCCGATGTCTGATAGGATCATTCAACCCTTCATTAAGCGCCTGAAGTGAACTGTCGATCTTCTCAATCAAACCCGGCATGGTCGCTTTGAAAAGATATTTGCGCTCAATCTGCCGCAGCTTCAGCAAGGCATAAAACGATGCAAATGCACCGAATATCTTGATGATTTCAGCGAGAGAATGCAAACCATCGGCGTATGCCGCAATGAAATCTCTAAAAGACTGCCATCCGGCTTCAAGCATGGTGCCGTGCCCCGGTATTAGTTTTCTTCGATGGATGCGAAACTGTGTTCGATTTCTTCCTTAAACTTTTCTAAAAACATCAGCGCGCGCACGCCTTGTGCGGCGGCGGCGTAGTCGGCGGCGTTGATCTGCTGCTCGATCTGCGCCAGCTGTTCTTTGCGGGCGTTGCGCAGTTGCTTGTCGAGCGACTCCAGCGCATCGCTATCCTTGCCGGCGCGGGCGTCGCCCAGTTCTTCGCGCCATTCCATCTGCTGCATCAGGAAGGCCATCGGCATCGAAGTATTCGACTCCGTCTGCAAATCGACGCCAGCCAGCTCGCACATGTACTGCGCGCGCTTCTGCGGATTTTTCAGGGTCTGATAGGCTTCGTTGGCGCGGGTGGCCCACTGCATGGCGACGCGCTTTTCGGCGTCGGTGGCATTGACGAATTTGTCGGGATGGACGCGGCCTTGCACGTCGCGGTAAGCGCTGTCCAGCGCGACCGCGTCTACGGCAAACTGCAAAGGCAGGTTGAAGAGCTCAAAGTGATTCTGCATGACGGCTTAGACGCGGAAGCTTTCACCGCAACCGCAAGCGTCTTTTTCGTTCGGGTTGTTGAACTTGAAGCCTTCGTTCAGGCCTTCGCGGGCGAAGTCCAGTTCCGTGCCGTCGATGTACGGCAGGCTTTTCGGATCGACGAATACCTTCACGCCGTGCGATTCGAAGACGCTGTCTTCGTCGGTCACGTCGTCCACGTATTCCAGCTTGTAGGCCATGCCCGAGCAACCGGTGGTGCGCACGCCGAAGCGCAGACCGATGCCCTTGCCGCGGCGTTCGATGTAGCGGTTGATGTGTTTCGCTGCTTTTTCGGTCAGGGTGACTGCCATTTGATTCTCCCGCGCCCCGGCGTGAAGCCGAGGCGACGTGTCGTAATGATTACGCTGCTACGGTGGCGTGCTTGTTCTGGTAGTCCAGCACAGCGGCCTTGATGGCGTCTTCCGCCAGGATCGAGCAGTGGATTTTCACTGGCGGCAGCGCCAGTTCTTCGGCGATCTGGGTGTTCTTGATGGCCAGTGCCTGGTCCAGGGTTTTGCCCTTGACCCATTCGGTCACCAGCGAGCTCGATGCGATCGCCGAACCGCAGCCGTAGGTCTTGAATTTGGCATCTTCGATCAGGCCATCGGCGCCGACCTTGATTTGCAGTTTCATGACGTCGCCGCAGGCTGGCGCGCCAACCATGCCGGTACCGACGCTGTCGTCGCCTTTTTCGAAGGCGCCAACGTTACGTGGGTTTTCGTAGTGATCCAGTACTTGTTCCGAGTAAGCCATTTTGATGCTCCTGTATCTTGAAAAATTAGTGGGCTGCCCATTGGATCGAGCTGATGTCGATGCCTTCTTTGAACATATCCCACAGCGGCGACAGTTCACGCAGTTTGTGTACCTTGGACTTCATCAGTTCAATCGCGAAATCGATGTCGGCTTCGGTGGTGAAACGGCCGATGGTGAAACGGATCGAGCTGTGCGCCAGTTCGTCGCTACGACCAAGCGCGCGCAATACATAAGATGGTTCCAGCGAGGCCGAAGTACAAGCGGAGCCCGACGATACCGCCAGGTCTTTCACCGCCATGATCAGCGACTCGCCCTCAACGTAGTTGAAGCTGACGTTCAGGTTGTGCGGCACACGGTGGTCCATGTCGCCGTTGATGTAGGTTTCTTCGATCTCTTGCAGACCTTTGGCCAGGCGGTCGCGCAGCGATTTGACGCGGGCGATTTCGCTGTCCATTTCCACTTTCGCCAGGCGGAAGGCTTCGCCCATGCCGACGATCTGGTGGGTTGGCAGCGTGCCCGAACGCAGGCCGCGCTCATGGCCACCGCCGTGCATTTGCGCTTCGATGCGCACGCGCGGCTTGCGGCAGACGTACAGCGCGCCAATGCCTTTCGGGCCATAGGTTTTGTGCGCGGTGAAGGTCATCAGGTCGACCTTGGTTTTTTGCAGGTCGATGACCACTTTGCCGGTCGCCTGGGCGGCGTCGCAGTGGAAGATGATGCCTTTCGAGCGGCACAGTTCGCCGATCGCGTCGATCGGCTGGATCACGCCGATTTCGTTGTTCACCAGCATGACCGAGATCAGGATGGTGTCCGGACGAATCGCGGCGGTCAGCTGCTCGATGGTGATCAGGCCGTTGTCCTGCGGTTCCAGGTAGGTCGCTTCAAAACCCTGGCGCTCCAGTTCACGCACGGTGTCCAGCACAGCTTTGTGCTCGGTTTTCACGGTGATGATGTGCTTGCCCTTGGTTTTGTAGAACTGTGCCGCGCCTTTGATGGCCAGGTTGTTCGATTCGGTGGCGCCGGAGGTCCAGATGATTTCGCGCGGGTCGGCGTTGACCAAGGCGGCGACGTTGGCGCGCGCCTCTTCCACGGCCTTCTCAGCAGTCCAGCCGTACATGTGGCTGCGCGAGGCCGGATTGCCGAACTGCTCGCGCAGGTACGGAATCATCGCATCGGCGACGCGCGGATCGATCGGCGTGGTGGCCGAGTAGTCCATGTAGATCGGGAAATGCGGCGCGGTCTGGAATTTCACGTCAGCGATGTTTTTTTCTGGGGCGTTCATCTGGTTACTCCGTTATCTATCCGTATGGGCACAGGGGCTTACACTGCGGCGTGGTTGCCGTTGCGGTGCATATGCACCACGTTCTGTGCCGCGTCCTTCTGCTTTTGTTGATCGACCAGATCCTGCAGTGAGACGGAATCCAGATAATCAACCATTTTTTCGTTCAGCGTGGCCCACAGTTCGTGGGTCATGCAGCGCACGCCGCTGGCGGCATCGGCGCCGTGACAGTTTTCCTTGCCGCCGCACTGCGTGGCGTCCAGCGGCTCGTCGACGGCGATGATGATGTCGGCGACGGTGACTTTATCGGCGCGGCGAGCCAGGCTGTAGCCGCCGCCCGGGCCGCGGATCGATTCGACGATCTCGTGGCGGCGCAGCTTGCCGAACAATTGTTCCAGGTAAGACAGTGAAATTGCCTGACGCTGGCTGATGCCGGACAGCGTGACCGGGCCCTTGCCCTGGCGCAACGCCAAGTCAATCATCGCAGTCACAGCAAAACGGCCTTTGGTGGTCAGACGCATCACTACCTCGGTTGGATTAAAATATCGACCTCATCGCCAATCACAAAGCCTGATTAGTTGATCGAATTAGTCAAGTATACCAAACTTTAATAAAGCTTGCTGGTCGGCCCTCGGTTTTAGCCCTGGAGCAGGCGCATCGGCCGGAACAACTCGTGCATGGCCTGATTGCCTATGAAACTGAGGTTGTAAGGATGCTCCGCGACGATCTGCGGGAAATCTTTCATTACCGGCAACTTACTCAGCAATTCGGCGATTTTCCCCCACAGCACCATGGTCGGCACGGTGTTAGCCTGTTTGGCCAGGCCCGCCATTACGGTCTGGAAGAACGGCAGCCAGGCCTTGGCATCCTTGACCGGCGCCACGTGGCTGCGGAACACCAGCGACGCGTTCAGCAGCAGGAAGCCCTGCTCGGTCAGCTTGTGCTGCATATCGGCCAGCGTCAGGATGTGGCTGCCGGCGCCGCTGCGCGCCCGGGCCGAGACGGCCGCCATGGCGTCGCCAGCGGTATTGCTCAGCTGAAGCTGGCCATCGGCCACCAGCAGCATCTTCATAAAGTTGCGCAGCGAGGTGGCCTTGTTGACCGGCTTCGATAGGCCACCGCCGATTTCCTCCGACCACAGGCCGCCAACCGCCCCATCCATGAAACAGACGCCGGTGGCGCTCTCTGCTCGCGGATATGGTCCTTCGCCGACCAGTACATACTTCACCTGATTGAGCGGCAGTGCGAACGCGGCAAACAGGCGTTGCTCGGTCGGCAGGTACTGGTCCTGCGCCAGCTGCGGCAGGTAGTCGGGCGTGGCCGCCATCATGGCTTCCAGCCCCTCGATCAGCAGCGGGCGCCAGGAAACATCGGCGCGCTGCAGCGCCTCCAGGATGGTGCTTGGAATCGTCATGAAGAGAAATGCTTTCGGGGAAAGGCGAGATTGTAACGCGCCGGGCACCCCAATGGCACTTTCTGATGGGAAAGTGTTAATATAATTTTCGAATAAATGGCTTACTTTGAGGAATACATGGGTCGTCAACGCTGGATTGCCGCTGCGCTGCTGTTATTGATGACGAGCGCCGGCGCGCAGACCGCTTCCGCCCCGGTGCTGGAAGAGGCGCTGGACGCGCCGACGCGCGCGCACATCATCAACGAATATGCAAGGCGGCTGACCGAGCAGCATGTGGACGGTCCGCGCGCCAAGGCGGCGGCCGACGATCTGCGCAAGCGTCTGGCGCGCGGCGAGTATGACGATCAACTGACCGCGCGGGCGCTGGCGGCGCGCGTCACCCGCGACGTGGCGGCGGTGGCGCCGGACCGGCATACCTATCTGGAATGGGTTCCGTATGACCTGGGCGACGAGCGCCAGCGTCCTGTGCCACCGGCACCGTCGGCCGACAACTTCGGCCTGCGCCGCTTTGAATTGATGGCCAACAATATCGGCTACCTGAAAATTACCCGTTTTGCGCCGCTGGACCGGGCCTCCATCGAGGCGGCCGGCCGTTTCATGGCGCAGGCGGCCGACTGCCCTGCCCTGATCATCGACGTGCGCGACGCCGGCGGCGATGGGCAGGCGATGGCGGCGCTGCTGTCGAGTTATCTGCTGGTCGACCAGCGCAGCTATATTTTCCGGGACAAGCAACTGCACCTGCACGACCAGATCGACCGCGAAGGCCACGTCACGGCCGAGTATTGGACCACGTCGGATGTGGCGGGCAAGCGCTTCGGCGGGTACAAGCCTTTGTACGTGCTGGTCAACGAGAAAACCAACAACGCGGCCGAAGGCTTTGCCTACGATTTGCAGCAGTACGTGAAGCGCGCGGTAGTGGTCGGCGCGCCGACCTTGGGCGATGCGCGGGTCGGCGTCAAGCAGCGCATCTCGCGCCAGCTGCAGACCTCGATTGCCGTCACGCGCGCCAGCAACGTGATTACCCGCGCCAACTGGGAAGGCATGGGTGTGCAACCGGACCGCATGACCACTTCCGGCGCCGCGCTCGACACCGCGCTTCAGCTAGCCCGCGACGCCATCCTCTTCCAGCCAGCCACCGGCAAAGCCCGCGCGGCGCAGTCCGCTCCGTAACGCGGCGTTCTCGCGCATCAGGCTCCACGGAAAATCATGCAGGTGGTTTTCCACCATGATGACGGTCGGGCCTTCGTTGATGCCGAAATGGTAGGGAGACACCCAGCGCCGCCCGCCCCGGCCCTGGTGAAACACGGTGGAAAACGACGCCTTGAAGCCGTACTTGTTCTGCTCGCACAAATGCAGTCCTTGGTAGTGCTCGATGCTGGGCAGGACGATTTCCGGCGCGAACGGCAGTGACGCTGCCACCGCCCATGGCGCCAGCGTGCCGTCGTCCGGGCCGTATGGCGCGCCGCGCCCGACGTAGTCGTAAAACTTGCGCTGGATGCCGTCGATCTTGCGCGTGGCTGGTCCGGGTCCGTCGCTGGCCGTGATGCCCCAGCAAAGCTCGCCATACTCCGGAAAGCCGAGTGGGTTGTCGATGGCGTAGCGCTGCTGCACATGGGTGGCGCGGCGGCTGTTCTCGAAATAGTCGAGGTCATGTGCGCGCATGAAGTCGTCGCGGATGCCGCGCAGGTCCAGCCAGATGTGTGACATCTGGTGGATGAACAGCGGCCCGGCATACAGGTAGTCGATACCGTAGACCGACTTCCATTCATAAGTGCTGGACCAGGCATCGTAGCTGTCGCGCTCGATCGGAAAGGTCGGCGAGCCCAGCGCCAGCACGTACAGGATCAGGGCTTCGTCGTAGCCCTCCCAATACCAGCGCAGGAACCCCTTGCCCGGCTTCCAGCCGTGGCATAGCAGGCGCTTGCGGCCGCGCATCCATTGCCAGTCGACACGGCGATACAGCATGTCGGCCAGTTCGCGGATCTCGCGTTCCTCGGGCGCGTCGGCGCTGAAGTAGCCGGCGGCGGTTAGCATGCCGGCGATCAGCAAGGCGGTGTCGATGCTGGACAGTTCGCAGTCCATCACCCGCTGGCCGCTGTCCATGTGCAGGAAGTGGTAATAAAAGCCCTTGTAGCCGGTAGCGGTCGGCGCCTCGCTTTGTTCGCTGGCGGCGAAAAAGCGCAGCGTGGTCAGCGTGCGCGCGATGGCGTCCTCACGCGGCATGCAACCGCGCTCGACGCCGATCGGATAGACCGTCAGCGCCATGCCGACGGCGGCAATGCTGGCCGGCCAATCATCGGCCGTCTTGTCCCGAATCAGACCGTTAAGCGGATTGACCTCGTTAATGAAATAATTAAACGAGTCCTTTTGCAATTTGTGCAGCAGAGCCTGCGAGTCGCCGGAAGTCATGGGGAAATCTGCGTGATGCCGAAGCTTGCATACTGGCACAGCGCGCAACCCCGGTATGTACTTCAGCGCACCAACCGGGACCACGGAAGCTATTCGGCGTCCGGCTGCTGCGCAGGGTGTGCCTGCTGGAAAGCGGGCAGTTCGTTGCAGGCAGCGTGGATGCGGGCGATGGTCGGGTATGGCGCCAGATCGACGCCGAAGCGCTGGGCGCTGAACACTTGCGGCACCAGGCAGCAATCGGCCAGGGTCGGCGTGTCGCCATGGCTGTAGCGGCCGGTGGCCGGATCGTTCGCCAGCAAGGCTTCCAGTGCGGACATGCCGGTACGCAGCCAGTGCTGCTGCCATGCGAGTTTGACGTCGTCCGGCACCGCGAGTTCCCCGGTCAGGTATTTCAGCACGCGCAGATTGCCGAGCGGATGGGTATCGGCCGCCACGGTCAGCGCCAGCGCACGCACGCGGGCACGGCCGGCCGGGTCCGACGGCAGCAGCGGCGTTTGCGGCTGCGTCTCTTCCAGATATTCGATGATGGCCAGCGATTGGCCGATGACGTTGCCATCATCCTCCAGCGCCGGCAACAGCATGGCTGGGTTGATGGCGCGGTAGGCGTCGCTCAGTTGTTCGCCGCCGTTGCGCAGCAGGTGCACCGGCGCGGCATCGTAGGCAATGCCCTTGAGGTTGAGCGCGATGCGCACGCGGTAGGCGGCCGAACTACGGAAATAGGTGTAGAGCTTCATCAGCCGCGCTCCTGGTAAGGGGTGACGGTTTGTTCGATGGCGCCGAAGATGCTGGCGCCCTGCTCGTCTTTCATTTCGATGCGAACGCTGTCGCCGAATTTGAGGAAGGCGGTTTGTGGCTTGCCGGTCTCGATAGTTTCGTACATGCGCACTTCCGCCAGGCAACAGTAGCCGACGCCGCCGTTGGCAATGCTCGATCCATGAAGACCGCCCTGCTTGTTAGACACGGTGCCGGAGCCGATGATGGTGCCGGCCGCCAGTTCGCGCGTTGCGGCAGCATGCGCCACCAGTTGGCCGAAGTTAAAGGTCATGTCTTCGCCGGCGTTGGGCTTGCCGAATGGCTGGCTGTTGAGGTCGACCAGCAGCGGCAGGTGCAGCTTGCTGTCGGCCCAGTGCGCGCCGAGTTCGTCCGGCGTAACGGCCACCGGCGAGAAGGCGCTGGCCGGTTTGGACTGGAAGAAGCCGAAGCCTTTCGCCAGTTCGTTCGGAATCAGGTTGCGCAGCGAAACGTCATTGACCAGCATCACCAGGCGGATGGCTTGCGCGGCATCCGCCTGCGTGGCGCCCATGCGGACGTCGCCGGTGATAACAGCCACTTCAGCCTCCAGGTCGATACCCCACTCTTCCGACAGCGCGTAGATCGGATAGCGCGGGCCGACGAAACTGTCCGAGCCACCCTGGTACATCAGCGGGTCGGTATAGAACGAGGCCGGCACGTCGGCGTTGCGCGCCTTGCGCACCAGTTCGACGTGGTTGATGTAGGCCGAGCCATCCGCCCATTGGTAGGCGCGCGGCAGCGGCGAGTGGCATTGCTGTTGATCGAACGGCTTGGCATCGATTGCCTCGCCGCTGTTCAGCGTGGCGTAGACCTGCTGCAGGCGCGGCGCGACCAGCTCCCAGTTGTCGAGCGCGTGCTGCAGCGTGGCGGCGATCTTCGGCACGTGCTGGTAGTGCGACAGGTCGCGGCTGACCACCACCAGGCGGCCATCGCGGCTGCCGTCTTTTAGCGTGGCCAGCTTCATGCGTGGTCTCCGGCCGGCGCGTGCATCCAGGCCGCGTGGCTCGGCGCTTTCCTGGTTTGCGACCACTCTTCCAGCATCGCCCATTTGACGTCGTCCAGCTTCTGCATCATTTCCGGCGTGGCGGTGTTGCACGCCAATTCCAGACGGTGACCGTTCGGATCGAAGAAGTAGATCGATTGGAAAATGGTGTGATTGACCGGGCCGATGACGTCGATGCCGGCGGCGACCAGGCGCTCCTTGGCGGCCAGCAGCTCATCCATGCTGTCGACTTCCATCGCCAGGTGTTGCACCCAGGCGGGCGTGTTCTGGTCGCGGCCCATGTCCGGCTGGGTCGGCAATTCGAAGAAGGCCAGCACGTTGCCGTGGCCGGCATCCAGGAACACGTGCATGTACGGATCCGGCGCCTTGGTGGAAGGCACTTCGTTTTCGGCTATCGCCAGTACGAAGTCCATATTCAGGTGTTTGACGTACCACTCGACGGTTTCTTTGGCGTCTTTGCAGCGGTAAGCGACGTGGTGTATCTGTTTGATTTTCATAGCTGTCTCCATCTTGATGTCCGCATTAGATGCCAGATTCAGATATCATGCCAATCGTATTTTTCTTCTTATTTATCAGAATTCCCCATGAATCCCAGCCTGCGACAAATGCGCGCTTTGGTGGCGCTGGCCAAGACTGGCAGCTTCACCCTGGCCGCCGACCATTTAAGCGTGACGCAATCGGCGTTGAGCGGCCAGATCAAGGAGCTGGAACAGCTGCTGGGCATGCGCGTGGTCGAGCGTACCACGCGCAAGACCCAGCTTTCCGAGTTGGGCCGCGAACTCTATCCGCTGTTCGACAAGATGCTGCACGACCTCGACCGCGCCATGGCCGATATCGCCAGCCGCAAGGCACTCAAGCAGGGTTCGGTACGGGTGGCCGCGCCGCAGATGCTGTCCTGCACCATGATGCCGGAAGTGATCGCCGCCTACCGCGCCCGTCATCCCGAGGTGCAGGTGCGGCTGACCGATTGCCCGCTGGAACAGGTGTCGGCGCGCGTGTTCAGCGGCGAAGTCGACTTCGGCATCGGCCCCGAGCGCGACGCTACCGCCGAGATCGAAGCGCAGGCCTTGTTTGAAATGCCCTTCGTCGTGGTCTACCCCGACGGCCACGAGCTGGACCAGCGCAAGCGCATCACCTGGAGCGACGTCAACCGCTACCCTTTCATATCACTGCAAGGCCAGTTCACCGAGCGGCTGTTGCGCGATGTTCACGTTTCCTTCAGGGAACTTTCGCTCAGTCCGCACAACGAGGTGACCTTCATGACCACCGCGTTGGCGATGGTGCATGCGCGGCAGGGCATCACCGTCTGCCTTCCTTACGCCGAGAAAATGGTGCAGCTGTATGGCCTGAAAATGCGGCCGCTGGCGGCGCCGGCGCTCACCCGGCGCTTCTTCATCTACCGCCGTGGCGCCCGCGCGCTGTCCCCCGCAGCCGAGAGTTTTGCCGCTTTTCTGCACGAATTTGTCGCTGCGCATGAATGGAATCGGCCGTTGTCTTAATCACCAAAAATTACGACACTTACAATTCCTTTCAATTAGGAAAGGCTAATTGCCACAAATCTATTGTGGAAGCGGTTTCTCTCTGTGTATGCTTCATTGATGAATATTTTGCACATTGATTCCTGCGCCTTGGGCGACAATTCCACGTCCCGCCAGATCACGCTGGCGGCCATCACCGCATTGACTGCGGCGAACGAACAGGCCACCGTGCTGTACCGCGACCTCGCTGCCTCGCCGCTGTCGCACGCCAGCGGCCCACTGTTGCAAGTCATCAGCCAACGTTGGGACGCCGAGATTCCGATGAATGCCGAACTGCGCGCCGAAGCCTTGCAAAGCGCCTCGCTGCTGCAAGAATTCCAGGAAGCCGACGTGGTGGTGCTGGGCGCCCCCATGCACAACTTTTCCGTCCCGTCGACGCTGAAAGCGTGGCTGGATCGCCTGCTGGAACTGCATACCGCCACCGGCCAGGGCCTCGCCGATCCACACCTGATCCTGGTCACTTCCGGCTGCGCCGTGATGGGCCTGGAGTCCGAAGCGGAACTGGTCGGCCAACACGAAGTGCTGCTCAAGGCCGCCTTCGATTTCATGGGCGTCCGCCGTCTTCACGTGGTACGCCAGCTGGCCGATCTGCCAGCAGCACTGGCGCTTTAACGCGCGCGCTGATGTTAGCGCTACCGCTGTTTTATAATAGCGGCATGACTGCGGACACCATCGCCATCAATCAATTGATGGACAAGTTTGACGGCCATCACAGCGTTTGGCTGTTTGGCTACGGCTCCTTGATTTACAAGGCGGACTTTCCCTACCTGCAACGCCGGCCGGCCAGCATTGCCGGCTGGACGCGGCGCTTCTGGCAAGGCTCACACGACCACCGCGGCACGCCGGAAGCGCCGGGCCGCGTGGTCACGCTAATCGAAGAGCCGGGCGCCATCTGCCACGGCATGGCCTACCTGATCACGCCGGAAGTGTTCGTCCACTTGGACCACCGCGAAAAAAACGGCTACCTGCGGCTGCCCCTGTCCATTACCTTTGAAGACGAGGACGAAGTCGAAGGCCTGGTCTACATCGCCACGCCGGACAACACCGCCTTTCTCGGCGCCGCCTCCGAGCAGGAGATTGCCGCCCACATCGCCCGCGCCGCCGGCCCCAGCGGCCCGAACAGCGACTACCTCAACCACCTGGCCAGCGCCCTGCGCGAACTGGGCCGCCACGACCAGCACGTGTTCGAGATCGAACGTCACCTGGCTGCGCTGCAATCAAAATAAATCCAGCTGCCCCGCATCGGCCGCCGCCTTGGCGCGCGCGCCCAGCGGCGGCACCACCAGCGGCCGGATGAACTGCGACGCGTCCATGTGGTGAAAGCGGCTGCCGTGGCCCGTCAGCCCCAGCCGCTCCGAGGCGATCTTGACGCGCTGCCGTATCAGCTCTGCCCACACGCCCTCGCCCTTCATGCGGGTGTCGAAGTTGCTGTCGTAGTCTTTGCCGCCGCGCATTTCACGCACCCGATTCATCACCCGCTGCGCCCGCTCGGGGAAATGCGCTTGCAGCCATTCCTTGAACAGCGGCGCCACTTCCCACGGCAGCCGCAGCACCGTGTAGTGCGCGCTGATGGCGCCAGCGTCCTTGACCGCCTCCAGTATCCGCTCGATGTCCGGCTCGGTGATAAAGGGAATGATCGGCGCGATGCTGACCGCCACCGGAATGCCGGCGTCGGTCAAGGTGCGAATGGTGCGCAGGCGGCGCGCCGGGGCCGCCGCGCGCGGCTCCAGCGTGCGGGCGATGGCCGGGTCCAGCGTAGTGAGGGTAATTGCGACGCCGGCCTGCCGCTTGGCCGCCATCGCCGACAGGATGTCGATGTCGCGTTCGATCAGTGAATTCTTGGTGATTAGGCCGACCGGGTGCTGGCATTCCTGCAGCACTTCCAGCACGCGGCGCGTGAGCTTGTACTGGCGTTCGCAGGGCTGGTAGGCGTCCGTATTGACGCCCAGCGCGATCGACTGCGGCTCGTAGCCCGGTTTGGCCAGTTCGCGCCGCAGCATTTCCGGCGCGTTGACCTTGGCGAAAATCTTGCTCTCGAAGTCCATACCTGGAGACAGTCCCAGATAGCTGTGCGTAGGCCGCGCAAAGCAGTAAATGCAGCCATGCTCGCAACCGCGATACGGATTGAGCGACACGCTGAACGGCAAATCCGGTGACGCATTGCGGCTGAGGATGGATTTGCAGATTTCCTCGGTGACGTGGGTTTTCCATGGACGCTCCTCTTCTTCCTCGCGTTCCCAGCCGTCGTCATAGGCTTCGCGCGCGTTGAGTTCGTAACGGCCCTGCATATTGGACACCGCGCCACGCCCTTTTTTCGCCTTGAGCGAAGGCGGCGGCAGCATTACCTGCTCCTGGTTGTTTTCATCGTGGGACATGGCATCGCTCGAAATACTGTATACATATACAGTATATTAGACCTTCGCCGCCGCCATATCAAGTGAAATCCGCTTGCATCCTTGGGGAGCGCCGGGGCAAGCTGGTATCATGCCGGGCTTCGCCCCAGCGCGCGCCCAGCGCAGCGCTCGGCAACCTTACAGTGAGCCACAACATGAATAATTCGAGCCAACCTCTGCCGTCTTTCTTCAGCCGGATTTCCATCGCCATCGGCGCTTTCTTCCGCGCGCTGTCCGACGCCGACTACGCCGCGCGCCTGGCGCGCATTGACGATGCGCCGCAACCAGCGGCCGCACCGGTCGCCCCACCTGCACCAGCACCGGCGCCAGCCCCTGCTCCAGCGCCGGTCACCCTGCGCGTCGCCACGCCGGACGCCGCCCTGCAACTGCTGTCGCTGTTCCAGCGCGAAGCGCGCCTGATCGACTTCACCCAGGAAAACCTGAGCGCCTATTCCGACGCCGACATCGGCGCCGCCGCGCGCGTGGTGCACGAAGGCTGCGCCAAGGTGCTGAAAGAACACTTCACCATCCAGCCGATCCGCAGCGAAGCGGAAGGCAGCCGTGTCGAACTGCCGGAAGGCTTTGACGCCGCCGCCGTGCGCCTGACCGGCAACGTGGTCGGCAAAGCGCCGTTCCGCGGCACGCTGAGCCACCGTGGCTGGCGTTCGGCCGAGGTGCGCCTGCCGAAACTGGCGGAAGCCCATGACGCGGCCATCCTGGCGCCGGCGGAGGTGGAATTATGAGCGATCCACGTTACGCCATCGGCATTGACCTCGGCACCACGCACAGCGCGCTGTCGTATGTGAACCTGCAAGCCAGCGAAGGCGAAAAGACCGAGCATGGCGTGCTGGCGATTCCACAGCTGACCGCACCGGGCACCATCGAAGAACTGCCGCTGCTGCCGTCCTTCCTGTACCTGCCGCACGCCGACGAACTGGCGCCCGGCGAGAACAATCTGCCGTGGCAGCAAAGCGCCGAAGAACTCACCGGCGTGGCCGGCGAAATGGCGCGCAGCCGTGGCGCCACCACGCCGATCCGCCTGGTGTCGAGCGCCAAGAGCTGGTTGAGCCATCCCGGCGTCGACCGTCGTTCCGCGCTGCTGCCGAACGACGCGCCGGAAGAAGTCACGCGCGTGTCGCCGCTGGAAGCATCGACCCGCTACCTGAGCCACCTGCGCAAGGCGTGGGAGCAGGCCTACCCTGATGCGCCGTTCGGCGAACAGGCGGTGACGGTGACGATTCCGGCTTCCTTCGATCCGGGCGCGCGCGAACTGACCGCCGATGCGGCACGCGCCGCCGGCTACACCAATCTCACGCTGCTGGAAGAACCGCAGGCCGCGTTGTATAGCTGGATCCAAGGCAGCGAAGGCCGCTGGCGCAAGGAAGTCAAGCCGGGCGACATCATCCTGGTGGTGGACGTAGGCGGCGGCACCAGCGACTTTTCGCTGATCGCCGTGCTGGAACGCGACGGCGTGCTGGAACCGCACCGCATCGCGGTCGGCGATCACATTCTGCTCGGTGGCGACAATATGGACCTGGCGCTGGCGCATCTGGTGGCGCGCAAGCTGGCCGCCGCCGGCACGCAGCTGGACGCGTGGCAGATGCGCGCGCTGACCTACGGCTGCCGCACCGCCAAGGAAAAGCTGCTGGCCGATGCCACCATCGCCACCTGGCCGATCGTGGTGCCAAGCCGCGGCTCCAAACTGATTGGCGGTTCGATCCGCACCGAGTTGACAAGCGATGAAGTGACGACGTTTATTCTCGACGGCTTCTTCCCGCAGGTGGAAGCTGCCGCGCGTCCGGCCGTGCGCACCCGCGCGGGCCTGACGCAGCTTGGCCTGCCGTATGCGCAGGATGCCGGCATCACGCGCCATCTGGCCGCGTTCCTGGCGCGCCAACTGGGCGCAACGGCGGAACTGGAAGGCTACGCCGGCAAGCAAAACGCCGATGCGACCTTCCTGCATCCGACCGCAGTGCTGTTCAACGGCGGCGTGTTCAAGTCGGATCTGCTGGCGCAGCGCATCATGGGCACCATCAACGACTGGCTGTATCTGGAAGGCGCGGAGCCTGCGCGCATGCTGGGCGGCGCCGATCTGGATCTGGCGGTGGCGCGCGGCGCGGCTTATTACAGCTACGTGCGACGCGGCAGTGGCGTGCGCATTCGCGGCGGCACGGCGCGTTCCTACTACGTGGCGATTGAATCGGCGATGCCGGCGATTCCCGGCATGGAGCCGCCGATTCAGGCGCTGTGCGTGGCGCCGTTCGGCATGGAAGAAGGCAGCGAGATCGAATTGCCGAATCAGGAGTTTGGCCTGGTGGTGGGTGAGCCGGTGCAGTTCCGCTTCTTCGGTTCCTCGGTGCGTCGTCAGGACCAGATGGGCGATCTGCTGGACTTCTGGGGCCCGGATGAGCTGATCGAGATGAACGAGATCCAAGCCAATCTGTCGCCGGAAGGCCGTCAGGCTGGCGATGTGGTGCAGGTCCGTCTGCATGCGATGGCGACGGAATCGGGCACGCTGGAATTGGCCGCCGTGGCCAACGATGGCCAGCGCTGGAAGGTGGAGTTCGACGTTCGTTCCGCTGCCTGAGCATGAATAAGTACGTCGTCAGCATCGACCTGGGCACCACCAATACGGTGATGGCCTTTGCGGAAGCCGGCAGTGCGCAGATTCAGTTGTTCGAGATCGAGCAGCTGATCGCGCCCGGCGAGGTTGGTGCGGCGGCGTTGCTGCCGTCCTTGCGCTATCACCCTGCTGCCGGCGAGTTGGCGGATGGCGAGTTGCAGCTGCCATGGCGTGCCGATGACGTAGCCGGATTGTCACAGGTGGTCATCGGACGGCTGGCGCGCAAGTTGGGATCGCAGGTGCCGGGGCGGCTGGTGGCCAGCGCCAAAAGCTGGTTGTCGCATCCTCAGGTCGATCGCATGGCGCCGATTCTGCCGTGGGGCGCGGAGGCGGATGTGGCCAAGGTATCGCCGGTGGCGGCCAGCGCTTCGTATCTGGCGCATCTGCGCAATGCCTGGAATGCGCGCTTTCCTGCGCATCCATTGGAATCGCAGCAGATTGTTTTAACCATTCCAGCTTCATTTGACGAAGGCGCGCGGGCGCTGACGCTGGAAGCGGCGCGCATGGCGAGCTTGCCATCCTTGCGGTTACTGGAAGAACCGCAGGCGGCGTTCTACGATTGGCTGTTCCGCCAACGCGCCACGCTGACCGAGGAGTTGGCGGAGACGCGTCTGGTGCTGGTGTGTGACGTTGGCGGCGGCACCACGGACTTCAGTTTGATGAAGGTCGATAGCGCCGACGGCCAGCCGGCTATCAGCCGCATCGGCGTCGGCAATCACCTGATCCTCGGCGGCGACAATATGGACCTCGCCCTCGCCCACCTGGTCGAAGCACGCATGGCCGGTGAAGCGCAGCCGCAGGCCAAGCTGTCCGCCAGCCGACTGTCGCAGCTGGCGGAGCGCTGCCGCGCGGCCAAGGAGCTGCTGCTGGCGGCCGACGCGCCGGAGCGCACCACCGTCACGCTGCTGGGCGCCGGATCGAAGCTGATCGGAGGCTCCCGTTCCGCCGACCTGACGCGCGAGGAAGTCTCCGCGCTGGTGGTGGACGGCTTCTTCCCCCTCAACGAACAACAAGCACCTGCCAAGCGCGGACGCGGCGCCATCGTGGAATTCGGCCTGCCCTACGCCAGCGATGCGGCCATCACGCGCCATCTGGCAGACTTCCTGCGCCAGCACGCCGCCGCCACGCGCGAAGCCCTCGGCCTGCCCGCCGGCAGCACCGCCGTGCCGATCCCGGATACACTGCTACTCAACGGCGGCGTGTTCCGCGCCGACGCACTGGCACGCCGGCTGGAAGCCACCCTGGCCGGCTGGCGCCAACAGCCACTGCGCATCCTGCACAACGATAATCCCGACGTCGCCGTCGCCCGTGGCGGCGTGGCCTACGCACTAGGCCAATCCGGCAAGGCGCCCGTGATTGGCGGCGGCTCCGCGCGCAGCTACTTCCTGCTGCTGGACGACGCCACGCATCCTGACCAGCCGCGCCGCGCCGTCTGCATCCTGCCGCGCGGCGCCGCCGAAAACCGCGAGATCCTGCTGGCCGACCGCACCTTTGCACTGCGCCTCGGCCGGCCGGTGCGCTTCCACCTCGCGTCCTCCACCGCCGACGCGCCACAAGCCGGCGACGTGATCACGCTACAGCCGGACGACTACGTCCAGTTGCCACCCATCGCCACCGTGCTGCGCGACAGCAGCAGCGCCGACGCCCGCAAGGAGATCCCCGTGCAGCTGGCGACCTCGCTCAGCGAAGTCGGCACGCTGGAAGTCCACTGCGTCGCCAGGGGCGACGCGCAACGCTGGCTGCTGGAGTTCCAGCTACGCGGAGAAGCCGCCACTGAAACCGCACCAGACGAAACGCCGATGCCCGCAGGCCTGGCCGCAGCCATCGACAAGATCGACCGCATCTTCGGCAGCCGCGCACTGCAAGTCGACATCAAGGAAGTGAAGCAGCTGCGCGCGCAACTGGAACAACTGCTGGGCAGCCGCGAAAGCTGGCCGACACCGCTGCTGCGTCGCCTGTTCGACGCACTGCTGGAACGCGCCAAAGGCCGCCGCCGCTCGTCCGAGCACGAACGCGCATGGCTCAATCTCAGCGGCTACTGCCTGCGTCCCGGCTTCGGCCACACGCTGGATGAATGGCGCATCGAAAAACTATGGGCGATGTTCGATACCGGTATCCAGCATCACAAGGACAGCCAGGTCTGCGCCGAATGGTGGACGCTGTGGCGCCGCGTCTCCGGCGGCTTGAGCGTGGAAGCGCAACTGCGCGTGCTGGACGATTTCGCCTTCAACGTGCAGGCCGATGCAGCGGAACGCGGTCGCCGTCCCGTCACGCTGGTCAACGGTAGCGAGGAAGACATGCTGCGCCTGGGCGCTTCGCTGGAACGCATCCCCGGCAACTACAAGGCCGAAATCGGCGCGTGGATGCTGGACCAGTTACACAAAGCCACCAAGGCCGCCGGCAAAGCCGCCGCCAATAAAACCCGCAGCGGTGCTGCCGATCTGGCCAAGGCCGAAGCCACGCAAGGCCGCTTCCTGTGGGGCCTGAGCCGCGTCGGCGCGCGCCAGCCCTTCCACGGCAGCGCGCACGATGTGGTGGAAACGCCGGTCGTCGAGCAATGGCTGGACGCGGTGCTATCGCTGGACTGGAAGAAGGTGGAGCCGGCCGGCTTTGCCGCCGCCCATCTGGCGCGCATGACCGGCGACCGTTCGCGCGACATCAACGACATGCTACGCGCCGAGGTGCTGCGCCGCCTGCAAGGCGTTGGCGCGCCGGCCAACTGGAGCGCCATGGTGCGCGAGGTAGTGCAGCTCGACCAGGCCGACGAAAAGCGCATGCTGGGCGACGCGCTGCCGCCTGGCCTCAAGCTGATCGCTTGACGTAGCTGGCCTGCTGCGCGACGAAACCATCGAAGGCGTCGATCAGCGGGTTGTATTTGTTGATATCGTTTTCCAGTTGCGCCAGCGCGTAGACGGTGGCTTCCAGCGTGGACAGCTGGTCCGGCAAGTGCGCCTTGCGAATCAGATAGTGCGACGGCGGCGTGTCGCGCAGTGGCAGGCGTGGCAAGGCTTGCAGCAGCGGATTCAGATACAGCATCTTGCGGCTCTTGCGCCAGGTTCCGTCCAATACCACCAATCGCAGCGGCTCACGCAGCCAGGCGTTGTCAAACGGCTGCGGCATAGCCAGCCCGAGCGACGCGTCTTCCGTGTCCGGATAAAGCAGCAGGTTGCGGCGCTCCGGCGAGAGCAGCGCTTGCAGTTGCGCCGGATCGAAGGTTTCCCCTACTTCCAGACGGCTGTTGGCCAGGCACAGATGCAGAAGGCGCGCGCTGCCTTTGGCGTTGCTGACTTCCATCGGGTGTTGAAGAATCAGCACTTCCACGTGATTGGGTAGTACTGTGACCCAGCGGCAGATGCAGGTCTGCTGTGGGCGCAGGCACGCGGCGCATAAGGCACGCCGCGCGGCTGGTAAGGAACTGGCGGTATTCATAACCGCCATTGTATCGCGGCTTAGAACTCTTCCCAGTCCGACTCGCCGGTGGTGACGGCTTTGCGCGGAGCGGCCGGCGCAGGCGCGGATGCAGCACCCACCGCCGGCGCGGCACGTTTTACGGGCGCCGCCACAGCCGGCGTGCGACGAGGCAGCGTAGCAGCACGCGCCGGTGCACGCGGCAAGGCCGGCGCCGATGACGAATACGACGTGTCCAACTTGAACACGCTCACCACATCCGCCAGCTTGGCCGACTGCTCCTGCATCGACTCCGCCGCCGCTGCGGCTTCCTCCACCAGTGCGGCATTCTGCTGCGTTACCTGATCCATCTGCGTAATCGCATCATTCACCTGTGCGATGCCGATGCTTTGCTCTTCACTGGCATTGCTAATCTGCGTCATGATCTGCGTGACGCGACTGATGCTCTGGACGATTTCCTCCATCGTCTGCCCGGCCTTGTCCACCAGCTCGGAGCCGATCTGCACCTTCTGCACCGAGTCGTCAATCAAGCCCTTTATGTCCTTGGCGGCCGACGCGGAGCGCTGCGCCAGATTGCGTACTTCCGACGCCACCACCGCGAAGCCACGCCCCTGCTCACCCGCACGCGCCGCCTCCACCGCAGCATTCAGCGCCAGGATATTGGTCTGGAACGCGATGCCGTCGATGACCGAAATAATGTCGACAATCTTGCGCGACGAATCGTTGATCGATCCCATGGTGCTCACCACTTCGCCCACCACCGAGCCGCCACGGCTGGCGATTTCCGACGCGTTGATCGCCAGCTCATTGGCCTGGCGCGCGTTCTCCGCGTTGAAGCGCACGGTGGACGTCAACTCCTCCATCGACGATGCGGTTTCCTCCAGCGAGCTGGCTTGCTCCTCGGTGCGTGAAGAAAGATCCTGATTTCCGGCGGCGATCTGCGTGGACGCTGTCGCAATCAAGTCCGTGCCATTGCGTACCTGGCCGACGATGTTCACCAGATTGGTGTTCATGGTTTTCAGCGCGTGCATCAACTGGCCGGTTTCATCGTTGCTATTGACCTGGATATCGCTGGTCAGATCGCCCGACGATACCGTCTCGGCGACCTTGAGCGCTTCATTGATCGGCTGCGTGATGGTGCGCGTGATCCACCATGCGGCGAATACACCCATCACAATCGCGGCCAGACCGAGCATGATCAGCAGCGTGCGTCCGCTGCGATATTGCTGTTGAATTTCTGCGGCCGAAGCATCCAGCAACGCGGCCTGCTTGTCGACGAAATTCTTCAGCGCGCCCAGATACTGGATGCGGCTCTGGGTCATGTCGCCTTCGTAGATTTTGGTGGCCTTTTCCAGATCGCCGGCGTTCTTGGCGGCGAAAACCGCCTTGCGGAAATCGGTGTAGGTCTTGCGCGTGTCCAGCACTTGCTTGAACAGCGGTTTGAGTTGATCGTCGTCGATGGTCGATCCAATCTGATCCTGGATCTGCGTGGCGCGGCCGGACGATTCGGCCATCAGCGTTTCCAGCTTTTTCTGATCGGCGGACTCGCGCACCATGAAAGCGCCGGTTGTGCGGGCGGCGTTGACTTCAATGATCTTGCCCCATTCGGCAGTCAGACGTTCATCGCGGATCTTCACGTTGATCATCTCATCGGTCTTGTCACTGGCGTTGCTCAAGCGCAGGATGCCTATCGAAGTCATCGCAACCAGGAGTAACAAAACAAGCGAAAAACCGAAGCCGAGGCGCGTACCGATCTTGAGATTATTCATAGCCAACTCCCTCGCTAAAAGTCTGGATTGTTCAAATCATGCTAGCACTAATCCTCCCGTATATGTAGCATAAAAGAAATATTCGGCATTGCGCCGCAGCATTATTCGGCAGCCTTCGGCGCGCCCAGCAATTCATCCATTCCGGCCAGGATGGCGGGATCCCTGATAACGCTTCTCAACCAGACATGCAGCGGCATCTCGCCCCAGCTTGCCGCACGTTCGGCCAGGTAAGCGACCGGACTATGCGGCTCGGTGCGGCGAAAGAAATCCGCTACGAGACGCAGCTGTTGGAGGGCCTGCGTTCGGTTCTGCAAGCCTGCGCCGGTTTGTATGACAGCGTTACCAAGAGTGGCCTGACCAGCGTCGGCAACCATGACAGCATTGCCAAACGGCGCCAGACTGCCGATCACCGCCTGCACCGCATCCTTGGCCGCCGAGAAGCCCGGGCCGTCTGCGCCTAGTTGCGTATCTACCACGCGTTCCAACGCAATCAGGCTGGCAAGGCAGTATTCCGCATCGCTTAATTGGGGTGTTTCAGCCGCGCATTCCAGCACCAGAGGCGGGGTGCGGGCAAGCAGCCAGAACAGGTTGCCGATACGCTGATCGTAATCGCCGTCATCGACTAACGGATACAAATCGGTCAGGCCTTTCTGGATTTGTTCGGGGCTGCCTTCCAGCGTCAGGTCATCGCGCGCGGCGGTCTTCAGCACCCAGTCGGTGCTTTGCAGTTCGCGGCTGGCGGCGTCGCGGAAGGCGTCCTGCACAAACTTCTCCCATCCGTCGCGGGTGTAGGCGCCGGGGACGGCGTAGCTGCCGGTCACCAGCGCCTGATCCTGCTCGCCGACCATGCGCGCCACCGTCATCGATGGGAAGCGCGTGTTGGCGCGGGCGCGGATGTCGGCGTAGACGCGTTCCCGCGCCGGCATGCCGCGCACCACGCGCCGCAGGTTCTCGCGTGACTGGTCCACCAGCGCCAGCTTCGGATCGATGCGCGGCCAGGCCGGGTCGGGAATCTGAGCCAGATAGAACGTCATCAGCCGCTCGGCGCTGTGGATCATCTGCTCACGCGGCATGGCGCCGCGATTGTTCTCCAGCCACGCACGCCAGTGACGCGGCAATTGGTCGTTCAGGTGACTGCCCTCCGCGTGCGATTTATCGGCCAACATCAGATAACTTTTCAGCGCGTTGTAGGCGTCATCGACATTGGTTGGCGAGGCTTCCTGGAACTGGCGCCCCGCAACCGACGTAACCGCAGCACCGGCGCCGGATGGCTGCAACTCGGCCGCATGTGCGTTCATCTCGGACAGCAGCGTCTCCAGATTGGCCACCACCGGCATCAGCATCACATTCTTCACGCCGGCGAAGTATTCCTCGCGCAGCTTGCGCTCCAACTGGTCGCCCTGATAAAGCCCCATGCGCAACGACCATGGACGCGATGCGCGATACTTCTCCAGCTGCTCGATGCGGTCCTGGATAATCTCCAGCGCCTCCAGCCTTGATTGCAGGTCCAGCCGCTTGGCCTGCAGCTTGATCACCTTGTCGAGGTCCGCCTGCACATTGCTGACCAACTGGCGGTTGCCCATGTACGACCAGCTCCATCCGCCCAGCGACGCACCCAGCATCAGCACCGCCGCAAAGAAAGCCGCATATTTCAAGCGCACCTTGTTCTTGCTGGCGTACTGCGACACCAAATCCTTGTCCGCAAAGATCACCTTGCGGAACAGGTTAAGCAGGAAGAAGCCGGAATGACCGGTGCCGGACAGCGGCGCGACATTCGGCGTGGTCAAGGCAAAGCGGCGGGCGACGCGCTGCGACTGTTCGCTGCGCGGCATCCCCTCCTGTAGCGCGCTGGTGAAGTAGAATCCCCGGAACACAGGTTTGAACTGGAACGGATTCTCTTCAAACAGCGTCACCAGAAAAGCACGCAGCGGCGTGCGGATGGTCGAAAACTCCAGCGGGAAGGTGAACACACCAGGCTCCATGCGCTCGCGCCGCTGCTGGCCCATGGTGGCGAGACTCATCGCCTTCAAGCCATCGCACAGCTCATCGAAGGCATGGTCGAAGAACGCCATCACCTGCTGGCTGCTGGTCTTGCGCTGATACGGCATGGTCGCGCCCCATACGCGCTCACGCTCCCCGCGCTCGGCCTGGGCGAAGAATTCGCCAAAGCCCGCAATCAGATCGGCCTTGGTGAACACCACGTACACCGGCGCAAACACTTCCAGCCGCTCGATCAGATCCTGCACGCGCTTGCGCAGGCTGCGCGCCAGCTGGATGCCGGCTTCCGGATCGTCGCCGCGCAGCTCCGCGATGCTGACCGCGATGATGATGCCGTTGACCGGCGCGCGGCGGCGGTACTTCTTCAGCAGGTCCAGGAAACCAAACCACTCGGCGCGATGCTCATCCTGCACCGAATAGCGGCCGGCCGTGTCGAGCAAAATCCCTTCGGTGGTGAAGAACCAGTCGCAGTTGCGCGTGCCGCCCACGCCTTGCAGCACCTTGCCGTCGGCGAAGGGAAACTGCAAACCGGAGTTGGTGATGGCCGTGCTTTTGCCGGCCGCCGGATTCCCGATGATCATGTACCAGGGCAGCTCATACAGGGCGCTCGCGCCGGCGACGATGCCCAGTTTCGATCCCTTGATCGTCTCGATCGCCTTCAGCATGCTGTCGCGGATGACCTTAACCTCGGCGGCGGAGGGATCGGCGGACGGCTCCTGCTTGCCGATGACCTCCCCCAGCCGCTCCGACTCGCGCCGCGCGCGCCAGCGGCGCCACCACCACACCGCGCCGACCAGCGCCAGCATCAGGGCGATGGCCAGCAGCGCCCACATCAGCGCCAGTTCCAGCACTTGTGCGCCCAGGTAGAACAAGGCCGCCACCGCCGTCAGGCCGAGGATGGTGAGATTGCGGCTATCGGTGAGGAAGCTCCAGGTTCTGCGCAGCATAGAAGGTGTCCGGCGAAGACGGCGACGCCCAGGCGGCGGGCGGACCGATCAATGTTGCCATCAACAAAGCGGGGATTTCTTGCGCAAGAACAATGGCGCTTACTTCTTCACCGTGCCCGGCACGCGCAATTCGGTGTGGCCGAAGTCCATCATGGTCCAGCGCCCGCCCCAGGTCAGGCCGGCGGCTTCGGCGGCGACGCCGTAGAGCTGATAGCCGCGCATGGCCCAGGGATCCTTTTCCGAAATCACCAGTTTGCCGTCGCGCAGAAAGGCGCAGTCGGCGGCCAGGCCGAACTGGTGATAGCTCTGGAAGGCCTTGGCGTTGGTCACGCTGGGACCGGCGGCGGCCAGCGTGTTCTGCCGCTCCGGGCTGCGATAGCCCTCCAGAATCGCCATGTCGTAGCCGTGGCGCTCCTTCATGATGCGGAACACCAGCAGCAAGCGCTGCGCGAAGGCCGGGTCGAGCAGTTGCCAGTTGCGGTTGGCGCTGTCGAGCATCGGCCGCACCAGCGTCACCTCGGCGGTGGTGAATACCAGCGGCGGTGGCGGCGTGGGGGCGGTCAGTTGCTCGCCTTGCAGCAAGCCGGCGATCTGATCATTGATGGCGTGCGTATCGCTGTCGTAGCCGGACAGCATGCTGCGGCCACTGAGCATCAGCGCCAGCAGCGGCGGCACCGTCAGCAGCACCAGGGCGGCCAGCAACAGCAGATAGCGCCGCTTCAAAAAACTCAACACCCGATGCACACGGCCACCCGCCTCGCGGCCCAGTCCTGCCGCCTGCTGCACGCCCTGCTGATAACCGCCGCGCAATCTCCGTCCCATCCGGCTGCCCAGCAGGCCCAGCGACTGCACAACCATCTCGCGGCCGGCGGGAAACAGCAGCAGCCAGGCGCAAAAACACGTCAATACGAAGAACAAGAGCATGGAAAAGAGAAACATGGTGCGCTCCATCAAAACGGCCCCCTGCCGCAGACCGGACACTGCATCGTAGGCCGTTCGCAGCTCGGCGATATCGGCCAGATCAAACGCAAGGGGGATATTGTGGAAACGTCGAAACCGAAGCCGGACCTGATGGCCGGCGCCGCCAGTTCACACCGTCCGGCGACGGACAAGCGCATCCTGGCGCATCTGGAGCATGGCACCAAAACGCCAGTCCGCGCCGCCAGCGTGCCGGGCTGGACCATCGATGGCTGGACGATAGGATTGTGTGGCTTACTGCTATTGATGTGCGTCATGGCGTGGCTGCTGCACGACCGCAGCATCACGCCGGAAACGTTCCGCAGCAGCGACAGTGGCGGCGCGATTGCGCATGTAGCGACACGCCAAGCGGTGCCCGCTCAGCCTGTGGCGGAGACGGCGCAGGCAGCCGCCATCGTCAATGTGGCAGCGAACGAGGCCGTCGTCGAGGCCGAGACGCCGACCGCAGCGACAGTGGCCATCGCCAACGCGGCCGGTGCGGCGAATACGGCGAGTGCATCGCCGCAGGCAGCAACGCATCCGCAGACGCCACGGGCGCTGGTCGCGGCAGCAAGCAAGCCCACCACCCCACCGCCTGCGCGCGCAACGGCCGCGTCGGCCAACGTTTCTCCGCCCGCCACCGCCGACACCGACGTCACCCTGCTCACCGCATTGGTAGCACATGCTGGCAAACCAACCTCCGTCACGCCCGAACGCAGCCGCGACGTTGTCGAACGCCAGGACGGCGACAGCACCGTGCAACTTCTAGCGCGCTGCAAACAGCTAGGCGTGATCGAAGGCATGCTGTGCCGGTCGCGCATCTGCTCCGGCCGCTGGGATACGGACGCCGCCTGCCGCGCGCCAGCGCACTAATTAACCGCGCTTGGGGATTTCCAGGCCCTTCGCCACGGCTGGACGCGCAACGAACTCCGCCAGCACGCGCTGCACATTGGTGAACTTGCTGAACTCGACCAGATCGCCAGCGCCGTAAAAGCCGACCAGATTGCGAATCCACGGGAAGATGGCGATGTCGGCGATGGTGTAGGTATCGCCCATGATCCACACACGGCCTTCCAGACGCTGCTCCAGCACGCCCAGCAGACGCTTGGCTTCGTTGATGTAACGGTCGCGCGGACGCTTGTCCTCGTAATCCTTGCCGGCAAACTTGTGGAAGAAGCCGACCTGGCCGAACATCGGGCCAACGCCGCCCATCTGGAACATCAGCCACTGGATGGTTTCGTAGCGACCAGCCGCGTCCTGCGGAATGAGCTGGCCCGTCTTGTCGGCGATATACAGCAGAATCGCGCCGGACTCGAACAACGCCAGCGGCTTGCCGTCCGGACCGTTCGGATCGAGGATGGCGGGAATCTTGTTGTTCGGATTCAGCGACAGGAATTCCGGCGACATCTGATCGTTGGTCTCAAAGCTGACCAGATGCGGCTCGTAGGCCAGCCCGGTTTCCTCCAGCGCAATCGACACCTTCACGCCATTCGGCGTCGGCAACGAGTACAGTTGAATGCGCTCAGGATGCTGGGCCGGCCATTTGCCGGTGATAGGGAATGCGGACAGATCGCTCATGGGATACGGGCTCTCAAAAGAAAAGATAGCCCGATTATCACCGAAGAGAGAGAAACGCGCTGGAGCACCCTGAATTTGACCAATAGCAATTCTTTCCTGCTCCGATCAGTCAACAATAGGCGCCTACCCCGATCAATGGAGCGACGACCATGTGGGCTGCAATCACGAAAATAATCAAAACCAAATGGCAAAGGCTAACACGCCACACTGGCACACGGCGCCTTTCCTGGTTTGCGCTCCTGTTGGTATTTGCGCTGGACGGGTATGTTTTGAGTCTGCTATTTGAGGGCACTCAACACGCCGGCCGCACCATTGCGATTCCCGTTCATCCTATCTCAGACAATTGTGCGGCGGCGTCTCAGCAACTCCTTGCCCACAGCACCGCTGCCGAACGCGCGGACGCCATCGGTTGGTTTGTCACCGCCATGAAAGACAACAAAGCAGCCGTTAGCAACGGCTTCAGTAATGCGCACGACGAAATCCCGGCAATCTGCGTTCACATCCGGGATAAATGGCTGGCCGCCATCGATAATGCGATGCCGCAATTACGACCACTGGCCGAGGAGCGCAAAGCGCTCGAAACAGAAATTGACAAGATCGAGTCTGAGATCAAAGAACTGAAAAGCAGCTATAGCACTGCACTGCTGGAGAAAATTGCCCGTCAAAGCCGCAGCGACTCCATTCTGCCCGCTGATGCGGCCCACACTAAAAGCACCATCGACGAATTGACTGAGACGTTGGCCGCTTTGAAACAGCAGCAGCATAATGCAGCTATCGCTATGGCGCAAAACCCTCACATCCTTGCCTACCTACAGTACCTGGCATCCTTACCCATCGATAGCGAATTCAAGAAGGAAGAGATTCGCTACGAAAGCCGGCAATTCTGGTACCCCCTGAAAGTGTTGGGCATCCAGGCAGTCTTTATCTTGGTGCCGCTGCTATTTGCCATCTTTTGGAACGCGCATTCAATCAAGCGGCAACAAGATACCCAGATTCTGGTGTCATCACACATCATCCTCGTGTGCGCCATTCCGATGCTACTGCGGCTGCTGTATTTTATTGAAGAACTGCTGCCTGAGGAATTGCTCTACTGGCTGCTGCCGAGTCTCGAACAATGGCGACTCGACTTCATCTGGTACTACCTGCTCATCGTTGCGTGCATCGCCGGCGGGCTGCTGCTGATCTACATCGCACAACGCACTTTGTTCAGTGCTGCCCGGCTGCGCCTGATTCGCCTGCGCAAAGCTCAATGTCAGCACTGTGGCGAAAAACTGCGCGGCAAGGAACAAGCCTGGTGCGAAGTCTGCGGCGCCAGCCAGGCAGCCCCCTGCCGGCAATGTGGCCAGCCACGACGTCTACTGGCCTTCCATTGCAGCCACTGCGGCACTTCGGCCTGACTAGCGCAACAGGTTTACCTTCGCCAGATCGATGAGCTCGGCGGCGCGGCCGTCCATCACGGCTTTCAGCATGAACAGGCCGAATTTGCCGGCCTCCTCCGCTGTGGTAGTCGGCGGCATGATCAGTTCCTGGCGGGCGCTCACCACATCCACCAGCGCTGGGCCATCATGCGCCAACGCCTCACGGATCGCCGGTTCCAGTTCGCCCGGCTGTTCCACCCGGATCCCCTTGATGCCCATCGCCTCCGCCATCGCGGCAAAATTAGGATTATGCAAATCGCAGCCGGTATCGAGGAAACCGTTGGCCTTCATCTCCATTTCAACAAAGCCCAGCGTGCCGTTGTTGAGCAGGATGATCTTCACCGGCAGGCCCAGCTGCAACAGCGTGACAAACTCGCCCATCATCATCGAAAAGCCACCATCGCCGGAGAATGAAATCACCTGCCGGTCGGGATGCGACACCTGCGCGCCGATGGCGTGCAACATGGCGTTGGCCATCGAACCATGGTTGAACGAGCCGACGATGCGCCGCTTGCCGTTCACCTTCAGATAGCGCGCCGTCCACGCGATCGGCGTGCCGACGTCGCACGTGAAGATGGCATCGTCCGCCGCCAACTCGCTGACCAAACGTGTAACCGCCTGCGGATGAATCGCCCGCGTGTTCTCATCCAGCTCAGCCAGACTATCCAGATCCTTGCGCGCCGTCACATAGTCTTCCTGCGCGCTGTGCAGGAAGCTGCTATCGGTCTTGACGGCCAGCTTCGGCAGCAGCGCGTCCAGCGTGTCCTTGACGCCGCCAAGCAACCCCAGCGTCAACGGACAACGGTTGCCCAGCGCTTCCGGCCGCAAGTCGATCTGGGCAATCTTCGCCTGCTCGGGGAAGAACTGGCGATAGGGGAAATCAGCGCCCAAGATCAGCAACGTGTCGCAACGCTTCATGGCCTTGTAGCCGGAGGCAAAGCCGACCAGGCCGGTCATGCCGACGTCGTAGGGATTGTCGTATTCCAGATGCTCCTTGCCGCGCAAGGTATGCACAATCGGTGCTTGCAGCTTGTGCGCGAGCTGCATGATTTCCGCGTGCGCGCCGGCGCACCCAGCGCCGCAGAACAGCGCTACCCGCTCCGAGCCATTCAGCAGCTCAGCCAGCTGATCGATCTCGGCCGCCGTCGGCAATACCACCGGCGCAGTCGGCAGCAGCCAGTGCGGCGGCTTGGCGTCCAACTTGCTCAGCGCCACGTCACCCGGAATCACCACCACCGCCACGCCACGCTTGGCCACTGCCACCCGCATCGCCCGATGCAGCACTTGCGGCAGCATGGCCGGATTCGACACCAGCTCGACATAATGGCTGCACTCCTTGAACAGGCTCTCAGGATGGGTGGACTGGAAATAATCGATGCCGATCTCGCTACTCGGAATATGCGCGGCAATCGCCAGCACCGGCACGCCGCTGCGCTGGCAATCGAACAGGCCGTTAATCAGGTGCAAGTTACCGGGGCCGCAGCTGCCGGCGCAGACCGCCAGTTCGCCGGTCAAATGGGCTTCGGCGCCGGCGGCAAAGGCCGCCCCCTCCTCGTGACGCATATGGATCCATTCGATCTCCTTCCGGCGCCGCAGCGAGTCGGTAAAGCCGTTCAGGGAATCGCCCACCACGCCGTAGATGCGCTTGACGCCGGCCTGGGCCAGGGTATGTGCCATGTAGTCTGCTGCCGTACCACTCATAGTCGAATCTCCAGGGAAAGGTCTAACAATAGGCAGATAGCATGATTGCTGCCGGATAGTATGATTGCTGAGTGTAGCCATCCGTGGCGCACGCTCCAATCCTCAGATGGGCAGTAGCCAGCACTAACTTTTGGGTGCGTACTTACGAGTCCGGTATTGGTGCTTTACACTTCAGAATCCAACATCCACACAAGGGCATATATGAGCAAGACTATCGTTGTCTACCATTCGGGCTACGGCCACACCAAGCGCGTCGCCGAATACGTGAGCGAAGGCGCCAGCGGCGAGCTGCTGGCCATCGATGCCGAAGGCAACCTGCCGGAAGGCGGCTGGGAAAAACTGCAGGCGGCTGACGCCATCATCTTCGGCGCCCCGACCTACATGGGCAGCCCGAGCTGGCAGTTCAAAAAATTTGCCGATGCCACCTCCAAGGCCTGGTTCACGCGCGCGTGGCAAGACAAAGTGTTCGGCGGCTTTACCAACAGTGCCAGCTTCAACGGCGACAAACAAGTCTCGCTGATCGCCCTGCAAACGCTGGCGTCGCAACACGGCGGCATCTGGGTCAGCCTGGGCCTGTCGCCAGCCAACACCAAGGCCGCACAACGCACCGACCTGAACAACCTGGGCGGCTCGGTCGGCCTGCTGGTGCAATCGCCATCGGACGCCAGCGTGGAGGAAATCCCGCAAGGCGACCTGGACACCGCCAAGTCCTACGGCAAGCGCGTGGCTGACATCGCGGGCCGTCTGGCCAAGTAATCCGCGTCCAAACGCAAAAGGCCCGTGATTGCTCACGGGCCTTTTTTCGTCCGCATATGACAAAATACCGTTTTTAACCCATGAACACGTGTAAGAGTCTCTATGCAACTACCTAGCTTCAACGATAAATTTTCCGACAACCTGTCCTTGCTTCCTGCAATGGATACAGTTGCAGCCATCGAACTGGTCGACCAGTCCGGCACGCCAGTGGCAAAGATCGAAAATAAACCAGGCCAGGCGGGATCACTGCGGGTGTATGGCTGGCTGGCCGAAACACTCGGCGCGATTACCCCTGAAGCAGCGGCGCTTGGCCTGAAGATTTATGCCGAACACACCCAGGATGCCCGCGCCAACCCCGGCAAACATCCCAACATTGATCGCCTGTTCAACATTCAAACGCCGGCACAAACCCTGCAGGTAAAAGGCCTGTAAAAACAAAAAGCCCAACCTGTAAGGATTGGGCTTTTCTTTATTCTGGCTCCCCGACCTGGACTCGAACCAGGGACCTGCGGATTAACAGTCCGTCGCTCTACCAACTGAGCTATCAGGGAAAAGAGGCCGCATTATATACGGCCCGTTTTCAGCTGTCTAGGCTGAACGGCAATTTCTTAGAAGTTGCCGCGGAACTGCACGCCAAACTGACGTGGCTCGTTGACGAAGCCGGTCAGGTTGTTGAAGTCGATCGCGCCGATGACTTGTTGCTTGTCGGTGATGTTACGCACGAAGGCGGCGACTTCATACTTGCCGCCATCCCAGTTGTAACCCGTGCGCAGGCCGCCTTCGGTCAGGGCTTTGCCGGTGAACTCTTTCGCTTCATACAGGAAGAAGTTCACTTTGCTGCGATACGACCAGTCGGTCAGCACGAACAGGTTGCCGTTCGCCAGTGGCCAGTTGTAACGCGCGGTGGCGTTGAAGATCCACTTGGCTGCTTGCGGCAGCGGGTTGCCGTTGATCGAGACCAGGCCGTTGGCGCCGATCGGATTGGTGATCGTGCACTGCGCGCATTTCGCGACGTACAGGTTTGGATCTTCGATCTTGGTGAAGTTGTACGAACCGCTCAGCGTGGTCTTGAAGTCAGGCGTGATGAAGCCTTCGATCTCGCCTTCCAGGCCGCGACCCTTGCTCTTGGCAGCGTTGATCAGCTTGGTGACGTTGGAGTTGCCGCCAACCACGGTCAGCTGCTGGTTCTTGACTTCGAAGTCGAACACGCTCAGCGACGCGCGGGCGCGGCGGTTGAACAGGTCGGCCTTGATGCCGGCTTCATACGAGGTGATGGTTTCCGCATCGGCCACGGTGATCGGCACCGATGCCGACGCTGCGGCGATCGATGGTGCGCGGAAGCCAGTCGCTACGCGGGCGTAGGCGCTGACGTCCTTGTTCAGCTTGTAGGTGCCGCTCAGGTCCCAGTTTGCCTTGTTCTTGCTCTCGTCCACCGAGGTGGCGCCGACCTGTACCACGTTGACTGCCGACACGGTGCGGAAGTCTTTCTGGTCGTGGGTGTAACGCACGCCGCCGCGCACGGTGAAGTCGCTCGACACGTCATACGATACCGAACCGAACACTGCGTAGGCTTCGTTGTTCTGATGGCTGGCCAGGTGCGAAGTCTGCACTTGGGTGTTGCTGTCGAAGTTGTCGCTGAAGCCGTCGCCACTTTCCTTGAAGTAGTAGACGCCGGTCTGCCAGTTCAGCGGACCTGCGTTTTTCGACTCAACGCGGAATTCCTGGGTGTACTGCTTCAGGCCGCTCAGCCCGCCACCGGTTTGCACCTGGAACGGAATGAAGCCTGGGCCGCTCGGCGTGCCGCCGTCGATGTCGCCGCGGCTGTAGTAGTTGTCCACGCCTTCGTAGCCGGTGATCGAGAACAGCTTGACCGAACCCAGGTCCCAGGTCAAGCGAACGTTGGCGCCGTTGGTGCGCAGGTTCTGCATGTTCAGGCCGTTGGTGCTGATCTTGGTGAAGTCGTAGTCGTCGACCAGATCGTTGGTGCCCTTCTTGATGATGTTGGCGCGGAACAGACGGGCGCTGCCGTCGGTGGTGCGCGAGTGCACGTTGAACAGGGCGTTGAAGGTGGTGCTTGGCTTGTACAGGAACTGGACGCGCTCGGCGTGTTCGTTGTAGCCTTCCAGCGAGTCGTTCTGCTTGGTGAAGGTGTTGTCGACGAAGTCGTCGCGGTGCTGGCGCAGGGTCGACACGCGCATGGCCCATTCGCTCGACAGCGGAATATTGGCGGCGGCTTCAACGCTGGAGGTCTTGTGGGTGGCCAGCGAAGCGCTGTAGTAGCCTTCGATCTTGTCCAGGTTCGGCTTGGCCGAATCAAACTTGACCACACCGGCTGGGGTGTTGCGACCGAACAGCGTGCCCTGTGGGCCGCGCAGCACTTCCACGCCGGCCACGTCGAAGACCGGGAAGCCTTTCAGGATACCGTTCTCTTGCACCACGTCGTCATAGATCAGCGACACTGGCTGCGAAGCGAAGGTCGAGAAGTCGGTGTTGCCGTAGCCGCGGATGTAGAAGCGCGGGAAGGTACGGCCGTTCGACGATTCAACGTTCAGCGAAGGCACTTTGCCTGCCAGGAAGCGGATGTCCTGACCGCCGGACAACAGCACGTCCAGTTTTTCGCCGCTCAGCATGGTCACGGAGACCGGTACATCCTTGATGTTTTCCGCGCGGCGCTGGGCGGTCACGGTCACGGTTTCCAGCTGCGGCTGGGTGGTGCTGGCGGCGTCAGTCTGCGCCAGGGCGGTACCGATAGGCAATACGGCGCTCAGCGCCAGCAGGCGCTTGTGCATCTTCGACAGTTTGATCATTCAATTTCCCGATTTAAATGTAGTGCAAAGAGTTAGAAACAGTTGTCTCCTGCTTTCTCTTTTGTTTGGTCACTACCCGGCCATCTGTCGTGATCGTGGTAGCGCAAGGCCTCTACGCCGTTGCGGAAACTAGCAATAGTGCACTGACTTTTTTGAAAGGCGATATTTTCTTTGATTGATAGTGGGTATTGCAAGCTGAATATATCTAAAACCAAATTAACTGTTAGAAATTCGGTTAAGCATATGCAATAACTGAATATTCAGTGGTTTACGCGTGTCGCGTCGTCCACAATGTGGTGCGTTAGATAAGCTTGACGGGGAGATATGGCGGCTGCGCTGTTGCGCAAATGACGCACGGCCAGCGAAGGCTGGCCGTGGTGGGAAGGAGTTACATGCCGAGCGACTTGAGCAATTCGTCGGCTTCGTCATCGGCGGACGACACCGCCGGCGCGCTGGCCGACTTCTGGCTGTCGCGCTCCTGATCCAGCAGCGCATCCGGATCGCTGATTTCGCTGGAATCGAAATCGTGCAGACGGATGAACTCGGTGCGGTCGATCGCCAGTTCCAGGTAGAAGATGTTGCTCTTCTCGGTGTAGAAGCTGACGCGGCGCATTTCCGGGCGGTCCAGCGGGGTGTCGACGCTGAGCACGATCTGCTTGTTCAGCACCAGCATTTTCGGCTGATTCTGCGTGATGTTGGTTTGCAGTTCACGGCGGATCTTGCCGGTGAAGTCACCGACGATCTGGTTCATCAGCTCGCCGAGGATGTTGGACACTTCGTCCGACGTGTGCGAACTGGCCAGTTCCGACTTTGGCATGCCCATGTGCAGCATGTAGCGCTCGTAGATTTCCATCGCCGTGTCGGCGGCAAAATTCAGCACCACCAGGCCGGTAAAGCCGCCGTCAAACAGCACGAAACAGCCGATGTCGGGCTTCAGGCCGACCTTGGTAATCCGCTGCACCATGCCGGAATAATTCACCTTGCTTTGCATTGCCACATTCAGCACCCGGGTGACCGAGTTGCACAGACTCGACAACAAGTCTTCCGTGCCGTAGACAATCGCTTCGTTTTCGCCGCTCATATTTCTACCTCTGTTACTTTCTTTAGATGAAAACGCATTCCGCTCTCTGGCGGAAATCAGATTCAGAATACCGAGGTGCAAGATTCTCGTCTACCTGAATCGTGTGTTTTGTGAACTTTCGGTGCAAAAATGCAAAATCTTTGAACGCTTCGACATGGCCTTATGACAGAGACCACACTTTACAATTGACAAGTGAATTCCGGTAGCATCTGCGACGCAATACCTGTTAAGCAACAGTCTGCAACCACTTCACCGGAATCGCCATGACAACATTTCGACACAATTGGCACAGCCTCAAGCTCGCCTCTGCCATCAGCCTCGCCGCCATCCTTGCCGCCTGCGGTGGCAGCACCGATACCCAGAACGACAGCAGCGCCAGGAAAACCGTACTGAGCATGGGCCGGATCAGCGCCAGCGCTGCCAACACCCTCACCCTGCCGCTGGAAGTGCTCGGCGCCGGCACACCTGCCAAGCCGGTCATCGCCGAAGCCCAGCTGGGCGTTGACGCCAGCCAACTCGGCAGCGTCGCCCAGCTGTGGTTCCAGTGCCACCGCTGTGGCTTCTACTCGGCGCCGGAATTTGAAAAAACCACCGCCCTGCCGGCCAAGATCAAAGCCAGCGTGCGCGTGCTGGGCGGCGCAGCCACCACCTCCAACACGCCATGGATTGACATCACCGATGCCAACGTCACGCTGGCCGACGATGAGCGCCTGCACGGCGGCGTCAACGGCGGCTTCTACACCACCCGCATCACCCTGCCGCTGGACGCCGCCACGCGCGCGCGGCTGGTAGCGCTGCCGAGCACCAACCGCATCCAGTTCCGCTTCAACGGCACCGATGGCGAATCGAACGGCTACCGCGTGCTCAACCTGCAACTGCAAGACGCCGGCGCCACGCAGGTCGACAGCACTACGATTCAACGCTTCGACCCGCTGAGCGAACGCGACGCCAGCGCCATCACGGCGGCCGACGCCGCAGCCGGCAAAGCGCTGTGGTACGCGCACGGCAAGATCGCCAAGTCGGCCATCGTCACGCGCAAGCTACAGGCGGCCTGCGCCTCGTGCCACGCGGACAACGGGCGCGACCTGCAATACTTTAACTATTCCAATAACGCCATCGTGCAGCGCAGCCGCTTCCACGGCCTGACGGAAACGCAGGGCAAGCAGATTGCCGCCTTCCTGCGCTCCTCGTTGCAGAACGTCGCCTATGTCGACAAGGCGCGGCCGTGGAATCCGCCGTACCAGCCCGGTCCCGGCCTCGATTGCAGCACGGCCGATTGCGCCACGCGCTGGGCGGCCGGCGCCGGCCTGGAAGCTGTACTGAACACACCGGCGGACGCCGTCAAGGCGCTGTTCGGCAAACCGCTGGACGCGCCGCTGTCGCTGACGCAAGCCGACGTCGACAAAGTGATGAATCCCAACGCCACCATGAACGCCCGCGAAACCGCGATCGCCATGCAGTTCCCCGATTGGAACGCCTGGCTGCCGACCATACACCCGCTGGACGTCTGGCCGACGCAGGCCGACGGCAGCGGTTTCACCAACGGCATCACGTATCCGAGCAACGGCCTGCAAAATCCCAACGGCCGCTACCAGAATCTGATTGAATGGTTCCAGAAAAACAAAAATCCGAACGGCAATCTGGCCGACTGGAGCCATCTGATTCCTGACCTGCGCGTGCAGATCAACGCCATGATCAATGTCACCGGCTGGGACGGCTACGCCTTCCTCGGCGGCGGCCGCGGCGACCACATCGCCAGCAGCGGCGTCTACGGCGCGCAGATCGGCGCGGCGCACCTGCAATCGCTGGCCTCAAGCGCCACCATGGCGGCCGGCAAGCCCGGCGCCTTCACCACCAACGCCTTCATCGAACGCTCCGTAGCCAGCCTGCTGCACTGGAACGCTGTCAAGCAATGGGAACTGGCCCAGGATTATTCGCTGGAAGGCAACCAGACCTGGTTCATCGGCGACAAGGACAAGACCACCGGCGCCTGGAAAGGCCGCGGCGAGGCGCATGGCTGGCCATTCAACACCGTCAGCCTGTTCTTCCTGGCGCCGCACATGGTGTACCAGGCGGACAAGGACGCCTCCGGCAACGTCACCCGCGAGTGGTACACCGCGTGGGAAGCCGACAACATCGTCGCCTCCTACTACCGCAGCAACCAGTGGTATCAGTTGCAGATGACAGTCAATCCGGGCGGCCAGAGCGGCTGGGTTAATTTCCCGATGGACTGGCCGTACCTGACCGCGTTTGACGAATACATCGCCAACAAGGTCGGCGCGGCCACGCCGTCCGCCAAGGCGCTGCAGGACAGCCACTTCGTGCGCCTGCTACAGGCGCGCATCAAGTCGGCGCAATACGTCAACAACGACTTGGTGCTGTACGATCCGAACCAGCCCGACCTGTTCGCCAACGAGGGCCGTTACGGCCGCGCACAGGTTGCCAAACACCTGACCACCACCAACTTCCTGGACAACGCCAACCGTGACGGCATCAATCCCTCGAAGTACCGTTTCCTCGACGACCTGCAACCGGGACTGTATTTGAAAACGGTGAACGGCGCGATCCAGCAGTTCAACATGCTGTACACCCAGCAGCCGCTGAGCGCCTGGCGCCGCTGCGATCCAAACAATACGCAGCTGAACGAGCCGGAGAACGTGGCCGGCTTCCGCTACTGCCTGGATCAAGCCAGGAGTCCGCTGGGCACGTACAGCGACGGCACGCACTTCATGGTGTCGAACGCGCTGTACCAGACCACCACAGAGCAGACCGAGCAATACGGTATCTGGAAAGCCACGCAAATGGGCGCCGAACCGGCTCGCCTGAAAGTGTGGAGCGACTGGACTGCGGCCGCCTGGCAGTAAGCTCTATGGCCGGCGAAAGGTATCTGACTTTTCTCCGGCCCTTGTTCAACAAGCCGGCTTTCATCGCTACACGATCAATTCGTCTTTGATTGTTGAGACAGCCACTCCCTAATGGCCTCGTTCACCCGTGTTTGCCATCCCCGCCCACTTGCCTTCAGCGCGTCGAGCACGTCTTGATCAAAACGAATAGTGGTGGCCACTTTGGGCTTGGCTTTGACGCTCCCAAGGGGACGGCCACGACGAGCGGCGATCTCTTGCGCAGTGGTCACTCGCCCCTCGCCACGCATAACCTGATCCAGGCTTCGCAGCAGCGCATCCTCAAACTCGACCATTTCCGGATCAATTGCTTGCTTAGTTCGCTTGTTCATCAAATTTCTCCTTCAACCTCAACAGGAATTCCGGTCGCAGGTTATCGAACTTAGCCTTGGCGTATGCGAATAGCAGCACCAGTTCTCCGCTGGCAAGACGCGTGAAGTAAATCACGCGCGCGCCACCGCGCTTGCCAATACCTTTTCGCGCCCAGCGAACCTTGCGCAGCCCGCCTACGCCTGGGATCACATCACCGGCTAAAGGATGTTCAGCGATCCAGTCGATGAACGCAATACGCTCCGGATCGGACAATATCGCGCGAGCGGAAGCAATGAATTCGGGCGTCTCTATGACGGTCAGCATTTAATTTAGTGTACTAACAAAAAATTAGAGCAACAAGAATAATTTGTTAGTACAGTTAATTAAGAAATGCACATCAACAAAACGCCCTGTGGTGCTTGAGACAAATCAAAAGACGGAGTCAAGAGTAGACTTGGAGACAAAAAAAGGGGCTACACGCTGAAACGTGTAACCCCTTTTTCTGTACTACTAAAATTCTGGCTCCCCGACCTGGACTCGAACCAGGGACCTGCGGATTAACAGTCCGTCGCTCTACCAACTGAGCTATCAGGGAATTGTACTGCTTCTAAATTGTGGCTCCCCGACCTGGACTCGAACCAGGGACCTGCGGATTAACAGTCCGTCGCTCTACCAACTGAGCTATCAGGGAATTGAGGCCAGAATTGTATCGGTCAGAAGCCGATTTGCCTAGAGCTAAAACAGGTTTTTTTTAGCCCGATTCAGCTTACTGCCCCAGGCAGATGATCTTGGTAGCGTATTCCTGTGCGCCCGGCTTCTTTTTGGTGGCCCAGGCAATCGCCTCCTCGGCTTCCGCGATGGTCATCACGGTGGCTTTTTCTTTATTCTTGATAAAGGAGACGCCTTCAAACACGCCCTCTTTACTGCGCATGACCTTGGCGAATACCGGCGGTTTCATGTCGCCGTCGCTGATTTTGTTCTGTTGAACCAGGTAACGCTGATCGTTGTTTTCCATATCAATCACTCAAATGTAAAAAGCCCAACCTCGAAAGATTGGGCTTTTAGTATTCTGGCTCCCCGACCTGGACTCGAACCAGGGACCTGCGGATTAACAGTCCGTCGCTCTACCAACTGAGCTATCAGGGAATAGAGGCAACATTTTATACTGTTTCTTTCACATCAGCAAGATGCGATTTACTGCGGTATTTCATGTTGCCCTTACTTCGCTTTGCGCCTTACAACGCAGCGCGAAGAAACAAGATTTTAGAGCACTTTAGCGATGGCGTCAATAACGATGTCGATATTGCGCGAATTCAACGCCGCCACGCAGATGCGACCGGTATCCACCGCGTAGATCGATTCCGCCCGCAGCTGCTCCACTTGCGCCTTGTTCAGGCCCGAGTACGAGAACATGCCGATCTGGTCGCGCACGAAGGCGAAGTCGTGGCCTTTGGCAGCCAGCTTTTGCACGAACGCTTCGCGCATTTCCTTGATGCGCACGCGCATGCCGGCCAGCTCGTCTTCCCACAGCTGACGCAGTTCCGGCGTGGTCAGCACGGTCGCCACAACTTTGCCGCCGTGTACCGGCGGATTCGAGTAGTTGGTGCGCACCACGCGCTTCAGTTGCGACATCAGGCGGGCCGCTTCGTCAGCCGACGCCGCCACCACGCTCAGCGCACCGACGCGCTCGCCGTACAGCGAGAATGATTTGGAGAACGAATTCGACACCAGCAGCGGACCGCCGGTGGCAGCGAAGCGGCGCACCACTTCGCCGTCTTCCGCGATGCCGGCGCCAAAGCCCTGGTAAGCCATGTCCAGGAACGGCACCAGGCCGCCCGAGCTGATGGTGCCGATGACTTCGGTCCACTGGTCCGCAGTCAGGTCGGCGCCGGTCGGGTTGTGGCAGCAGGCGTGCAGCAGCACGATGGCGCCGCGCGGCATGGCTTTCAGGTCGGCGATCATGCCGGCGAAGTTGACGCCGTGGGTAGCCGCGTCGAAGTAAGCGTAGTTGTTGACTTTGAAACCGGCGCTTTCAAACAGCGCGCGGTGATTTTCCCAGCTTGGGTCGCTGATATAGACTTCGGCGTCCGGCGCGAAGCGCTTCAGGAAGTCGGCGCCGATCTTCAGGGCGCCGGTGCCGCCGATGGCTTGCACAGTAACTGCGCGCTTCTCTTGAATTACGGCGCTATCGGCGCCAAATACCAGCTCTTGCACTGCCTTGTCGTAGGCTGCCAGACCTTCGATCGGCAGGTAGGTGCGCGGCGCTGGCGTGGCGATCAGGATTTCTTCCGCTTTCTGTACGCACGATAGCAGAGGCACCTTACCGTTGTCGTCATAATAAACACCAACACCCAGATTGATTTTGTTCTGGTTGATGTCGGCGTTGAACGCCTCGGTAATACCCAGGATAGGGTCGCGTGGTGCCATGTCGATGGCGCTGAACAAGCTAGGATTCGTCATGATAAGATTGGATTCGATTGGAAGCGGTTCGCAGCAGAGATGTATAGACAGCGCCCCTAAAATACCGACTTCAGGCCGCTGGCAGGCCATTATTCTAACAAAGGTCTGAGCACGATGGCTGATTTACCTGTAGCAGAATTCCCCAAGGCAACCGTGGTGACGTTCCCCGATTCGCCTTTCAAATTGCACCAGCCCTTCCCGCCCGCCGGCGACCAGCCCGTGGCGATCGATCAACTGTGCGAAGGCATCGACGACGGCCTGTTCTTTCAGACGCTGCTGGGCGTGACCGGTTCCGGCAAGACCTACACGATGGCCAACGTGATCGCCCGCAAGGGCCGTCCCGCTATCGTGTTCGCGCCGAACAAGACGCTGGCGGCGCAGCTGTACTCGGAGTTCCGCGAATTCTTCCCGGAGAACGCGGTTGAATACTTCGTCTCCTACTACGATTACTATCAGCCGGAAGCCTACGTGCCACAGCGCGACCTGTTCATTGAAAAGGACTCGTCCATCAATGAGCACATCGAGCAAATGCGCCTGTCGTGCACCAAGTCGCTGATGGAGCGGCGCGACGTGGTGATCGTGGCGACCGTGTCGGCCATCTACGGTATCGGTAATCCGAACGAATACCACCAGATGATCCTGACCTTGCGCCAGAAGGACCGCGTGTCGCAACGCGACATCATCGCGCGCCTGATCCAGATGCAGTACACGCGCAATGAAGTGGACTTCGGCCGCGGCACCTTCCGCGTACGCGGCGATACGCTCGACATCTTCCCGGCCGAGAATGCGGACCTGGCGGTGCGCCTGGAGTTGTGGGACGACGAGCTGGAATCGATCCAGCTGTTCGATCCGCTGACCGGCCGCGTCAAGCAGAAGATCCCGCGCTTCACCGTGTATCCCGGCTCACACTATGTGACGCCGCGCTCCACCGTGCTGCGCGCGATCGAGACCATCAAGCTGGAGCTGCGTGAGCGCCTGGAGTTCTTCCGCAAGGAGAACAAGCTGATTGAAGAGCAGCGCCTGGAACAGCGCACGCGCTTCGATCTGGAGATGATGGCGGAAATCGGCTTCACCAAAGGCATCGAGAACTACTCGCGTCACCTCAGCGGCGCCATGCCGGGCGAACCGCCGCCAACGCTGGTGGACTATCTGCCAAAAGACGCGCTGATGTTCATGGACGAGTCGCACGTGCTGGTGGGCCAGTTGAGCGCCATGTACAACGGCGACCGCTCGCGCAAGACTAACCTGGTGGACTACGGCTTCCGCCTGCCATCGGCGCTGGACAACCGCCCGCTCAAGTTCGAGGAATTCGAGGGCAAGATGCGGCAGACCATCTTTGTCTCCGCCACGCCGGCCGAGTACGAGAAGACGCATGCCGACCAGGTGGTGGAGCAAGTGGTGCGACCGACCGGCCTGGTGGACCCGCTGGTGATCGTGCGCCCTGCCCTGTCGCAGGTGGACGACCTGATGTCCGAGATCACCGACCGCGTCGCCAAGAACGAGCGCGTGCTGGTGACCACGCTGACCAAGCGCATGTCCGAACAGCTGACCGAGTACCTGAGCGATCACGGCATCAAAGTGCGCTACCTGCACAGCGATATCGAAACCGTGGAGCGCGTGGAACTGCTGCGCGACCTGCGCATCGGCACCTTTGATGTGCTGGTCGGGATTAACTTGCTGCGCGAAGGCCTGGACTTGCCGGAGGTGTCGCTAGTGGCGATTCTGGACGCGGACAAGGAAGGCTTCCTGCGTTCCGATCGCTCGCTGATTCAGACCATCGGCCGCGCGGCGCGTAACCTGAACGGCGTCGCGATTCTGTACGCGGACCGCATGACCGACTCGATGGAGCGCGCCATCGGCGAGACCGAGCGTCGGCGCGCCAAGCAGATCGCCTTCAATGAAGCCAACGGTATCGTGCCGCGCGGCGTGAAGAAGATCATCAAGGACATGATCGACGGCGTCTACAGCGAGAAGGACGCTAAGGAAGTGCGCGAGGTGGCGCAAGAAGCGGCCAAGTACGAGTCGATGAGCGAGAAGCAGATCAGCAAGGAGATCAAGCGGCTGGAGAAAGCCATGCTGGATCACGCGAAGAATCTGGAATTCGAAAAGGCCGCGCAAGTGCGCGACCAGCTGCACCTCCTCAAGCAGCAACTGTTCGGCGCACCCGGCGCCGACAATATCGCCTGACATCAAACAGGTGCGCCGAGAATTCGGCGCACCTTGTCGCTTTGGTCTATGGCCAAATCCATCAACTCCATCATTCTGGCTAGCTTGATTGGCATCTCACGCAGGCTAATGACGAGCTCCTCATTTTCTAAAATTAGCAGTTCGGCCCGCCGACCTTCCAGGCGCTCCATGAAAGAAGTCTCCTCATTGTAGAGATGTCGCTTTTCCAATAGCAGTAGTGTGAAAACCTGGTGTCCACGTCGGTATGTCGTTGAAAACTGGCGAATAACTAGATGAGCGTTGAGGATAATGCCTGCATTATCTTTCCTGCTGATTTGCTGCCAAGACAATTTTTCATCTCTAGTCAACGCAAGAATTTCATTAAATAGGGTTTCGTAGTTACTCATAAATCCCCCGAATAGGACAGCCAATCGTAGATCACCTCACGAACAGCAGCCATGTCTCCCGCCTCAATATGTCTATGAAGTTCAATAACGATACGTCCACGTGCCGTAAATTTCGACCAAGCGCGCATCGGTAAGTTCCTTCGCAATGCCACAAGCTTTTCCATAGACTCAGCAGAGTCTTGGGAAGTTGTAGTCAATATATATTCCAGTAAATCCCGGATTCGCCGCTTGCGCCGGAATTTTATGAGATTGTGCTTGATGCTGCGCAAGTACAGCAGCGATAGGATGGAGATGAACAACGAAATAATCGATGCCCATGATGCGTAGTGGCTAAGTTGTGCTTCGGTCATAGCTGCCTCTGTCATTGAGCGACAGAGGCAGTGTACGGAGACGCCAGCAACGCGCTTGCGCCTGCATCAAGCTCAGGGCTTGTTGATGAACGAGGTTATTGCGTCAACCAGTTGCGGAGCGACTGGCAGCGTCGGGGTGGCGTAGGAATTCATCTGCTGCGCTTCGTCATCCGGCACCAGTTTCAGGACGTGGTTCATGCCGTCGATGGTCACCAGCTTGGCCTTCGACGCAGCCTCCGCCAGCGCTTTGGCGTCGTCCGCTTTGACTTGCATGTCGGTGCTGCCTTGCAGGATCAGTACCGGAATTTTTAACGCGGCGATGGCTTTGCGCGGGTCATGCTGTAGCGCGGAGATCAGATAGGGCTGCACGTCCGGATTATACACCGACATCAGTGGCGGCGGCACATTACTGGTGGTTTTTCCGGCTTTGAGTTCATCCAGAATGCGGTCGCTTTCCGCCTGCATTGGCGGCGGCAATTGCTCCTTCATCTGTTCGCGCAGCAGTTCTTCGATCGAACGGCCGGTACCCGCGATCAGTACGCAGGCATCCGCCCCGCCCTGCGCGCAGGCTTCGGAGGCGATCAACGCGCCTTCGCCATGACCGGCCATCACCACGCGCGAGAAGCGCGCATCGCTGCGCAGTTTTTTCAGCCACGCCGCAGCGTCGCCGATGTAGTCATCCAGGCGCAGATCCTCTTCCTTCCATACTGGCAGCGCGCTGGCGGCGACGCCGCGCTTGTCGTAGCGGATCGAGGCGATGCCTTTCTTCGCCAGCGCTTCCGCCAGCAAGCGCAGCGCATCGTTGGCGCCGAACTGCGTGGTGCTGTTGCCATCGCGGTCGGTGGGGCCGGCGTCGGCGTGCAGCAGCACGACCGGGACTTTGCCGCTCACGCCATCCGGTGTCAGCTCGGTGCCGTAGACGGCGCCACCCGCCACCTCCACCAACACCGGCCGCTGCGCGGCCAGCGTCGATACCGACACCATCAACAACGACAACATGAATTTGAAACGCATACTTTTCTCCATTTACTGAGGAAGACGTTTATACACCAGCAGCGAGTAGCCGGCCGCCAGCGGCGCCCACGCGGCCATCAGCACCATCAGCACCCAGTACGGCACGGCCAGCCACACGGCGAGCAAGCCTAGCACGCCACTGCCCACCATCAGCCGTGCCGCCAGTCGATGGGTGGCGTACCACACCGCTTCGCTGGCCAGCGTCCACGGCGTGCGGATGCCGATGAAGAAGTTGCGGCGCATCTTGCCCATCGAGTTACCGATAAAAATCTGCACCAGGAAAATCAGGCCAACCAGCACGCGCACCGTATCCAGATGCACACCCAGCGCAGCGCACAGCATGATCATCTCGATGCCGCCAAACAGCGCCACCACTGCCGCCATCATATAGCCGTAGGTCTCGGGAGAATTCTGCACTTCGAATTTTTTTGGCGACAGCCACGGCATGGCCATCGCAAACAGCAGCATGCCGGTCATGGTGCCGGGCCCCATCAGCCATAGCTGCCAGCGCCCGCCGTAACCATTGACCTTGCCGGCCGCGTCCCAATGCACCGGGATGATCTCGGGCAGCGACGGATAGTAATACGCGGTGACGGCCGCCATGGCCAGGATCATCAGAACACACAGCATGATTGCGCGTGGCTTCATTTTTTTCTCCCCTTGGTATCGGTGCCGGCCAGGTCCATCATCCAGGACAGCACGTCTTGCAGCACGGTGGTGTTGAGTCCATACCAGATGGTCTGCCCGTCGCGCCGGCGCGTGATCAGATCCGCTTCCGCCAGCACCGAAAAATGGTGCGACATGGTCGGCTTGCTCATGTCGAACTGCTGCGCCAGGTCGCCGGCCGTCATCTCGCCGTTGCGCAGCAGGCGCAGGATCTCGCGCCGGGCGGGATCGGCAATGGCTTTGAAGGCGCTGTTGGATGCATTCATTAGGCAGACATCTAATTAGACAGTCATCTAACTATAGGCCGCAAAACTGCGCAGGTCAAACACTTTTACAGGTCAGGGCGAGACTTCACCTTCTTTGATTTCGAGCACGCCGGGCAGTTCGCCAAGGCGCTTGCTGACCGCGCTGAACTGCCCTTGCGTCAGGCGCGACAGCGTGATCTGGATTTCGTCGACGTCGGGTGCGCCGGCCTTGTGGCGCATGACGAAAGTCTTGACGCGGGCGCTGCCGGGCCCCAGCGCTTCGTGCAGCCTTGGCAGCGACAGCGCATCGCGCTCGGTGAAGATCACGATGGCCCGCAACTGGCGGCTGGCGATGAAGCGCCGCTCCAGCGGCTTGATGCCGGCCAGGATGATGAGGATGATGGCGGTGGCCGCCACCGCCGGAATATACAGGCCGCCGCCGACCGCCAGCCCGATGCCGGCCACCGACCACACGCTGGCCGCCGTGGTCAGGCCGCGCACGATCTCACCGCGCGCCATGATGGCGCCGGCGCCGAGGAAGCCGATGCCGGACACCACCTGCGCCGCCATGCGCGAAGGATCCAGTCCCACGCCGGGCGCCGTGACGTCGACGAAGCCGTAGGCCGAGACGATCATGATCAGCGTCGAGCCGACACTGACCAGCATATGCGTGCGCAGCCCGGCCGCCCAGGCCAGGCGCTCGCGTTCATAGCCGATGAAGCTGCCCAGCAAGGCAGACAGCGCCAGGCGGCCGATCATGTCCCATTGCGTTACCTGATGCATGGCATCCTCCGCAAAAGGACCACTCTACAGGGTTTTGACGAACTCGCGAATACCGCTCAACAGCATCTCTACCGACATCGCCGTCAGGATCAACCCCATCAGGCGCTCGAAGGCGGTCATCACCTGCGGCCCCAGGACTTTCTGCAAGCGCTCGGCGCTGAGGAACACCGCCAGCCACACCACGCCCACCGCCGCCAGCGCCGCCACATGCACCAGCACTTCACCCGTGCTCTCGCGCGAGAACAGCAGCACCGTGGCCAGCGCCGACGGTCCGGCCAGCGCAGGTATCGCCAGCGGTACGATGAACGGCTCGGCGCCATCGGTGCGGCCCAGTACCCCATCCGGATGCGGGAAGATCATGCGGATCGAGATCAGCAGCAGGATCACGGCGCCGCCGATGCGCAGCGCCACTTCGGACAGGTGCAGCGCTGTCAGGAAGTGACGACCGAAGAACATGAAGATCAGCAGCAGCACAAAGGCGATGCCGCATTCGCGGATGACGATGCGCGGCCGGCGCGCCGCCGGCACCGGATTGAGCACGCTGGCAAACAGCGGCACGTTGCCGAAGGGGTCGGTCACCAGCACCAGCAGGATGAAGGTCTGGAAGAAGTCTTGAGTCATAAACTCTCTTGAAGAAAAAAGGGAGCCGCAGCTCCCTTGTTAACACGGCTTAAGCGGCCGTTTCGCCTTTCTTGATCCACGCCGCCAGCTGGTGCGGGCGCAGGCCGTCGTAGTCTTCGAACGGCTGGTGGATCCATGGGTTGTGCGGCAGTTCTTCCATCTGGTAGTCCGGACGGAAGGCCGAGCTGCCCTTGGTCCAGATCACGGCCGATTTGACTTCGGTCACGCCGTCGAAGTTTTCCTTCAGGTGCTGCATAACCTTGGTCAGCGTCACGCCGGAGTCGGCCAGGTCGTCGACCAGCAGGATCTTGCCGCTCAGCGGGCCCTTGGTCATCGTCATGTACTTGGCGATGTCCAGGTCGCCCTGGGTGGTGCCCTTGTCTTCGCGGTACGAGCTGGTCGACAGGATCGCCAGCGGCACGTCGAAGATGCGCGAGAACACGTCACCCGGACGCACGCCGCCGCGCGCCAGGCACAGCACCATGTCGAACTTCCAGCCCGATTCATGCACCTTGAGCGCCAGGCGCTCGATCAGGCGGTGGTATTCGTCCCAGGAGACCCAGAGGTGTTTTTCGTTGGTTTGTGGAGTGGTCATAAAATTCCTTGATTAAGCGAATGGATGACGCAGCACGATCGTTTCTTCACGATCCGGACCGGTCGATACCATGTCGACCGGCACGCCGACCAACTCTTCGATACGCTTGATGTAGTTACGGGCGGCCACCGGCAGCGCGTCCATCGACTTGGCGCCGACGGTGGTGTCGGTCCAACCCGGCATTTCTTCGTACACTGGCACGCACAGCGCGGCTTCTTCAGCACCCGACGGGAAGATGTCGGTGGCCACGCCGTTGATGGTGTAGCCGGTGCACAGCTTCAGGGTTTCCAGGCCATCCAGCACGTCCAGCTTGGTGATGCACATGCCGGTCACGCCGTTGATCTGGACCGAGCGGCGCAACAGCGCAGCGTCGAACCAGCCGCAGCGACGGGCACGACCGGTCACGGTGCCGAACTCGTGGCCTACTTGCGCCAGGTGGTGGCCCACGCCGGCGTCGGTTGGCAGTTCCGACGGGAACGGACCGGAACCCACGCGGGTGGTGTAGGCCTTGGTGATGCCCATGACGTAGTGCAGCATGCTCGGGCCGACGCCGGCGCCGGCGGCGGCATTGCCGGCCACGCAGTTCGACGAGGTCACGAACGGATAGGTGCCGTGGTCAACGTCCAGCAGCGAGCCCTGGGCGCCTTCGAACAGCAGGTTGGCGCCGGCCTTGTGCGCTTTGTACAGCGCGCTCGAGACGTCGGTCACCATAGGGCGCAGGCGCGGCACGTAGGCCAGCGCGTCGTCCAGGGTCTTCTGGTAGTCGACCTTCGGTGCTTTCAGATAGTTTTCCAGCACGAAGTTATGGTAGTCCAGATTGGCTTCCAGTTTTTCGGCGAAACGTCTTTCGTTCAGCAGGTCGGCGATACGGATGGCGCGGCGCGCCACTTTGTCTTCGTACGCAGGGCCGATGCCCTTGCCGGTGGTGCCGATCTTGGCGTCGCCGCGGGCGGCTTCACGGGCGTGATCCAGCGCAGCGTGGTACGGCAGGATGACGGGGGCTGCGTCCGACACTTTCAGGCGCGAGGCGACTTCCACGCCGACCGCTTCCAGCTTGTCGATTTCACGCAGCACGTCCGGCACCGACACCACCACACCGTTACCGATGTAGCAGGCCACGCCCGGGCGCATGATGCCCGACGGGATCAGTTGCAGCGCAGTTTTGACGCCGCCAATCACCAGAGTGTGGCCGGCGTTGTGACCGCCCTGGAAGCGCACCACGCCTTGCGCGTGATCCGTCAGCCAGTCGACGATTTTGCCTTTACCTTCATCGCCCCATTGGGTACCGATGACGACGACGTTTTTTGCGTTTTTGTTTGACATCACATTAACCTAAGTTTTTAAGAATCCAGTTACTACCATGCTCTTCGAGGACCAGCGCGCGATCGCACTCGAACTCGTCCAGTTCGTGGCTGTGACCCGGCATACTCTGGATCACCACTTCGCCGGACTTGCGCAGCTCGGCGATTTTTTCCTTCAATTCCGGCGCATTGCCCCACGGCGCGCGGATCGAATGCTTGCGCTCCGCAGTAGGCAACAGGCGCGCCAGTTCGCGCAGGTCGAGCGAGAAACCGGTGGCGGGACGTGCCCGGCCGAAGGCCTCGCCTACGTGATCGTATCGGCCGCCGCGCGCCACTGCGTTCGGCAAGCCTGGTACATACAGCGCGAACATCGCGCCGCTTTCATATTGGTAGCCGCGCAGGTCGGCCAGGTCGATGGCGACCTGAGCACGGCCCAGCGCCGACGCCGCCAGCGCGGCCAGTTCGGCCAGCGCCTTGGCAATGCCCGGCATGTCCGGCAGCACTTCGCGCGCTTTCGCCAGCACATCGACGTCGCCGTACAGCGACGGCAGCGCCAGCAAGGCGTCGCGCACCAGCGGCGCGTAATCCCTGGTCAGCGCCTGCAGATCCGGCACGTCTTTGGCGCGCAGCGCGGCATACAGTTTCGCCTGGTCGCGCTGGGCGGCCGGGCAATTATCCAGCAACGCGCGCAGCACGCCGACGTGCATCAGGTCCAGCCGCACTTCGGTGAAACCGGCCAGGGCCAGCGAAGCCAGCGCCAGTTCCTGGATTTCCGCGTCGGCTTCCAGGCCGGCGTGGCCGTACATCTCGCAGCCGATCTGCAGCGGTTCGCGGGTGGCGTGCAAGCCCGACGGACGGGTATGCAGCACGCTGCCGGCGTAGCACAGGCGCGTGACCGAAGCACGGTTCAGCAGGTGGGCGTCGATGCGCGCCACTTGCGTGGTCATGTCCGGGCGCAGGCCCAGCATGCGGCCCGACAGCTGGTCGACCAGCTTGAAGGTGCGCAGGTCGGTGTCTTCACCGGCGCCGGTCAGCAGCGATTCCAGGTACTCCAGCAACGGCGGCATGACCAGCTCGTAGCCGTACAGACGGAAATTATCCAGCATCAGGCGACGCAACTCTTCAATCTTGCGTGCTTCCGACGGCAAAACGTCGGCGATATTCTCAGGCAGCAGCCAATTCGGCATGGGACTATTTATTTAAGAAATGAACAATGCGGCACGCAGGCCGAGGCCACCAAACTGGACGGCCGAACCTGATATTTTACGCGAAAATGCGTTGAATGAGGGGAAAAAGTAGCCAACACGTCGCTCCCGCGCAGGCGGGAGCCCATGGAACGCCGACATAGCCGGCTCAGTATGGGTTCCCGCTTGCGCGGGAATGACGTTATTTCTTGGCTGGGGCAGGAGCGCCGCCGGCGCCAGAGCCCTTGAAGTATTTGAAGAAGTCCGAGCTGGAATCCATCACCATCACGTCGCCATGGTTCTTGAAGGTGGTGCGGTAGGCTTCCAGGCTGCGGTAGAACTTGTAGAACTCAGGGTTTTTGCCGAATGCATCAGCATAGATGGCCGATGCCTTGGCATCGCCCTCACCCTTGGTTTCTTCCGCTTCCCGATACGCTTCCGCCAGGATCACCGAACGCTGGCGATCGGCATCGGCACGGATCTTTTCGGATTCTGCCGCGCCGGTCGAACGCAGCTCGTTGGCCACGCGCATGCGCTCGGCCTTCATGCGTTCGTACACCGAGGTGTTGATCTGCTCAACATATTCCACGCGTTTCAGGCGCACGTCGATGATCTCGACGCCGATCTGGGCGGCTTCTTGCACCACCTTGGCACGGATGCCTTCCATCACCTTGCCGCGCTGGCCGGAAATCACTTCCGCCACGGTGCGCTTGGTGATTTCTTCATTCAGCGCCGCCTTGATGATCTGCGACATACGGTCACGCGCGCGGCTTTCTTCGCCGCCGAAGGTCACGTAGTACAGCTTCGGCTGGGCTTCGCCGCGACCGATGCGCCATTTGACGAAGCTGTCGACCAGGATGTTCATCTTCTCGGCGGTGATGAAACGCTCGGCATCCGGCGATTCGATCGTCATGATGCGGTTATCCAGGAACACCACGTTCTGGAACGGCGGCGGCAGTTTGAAGTGCAGGCCCGGCTCGCGGATCACTTCCTTGATCTGGCCCAGTGCGAACACGATCGCGTACTTGCGCTGGTCGACCACGAACACGGTCGACGACAGCAGCATCAGCGCGATGAACGCCAGGACAACGGTACTAGCTATGCGATTCATTAACGGCTCTCCCGGTCACGTAAGGACTCGCGCGTGCGCGGATCGCGCAGGCGGTTGACTTCCACCGACGGTATCAGGTCGGATGGCAGCGTGGCGTTGGTGGCTGGCGAGCCGCCGGCCGCTTGTGCCGCAGCCGCGCGCGCAGCGGTGGCTTGCGCATCGGTGGCTGCGGCCTGGGCGATCAGCTTGTCCAGCGGCAGGTACAGCAAATTGCTGCCGCTTTTCGCATCGACCATCACCTTGGAGGCGCTGGAGAAGATCTGCTGCATGGTGTCCAGGTACATGCGGTCACGCGTTACGCCTGGCGCCTTCTGGTACTCGACCAGCACCTGCTTGAAGCGCGATGCATTACCGGTGGCGTTTTCCACCACCATCGAACGATAGCCCTCGGCTTCCTGCAGCAGGCGCGAAGCGGCGCCGCGCGCGGTAGGAATCACCTGGTTGGCGTAAGCCTGGCCTTCATTCTTCTGGCGCTCGCGGTCCTGCCCTGCTTTCACCGCATCGTCGAAGGCAATCTGCACCTGCTCCGGCGGCTGCACCGCTTGCAGCGTGACGCTGGAGACCAGCACGCCGGAAGCGTAGCGGTCGAGGATCTGCTGCATCAGCTGCTGGGTTTCGAAGGCCACTTTGTCGCGTCCTTCATACAGCACGAAGTCCATCTTGTTCTTGCCGACGATTTCGCGGATCGACGTCTCGGCGACCTGGCGCACGGTGTCTTCCTCGTCGCGGTTATTCATCAACCACGCGACCGGATCCTTCAGCTTGAACTGCACGGCGAACTGGATGTCGATGATGTTTTCGTCATCGGTCAGCATCAGCGATTCGCGCGCCTGCTTGTTCTTGATATTGCCACGGTAGCCAATTTCCACCATGCGCATCTGCGACACCTTGACCGTTTCGTCGCTCTGGAATGGGTACGGCCAGCGCCAGTTGAAACCGGAGCCCGTGGTGTGGCTGACTTTACCGAAGGTGTAGACCACGCCGGTCTGGCCCTCCTGCACGATGAACGAGCCGCTGGCGAGCCAGATCAGCGCCACCACCGCGCCGATGGCGCCGGCCGTGGCGCGGATGCCGCCGGCGATGTCGGGACGATTGCCGCCGCCGTCACCGCTGCCGTTGTTGTCGTTGTTATTGTTGTTGGGCGGACGCTTCTGGCCGAACAGATTGTTCAGCTTCTGATTGAAGTCGCGCCACAGCTGTTCCATATCCGGCGGACCTTCACCGGGCTTTTTGCCTTCATTGGCTTGCGGCTTGTTGTCCTTCCCCCAGCGAGGGTCGTTCAGCGACAGCTTCAAGCCAAGTCGTTTCATAAGTGAGGAGACACGCATTAGTGTGATCCAACGTCAGTGAGGGTGGGACTGCTCTCTACTTCTTCTAATTCTTCTTGTGTGTCTTCGGTGTCGTACGGCTGCTGCAAGCGCGCGTTCGGCGCGGCCTTGGCCCATTCGGTGATGGCGCCACGCAGCAAGTCCAGTCCTTCGCCAGTGCGGGCACTGAGGAAGACGCGAGAAATCTTATCATATTCATCTCGCTCAACCGAGGGTTCGAGGTCGGCCGCGTCGATCTTGTTCCACACCAGAATCTGCGGAATATGATCGGCGCCGATTTCCTTGAGCACCAGGTTGACCTGCTCGATCTGCTCCATGCGCACCGGCGACGCGGCGTCCACCACGTGCAGCAGCAGATCGGCATGGATGGTCTCTTCCAGCGTGGCGCGGAATGCCGCCACCAGCTGGTGCGGCAACTCGCGCACGAAACCCACCGTATCGGACAGCACCACGTTGCCGACTTCCTCGCCCATGTAGACGCGACGCGAAGTCGTGTCCAGCGTGGCGAACAGTTGGTCGGCCGCATACACGCCGGCCTTGGTCACCGCGTTGAACAGGGTGGATTTGCCGGCATTGGTGTAACCCACCAGCGAAATCGAGAACGTCTGGGTACGGTTGCGTGAACGGCGCTGGGTCTCGTGCTGCTTGCGCAGCTTGGCCAGACGCGCGCGCAGGGCCTTGACCCGCTCGCCGATCAGTCGGCGGTCGGTTTCCAGCTGCGTTTCACCGGGACCGCGCAAGCCGATACCGCCCTTCTGGCGCTCAAGGTGAGTCCAGCCGCGGATTAATCGGGTCGCAAGGTGCTGTAACTGCGCCAGCTCAACTTGCAGCTTGCCCTCGTGACTCTTCGCGCGCTGCGCGAAAATATCGAGAATCAAACTGGTCCGGTCCAGCACCCGAATGTTCAGGCGCTTTTCCAGATTGCGTTGCTGCGCCGGCGACAGCGCGTGGTTGAAGATGACGATTTCGATGCGGTCGGCCAGCACGGCCTGGCCGATTTCGTCCGCCTTGCCGCTGCCGACGAAATAAGCCGCGTCCGGAGCGGAGCGCTTTGCCGTGATCACCGTCACCGGTTCCGCCCCGGCTGAACGCGCCAGCAGGTTGAGTTCCTCGACGCTGGCGGCAAAGTCGCCCTGGCCGAAATCGATACCGACTAAAGCTGCGCGCATACGACGGTCACGCTATGTGGAGAGAAGCGATGCTGCAAATGCTTATTCCGCTTCGTTTTCAATATTGAGGTTGACGGCGCGAGCCGGCACCACGGTGGAGATGGCGTGTTTGTACACCATCTGGGTCACGGTGTTACGCAGCAGTACGACGTACTGGTCGAACGATTCGATGTGGCCTTGCAGCTTGATGCCGTTGACCAGGTAGATCGAAACAGGAACGTGTTCCTTGCGCAAGGCATTCAGGAATGGGTCTTGTAACAGTTGCCCTTTATTGCTCATAACAGCTCCATTTTATGTTGTTGTGTTGGAAGTGGAGGCGAAACGCTTGATTTCAAGGTCGTGGCCCAGCGAAAAGTCTTTAAAAGTCAAACTATTTTCGCTGAAACACCGCTCGCCACGTGAAAAGTGGTGCTTCTAAGCCACTGTACCTTGTTTTGGTTTTTTTTGCAGGCTGTTCCTGCAAAAAAAACCTTATTTTCCGGAAGTTTTTGCGAACGGGTTCTTACCCGTGCGCAGTTCAATCCGCAACGGCGTACCGACCAGATTGAACGTCTCGCGGAAATGCTTCTCCAGATAACGCTTGTACGGATCGCTGATGGCGTCGAGCGCATTGCCGTGGATGACGATCACCGGCGGGTTCATGCCGCCCTGGTGCGCATAACGCATCTTCGGACGGATCGAGCCCTTGCGCTTCGGCTCCTGCTTCTCCACCGCTTCGATCAGCGCACGGGTCAGCTTCGGCGTCGAGAGGTCGGCGAACGCTGCTGCATAGGCCTGGTCCAGCGACTTCATCAGTGGACCGATGCCCTGCGCCTTCAGCGCCGAGATAAAGTGCATCTTGGCGAAGCCGAGGAAGTCCAGCTTGCGGTCGATGTCGATCTTGATCTCATCGCGTTCGTCGGTGCGCAGGCCGTCCCACTTGTTGACGGCGATGACCAGCGCGCGGCCGGTCTCCAGCACGAAGCCGGCGATGTGCGCATCCTGCTCCGAGATGTCCTGCTGCGCGTCGAGCATCAGCACCACCACGTTGGCTTCCGAGATCGATTGCAGCGTCTTCACCACCGAGAATTTTTCGATGGCTTCGAATACTTTGCCGCGGCGGCGGATACCGGCGGTGTCGATCAGCGTGTACTGTTTGCCGTCGCGCTCAAACGGAATCTCGATCGAATCGCGGGTGGTGCCTGGCATGTCGAAAGCGATGACGCGCTCTTCACCCACCAGGGTGTTGATCAGCGTCGACTTACCGACGTTAGGACGGCCCACCAGCGCGATCTTGATACCGCGATCGGTTGGCTCCAGCTCTTCCGGATCTTCCGGGCGCTTTTCAAACGCCGTGTCCAGCGCCAGATCAACCAGATCGTGCACGCCGTCGCCGTGTGCCGACGAAATGACAGCCGGTTCGCCCAGTCCCAGTTCGTAGAAGTCCGCCACCACTGCGTTGTAGCGCATGCCCTCCGCCTTGTTCACGACCAGCAGCACCGGACGGCCGCTCTTGCGCAGGAAGTCGGTGATGGTCTTGTCGTGCGGGGTCAAGCCCTGGCGGCCGTCGACCAGGAAGATGACAACGTCAGCTTCGGCCACGGCCTGCTTGGTTTGCTTGGCCATTTGGTGGAGGATGCCTTCCTTGGCCACCGGCTCAAAGCCGCCGGTGTCGATAACGAGGAAGGGACGTTCGCCGACACGGCCCTCGCCATAGTGACGATCGCGCGTCAACCCAGGCAAGTCCGCCACCAGCGCATCGCGCGAGCGGGTCAGACGATTGAACAAGGTCGATTTCCCTACATTGGGTCGACCCACTAGTGCGATTACCGGCTTCATTTTATTACTCGACCGCGAGTGCGGTCACTGTCCCTGATTGGGTTTGGAAAATCAAATTCGTGCCAGCGATGACAGGATCAGCCTGGATAGGGCTGCCGTCGGTCGCCACACGACCAATAAATGCGCCATCTTCCCGTGACAGGAAGTGGATGTAACCCTGGTAGTCACCAACTGCCACTGCGCGGCCATACGACACGGGGGTCGACAGCACGCGGAAGGTCAGTTTGTCGTTCTTCCAGGCGTTAGCGCCATTTTCGCGGCTGAACGCGGACACGGAGCCCTTGTCATCCGAAACGAAAACGAAACGCTGGTCGACCGCCACGCCCTTGTCGGACGAAGCGGCCTTGCTCCACTTCGGCGCGCCGGTGGCGACGTCGAAGCAGGCTACGCGGCCCTGATAGGAAACCGCGCAGATGTCTTTCTCGTAAATCACCGGCGTGCCGGCGATGTCGGTCACGCGTTCCAGCTCGGTGGCGCCGCGCGGTTCGCCGACGACCACTTCAAAGCGCTGCTGACCTGCCGCCAGCGCCAGCGCCAGCAGCTTGCCGCCCGGCTGGGCAATGTAGGCGTTCGGCGCGGCGATCACCATGCCCGGCGCATTGCGCAGGGTCAGGGCCGGCGTGGTACGGGTCACGTTCCACTTCTTCTCGCCGGTCTTGGCGTCGAAGCCGGTGATGACGTTATCGACGCTGCGCACCACCACCAGGCCACCGCCCGCTTCCGGCGACGACAGCACTTCGCTGGTGGCTTGCGCCTTCCACAGCTGCTTGCCGTTGGTGTCATAGGCCAGGATCTGGCCCTTGACGCCGCCGACCACCACTACTTCGCCATCGCTGCCCACACCGGCCGTCAGGTCGGTGCCGGTCTTGACGCGCCAGATTTCCTTGCCGGTGGCGGCATTCAGGCGTACCAGCACGCCGTCGGCGTCGGCCACATAGACGCTGTCGCCCACTACCGCTGGCGTGAAGACTGCATTGCCGGCTTTGCCGACCGAGTACTTCCACACCGTCTTCGGCGACAGTGTCGGGTTTTTCAGCTCCACCAGCGGCGCCGGCTGGTTCTTGGCATCTTTGGATCCGAACAAGGAACAACCGGCCAACATCGCAAACACGCTTGCTGCAACTACTTTTTCGGTAATACGCATAATTTATAAACCTTGATCGTTTTACGTGTAGCGGTGAATTACGCTGCGCCTTTTTCAGCCGGCACGGTGCCGCCGATTGCTTCCAGTTTCAGCTGGATCAGTTGACGGCCCGGATTCTTCTTGTCGGCGTCCAGCGCGGCCTGATAGGCGGCGCGGGCTTCGACCAGCTTGTTCTGCGCGGCCAGCACATCGCCCTTGCGGTCCGCCACTGCACTGGCGAATTGCGCCGGCACGTCGCCCGACAGCACTTTCAGCGCTTCATCGTAGGCTTTTTCGTCCAGCAGCACGCCGGCCAGACGGATCTTGGCGACCGCGCGGAATTCATCGGCGCCATGATCGGCCGCCCACTGCAGCTGGGCCTTGGCCGATTTCAGATCGTTGGCTTCAAACGCGCTCTTGGCGGCCACCAGTGCGGCCATTGGCGCATAGGTGGTGCTGGCAAATTTGCTTTCCATGTCGCCGGCGGCGCGCAGCACCTTGGCGTTGTCCTTGGCTTCCACCGCCGATTGCAGCTCGGCATACAGCGCCGAGGCCTGGCCGGACTGGTTACGCTCGTAGTATTTCCAGCCGGTCCAGCCGGAGTACGCCGCCAGCGCCGCGATCAGCACCCAGGTCGAGGCGTTGCCGTATTTGTCCCACCAAGCTTTGAGGGACGCGATTTGTTCTTGTTCTTCAAGATCGTATGCCATGGTATTCGTCTGCCGTATCGTTGGTTGCGTTGGTTGAATTAGTGGTTGCAGTGTTCGTCGTGCACGTGGTGATGATGGTCGCCGCTGTCGGTGATCTGGTCCACCACAAAGTCGACCACTTCCTCGAACGGCACCGTGGTTTGCTGCTGGTCGCCTTCCGCTGCGCGCATCGCTTTCACGGCGGCGGTGTTGTTGGCGACTTCATCGTCACCGATGATGACGGCGAACGATGCGCCGCTGCCGTCGGCCTTCTTCATCTGCGACTTGAAGCTGCCCGGACCCGCTGCGGTGGAACCGTGCATGATCACGTCCAGACCCGCATCGCGCAGGCGCTCGCCCAGCACGAAGGCTTGCAGCTGCGCCGCTTCGCCCTGATGCACCAGGTAGACGTCGCACTGGTTAGGCGCGTCCGGCTCGCCGGCCTCCTTCATCAGTTCCAGCAGGCGTTCGATGCCCATGGCGAAACCGACGGCAGGCGTTGGCTTGCCGCCGAAGGAAGCGATCAGCGGATCGTAACGGCCGCCGGCGCACACGGTGCCCTGCGAACCCAGTGCATCGGTGACCCATTCGAACACGGTGCGGTTGTAGTAATCCAGGCCGCGCACCAGGCGCGTGTTGATCACGTACTGCACGTTGGCGTGGTCGAGGATCTTGCGCACGCCGTTGAAGTGGGCCAGCGATTCTTCGCCCAGGTAGTCCATCAGCTTCGGCGCGGCGTTGACCATGTCCTGCATCGCAGGATTTTTGGTGTCCAGGATGCGCAGCGGGTTGCTGTGCAGGCGGCGCTTGGCTTCGGCGTCGAGGATGTCTTCGTGTTTTTCCAGGTAGGCGATCAGGTCGACGCGGTGGCGCGCACGCTCTTCGGCGTCGCCGATCGAGTTGATCTCCAGGCGGATTTCCGGCAGGCCCAGGTCATCCCACAGACGGCGGCACATGATGATCATTTCCGCGTCCACGTCGGGACCGGAGAAGCCCACGGCTTCGCAACCGAACTGGTAGAACTGGCGATAGCGGCCGCGCTGCGGACGCTCGTGGCGGAACATCGGGCCGGTGTACCACAGGCGTTTCGGGCCTTCGTAGACCAGGTTATGTTCGATCACCGCGCGCACCGCACCGGCCGTGCCTTCAGGACGCAGCGTCAGCTGGTCGCCGTTCATCGAGTCCTCGAAGGAGTACATTTCCTTTTCGACGATGTCGGTGACGGCGCCGATGGCGCGCTTGAACAGCGCGGTGTCTTCCACGATCGGCGTGCGGATCTGCTGGAAGCCATAGCTCTGCACCACCGACTGCGCGGTGTTCTCGAACAGCTGCCACAGATGCGAGTCGGTCGGCAGGATGTCGTTCATGCCTTTAACGGCTGTGATTTTTTCAGATTTGGACATATTCTTTACTGTAGTTCTTCTTCACGTAATTCAGTACGATTTCCTGGAATTCCTCGACGATGCGCTCACCGCGCAGGGTGGCGAATTTGGCGCCATCGACAAACACCGGCGCCGCCGGCGATTCACCGGTGCCCGGCAAACTGATGCCGATATTGGCGTGCTTCGATTCGCCCGGACCGTTGACGATGCAGCCCATCACGGCCACGTTCATCGCCTCCACGCCCGGATAGGTCTTTTTCCACTCCGGCATCTGGTCGCGCAGGAAGGTCTGAATGTTATCCGCCAGCTCCTGGAAAGTGGTCGAGGTAGTGCGGCCGCAGCCCGGGCACGCGATCACCATCGGCGTGAATTTGCGCAGGCCCATGGTTTGCAGGATCTCCTGCCCCACGACCACTTCCTTGGTGCGGTCGCCGCCCGGTTCCGGTGTCAGCGAAATGCGGATAGTGTCGCCGATGCCTTCTTGCAGCAGCACCGACAGCGCGGCCGTCGACGCGACGATGCCCTTGCTGCCCATGCCCGCTTCGGTCAGGCCGAGGTGCAGCGGATAGTCGCAGCGCTTGCCCAGTTCGCGGTACACGGCGATCAAGTCCTGCACGCCCGAGACTTTGCACGACAGGATGATCTTGTCGCGGCCCAGGCCCAGTTCTTCGGCGCGCACGGCGTTCTCGATGGCCGAGGTAATCAGCGCTTCATACATCACCTGCTGCGCGGTCCACGGATTCTCGCGGCCGGCGTTTTCGTCCATGATGCGCGCCAGTAGCGCCTGATCCAGGCTGCCCCAGTTGACGCCGATGCGCACCGGCTTGTCGTAGCGCGCCGCCACTTCGATCATCTGCGCAAACTGCGTGTCGCGCTTGGCGCCCTTGCCGACGTTGCCCGGATTGATGCGGTACTTCGACAGCGCTTTCGCGCATTCCGGATAATCGTTCAGCAGCGTGTGGCCGTTGTAGTGGAAGTCGCCGACCAGCGGCACGTCGACTTCCATCTTGTCCAGCTGTTCGCGGATGTACGGCACCGCTTCGGCGGCCTCCGGACGGTCCACGGTCAGGCGCACCAGTTCCGAACCGGCACGCGCCAGGTCGCGGATCTGGATTGCGGTCTCGATGGCGTTGGCGGTGTCGGTGTTGGTCATCGACTGCACCACCACCGGCGCATCGCCGCCTACCCAGATCTTGCGCTCGCCGTGCGAGATCAACACGCGGCGGCTGGCGCGGCGGTCGAGTGGTCCCGATGGAATAGCAGTTTGCGTCATGGTTTCTTAACTCTGTTCTTACTTAATGTTCACGCGTGAGATCGTGCCGCCTGGGATGGTCGGCAATGCCAGCGGCGTGCCGCCCAGCGTCGCTTCCACCGCACCTGGCTTGCCGACGATCAGCATGGCTGGGTCCTTGATATCGAAGGTCTCGGTGCTGCCGGCTTTGACCAGGCGCGCAATCAGCGACGTCGTGCCTGGGCGGCGGATCTCCACCCACGAATCTTCTTTCACCTTCAGCACCAGCTCATGGCCGGCGCCGGCGGCTGGCGCGGCCACTGCTGCCGGTGCTGGCGTCGGCGTCGGCGCTGGCGCAACCGCGACTGGCGCAGGCGTTGGTGCTGGCGCAGCGACCGGCGGCGACACCGCTGCCGGCGCTTCAGCCGCTGGCGCTGCCGTTTGCTCGCCTTGCGGCGGCACGGAAATCAGCGGCACATTGGTCGACTGCACTGGCGAGGCTTCCTCGCCCGGCTTGACCAGCGTGGTCTCGATCGGCGCCGAGGCTTCGACCGGCTTGGCTTCTTCCACAGCAGCTTCCTTGCGCTGGAACAGCGAGGCCGGAATCAGGCCGTTATGGTAAGCATAAGCACCGGCTGCGCCCACCACGACCACCACCGCCAGTCCCACCAGCCAACCGGCCGGCGCGGACGAGCGCCCGGTCATCGACGGGAAACGCGACTCCGAGAACGAGGCCGACAAATCCTTGCGCGGCACCACCACCTCAGGGGCAGGAGGCGCGGCCGCGTCGATCATCGCGACCAGCGGCGCCGCGTCCATCTTTAATACCTTGGCGTAGGCGCGCACAAAGCCGCGCGTAACCGCCATGTTGGGCAGCGCGGCGTAATCGCCGGCTTCCAATGCCTTCACCTGGCGTACCGCCAGCTTCAGTTGTTCCGCAATCTGTTCGACCGTCCAGCCCAGGGACTCGCGCTGGGACGCCAGTAATGCACCCGGCGTCGCCTTGCCGGTACTGGTGCTGCCCTGCTCTTGCGGCGGTTCTGCCCACTCAGAATTCATTGGTACCCCTGTTTCACTCATCAAACGCCCCACGTTGATAAGCAGCATACTCGGTCGAGCCGGAGTGGTGACGGCGCAATTGCGTCGCCCAGCCAGCCTCCGCATCCGTATCGCCCAGCTTATGCTGCACCTTAATCGCGAGCCACAGCACATCGGCCGTGAGACTCTCCATCTTTGCCACCTTGTTCAAACGGGTGATGAAGAAATTGGCGCGCACATAATCGCCTTTTTCAAAATACACCCGCGCCAGATTGGCGTTGGTGGCCGGCAGGTCAGGCGTCAACTGCAAGGCTTGCAGCAGATAACGCTCCGCGCTGGCGTAATCCTTGATCTTCAATGCGCACGAACCGGCGTTGTTCGCGGCGCTGGCCGGCGAACGGTACGAGCGGTTGACCAAGGCCGCATCAAACAGCGGCAGCGCTTCCTTTACGCGGCCTTCCTGGCACAGGAAGGAGCCGTAATTGTTGGCCAGATCCGGGCTGGCCGGCGCCAGTTTGCGGGCGCGCACGAAATTGTCTTCGGCCAGCGCGCGTTCGCCCATCTGCTGGTAAATCAGGCCGCGCATGCCGTAACCGTCGGCGTAGGCCGGATCGGCCGCCAGCGCCAGCTTGACTTCGTCCAGCGCCACCGGATACTGGCCCTGCTCGAAGTAGCCGATCGCCAGCTGCATGCGGATGTCCACCTTGCGCTGCAATGCCGTCTGGTCCGAAGCGGTGGTCAGCTCGGCCTTGCCGCTATTGCCGTTCTGCGTGCCTGGCGAGGCGCAACCGGCCAGCGTCCCTGCCGCGCACAAGGCGACGAGACTGAGCCGGCTCCGCTGCGCCAGGAAGGTCATCAGGAATGGATCTCCACGATCTTGCCGAAGTTGGCGCCAAATTTTTGCTGGTACTCGGCCATTTTTTCCATTCGTTGCTGGACCTTGGTGCGGTCCTGCACTTCGCCGGCCAACTGGCCGCAGGCGGCGTCGATATCGTCGCCGCGCGTCTTGCGGATGGTGGTGACGATGCCGGCGTCCAGCAGCACCTGGGCGAAGGCGCTGATGCGCGGGTTTTTCGAGCGCAGCAGACCCGATTCCGGGAAGGGGTTGAACGGAATCAGGTTGAATTTGCAGTTGACGCCGAACTCGGGATGCTGCACCAGCGCCACCAGTTCGCGCGCATGCTCGTCGCTGTCGTTGACGCCGTCGAGCATGCAGTACTCGAAGGTGATGAAGTCGCGCGGCGCAAATTCGATGTAGCGCTTGCAGGCGGCCATCAGCTCCTTCAGCGGGTATTTCTTGTTCAGCGGGATCAGGCCGTTGCGCAGCTCGTCGTTGGAGGCGTGCAGCGAGACGGCCAGCGCCACCGGCACTTCCTGCGACAGCTTGTCGATCATCGGCACCACGCCCGAGGTGGACAGGGTCACGCGGCGGCGCGACAGGCCGTAGGCGTTATCGTCCAGCATCAGCTTGAGCGCGGTGGCGGTCGGATCGAAGTTCAGCAGCGGCTCGCCCATGCCCATCATGACCACGTTGGTGATCTGGCGTTCGCCTTTCGGGCCTGGCTCGATGCCTTTGGTGCGGCGCAGTTCAAACTCCGCCATCCACAGCTGGCCGATGATCTCGCCGACGCTCAGATTGCGGCTGAAGCCCTGCTTGCCGGTCGAGCAGAAACGGCAGTTGACGGCGCAACCGGCCTGGGTGGAAATGCACAGGGTGCCGCGGTTTTCTTCCGGGATGTACACGGTTTCGACCGCGTTGCCATTGCCAACGTCGACCAGCCACTTGCGGGTGCCGTCGGTCGAGGTATGGTCGCTGATGATGGCCGGCGCCGCGATGTGGGCACGGGTTTTCAGTTTGTCGCGCAGCGACTTGGCCAGATCCGTCATGCTGTCGAAATCCGACGCGCCGAATTGATGGATCCAGCGCTGCAGTTGCTTGGCGCGGAACGGCTTCTCTCCCAACTCGGCGCAATAAGCGATAAGCTGCGCGGGATCGAAGTCCAGCAAGTTGGTCAGAGGTGCGTTCATATTCAGGTTCAAAACAGTACAAAAAAAGATACCGCTTCCGCGCGGGGCGCGGAAGCAGAATTACATCAAATTACTTACCGAAGAAGTAAGCGATTTCAACTTGGGCAGCTTCAACAGCGTCCGAGCCGTGAACGGCGTTAGCGTCGATCGAGTCAGCGAAATCAGCACGGATGGTGCCTTTGTCAGCCTTCTTAGGATCGGTCGCGCCCATCAGTTCGCGGTTTTTCAGGACGGCGTTTTCGCCTTCCAGTGCCTGGATCATGACTGGACCCGAAACCATGAAGTCCACCAGATCTTTGAAGAAGCCGCGCTCTTTGTGCGCAGCGTAGAAACCTTCAGCCTCTTCACGCGACAGCTGCTTCATTTGAGCAGCGACGATCTTCAGGCCAGCGTTCTCGAAGCGGCTGTAGATTTGGCCGATCACGTTTTTTGCAACTGCGTCTGGTTTGATGATCGACAGGGTGCGTTCGATTGCCATTTGAAAAACTCCAATAAAAAGAAAGGTTTAAAACGAAATTGATAATCCAATCAACCTTTGATTTTACCATAGAACACCCCATATTCCGAAACAGGGGCGTAGATAAGCTTGCAATACGGCTACTATTTGCCCGTTTTTGGTGCTGGGAAACGGCTATGAAGGCAGATTAAGCCCGATTTAAGTGCAATTAAGGCAGGTTTTAAGGATTTCCCGACCTTGGCGTGCTATGCTTTTATCAAAGCGGTAAACTTTCATCCTTTAATGGAGGGCACTATGAACAACATGCAAAACACCTACGATCTGGCGGGCAGCCGTCGATTGGTGCAGCACACCGTGCTGCGCAACACCTACTGGCTGCTGGCCCTGTCGATGGTGCCAACCATCTTCGGCGCGGTCATCGGCGTGTCCCTGCACCTGCCGCTGAGCGGCGGCCTGATGGCGCTGGCGTTCCTGGCGATTGCCTTCGGCTTCATCTGGGGGATTGAAAAGAACAAGGATTCCGGCGTCGGCGTCGCGCTGCTGCTGGGCTTCACCTTCTTCATGGGCCTGTGGCTGACGCCACTGCTGTCGCGCATTCTCGGCTACTCGAACGGCGGCTTCCTGATCGCCACCGCGTTTGGCGGTACGGCGGCGGTGTTTGCGACGCTGGCGTCGATCGCCACGGTGTCGAAACGTGACTTCTCCGGCATGGGCACGTGGCTGTTCGCCGGTGTGGTGATCCTGATCCTGGCGTCGCTGGCCAACATCTTCCTGCACATCCCGGCGCTGGCAATCGTGATCTCGGTGGTGGCCATTGCGATCTTCTCGGCCTATATCCTGTATGACGTGCAGCAGATCGTCAACGGCGGCGAGACCAACTACATCCGCGCCACGCTGAGCATTTACCTGGACGTGTACAACATCTTCACCAACCTGCTGTCGCTGCTGGGCATCTTCGGCGGCAACCGCAACTAAGCGTTAAGCATTCCCAGAAAGCCGGCCTCGCGCCGGCTTTTTTATCGCCCTTTTTTTGACAGGAGTTCCATGCGCCGCTTCGTCCTGCCCCTGCTCTTGCTGCTCACGCCATTCGCCTTCGCCCAGGTCGACTTCAACGTCGCCACCTACAACCTGCGCTACGACAATCCTAAAGACGGCAAAAATGTCTGGTCGGCGCGCCGCGACGCCATGCGGGCGCTGGTGCGTTACCACGGCTTCGACCTGTGGGGCACGCAAGAAGGACTGGAAAACCAGTTGGCCGACCTGGATACACTGAACGAATATGCACGCGTCGGCGTTGGGCGCGACGACGGCAAACAGGCCGGTGAGCACTCGGCCATTTTTTACCGGCGCGAGCGCTTTGCACTGGAAGACCACGGCGATTTCTGGCTGAGCTCCACGCCCGACAAGCCGTCCATGGGCTGGGACGCGCGCTGCTGCAAACGCCTCGTGACCTGGGCAAAGTTGCGCGACAAGCCGAGCGGCCAGGTGTTTGTGGTGCTGAATGCGCACTTCGACCATGAAGGTGTAGTGGCGCGGCGCGAATCGGCCCGCCTGCTGGTGGAGCGCAGCCGCGCGCTGGCCGGCAAGCTGCCGCTGATCGTGCTGGGTGATTTCAATAGCACGCCGGACAGCGAGGTGGTCGCCACCATCACCGCTGCCCTAAGCGACGCCAGGGCCATCAGCCAGACGCCCGCCTATGGGCCGCTGGAAACATTCAACGACTTCGATATCAGCAAGCCGGCGCAGGAACGCATCGACTACGTCTTTCTCAGCCCGCAGTGGCAAGTGCTGCGCTACGCGGTGCTGACCGATTCGGTCGGAGCACGCTATCCATCCGACCACTTCCCTGTCGTCGCGCGCCTGCGCTTGCCGGCGGATTGATTCACTCGGCAGACTTGTTGAGTCCCCGGACCTGGAAGCGAGTGGTGGCGATCAGTTTCGCGTTGGCGTCGACCAGCGCCAGCTGGTGCTGACCGGGCGTGGGGCGCCAGCTGTAGCTGCTGGCGGCCTGGCCTAGCGGCTCGCCGTCCAGCTGCCAGCTCAGGTCCTGCCCGCCCTGCGCCTGGAAGAATACGCGCTGGATGGCGTCTGGAATATCCGGATCGAGCGCGATGATGGCGGCTTCGCCTGGATACAGGATTTTCGGTGCGCGATGCAAATCCTGAACCAGTGCGATCACCGGGCTCTCGGTGCCGGCGATGAACCATTCGTTGCGCGCAGCTTCCAGCGCCGGTTGATAGGCGATCTGCTGGCGCACCACGCCGGCCGGCGGCTTGGGTGCGCGGCTGCCCTGACCGCGATGCAGGTAATCCATCACGTCACGCCACACCGGCGCGGCGCCGCTGACGCCGGAAACGTCCCACATCGATTGCCCGTCAAAATTCCCGACCCAGACGCCTACCGTGTATTTGTCGGTATAGCCCACACACCAGTTGTCGCGCATGTCCTTGCTGGTGCCGGTTTTGACGGCGGCCCAGAAGGTGGTCGCCAGTTCGTTCTTCAGGCCGAAAGTGATGCTGCGCGCCGCGCGGTCAGCCAGGATGTCGCTGACGATGAAACTGGCGCGCGCATCGAGCACGCGGCGTGATGCGGCGGTGGCTTGCGGCGCCAGCGTCACCACGCCATACATCCCGCCGTTGGCCAGCGTGCGATAGGCATTGCTCAACTCCAGCAGCGACACCTCGGCCGAGCCCAGCGCCAGCGAATAGCCGTAGTATTCGGCCGGCCGCGTCAAACTGCTCAAGCCCACCTCGCGCAGGCGCTCGTGAAAACGCTCCATGCCCGTCATCACCAGCGTGCGCACGGCCGGCACGTTGAGCGAACTGGCAAGGCTGGTGCGCACGCTGACATAGCCTTTGAAGTTCTTGTCGTAGTTCTGCGGGATGTACATGCCGCCCGGCGTCGAGATATCGATCGCCGTATCGTCCATCAGCGACGCCGCCGTCAGCTGCTTGCGTTCCAGCGCCAGCTCGTACAGGAACGGCTTGAGCGTCGACCCGGCCTGGCGCAGCGCCGCCACGCCATCCACCTCGCCGCCGCCGGCATTGCCAACATAGGCCAGAATCTCACCGCTGGCGTTATCCAGCACCACCACCGCGCCGTCGTTGACATTGCGCCCCTGGAGCGCGGCCAGTTGCTGGCGCAGCACATTCTGCGCGTAACGCTGCAAGCCCGCATCCAGCGTGCTGCGCACCGCCTGCCCACTGCGCGTCAGCAGTTGCTGCGCCACCTGCGGCGCCGGCGGCAGATGGGCTGCCAACTGCGGACGGCTCATCGCCACTACAATCCGCAACTGGATCTCGCTGCAGGTCGACGGCAAGCGCAACTCCAGCGCCAGCGAACAGGCCCGCTGCGACACCACCTTCTGCCCCGCCGCTGGCCCGCGCAGCAAGCTGGCCAGAATCACCGCCTCGCTCAGATCCAGTCCGGAAGGCGCCTTGCCGAACATGCCGCGCGCCGCCGCGCCAACGCCTTGCAGCTCGCCGCGATACGACACCATGTTCAGATACGCTTCCATGATCTGCTGCTTGGTCCACTGCGTATCCAGCTCGCGCGCCGCCTTCACCTGGTCCCACTTCTGCCCCCAGCTGCGGCCCTTGGCGGCCGGCTGCAAGGTCGGATCGAGCAAGGCCGCCAGTTGCATGGTGATGGTCGAGGCACCGCGCGGCCGTGTGCGGAACAGGTTATCCCACGCCGCCTTGGCCGCCGCATTCCAGTCCACGCCGTCGTGCTGGTAGAAACGCTGGTCCTCCGCCTGCAGCACCGCCGCCGGCAGCGCCGGCGAGATATCATTCAGCGCCACCCACGGCAAGCGCCGCACCGTCATGTCGATGCGCAGCGACTGTATCGCTTCGCCGTGCCGGTCCAGCAGCTCCGCGTCCGACGAGCGATACGCCTTCCGCACCTCATCAAAGGTCGGAGCGGCGTGGACGGCGCCGGCCAGCGCCAGCGCAAGGGTACAAACGATCAGTTTCATTTCACTGTGACTGCGGCATTAGGCGAAGCGCCAAACATCTCGGGGCTGTACATCGCCTCGACACGGGTTGGCGGCAGGTTGAACTGGCCCGGATTATTCAGGCGCACAGTGTACTCCACGCTCCATTTGCCTTTCGGGACAAACTCGTAGAACGCGCGGTAGCCCTCAAACGTGCGCTCCTGGAAGGCCGGATAGGCCCAGCCAGTACTGGTTTCACCGCTGCGCATGATCTTCGAATCGCCACCCAGGCCGGAGCCCAGCACCGTGGCGCTGGCCGGGATCGGATCATCCACCACCACCCAGGTCATATCCGACTGCGCTTCCAGATCCAGATGCACGCGATAGACATCGCCACGCGACCACACGCCTTTGACCTTCTGCTCCACCGGCGTGATGGTCTTAGCAATGCGGTAGCCACTCGACAGCGGCGCCTTGAGCGGCACGGCGGACAAGGTCTGCACCGTGGCCCATGGCTTGCCGGCGCCCGTGTGCTCCAGCGCCAGCTGGCCACTGCCGCCGCGCGGCCAAGGCAGCATCACCGTGCCGCCAGCCGGCTCGCCGCCGAAGGCGATGCTCTTGCTGGCGTTGGCCAGCGTCGCACCAGCGGTGCCAGTTACCTTGTCCTTCTCGAACAGGCGCGAGAACTTATCCACGGCCAGCACGCCCCAGGCATTCGCCACCGTCGTGCCCCAACGGCCTTTCTGCTGGCGTCCCAGCGCGCCGCGCGCCAGCCGGCCGATATCATCCTTCCACGCCGGGTTATCGGCCATGACCAGCAACAGCCGGTTGGCATTGCCGTCGGCGGAAGACATCAACCACCACCAGTCGTCGGCGCGCTCGGTGGAGAAAGTCATCGTCGTGCCTTGCAGGTTCAGGCGCGAACGCAGGATCTGCTCCGCCTCCTTCAGGCGCTGCGCGCGTTGCGGCAGCTCCTTCGAGCGCTGCAGGATCTGATACCAGTCCAGGACTGCGGACGTCGGCCACAAGTTAGGCTGCACCGTGAACGACTCCAGATCACCCGCCTGCGTTGGCCGCGTACGCGACAACGCTTCCAGCGCGGCGATCTTGCGCACTGCCAGGTCGGCAGTCGGCAAGGCCGAGTAGCGCACCACCTTGCCCTGCACGAAGGCCAGCAAACCTGACTCCATTTGTCCACGCAGACCATCCGGAATCACATAGCCCGCTTCCGCCGCCGCCGACAGCACATACGCCGTCAGCGTATCGCTGCCCTGATACATCGTCGCGAAATACTTGACCAGGCCATCGCTGTCCAGATGCGCCGGCAGCGTGTCGATCGCCGACTGCCACATCGTCTTGTCATGCAGCGCGATCGAACGCGAAGTGACCTGCTCGAAGCAGCGGTACGGATACTTCTTCATGTACTCCTGCACGCCCGGCAGATCGCCACCCAGCGATGGGCTGTACTGCACCTGCACGCCGCCGCGCCCCGGCACCGCGTCGTCCGGCAGCGCCACCTGCATCGACAGCTTGCGGTCCAGTTGCAGCAAGGTGGCCTGCATCACCGTCACCGGCACCGCCGGCACCACCTTCTGCTTGATCTTGATGCGGTCCGTCGATGCCGCGCCGCCGCCCTCCACTGCCGCGCTGACATCCCAGTCCAGCGTGCTGACGCCGGCCGGCACCTGCACGTCCCAGCCGATCTCGCGCGCCTGCCCCGGCTCCAGCGAGACCGATTGCGGCGACAGCGCCTTGCCGCCCGCGTTGGCGGTCAGCGTGGCGCTCACCGCAGCATCGGTGGTATTACGCAGCGTGAAGCCGGCGCGCAAGCGGTCGCCCTCGCGCACCAGCGCCGGCAGACCGGAAAGCAGAATCAGATCCTGCGAACTGCGCACCTCCGTGTGGCCGGTGCCGAACAAATCCGCCTGCGCACTGGCGATGGCAACGATGCGGAACGCCGTCAGCGAATCGTTGATCGGCACCTGCACCGTGGTTTCGCCGTTCGCATCCAGCGTCACGCGCGCCTTCCAGAACAGCAGCGTATCGAACAGCTCCCGTCCCGCGCCCTTGCCGCCGCCACCACCGGCCGGCACCGCCTTGCGGCCGAAGTGACGCTTGCCGACCACCTGCATCTGCGCGGTGGCCGTGGTCACTTGCAGGCTGCGCTGGCCCATCATGGTCTCCAGCAAATCCCAGCTGGTGTTGGGCATCAGCTCCAGCAGGCCGACATCCACCGCCGCCAGCGCCACCTCCGCGCCAGCAGGCGGCGCCGAGCCATCCGGCAGCGTGACCTTGACCGCCACTGTGGCCTTGTCGCGCACCTTGTACACCGACTTGTCCGCCGTGACCTGCACCTTCAGCTCATTGGCCGACCAGCCCACGCGCAGCGGCGCGATCCCCAGCTTGTAGGCTGGCTTGCCCAGGTCGACCAGCGCGGTCGGCTGCACGCTGTTCACGCGTCCGCGCACCACCAGCGCGGAAACGTAGACATTCGGCGCATATGACTTCTTGACCGGAATGGTGAACACCGGCTCACTGCCGCTCAACGGACGGATATAGGTATCGATCACGCCTTCGCGTTCCACCGTCACCAGCGCGGTCGCTTCGCGGAACGGCATGCGCACCTGGAAGCTGGCCGTCTCGCCAGGCTCGTAGCGCTTCTTTTCCGGCAGCAGATCGATGCGGTCGTTGTCGGTGGCGGCGAACCACCAGTCGGCGCCGTCGGCCACCCAGGTTTCGCGATGGGCGATGGCAGCGCGCTGCTGCCCATCCTGGGTCTTTGCGCGCAAGATCAAATTGCCCGACGCCGGCGCCTTGACCTTGCAGATCAACAGGCCCTTGTTATCGGTCTTGCCTTCACAGGCGGCTCCCAGCGCTTTGATCTCGCTGCTGTTCTCGTAGGCGTAGAAGCCGCCGATCAGGCGGCGACGGTGCGAGTACGACAGGCGCTGGAAGAAGTCCACCGCGACCGGCGCATCGGCCACCGGCTTGCCTTGCAGGTCCAGCACCGCGACCGTGAATTTCAGCCCGTCCTTGCTGGCGACCCAGCCATCGGGCTGGATGCCGATCACATAACTGGACGGCCACAGCGCAATCTGCGTGGCGGCCGACAGCGTTTCGCCGTTGGCGTCCTGGAAGGTCATCTCGGCCATCAGTTCCTTCGGCGTCTGTACCTCGGGCAGCTGGTCCAGTGTGACGCGCGCGCCACCAGCCTTGTCCAGCGTCAGATTGCGGGTCTTGATATTGGCCGGGCCGGCGACTGCGCCATCTTCGCCTTCGCCATCGCCTTCATACATGCCTTCGTCGTCATCGAAAGTGCCGGCGTTCTTTTCAGCGCCGACCTTGACATCGCCGTTACTGAAGCTGAAGTCCGGATAATCGGCAAAGCTGACGCCCTTGTCCTGCACCACGGTGCGCAGCTGCACCGGCGCGTCGCCCGCGCCGCCGCCGGACAGGTAGCCCAGCTGGATATCCAGCGCCACCGATGACGCCTGGATCGCCGGCGTCTTCGGCCCTTGCAGCAGCGCCTTCATGGTGGGCACGCGGAACTGCTCGACGCGGAAGCGGCCCGCCGTACGGCCGCTCAGCATCAACTGATACCAGCCCTGTTTGGCGTCGGCCGGAATGGTCCACGTGCTCTCGGCCGAGCCGTTGGCGCTCCACTTGATCTGCACGTCGTACTGCTGCTGGCTACCCTCGTGCATGATGTGCAGCGTGCGATCCTGTTCTTTCGACGCCTGCACAATGCCCTGCTCGACGTGACGGCGCAGGAAGTGCTTCATGTGCACCGTCTCGCCGGCACGCAGCAGCATGCGGTCAAACACCGTAGTGGCGATAACGTTGTCGGCGCCGCCGTCACCGCCCGGCAAATTGAAGCGCCATGTCTCAATGCCACGATCCCAGTCGGACAAAGTGAAAGTCATGTCCGCGCCGAGGCGCGCGCTGACGAAGTAGCGGCCATCCTGTGCCTTGCGCGACGTCGGCAGTTCCTTGCGGATGTGCGCCAGGCCGCCGGCGTCGGTCATGCCCTGCCACAGCAGATTGCCTTCAAAATCGCGCACCACCACCTGCGCCTGCGGCACCGGCTGGCCCTTGTCCAACGACGTCACCCACACCACCGACGATTCCGCGCCGTGCTTGAAGTGCGCCACCATATTGGTCACCAGCGCGGCCGCGCTGACGTAAGCCTTGTTACCGACGCCCAGTCCCTCGCCCAGCTTGGGACTCGCCAGCTCCACCACATAAAAGCCCGGCTTGCGCAGCGGGATGCCGACCACCTCCATCGCCCGGCCGCCGTTCGGCTTGGGCATGGCAAAGCGTTCCACCTTGCCGGCTTTGGGGTCCAGCAGCTGCTTGCCGAGACTATCGCCCCACTGCTCCTGCGGCTGCCAGCTGTAGCTGGTGCCCATGCGCTTGAGCCATGCGATCACTTGCTGGTCCTGCTGATCGCTCGAAGCCGAGCCGTCGTTGACGCGCAGCGCGGCGCCATCGACCTTGCTGCCCGCCAGCCGCGCCTCGACATTGCGCACGGTGACCGGCAACAGCTTGTCGCCCTTCGCCTCGATGATGCCGAAGCGCGCAGGGAACTTGACCAGAGGCGGCTGCGCATCGGTGCGCACCGTCATCGGGAAACTGGCCTGGTTGACCAGCATGCGGCCGGCATCGTCCTTCAGCTTCGGCGGCATCGACAGCGTCAGCCTGGCGCTTTCAGGGAACGGGCCTTTGATGTTGAGCCATTGCAGATACTCGGCCTGTTCCTCTTCCTTGCTCAGCACAGGCTTGAACACCTTGCCGCCTGGCCCGGTGATCTTGACCGCCAGCGCGTCGGCGCGCGATACCGGCGCCGAGAACTGCACGCGCATCGGCAGGAACGGGATGCAGGCGCCATCGGCCGCCAGTCTATCGCAGCTGAAGCGCGCGTTGAAATCCGGCCGCGTATTGAAGGCCAGCTTTTGCTCCTGCGTGGTGACGATGCCGCTATCGGCGGCGATGCCCGCGCCCCACACCAGCGACACATTGGCATCCGCCGGCAACGGCCGCTGACATTGCAGCACCACGATCGGCAGCTTGTCGAGCTTCTGGTTATTGACCTTGGCGGTAGCGCGCCACACCACGCCGCGCGCCTTGAAGTACAAGGACAGATAGCGTTCCGTGAACGACTTGCGCATCTCCAGCACGCGCTGACGCTCCGCGCCCTGCAGCAGGCGCACGCCGATTTTCTCGTTGATGCCCTCGGCCTGGCACCAGGCGTGGGCGGTGATGGTCGATTCGCTGGCCGGCGCGTCGAGGCCCAGCACAAAGATCTGCTGCTCGTCGATGGCGCCGGAGCCGTCGCGCGGCGCCGCTTCCACCACCGCCGGGCCGCCGGTGTCGAAGCTGAACTGACGGTCGCCCTTCAGCGGCTTGCCGTCGATGTCCTTGACGTCATCCTTGAGCGTGAAGCGGCAAGCCACGCCGCCGGGCAGGTCGCGCACAAAATCGTAGCTCCAGTTCTGGCCATCGATCCAGCGGCCCTTGCCCTCTTGCGGACAATCGACGGTGAACGGATCGCCAAGCCGCATATCGCCCAGCGGGACCATCTGGCCACTGAAGCGCGCCGCCACCTGGCGCACGCCCTTGACGGTGCCCGATGGCGAAAACGAAGTAACGGAAGTATCGGCCAGAACGGCCAGCGGCAGGCTGCTTAACGCAGCCAGCGCGATGATTCGGGACAGAAGGCGCATGCCAACTCCAGGCGCTGATTAACAATCAGCCCAGTGTTGCGCACGCCTCCTGCAAAGTCAATAATATTATAAGAAAAACCATGTCGCTTCAGATCAGGCGACTACCACTGCGCAGGGAGTCCGAGTGAATGCGATGGGTCACTTCGCCAGCACAAATCGCGCTTCGAGCTTGTAGAGCATATCGAAGGTATTCATCCAATTGACTCCGAATTCCTTACAGATATTAGGGATTAAGAACTTCTTCTTGATCATCGGGTCAAGTGATTCGTGCGTGACGACGGTTGCTCCAGTGGCCATTGCTTTTGCAATGAGCCATGGGTCGGCCCCGGACAAGAAGTCCGCTGCGGCGCCCGCTTTCATTTTCCCACTTGATTCAACAACAAAGTTCGCCACTATTGCAAAACAGGCCTGCGTGTCGTCATCATGGACGCCGATGAATAGATCAGGATGATCCTTGACCCAAGCAGCAAGTTCATCATCGCTTTTTTTAACTCGTCACCAACCATGGAAATGCTTGCCACGTCCTGAGCAACATACTTCTGGAGAATCCAGAGCCAATATGCCGGGCAGACCGTCATATTGTAGTAGCGGTTTTTCGCTTCGATGAAAGTGTTGGAGTCGAGAAGATATTTCAATCGTTCACCTTCTCCGCGTAAGTTCTAATCTTGGCAGGCTGGATTCCAAGCAGCTTGCCAGCATCACGCAAAAGCAAGCGCCCACTGAGTGCCTCGGTCAAAACCGCGCGACTGAATCGTTTGCTGTTTTTCGACCCAGCAGTCTTGTAGAAATCGCCGCTTCCGGCTTTTTTTTGGTCGCGATGGGCATTCAGTTCCAACACATAGTACCGACCATACTCGTCGCTGGAAATGAAGCCCAGGTCACATGCTCTGCGCGCGACAACAAGTTTGCTCACATAGAAAATTGCGGCCAGCTCTGGCAATAGCGCAACCCAGTCATCCACTTTCCGCCACAATGGAGTGAGCTTTGCTTTTGGCACCAAGAACTCTCCCGCCACAGCATTGCAGAATATCTCATCCTGCCGATTACTCGATGGGGATACGCTGGAGACGCCACTGCTTCCAATCCAGATGTGGGCAAGCTCATGAATCAGCGTGAAGAGCCGCGCAGCGGGAGCATCAGCGATATTAATAAACACTATTGGGGCAAACTTGTCACTAATCGCGAAACCTCGGAACTCTCCGACATCCAGCTTGCGATGGGTATTCGCTCCCACGACACCGCTACGCATCACCAGAATACCAGCCGCATCGGCTCCAGCAATGAGTTGCCGAAGGTATTCTTCGCCGCCTTGCCGATGCGGCGCCTCATTGACGCCAAGAACCGAGCGGATATCGGCCACCACATCGGCGACGCGCGCTGTACTAGTGAACTTTCCCACGAAGGGAAGCGAAGACAGGCCTTGTTCTTTCAGATAGTCGAGATACCATTCGTACTTCCTGAGCACATCACGCACCGTATCCAGCAGATCAAGGCTTGGCGCAGCAGGGGCGGCACCGCCGACAGTACGAAGATCCGGAAGAGGCAATTCCTCTTTTGGGGGTTCGCTCAGAAATAAATAACCGAATGGCACATGGGCCAAGTTCGCCCACTGCTGAGCTTGTCGAAAGGTCGGTTTGCTTTCCCCGGCCTCCCATGCCAGCACCTTGTCCTCTTGCACGGTAATGCTTTCTGCAAGGTCGGCCTCACTCAGGCCCGCTCGACGGCGAGACCAAGACATGAGGTTAGGATTGACAAGTGCGTGAGTCATCTTGCTAATAGGTTAATGCAGTCTGTCGCCCCTGTCAGTCTTTTTCGGTACAGTGTGGGCTTTACGTCAGATCGAACACGGCCATCGATTCGACGTGCGAGGTGTGCGGGAACATATTCACCACGCCGGCCTTGTCCAGCTTGTAGCCGGCCAGGTTGACCAGCGCATTGGCGTCGCGCGCCAGCGTCGATGGGCTGCACGAGACGTAGACGATGCGCTTCGGCAGGAATTCCGGATTGGTCTTGCGCAGTTCGCCCAGCGACTCGCACAGGGTCATGGCGCCGTCGCGTGGCGGGTCGATCAGCATGCGGTCGAACTTGCCCAGCGCGATCAGGTCTTCCGGCGTGACCTCGAACAGGTTGCGGTTGTAGAAGGTGGTCTTGCCATCCAGGCCGTTGGCCTTGGCGTTGCTCAGCGAACGGTCGGTCAGCGCCTGGCTGCCTTCGATGCCGACCACTTCGCGCGCCAGCGTCGCCAGCGGCAGCGTGAAGTTGCCCAGGCCGCAGAACAGGTCGGCCACGCGGTCTTCCGGCTGCACGTCCAGCAGGCGCAGCGCCTTGTGCACCAGCGCGCGGTTGATGTGGTGGTTGACCTGGGTGAAGTCGACCGGCTTGAACGGCATGCGCACGCCGTATTCCGGCAGCAGGTAATGCAGCTGCGGCTCCAGCGGGTAGAACGGCGCGGCGGTTTCCGGGCCTTTGGTTTGCAGCCAGAACTGCACTTTGTATTCGTCGGCGAAGGCCTTGAGCTTGGCTTCGTCGTCGGCGGTCGGGGTCGCCATTACGCGCAGCACCAGCGCGGTGACGTCCTCACCGATCGCCAGTTCGATCTGCGGCACTTCCTTGTACAGCGTCAGCGAGCCGATCAGCGCGCGCAGCGGCAGCAGCATGTCCGACACGTGTTTCGGCAGGATCTGGCAGCTCTTGATGTCGGCCACGAACACCGAACGCTTTTCCTTGAAGCCGACCAGCACCGTGCCTTTTTTCTCGACCCAGCGCACCGACAGGCGCGCGCGGAAGCGGTAGCCCCAGGTCGGGCCGTACATCGGCCGCATGATGTTGTCGGCGGTGACTTTGCCGATGTGCCACAGGTTATCTTCCAGCACGCGCTGCTTGATCGCCACCTGCGCGGTCGGCTCCAGGTGCTGCATCGAGCAGCCGCCGCAGTAGTCGAAATGTTCGCACTGCGGCTTGACGCGCATCGACGATTCGCGGTGCAGCGCGGTCATGCGCGCGGCTTCCCAGTTTTTCTTCTTCTTGAACGTCTCAAAGCTGACGCGCTCACCTGGCAGCGCACCTTCCACGAACACCACTTTACCCGGCGTGCCGTCTTCGTTTTCAATATGGCCGACGCCACGGGCGTCCATGTCGAGCGATTTGATGTCGATGGTATTTTCTTGCATAACGTTCAATAGTAGGGAAAGCGCGGCCGGCCCGCGTACAGGGGCGACATGATACCAGAACAGGCAGGGAGTCAGCGACTACAGCAGATTACAGCAGGGAATCGCGGACCACGCCGCGCGCCGCCATCGCCCGTTTGAGCTTGACCAGCGCTTCCTGCTGGATCTGGCGCACCCGCTCCCGCGTCACGCCCATCTCTTCGGCCAGGGTTTCCAGCGTGGCCGGATCGTCGTTGTCGAGGCCGAAACGGCGCATGATGACGATGCGCTGCTTGTCCGGCAGCTTGGTCAGCCAGTCGCGCACCAGCACCGTCATTTCGTGGTGTTCGGCGCGGGCGTCGGGACTGTCGTCGCTGTCACCGGGCAGCATGTCCATCAGCGATGATTGTGGATCGTTGTCGAGCGGCGCGTCGAGCGAGGTAGCGTGCTCGGACAGCGCCAGGATGTCCTGCACCTCTTCCACCGGCCGGCCGACCAGCTCGGCGATGTCTTCGGCGGTGGCGTCCTTGCCGTTGTGGTGCTGCGCTTCGAGATGGTATTTGCCGCGCAGGATCTGGTTCAGCTCGCGCACCATGTGCACCGGCAGCCGCACCGTGCGCGCCTGGTTCATGATGGCGCGCTCGATGCTCTGGCGTATCCACCAGGTGGCGTAGGTGGAAAAACGGAAACCGCGCTCGGGCTCAAACTTGTCGATGGCGCGCATCAGGCCAATGTTGCCTTCTTCGATCATGTCCAGCAGCACCACGCCGCGGTTGATGTAGTGCTTGGCGATCGACACCACCAGACGCAGGTTGTGCTCGATCATGGTCTGGCGCGCGCTGAAGTCGCCGGCCTTGGCCAGCGTGGCGTAGTGGACTTCCTGCGGCGCCGTCAGCAGCGGCCGGGTGCCGATCTGGTTCAGGTAGTGCTGGGTGGTGTCGGTCGACAGCTCGGCCGCCAGCACCTTCTTCAGCTCGTCGACGGTTTCCAGAACCGCGCCGGTCTCCGGCGCGTCAGCCTCGTCCGCGTCGTCGATGCTGGCCTCCTCATCCTGGAAATCATCCGGGAGCGAGTCGTCGTCCATCTGATCGTGCGGCGTAGAGGTCATGGCTCACATGGCTCAACTAGCGGTTAGGCAGGAAGCGGGAGGGATCGACTGGCTTGCCCTGCTGCCGGATTTCAAAGTGCAGCTTGACGGAGTCGGTATCGGAGTCGCCCATTTCCGCAATCATTTGTCCCTTGCTGACAGTCTGGCCTTCCTTCACCAGGATGGTCCGGTTATGCGCATAGGCCGACAGCAAATTACTACTGTGCTTCAATATAACGAGATTACCATATCCGCGGATGCCACTACCGGCGAACATCACTTTTCCGGCCCCGGCAGCCACGACTTGCTGGCCGGCCTTGCCGGCGATGTCCACGCCCTTGTTCTTGCCTTCGTCGAAGACGGCGGTCACCTTGCCTTCGGCCGGCCAGACCCAGGTCACAGCGGCGTCGTCGGCGGCAAGGGTCGGACCGGCTGGCGCCGCCGGTGCGGCCGGGACAGAAGCGCGGGCCGAAGCAGAGGCAGCTGCGGCGGCGGCCGGCGCTGGCGCAGCGGCGGCGTCCTTGCCATTGTCGGTGCGCTGCAATTCGGCCAGGTTAGCGTCCGTATACGGCTTTTTCTCGCCTTTGGGACCGGTTTTCTTGACCACCGGCGCCGGCGGCGGCGTCTTGTCGGACGGCGGCATGATGACGGCGGCGGTTTCCACACCGGCGCCATTCGGTGCGCTATCCGGCGGCAGCACGCGTAGCGCCTGGTCGACCTTGATATCGTTGGCGTTGGCCAGGTTGTTCCAGGCCACCAGGTCGCGGTAGTTCTGGCCGTGTTCCAGCGCGATGCGAATCAGGGTATCGCCCTTTTTCACGATGTATATGCCGCGCTCGTCACGGCCGATCTGCGCCGTTTCGCTCGGGGTGGCGGGTTTGACAGCGGGAGAGACGGGGCGGTCAACGACCGGAGCTTGGTTGGGGGTGGTTTGGCAGGCGCTCAATAAAACCAGCGCAAAGCTCAGTACGAGCAGATTGCTTTTATTCGTCATTCTCATCTTTGTCTAGTGGTTCGGGCGCTAAATCACGCCCGGACGCAACGGCACGAAGTGGCAATCTTCCAGCGTTTCGCTGGTCCACTCCGCCTTGCCGGTGCGCGTAATCAGTTCCAAATGCTGCGTGCGGACGCCTACCGGTGCGACCAATCGGCCGCCGATGGCCAGCTGGTCCAGCAGTGCTTGCGGCACCTCCATTCCGGCCGCGGCCAGAATGATACCGTCAAACGGAGCAGCTTGCGGCAGGCCAAGCATACCATCTCCGTAATGCAGACGCAGGTTCGGGACGCGCAAGGGGCGCAGATTGGCCTTGGCCAGCTCGTGCAAAGGCTTGATACGCTCGATGGAATACACTTCTTGCGCCACGCAGGACAGCACCGCCGCCTGGTAGCCGCAGCCGGTGCCGATCTCCAGCACGCGCTGCAGTTGGCCGCCGTTGCGCAGCACCTCGATCATGCGGGCCACGATGTAGGGCTGCGAGATGGTCTGATGGTGGCCGATCGGCAGCGAGGCGTCCACATACGCCTGCGGCGCCAGCCCTTCGTCCATGAACATATGGCGCGGCACGGTGTCCATCGCGCCCAATACCAGCGGGTCCTTGACGCCCTGCCTGGCGATCCGCTGCACCATGGCGCGCCGCACGCCGTCCGACACCAGCGCGCTCTGGCGCGGCGGCGCCGCTGGCGCCTGGGCCCGTTCGAGGGCGTAACTGTGCGACTTGGACGGCGTGGCCACCGCGCGCGGCGCCGGATATTGCGGCGGTGCGTGGCGGGCGGCGTTCTGGGTGGCGGTTTGCGGTGTTGCCACCGGCTTGAAGACCGTTGCCTTCCTGGCCCCCTGGTCGGTTACCGAGGACAGCGGCAAGGGAAAGGTACGGTTTTTTTCAGTCATGCCAAGGCCTTTGCCAATGCATTGAGTTGGGTGGAGTGCGTCAAATCGATTTGCAACGGGGTGATCGACGTGCTGCCGTTGGCACAGGCATGGAAATCCGTGCCCTCGCCGGCATCCTTGCACGCGCCAGGCGGGCCGATCCAGTAGATATCCCTGCCGCGCGGGTCCTTGGCCTTGATCACCGGCTCCGACTGATGGCGGCGGCCCAGCCGCGTGGCGACCACCTGGTTAAGCTGGCCATAAGGACGATTCGGTATATTCACGTTCAGCAGATACGGGCGCGGCAACGTTTCATAGTAGCGCTGGATGATGTCGCGCGCATGACGGGCGGCATCGTCGATATGCTCCCAGCCGTAGGTGCCCTGTGAAAAGGCGATGGCGGGAATGCCGAACAGATAGCCCTCGGTGGCGGCGGCGACAGTGCCGGAATACAGCGTATCGTCGCCCATATTCGGGCCGTTGTTAATGCCGGAGACCACCAGGTCAGGCGGCGCGTCCAGCAAGGCCGTCAACGCCACGTGGACGCAATCGCTGGGCGTGCCATTGACAAAGTAGAAACCATTGGCCGCCTGCTGCACCGACAGCGGCCGGTCCAGCGACAGCGAGTTCGATGCGCCCGAGCGGTTGCTGTCCGGCGCCACCACCACGATCTCGGCGATCGGGGCAAGCGCGTTGGCCAGCGCATTGATGCCGGGTGCCAAATAGCCGTCGTCATTGCTAATCAGGATTTTCATTCAAATGATTTTACCTGAAGCAATGCCGCTACTGCGCATGCCGGCCGCCCCCTTTACGTATAAATTTTCGTCAACGCGGCGGCGTCCGGCCGCCATACAACGCCCCGTCCAGCGCCACCATTTCATCGGCCGTGCGCGACCACGCACTGTTGGCCGTCAGCGCGCCGCGCCGCCGCAGCGGCCGCACCAGGGCGTCGCCGTAGTCGTCCATGGCCGCATCCTGATGCAATTCCGGCACCATCGGCGCCTCGTCGGTGGGCACGCCCAATTGCAGTTGCACATCTATTAACTGTTCGCGCGCCTTGCCGGTTTCCGGGTGATCCGGCCCCAGCCGGCGCAGATAGGCTTGCAGCACGGCGTCCAGCAGGCTGCGCGCCGTGTCCAGCTCTTGCATTTGCAACAAGGTGTAAGCCAGTGCGGTCTTGCTGCGCAGCGTGTCGGGGTGCTCGACCCCCAGCAAGCGCTTGTGCGCCGCCAGCACCTGCTCCTGCACGCTGCGCGCCAGCTGGATGTCGCCGCGCTGCAGCAGCAGTTCGGCGCGGGCCGCCTTGGCGCCCAGGGTTTGCAGATGGTCGGGCCCGACCAGCCGGGTGTAGGTGTCGAGCACGCTGTCCTGCATGGCCAGCGCCTCGACCAGCCGGCCTTGCTGGCCCAGCGTGGCGGCGAGGTTGGCGCGCGCCGCCAGCGTATCAGGATGTTCGCCGCCCAGCACGCGTTCGCGCGCTTCGACGATGCATTCTTCAAGGAACTGGGCTTCGTCCAGCCGCCCCTGCTGGCGTAGCGCGCCGGCCAGATTGGTCTTGCTGGCGAGCGTATCCGGATGATCCTCGCCCAGCGCGCGCTGGCGCAGCGACAGGCTTTCCTCGAAGCTGGACAGGGCCGGCCGCAGCTTGCCCTCGCGTCTATATAGTTCTCCGAGCAGATTGAGTTCGCGCGCCAGCGGCTGCGACATGGCGCGCGCGGTAGCCCCGCCGTCGTCCAGCGCGCCACGTGCCTCGTTAATCTTGGCCAGCAGCTGGATTTCGCCGCTGGATTGCCACGGGAAATAGCCGGGCGCCAGCCATGACAGGAAAGCCTCGAAGGTGCGTGTCATGGAAAAGCGGTCGCCACCCTGATCGAGCCGTACCGCCACCTGCTCGCCGTAGGCCAGTGAACGGGTCTGCTGCAACTGCACTTCATCAAAATAACTTTCCAGCGACACTTGCTGCATGCCATAACAGTCGCGTATCAGTTCCTCAAAGCCCGGCTGGTAGCCGGTAATCCGCAGCGAAGCATCGCCACGCCGCCACTGGAGGCGCTCACAACAGTCAGCCATGTCTATGCGCGACGGCAAAGGATAGATCAGCAACGGCCGCTGCTCATCTTCGTGGCTGCGGCGGTAGGTGGTGGCGCGGCTGACCAGTTCCTGCAAGCCATCCAGGCTGTGGCGGCCGGGCGTGAACATCAGCACCAGCTTGCGGGGAAGCAAAGTCGTGCAAACGCCGGCGCTGTCGCTGCGGCCGTTGCGGGAATCGATCAGCACGTAGCGGAAATGCCGCGACAAGCGGTCGGCGAAGCAGCGGAACAGCGCCGGGCAGCTGTAAAACAGCTCCTCCCACTGCATGGCGGCCAGCCGGTCGGGATAGCTGTCGTCGAAGCGGCCGGCGCGCATCAGATACAGCTGGCTGCCCTGATCAACCCGGGTCACGTATTGCTCCCAGCCCACCGCTGCCAGCACATCGTGCGCCAATTCGTCGTCATCCACCGTCAGCGGGCCGGTACGACGGCGCAGCAGCTGCTCGCGGCATGCCTCGAAAAACTCCAGCACCCCCGGCTTGTGCTCCTGCGGCTGCTCGAAATAGTGGTGCAAGCCGGCTGCCTCCAGGTCCCAGTCGATCATCAGCACCGGCGCAGTGGCGTTTTGCTGGCGCGCCAATAACACCGCTATATTGGATAAGGCCATGGTGCGACCCGTGCCGCCCTTATAAGAATAGAAAGTAATGACTTCGCCGCCGGCGCTCAGCGGCGGTAGTGACAGGGAGGTGAGTTCCATGGCAAACCTTTAGCGTGGGAAATGTGGAGGAGGAACGGCACGCCATTCCGGCGGGATCTCCGGCAACACAAAACGGCTGCAGTCATGCTCCGGCGGCGTGCTTCGTTTTAGACAGTGGTAATGCTCGGCGATGCGGTGGACGATTTTTTCAATGTCCGGGATGAAATCGGGATTGGTCTTCAGGTCCCCGCTGGCCAGCGTGTAGCGGGAAAAATCCACATACATGCCCGGCCCTGTAATTTGCGGCGGCAGGCCGACCGGGTGGCGGGTCATGATGACGGGGATGATCAGGTGGCTGGGCAGCTGATACCAATGCTGGCGTTCGCGCTCGATAAGTTGCATTGCTGCAAACTCACGCCGTGTGTAGCCATGGGCCTCATACTTGGGTGTATAAATGACAATCATGCAAACGCTCTCACACAGCGCGCGCGCGATTTTGCTGTCGAGGTCGTCGCCGCCCCCGAGTTGTTCACTATCAACAAACAGTTCGTTCTCGTTGTCGAAATGAGGTTCCAGATAGCATTTCAGGGCGTCGACCAGATCGTCCTTGAATTTGCTCATGTAAGCATGCTGGCCATGTGCATAGCTGAAGAAACAGCCGTGACGGATAGTCATGATATCCCCCTTCGTTTAACCAACTCTAACAATCCATTCTGGCGACACTTTGAGGCAGAACAAACGTGCGGCAGGCCGAACTTTGCGCAAACGGCTGGCGCTTTCAGGTAAGATAAAAATATTACGAGCGTTCTTTTTTATAACTAGAGGAGACCAGTATGAAAGCTGTCGTGTGTGAAGCATGGGGTTTGCCGGAGTCGCTGAAAGTACAAGAATTACAAGACCCGCAGCCGGGTCCGGGCCAGGTGGTGATCGAGGTCCAGGCGGCCGGCGTCAACTTTCCGGACGTGCTGATTGTGCAAGGGAAGTATCAGTTCAAGCCGGAACTGCCGTTCGTTCCCGGCAGCGAAGTGGCCGGCGTGATTCGCTCGGTTGCTAATGATGTGACAACTTTCAAGATCGGCGACAAGGTCATCGCCTTCACTTCGACTGGTGGTTTTGGGCAGCAGTTGTTAGCGCCTGTGCAAGCCTTGATGCCGATGCCACCGGGCATGGATTTCGACACGGCCGCAGCCATCACCCTCACCTATGGCACTTCGTATCACGCGATTGTTGACCGGGCCAAGCTAGAAGCTGGTGAGAACATGCTAATTCTTGGCGCAGCAGGCGGTGTGGGGCTGGCGGCGATCGAGATAGGAAAAGCCCTTGGCGCCCGCATTATTGCTTGTGCTTCGACCGATGAGAAGCTGGAGGTCTGCCGCCAGCATGGCGCGGACGTGCTGATCAATTACAGCAAGCAGGATTTGCGCGAGGCGGTGAAGGCGGCGACCGGCGGCAAGGGTCCGGATGTGATTTACGACCCGGTCGGCGGCGAATATGCGGAGCCGGCGTTCAGGTCGATTGCCTGGGGGGGGCGGTATTTGGTGGTCGGGTTTGCCAACGGCGAGATTCCGAAGTTGCCGCTGAATTTGACCTTGCTGAAGGGGGCATCGCTGATGGGCGTGTTCTGGGGCGAGTTCACCAAGCGTGATCCGAAAGGCAACTTGAAGAATATGCGCCAGGTGTTGCAGTGGTTGCAGGAGGGTAAAATCAAGCCGCTGATTTCGGGGCGTTATGCGCTGGAAGATGCGTGGCGAGCGCTGGATGATATGGCGGCGCGGCGGGTTACTGGCAAGGTGGTAGTGTTGCCGCAGACGGATCGTTGAGCTTGCTTTCACCCCGCACCACGATCAGTTGCGGGGTCTGACCCCGCACGGGGTCAGACCCCTCGGACTCGGGGGTTTGTGACTAGAAGTTACGGATTGGAATTCTTGTTTCGGAAGAATTCCATCACCACTTCCTGCTCCCGCGTGCGCTTGAACGATGGCAAACTCTGCCAGATCCGCTTGCCATACGGCTTGGAAATCACCCGTGGATCGCACAGCATCAGCACGCCCTGGTCGGCCTCATCCCGAATCAGGCGCCCGGCGCCCTGCTTCAGATTGATGATCGCCTCGGGTAAAGTGTGGTGCATAAAGCCATTTTTACCCTGCTTTTCCATCACCTCGATCCGCGCTGCCAGCACCGGATCGTCCGGCGGCGCAAATGGCAATTTGTCAATAATCACCAGCGACAGCGCATCGCCGCGCACGTCGACGCCTTCCCAGAAGCTCTGCGAACCGATCAGCACGCCATTACCGGCCTTGCGGAATTGATCCAGCAACTCAGTCCGGCCCTTATCCCCCTGCACAAACAGCGGGAACGGCAGATTACGCTTCTCAAATTCATCGCGCAGCCGCTCGGCAGCCCGCTTCACGGCGCGCAAAGTCGTGCACAAAAGGAAAGTTTTCCCGCCCGCTGCCTCGATGATCGGCAGCGCCAGATCCAGCACCGCATCCGTATATCCCATCGAATTCGGGTCCGGCAAGCCGGTCGGCACGTACAAAATGCCCTGCTCTTCGTAGTTGAACGGACTCGGCCACGACATCGACGGCTCGTCGGTCAGGCCCATCTGCTCGGAAAAATGGCTGAAATCCTTCTTCACCGCCAGCGTCGCCGAGGTGAAAATCCAGCTGCGCGGCACGCCTTCGCGCTGGCCGGCGAAGATTGGCGCAATCGACAGCGGGGTCTTGTGCAGTTGCAGCGACGACGCATAGGCCTCGACCCAGAACACCGCCTCCTCGCCCTTGGCGACCTTGGCTTTCGGGTCGAATTTCCACGCTGCCAGACGCGACACCAGATCCAGCCCGCGCTGGCGGCATTGTTCCAGCGTTTCCGCCCGTTCGGCCTGGGTCTCCAGCACAGCCATCATGCCGTCCAGTTCGTCTTTCAGGGTCTGCAACGCCGGGTAGAAATCGCTCGACGGCGCGATTTGCGGCAGCGACAAGCGTACGATGTCTTGCGGGAAAGTCAGGCGCAGGTCGCGCGCGGCCTTTTCCACCACCGTGACCACCTTGCCCCAGTCGGCGCCGTCGCGGGCGTTCGACAGGCCTTCGGCCAGCACGTCGCGGCACAGTTCCAGCACTTGCGAGGTTGAAAACGTGTCGCCGAAGAACAAGGTGGCGGTATCAGGAAGCTGGTGCGCCTCATCGAAGATAATCGTGTTGGCGGACGGCAGCAGCTCGGCCACGCCGGAATCCTTCAGCGCCACGTCGGCGAAGAACAGGTGGTGATTGACCACTACCACATCGGCCTGCTGCGCTTCCTTGCGCGCCTTCATGATGAAACAATCCTGGTAATACTGGCATTCCGCGCCCATGCAGTTGTCGCGGGTCGAGGTCACCAGGTTCCAGATCAGCGCGTTTTCCGGCACGCGGGCCAGCTCGGCCTTGTCGCCGGTCTTGGTCATTTTCAGGAAACGCGAGATTTCGCGCAGGTAGCCGACGTCGTCGCGCGAGGTCATGCGGCCGTTCTGCAGCGTGCGTTCCAGATGGTAATGGCACAGGTAATTTGAGCGGCCCTTCAGCAGCGCCACCGACACCGGCGCCTGCAAGGCGGCGCGCACGGTCGGAATATCGCGCAGGAATAGCTGATCCTGCAAGTTCTTGGTCCCGGTCGAGACGATGGTCTTGCCGCCCCACAGCAGCGCCGGCACCAGATAGGCGAAGGTTTTACCCGTGCCCGTGCCAGCCTCGGCGATCAGCGTGGTCTGGTTGGCGATGGCGACCGCGACCGCCTTGGCCATCTCGGTTTGCGAACGGCGCGGACGAAAATCGCCAACGGCCGGACCCAGCGGGCCGCCGGCGCCAAACAGGCGCTCTACCTCGGCATCATGCTTGCCGGGGGGATGGTCGGGAGTGGCGCCGATGATGGCGGGTGTCGCGTCGGACGCAGGTGGCAGGTGTTCGGTCAAAATAAACTTCGTTGTAACGTTTCGGCTCAGGCCGGAACGTCCGGCACCAGTTGCATTTTCAGCAGAGTGATATGGTCTTTCAGTTGCAGTTTGCGCTTCTTGAGACGACGCAATTGCAGTTGATCATGGTGTCCGTCCAGGGTGAGCATATCGATGACCGCGTCCAGATCGCGGTGTTCGACGTCGAGTTCAATCAAACGACGTTGGATATCTTGTACATCAGTCATATTTCTCAGTCAAATGGTTTCACCGGAACAACAAGAATTGCAAACACGTTGCCAACAAACTGCGACACGGTGCATAGTTTAATCTACGGCGCGTCGGACGCCAACAAATCATCTTATGAGCACTTATAAAATAGAAGCCGGGACCGCCCAGCACATCGGGAACCGGCCGCAACAGAACGACCGCGTTGCGCTATTTACCGCCGCCAGGGCGCCCGGCTATGTGCTGGCGGTGCTGGCCGATGGCAATAACAGCCCGATCGGATCGGACCAGGCGCTGCTCACCAGCAAGCACCTGTTTGACGAATTCCGCATCGGCGATGCGCCCAGCCTGCCCCGGCTGGAGGAGTTGCTGCGCAATATCGCGCAGGAAGCGCACGCCGTGATCAAAATGAATCCGATTGCCGCCGTGGCCGAACCGCAAAGCGCACTCGCGCTGCTGGTGCTGACGCCGCAAGCGCAACTGGTGTGGGCCCATGTGGGCGACGCCCGCCTCTACCACTTCCGTGGCGAAACCTGTCTGATGCGCACCAGCGACAGCGACTACGTCAACCATCTGGTCAATCACGACAAGCTGCCGGCGGAAGCGGCCAAAAAACACCGCAGTTCGCGTTTGCTGAATAACGCGCTCGGCAACAGCCTGAAAGATCCGCATGTCAGCACCGGCTCGCAGCAAGGTTTGCAGGCCGGCGATTCCTTGATGCTGTGTTCGGACGGACTGTGGCAGCTGTTCCGTCACGAAGAACTGGCCGCCGCCGTGGCCCGCAACACGCCGCGCCAGGCCGCCGAACGGCTGATCGCCAAGGCGGCGGAACGGGCCCAGGGCAAGGGCGACAACTGCTCGATGGCCATCATCAAGCTGGTGGCGCCGCCCGCCGCCGTCTGATTACTTGGCTGGAGCCGAAGCCGCCTGCTGTGCAGCCGCCTTCTTCTTGTCCGCTTCAGCGCGCGCGGCGGCCTGTTTGGCCTTCTCTTCGTTTTCCGCTTTCTTGCGCGCGACTTCCTTCTGGCGGCGCTCCGACTCGGCCTGCTTGCGCTCGAAGGCCGTCACATTGGCGCTGCGCTTGGCGGCGTTGGCAGCGTCCTCTGCCTCCTGACGTTTCAGCTTGGCTTCATGTTGGGCTTCACGGTCCGCCAGGCGCGGGCCGGACGATGGTTTCGCCGCTTCGTGTTCTTCCTTGGGTGCTTTCGGCGGCTGGGCGGCGCGCAGCATCGCTTCGTCGGCATCCTTGCGGGCGCGGTCGGCCAGGTCGGCGTCGCGCTTGGCGACCGAGTCGGCGCGCTTGAAGTGCTCGGCGTCGACTTCGCGCACGCGCACTTCGGCCAGCGCGGCGCGGCGTTTTTCCTTGGCCTTGTCCAGACAGTTATTGACGAAGAAGCGGGCCGAGCATTCACGCTCGCTGGCGGCGTATTCATCGGTGATGGCGGCGCGGTCCTGCGCCACTTTCACCAGCGCGGCATTGGCCTGCTCCACGGTCTGGACGTTCTGGGCCACGGCGGCCGACATCGTCGCCGCCAGCATGGCCATCATGGTGATCAGTGCTTTCATATTCTAAATCCTGTGACTTACGACAGCGATGCGGCCGCAGCGCGCTGTTCGCGGTCCATGTATTCACGCGACTGCATTTCGACAATGCGCGACACGGTGCGATGGAATTCGTTGGCCATGGCGCCGTTGGTGTACAGCTCTTCCGGTTCCACTTCCGCCGACATCAGCAGCTTGACGCCCTGGTCGTAAAACACGTCGATCAGCCAGGTGAAACGGCGTGCTTCCGACGACATGGACGCCGACATCATCGGCACCCCTGACAATATCACGGTATGGAAACGGCTGGCGATTTCCAGGTAATCGTTCTGCGAACGCGGGCCGCCGCACAGCGTATTGAAATCGAACCAGATGATGGTGCCGGCGCGGCGCAACGCGCGGATCTCGCGCGCTTCGATGCGGATCACCGGATCTTCATCGGCGGTTTCAGCCACGCTGGCATAGGCGTCGCGCAGCGCCTTGTCGGTCTGCGCGTTGAGCGGCGTGTAATACGCCTCGACCTGCTCCAGCGCGCGGCCGCGGTAGTCGATGCCGGCGTCGATGTTCATCACGTCCAGCTTTTCGTACAGCAGCGCGATGGTCGGCAGGATGCGGTCGCGGTGCAGGCCGTCCGGATACAGCAGCTCCGGATCGTAATTCGAGGTCATGATGAAGGACACGCCGTTGTCGAACAGCGCCTTCAGCAGGTTGTACATGATCATGGCGTCGGCCACGTCCGAGATATGGAACTCGTCGAAGCAGATCAGCCGGTATTTCTTGGCGATGCGCTTGGCCACTTCGTCCAGCGGATCAGCCACGCCGCGCAGCTCGTCCAGTTGACGGTGCACATCGCGCATGAATTCGTGGAAGTGCAGACGCGTCTTGCGCACCAGCGGCACCACCGAGTAGAAACTGTCCATCAAGAACGACTTGCCACGTCCCACGCCGCCCCACATGTACACGCCTTTCGGCACGGCCGGGCGATTGATCAGGCGCTTGAAGGTGCTGGACCGCTGGCCCTTGTAGGCCACCCACTCGTCATAGCATTGCTGCAGACGGGTGATCGCGCGCTGTTGTGCCTCATCGGCCTTGTAGTCGCGCTGGGCCAGCGCGTGGTGGTAGTACTCTTCGACGTTCATGGTTTCAATCTGCGCAAATAAAAACGGCGGGCCATGGTGGCCCGCCCTGCTAGCTACAACAAATCCAGCTTAGAAGTTCAGCGTACGCTTGTCGATCGCCAGTGCTGCCTCTTTGGTGGCTTCCGACAGCGATGGGTGAGCGTGGCAGATGCGCGCGATGTCTTCGGCCGAAGCCTTGAACTCCATCGCGACAACGGCTTCCGAAATCAGCTCCGACGCCATTGGGCCGATGATGTGCACGCCCAGGATTTCGTCGGTGTTGGCATCGGCCAGGAACTTGACCATACCGGCGGTGTCGCCCAGCGCGCGTGCGCGGCCGTTCGCCAGGAATGGGAAGGTGCCGGCTTTGTATGCCACGCCTTCGGCCTTCAGCGTCTGTTCGGTTTTGCCGACCCAGGCGATTTCCGGCGAGGTGTAGATCACCCAAGGAATGGTGTTGAAGTTGGTGTGACCGTGCTGGCCGGCGATACGCTCGGCCACGGCAACACCCTCTTCTTCCGCTTTGTGCGCCAGCATCGGGCCACGTACCACGTCGCCGATTGCCCAGACGCCTGGCAGGTTGGTTTTGCAGTCGCCGTCGACGGCCACGAAACCGCGCTCGTCCAGCGCCAGACCGACTTTGTCGGCAGCCAGGCCGTCGGTGTTCGGGGTGCGGCCGATCGAGACGATCAGCTTGTCGAACACGGCGGTATTGGCTTCGCCTTTGGCATTGTCGAATTCAACGGTCACGTTGTTGTCGCCCTTGGTGACCTTGTTGATCTTGACGCCCAGGTTGATCTTCAAGCCTTGCTTGGTGAACAGCTTGTTGGCTTCCTTGGCGATCTGCTCGTCCACGGCGCCCAGGAAGGTCGGCAGACCTTCCAGCACGGTCACTTCAGCACCCAGACGACGCCATACCGAACCCATTTCCAGGCCGATCACGCCGGCGCCGATCACGCCCAGCTGTTTCGGCACGTCGCCGATGGTCAGCGCGCCGGTGTTCGACAGGATCAGTTGCTCGTCGAATTCCGCGCCTGGCAGTGCACGGGCGTTGGAACCGGTAGCGACGATGACTTGCTTGGCGTTGATGGTCTCGTTGGCAGGCGCCGAGATCGTCAGCGGGTAGCCGTCAGCGGTGGCGGCGCCAGCGAACGAGGCGCGGCCATGGAAGAAGGTGACCTTGTTTTTCTTGAACAGGAACAGGATGCCGTCGTTGTTTTGCTTCACAACGGTGTCTTTGCGCTTGATCATTTGCGGCAGGTTCAGCGACAGGCCGGCAACATCGATGCCGTGATCCTTGAACGCATGACCGGCGTGCTCGTAGTGTTCCGACGATTGCAGCAGCGCTTTCGACGGGATGCAGCCGACGTTGGTGCAGGTGCCGCCTGGAGCCGGGCCACCTTTTTCATTTTCCCACGCGTCTACGCAAGCAACCGAGAAACCCAGCTGTGCAGCACGAATCGCGGCGATGTAACCGCCAGGACCGGCGCCGATAACTACTACGTCAAATTGTTTACTCATTTTTTAATTTCCAATCAGTTCGTCTTCTGGAACGAAGATCCAAAGCAGAATGTAGATGGCGAGACCGAAACCAAAGGTGCAGACGAACAGCACAAACAGCAAGCGCCAGATCCACGACTCGACGCCGCTGACGCGCGCCAGGCCGCCACAGACGCCACCGAGCCAGCGGTCGGTGTGCGAGCGGCGCAGGCGCCACAGGTCGGCGTCGCCGCCGAGGCCCGGTGTGGGACCGCTGTTCAGCAGCCGGGCCTTGGCGGCCGCGAACTCTTCGTCCGACAGCGCACCCGCCTGGTGCAGCTCATGCAAACGTTTGATTTCTTCTGCAACGTTCATTCATGATCCTCTGAGAATTTCCCTGGCCCAGACGGGCCAGGGAGCCAGCGAGAATTACAGGTCCAGCAGCAGACGTGCAGGATCTTCCAGCGCTTCCTTCATGGCCACCAGGCCCAGTACGGCTTCGCGGCCGTCGATGATGCGGTGGTCGTAGGACATTGCCAGGTAGTTCATTGGACGAATCACGATCTGGCCGTTTTCAACCACAGCGCGGTCTTTGGTCGCGTGCACGCCCAGGATCGCCGATTGTGGTGGGTTGATGATCGGGGTCGACAGCATCGAACCGAAGGTGCCGCCGTTCGAGATCGAGAAGGTGCCGCCGGTCAGGTCGTCCAGGGTCAGCTTGCCGTCTTTGGCTTTGGCGCCGAATTCGCCGATTTTCTTTTCGATTTCAGCGATCGACATCTGGTCGGCGTTGCGCAGGATCGGCACCACCAGGCCACGTGGCGAACCGACAGCGATACCGATGTCGAAGTAGCCGTGGTAGACGATGTCGTTGCCATCAACCGAAGCGTTGATGATTGGGTATTTCTTCAGCGCGGCAACAGCGGCTTTAACGAAGAAAGACATGAAGCCCAGCTTGACGCCGTGCTCTTTTTCGAACTTGTCTTTGTACTTGTTGCGCAGTTCCATGACTGGCGCCATGTTCACTTCATTGAACGTTGTCAGGATGGCGTTGGTCGATTGCGACTGGATCAGGCGCTCGGCGATACGGGCGCGCAGGCGGCTCATCGGCACGCGCTCTTCCGGACGGTCGCCCAGGTTGGCGGCGGCTGGTGCGGCCACTTGTGCCAGTGCTGGCTTGGCGGCTGGTGCGGCCAGTGGCGCAACGGCTGGTGCTTTGGCGCCGGCGGCCAGGGCGTCGCCCTTGGTCACGCGGCCGTCTTTGCCCGAACCGGCGACATCGCCAGCGCTCAGGCCTTTTTCCGACAGGATCTTGGCGGCGGCTGGCATGGCCACGTCGCCTTTCGAACCACCAGTGGCGGCGGCTGGGGCAGCGGCTGGTGCAGGTGCGGCAGCGGCGGCTGGCGCAGCGGCAGCAGCTGGAGCCGCAACGGCGGCGGTGCCTTCGGTATCGATGATGGCGATCAATTCGTCAGCCACTACGGTGCTGCCGTCGCCCTTGATGATTTCCACCAGGACGCCAGCGGCCGGTGCTGGCAGTTCCAGAACCACTTTATCGGTTTCGATGTCGATCAGGTTTTCGTCGCGGGTGATGGTGTCACCGATTTTTTTGTGCCACGTCAGCATGGTTGCTTCTGCGACCGATTCCGACAGCTGAGGAACTTTGACTTCGATTTTTGCCATTTGAAAAACTCCGTTTATTTGTTTTTGCGGCGCTCCACCGCGTAGCAGCAGAGCGCTCCGTTCAATGTGTGATTACTTGGTCAGGATGAAGCCTTTGAGCTTCGAGAAAGCGGTTTCCAGCAGCTCTTTCTGTTGAGCGTAGTGCTTGTCGTAGTAACCGACGGCTGGCGATGCCGAAGCTGGACGGCCGGCGTATGCCAGACGTTGACCAGCATCCAGGCTCTCGAAGATGTTGTGCTGAATCTGGAACCATGGGCCCTGATTCTGCGGCTCATCCTGCGCCCACACCACTTCGGTCAGGCCTGGGAACTTTTTCAGTTCGGCGGCGAAGGCCTTGTGTGGGAACGGATACAGCTGCTCGATACGCACGATGGCGGTATCGGTCTGGCCGCGGGTTTTGCGCGCGTTGACCAGGTCGTAGTAGACCTTGCCCGAGCAGGCGATCACGCGTTTGACTTTTTTGGCGTCGATTTTCTCGTCGACTTCGCCGATCACGGTCTGGAACGCGCCTTTGGCCAGTTCCGACAGCGGCGAACCTGCATCCTTGTTACGCAGCAGCGATTTCGGCGTCATGACGACCAGCGGCTTGCGGAACTGACGCACCATCTGACGACGCAGCACGTGGAAGATCTGCGACGCGGTGGTCGGCTGTACGACTTGCATATTGTTGTCTGCGCACAGTTGCAGGAAACGCTCTGGACGTGCCGACGAGTGCTCCGGACCCTGGCCTTCGTAGCCGTGTGGCAGCAGCATCACCAGACCGGAAGCGCGGCCCCACTTCACTTCGCCGGAGCTGATGAATTGGTCGATCACAACCTGGGCGCCGTTGACGAAGTCGCCGAACTGGGCTTCCCAGATGGTCAGGGTGTTTGGTTCTGCGGTCGAGTAGCCGTATTCGAAGCCCAGCACTGCCTCTTCCGACAGCACCGAGTCGATCACGGTGAATGGCGCCTGGCCTTCAGCGACGTTTTGCAGCGGCACGTAGGTGCCGGCATCCCAACGCTCACGGTTCTGATCGTGCAGCACGGCGTGACGGTGGGTGAAGGTGCCGCGGCCGGCATCCTGACCGGTCAGGCGGATGGCGTAGCCCGACGACACCAGCGACGCGAAGCCCAGGTGTTCGCCCATGCCCCAGTCCAGGTTGACTTCACCACGGCCCATGGCAGCGCGGTCGCCCAGTACCTTCTCGACCAGCGAGTGGACTTTGAAGCCTTCCGGCACGGTGGTGATGCGGGTGGCCAGACGTTTCAGTTCGGTCAGCGGCACGGCGGTGTCGGCAGCGTCGGTCCATTTCTTGTTCAGGAACGGCAGCCAATCGACCGCGTACTTGTTCTTGAAGTTGGAGATGACTGGATCGACGGTGTGTTTGCCGGCGTCCATGGCGTCACGGAACGCAGCTTGCAGCTGTTCGCCGCCATCGGCCGCGATCACGGTCTGGGCAACCAGTTTGTCCGCGTACAGCTTGCGGGTGCCTGGGTGCTGGCCGATTTTCTTGTACATCAGCGGCTGGGTCAGCGCTGGGGTGTCTTGCTCGTTGTGGCCCAGTTTGCGGAAGCAGATGATGTCGACCACGATGTCCTTGCCGAACTCGGTGCGGTAGTCCATCGCGATTTGCGATGCCAGCACGGTGGCTTCAGGATCATCGGCGTTGACGTGCAGCACCGGCGCTTCGATCATTTTGACGACGTCCGAGCAATAGATGGTCGAACGGGCGTCGCGTGGGTCGGAGGTGGTGAAACCGATCTGGTTGTTGATGACGATGTGCACGGTACCGCCGGTGCCGTAGCCACGGGTCTGCGCCAGATTCAGCGTTTCCATGACCACGCCCTGGCCGGCGAATGCGGCGTCGCCGTGTACCAGGATCGGCAGCACTTGCTTGCCGCCGTGGTCGCCGCGGCGATCCATACGGGCTTTGACCGAACCTTCAACCACTGGGTTGACGATTTCCAGGTGCGATGGGTTGAACGCCAGCGACAGGTGGACCGGACCGCCAACGGTCGAGATGTCCGACGAGAAGCCTTGGTGGTATTTAACGTCACCGGCTGGCAGGTCGTCGCCGTGCTTGCCTTCGAATTCTTCGAACAGGTCTTTAGGCGCTTTGCCCAGCGTGTTGACCAGCACGTTCAGACGGCCACGGTGGGCCATACCGATCACGATCTCTTGCACGCCTTTTTCACCGGCGCGCTGGATGATCTCGTCGATCGACGCGATGAAGGTTTCGCCGCCTTCCAGCGAGAAACGCTTCTGGCCGACGTATTTGGTGTGGAGGTAACGTTCCAGGCCTTCGGCCGCAGTCAGACGCTCCAGGATGTGTTTTTTCTTTTCCGGGGTGAAGTTCGGGGTCGAGCGGATCGACTCCAGACGTTCTTGCAGCCAGCGTTTTTCGGCCGGGTCGGAAATGTACATGTACTCTGCACCGATCGAACGGGTGTAGGTATCACGCAGGAAATTGAGCAGGTCGCGAAGGGTCGCGGTCTCTGGCCCAAAGTAGGTATTGCTGACGTTGAACACGGTGTCCATGTCGGCATCGGTGAAGCCGTAGAAGCTTGGCTCCAGCTCAGGGATGCTTGGACGTTCCTGGCGTTGCAGCGGATCCAGGTTGGCCCAGCGCGAACCCAGATAGCGGTAAGCAGCGATCAGCTGGGTCACGGCAACGCGTTTGCGGCCCATTTCGGCATCAGCCGAGGCGGTAACGGTGCGGATTGGACCTGCTTTGGCGCGCTCGGCGAAGGAGGCGATCACGGAGGCGTGGGCGACGTCCGGTTTATTGGAACCATCGACAGCCGGCACGTGTTGCATGGCGTCGAAGTAGGCGCGCCAGTTATCTGGCACCGAGCCTGGGTTGTTCAGATACGCTTCGTACAGTTCTTCAACGTACGGGGCGTTCCCACCAAACAGGTAGGAGTTGGACGTATATTGTTGCATCATTCTTGCTCACCTTTCTTCGCGTTTCGCGAGGAATTAGCGGGTTGGTCTAACCTTCCGCGACACGGCCTGACCGGTTAGCGGATTGCACATCAAGTTGTGGGGGAAGGGCTTTTGTTCGGGTCTTACCTAAAACAGGTCCTTCAGCATAGCACCGGTATTGTATCCCAACAACCATATGTGCGGAAAAATACCGATGAAACTTGCAGCATTAATGTTAACTTAAGCCGCGCCGGTGCTGGCTTTCAAACCACGTTAGCAATAAGTCCAGCATGGCGCGCAAGGCCGGCGACATGTGCTGGCGCGAGGTATAAATTCCGTAGATTCCCATACTTAAGGGAGTGTATCCAGGAAGCAACGCCACCAGCTTGCCTGCGCGGATCAGCGGGCCGGCACTGTACAGCGGTTGTAACGCAATGCCGCCGCCCTGCTCCGCCGCCTTCAGCACGATAAAGTCCTCGTTGGCCGACAGGTTGCCGCTGACCGGCACCGACAGCGCCGCGCCGTCGGCGTCGGTGAACTGCCACAGGCTCTTGCCGAAATACGTATAGGTCAGGCAGTTGTGGCCGGCCAGGTCTTGCGGCAGCTGCGGCGTGCCGTGCTCCTCTAAATACGATGGTGCGGCGCACACCACCGACTCGCACACGCCCAGCTGGCGCGCGATCAGGTTGGGTTCCAGCGTGTTGGTGACGCGCAGCGCCAGGTCGATGCGCTCCTCGATCAGATTGACGGCGCGGTTGCTCATCTGGAGGTCGACCGAGGTGCGCGGATAGCGCGTCAGGAAGGTGCTGACGGCGCCCAGCAGCTCGGCCTGAGCCAGCGCCTGCGAACAGGTGATGCGCAGCAGGCCGTGCGGGGTGTCGGCATCGACGCCGGCGGACACCGCCATATCGTCCGCCAGTTCCAGCATGCGGCGGCAGCGTGCCAGCGTAAGGTCGCCGGCGTCGGTCAGGCTCAGGCGGCGGGTGCTGCGATGCAGCAGGCGGGCGCCGGCCCAGGCTTCCATCTCGGCCAGATAACGCGTGACCATGGCGCGCGACATGTCCAATGCGTCGGCGGCGGCGATCATGCTGCCGCGCTCGGCAATGCTGACAAACACCTTGGCGGCAGTGATGCGATCCATGATTCATCCGATTTATGCAATTAACAAAGCCAGATTACCGTATTTTTCTATCGGATTGAGAAATTTAAGATGGCGTCATTCTTACTTTTCTGGAGTGACCATGTTCAAACAAGCCCTGCTGACCGCCGCCCTCGCCACCGCCATCAACGCCCACGCGGCGCCGTTGAAGCTGGAAGTGTTCAATCCTGGCGAAGCCGCCATCTTCCCGGTGGCCTCGGTGCTGGTGACCGGCGACAAGGATGCGGTGCTGGTCGACGCCCAGTTCTCGCGCGCCGAGGCGGTGAAACTGGCCGAGAAGATCAAGGCCAGCGGCAAGCACCTGACCACCATCTACATCAGCCACGACGACCCGGACTACTACTTCGGCCTGGACGTGATCCACGCCGCCTTCCCTGACGCCAAGGTGGTGGCGCTGCCGCACGTCATCGCCGGCATCCAGGCCAAGAAGGACGCCAAGGTCGCGTACTGGGGCCCGATCCTGAAGGACAACGCACCGAAGGAAATGATCGTGCCGCAGCCGCTGAAAGGCGACCTGACGCTGGAAGGCCAGAAACTGAAGATCGAACAGCACTACGTCTGGATTCCATCGATCAAGGCGGTGGTGGGCGGCGTGGCCGTATTCAACGGCCTGCACGTGTGGACCGCCGATTCGCAGACGCCAGCCTCGCGCAAGCAATGGCTGGCCACGCTGGACAGCATCGCCGCCCTGAAGCCAGTGACCGTGGTGCCGGGCCACTTCGCGCCGGGCCTGCCGCTGACGCCGGAATCGGTCAGCTACACCCGCGACTATCTGGTCAAGTTTGAAGCGGAAACCGCCAAGGCCGCCAACTCGGCAGCCCTGATCGCCCGCATGAAAGCGCTCTATCCTAACGCTGGCCTGGAAAGCGCGCTGGACATCAGCGCCAAGGTGGCCAAGGGCGAAATGAAGTGGTAAGCCCGGGGGCTAAGCGGCCGCCAACGACGACGGTGAAGTGATACACTGCGCCGTCGTCTTTACCGTCCCCTCTCATGCACACTCTGCAGCAGTTGCGCAGCGGCGCGCTGGCCGGCGTCCAACGCCTGTCGATGCGCTGCGGCCTCACCGAATTCCCGCGCGAAATCTTTGCGCTGGCCGACACGCTGGAAATCCTCGATCTGACCGGCAATGCACTGTCGTCGCTGCCGGACGATCTGCACCGGCTGCACAAGCTGCGCATCCTGTTCTGCTCCGACAATCAATTTACCGAACTGCCGGCGGCCGTGGGCGGCTGCGCGGCGCTGACCATGGTCGGCTTCAAGGCCAATCAGATTCGCCACGTGCCGGCTGCCGCGCTGCCGCCGCAACTGCGCTGGCTGGTACTGACCGATAACCAGATCGAAGAATTACCTGCCGCGCTGGGCGAACGTCCGCAGTTGCAGAAGTTGATGCTGGCCGGGAATCGCCTGCGCGCCCTGCCTGACTCCATGGCGCAGCTGCACAAACTGGAACTGCTGCGCATCGCCAGCAACCAGCTGAGCGCGCTGCCGGACTGGCTGCTGTCGCTGCCGCGCCTGACGTGGCTGGCTTATGCCGGCAATCCCTTCAGCGAACAGCACGAAGATGCGCTGGTCCACACGCCATCGGCCGCGATCGATTGGTCGGCGCTGACGCTGCGCGACAAGCTGGGCGAAGGCGCATCCGGCGTCATCTACCGCGCCGACTGGCAACGTAGTGCTGACGCCGCAGAACCGGTCGCCGTCAAACTCTTCAAAGGCGCCATGACCAGCGACGGCTCGCCGCTGAGCGAAATGGCCGCCTGCCTCGGCGCCGGCGCGCATCCCAACCTAATTCCCATCCTCGGCCACATCGAAGACCATCCCGACGGCGCCCACGGGCTGGTGATGTCGCTGATCTCGCCGGCCTTCCACAACCTGGCCGGCCCGCCCAGCCTGGACAGCTGCACCCGCGACATCTACGCCGACGACAAGCGCTTCGAACTGGCCACCGCCTTACGCATAGCGCGCGGCATTGCCTCCGCCGCAGCGCAATTGCACGCACACGGCATCCTGCACGGCGACCTGTACGGCCACAACATCCTGCACGACGAGCACGGCAACACCCTGCTGGGCGATTTCGGCGCTGCCTCGTTCTACGACCCGGCCGGCCCGCAAGCCGCCGCACTGCAAACGCTGGAAGTGCGTGCCTTCGGCAACCTGCTGGAAGAGCTGCTGGACCGCAGCGACAGCGCACCACTGGCGTTGCGTGAATTACAAGCCGCCTGCCAGCAAGGCCTGCCGCGCTTCAACGACATCAAAGAACAGCTAGACAATCCGTTCTAGATATTTTATTCTACATCCATGAGTACCAATCTGCCCAAACCAACCGCTGCCGAACTAGAGATGCTGCGCCTGTTGTTCGCGCTCGGCCCCGCCACGGCGCGGCAAGTGCACGAAGCTGCGGTGGAAACGCGTCCGGACACCAGCTACGCCAACGTCCTGCGCGTGCTGCAAGTGATGCACACCAAAGGCCTGCTGAACCGCGACGAAAGCCAACGCGCCCACGTCTATTCGCCGGTGCAGGAACAGGACTCGGTCCAGACCAACCTGCTGAAAGACCTGATCCAGAAAGCCTTCGCCGGCTCCGGCAAAGCCTTGGTGCTGGCCGCCCTGCGTGGCGGCCACGTCAGTAAAAAAGAACGCGAAGAAATCCAGGCCTTGCTGGACCAGGAAAAGTAGTCCTGCGGACCGTTACAATGGTGCTCTTTTCACTGCGCGCCACATAATGAACAACCGCTTCAACTCCTGGCCTGAACTGGCCCATCCCATCATTGCCGTCATGCTGGCCGTTGCGATCTGTGCGGTGCCGGTGGTGCTGCCGCACTTCGATCTGGCCAACCTGCCGGCCAATCTGTTTGCTTACGTGTTCTGCTGCGTGCTGATCTATCCGGTGGCGGCGCTGCTGCGTCATCGCGTTACCAGCCTGCCGGCCACCTGGGGCATCGCCGCGCTGTTCCTGCTGGCGGCCTGCTTCTACCACACCAACATCATCGCCGAGACCGCCAACAGCGCCTGGCCGCAGCGGCGCGATGTCACGCTCGACAAATTCCTGTTCAACTTGCCGCAATTGACGCTGGGAGTGTTGTGTTGGTGGCTATTGGTGCTACGTCCTGACCGCGCAATGGAAGAGTGTGATAATCTTTCCATAATCAAACTTCCAGTAGCATCATGACGCAGAAAGCCCGCACAGCCCGACGCCAGACGGTCCGCCAGCCGGCCACGCTGACCATGACCGACGAGACCCGTCATACTGTCCAGACGCTGGATCTGTCGCATGGCGGCATCAGCCTGCAAACCGACAGCCAGCTGCGCCTGGCGCAATACTGCGCAGTGTCGTTCAAGGTGCAACTGGGCGACACCGATCACAATGTGCTGGCCATGGGCCAGATCGTCTACAGTGATCCGGACGCCGAGCTGGGCTTCAAAACCGGCGTCCAATTCCTCCGCATCGACGACGATAGCCGCGCCATCTTCCACCAACTGCTGCAGGAAAATCAAAGCATATGAATATGATTCAAATGAGGAAATTCGTTTGTGCGCTCCCTGTTTTCTTGCCGCTGCTGGCACATGCCGCAGCACTCCCCGCTAGCTATGCCTTCGCCAAGCCACATCAGCGCGTCGATATCGGCGGCCGCCATATCAATCTTTTCTGCGCCGGCACGGGCAGCACGACGGTGATCTTCGATGGCCCGGCGGGCGATGCCGGCTGGGCATGGTTCAAGGTCCAGCCCGAAGTGGCCAAGCATACGCGCGCCTGCACCTATGACCGCGCCGGTTTCGGCTTCAGCGATCCGTCGCCACGTCCCAACACCTCGGAAAACGCAGCCGAGGATCTGCACAAGGCCTTGTCGGTTGCGGGTATCAAGCCGCCGTATCTGTTGGTCGGCAATTCCTTGGGCGGCAGCAATGTGCAGGTGTACACCTATCGCTACCCTGGGGAGGTGAAGGGCCTGGTGCTGGTCGAGCCGCAGAGCGAAGATGAAACCACGCGTAGCAACAAGGCCTCGCAAGGCTTCATCAACAAGATCTACGCGATGGTCAAGGAGCACGACCAGCAGTGTCTGGACGCTGCGAACAAAGGCATGAAACCCGGCAGCGAAGCGGCAGACAGCTGCATCGGCGACCCGGCGCAATACTTCGGCCCCGCCCTCGGCAAGCAGGTCAAGGCGAGCATGCTGACCAAGTCCTACTGGCGCACGCGGGTCGACGAAGCCAATGCCTACGACACCAGCGACAATCAGCTGCGCGCCCTGCGCAAGCCTTTCGGCGACCTTCCGCTGGTCGTATTGACGCGCGGCGTGAGTCCTTACATGGACCCGTCCAAGCCGCAAAGCGCCGGCAACAAGGCGCTCGAAGACGAGAACGCGAAAATCCACAAAGAGATCGCCGCCTTATCCAGCAAGGGCAAACAACGCGTCGTGCCCGGCGCATCGCACGGCATCCAGGGCGACAAACCCGACGCCGTCACCGAAGCGGTGATTGAAGTGCTGGCGCAGATCAAATAGGCTGCGACGATGCCGTTCAATCGGCACGTCGATCCGATATTTGCCGACGCTCTTCTAGCCGCCGATTCGCGAAGGCAGATTTTTTAATTTCCCGCGCATCGGCTTTATACTGAGATTTCATATCCGGTATTGTATGTAATCTCAGATATGCTTGCATGCGTAGCTTCATGAGCTCTTCAACCATGGCGTCTACCTCTTGCGGATCTCGCCCCAAGGCAATCGCTGATTTTGCATATCGCGTCACCAGTTTTTCGTACTTCTCGATATTTTGAATTTCGCTGCCCTCATTGCGCAGATGCTCCGAACGTCGTCGCTCTTCAATCAAGAACAGGTGCAATACCAAACGCCACAGTCGCGCAGAGGCAGCACTCAAGACGCCCATAGACATCATGATTCGACGAATCGTGGAAGACAGAATGTCCATGTTCACGCGCGCTCATAGTTCTCCGCGTGCATCTGTTCATATCGCTCTGCGGTCTTTAGCAATTCCTCCAGCGTCGGCCAGCCCAACGCATCGTACAGGCTGGAACTTTCGACTGGCAGGCCCAAATCCATTGCAAGCCTGTCCAAAAAACGCACCACCAGCAGTTCGGATTCATGCAGGGAGAGGCCAGGGAATTGCGGGATGTTGATCAGCGTGCCGTCATCAAGTCCGGGCGGCAGCCTGGCGGCGGCATCTGACAGTTCCTTGATCTGTTCCAGCGTCAGGCCCCAGCTGCGGAGCCTAGGCCCAATGTGAGAAATGTCCATCACTTACCCTCCACAGCGGTTATGGATAAGGTTTGGATCGGCCAGCACGGCTGTTAGTTCCGGCGACGGACGAAAAAAAACGGGCCGAAGCCCGTTTTTTTATTGCGACGCCAATCCGAAGATTAACGCTTGTCCAGCGGTGGTACGTCGCGCACGGTGGCGCCGACGAACAGTTGACGTGGACGGCCGATTTTCTGCTCTGGGTCGGCGATCATTTCGTTCCACTGGGCGATCCAGCCGATGGTGCGTGCCATCGCGAAGATACCGGTGAACAGCGACACTGGAATGCCCAGCGCCGATTGCACGATGCCCGAGTAGAAGTCGACGTTCGGGTACAGTTTGCGCGAGACGAAGTATTCGTCGTTCAGTGCAATCTTTTCCAGTTCCATCGCCAGCTTGAACAGCGGGTCGTCTTGCAGGCCCAGCTCTTCCAGCACTTCGTAGCAGGTTTCACGCATCAGCTTGGCGCGTGGGTCGAAGTTTTTGTAGACGCGGTGACCGAAGCCCATCAGCTTGACGCCGGAGTTCTTGTCTTTCACCTGAGCGATGAAGGCAGGAATGTTGTCGACCGAGCCGATTTCTTTCAGCATGTTCAGTGCCGCTTCGTTGGCGCCGCCGTGGGCAGGGCCCCACAGGCAGGCGATACCGGCAGCGATACAGGCGAACGGGTTGGCGCCCGACGAACCGGCCAGACGCACGGTCGAGGTCGAAGCATTCTGTTCGTGGTCAGCGTGCAGGATCAGGATACGGTCCAGCGCGCGCACCAGCACGTCGTTGACTTTGTATTCTTCGCACGGATTGCCGAACATCATGCGCATGAAGTTGGCCGAGTACGACAGGTCGTTGCGTGGGTACATGAATGGTTGGCCCATCGAGTACTTGTACGCCATCGCCACCAGGGTTGGCATCTTGGCGATCAGACGGATGGCCGAGATTTCACGCTGTTCCGCGTCGTTGATGTCCAGCGAATCGTGGTAGAACGAGGCCAGCGCGCCGACGGTGCCGACCAGCACCGACATCGGGTGCGCGTCGCGACGGAAGCCGCGGAAGAAGAATTGCATCTGCTCGTGCACCATGGTGTGCTTGGTCACGGTCTCAACGAATTTTTCTTTTTGCTCGGCGTTCGGCAGTTCGCCGTTCAGCAGCAGGAAGCACGATTCCATGAAGTCGGCGTTCACCGCCAGCTGTTCGATCGGGTAGCCGCGGTATTGCAGTTCGCCTTTGTCGCCGTCGATGTAGGTGATCGACGAGTTGCACGCTGCGGTCGACATGAAGCCTGGATCGTAGGTGAACTTGCCGGTGCCGGCGTACAGCTTGCGAATGTCGATCACGTCCGGACCAACGGTACCTTTGTAAATCGGGAATTCGACCGATGGGCTGCCATCGGAGAACGAGAGAGTGGCTTTGTTATCAGAGATATTCATGGACTCTTCCTTCTTGGAGAGATGATGCAAGTAAAAGAAACTGGGTGTGTTACTACGCCAGGCGCAGTCGCTGCAGCAACGCGTGAACGTGCGGCAGGTCGGTGTCGCCTTCCGGCTCTTTACGGGCCAGTACCAGATCCATCAGGGCATTGTCCGACAAGTCGAGGAGCCGCGTGAATGCGTCCACTTCGTCGTCGGTCAATTCGGTTTCATGCGCATCCAGAAAACGGGTGAGGATGATGTCGTTTTCCAGCAGACCCCGGCGTGAGCGCCAGCGCAGGCGGGCGCGGTTGGCTGGGTCGGACTGATGCGCAGCGTGATTCGTTTCCATAGGTTTGCTACTTTACACAAAATTGGGCGGCGCCGCAGAGACCAGGCCGGCGCCGCCCGTGTGCGTTAGATCGCGCGGCGTACCATCAGCTCTTTGATCTTGCCGATGGCCTTGTTCGGGTTCAGACCCTTAGGGCAGACATCGACGCAGTTCATGATCGAGTGGCAGCGGAACAGGCGGTACGGATCTTCCAGGTTGTCCAGGCGCGGGCCGGTGGCTTCGTCGCGCGAGTCGGCGATGAAGCGGTAGGCTTGCAGCAGGCCGGCAGGACCGACGAACTTGTCCGGATTCCACCAGAACGACGGGCACGAGGTCGAGCAGCACGCGCACAGGATGCACTCGTACAGGCCGTCGAGTTCTTCGCGTTCCGCAGGGGTCTGCAGGCGCTCTTTCTCTGGGCGGATCGAATCGTTGATCAGGTATGGCTTGATCGAATCGTACTGCTTGAAGAACTGGGTCATGTCGACGATCAGGTCGCGGATCACCGGCAGGCCTGGCAGCGGACGCAGCACGATCGGCTCGCTCAGCTCGTTCAAGTTGGTGGTGCAGGCCAGACCGTTCTTGCCGTTGATGTTCATCGCGTCCGAACCGCACACGCCTTCGCGGCACGAGCGGCGCAGGGCCAGCGAGTCATCGACGTCGGACTTGATGCGTTGCAGCGCGTCCAGCAGCATCTTGTCGGTGTCTTTCAACTCGACGGTGACGTCCTGCATATACGGCTTGGCGTCACGGTCCGGATCGTAACGGTAAATTTTCAGTTTAAGAGTGCGTGCCATGTTGTATAGCCTTAGAAAGTACGTGGTTTCGGTTTGAAGGTATCGACCGTCAGCGGCTTGGTCACGACGGCTTTGTAATCCAGTCGGTTGCCTTCCGAGTACCACAGAGTGTGCTTCATCCAGTTGTCGTCGTCGCGGTGCGGGTGGTCATCCTGGGCGTGGGCGCCGCGCGATTCTTTGCGGGCGGCGGCCGAGACCATGGTGGCTTTCGCAGTTTCGATCAGATTGTCCAGTTCCAGCGCTTCCACGCGGGCGGTGTTGAACACTTTCGACTTGTCCTTGAACGACACGTGCTTGCGGCGCTCGTCCAGCTTCAGGATCTCTTCGACGCCTTTGTTCAGCATCTCGTCGGTACGGAACACGCCGCAGTATTTCTGCATGGTGGCGCGGATGTCGTTGGCGACGCCCTGCACTTTTTCGGTGCCGGTCGAAGTTTCCAGCGCGTTCAGGCGGTTCAGCGCGAAGTCGGCAGCGTCTTTCGGCAGCGGCTTGTTTTCCTTCTGCTTCAGGTTCGATGCCACCACGTGGTTACCGGCAGCGCGGCCGAACACCAGCAGGTCCAGCAGCGAGTTGGTGCCCAGGCGGTTGGCGCCGTGCACCGAGACGCAGGCGCATTCGCCGATCGCGTACAGGCCGTTGACCACTTTCTGCGTGCCGTCGCCGTTTGGCGTCACCACTTGACCGTGGATATTGGTCGGGATACCGCCCATCTGATAGTGGATGGTTGGCACGACCGGGATTGGTTCCTTGGTCGCATCGACGTTGGCGAACTTGTGGCCGATTTCCAGAATCGACGGCAGACGCTTCTCGATGGTTTCCTTGCCGATGTGGCGCAGGTCCAGCAGCACGTGATCCTTGTTCGGACCGACGCCGCGGCCTTCCTTGATCTCCTGGTCCATCGAACGGGACACGAAGTCGCGCGGCGCCAGATCTTTCAGCGTCGGCGCATAGCGCTCCATGAAGCGTTCGCCTTCCGAGTTGATCAGGATACCGCCCTCACCGCGCACACCTTCGGTGATCAGCACGCCCGCGCCGGCCACGCCGGTCGGGTGGAACTGCCAGAATTCCATGTCTTGCAGCGGCAGGCCGGCGCGTGCCGCCATGCCCATGCCGTCGCCGGTGTTGATGAAGGCGTTGGTCGAAGCAGCGAAGATACGGCCAGCACCGCCGGTGGCGAAGATGGTGGTCTTGGCTTCCAGGATCATGGTTTCGCCGGTTTCCATTTCCAGCGCGACCACGCCGACCACGTCGCCTTCGGCGTCGCGGATCAGGTCCAGCGCCATCCACTCCACGAAGAAGTGGGTGCGCGCCTTGACGTTACGCTGATACAGCGTGTGCAGCAGCGCGTGACCGGTACGGTCAGCGGCGGCGCAAGCACGTTGCACGGCTTTTTCGCCGAAGTTGGCGGTGTGGCCGCCGAACGGACGCTGGTAAATGGTGCCGTCCGGGTTACGGTCGAACGGCATGCCGAAGTGTTCCAGCTCGTAGACGACCTTCGGTGCTTCGCGGCACATGAATTCAATCGCATCCTGGTCGCCCAGGTAGTCGCCACCTTTGACGGTGTCGAACATATGCCAGAACCAGTTGTCTTCGGCCATATTGCCCAGCGAAGCGCCGATGCCACCCTGCGCCGCCACGGTGTGCGAGCGGGTTGGGAACACTTTCGACAGCACTGCCACGTTCAGGCCGGCTTCGGCCAGTTGCAGCGATGCGCGCATGCCGGAGCCGCCGGCGCCGACGATGACCGCGTCAAAGCGGCGGGTAGGAATTCCAGTTTTAATAGCTGCCACGATTACACACTCCAGATAATTTGAATCGACCAGACGGCACAGCCGATCAGCCAGGCCATGGTGGCGACTTGCAGAACCAGGCGCAGGCCGACGGCGCGCACATAGTCCATCCAGACGTCACGCATGCCAACCCAGGCGTGGTAGAACAGGCCGAGCAGCGTCACGGCGCTGATCAGTTTGAACCACTGCTGGGCGAACAGGCCGGCCCAGCCTTCATAGGTGAAGTTCTGGCCAGTCAGGAAAGAGATCAGCAGGATGGCGGTGTACAACACCATCAGCACGGCGGTGACGCGTTGCGCCAGCCAGTCGCGCATGCCGTAATGGGCGCCAACGACGCGGCGCTTAGGACCGATACCGTTATCGTTAATCGACATAATTAGAACACTCCAAACAGTTTCAGGGCGACCAGCGCGGTCAGGACCAGGCTGATGACCAGCACGGTGGCGGACGATTTACGCGCCGAGTGCTTGTCCAGGCCGATGTGCAGATCCATCACCAGGTGGCGCACGCCGGCGCACAGGTGGTGCAGGAAGCCCCAGCTCAGGGCCAGGATGATCAGCTTGACCAGTGGATAGGTCACGAAACCTTCGTAGTACGCGAAAGAGATCTCGGAGCGCAGGGAATTCTGCAAGAGATACAGCACGAACGGCAGCAGCACGAACATCATGACGCCGCTGATGCGGTGCAGGATGGACACGATGGCAGCCAGCGGCATGCGGTAATTGGACAGTTCGGTAACATGAATGTTACGGAACTCCGGCCGTTCTTTTTTAGGGGCTTCCCTTACGGCTTCTGACATAACAAGACCTCCTCAGGCTTATACAAAAATTTGGTGAGACTGCGATTTTCGCCGATTTCCACTCTTACAACCAATATCTATTGTTACATATAATAAAAATAGTGGTCAGCGACACCAGCTGGCGGCTACTTTCCGTAGCTCAACGTATTATCAGCGCAACAATGCTACAGGCGTATGACTGCGCGCCCTGTCTCCTTCAGTTCAACTCATTATGGTAGTGATGGCGTTCGGTCGAATACAGGCCGCGGCGCAGCTCCACCGGCTTGTCGCCATAGGTGTATGACACCCGCTCCGACGCCAGCAGCGGCGTGTTGGCGGCAATCTTCAGCAGCGCGGCATCGCCGGCTGCAGCGCTCACGGCGCGGATTTTTTCGGTGGCACGGATCATGCGCGTGCCGAATTCGGATTCAAACAGGCCGTACATCGGCCCCTTATATTCTTCCAGCCGCTCGGCCGTCAGCCCCTTGAAGGTGATGCCCGGCAGCCAGATTTCCTCGACGATGGTCGGCACGCTGTCGAAGTGCTGCACCCGCTTGATGAAGATCACGGCGTCGCCCGACTTCAGGTCCAGCAGGCGCGCCACATCGGCCGGCGCGCGCATGCGCTTGACTTCGATGAACTGGCTGACGCCCGGATGCGGCACGCCTTCGTCCGGCATCAGCCGCAGGAAGCGGAACTGCGCCCGTTCTTCATGGTGGGTGGAAACGAAAGTGCCCTTGCCTTGCTTGCGCATCACCAGGTTCTCGGCCGCCAGCTCGTCGATCGCCTTGCGCACGGTGCCCTGGCTAACCTTGAATCGGTTGGCCAGTTCCACTTCGCTAGGGATCAGTTCGCCCGGCTTCCATTCGCCGGACTGCAGGCTCTTGGTGATCAGGGCCTTGATTTGCTGGTACAGCGGGGAGAACGTCGGTGACGCATTGGACGATGCCGTTGCCGCACCGCCGGCACTGCTGGCGGCGGGATTGTTATTCGAATTTGGCGGCACGGAACTCATAGGCCAAGATTTCACCACAAATACACAGTGCCGTCCAGAAAAAACGGCAATAAGTTATCTGTCTTATATAAGACATAAGATAGGATTGACAGATAGTTGCGACGAGCCTACACTCGCCGCCGACGCTTATGGGATACAGATGATTATAAGCGTCGAATTTTGCAGTATGATTACGTTTTCCCGGACCGGGCGACGGTCCAGCGCTAAGTCCTTAGCACCTGTTACGCACTTGTTACTTCACACTTTGGAGATTCATCATGGCTAAAACCCCATTGCGCGTTGCTGTTACCGGCGCCGCCGGCCAAATCGGCTACGCTCTGCTGTTCCGCATCGCCAACGGCGACATGCTCGGCAAGGACCAGCCGGTCATCCTGCAACTGCTGGAAATCCCTGACGAAAAAGCACAGAAGGCGCTGAAAGGCGTCATGATGGAAATCGATGACTGCGCATTCCCGCTGCTGACCGAAATGACCGCCCACGGCGATCCGCTGACCGCTTTCAAGGATGTTGACTACGCCGTGCTGGTTGGCGCCCGTCCACGCGGCCCAGGCATGGAACGCAAAGACCTGCTGGAAGCCAACGCCCAGATCTTCACCGCACAAGGCAAGGCCCTGGATCAAGTTGCTTCGCGCAACGTCAAAGTGCTGGTAGTCGGCAACCCGGCCAACACCAACGCCTACATCGCCATGAAATCGGCGCCATCGCTGCCGGCGAAAAACTTCACCGCCATGCTGCGCCTGGACCACAACCGCGCGCTGTCGCAAGTGGCTGCCAAGACCGGCACCGCCGTCAAAGACATCGAGAAATTGACCGTCTGGGGCAACCACTCGCCAACCATGTACGCTGACTACCGCTTCGCGACCGTCAACGGCAAGGCTGTCAAAGACCTGATCAACGACCAGGAATGGAACGCCAACGTGTTCCTGCCAACCGTCGGCAAACGCGGCGCCGCCATCATCGAAGCGCGTGGCCTGTCGTCGGCTGCCTCGGCCGCCAACGCCGCAATCGACCACATCCATGACTGGCACGTCGGCACCAACGGCAAGTGGACCACCATGGGCATTCCATCGGATGGTTCGTACGGCATCCCGGAAGGCATCGTGTTCGGCTTCCCGGTCACCACCGAAAACGGCGAATACAAAATCGTTCAAGGCCTGGAAATCGATGCATTCTCGCAAGAGCGCATCAACCTGACCCTGAAAGAACTGACCGAAGAGCGCGAAGGCGTCAAGCACCTGCTGCCTGCATAAGCTTCGCTCCTTACGTGGAACCGGTTAAACCGCCGATCCGCCGTACCCGCCGCGCTGCCGAGAGCAGCGCGGCGGTCATTTCGCCAGCCGACCCAGCAAGCATGCATCCATCCGAGGTTTTATTCCAGGGTAATCTTCAGCCGGCCATCCTTCCGGCCTGCGACCACTACGCCGGCTCCGAGAAGCTGATGCGCAAATCGATCGCCCTGCAACAAGAACTTGGTCCCCTGTTCGACATCACTCTCGATTGCGAGGACGGCGCCAGCGCCGGCAACGAGCTGGCCCACGCCCGCCTCGTGGCAGAGCTGCTGCAATCCGACGACAACAAATTCAACCGCATCGGCGCCCGCGTGCACGATGTGCACAGCCCCTACTTTGCGCAGGACGTCGAGATCATCTGCGCCGCCGCCCAGCGCCTGGCCTACCTCGCCCTGCCGAAGGTGCAGAGCGTCGATGAAGTGGCGCGCGCCATCAAGCTGATCAACACCCACGCCGCCAAGGCCGGCCGCAAGGACTTGCCGGTGCACGTGCTGATCGAGACCCACGGCGCGCTGCACGACGTCTACGCCATCGCCGCCCTGCCGCAGGTGCAGTGCCTGTCGTTCGGCATCATGGATTTTGTATCGGCCCACTACGGCGCGATACCCGGCAGCGCGATGCGCACGCCCGGCCAGTTCACCCACCCGCTGGTGACCCGCGCCAAGCTGGAAATCGCCGCCGCCTGCCACGCGCACGGCAAGGTGCCGTCGCATAACGTCACCACCGACATCAAGGACACGGCGGTCGCCGCCAACGATGCCCAGCGCGCCGCCGCCGAATTCGGCTACACGCGCATGTGGAGCATCCACCCGAACCAGATCAAGCCGATCGTCAAGACGTTTACGCCCCGTTTGTCCGAGGTCAGCGAGGCCGCCGCCATCCTGCACGAAGCCGCTGCCGCGCACTGGGGCCCGATTGCCCAGCATGGACGCTTGCATGACCGCGCCAGCTACCGATATTATTGGACCGTTTTACAGCGTGCCAGGCAGGCCGGCCTCAGTTTGCCGGAATCCGTGGCCGCGCTGTTCAACGGCACCCCCACCGAACTCCCACAGGAAGCACACTGATGTCCATTTCCAAATTATTCATGGCTTGCAGCCTCGCGCTGGCCTCGTTGACCCTGGCCGCCGGCGCCCACGCCGAAGACGCGCCAGCCAAGAAAACCGTCAAGAAGACGGCCGCCAAGTCCACCAAGAAGGCCGCCGCCAAGCCGGTTGCCGCAGCTGAGCCGAAAGCGCCGAACGAGGAAGAAGACGAGCCGGTCGTCACCGACTCCTCCGTGACCGAATTCGACTGCGAACTGGGCAACAAGATCGCCATCTACCAGAACGCCAGCGACGACAGCCACATCGCACTGCGCTGGAAGAAGCGCCTGCACCGCCTGACCCGCGTCGGCACCACCACCGGCGCCAACCGCTTCGAAAACAAGATGTATGGCCTGATCTGGATCGGTATTCCGGCCAAGGGCATGCTGCTCGATTCCAAGCAAAACCGCCAGCTGGCCAACGAATGCCGCGACGCCGAACAGCGCAAGCCAGTCTCGACGGCAGCCGGCGAGCCGACCAGCGCCAAGATCTCGATTCAGTAAATACCAGCACCACGTTTCACTTCAATAATAGTAATAGACGCTACCCCATCACTAAGGAGAGGTCATGTCACGCAACACTCTGAACACGCTGAAGGAATTCACTATTTCGGGCAAGAAGGCGAAGTTCTACTCGCTGCCAGCCCTGGAAAAGAGCCTGGGCGCTAAAATCTCCCGCCTGCCGGTTTCGATCCGCGTGGTGCTGGAGTCCGTCCTGCGTAACGTCGACGGCAAGAAAGTCACCGAAGAACACGTCCGCCAGGTCGCCAGCTGGGGCGCCACCGCCGAGCGCACCGACGAGATTCCATTCATCGTCGCCCGCGTGGTGCTGCAGGACTTCACCGGCGTGCCGCTGCTGGCCGACCTGGCCGCAATGCGCAACGTCGCCTACAAGATGGGCAAGAACGCCAAGAAAATCGAACCGCTGGTGCCGGTTGACCTGGTGGTCGACCACTCGGTCACCATCGACCACTTCCGCGAGCCGCAAGCGCTGGACCTGAACATGAAGCTGGAATTCTCGCGCAACAACGAGCGCTACCAGTTCATGAAATGGGGCATGCAAGCCTTCGACACTTTCGGCGTGGTGCCACCGGGCTTCGGCATCGTCCACCAGGTCAACCTGGAATACCTGGCGCGCGGCGTCCACAAGGACAACAACGGCGTGTACTACCCTGACTCGCTGGTGGGCACCGACTCGCACACCACCATGATCAACGGCATCGGCGTAGTCGGCTGGGGCGTGGGCGGCATCGAGGCGGAAGCCGGCATGCTGGGCCAGCCAGTCTACTTCCTGACCCCGGACGTGATCGGCGTCAACCTGACCGGCGTGCTGCGCGAAGGCTGCACCGCGACCGACCTGGTACTGACCATCACCGAACTGCTGCGCAAAGAGAAAGTCGTCGGCAAGTTCGTCGAGTTCTTCGGCGAAGGCACCGAGACGCTGTCGGTCACCGACCGCGCCACCATCGGCAACATGGCGCCGGAATACGGCGCCACCATGGGCTTCTTCCCGGTTGACGACGCCACCATCGAATACTTCGAAGGCACCGGCCGCACCAAGGCAGAGATCGACGCATTCCAGGCCTACTTCAAGGCTCAGGGCATGTACGGCATTCCGAAAGCCGGCGACATCGACTACACCCGCGTGGTGCACCTGAACCTGTCGAGCGTGACCCCATCGCTGGCCGGTCCTAAGCGTCCGCAAGACCGTATCGAAATCGGCAACGTGAAGAGCAACTTCACCGAACTGTTCTCGAAACCGACCTCGGAAAACGGCTTCAACAAAAAGCCGGAAGACCTGAACCACAACTACACCACCACCGACGGCCTGAACGTGAAAAACGGCGACGTGCTGATCGCTGCGATCACCTCGTGCACCAACACCTCGAACCCGAGCGTGATGCTGGCCGCCGGCCTGCTGGCCAAGAAGGCCGTGGAAGCCGGCCTGACCGTGGCGCCGCACATCAAATCGTCGCTGGCCCCTGGCTCGCGCGTGGTGACCGAGTACCTGACCGCCGCCGGCCTGCTGCCGTACCTGGAGCAACTGGGCTTTGGCGTCACCGCCTACGGCTGCACCACCTGCATCGGTAACGCCGGCGACCTGACGCCGGAGCTGAACGCCGCCATCACCAGCAACGACATCGTCGCTTCGGCCGTGCTGTCGGGTAACCGCAACTTTGAAGCGCGGATCCACCCGAACATCCGTTCCAACTTCCTGGCCTCGCCACCGCTGGTGGTCGCCTACGCCATCGCCGGCAACATGACGGTCGACCTGATGACCCAGCCGGTTGGCAAGGGCAAAGACGGCAAGGACGTGTACCTGGGCGACATCTGGCCGACCTCGAAAGAGATCGACAAGCTGATGAAGTTCGCGATGAACTCGAAAGTGTTCAAGACCAACTACGCCGACGTCAAGGGCAACCCGGGCAAGCTGTGGGAACACGTATCGTCGACCGAAGGCCAGGTCTACAACTGGCCAGCCTCGACCTACATCGCCGAGCCGCCGTTCTTCGACGGCTTCGAGATGACGCCGAAACTGACCAACCCGAACATCAGCGGCGCGCGCGCGCTGGGCGTGTTTGGCGACTCGATCACCACCGACCACATCTCCCCTGCCGGCTCGATCAAGGAAGACGGCCCGGCCGGTAAGTGGCTGAAGGACAACGGCGTGCTGAAGGCGGACTTCAACTCCTACGGCTCGCGTCGCGGCAACCACGAGATCATGATGCGCGGCACCTTCGCCAACGTGCGCATCAAGAACAAGATGATCCCGCCGAAAGCCGACGGTTCCGCAGTTGAAGGCGGCATCACGATTCACCAGCCGTCGGGCGAACAGCTGTCGATCTACGACGCCGCCATGAAATACGTGGCAGCCGGCACCCCGACCATGGTGTTCGGTGGCGAAGAGTACGGCACCGGCTCGTCGCGCGACTGGGCAGCCAAGGGCACCCAGCTGCTGGGCGTGAAGGCTGTGATCGTGCGTTCGTTCGAGCGTATCCACCGCTCCAACCTGGTGGGCATGGGCGTGCTGCCGCTGCAATTCATCGGCACCGACTCGGTTGAATCGCTGGGCATCACCGGCAAGGAAACCTACGACCTGAAGGGCCTGGACGGCGACATCAAGCCGCAACAGCTGGCGACCCTGGTGATCCACCGTGCCGACGGCACCAGCCAGGACGTAACCGTGCTGCTGCGTATCGACACCCCGATCGAAGTCGACTACTACAAACACGGCGGTATCCTGCCGTTCGTGCTGCGTCAACTGCTGGCCGCTTAATTCTTTAAGCGTTCACTAAAACGCCCCGTGGCTGCGAAGCCCCGGGGCGTTTTTTATTGCGATGCCGCCGCCCACCAGCTTGACATGGAAACGTTTCCATATAATGATGTGAAAAATAATTCGCAGCCATAAAGGAGACCAGATGGACAATAATTCGACGGCGACAGGCTTTGCCGATACCAAACGTCATTACGCCATCCTGGACGGCTTGCGCGGTGTGGCCGCCCTGCTGGTGGTAGCTTTCCACCTGTTCGAGGCGCATGCCGCCAGCCGTTTTGAACAGATCATCAACCACGGTTACCTGGCCGTCGACTTTTTCTTCGTGCTGTCCGGCTTTGTCATCGGTTACGCCTACGACGATCGCTGGCGCAGCATGTCCACCATGGAGTTCTTTCAGCGCCGGCTGATCCGGCTGCATCCGATGATCGTGATTGCCATGCTGATTGGCGCCGGCATGTTCTACTTCCAGACCAGTCCGATATTTCCGAAAATTCAGGACACGCCGCTCTGGCTGATGCTGGTCGTGATGGTGATCGGCATGACACTGCTGCCGGTCGGCGCGGCGCTGGACATTCGCGGCTGGGGCGAAATGCATCCACTGAACGGTCCGGGATGGTCGCTGTTTTACGAGTATGTCGCCAACATCCTGTACGCGCTGTTTGTCCGCAAATTTTCCAAACTGGTGCTGGGTGTCTGCGTGTTCATCGCCGGCGCGGTGCTGCTGCACTATTGCGTGACCGGTCCCAACGGCGATGTGATCGGCGGCTGGTCGTTGGAACCGGCGCAATTGCGCATCGGCCTCACGCGGCTGCTGTATCCGTTCTTTGCCGGCTTGCTGCTGTCGCGCGTGGTCACGCCGGGACGCTACCAGCACGCCTTCCTGCTGTGCAGCGCCATCATCATTGTCGTGCTGGCGATGCCACGCATCGGCGGCCCGTCCGACCTGTGGCAGAACGGCCTGTATGACGCCCTGTGCATCACGTTGATTTTCCCGTTGGTGGTCTACCTCGGCGCCAGCGGCGATGTGCGCACGGCCATGGGGACCAAGGTCTGCGGCTTTCTCGGCGCGATCTCCTATCCGCTTTATATCATTCACTATCCATTCGTCTACACCTACACCGCCTGGGTGGCGAAGGGCAAGGTGCCGCTGGCGCAGGCACTGCCGGTGACGATCGCCACGTTCTTGCTGTGTGTGATCGTCGCCTACCTGTGCCTGCGGTTCTACGATATACCGCTGCGGAATTGGCTGAGCCAGCGGCTGCGGCGGAAAGGCCTGCAACCGGCGCTGGCTTAGTGGCTGCGCGCTGTGAGAATATCGCCCAGTACATCCGGCGTGCCGTCAATCCGCTCCAGCGCCGGGAAGCGTTCGCCATCGTGGTAGTCCAGCGCCAGCGGCCCGGCGCTGCCCGCCACCGTCAGCGTGATGGCGGCCGATGTATGCTGCGCGTTGCGTATGGCCTGGCGCAGCGCGGCTGTGGTGTAGGCGCTGCCGTTGACCTGGTCGATCTTCATGCCCGGCGCCAGACCAGCGCGCCATGCCGCGCTGTCCTGCAACACATCGCTCACCACGCCGCCCTGCCCCACCTCCATGCCGACCGAATACAGCAAGCCTGAGCCATTGCGCGCGGACGTGGTGCGGTAAACCAGCCGGTAGCCGCCGCCGGTGACGCCATCCAGCGGTGCGTCCGGCCCCAGCGCGTGCAGGCGCGTTTGCAGGAAGCCGCGCCAGTCGTGCGGCGCCACCGCGTTCAGCGCCGCCACCAATTCATCGAAGCTGTAAGGCAGCACCTGCGGCGGCGTATCGCCGCCTGCGCCATGGAACGCCGCGACAAAGTCGTCCAGCGACTTGCGGCCGGCGGTCAGCCGACGGATCGTGACATCAACGTCCAGCCACACCAGCGCGCCCTCGCCGTAAAAGTCGAAGCCGTCGCGGCGCAAGCTGCCGTAGCCGCCGCCCTCGCGCTGCCAAAGCGTCATGGCCATGCTGGCAGTATCTTGCAGGTCGCGCCAAGCGCGGCCCGGCCGGTGGCTGTAGCGTGCCGCCGTTTCGGCCAGCGAGGCCAGATACTGCTCCCTGGTCCAGATGCCGGCGCGCGTGGTCAGCACGCCTCCGAGGTAATCGGTCAGCCCCTCGTACACCCACAGGCCGCTGGTGTCGACGGCCTGCTGGAAATTCGGCGCGACCAGGCCCGCCGGCCGGCGATACTTGCCGTTCCAGCTGTGGACGAAATCGTGCGGCAGGAAATTGCCGTACAACGCACGCATGTCCGCATCGACCATGAACTTCGCAGGCCGCCGATTGTCGAGCGATTCGTGATGATCGACCGCCAGTCCGCTGACCTGATCGGACAAGGTCATCAGGAAGCGGAAGTCGCGGTAATGCCGGCTGCGGAACAAATAGCCCGATTGCCGCACCAGCTCACGCAACTGGCCGATTTGCGCATCGCTGACCGCGAGGTCTTCCGGACTATCCGCCACCATGTCCAGGTAATGATGCGGCGCGACCTCGACTTCGCGGAAGTGGCGGCCGGCGATCAGCGGCGAATCGACCAGTTGCTCCAGCGAGACCGCCTGGAGCTCGCCGTCCTGCTGCGGCAGCGAGGTCGCGTACCGCCAGTCTGGAGGCAGCGTTACACTCGGCTTGACCATGATGGCGCTGGCCTGCGTCTGCGGACCGCTGTAGGGATACAGCAGCATGCTGTTCCAGCTCAGCGCCGCCAGGTCGCGGCCGGCCACACCGCCGCGCGGGCTGCCGCTGTCGGTGGTGATGAAGTCGGACTGGATGCGGATCGCGCTCACGCCCGGCGGCACCGTCAGGTGGTAGAGATAGGCATCGTAGGGGTCGCGCGTCCAGGCAATCGCCGGCTGCGCGCCATCCTCGCCGCGAATCTGCAGGCCGACGTGGTTCTCCAACGGTCCCGGCGCATGTTCGCTGGGCAGCCACTGCGGATACGCCAGCGTCAACGGTCCCGGCGTCACCGGAATCACCTCGACGGCGTGATACAGCTTGCGCGATGCATCGCGCATATCCACCATCATGGTGATGGCGGCCAGACAGACGGCGGCTAACATACAGACCTGCTTTCCGAAAATGAGGGTGCGGGCAGCTTAGGCCGGCGCGCGGGCGGCGCATAGCGAATAGGTATAATGGACGCCATTAACAACGCTAATACCATCATGTCCAGGAATCTCGACGTCGGCCTGTTGCGCACCCTGATCGCGGTGGCCGACTGCGGCAGCATGAGCACCGCCGCCGGCCGGCTGCACATGACGCAGGGCGCCGTCAGCCAGCGCATCAAGCGGCTGGAAACGGCCACCGGCCAGGTCCTGATGCAACGCGACCAGTTGGGCACGCGCCTGACGCCCGCCGGCGAACGCCTGCTGGCCAGCGCACGCCAGCTGGTCGACCTCAACGACGCTATTCTCGCCACGCTGACGCCGGCACTGTCGGGCCGCGTGCGGCTAGGCGTGCCGCACGACCTGATCGGCACGCACCTGCCACCGATGCTGCACCACTTCGCGCAGCGCCATCCGGATATCGATGTCGCGCTGGTAGCCGGTTCCTCGAACGAGCTGCAGCGGGCCTGGGAAACGCACAAGGTGGATCTGGCGCTGATCGAAGAACCGGTCGGCGAAGGCACTGGCGAACAGCTGTCGCTGGAACAGCCGGTGTGGGTCGGCGCCGCCGGCGGCAAAGCCTGGAGCCGGCGGCCGCTGCCGGTATGCCTGGTATCGGACACCTGCGTGTTCCGCCAGCCGGTCGATGCCGCCCTGCGCCAGGCAGGCATCGCCGCGCGCACCGTCATCGACTACGCCAGCATGGAGGCCACCACCGCCACCGTGCAGGCCGATCTGGCCGTCAGCGCCTGGCTGGCCTCCACCGTGCCGGCCACGCTGGACATCCTCGGCCACGACAGCGGCCTGCCGCCGCTGCCGCCGTACGCCATCACGCTGCTGGCCGGCGACGCCCCCGCCACGCTGGCGATGGCCGCCTGCCTGCGTCAGATGTATGCCCAGCGCACGAATCAACTACAATAGGGATCATAAGGGTTATGATCTGCATGACTGATCCGTTTTTTTATTCCGCTTTTTCTTACCTGAGACTCTTATTGCGCTATGCGTCGTCCATCTAAAGCTTCATCCCACAAGTTATCCTCCGAGAGCCAACGCCTCGCCACCTATGCCCAGGCAGTCGGGCAGGCGGCCAGTCGCATCGAAGAGCGGGCCTGGGAGCACTCACTCGATGCGCAGCTCCAGAAACTCCTGAAAACCGGTCACCAGGACACCGTCGACGCCACCCTCAACGCGCTGTTCAAGGAAGACCTGAACGCCTACGACGTGCTGATGGACAGCGTGGAAGCGGCCAGCGAATCGGCCCACATCACCATCGACACCGCCGACGGCGTCAGCAAAGCGTATGACGTGCTGCTGGTGGCCGCGCCTATCCTGGCCTGGACCCGCTTCGCCATCGCCTCCGGCGCGATCCCGGCCGACATCCTGCAAACGCTGACGGCGCACTTCTCCGCCCACCTGCTGGCCGATGGTACGCAGCTGGCGGTGTCACCGACGCTGTTCTCCATCGACCAGCTGCCGCGCAGCCACGTCGAGACCTACGGCAAAGTGCACAAGCTGGCGCAGGCCGCCGTCAAGGGCACGACGCTGAAGGTCGACACCAAAGTGCCGGAAACCGCGCCGTTCCTGGCCGATACCCGCTACCTGCTGGTGGCCGTGGTGGCGCCGGCCGGCGGACCGCTGTTCCGCTGGCAGATGCCGGCACACCAGGCCAACTTCGCCGTCGAACGCGGCGCCGCGCTGGAGCAATGGCGCGCGCAGGCCACGCCGACCGTCAACCGCCTGCTGCCGGGTTGCGGCGTCGAGCTGCTGCTGCCGGAAGCCTATTACATGGCCTGCCGCGAGGCGGACAAGCAAATTCGTCCGGTCTCGATCCGCGCCGCCGTGCACTACCTGACGCACACGCTGGGCGTGGAGCCGTCCGAACTGCGCGCGGTGATCGCCGGCTTCGGCGAAGAAAGCGCGGAGAACCAGGTGGACGAATACCGCGTGGCCTTTACGCAGCGTTCGTCGAGCGATGTGATCTACGGTGTGGTGTGGCCGCTGTATGGCCAGGAAGATGAGGAAGGCACGCCGCCCGAAGGTCCAGGCGCCGTCCCACTGGAACAAAAGCCGATGACGCCGATAGAAGACATCATCTCGCACCTGAACGAGGCGGGCGTCACGCAGGTCAAGAAGATCAGCGAACGCTATGTAGTCGAGTTCTGCGACGACTGCGGCGCCCCGCTGTTCGCCGACCCGCAAGGCGAACTGGCCCACGCCGAAATGCCCGAAGACGCCCCCAGCGGCACCGAGCACTTCCACTAAATAAAAAGCCCCTCACGGGGCTTTTTATTTGGAAGGTGGCGGCGATAAATAGATCACGATCGGCTGATTGCTCTGCGCTGGCTGCAGCGTCTGCGCCGGCGGCGCCTGCACAACAATCGGCGTCGGCTGCGGCGGTGACCTCGTTGCATTATTTGCCGCGAAATACAGCCCGCCGAAACCGAGAAACATGCCGATCATCGACGCCACCATCCAGCGATAGCCTTCAGCCGACATCTTGTGCATTTCCGCGCGAAAAATCTCAATATCGGCCTTCGTCGCTAACGTCGGCACGATCGCATCTATATGCGCCTTGAGCGCTGAAACCTCGTTGTCCATTCCTACAGCTTAGGACAAAACGGGCATCCTACCAAGTGGAGAACGGCTTTTTAATCAGGTTCGAGTTGAGGTAGCGCAGGTCATCGGTGACTTCCTCGCCGATCCAGTCCGGCTTGTCGAACTGCTGGTCTTCCGACTGCAACTCGATCTCCGCCACCACCAAACCGGCATTCACGCCGAGGAACTCATCCACTTCCCACACATTGCCCGCGAACGTAATGCGGCGGCGGTACTTCTCGATCAACGGCCGCTCGCACAAACCATTCAGCAGCTCAGCCGCATCGGCGACGGGAATCTCATACTCCCACTCGCCGCGCGTAGCGCCCTTGTTGGCGCTCTTGATCGTGATCACCGCCCGCTCGCCCTCGATGCGCACGCGCACCACCCGCTCCTTGCTGGACGACAGATAGCCCTGGCGAAAAAACACCGGCTCGCCCAGCGCCATCCAGTCATCGCCGGACAGCAGGAACTTGCGTTCGATCTCGACGCCCACGATCAGTAGTCGTCCAGCGACAGCAGGATCGGTTGCAGGATCGAGGCGCCCAGCGCCGCACTGCGCGCGCCATTCCAGCCCACGTGCGGGTCCGGCAGATCGGCGTTGTCCTTGAACGGCATCTCCAGCGTCAGCGCCAGGCAGCCAAAGTGGTGGCCGACGTATTTGGACGCCAGCGTCAGCATGTCTTCCTTGTACTTGCTGGCCGCGTAGCCGACTTTATCCTGGAAGTCCGGCGACGCATTCTTGTAGCGGTCAATGAACGCCTGCTGCTTCTGGCGGCGCTCGTCGCTGAAGTTCTCCAGCATCTCGTTACCGGCCACGAAGTTGTACGGCAATGCTTCGTCGCCGTGAATATCGAAGAACATATCGATGCCGGTTTCGTGCATCTTCTGCTTCACGTACAGCACTTCCGGGCTGCGCTCGACCGAAGGCGTCATCCACTCGCGATTCAGGTTGGCGCCGGCCGCATTGGTGCGCAGGTTGCCGCGCACCGAACCGTCCGGATTCATGTTCGGCACAATGTAGAACACGCAGCGCTGCAGCAGCTTGCGGGCGATCGGGTTCGCATCGTCCAGCAGCGAATCGATCAGGCCTTCGATGAACCATTCCGCCATCGACTCGCCCGGATGCTGGCGCGCGATGAACCAGATTTTCTTTTCCGCTTCCGGCTTGCCGATGACCACCAGGTTCATATCGCGGCCATCGACCGTCGAACCCAGGTCCAGCACGCGCGCCAGCGGATGCTCGCCCACCTCGCCCAGCAGGCGCAGATGGCGCTCGAACGAATACGGCTCGAAGTAAGCGTAGTAGATGCTGTCGGTATCCGGCGTATGGTCAATCGTCATGACCGCGCCATCGAACCTGGTCGGCACGCGGAACCAGTTCTCGGTGTCGTAGCTGGCCACCGCCTGGTAATCCTCGTAGCCCTTGGCATAGGTGGCCTGGCCGGCGTTCAGGAAGCGCATCGTCAGCTTCTGGCCACGCGCGCCCTGCACGCGGAAATGGAACCACTGATGGATGTCAGCGTGAGAATCCTTGCGCAGATTCAGTTCGATGGAGGCTGCGCTGTCCGCGCGCAGAACTTCGATCGCACCGGAGTCGAAGTTCTGGCTGATTTTAATGGTCATGTTGATCCAATATTAAGTGAATGCAGATGACCATTATTTTACCAGCATGCTCCCTTCCCGTTTATAGCGGGCGTGCCACGACAATGCCTTCTCCAGCACATGCGGCGTCTGGCCGCCGCCTTGCAGCGCTTCCTCGAAATAGGCGCGCAGCTGCGGGCGGTAATCCGGATGCGCGCAGTTCTCGATGATGCGCGGCGCCCGTTCGCGTGGCGCCAGGCCGCGCAAGTCGGCCAGGCCCCATTCCGTCACCAGCACATCGACATCGTGCTCGGTGTGATCGACGTGCGAGGCAAACGGCACCACGCTGGAAATCGCGCCATCCTTGGCCACCGACTTGCTGACGAAGACCGACAACTGGCCATTGCGCGCAAAGTCGCCCGAGCCGCCGATGCCGTTCATCATGTGCGTACCGCCGACGTGGGTCGAATTGACGTTACCGTAGATGTCGAACTCCAGTGCCGTATTCAACGCGATGATGCCCAGCCGCCGCACGATCTCCGGGTGGTTGCTGATCTCCTGCGGCCGCAGCACGATGCGCTCGCGATACTGCTCGATATTGTCGATGAACTTCTGGTGCATGGCGGCCGACAGCGTGATCGACGACGCCGACGCCATCTTCAGCTGGCCCGAATCCAGCAGCTCGATCGCGCTATCCTGCAGCACTTCCGAGAACATAGTCATATCGCGGAACGGCGAATCGATCAGGCCATGCAGCACCGCGTTGGCGATGGTGCCGATGCCTGCCTGCAGCGGACGCAGTGAAGTATCCATGCGGCCTGCTTTCACCTCGCCTTCCAGGAAGGTGATGATGTGGCGCGCGATGGCGTCGGTCTCGTCATCCGGCGGCAGCGCGTTGGATGGGCTGTCCGGGCTATCGGTAATCACAATCGCGGCGATGCGCTCAGGGTCGAGCGGAATCGCGTTGACGCCGATGCGCTGCCATGGCGTCAGCAAAGGAATCGCTTCGCGCTGCGGGCGCGCAGTCGGCACATAAATATCGTGAAAGCCTTCCAGCGACAGCGGCGCGCTCAGGTTGATCTCGACGATCACCTTGCCGGCCTGCTGCACGAAGTTAGCCGAGTTCCCGACCGACATGGTGGGAATGATGCCGCCATCGGCCGTAATCGCCACCGCCTCGATCACCGCGATGTCGATGCCTTTCAGGTCGCCCGAACGCAACTGCTCGGCCGTCTCCGACAAATGCTGATCGATGAACATCACCTCGCCGGAATTGATCTTGCGGCGCAGCGCGGCATCGGCCTGGAACGGCATGCGGCGCGCCACCACGCCGGCGTTGGCCATCAGGCCGTCGCTGTCGTTACCGAGCGAAGCGCCGGTCAGCAGCGTCAGTTGCAGCGGATTGCCCTGGCGGGCGCGTTCGACCAGCGCTGCGGGCAGCGCCTTGGCGTCGCCGGCGCGGGTAAAGCCGCTCATGCCCACCGTCATGCCGTCCTTGAATAAAAAGGCGGCCTGTTCGGCGCTCATCAGTTTGTTCATCAGCGCCGGGCGGCGAATGCGATCTTCATACATGGTGGTTCTCCTCATTCTTTTGTTTCAGTATAGAATCAGGAAAACTGCATATTTATGAATTAAATTCCTGCTTTTCAGTCGTTTTTTTCATGATGGCAGTTCGTGGATCACGATGCCCTCGATCGGGTCGATCGCCTGCTGCCACGGCCGCAGTTCAATGAAGCGCTGCGTATCGTCATAGCCGGCCTGCCAGCGGGCGCGGATGCCGGCGGCGCTGAAGTCGATGTCCTTGGTATGGTCTTCATTGCCGATGCGCGGCGCGCGCAGCGACACCACGTGCATGTCGGTGCCGCAGCCCCATGAAGCCAGCTCGCGCATCTCGGGCGATGCCGCTTCGTCCGCCGACAGATGCTTGCTCATCTCGCGTATCACATGGCGCAGCCGGTGCAGCTTGCGCTGCTGCTCGATATTGCTGGCGCGGCTGGCGTACTGGATCTCCTTGTGCTTATCCAGCACATCGAGCACGCTTTCCGGTTCGCTGCCGTCCGGGTTCCACACCTGCACCGAGAAGATCACCGAGCTGCGGCGCGGCTCATCATCGAGCACCGCCTCGATCGGCGTGTTGGAGTAGATGCCGCCGTCCCAATACGGCTGGCCGTCGATGCGGACCGCCGGAAAGGCCGGCGGCAGCGCGCCCGAGGCCATCACATGCTCGACCCGCAGCGGCTCCTGCTTGCTGTCGAAGTAGCGCATCGCGCCGCTGCGCGCATTGACCGCGCCCACCGTCAGGCGCATCTGCTTTTGATTGAGATAATCGAAATCGACCAGCGCCTCCAGCGTATTCCGCAAAGGCGTGGTCTGATAGAAGGAAGCGTGTTCGATTCCCACGCGCGCCTCGGGATTCCACCACGAGGTCAGATTAGGTTCGAAGAAGGCCGGGATGCCCTGCCCCACCGTGATCGCATTGGCGATCGCGCGCGGCATGGTGGAGAAGCCGAAGGCATTGCGCTCCATCCGATGCCAGAACTCGCGCAAGCGGTCCAGCCGCTGCCCGGGCGGATTGCCGGCGATGATGGCGCCGTTGATGGCGCCGATGGAGGTGCCGATCACCCAATCCGGTTCGATGCCGGCTTCGTGCAAGGCCTGGTACACGCCCAGTTGATAAGCGCCCAAAGCGCCGCCGCCCTGCAGGACCAGAACAATCTGACCCGGCAAGGCTGGCGATGGCGGACAAGCTGATTTGCGGCTCAAGACAGACCTCCACGATGCACGGCAACGTGGAGATTGTATGCCATCTTAGGCGACGGTCACGCCCTTCGCTTTCAGCGCTGCGCGCACGCCGGCGCCGTAGGCTGGATCGGCCAGGTCGAGGTGACCCAGCTGACGGGCGATGATCTCGGCGCTGACCTGGCTCAATGGACCGGCCATGTTGTTGAACAGGTTTTGCTGTTCATCCGCCGGCATCAGGCGGAACAGGTTGCCGGCCTGGGTGTAATCGTCCTCGGTGCCGCGGGCATCGTAGCGGGCCGCCGCGCCTTGCAGCGCCAGCGCCGGTTCGCCATGGCCCAGGCCTTGCGGATTGCTGCCGCCGCCCTGCACCGGATCGTAGTTCTGCGCTGCGCCGCCGTTGGCGATAGCCATGCCGCCGTCACGCTGCTGGTTGTGGAACGGGCAGCGTGGCGCGTTCACCGGCAGGTGCTGGTGGTTAGTGCCGACGCGGTACAGCTGCGCGTCGTGGTAGGCGAACAGGCGCGCTTGCAGCATCTTGTCCGGCGAGTAGCCCAGGCCCGGTACCACGTGCGATGGCGACAGCGCCGCTTGCTCCACTTCCGCGTGGTAGTTGACCGGGTTGCGGTTCAGTTCCAGCACGCCGACCGGCAGCATCGGGAAGTCCGCATGCGGCCAGACCTTGGTCAGGTCGAACGGATTCCAGCCGGTGCGCGCTTCCCATGTCGCCAGTTCGGCCTCGGTGGCGACTTGCACCTTGACGTCCCAGCGCGGGAAGTCGCCGCCGGCGATGGCGTTGAACAGATCGCGCTGCGCGTAGTCCGGATCGGAACCGGCGATGCGCGTGGCTTCCTCGGCGCTCAGGTTCTTGATGCCTTGCTGCGTCAGGAAGTGCCACTTGACGTAAACACGTTCGCCGTCGACGTTAATCAGGCTGTAGGTGTGGCTGCCGAAACCGTGCATGTGGCGATAGCCGTCCGGCGTGCCACGGCTGGAGAACAGCGTGGTCACCTGGTGCAGGCTCTCCGGCGTGCGGCTCCAGAAATCGAACATCGCGGTCGGCGATTTCAGATTGGTTTGCGGATCGCGCTTTTGCGTGTGGATGAAGTCCGGGAACTTGATGCCGTCCTTGAGGAAGAACACCGGCGTGTTATTGCCGACCAGGTCCCAGTTACCTTCTTCGGTATAGAAGCGCACGGCGAAACCGCGTGGATCGCGCTCGGTATCGGCGCTGCCCTTCTCGCCGCCAACGGTGGAAAAGCGCAGGAAGGTCTCGGTCTGCTTGCCGACTTCGGCGAACAGTTTGGCCTTGCTGTATTTGGTGATGTCGTGGGTAACGGTGAAGGTGCCATAAGCGCCCGAGCCTTTGGCGTGCACCACGCGCTCAGGAATGCGTTCACGGTTGAAGTGCTGCAGCTTCTCGATCAGGTGGAAGTCCTGCAACAGCACCGGGCCACGTGGGCCGGCGGTGACGGAGTTTTGGTTGTCGGCGACTGGAATGCCGGACGCGGTGGTGATAGGTGGCTGGCTCATACTATGGCTCCTCGTTGTTGATAGCGTAGGGCTATTCTAACGAGGATGGTCAATAAATAAAAACTATAAATATCTATAGCTTTGATAGCTTATGGCAATGATTGCTTTACCTTGGCGAAGCAACGCTCGACCAGTGTGCGGATATGCGCGCGCGTCGGCAGGGTCGGACCAAACAGCGAGCGATAGATGATCGGCGCAACGACGCCATCCATCACGACGTCCACCTCAGGCACCGCCTCCCTCCGGGCAATGCCACGGTCAAGGATTTGCTGGATTTGCCCGGCCACGTACACCGCGCATTGGCAACTCGCCTCGGCGCGATTGCTGGCCAGTACGTCGTGCATCATGGTCATGCCGACCGCCGACGTCATTTCATCCAGATACAGTTCCGCCCAGGCTTGCAGGTCGCCCAGCACGGTACCGGTGTCGATCAGTGGCGCATCCGCGCGCAAGCTGCCGACGGCGACATCGGACAGCAGGTCCGCCAGCGTGCCCCAGCGCCGGTAGATGGTGGACGGCGTCACGCCAGCACGGTCGGCGATCATCGGCACCGTCAGGTCGGCGCGGTCGATTTCAGCGGATAGCTCCTGCACCGCCTGATGTACCGCCGCCTGAACGCGGGCGCTGCGCCCTCCTGGGCGCGGAGATGTTTTTGAGTTCATTTCGCGATTCTAATGCAAAGAATTCGCTTTAGTGGTTTAATCGCACAAAAGCAAATTCTTTGCTTTTGTGCGGAAATGGACTTTTTATGAAAACGACTGGACAGCAACTCAGCTCCAAGACATCACTCTGGCTACTGGCCAGCATTATGGTTGGCTTTCTGGCCGCCTCCAGCGCGCCGTCGCCGCTGTATGCGATCTACCGGCACGCCTGGGGCTTTTCAGCGCTCACCCTCACGGTGGTGTTCTCCGTGTATGCCTTCGCGCTGCTGAGCGCACTGCTGGTATTTGGTTCGCTGTCGGACTTCCGCGGAAGGCGCGACATCATCCTGCTCGCCCTGGGGTTGGAGGTCGGCTCGCTGCTGCTGTTCCTGAACGCCGATTCGGTCGCCTCGCTGATCGCCGCCCGTGCGCTGCAAGGACTCGCCACCGGCATCGTCACCAGCGCCCTCAGCGCCGCGCTGATCGACATCGACCGCACGCACGGCGCATTGGTGAACAGCGTCGCGCCGATGATCGGCATGGGCATCGGCGCCTTGGGCACCAGCCTGCTGGTGCAGTTCGCGCCGGCGCCGACCAAGATCGTGTTCGAACTGCTGATCGTGGTGTTTATCGTGCAGGCGGCCGCCATGTGGTTCCTGCCGGAGACCGTGTCGCGCAGGCCGGGCGCCTGGCGCTCGCTGTGGCCGAGCATCGCGATTCCCCAGCAGGCCCGCGCCACCTTGTGGCAGGTTTTGCCGGTGAATACGGCGCTATGGGCGCTGGGAGGTTTCTCGCTGTCGCTGGGACCGAGCCTGGTGCGCATCGTCACCGCCAGCCAATCGCCGCTGATCGGCGGCTTCGCCATCGCCGCGCTGGTGCTCACCAGTGCAGCGGCGATTCTGGTGGTGCGCACGCATCCACCGCGCGCGGTACTGATCGGCGGGACGATCGCGCTGGCCACAGGCATGGTGGTGACGCTGGCCGGCATCGTCAGCTACTCCGCCGTCGCATATTTTATCGGGACCGCGATCATGGGAGCGGGCTTCGGCGCCGGCTTTAACGGCTCGTTGCGTAGCCTGGTGGGATTGGCGCGGCCGGAACAACGCGGCGACTTGATGGCAGGATTTTTCTCACTGAGCTATCTCGCGTTCAGTGTGCCGGCGATTCTGGCGGGACTGGCGGTAGGCTACTTCGGCCTGTATGCCACGGCGCTCGGCTTTTTGGCGGGGATCATGGCATTGGCGCTGATTGCGCTGGCGCTGATGACAAGAAAAACGCCTGCCGTTCCCGCTCAATAAACGGGGACGGCAGGCGCGAACGAAGATCAGACTTCCTTGATGCGCTTGGCGATGTGGGCCAGCGCGTCTTCCACCTGGTCGATCAGGATCAGGCACAAGTCGCCGTCCTGCAAGCGCGCCAGCGCGGTGTCGATGGCCTTGAACTCGCCGTAGATTTCCTCGATGTGCGAGGTGCGCGGCGCGCCGGCCAGGCCGGAACGCAGCAGCGCCACCACTTCGCCGTCCACGCGGCCACGCTGGCAGGCGTCTTCGTACAGCAGCACGTCGTCAAACGCGCGGCCGAGGATTTCGGTCTGTTGCGTGATGTCCTGGTCGCGGCGGTCGCCGGCGCCCGATATCACCACCACGCGGCGCTTGGCCGGCATGGTCTCCACCGCCTTCACCAGCGCCAGGATGGCGTCCGGATTGTGGCCGTAGTCGGCGATCAGCGTCGCGCCTTTGTAGTCGAAGACGTTGAAGCGGCCCGGCGCATTGTCGGAATCGTTGGCGAAGGTTTTCAGGCCGAGACGGATCGCGTCCCAGCTGATGCCCACGCCCCACGCTGCCGCCACCGACGCCATCACGTTCTCCACCTGGAAGCCGATTGCGCCGTTACGGGTGATCGGCACAGCCGACAGGGGAATGCGGTTCTGTTCACGGCCTTCCGCCGCCACCAGATGGCCGTCTTCCACGTACACGGTGCGGCTGCCTTGCGCCAGATGCGTGGCGATCACCGGATGCGAACGGTCCGCACCGAAGAAGATCACCTTGCCGCGGCAGTTCAGCGCCATGCCGGCGACGATAGGATCGACCGCATTCAGCACCGCGAAGCCGCTGGCCGAGACGTTCTGCACGATCACGCGCTTCAGCACCGCCAGGTCTTCCACCGTGGTGATGTAGTTCAAACCCAGGTGGTCGCCCATGCCGATGTTGGTCACCACCGCCACCTGGCAGCGGTCGAAGGCCAGGCCTTCGCGCAGGATGCCGCCACGCGCGGTTTCAAACACCGCCGCGTCGACGTCCGGATGCAGCAGTACGTTGCGCGCGCTGCGCGGACCGCTGCAATCGCCGCTGTCGGTCTGTCGGCCTTCGATGTAGACGCCGTCGGTATTTGTCATGCCGGTGCGCAGGCCGCTGGCGGTCAGCAGGTGCGCGATCAGGCGCACGGTAGTAGTCTTGCCATTGGTGCCGGTCACCGCCACCACGGGAATGCGGCCATCTTCGCCCGGCGCAAACATGGTGTTGACGATGGCCTCGCCCACCGCGCGGCCTTTGCCGAACGATGGCGCGATGTGCATCCGCAGGCCAGGTGCGGCGTTGACTTCCACCACGCCGCCGCGTTGATTCTCGATCGGTTCCAGCACGTTGTCGCAAACGACATCCACGCCGCACAGATCGAGGCCGATCATTTGCGCCGCTTCCACCGCGCGCGCCGCTACTTCCGGATGCACGTCGTCGGTGACGTCGGTGGCGGTGCCGCCGGTCGACAGGTTGGCGTTATTGCGCAGGATGACGCGCTGGCCTTTGGCCGGTACCGAGTCCGCGTTGAGGCCTTGCAGCGCCAGACGCGCAATCGCGATGTCGTCGAAGCGAATCTTGGTCAGCGAAGTCGAATGGCCGGAGCCGCGGCGCGGATCGGCGTTGACAATGTCGACCAGCTGACGCACGGTGTGGGTGCCGTCGCCGATCACCAGCGGCGGATCGCGGCGCGCGGCGGCAATCAGCTTGTTGCCGATGACGAGCAGACGGTAATCGTGGCCCGGCAGGTAGCGCTCGACCATCACGTCGTCGCGGAATTCCTTGGCGGTGCGGAAGGCCTGCTCCAGGTGGTCCTGGGTCATGATGTTGACCGTGACGCCCTTGCCCTGGTTGCCATCCTTCGGCTTGACCACCACCGGCAGGCCGATTTCCTGCGCGGCTTTCCAGGCGTCGGCTTCGTCTTCCACCGAGCGGCCGATAGGCACCGGCACACCGGCCGCATGCAGCAGCTTCTTGGTCAGTTCCTTGTCCTGCGCGATGGTCTCGCCGATGGCGCCGGTGGTGTCCATTTCGGCAGCCTGGATGCGACGCTGTTTCGAGCCCCAGCCAAACATCACCATCGAGCCTTCGGTCAGACGGCGGAACGGAATGTCGCGCGCCACGGCGGCGTTGACGATAGCGCCGGTGCTTGGGCCCAGGCGCACGTCTTCATCCAGGTCGCGCAGTTCGGTCAGCGCTGCTTCCAGGTCAAAGGCGGTATCGGCCAGCACGGAGTTGATCAGCGCTTCAGCCATTTCCACCGCGCGGCGGCCGACGGCTTCCTCGGTGTATTCCACCACGGTCTGGTAGATGCCTTCATCCAGCGTGGCGTGGGTGCGGCTGAAAGTGACCGGGCAACCGGCTTGCGCTTGCAGGCTCAGTGTCGCCACTTCCAGCACGCGTGCCAGCGATACGGCGTCCGAGGTGCCGGTTGGTTGCAGTGCGCCGACAGCGGGGAAGCGCGCGTGCAGACGCTGCACGAAGTTCGGCAGCGTCGCAATCGATTGTTCTTCCGGCGGGCACGAGATGATGACTTCCACCGCAGTGTGGTGGCTCCAAAGATTCGGGCCGCGAAGGGCGCGGGTGCGTATGACTTCCATGCTCTTTTTATTCTCTCAATGATGTATCAGTGGTGAACGCGTTTCGGTGACGCTTCCCAGGTGCGCAGCCCGGCGCCGATCAGGTCCGGCGTCAGGCCCAGCGCCCAGCCGGCGGCAATCGCGGCCAGCACGGCTTCCGGCGGCACCAGCGGCGACAGCGGCAAAGTGCCCACTTCTTCGTGGCCGATCGCCATGACGATACTGTTATTCACGCCGTCCTTGCGCTCGAACACCACGCGCTGGTTGTCTTGGCGGTGCGCGGCGATGGCGGGCAGGTGCTCGTCGACGCCGTAGAAAATCACTTCACCGTCGCACAGGTCGGCCATCTCCACCACTTGCGGATCGGCGGCGTTCAGCACCGCCACGCCGTCCGGCAGCACCACATCCACCTGGGTGCGCAGCACGTTATACAGCTTGTTCTCGCTGTCGATGTGGAAGTCGTTCAGGTCAGCGAAGTCGCTGACGTCGGTCACCACGCCCACCGCGCATTTGTCGTAGGCCAGGCCTTCCGACAGGATCATGCGCGCGCTGTTTTCAAATACGCCGGCTTCGACGTTTTTGTTCAACAGCAGGCGCTCGCCGGTTTCCCAGTCGCTGAAGCCGTCGCGCGGCAGCAGGCGGCCGTTGACGAACAAACCGTCGGCGCAGGTCAGGCCGGTTTTCTTGCCGCTGATTTGCAGCAGCCAGGCGACCAGGCGCGCGGTCATGGTGGTGCCATGCTTGCCGGTGATGCCGACGATCGGCATGCGGCCGGTGGCGTCGCCAAACAGGTGATCGACAATCGCCTCGCCGACGTTGCGCGGTTCGCCCTCGGCCGGCTTCAGATGCGCCAGCAAGCCAGGACTGGCGTTGACTTCGATGATGGCGCCGCCGGTTTCTTCCAGCGGACGGCTGATGTCCGAGGTCACCAGGTCGATGCCGGCGATGTCCAGGCCAACGATACGCGCCGCCAGCGTGGCCATGGCCGCCACTTGCGGGTGCACCTTGTCGGTGACGTCGATGGCGACATTGCCGTTCGGCTGGATCAGCACCTTCTGGCCTTCGGCCGGCACCGAGTCATGCGTCATGCCCTGGCGCTTCAGTTCCAGCACGATCTCGCCCGAGGTATCCGGCGTGACCAGGCCCAGTGGGAATTCTTCGGTATCGCCGCGGCGCGGATCGGTATTGATTTGCGTGTTGCACAGTTCCAGCACGCTGGCCTTGCCGTCGCCGGTCACCCACAGCGACTCGCCGGCGGCGGCGGCGACCATGCGCTTGCCCACCACCAGCAGGCGATGTTCTTCGCCGACGATGAATCGCTCGACGATCACGCTGCTGCTGTCGCCTTCCACTGCGGCCAGCGCATACGCGGCGGCGACGTCGGCTTCGGTGCTCAGGTTCAGCGACACGCCACGGCCATGGTTGCCGTCATACGGTTTCAGGACCACCGGCAGGCCGATGTCCTGCGCGGCTTCCCACGCTTCCTCGGCGCTCTTGACCAACTGGCCTTCCGGCACCGGCACGCCGCACGAGGACACCAGCGTCTTGGTCAGATCCTTGTCGCTGGCGATGCCTTCGGCGATGGCCGAGGTCTGTTCGGTTTCGGCGGTCCAGATGCGGCGTTGTGCGGCGCCATGGCCCAGCTGCACCAGGTTGCCGTCGGTCAGACGAATGAAAGGAATCTTGCGCACGCCGGCGGCATCGACGATGTTGCCGGTGCTTGGGCCCAGGCACAGGCTCTCGACCATATCGGTCAGCTGCGCCACGGTGGCGGCCAGATCGTACGGACGGTCTTCGATCATCGCCATCAGCAGGTCGCGGCCGGCGGCCAGTGCGGCGCGGCCGACTTCTTCCTGGCGGGTGCGGAAGGCCATTTTATACAGGCCGGTGTTCTCGCCGATTTCGCGGGTCTTGCCGAAGCCGGTTTTCATGCCGGCCAGGTTTTGCAGTTCCAGCACAACGTGTTCCAGGATATGGCCGGCATAGGTGCCGTCGCGCAGGCGCTCCAGGAAGCCGCCGTGCTCGCCCACGCCGCAGCGGTGGACGATCAGGCCCGGCAGGATCGCCGTCAGGCGCTCATACAAACCGGGCAACAAATTCGAGGGGAAGTTCTCCAACTCGCCAATGTCCAGCCACGCCTCGACTACCGGGCGATAGGTCCAGATGTTGGGTCCGCGCAAATAAGTTACGCGCTGAACTTCAATGTCTTTCTTCTTAGTCATGTATTGATTCTTATAACTTTGTTATCGGCTGAGCCAGCCCGCGCCGTATTGTAAACCCTGTACCCTTGCCATGCTGCTGTGCGGTATACTTGCCGTCAAGTTTGACGCCGCCGCAACCATCTGATTTTATTGTTTTCTGTCAAATGTTTAATCACTGACAGAATACCGTAAATAATACGTTACAACAGCCCTTTTCCCCTCAGGAGTACGCCACACGATGACGACAGAACAACTTTCCACCGTATCCAGCCAGAGCGAACTACCTGAACGCTGGCGTTCCGAGATACAGGCACAACTTTCCCAAGGGGAAAACGTTGCAGGTGCCCTGGAGGTTGACTTGGATCAGCAACTTCGTTTTTCCAAGGGTGTTGTGTTGGTAACGCCACACCGCGTTCTGGCCCGCGCGCCGGGGGCGGCCGGATGGGAATCGTGGGCATTTTCGCCGGATCTGGTGCTGAAACACCACGACCATGCCGGCGTCGGTCATCTGGAGTTGATCAATAAACAAGGCCGTCTGGCCGCCTGGCGCTTCACGCTGGGCCAGAACCTGGCGGCGATCCGCCTGGTCGAACAATTCGAGGCCCATCTCGACAGCCACGCCTCCGGCGAGCCGGTCATCGTCGACGATAAAAACGTCTGCCCAAGCTGCAAGGCGCCGATGGAGCCGGAGCAGGAGGAATGCCCGATCTGCACCAAGGTGGTCTACACGCCGCCATCGACGTGGACGCTGTTTCGCCTGTGGCGCTTCGCCAAGCCGTACAAATGGCAGTTGGCGCTGGGCTTTACCTTCATGCTGCTGTCCACCGGCGCCCACCTGATTCCGCCCTACCTGACCATCCCGCTGATGGACAATGTGCTGATCCCGTACCAGAACGGCAAGGCCGTCGATCCGATGCTGGTGGTGATGTATATGTCCGGCCTGGTCGGGGCGTCTATCCTGGCGTGGATTTTCGGCTGGGGCAAAACCTATGTGCTGGCGCTGGCGTCGGAACGCATCGGCGCCGACCTGCGCACCACCACCTACGAACACTTGCTGCAACTGTCGCTGGAATACTTCAGCGGCAAGCGCACCGGCGATTTGATGTCGCGCATCGGCTCCGAGAGTGACCGCATCTGCGTGTTCCTGTCGCTGCACCTGCTGGACTTCCTGTCCGACTGCCTGATGATCATCATGACCGGCGTGATCCTGTTCAACCTCGATCCGTGGCTGGCCATCTGCACGCTGGCGCCACTGCCGTTCATCGCCTGGATGATCCACCTGGTGCGCGACCGCCTGCGCACCGGCTTTGAAAAGATCGATCGCGTGTGGGGCGAAGTGACCAACGTGCTGGCCGATACCATTCCCGGCATCCGCGTGGTGAAAGCCTTTGCCCAGGAAGCGCGCGAAGCCAACCGCTTCCGCACCGCCAACAAACATAACCTGGCCGTCAACGACAAGTTGAACAAGGTGTGGTCGCTGTTCTCGCCGACCGTGTCCTTCCTGACCGAGCTGGGACTACTGGTGATATGGGTGTTCGGTATCTACCAGGTCTCCAAGGGCAATATCACGGTGGGTGTGCTGTCGTCGTTCGTGGCGTATGCCAGCCGCTTCTACGGCCGCCTGGATTCGATGAGCCGCATCGTCTCGGTGACGCAGAAATCGGCGTCGGCCGCCAAGCGTATCTTCGACATCCTCGACCACGTGTCGTCGGTGCCGGAGCCGGTCAATCCGGTCAAGCTGGATAAAGTGGAAGGCAATATCTCGCTGCGCGAAGTCGGCTTCCGCTACGGTAACCGCGCGGTCAACCGCGGCATCAACCTGGATATCAAGGCCGGTCAGATGGTCGGCCTGGTGGGCCACTCGGGTTCCGGCAAATCGACGCTGGTCAACCTGATCTGCCGCTTCTACGACGTGGCCGAAGGCGCCATCATGCTCGACGGCGTCGACATCCGCTCGTTTGCGGTGTCGGACTATCGCCGCAATATCGGCCTGGTGCTGCAGGAGCCGTTCCTGTTCTTCGGCACCATCGCCGAGAATCTGGCCTACGGCAAGCCGGGTGCGACGCGCGAAGAGATCATCTCCGCCGCCCGCGCCGCGCATGCGCACGAATTCATTTTGCGCCTGCCGCAGGGTTACGACTCGATGGTCGGTGAGCGCGGCCAGGGCCTGTCGGGCGGCGAGCGTCAGCGCATCTCGATTGCGCGCGCGCTGCTGATCGATCCGAAGATCCTGATCCTCGACGAAGCCACCGCCTCGGTCGACTCGGAAACCGAAAAAGAAATCCAGAAGGCGCTGGACAACCTGGTGCAAGGCCGTACCACCATCGCCATCGCCCACCGCCTGTCAACCTTGCAGAAGGCCGACCGCCTGGTGGTGCTGGATCGCGGCGTGGTGGTGGAAGACGGTCCGCACGACGAACTGATGGCGCGCGAAGGCGCTTACTACCGCCTGTATCAGGCCCAGGCCCGCAATGTGGACAAGGATCTGGACGACAGCGCCAGCGAGGAATAACAGATTATGACGACGACATTTGAACTGACCCGCAATTCCTTCGGCCGGCTGGTGCTGACCACCACCGAAGGCGTGGTGCACGAAGGCGTATCGCCGGTGCGCGCATTCCCGGTGCAGGCGCCGGAAGACGGCATCTCGCTGCTTAACACCGATGGCAAGGAAGTGGCGTGGATCGATGTGATCAGCGACCTGCCGCCGGCCATCGGCGCGCTGGTGAGCGAGGAATTGAGCGGCCGCGAATTCATGCCGGAGATTTCGCGCATCAACAGCGTGACCAGCTACGCCACGCCGTGCACCTGGTCGGTGAAGACCGACCGCGGCGACACCGAGTTCGTGCTGCGTGGCGAAGAAGACATCCGCCGCCTGACCATCGACACGCTGCTGATCTCCGACATCCACGGCATCCACTACCTGATCCGCGACCTGCGCGATCTGGACAAGCACAGCAAAAAAATCATCGACCGCTTCCTGTAAGCGCGCCTCTCGCGCCATCGGCCACCCAGCCGATGGCGCAGCATTTCCCTTCTGATCCACCGCAAAGCGGCCTCAAATAGCGAGGCCATGATGGGAATCGTGCGCCCATCAAGAAGGCGCGGAAAGGCATACAATGCCTGCCACGCCGCAGCCACCGAAGAAGGGAGCTGATCATGGATGAAGACAAGGAAGAGCTCTACTTTAATTTCCGCTACGCGCAGCGATTGTGCCAACGCACGGCGCGCTTTTATCGCCGCATTCAGACCTTGCTCACCTTTATGAGCTTGCTCGCAGGCAGTAGTGCAGTAGCGACCCTCGCGGCGCAACTACCGGCGCAATCGGCATGGCTACTGGCCACATTTGCCGTGCTCGGCTGCATGAACTTGGCTATACGCCCTGCGGAGCGTATAGCGGCCAACGAAGCTGACGTCAGGAAGTATGGCGCGCTGCTTGCCAAACTCAATCAGATGGATGCCGCATCGCTGCAGCAATTGCTTGATGAAGCGCGACTTTCCGATACCACGGAAGTCGAGCATCTGCGGCCCGTCGCGTACAACGATGTGGTGCTGGAAATCGACGAGCCTGAGGCATTGATTCCGCTGCCCCCGATGCAGAAACTGATCGGGGTCTTGGCGTAATTATTTGAAGGCCTTGATCACCGCGTCAAATTTCACCTTCAGCGACTCGTCGTGCGGCGTGACGCGGGGGACTTCGCGTTGCACGTTCAGCAGCTGGTAGACCGCTGTCTGCGCTGCGCGCACCGAGTATTCGACGGTGAACACCACATCCTCCGCCACCTCAACGAACTGGCTGACAAACGCCAGGTTGCGCGAACCCGCCGGCACCGGTAGTGGACGGTCGCTGTACTGGCGCGGCATGAACATGCTGGTGATGTAGGGCATGCGGCACGGGATGCAGTTAGCGCTCGACATCACTTCGTCGTAGTCGAAATTCAGATGGCCGCACAACTCGCGCAGGATCTCTTCGCCGCTGCATTCAGCCATCGGCTTGGCGACGAAGTTGCCGATGCGGTCCGGATGCAGGCCATAACCCCAGAACACCTGCACGCCCTCCGGCTGTCCGGCAAAGTGCGGCTGATGCGCCAGCACCACCGACATGAACCAGTTGGAATCCTTAAAGGTCACCAGCCCGCCGGTGCCGGCCACGTTGCCGCTAAACTTCTCCATGCGGTCGAAGAACGCCGCGTCTTTCAGCGTGACGGTGAACGACTCCCACCACGATTCCGGAATGCTGGAATTGAACGCGGCCGGATTGCCGAACTGCGGCCGTCCCTGCGCCAGCTTCTCCCACAACGCCCAGCCCTGGCTATCGCGCTTGTCCAGCTTGGGCGGCGCGCTGTGCATCGTGCCGTAGCTCGACGCATCGGTCATCGAACCATTCTGGAAGAACACCAGATCGCCCGGCGCCACTTGAATGGTTTGGGCTTCGCCATCGCGCACATAGCGGATCGCGGTGACCGTCGAGGCATCGTCGCTCAACGACAGATCGTCAACCCTGGCGCCGAACACCACCTGCACGCCCTGCTGCTGCAACCAATGCTGCAACGGCCGCACAAACGAATCGTATTGGTTGTAGACGGTGCGCTTGACGCCCGCCAGCGTCTCGATGCGCGAGAACTCCATCATGAAGCGGCGCAGGTAGCGCTTGAACTCCACCGCGCTATGCCACGGCTGGAAGGCAAAGGTGGTCGCCCACATATACCAGAATTTGGTCTCGAAGAATTCCGGCGACAGCCAGTCAGTAATGGCGCTGTCGCCCAGGTGTTTTTCATCGGCCTCCTCCAAATTCACCAGCTCCAGCCGGTCCTGCATGGAAAAGCCCATCGACGTGACATCGACCTTGAAGCGGTTGCGGTCCACAAGCCGCGCGCGCGAGTGCGACTTGTGCAGCTCATTGAAGGTGATGGTTTCGTCGTACACCGTCTGGCCGGGATGCTCCAGCGACGGGATGCTCTTGAACAGATCCCAGGTGCACTCATAGTTGTCGGTGGTGAGCATGCGGCCGCCGCGCAGCGTGTAGCCGCTATCCGGGTTGCCGCCGCCATCGAGACTGCCGCCGGCGAGCGGCAGCGCTTCGAAGATGGTGATGTCGCTGCCGGCCACGCCGGCGTCGCGAATCATGAAGGCCGCAGCGGCCAAGGAACCGATGCCGCTGCCGATCAAATACGCTTTAGTCATGATGCACACTCCCTCAGTTGTAATGAGCCGAGTCTAGGCAATCAAAACAACCGGGGCACATGCGCGCGATCAAAAACCGCCGCGATTAGTAGTGCTTACCTAAATCGCAACGGCATCGAACAAGAAAAGCCTATTTTTCGTTGTACATATTGGCGTACTTCAGACCGAAGTACAGGATGAACAGGTAGCACGCGGCCGGCACGAAGAACGACACCTGCAAACTGAGGTGATCGGCCAGCAAGCCTTGCGCGAACGGCACCAGCGCGCCGCCCACAATCGCCATGCACAACACGCCCGACCCCTGGCCGGTCAGCGGACCCAGTTTGTTCAGCGCCATCGAGAAGATGGTCGGGAACATGATGGAGTTGAACAGGCCCACCGTCACGATCGACCACTTGGCCACGTCGCCCTGGCTGAAGATCGCCGTCAGCACCAGCACAATCACCGCCGCCGCATTGAACGCCAGCGCCTTGCCCGGACTGACCTTCTGCATCACGACGAAGCCGATGAAGCGGCCGATCATCGCGCCCATCCAGTAGTAGCCAACGTAGTGCGACGCTTCGGCCGCCGTCAGGCCGGCCACGTGCGGTTCGCCGAGGAAGTTGATCAGGAAGCTGCCGATGCTGACTTCACCACCGACGTACAGGAAGATCGCCACCGCGCCCAGCGCCAGGTGACGGTGCTTGAGCACATCGGCAAACGTGCCTTGCGCTTCGCCCGGCGCCGCCTCTGCGTCGGCAATCTTCGGCAGGCGCGCCAGCGCGAACAGGATCGCCAACAGCAGCAGCGCGGCAGCCAGCGCCAGATATGGACCTTGCACGGCGGTAGCCTGCGCAGCGTTGTAAGCCGCCAGCTGGTCGGCGCTGAACTTCGCCAGGTCGGACGAACTGAGAACGCCGCCGGCCAGGATCAGCATCCCGCCCAGGAACGGCGCCACGGTGGTGCCCAGCGAGTTGAACGCCTGGGTCAACGTCAGGCGGCTGGATGCGGTGCGCGGATCGCCCAGCACCGCCACGTATGGATTGGCCGCCACCTGCAAAATGGTGATGCCGCCCGCCAGCACGAAGAAGGCGATCAGGAACAGCGTGTAGCCGCTGGTGGCCGCTGGATAGAACAGCGCGCAACCGGCAGCAGCAATCGTCAGGCCAGCCACGGCGCCGTTCTGGTAGCCGATCTTCTTGATCAGCATCCCCGCCGGCAGCGACACGATGAAGTACGCGCCGAAGAAGCAGAACTGCACCAGCATCGCCTGCACATAGGTCAGCGTGTAGACCGCCTTCAGGTGGGGAATCAGCACGTCATTCAGGGACGTCAGCAGACCCCACATGAAAAACAGGATGGTGACGATGACCAGCGGACCGGTGTAGCTGCCCGTCTGGTGCTCCCCCTTCGGCTGCCCGGATGCTACCGGGGCAGCTTGCGAATAGTGTTCCATACTTTTACTTTCTCCTTGTTTTATTTATTTGAATGCGCCGCACGCCAGCGCATCCTTGTCCTTGGCGGCGCCGCCAACGATCTGGATGTTGGCGAAGGTCGCTGCAAACGGCGCATCGGCGGACACGCTGAACGGCGTACTGAATGCCGCCAGCGGTAAGCCTTTGGCGCTAAAGCAGGTCAGCGGGATTTTCACCGTCTGCTTGCCCTTGCCCGCCAGCTGCTGGAATACAGCGCTGGCGTCCAGTTCCACTGTTTCGATACCGATGTTGACCTTGCCCTGCGGCGCAGCCGACACGATAGTATCAAATTGCAGCGCGCCGTCGGTGCTGGCGTAGGCCGGCAGCTTGATCGCCTTGTTCGCCTGCGCTTCCAGCTTGGCCGGACCGCTCCAGGTCAGGCGCTTGGCGTCCTGCTGGGTATTGATCTGCGCCGTCTCCACTTTTACGGCCGGCAGGTTGAACACCGCGTTCAGATCCGCACCCAACGCCACGCGCTGGCCGCCGCTGCTGACATACAGCGCATAGGTCGAACGGTCGGTCGGATTGTACACCGGCACCGCCAGCGACTTGCCGCAGCCGCCTTCCGGATAGCTGGTGTCCAGCTGCGCCACGGTGGCCTTGCTGGCATAGTTCAGGCCATAGCCGTATTTAAAGAGCGGATCGTAATTCGCGTCGCCGACGTTCAGCGGCGACTGGCAGGCCGACTTCGGCCACGAGAACGACAGCTTGCCGCGGAAGTCCGCATTGACCTTGCCGTTCGCTTTGCGGAACAGCACATCCGACACGCCCTTGCCCTCGGTGCCCGGCAGCCACGCGGCCACCACGCTGTCCGACAGGTTGATGATGTCGTTGGTGTAGAGCGGACGGCCGGTCACCAGCAGCGTCACCACCGGCTTGCCCTTGCCCGATACGGCTTGCAGCACCGCCAGGTCTTCTGGATGGCGGCCCGACAAACGCAGCGTGCCGGCCGGGCCGATGTCGCCATCGCCCTCGGCATACGGCGTTTCGCCGATCACCGCGATCACCGCATCGAACTTGCTGACATCAACGTCGGCGGCTTTTTCGCTGTAGGTGACATTGGCTTCGCCCGCCGCTTCCTTGATGCCGGTCAGGATGGTGTCGCTGACTGGATAGTCGCTGTTCTTGTTGTCGGTGCCCTGCCAGGTCAGCGACCAGCCGCCGGACTGGTTGGCCATGTTGTCGGCGCTCTTGCCGACCACGAGGATCTTCTTGCCGCGTACCAGCGGCAGCACGTTACCGTTATTCTTCAGCAGCACCAGCGATTCACGCACCGCCTGGCGCGCCAGCGCGCGGTCCTGCAGCGCTTCCTGCTTGCCGGCGTAGATATTCTGCGAAGGCTTCTTGCCGTCGAACAGACCGGCGCGCAGTTTCACGCGCAGGATACGGGTCACGGCGTCGTCGATGCGCGACATCGGAATCTCGCCTTTCTCCACTTGCGCGATAGTGTTGGCGATGAAGGTCTTCCACTTCTCCGGCACCATCACCATATCGACGCCGGCGTTGATCGAGGCGGCGCAGCTGTCTTCCGCGCAGCCTGGCACTTCGGTGATCGCGTTCCAATCGCTGACCACCAGGCCGTCGAAGCCCATCTTCTCTTTCAGCGCAACGGTCAGCAGCTCGCGGCTGCCGTGCATCTTGCCGTGATCGGTGCCGCCCTTGACATCGTTCCAGCTGTTGAAGGACGCCATCACGGTCTGCACGCCGGCCGCCAGCGCCGGGTAGTAACCCTGCGCATGGATGTTGATCATCTCCGACATGGTGGACTGGTTGACGCCACGGTCCTTGCCTTCCGCCGTGCCGCCGTCACCGACGAAGTGCTTGGCGGTCGCCACCACGGTGTTGTCGGATTTCAGATCGCCTTGCAGGCCTTTGACGTACACGCCGGCATACGATTTGACGATGGCAGGATCTTCCGAGAAGCTCTCATACGTGCGTCCCCAACGATCATCGCGCACCACGGCCAGCGTAGGCGCAAACACCCAGTCGATGCCGGTGGCGCGCACCGCTTTGGCGACGGTCTTCGCCATCGCCTCTACCAGTTTCGGATCGCGCGCGGCGCCCAGGCCGATGTTATGCGGGAACAGCGTGGCGCCGTACATATTCGAATTGCCGTGCATGGCGTCGATGCCCCAGATGACCGGGATCTGCACCTTCATGTCGGTGCTGACCGACGCATCGTAGTAGGCGTCTGCCAGCTTGACCCAGTCGGCGGCGCTGGCGTGCTTGTTCCCTTGCGGCCAGCTGCCGCCGCCATTCAGCACGGAGCCGATATAGTATTTGCGGATGTCTTCCGGCGTGCTGAATTTGATTTCCGGCTGCGTCATCTGGCCGATCTTCTGCGCCAGCGTCATGCCGGCGACGATCTGCTTGATGCGCGCTTCCATGCGGGCGTCCTGCTTGACCGGGCTGGTGATGTGCGGCCAGTCGGCCAGCGGCTTGGCGGCCGGTGCGGCGATGACATTGGCCCCCAAGGCCAGCGTTGCCGCCAGCACGGCGCGACGCAGAATGTGATTGGTCGTGGTCTTCATTACGTATTGTCTCCGTTGTGATTATGAGTTCTGGCCGCGCACGAAGGCGCTGTACCATTCGCCGCTTTGTTTGACGATGCGGCGCTGCGTCGGGTAGTCGATGTAGGTCAGGCCGAAGCGACGCAGATAGCCTTCCGCCCATTCAAAGTTATCCAGCAGGCTCCATGCGAAATAGCCTTTGATATTGCCGCCTGCGCTAATCGCATCGCGCATCGCGGTCAGGTGGCGGATCAGGTAATCGCGGCGGGCGGTGTCGGTCACTGTGCCGTCGGCGTTCAGATGGTCGTCGTAGGACGAGCCGTTTTCGGTCACGTACAAGTCGCCGGTCGGATAATCGCGCGCCACGCGCTCCAGCAGCGAGATCAGACCTTCCGGCGAGACTTCCCAGCCAAAGTCGGTGCGTTGGCGGCCTTCCGGATGGATGATGCGGGTGCGCAGCGGATATTCATCCGGCGCATCGACCACCACTTCCGGGAAGTAGTAATTCACGCCGAGAAAATCGCACGGCACGGCGATGGCGTCCAGGTCGCCCGCTTCCACGACCGGCGCGTCCGCGCCCACCAGCGCCAGCGCTTCGGCAGGATAGCCGCGGCCATACAGCACATCGAGGAACCAGCGGTTGCGCAGCGCGTCGTGGCGCGATACCGCCGCCAGATCGGCCGCGCTGTCGCTACCGGCCTTGATCGGATGCAGGCTTAATGCGATGCCGATTTGCGCGCCCGGCGCATTGGCGCGGATCAGCGGCACGGCGCGGCCATGCGACACCAGCACGTTGTGGCAGACCTGCAGCGCCAGCGGCAGGTTCTTGTTGCCCGGCGCGTGCATGCCGTCCCAGTTGCCGTGCATGGCCGTGCACCATGGCTCGTTGTGCGTGATCCAGTGCTTGATGCGGCTACCCAGATGCTTGGTGATCACATCGACGTAGTGCAGATAGGCGTCGATGGTGGCGCGGTTGTTCCAGCCGCCCTGGTCTTGCAGGTACTGCGGCAGATCCCAGTGATACAGCGTGCACCAGGGCTGCAAACCGCGCGCCAGCATGCCGTCCACCAGTTTGGAATAGAACTCCAGCCCTTTGGCGTTCGGCTCCGCATTGACGCCGTTGAAGATGCGCGTCCACGCAATCGAGAAGCGGTAGGAGTTGAGGCCCATCGACTGCGCCAGGTCGAGATCTTCTTCCCAGCGGTGATAGTGGTCGCAGGCCACGGCGCCGGTAGCGCCGTCGCGGATTTTGCCCGGCGTCTCGCTGAAGGTGTCCCAGATCGATGGGACGCGGCCATCGACGGCGGCGGCGCCCTCGATCTGATAGGCCGATGTGGAGACGCCCCACAGGAAGTCGCTGGCAAAGTCGGTACGCGTAATCATGGTCATATTATTTTTTAGCGAAAGGTGTAGGTGGAACAGGAGCGTTCATCCATTTGATGGCGGTTTGCTGCGGTTGATACGGCACGCTGCCAAACAGGCGGAATAGGTTTTCAATCTCGGCCAGTGAGGCCTTGTTGAAATCGAGTTGGGGAATGCTGGCGCCGGGCGCGTTGGCCACCAGGCCCCAGGTGCCTACGCCCTGCCCGCCCTTGTTGGACAGGCGCTTGTAGGCCCACGCGGTGCTGGCCCAGCCATTGGCGACGTAGGTGTCATAGGTGACGCGCATGACCTGGCCGCCGTTCTCGGCGCCCATGAAGGCCCACGGCTGGAACTCGCCGACGAAGAACGCGGTGTCCAGCGCATCGAGCTTGGTCTTCCATTTGCAAACGTTGTCACCTTCGCCCGTGCATTGCAGCCAATCTTTGTGCACGGCCAGTCCCGGCTTGCCCCAGCCGAAGTGGCCGGGATACGGATGCATCTCGAAGGCGACGTTGCTCATGCCATGCTCGGATGGTTTGCCGTAGGCGTCGATGCCCTTGTTATGGCCGGGCAGGATGATCACATGGTTTTGATCGACCTCGCGAATCGCCTTGTACAAGGTGCCCATCACCACCGCCAGGTTCTCCGGCGTGGTGCCCCATGGTTCGTTCAGGATGCTGTAGCCGGCCACCGCGCTGCGGTCCTTGTAGCGCGCGGCGATCTGCTGCCACAGCCAGATGGTGCGCTCCTGGTATTCCGGCGTGTCCCAGTATTTGTTCTGGCCCACGCAGCCGCTGTGGTGCTCCCAACCCTGGCTGCCGACGGCGCCGTGCAGGTCGAGGATCACGTAGATGCCGCGCTTCTCGGCCTGGTCGATGGCGTTGTCCAGATAATTCCAGGCGTCGGCGCGCAGGTGGCGCGGGTTCTTCTCGTCCTCCACCACGCTGTAGATGAACGGCAGGCGCACCAGGTTCAGATTCATCTTGGGCAGCATGTCCCAGTCGCGCTGCTTGATCCAGTTGTCGCGGAACAGCGTGTACAGGCGCTGGCGCTCTTCGTAGCCGAAGCGCTTGTCGAGCACCGCTTCCAGCTTGCACTGGTCGTCGACCGCCTTGGTTTCCTGCCCCATCATCCAGAATTCCTGGATCAGGTAATTGCCCAGATTGATGCCCCGCAGCGCCGGCTGCGTGCCGTCCGCCGCCAGCCATTTGGTGCCTTCCGTGTGCAGCATCGGCAGCGCAGTGGTCTGCGCCTGAGTCGGCACATGCACTGCGCTGGCCAGCAGCCACGCCGCCAATCCGGCCGTTTTAAGTAATCGTTTTATCAGCATCTTGTCTCCCCCTGTTCCATTCAATATGGAATCGTTTCCAATATACTGTAAAAAAAGAGCAAGCGGCTAGCGCATGCTCCTTTTATTTACGCCGTTTTACTGCTTCAGCGCCGTCAGCGAAGCCCTTTCAGTCACGTGCAGCTGATATTCCCGCGTGACCGGCCGTTTCAGGCCGTAGCAGTGGTTGAGCAAATAATTCAGCCCGTTCAAGGTCATCTCGCTCCACGGGATATGCACGCTGGTCAGCTGCGGCGCGGTGAACTCCGCGCTGTGCGTATCATCGTAGCTCAGTACCGACACCTGCTCCGGCACCTGGACGCCCTGCTTCTGGAACAGCGACAACGCTCCCACCGCCATTTCATCATTGGCGCAAAACACCGCCGTGAACTCCGCACCGGACTTCAGCAATTCATCGGCGCGGGCAAAGCCGCCTTCCGGCGTGAACTCGCCGTCGGCCATCCACACCGTGCTGGTGTCGATGCCCACCGCCTCCAGCTCCGCCATGAACCCGGCGATACGCTGCTGATTATCGGCTGCCGCCGCGCGGCCGGCGATCACCGCGATCTTGCGGTGGCCCTGTGCCAGCAAGGTGCGCGCCGCCAGCCGCCCGCCGGCGTCGTGATCGACCGTGAAGCACTGCGGCGCCATGCTCGGCAAGTCCTGGTTGATCACCACCACCCGCGACTGGAATGGCCCCAGTGCCGCAAAGTCTTCCTCTTCCATCGCCGTGCTCATGACGATCAGGCCATCGCTGCCACGCTCAATCAAAAAATTCAGGCCATCAATGGCTTGGTTGCGCGCATCGCCGTCACCGACGCCGAACGCCACCACCATGTTCAAACCCGCCTCACGTAAAGCTGTGTAAATCGACTGCAAAATGGGCGTATAGAACGTCCCCGCCAGGTAGGGGATGTACACCCCGATCATTTGCGAGGAGCCCGACAACAGCGAACGCGCCGCGTGCGACGGACGGAATTCCAGTTCTTCGATGGCCTTGCGTACCTTATCCTGCGTGGATTGCGATACCGAGCCCTTGCCGCTGATAACACGCGAGGCGGTGCCCAACCCCACACCCGCCAGCCGGGCTACGTCCTTGATGGTTGCCACGAATTTCCCTTATCCCTTTAGTCTATGCGGCGGCAAGGATAACCCACACCCTCAAGCATGACAAGCAGGCTATGCCTCTGATCAATCCTGCAATGCAGAGACAATTCCCTTCTGCGCCTTCTCCACCGGCATGCGGGTATTCCAGTACGTGGTCAGCACATCCTGCAAGGCGCCGTTCTGGTCCGGCGTCAAAAACACCTCGATCATGCCAACCGCGCGCGTCTTGTCCTTCAGGATCGCCATACCGGCTTGCGCGCACACGTCCATGCTCGACGTGTCGACATTGCTGAGGATCGGCAGCGCACCCTTGATCTTGTTGAACTCCAGCTGCGCGCCCGGCGTGAGCATGGTGGTGGCCAGCAGCTTCTGCGCCCGCACCGCTTCCGGATTGCTGGTCTTGGGGAAGACGAAGGCGTCGCCCTGGATCAGGTACGGCACGTTGGCGCCCAGGCCGGGAATGCAGCCGAAGTCCTTGCCGGCGGTCTGGCGCGCGGAAGCGAATTCGCCCTTGGCCCAGTCGCCCATGATCTGCACGCCGGCCTTGCCGCTGATCAGCATCGCGGTGGCGTCGTTCCAGTTGCGGTTGGGCGAACCAGTATCGACATAGCCTTGCAGGCGCTTGAAGGCCAGCAGCACTTTCTTGAAGGCGTCGGAATTGATGGCCTTCGGCGAGCGGTCGCGCAGCACTTGCAGGTACAGCTCGCGGCCGCCGACATTGGCCAGCATGGCCTGGAACAGGATGTTCTCCTGCCACGGCTGGCCGCCGTGCGCCAGGCCGACCAGGCCGGCGGCTTTCAGCTTGTCCAGCGCGGCGAACAGTTCGTCCGGCGTGGCCGGCTCTTTCGCAATGCCGGCCTTCTTGAACGCGGCTTTCGAATACCAGATCCAGGTCGACATATGAATGTCCACCGGCACCGCGTAGAAGTGGCCCTTGACCTTGATCACGTCCAGGATCGGCTGCGGCATCAGCTGGTCCCAGCGGTCGCGGATGGCGATGTCGTCGACGTTGTTGAGCGAGCCCTGGTCAATCAGGTCGCGGAATTGTTTGGTGGTGTTGAATTGCGCAGCGGTGGGCGGATTGCCGCCGACGATGCGGTTGATCGCCACCGCCTTGGCCTGGTCGGCGCCGGCAATCGCGGTATCGCCCCAGACGCCGCCGGCGGCGCGATAGGCGTCGGCGAACTTGCGCACGGCGGCCGACTCGCTGCTGGAGGTCCACCAATGCATGACTTCGGCCCTGGGCGCGGCAGCCGCGGCCGCGTCGGATTTGCCGGCGGCGAAAGCCAACATGGCCAGCAACACCCATGCAATGCGCGTCGCGCCCCTACTTTGCTTGGTCATCCAGTCTCCGTGTATTTTTTTATATAAACCTAATACTACCGTCTTCCGGCGGCAAAAAAGCCGGCGCCGCCTGAGGCGCCGGCAACTTCGCGGGGCGAAGAGACGAACAGTGCGCCAAACAAAATTGGAAACGTTCCCAGTCCAGAGCCAAATATAGCATCCAATGATTTTGAGTGTCAACGGAAAGCCGAATATCCCCACCTTGCGCCGCATCAATTTCCAATATTTCCTGTTGGATAAAATCGCAGAGTGCAAGCACCGACAGGAGAAGCGCATGCGTCCCACCAGCCTGCCCCGCCAGCGGGGCGTGATCGCAGTCATCTGCTGCGCCATGGCGCTGGGCATGCTGGCCATGGTGGGCATGGCGCTGGACCTGGCCATGCTGTACAACCGCAAGGCCGAACTGCAGGCGCTGGCGGACGCCACCGCCCTGGCCGCCGCGCGCGAACTGAACGGCACCGCTGACGGCGTCGCCAATGCGGCAATCGCCGCCGCCGACACGGCCGCCAGCTTCCGCTACCAGTACAACCGCCGGCTCATCACCTGGAGCGGCAACGCGCTGCGCTTCGCCGCCTCGGCCGCCACGCCGGACGCCAGCTGGCTCGACGAGACCACCGCCGAGGCCGCGCCGGCCAGCATCATGTTCGCCAAGGTCGACACGCGCGCGCTGCGGGCCGATATCGGCCTGGTGTCGACCGTGTTCATCCGCGTGGCCGACAACGGCCCGAGCAGCGCCACCACGGCGGCGCGCGCGGTGGCCGGCCGCATGTCGACGCTGCTGACGCCGCTGGCGATCTGCGCGCAGTCGACGGCGCCGGCGGCGTCGCGGGTCAATGTCACCGGCAGTTCCAGTTATAACGAACTGGTGGAATACGGCTTCCGGCGCGGCGTCGGCTATGACCTGATGAACCTGAATGCCAGCGGCGTCACGCCGGAAAATTTCCTGATCGATCCGCTGGCCCCGCCCGGCGTCACCGGCGTCGCGAGCCATTTCGCCAGCGACGTGGTCGGCCCCTTCGTGTGCGCCGGCCAGTTGCCGCTGCCGACCATCACCGGCGGCACGCTGACGCTGAAGCGCGGCTTTCCGCTGGCCGACCTGTACCACCATCTGAACTCGCGCTTTGACGACTACGCCGACCACGCGTGCACGGCGGAAGGCGCTCCGCCGGACAGCAACATCAAGTCCTACGACAAAGCCGCCATCACCTGGATGGTGCCGGCCGCCAGCACGCAAACCGCCGCCAGCTGGACCAGCGGCGGCAAGCTGTGGACCCGCGCCGATCCCTTGCCGGGGGACGCCAGCAACACCGCATCGCAGTACGGACCGCTGTGGGCGTATGCACGTGCCGTCCCCTACAGCGCCTACAGCGCGCAGCCGGTGGAACCGGCCGCCGGTTATGGCGGTTTCGCCACCAGCGCCTGGCTCAAGCTGTACGCGCCGAATCCGCCGGCGTCCTCCGCCGGCTATCCAGGGTCGTCGTCGACCTCCACACCGTATATCCAGCTGGCCGGCGCCACCTTCCTCGCCCCCGCCGTCGACCACCAGCCGGGGCTGGCCAAGCGGCGCGTGCTCAATGTGGCGCTGCTGGCCTGCCCGGTGGCGGCCGGCGCCATCACCAGCGCCAATGTGTTGGGCGTCGGCCGCTTCTTCATGACCATGCCCGCCACCAGCACCAGTCTGAGCGCGGAATTTGCCGGGACCGCGCCGCTGTCGACGCTGGGCGGCACGGTGGAGTTGCTGCCATGAAGCCGGCACGCAGACAACGCGGCGCGGTGGCGCTGGAATTGGCGCTGACGCTGGGCTTCTTGTTTCCGGTGGTGGCCATGCTGCTGTTCTACGGCCGCGTGCTGTACAACTACGAAGTGGCGCAGAAAGCCACGCACGACGCGGTGCGCTACATGGCCAGCGCCAGCATCCTCAACATGCAGAATAGCGACCTGGCTGGTTATGAAGTGGCCGTGACCAAGGCGATTGCGCAGCAGGAGCTGAGTGTGCTCAACCCGTACAAGATGGCGATGTCGGTGACCTGCGACGGCCTCGAGTGCGGCGGCCTGAGCGTGCCGTCCACGGTCACGGTCGGCGTGCAGATCAAAGTGCACAACGATCTGATCGACTATGCGCCGGAAGTGGCCGATCAAACCATCGTGGCAACGCAAAGCATGCGCTATGTGGGCAACTGACCGCCAGCGCGGCGCCACCGCCGCCGAATTCGCCCTGTGCGTGCCGGTATTCCTGGGCGCGCTGTTCTTCGTCATCGAAATGGCGCGTGCGCTGTACCTGCTGCACACGCTGCAGGAAGCCACGCGCCGCGCCGCCGCCGCCGCCGCCGTCAGCGACTTCAGCGATCCGGCGGTGATGGCGCAGATCCGCCAGGCGGCCGTGCTGCGCGACACGCCGGGGCCGCTGGTGCTGGGGACGCCGATAACCGACTCACATATCCGCATCGATTACCTGTCGCTGACGCGCGCCGCCAACGGCAGCATGAGCCTGACCGAGATGCCGGCCGCCAGCCTGCCGGCCTGTCCGGCGCGCGCGCGCATCCAGTGCGCGGCCAATCCCTACGGCGCCAGCTGCATCCGGTTCGTCCGCGTGCGCGTGTGCGCGCCTGGCAGTCCGGACTGCGGGCAGGTCAACTACGAACCGCTGTTTCCATTGACAGTCCTCAGCTTCCCGCTACCGCAGGCGATTACCATCGCCAAGGCGGAAGCACTGGGCTTTCAACCGGGGAGCACATTATGTCCATGAAATTTGACGAGGAAAGGCCGGAGGCCTACCATTGGCGCATGAATACCGAGGCGCGCATCGAACGGCTGGAAGACGACGTTGTATCCATTAAAGTCGATATCGCCTTCCTCAAGGCTAACAGTGCGACCAAGGCGGATATCGCCGAATTAAAGGCACTGATCGCTGAAAGCAAATCGTCCATCATCATGTGGGTGATGAGCGCGATTATCCTTGGCCAATTACTTCCATCGCTGCTGAAGCTATTTACTTCCGGCTGATGCAGCCTGCCTTTATTTATCACCCAGCATGGCCGACATGGCGTCGATCACTTCCTGCGCCTGACTCTTGGGGATGATGATGATGCTGTCCTCCTGCCCATCCATGCCCTGCTGCCGCAGCACGATTTCGCCGTTGTTATTTGCGTAGATCGCCAGCGCATCCACGCGCGGCAGCACCAGCGACTCCCGCGCCGACGCGCTATTCCAATCCCAATCTGCCATGTCGAACCTCATATTTAGTGGAGGAAATATGATAGCCGATAACGGCTGACCAGGGCCCGGCTTAACCGATGTGCTCGTACAAAATAACGCTGCCGATGATGATCAGCACCACGCCGCCGATAAGCTCAGCGCGCTTGCCAATGACCGCTCCCAGCGCGCGGCCGACCATGATCCCGATGGTCACCATGACAAAGGTGCTGAAGCCGATGGCGGCAGCGGTCGCGTAAATATTCACGCCGATCAGCGCCAGACTGGCGCCGACCGCCATCGCATCAATGCTGGTGGCGAGACCGGTGATGGCCAGCACCCAGGCCGACTGATCCGCACTCTTCTGATCGTCGCCGTCCGCCTTGTCAAAGCTTTCATGGATCATCTTTGCGCCGAGCGCCACCAGCAGGCCAAAGGCAATCCAGTGGTCCCAGGCCTCAACATACGGCGCCGCCGCCTGGCCCAGCAGCCAGCCGATGATCGGCGTCAGGCCCTCGATCACACCGAAGATCAAGCCAATGCGCAGCGCTTGGCGCAAAGTAGGTTTCTGGATCGAAGCGCCCTTGCTGATGGCGACGGCAAAAGCATCCGTGGACATGGCCAGGGATAAGGCGGCGGTGGCTGCGAAGTTCATGTAGCTTCCTGGTCGGGCACGACGAAAGGCATGCAGCACGGCCCGACAGAGCGTACGGCACGCCAATGGTCTTGCCAAACCTGATCGGTTGTTCGCACCACGGCAGTCTTGCCGAGTATGTTGACGCGAACGCTTCCAGGGCGGAAGCAGGCTACTCCCCAGTGGGTAGACAAATTATACATGCCTGTCATGATGAAGTCGACCTCGACCGGTCGACCTCATCCGGCTTCAGATCGGACGGAAATCAATCGCCGGATCGGCGTGCAACACATCCTCCCACTGCTTCTGGCCATCGTGGCAAGACTTGACCGGCGCACCAGGACATCGGCTGCGCCGCTGGAAACTGGTTACCCAACTGCTGCACCGACGACTTCAATTTTTTCTTGGCTCACGACAAGCAGACGACCGGACATGCCCAGCCCGCAACACCCAGCGTAACGCGCATCAGCGACAGCAACGCTGGCCTGGCTCTCAGCATCAGGGAGTCCGCTGCCGGTTTCGATTACAAGCATGTCTGCCACTACTTTGCAAATAGAAAATATAAATTTAACAACTAAATAAATTATCGTATACTAAATTTTGTAGTGTTTTTTACATCAAAACTAGGGGATAATATGAACCGTTATAGCATTGCAAAAATCGCACTGATAGCATCCACTATCTTCACCTCCCTGCATTCGAGCGCCACAACTTATTCAAATTTAGATAGCGCAACCACTGCAATTACCACCTTCGGATATCCCGATACAACGAGCTACGGCGAGACTTTTGCATCACCCGGCGGCTTCCTGCGCGACTTCACTTTTTATGCACTTTCTGGCACCAGCGGCAATCTCGCCCTAACCATTGCAGCTTGGGATGGCAGTAAGGCAGTCGGGCCCGCACTCTACGTTAGCTCGCCAATCTCGTACGCCGGCGGTGAGCAATCGCTGGGCGCTTCAGGAATTAATTTGGCACTGCAAGCGAATATCAATTACATCGCCTACTTGACAATTGCTGATGTTGCATCCCCGGTGCAAGGAGTCAGGATGCTAGGCTCGACCGGCAATGGTGGCTTGCAAGGGGACTTCGTATATTTGAACACCAGCGGTGTCAACCCACTTGGGCTGAGTAACTCGTGGAGTAATTATTACGTTCCCAACATAACCTATACCGCGAATATCACCGCCGTCCCAGAGCCAGAAACCTATGCCATGCTGCTTGGTGGCTTTGCCTTGCTTGGCGTCATCGCTCGCCGTCGCCGACAAGCATAAGACGTTCCGCATAAATGGCCCTTCGGGGCTATTTTTTTGTCTTGAGCCCCGAAGGTCACTATAAGGAAGCAATTTGTGGGTATTTTTTTCCGACGTTTCTATCAATGATTCCGGGCCTTCCGCACCTGACCCAGCATGCGATGTGGGATGTTGCACTGGATACGCCAGATAGAATTTCTGCCGCAAACGACAAAGACCTGCTTGCATTCAAGGGAGTGGGGCCAGCAATGCTCGACAAAATCCGGAGACGATGCGCCGAAGCTACCTCGGGCCGTGACGAACCCACACTAGATCGGGTGAATTATCAATAACAATTGCCCGCGCCAACTGATGCGCACGGCAAGATCACCCAACGGTCGTCCGCGAAGTCTTCGAAGATCACTGGAAGGCTATTTGCGAGACCTTGGTCATAGCATCGTGACAATTCGTTAGATTTCCAATTAACAATTTTTAATATACTTCTATCTATGCGATACGGCACGCTCAGATGCCAAGAGGAAGTAGATAAAAATGGCGTTACAAGCATGCCACGAGTGTGGCGCCCAAATTAGTAGCGAAGCCAAGACCTGCCCGCAGTGCGTCGCCCCGAAGAATAAAACAAACACCGCATCAGTGACCATCGGTGGCATTTTCACAATTGGGATCATTTGGTTCTATTTCGGGGGCGGGCTGGAAAATCAAGCTGGTAAGGATATGGGTAAGATTCGAGTTCAGGTAGCTCGCGATATGGTAGACCAATACAACATTGCAAAAGCCTCGGGCACCCCGATCGATATATGCGTACACGCAGGGACGGTGTCCGCCTCTTTCCTGCGAGCGAAAGATGATTACAACTATGCCCTGTGGAAGCGGACCGAAGCCCGCGACTGTGACGCAGCGGGTATGCCGAACCAATAGCATCTAATCTACAGACGCACAACCACTACGTGAACAAGGCTGGCCAGGATGTGCACTCGCCGGCGAAGTCCGTCGATGGCCATCAGCTCCTAGCTTGCTGGCATTCCGACCTTCGTCCAAGTGGAGCGGCGAATTTTTGACTATTAATCCAGTTTGTCACTATTTCCATAATTTCAGTCACTAGCCAGTTTGTGCGGTAAGTGACAATATAGTGGCATGTCCGATATTTACCGCAGCCAATTCCGCATGCCGATATCGCTCTTCGAGAAGTTGAAGACCGAAGCTGGCAAATCCAAACGCAGCGCGAACGCCGAGCTGGTGGCTCGCCTCGAACGCAGTCTGGCTGATAGCTCGAACGAGCTGGACTTGCGCTTGATTTTTGAGGCACTGGAACGTCTTTCATTGCGTAACCCAGCCATGCGCTATAGCTTCGGCGTCAATCTCGGTGGCAAGCTTGATGAGCGCCCCGCTGAGATCGCTGGGGGCAAATGGTTACTGCGGCAAGAGCCGGGCGATGCGCTTAAATCTCAAGCGGAGAAACACGACTCGCTCGATCCAATGTCTCTTGATAAAGGTGCGCAAGCCCGAACGGGTTAGAGATGCGCGGCAACCCACAAAACGATTGAGCGCACTTGGTTATAATCTGACATTGCCGATATGGAAATTATAAGTTAATCAATGCAAGTGTACAGGGCCGTCGTTTATCAAGATGCCTCCATGAATCTGGCGCTGTTGGTAGCGCACACCCATGCCGCAGATGCATATGAGGCGAGGCAGATGGTTCGCAGCGCACTATCCAAGTTTGGGGTAGCAATGCATATTGGTGAATTGGCCGAGGTCACCGACTTCCCTCTCGATCACTTTGCAGACAAGCCGATCAAGCTGACGCGCTACAGCGCCGGATTCTAGTTCGCGCCCTCTTCCTTCACATCCCGCGCTTGCGCTTCGCAGCGGTTTTGGTGTCGACCGCGCCAGCCTACCAAGCACCATGAGCACGACTGTCCTGTGGAGGCCGCGTCTCCGCAGCATCTCGCACACCGACGCGGACTGCGGCCATCCAATAAAAAACCGCCCTCAGGCGGCCTCTAGAAGTGCGGGAGCTTATGCCTGCTTCGGGCGCCGACGAGCCACCGCCCCCAACAGTCCCAGGCCAGCCAGCAACATGCCATAAGTCTCAGGCTCAGGCACGGCAGCGACGTTGAGCGTGCCGCCGTAGCTACCACCAGAAGTGCCCAGCACTTTGCCTTTTACTTCCATGTAGTACGAGCCAGATGCCAGGGGTCCCAGGTCAAACGACCACTCGTCCTTCTTGGAGTTTGGAAGGGTGTCATTACTACCGCCATAGGTGTGGATGACAGCATGTGTTGCCGGGTTGTAGCTCACCAGCTGCAGTGCGGTAATGCTCAGGTCGAAGCTCTTGCCCAGATAGGAGGCAGTGAGGTCGGCGCTCGATGTGAATTTCCGATTGATGGCGAAATAGAACTTGTCATCGAACGTGTGGTTGTAGTCCAACTTGCTGAACGAATTGCCATAATTCGCAGTGAAACTTGGAGCATCGCCTGGGGTGATGTTGAAGGTTGGGGTCGGTGCCGCCGACGCGGCGGTCGACAGCAGCATTGCGGAGATGGAAAGAGCCAGGCAGCGCTTCATGTAGCGTTTCATAGGATACCCCTTTTATTTGATTTCATTTCAGAAAAACAACTTGAGATATCATTATGCAATTCTTATTTGTTGTATTGCAATCCTAATTATCCTGGTATCACGCTAGTTCCTTTCGGCATCATATGATGCAATTTCACAATATTCGGACGTAAGGAAATTCTGCCAAATAAATCATGACCAAAGCAGTAATCCTCAAGCTTTTCAAAAGATAGTTTGCTCGTCGCTGAACGCGAACATTTCAAACTTGTAATGAAGATATGTCGCTGAAAATCCACTCAGTGTTTCGCGTACAGCTTGCCCGCATACCAATCCCCCCCTAGAGGCATGAGCGCTGATTTGGAAATAAGGCATAATGCCTACATGCAATATTCTTCCGCCGTACTCCTCATCAATCACATGAGGCTTGCCGCCATTCTGGTTGAGCCAGATCAGACCTATCCCGCACCAGGCACGCGCCTAATCGCCGCCGCTCAGCGCAACTTTCCTCCCCTCCCCATCATCCTAGTCTCGCCGCGCATCGGCGGCTTCTCGCGCAGCTTCGCGCACTTCGATACTACCAACATCGTCAGGCACATCAATACGGATGAGATCGACTGGCGGCCTGCAATGCTGCCCATGCACACCACGGATCTACAGTTCTGACTGCCTGCCGGTTAAATTTACTAAAAACAAGCTTACGAAAAAGCCGTCCTCGAGGCGGCCTATGCTTTTCGGGCAGATTATGCGGGCTTCTTGCGGCGGCGCGCGGCTACACCGACAACGCTCAAGCCAGCGATAAGCATCGCATAGGTTTCGACCTCAGGCACAGCTGAAATAGTCAAAGTGAAATTGCCCCAATAGACATTGGGCTTGCTGTAACCGGTCAAGGCATATGCTCCAGTCGCGAACACCGGTGCGCCTTCCGTACCAGAGTAAAGCTGAGGGCTTGGGCTATAGGTGTTCAGAAGGAGTAAAGGGAAACCGTACCCACTGTCGCCTTCTATGCTGAGGCCGCCGCCCCAAATGTCATTCCGAAAAGTAATGAAGGCATGATAGGACGGAGAGTAGGCATAATTCCCGCCCATCAACAATACAAAGCTGTTGCCGTCATACGCCGAGATTGGAGTCGGCTGCGAGTCCATGGTCCACGACGCCGAGTAATCCCCAGTGACCACGAAACTTAATGTCGTTGCGTCAGCCGCTCCGACAAACAGAAGCGACGCGGCCACGGCGGCGCTGCTAAAAATTTGTTTAATGTTCCAATTCATAATAAGAATCCTTTTGGTTTATCGATACATTAAAGTCAATCGAGTGCATTGCAAAAACATCATCAAAACTACTACAAATGACATGCTAAAACTGCTAAATAATTACCATGTTGCTTTTTTACTACATGGCATGCCTTGACGATCCGTTGTCCGAGTTCTCGCTCAGATTTCTGATTCACCGAACGTCACCGAGCACATCAATACGGATGTGATCGACTGTCGTGCCCGGGCCTGCCCGATTTCGATGAAGACATCAAGCCTACAAAGCATGGTTGCTCGCCCAAGGGCTGGAAATCCGCTTCGACTCGCTGGAGACCGAAGACGCCAGGGCATGCCGGTGGCGAAGAACAAAGAGCGCTTCCGCGAGGATCTGATCATCCTCGCCGGCTTTTACGAGTCGACGGTGAACATCCGAAGCGAAGTCCGGCTCGAGGCGAAGAGCATTTCCTTCGCTGTGATGGACGAAATCGAATTTGAACGGCTTTACAACGCGACCGTGGACGTGATCCTGCGGCGCATTTTAACCAGATACACCAGGCAAGACCTGGACGACGTGATCAGCCGCGCAAGATGATCCGCGGCGCCAGCAATCGGCGCCGACCACGCAGCAAGAGCGCGCCTGGTACAAGGACTGACTGGCCGGTCTGGACGGCAATATCACGCTCGACCAGATCGAGTTCGGCCGGCGCGTGTGGGCTGAGCGTGCTCGGCGTGCGGCGGAAGGCGGTGCCGGATGAGCCTCAACGAGATGCTGACGACCTGGCCGCACGAGCGACTGGTGAAGGAGCTGGCGCAACAGGCCAAGGAGAATGCCACGCTGCGCGAACGAGTGGCTCGCCTGGAGTGCGAGGCGTTCTGGCTCAAGGTAACGGCTGCGCGGCTGGACGCTTGGCGCACGCCGGCGCGCGAGCGCGCACTGTTCGAGGTAGCCGCGCGCGACATCGGCTGGCCAGACCGCGCATTCACCGTCGACGGCGCCGGCAACTACCTCACTCGATACACCAACTACAGCTGGCAGCTTTGGCAGAAATGCGCGGCGCTGGCAAAGGAGATGAAGCCATGAATATGAATGAAATGAAAACGTTCATCCGTCTGCCAGCGGTGCTCGCTGCCACCGGCCTGTCGCGCAGCACCGTCCTGCGCGCCGTGAAGGCAGGGACATTTCCGGCACCAATCCACATCGGACCGCACGCGGTTGCATGGGATTCGGGCGCCGTCGCACAATGGCAGCTCGACCGAATTGCAGCGAGCACTATAATTAAGGTTTGACAGCGCGTTCTATGCGCAAACGTGCCACTTCCCAGACGAGTCGTTACGGATTCGACACGTTTGGCGAACGGCAGCTAACTTCCGCGCTTTCACAACCGCCGCGACACAACCGCAACAACCAGCCAGGTCTCAACTGCGCGCACGGCGGCGGGCCAGCGCGCCAAGTCCGGCGAGTCCGCCCAGCAGCATCGTGGCGGTGCTGGGTTCTGGCACGGCGCTGACCGTCCAGCGCATCACGGAACCGATGGCCCCCTTGCAGACAAAGCCCGGGCCGGCGTCACCGGTGTAGTTGTCGCAGGCGTCGCCCACGCCCTGAACTTTCACGCCAAAAAAGTTGGTGCCCGGCGGGCCGTAGACCGGGCCAGCGTCCTGGGAAATGAAGAAGCTGCTGAAATCGCTGTTGTAGAACACCAGCTTGTTCTGCTGGCCATCGAACGAGGCGATTGCGGGAGAGAATCCATATTCGTCGCCTGAGCTGCCGATCGGACCGGTCACGACCACACCGTTGAGGCTAAAAGAAATGTGCGTCAGGTCGTTGATCAGGTTGCCGCTGGCGTTGCCACTGAAGCCGCCGGTGATGACGTCGCCGTTGGACCAAGTGTAAGAGAAGGTGTAATTGTTGACGGCCTGCGCCATACCGGCTGCTAAGCCAAGCAGGACGACGACGATCAGACGCAGCACTTTGTTCATGGTTTGCTCCAAAGGAGGAAAAGTTGGAACATGATAGCCGCATTTTGTTGTAAAGTTTATATTTATTGGTGTTGTCGTATTTTTGTGTTTAGCGAAGTATATGATCCGTTGCCAATAGCAAAAACGCCAGCGCGGCAACTGGCGTTTCGGAATTCTAGACGGTGTTGATTTGCATCCAAACCTGACCCACTTTGCCGCGTAAATTGCACATGAAACTAACCCACGTTTAAGACACAGTCCTACTCATGACATTGAGTGGGAAATTGGAGTGATCGACGTGGCATTGCAGCGTTAGCGAGGGTGTGGCGGACGGGTCAAACTTACAGGGTCAATGCAGCTAGCAAACGAACAACGCAAAGTATCAAGCCGTGTCACTGGACATCACGCGAGGCCACAAATTTGTAGGGGTAAATGTAGGGGTAATTTTCTTGGACAAGAAAAAGGCCAGCATCTTGGCTGGCCTAAGTCGTTGATTTTGTTGGTCGGGGCGAGAGGATTCGAACCTCCGACCCCGTGCACCCCATGCACGTACGCTACCAGGCTGCGCTACGCCCCGACGAACGGCTTATTATAGCAGCGGGTTTAAGTATTTGTCATGTTTGCCGGGCGCAGCTAAGATGGCATCATGGATACTGCCGATCTCGAACAAGCCGCCGCCCTGATCCAACAAGCCGACCTGCTGATTGTCGCGGCCGGCGCCGGCATGGGCGTCGATTCGGGCTTGCCGGATTTTCGCGGCAATGACGGTTTCTGGCAGGCCTACCCTGCCCTTGGCCGCGCGCGGATGGCATTTACCAGCGTCGCCTCGCCCGCCACTTTTCACGAAGATCCGGCGCTGGCCTGGGGCTTTTACGGCCATCGGCTCAATCTCTACCGCGACACGCAGCCACACGCCGGCTTCACTCTGCTGAAGCGATGGGGCGAACGCATGCCGCATGGCGTCGGCGTCTTCACCAGCAATGTCGACGGCCATTTCCAGAAGGCCGGCTTCGATCCGCAACGCATCCTAGAGTGCCACGGCTCCATCCACCATCTGCAATGCCTGTCGCCCTGCGGCGACCATATCTGGCCGGCGGACGGCTACACGCCGCAAGTGGATACGGTCAACTGCCAGCTATTGAACCAGGCGCCCACCTGCCCACACTGCGGCGAATTGGCGCGGCCGAATATCCTGATGTTTGGTGACGGCGGCTGGATCGAGTCGCGTGCCAGCGCCCAGGAAGCGCGTCTGCACGCGCTGCTGCACAAAGCCAGCAATCCGTTGGTGATTGAACTGGGCGCCGGGGTGGCGATTCCATCGGTGCGCCATTTCGGCCAGTCCGTGATCCGCCACTACAACGGCCGCATGATACGGATTAACCCGCGTGAGCCGCAGGTCGCCAGCCCGCAGGATGTGGGGCTGGCGGCCAACGCGTTGACGGCACTGAGCGCCATCGACGCGCTGCTATAAACGGTTTATACCAATTTAACGGTAATCGGCGACAGGCCGGCAACCTTGCCTTCCAGGACGTTACCGCGCACCACCGCGCCCACACCTTCCGGCGTGCCGCTGAAGATCAAGTCGCCCGGCGCCAGCGTGAAATAAGTCGACAGGTTGGCGATGGTTTCGCTGATCGACCAAATCAGCTCCGAAATATCCGACGACTGCCTGGTCACGCCATCCACATCCAGCTGGATCGCGGCGTGGTTGATGTCGCCCGCATCTTCGGCGCGGGTGATCAGGCCGATCGGCGCCGAGTAGTCGAACGCCTTGCCGATTTCCCACGGACGGCCGACGTCGCGCATCTTGAATTGCAGATCGCGGCGCGTCATGTCGAAGCCGACGGCGTAGCCGAAGATGTGCGAGGCCGCATCTTCCACCGAGATATTGGCGCCGCCCTTGCCCAGCGCGACCACCAGTTCGCACTCGTAGTGCAGGTTGTTGGTCAGCGGCGGGTACGGCAGTTCCAGCACGCGGTTCGGCGCGGCCGGCACTACGGCCTGGGCGTCGCCCGGCTTGGAGAAGAAGAATGGCGGTTCGCGGGTCGGGTCGGAGCCCATCTCGCGCGCGTGGCCGGCGTAGTTGCGGCCGACGCAGTAGACGCGGCGCACCGGGAACAAATCGGAAGTACCGGCGACCGGCAGGCCGACGATGTCATGGGCGGGAATTACGTAGGAAGTCATGATGCTCCTGTAGGCTGTAGAGGGACATCACGCATGGTACAACAGCAGCCAACCGCGTGCAGCGGAAGGATACATTAAGAGACAAATCAGCTCAGCAGCAGCGCCTTCATGGCGACCCGGTACCCTTCCACAAGGGAGTTGCGGTCCATGTCCGGACGGTGCAGTGAACGGATCGGCAGGCCGTGGAACAGCGACACCATGGTGTTGATGCGGCCGTCAAGCAGCGCGTCGTCCACCGGCAGGCCGCGCCGTTCGCGCTCGCGCTTGATGATGGGCCGGAACTCGGCCATGGCCACCACGTCGGAGGCCCGTATCGCTTCAGCGATCTTGGGATTGCGCGCCGCTTCGGCAAACATCTCCAGCGGCAGCTGGAAGTACTCCGGATCGAGGTTCTCGTCGATGTGGCGCGGCGCCTCGTCGATCATCGATTGCAGCGGATCGTCCTTGCCGCCCAACTCGCGCAACTGCGCCGCCACATGCTCCGACTCCAGGTCGACGAAGGCCATGATGATGGCTTCCTTGTTGTCGAAGTAGTTGTAGATGTGGCCCGCGCTCATGCCGGCTTCTTTCGAAATCTCGGACATGCTGGCGCCATGGAAGCCGCTGCGCGCGAAGCACACGGCAGCGGCCTGCAAAACCTGGTTACGGCGACTCTGCGCCCGTTCCGGGTCAGTGCGTCGCTTGACGTGGGATTTCATGGAGCGGTCCTTGGGTAATATGAAAAGATCAAACCGGTGGACGCCAGTGCGGCGTCCACCGTGCAGCATCAGCGCTGCGGTGGCAACTCAGGCTGCCAGCCGCCGCCCAGCACCTTATACAAGGTGACGGCATTGCTGTTTTTTGCAAGGCGCGTGGTGATCAAAGCTTGCTGCGCCGTGTACAGCGCGCGTTGCGACACCAGCGCGTTCAGGTAGGTGTCAGCCCCCTGGCGATAGCGCGCTTCGTTGATGGTGTAGCTCTTCTGCGAAGCCTCAACCAGCGCCTGCGACGACGACAGGCGCTGATCCAGCGTGCCGCGCGTGGCCAGTGCATCGGCCACTTCGCGGAACGCGGTCTGCACCGACTTCTCATACTGCGCCACCGAGATGTCGCGATCGGCCTTGGCGATATTCAGGTTGGCGCGGTTGACGCCACCATCGAAGATCGGCAGGTTGATCTGCGGCGCAAAGCTCCACGTCGACGAACCGGCCTTGAACAAACCGGACAAGGTACTGCTGGCGCTACCGCCCGACGCCGTCAGCGAAATGCTCGGGAAGAAGGCGGCGCGCGCCACGCCGATATTGGCATTGGCGGCGCGCAGCGAGCGCTCCGCTTCCTGCACGTCCGGACGCGATTGCAGCAGGTCCGATGGCAGGCCGGCTGGAATTGCCGCCAGCTGCGTCACCTCTTCCAGCTCGCCGGTTGGCAGCAGCTCGTCCGGCACGGCGCTGCCGACCAGCAGCGCCAGCGCGTTCTGGTCCAGCGCCACTTGCGCGGTGTAGACCGCGGCGTCGTTGCGCGCGGTTTCCACGCTGGTCTGCGCGTCGTACATATCGGTGCCGGCCACCACGCCCGAAGCGAAGCGCTTCTTGCTCAGGTCATAGCTGGTCTGCTGGCTTTTGACGGTCTCCAGCGACAGCTTCAAACGCTGCTGATCGGCGATCAGCGTCAGATAGGCATTCGCCACTTCCGACACCAGCGTAATCTGCTGCGTGCGGCGCGCTTCCTCGGTGCCCAGGTAGCTTTGCAGGCCAGCCTCGGACTGGTTGCGCACCTTGCCGAAGAAGTCCAGCTCATACGAGGACATCACCAGGCCGCCGTTGTACTGGCGGTTGATGACCGACTGGCCGGTGCCGGTCATGTTGGACGGCGTGCGCGATGCGCTCTGGCTAACATTGGCCGACAGTTTCGGCAGCAGCGCCGCCGTGTCGATGTTGTACTGCGCCTTGGCCTTCTCGATGTTGAGCACCGAGACGCGCAGGTCGCGGTTGTTCACCAGCGCCAGCTCGATCACCTTGCGCAGCTTGGCGTCGGCGAAGTATTCGCGCCACAGGATTTGCGACACCGGCTTGGCATCGGCCGCCGCCTGCGGCACGCCTTTGTAGGCGTCGCCGTTCGGGAAGGCTGGCGCCACCGGTTGCGCCGGGCGTTCATACACCGGCGCCAGGCTGCAGCCGGCCAACATCGCCAGCGCCGCCATCGTGAATAAAGATTTTTTCATCATATTAGTGCACCTCTACAGCAGGAGCAGGAGCGGCCGGCTTCTTCGGAGCGAAGTAGCCACGCACCAGCACAAAGAACAGCGGCACGAAGAAGATCCCCAGGAAGGTCGCCGTCAGCATCCCGCCCAGCACACCGATGCCAATCGCATTCTGGCTGCCGGAACCGGCGCCGCTGCTGATCGCCAGCGGGAACACGCCCAGGCCAAACGCGATGGAAGTCATCAGGATCGGACGCAGACGCATTTTGACCGCGTGCAGCGTGGCCTTCTTCAGATCCTCGCCGGCGTCCTGCAGTTCCTTCGCAAACTCCACGATCAGAATCGCATTCTTCGCCGCCAGACCGACCACGGTCAGCAGACCGACCTGGAAGTAGACGTCGTTGGACAGCTTGAACACATAGGTTGCGACCACTGCGCCGATCACACCCAGCGGCACTACCAGCAGCACCGAGAACGGAATCGACCAGCTTTCATACAGCGCGGCCAGGCACAGGAACACGATCAGTACCGAGATTGCGTACAGCTGCGTGGTCTGCGAGCCGGAGTCGCGTTCTTCGGTCGACAGGCCGGTCCACTCGAAACCGATACCCGGCGGCAGTTGCGTCGCCAGTTTTTCGATTTCCAGCATGGCGGTACCCGAACTCTGACCCGGCGCAGGCGCACCCAGGATCTCGGTCGACGGCAGGCCGTTGTAGCGCTCCAGGCGCGGCGAGGCGTAAATCCATTCGCCCGACGAGAACGACGAGAAAGGCACCATCTGGCCGCTGGAATTACGCACGAACCATTTGTTCAGGTCTTCCGGCGTCATGCGCGCTTCGGCGGCGCCTTGCAGGTAGACCTTCTTCACGCGGCCACGGTCGACGAAGTCGTTGACGTAGGCGCTACCCCAGGCAGTGCTCAGCACCGAGTTCACATCGGACACGGTCAGGCCCAGTGCAATCGCTTTCTGCTGGTCGACGGTGATCTTGTACTGCGGCGTATCTTCCTGGCCGTTAGGACGCACGCCCACCAGCAGCTTGCTCTGCGAGGCCATGCCCAGCATCTGGTTACGCGCAGCCATCAGCGCATCGTGACCGACGCCGCCGATATCCTGCAGCTGCAAGTCGAAGCCGCTGGCGTTACCCAGTTCCAGCACAGCAGGTGGCGCAAAGGCGAACACCATCGCGTCCTTGATCTGCGAGAACGAACCCATGGCGCGGCCGACGATCGAGCTGACGCGGTTGGCGACGCCCGGACGATCCGCCCAGTCCTTCATCCGCACGAAGGCGATGCCGGTGTTCTGGCCATTGCCGCTGAAGCTGAAGCCAGCCACCGCGAACACGGAAGCGACGTTGTCCTTCTCGTTGGTCAGGAAGTGGTTCTCGACTTTTTCAATCACTTTCAGCGTGCGTTGCTGGGTCGCGCCGGTAGGCAGCTGGATCTGCGAGAACAGCACGCCCTGGTCTTCTTCCGGCAGGAAGGAAGTCGGCAGGCGCATGAACACCACGGCCAGCACTACCAGCAGCACTGCATACAGCACCAGCGAACGGCCGCCGCGATTCAGGATCGAACCGACGATGCCCTGGTATTTATTGGTGCCACGCTCAAAGGTACGGTTGAACCAACCGAAGAAACCCTTGTTCGACATGGCATGGCCTTTTTCCACCGGCTTCAGGATGGTGGCGCACAGCGCTGGCGTGAAGATCATCGCCACCAGCACCGACAGCACCATCGCCGACACAATGGTCACCGAGAACTGGCGGTAAATCACGCCGGTCGAACCGCTGAAGAAGGCCATCGGCACAAACACCGCCGACAGCACCATGGCGATACCCACCAGCGCGCCGCTGATCTGGGTCATCGACTTGCGCGTCGCTTCCAGCGGCGACAAGCCTTCGTCCGTCATCACGCGCTCGACGTTTTCCACCACCACGATCGCATCATCCACCAGCAGACCAATCGCCAGCACCACCGCAAACATGGTCAGCGTGTTGATCGAATAGCCCAGCGCCGACAGGATGGCGAAGGTACCCAGCAGCACCACCGGCACCGCCATGGTCGGAATCAGCGTGGCGCGGAAGTTTTGCAGGAACAGGTACATCACCAGGAACACCAGGACGATTGCCTCGACCAGGGTTTTCACCACTTCTTCAATCGACAGCTTGACGAACGGGGTGGTGTCGAAGGCGACGACGGCTTTCAGGCCTTTCGGGAACTGGCCTTCCATCGACTTGATCTTGGCCTTGACCGCATTGGCGGTGTCCAGCGCGTTGGCGCCGGTAGCCAGCTTGATCGCCATACCGGATGCCGGCTTGCCGTTGTAGCGCGCCAGGATGTTATAGGTCTCGCTGCCCAGCTCCATGCGGGCCACATCGCGCAGATGCACGGTGGCGCCGCTGGAGGCGGTTTTCAGCAGGATCTCACCGAACTGCTCGGCCGTTTGCAAGCGGCTTTGCGCGGTCACGGTGGCGTTCAGCTGCTGGCCGGCGACGGCCGGCAGGCCGCCCAACTGGCCAGCCGAGACTTCGGTGTTCTGCGCGCTGATCGCGGCGCTGACATCGGCCGGCGTCAGCTGATAGCTTTGCAGCTTGGCGGCGTCCAGCCAGATGCGCATGGCGTACTGCGAACCGAAGTTGGTCACATCGCCCACGCCTTCCACACGCGAGACCGGATCGATCACGCTGGCGGTGACGTAGTCGCCGATGTCGGCCTGCTTCATCGAGCCGTCTTCGGAGACAAAGCCCAGCACCATCAGGAAGTTCTTGGTGGCTTTCGCAACCACCAGGCCTTGCTGCTGCACGGCGGCAGGCAGCAGCGGCGTGGCCAGCTGCAGCTTGTTCTGCACCTGCACCTGCGCGATGTCAGGATTGGTGCCGCTCTTGAAGGTCAGCGTCAGCGTCACGCCACCGGCCGAATCGGACGACGACGACATATAACGCAGGCCGTCGATACCCTTCATCTTTTGTTCGATGATCTGGGTAACGGCGTTTTCCACGGTCTTGGCCGAGGCGCCTGGGTAGGTGCCGCTGATCGAAATCGACGGCGGCGCAATGCTTGGATACTGTGCGATCGGCAGGCCGAGAATCGAGATTATGCCGCCCAGCATAATCACGATCGCGACCACCCACGCAAAAATCGGGCGATCAATAAAGAAACGAGACATAGACTAACTCCTTATTGCGCGCTCTTGGCGTTGGCAGGCACGGCGCCGCCGACGGCAACGGCTGCAGGGGCAGCGGCAGGCTTGGCGGCGTTGGCCGGCGCACCTGGTTTGACTTTCTGCACGCCTTCGACGATCAGCAGGTCGCCTTCGTTCAGGCCCGATTTGACCAGCCACTTGTCGCCCAGCGTGCCGCCGGTGGTCAGCACGCGTTGTTCGACCTTGCCTTCCTTGTTCAGCACCAGCGCGGTCGCTTCGCCCTTGGCGTTGCGGGTCACGCCCTGCTGCGGCACGGCGATGGCGTGCTCGTTGACGCCGGAATCGACGATGGCGCGCACAAACATGCCAGGCAGCAGATCATGCTTAGGATTCGGGAACAGCGCGCGCAGCGTGACGTTGCCGGTGCCGGTATCGACCGTCACATCGGAGAACTGCAACTTGCCCTCTTCGGCGTACTTGGTGCCGTCCGACAGCACCAGCGTGACCTTGGCCTGGCCGTCTTTGCGCAGGCTGCCGTTGGCGACGTCGCGCTTCAGGCGCAGCATGTCTTCGCTCGACTGGGTAACGTCGACGTAGATCGGGTCCAGCTGCTGCACGGTGGTCAGTGCGGTGGTCTGGCTGGCGGTGACCAGCGCGCCCGGCGTGACGGTCGAACGGCCGATGCGGCCGCTGATCGGCGCATCGACGTGGGTGTAATTCACATTGATCTTGGCTTGTTCCAGCGCGGCGTTGGCCGACTCCACATCGGCCTTGGCCTGCTCGTAGGCGGCCACGGCGTCGTCGTAATCCTGCTTGCTGACGCCTTCGATGGCGACCAGCTCTTTATAGCGGCCCACTTTCGGCTGCGACGTCAGCAGGTTGGCCTTGGCCTTGGCCAGGGCCGCCTTGGCGGAGTTGTACGCGGCTTGATACGTGGCCGGGTCAATCTGGTATAACGGTACACCGGCTTTGACGTCGGCGCCTTCGACAAACAGGCGTTTCTGAATCAGACCGCTGACCTGCGGGCGCACTTCAGCAACTTGGTAAGCGCTGGTGCGGCCCGGCAGTTCGGTCGTGATTTGCAGCGGCGCTTGCGCCACTTTGAAAACGCCCACTTCCGCCACCTGCTGCTGGTGAGGTGCTTCGGACGTGGACTTGGAGCAACCGGCCAGAACGGCCAGTGCGGAGACGATAGCTGCGGCACCAGCGGTGCGCAGCATTGTTTTTTTGCAGAAAAGGGCTTCCATGTGATGAGCTTTCTGTATAAAAATTAAGCACAACCTATAGAATGAACGATCATTCTAATTAAGTCAAGCAACTATTTTGTGCAGTGCGGGGTGATACCGAAAGATTTAAGCGTGGCTTAAGGCGATGAAATTCAACGCACTGTCCAAGTGCAGTGACGTTGCAATGCTACAATCAGTTAATTTCTTTACGTCATCATTTAGTACGCTCGTGCACATTCCTAAACCGTCCTCTACCACCCGCCCCCGGCTCACCACACTGGTGACGATGGGCGTCAGCGCCACGGTGCTGCTGACGGTGCTATCGCTGTTGATTCTGGTCGACCATTTCGCGCTGAATTACGCCCGCCGCGAGGCCCAGCAGCGTTTACAGCAGTTGTCGTGGCAAATGCGCGACGCGCTGAATGGCGCAGTGCGGCGCGCCACCGGCGATGTCCAATTACTCAGTTCGCTGCCCGGCGTGCGCGCCGCGCGTTCACCCGCCGAGGTGCGCCAGGCACTGGAAAGCCTGCAAAAAACCTTCCCCGACTACGCCTGGATCGGCCTGGTCAATCCGCAAGGCGTGGTGGTGGCCGGCACGCAAGGGGAGCTGGAAGGCGCCGATGTCAGTGGCCGCTCCTGGTTCAAGCAAGGCCGGCGCGCGCTGTACGCCGGCGATGCCTCGTCCACCGCGCTGGCCGGCCAGAAACCGTTGTCCGGCGCCGAACAGTGGCGCTTCATTGACGCCGCCGGCCCGTTGATGGACGCCGACGGCAACTACCGCGGCGTGCTGTGCGTGCGCCTGAGCTGGGGCTGGATGCGGCGCCTGGCGCAGACCATGCTGGCGCCGGCCGGTGACCAGCAGTATTCGGCCGACCTGTTCGTAGTGCGCGGCGACGGCACCGTCATGCTCGGCCCGCCGGGCAGCGAGGAACACCAGATATATAGCGACAGCCTGACCATGGCGCGCGGCGGCGCCTCCGGCGCGCTCAAGGAAACCTGGGCCGACGGCCACAGCTACCTGACCGGCTACGCCCGCAGCGGCAACCCCGCCGATCCGGCCACGCTCAGCTGGGCGATCCTGGCGCGCCAGCCGGAGGAACAGGCGCTGACCGGCGCCCGCGCGCTGGAACGCCAGATCCTGCTGCTGGGCGCCATCCTCGGCGCCGCCATGGCGCTGGCCGCCGCCATCGTCACGCGCCGCCTGACCCGGCCGCTGAATGAACTCAGCCACACCATCGAGGCGCGCCTGGTAACCACCGACGCGCTGCCGACACTGCCGGCGATCCAGCCGGTCGATACCTTCCACGAGGCGCAGGTACTGTCGCGTGCGCTGGCGGAAATGCTGCGCAACGAGCAACACCACCTGGACGCCCTGCGCGGCCTGAATGAAAAGCTGGAATCCACAGTGGCCGAGCGCACCCGCGAAATCGCCCGCAAGGCCTTGCAGCTGGAGCGCGCGCTGGGCCAGGAGCAAAGCACGCAACAGCTGCTACAGGAACGCGCCGCCGAACTGCGCGCCATCCTCGACAACGCCCACGACGCCTTCATCGCACTCGATCCGGGCGGCGTGGTGCGCGACTGGAACCTGCAGGCGGAAAAACTGCTGGGCTGGAAACGCTCGGAAGTAATCGGCCAGCCGCTGGCGGCCATGATGCTGCCGCTGCCGCTGCGCCGCGCCTACGAACGCGACATGCGCCAGCTGGCCGAGAGCGCCGACGGCGCCACCACGGTGCTGAGCCGCCGCGTCGAACTGGCGCTGCATAACCGCGCTGGTCAGGAACTGCCGGTGGAAGTGTCGCTGGCCTACGTGCCGCGCAGCAGCGGCCACCTGTTCATCGCCTTCCTGCACGACATCAGCGAGCGCAAGCAGCTGTTTGCGTCGATGGAGGAACTGGCGCTGCGCGACACCCTGACCGGTCTGCCGAACCGGCGCGCACTGATGAAGACGCTGCCGGAAGCGCTGCAACGGGCCAACCGTTCGGGCCAGAGCTGCGCCGTGTTCTTCCTCGACCTCGACCGCTTCAAGCAGATCAACGACCGCTACGGCCACGAGGAAGGCGACGAACTGCTGCGCCAGTTCGCCCAGCGCGTGCGCGGTGCGGTGCGCAAGACCGACACCGTCGGCCGTCTGGCCGGTGACGAGTTCATCGTCATCCTCGAGATGCTGGCCAACGACGCCGCCGCCCAGGAAGCGGCCGACAAGCTGCTGCCGGCGCTGCGCCAGCCGTTCACGCTGAAAACCACCAGCGTTACCCTCAGCGCCAGCCTGGGCATCGCGGTGCATCACCCGGATGATCCGCAGGATATCGAAATGCTGCTGGGCCGCGCCGACCGTGCCATGTACCGTCACAAGCAACAGGGAATTCAGCAGCGCGCCCGCCGTTAGCGCTTTCCGGTAGCATCGTCCAGGACAACAATTATTGCCTGGAACGCGACCAATGGAAGAACAAAACAGCCTGAGCACCGATTTTCTCCCCACCGGCGTGCCGGGCCTGGACGATGTCCTCACCGGCGGCCTGACCAAGGACCGGCTGTACCTGGTCGAAGGCGAACCGGGCACTGGCAAGACCACACTGGCGCTGCAGTTCCTCAACGAAGGCGTGCGGCGCGGCGAGGCCACGCTGTACATTACGCTGGCCGAAACCAGGGTGGAACTGCTCAGCGTGGCGCAGTCGCACGGCTGGAGCATGGATGGCATCCACATCGAGGAAATCATCCCCGACGAAAAGGCGCTCGATCCGGACCAGCAGTACACCATCTTCCATCCGTCTGAAATCGAACTCGGCAACACCACCCAGCGTATCCTTGGCGCCATTGACCGCTATCAGCCGCGCCGCGTGGTGCTCGATTCGCTGTCGGAACTGCAGCTGCTGGCGGAAAGCCCGCTGCGCTACCGGCGCCAGGTGCTGGCGCTGAAACAGTACCTGAGCAGCCGCAACTGCACCACCATCTTCCTCGACGACCGTACCGCGCTCTCCACCGACCTCCAGGTGCGCAGCGTGGCGCACGGCGTCATGACGCTGGAACTGGCCGACCAAGCCTACGGCGCCGAACGGCGCCGGCTACGCGTGGTCAAATACCGCGGCGTGGCTTTCCGTGGCGGCTCGCATGACTACAAGATCATCAAGGGCGGCCTGTATGTCTATCCGCGCCTGGTGGCGGCCACCACGCGCGAATCCAGCAGCCGCCGCCAATTGTCGAGCGGCCTGCCGGCGCTGGACGCGCTGCTCGGCGGCGGCCTGGAGGAAGGCATGAGCACCCTGCTGTCCGGCCCGTCCGGCACCGGCAAGTCGTCGCTGACGGCGCAATTCGTGCACGCCGCCACCCAGCGCGGCGAGAAATGCGCCATGTTCCTGTTCGAGGAAGCGCGCAATAATATGCTGAACCGCTGCGCCAACCTCGGCTTCAACCTCAGCGGCGCCATTGACGCCGGCCTGCTGTCGGTGCAGCAGATCGATCCGGCCGAACTGTCGCCGGGCGAATTTTCCAGTGCCGTCATGCTGGCGGTGGAGCAAGGCGCGCGCATCGTCGTCATCGATAGCCTCAACGGCTACCTGAACGCGGTGCCGGACGAACGCTTCCTGATCGTCCATCTGCACGAGCTGCTGACCTACCTGGGCCAGCGCGGCGTGGTCAGCATGTTGGTCGGCGTGCAGTCAGGCGTGATGGGCGCCAACATGACCTCCGCCGTCGACGCCAGCTACCTGGCCGACAACATCATCATGCTGCGCTACTTCGAGGCTGATGGCGAGGTGCGCCAGGCCATCTCGGTCTTCAAGAAGCGCGGCAGCTCGCACGAACGCACCCTGCGCCGTTTCGAAATCAGTTCCAGCGGCCTGCATGTGGGACCGGTGCTAAAGGACTTCCACGGCGTGCTGACCGGCGTACCGACTTTTCACGGCCCGGCCGCCATCCAGCCGCCGACGCTCTGAACATCATGGAAACGCGCATCCTGATTTACGCCCCCACCGGACAGGACGCGCCGCTGGCGGCCAAGGTGCTGGCCCTGGCCGCTATCGACAGCCAGGTGTGCGCCACGCTGGCGCAGCTGGAAGAGGAACTGGAACGCGGCGCCGGCGCCGTGCTGACGGTGGAGGAAGCGCTGGCGCCCGGCGCCTTGCAGCTGCTGCAGACCTGCGTCGAGCGCCAGCCCGACTGGTCCGACCTGCCGATCATCCTGCTGACGCACAACGGCGCCGATTCGGCGGTGGTGCGGCGCGCCATCACCGGACTCGGCAACCTGAGCCTGATGGAGCGGCCGGTGCGCACGCTGACGCTGATCACGGCGCTGCACTCCACCCTACGCGCACGCAACAAGCAGTACCAGGTACGCGAGGCGGCGCGCCGCAAGGATGAATTCCTCGCCAGCCTCGGGCACGAGCTGCGCAATCCGCTGGCGCCGATCCGCACCTCGGTGTCGCTGCTGACGCATTTGTATCCGAACGCCGCGCCGGTGGCGCGCATCCGCGACATGGTGGAACGCCAGGTGCGCCTGCTGACGCGCCTGGTCGATGACCTGCTGGACGTGGCGCGCATCACCAGCGGCAAGATCAAGCTGCAACCGCAGCTGGTGTCGCTGTCGTCGGTGATGAGCCACGTGTCCGAGCTGTGCCAGCAAGCCGCCGACGCCAAGCGCATCCACATCGCCTGGCAGCTGCCGCCCAGCGAGACCATGCTGAATGTGGACTACGCGCGCGTGGTGCAAATCTACGCCAACATCCTGTCCAACGCCGTCAAGTTCACGCCGCAGGGCGGCCATGTGCTGGTATGCGCCAGCGCCGATGACGGCGCGTTGCAGGTCACCATCCGCGACGACGGCATTGGCCTCGACGCAGACACCATCCCGCGCATCTTCCGCATGTTCGAGCAAAGCAATACCGTCAGCGGCCAGTTTTCCAGCGGACTGGGAATTGGCCTGAGCCTGGCGCGCGAGTTCGCCGAAATGCATGGCGGCAGTGTAAACGCTCACAGCGCTGGTCTCGGCCAGGGCAGCGAATTCGTGATCCGCCTGCCGGTGCTCGACAACGAAGGTGCGCGCCAGCCGGTGCCGCTGGCGCAACACGCCGGCCACGACGGCCGCAAGATGCAGGTCCTGGTAGTGGACGACAACCAGGACGCCGCCGACTCCTTGGCCGCCTTACTGGAAATCGACGGCTTCGACGTGCGCGCCGTGTACGACGGCCCGGCCGCCATCGCCGCTGTAGAAAAGCTGGCGCCGGACATGATCATCATGGACCTCGGCATGCCCGGCATGGATGGCTACGAGACCGCGCGCGCTATTCGCCAGCGTCCCGGCGCCGAACGCATCCTGCTACTGGCCCTGACCGGCTGGGGCCAGAGCGACGCCCGCCGGCGCACTGTGGAAGCCGGCTTCGACCATCATCTGGTGAAGCCGGTGGAGCTGGAACAGATCGTCCGCCTGGCCGGCGCGCGCCACAATCGCGAACAGGTGCAGGCGGCGCGCTGATTACTGTGGCTGGACGTTCATGTCGCGCTCAGCACGATCCGCAGTGAAATCGATAGCCAGCAATCCATACACATGCTGGTCGACAAACACGTCATGCAGATATTCGTCTTGTCGCAGCACGCCTTCCAGCACGAATCCCAGCCGCTCGGCAACGCGTTTGCTCGGTTCATTCCCGGCGGCGCAACGGAGTTCGATTCTGTTGAGGTTCAATTGCTCAAAGCCGTGTGCAAGGACCGTGCGCACAGCTGAAGTAACGATACCTCTCCCTGAGAATTGGCGACCAATGAAATAGCCAATTTTAGCTTTCCTGTCTTCGTCATCGATATCCCTGAGGCGGATGGCGCCGCACAGTGCTCCGTCGACGAAAATATGCCACTCAAGTACCTCACCGGTGGACGCATGCTCCACTGCCGCAAAGAGATGTTGCCTGGCCGCCTCAATAGAGGCCAGGCCTGCTAGCGCCGGAAGATATTCGCAGAAATGCTCAAGGTTTTGCTGAACCAACGATGCCAGAGCCTCGGCATGTTCAACAGCAACGGGAACAATGGACTCACGCATGCTCAAGCATGTAACTGTTGATTGCCCTGCCGTTCAGTTCGGTTTCCATTTCGTAGACCATGCCCAGGCGCTCGGCCACGCGGCGGGACGATTCGTTGCCAGTGGTGATGAGCGCCCGCACTTTCGGCTCACCGCGCACCTCGAATACATACTGCAAGATCGCCGCAGCGGCCTCGTTCGCCATGCCCTGGCCCCAGAACGCGCGGTAGGTATTCCAGCCCAGCTCCATCACCGTGGCCTGCTCGCGGAAGAAAGCGCCGACGCAACCGACCACCTGGCCAGTCTGCTTATCCTCGACGGTCCACCAGCCAGCGCCGTGCAGCATCCACAATCCGGCATGCGAACCGAAGATGCGCCACGCCGTGGCACGGTCGGCGGAACCCAGGAACGCCGAACTTTCTGCATCCGCCAGATGGTCGGCAAATAATTCAAAATCCTCGCGCCGATATTCGCGCAGTATCAGTCGCTCCGTCTGAAGGCGCGGGACGGAGGCAGTAAAGGTGTCTGCCATACTTATTTCCAATCGCCGCGCAAGGCCGCTACGCGCTGTTTGAGATCTTCCGGCGTGACGTCCTGCGGCGCCACCGGCTCGCCCACCACCAGTTCCAGGCGCGAACGCAGCCCAATGCGGAAGGCGCGGCCGAATACGTTCTCACGGTTGCGCGTCAGCAGATGGGTCCACAAGCCGCGCAACGCCATCGGGATCACCGGAACCTTGGTGCGGTCGATGATCTTGGCGATGCCACCCTTGAAGTCGTTGATGTCGCCAGTACGGGTCAGTTGCCCTTCCGGGAAGATGCACACCAGCTCCCCTTCATGCAGCGCCTGCGCGATATCGATATAGGCCTTCTCCATCAGCCACGGATCTTCCTTGGCCGGCGCAATCGGAATCGCGCGCGCAGTGCGGAAGATCCAGCCCAGCAGCGGCAGCTTGAAGATGCGATGGTCCATGACGAAACGGATCGGCCGTGGCGCGGTAGCGCCGATGACGATGGCGTCGACATAGCTGACGTGATTACACACCAGCACCGCCGCGCCTTCGGCCGGAATCCGCTCGACATCCACCGTGCGCACGCGGTGCACGGTATGGATCAGCAGCCAGGCCAGGAAGCGCATCAGGAATTCCGGCACCAGCGAGAAGATATAGATCGCCACCACGGCGTTCAATAGCGCCGTCACCAGGAACAGCTGCGGGATCGTCAGCCCTTGGCCCAGCAGCACAATCGCCAGGCCGGCCGCCGCCACCATGAACAGCGCGTTGAGGATATTCATGCCGGCGATGGTGCGCGAGATGTGCTGCGGATCGCAGCGCAGTTGGATCAGCGCAAACAGCGGCACGATGAAGAAGCCGCCGAACATGCCGATCATCAGCACGTCAAACAGGATGCGCCACATGCCGTGTTGCGCCAGCAGCGCAAACGCGTCCAGATGCACGCCCGCCGGGATCAGTGCGCCGCCGCTGAAGGCAAGGCTGGCGAAATACAGGTCGATACCAAACACCGTCAGGCCGATGGAGCCGAACGGCACCAGACCGATCTCCACCTTGCGGCCGGACAGCCGTTCGCACAGCAGCGAGCCGCTGCCGACGCCCAGCGAGAAAATCGTCAACAGCAGCACGAAGGCGCCATGGTCGCCGTGCAGGTAATCCTTGGCGTACACCGGGAACTGCGCCAGGATCAGCGCGCCATAAAACCAGAACCACGAGTTGCCCAGCATGGACAGGAACACCGTGCGGTTCTTGCGTGAGAAATTAATATTGCGGACCGATTCGCTGACGAAGTTCCAGCTGATTTTGAGGTCCGGCGCCGGCGCCGGCGAATGGGGAATCCGGTAGGCTGCGGCCAGGCCGAGCGCCGCCACCAGTACCGTGGCTGCCGCTTCATACAGCAGGCCATGCGGCTGCTGTACCACCAGCACCGCGCCCAGCACCTCGCCCATCAGGATGCCGACGAAGGTGCCCATCTCGGTGACGCCGTTACCGCCGATCAGCTCCTCCGGTTTGAGCTGCTGCGGCAGGTAGGCATATTTGACGGGACCAAACAGCGTCGAATGCACGCCCATTCCCACCACCGCCGCGATCAGCAGCCACAGATGATGCGTCACCCAGCCCAGCGCGGCTACGCACATGATGCCGACTTCCAGCCACTTGACGAAGCGCGTCAAGCCGGCCTTCTCGAACTTGTCGGCCAACTGGCCGGCGGTGGCCGAGAACAGCACATACGGCAGGATGAACAAGCCGGGGATCAGGTTGGTGATCAGCGACGGCTCCATCGTGGTCCAGCTGAGCGCATCGAAGGTGATGATGACCACCAGGGCTGTCTTGAAGAGATTGTCGTTGAACGCGCCGAGGAACTGGGTCCAGAAAAACGGCGCGAAACGGCGTTGCTTGAGCAGGGAAAACTGATTGGGCTGGCTCATACGAGGGCGGGTCCGTTCAATATGAAGTTTCCGGAAAGATTGAACGGATTATAACCGCATGCCGCCGCCGTTCGGCATGCGTTCCCTCAAGCTGCCTGTTGCTCCTCAGCAGCTTGTTGCGTCGGCACACGCAGCGACCAGACGCTGTGCGGGTCGCCGTGGCGGCCTCGGTGCAAGGCGGCGCGGGCCATTTTCCAGTAGAGCGTCGCCAGCAGCAGCGCGATGACGGTGACGGCGGTCACGATGCCGTCGCCCTGCAACAGCGCCAGCAGCGGGTTGAGGCCGGTGTTCCACCAGTGCGCCAGCGGCACCGCCAGCGTCAGCGCGGCGCACAGCATCAGCAGTTCATGCGCGGCGCGCGCCGGCGGACGGGCGAAGGCCCACAGCACGCAACCGAAGAACACCGCGTAATAGCTGCGCGCTTCCCACAGGGGCAATTGCCCTGCCGGTCCCAGTTTATTCGCCAGGAACACGGCCGACACGCCGGCCACGCAGCCCAGGCATACGCCCAGCGTGGCTTGCGCCATCAGCTTGCCGCTGCGCGGCTGCACCAGTTTCTGCCGCTTGCGGCGCGCTTCGATCCACAGCAGGTTCCCGCTGTAGAACAGGAACGCCCCCGCCAAGCCCAGTATGAAGTACATCCACCGCACCGCCATATCGCCAAAGCTGGCGAAGTGCAGCGACTGCAAACTGCGCAGGAAGCGCGTACCGGGGCTGAAATTCTCCGGCATCATCGCGCGCTGCACCTTGCCGGTGCTGGCGTTCAGCACCACCGCGCCGATGCTGGCCACGGTTTTCTGATGCATCGGCCCATACGCCTGCAACTGCGCATTGGCGTCGCCGGCCTGGCGATAGACCATGATTTCGATCTCGATGCCCGGCGCGGCGCGCTGCACTTCGACCAACAGCTGCGACGCCGGCATCAGCGGCGCCGCCGTGCCCGCTGCTTTCGGCGGCGCGGCGGCGTTGATGTCCTGCCCGACCAGTTGCAGCAGCTTGCCGTCGAAGACCATGTACTGGAATGGCGCCAGCAGAATGATCCCCAGCGCCAGCACGGCGCTGCTCCACGCATACATCAGGTGGAACGGCAGCGACAGAATGCCAATCGCGTTATGCGCGTCCTGCCACATGCGCTTGATGTTCTTCCCAATGCGCAGCGCGAACAAGTCCTTGACGAAGCTCGGCGCGTAGATGATCACCCCGCTGGCCAGCGCCAGCCCGTACAAGATGCACACCACGCCCAGCACGTAGATGCCCCAGCTATTCGGCAAGCCGGCCGTGTAATGCAGGCGGTAGATGAAGTCCACCAGTTGCGAACGTTCGTGGAATTCTTCCAGCTTGCCGCTGGCGTCGAAGCGGAAGTGGCGTTCGTCGAACTCCAGCACCATCTCCGGTGCGCTCTTCGACGGCAGGCGCAGGAAGAACATATCTTTCGCCTTCGGGTGCGCTTGCAGCACCGCGTCGATCAGCGCCTGCGGATCGCGCTGCGTCACGGCCGTTTGCGGCAGCGGCGTCTCCCACGCATGCAGCTCCTCATGGAACAGCGTCACCGATCCCGCATAGAAGGCGATGAACAGGAAGAAGCCCGCCACAATTCCCACCCAGGTATGCACCGAAATATAGGTGCGTAAAGTCGCGGCCTTCATGCGGCGATCCTGATCAGGCCACTGGCCTTGAGAAAATGCAGCGCGATGTAGCCGGCCACAGTCAGCCCGCCCATCCACAGCCAGGCGCGCAGCCCGGTCCTGAACAGGAAAGTACCCGTCATCACCGCGATCCACACCACGAAGAACAGCAGCAGCCAAGGCAGCGTGGTATTGGCCTGGCCGCTACTGAGCAGCGCCGCAAAGCCGACCACCAGCACCGACAACGGCAGGCCAAGGAACACGGCGGCAGTCGATTTACCCCACATGGCGCGCTCCCTTCCGACGCCATGCGTCCAGATACGGCAGCACCACCAGCGTGGTCATGAAGCCCGCCAGCGCCATGCACACGCCGCACCAGCCGCCATAGGTCTCGGTCGCCGCGGCGATGGAACCCGCCATAAGCGGCACCGACAGCCAGCGCAGGAAAGCCTGCCGCCGCAACGCCGCCGGCCACAAGGTCTGGTGTGGTGACGCCAGATAAAGACACAACGCAGCCAATGCGGCCACGCCGATACAGATCCAGTTCATGCCATCCCTCCGCGTTACAGCGAGCCCTGCACACCGAAGCCGAACTGGCGTGCGGCGCCCAGCGCTACGTTGTAGCGGCCGGTCACTGACACCAGCTTGTTGGCGGTGATGTAGGTCTGGTTGGTCAGATTGCTGCCATAGGCGAACAGCGTGACGCCCTTGCTCAGCTCATAGGTGGCCTTGCCGCCCAGCGTGGTGTGGCCGTCGTTGCGGTCGATGTTGGCGGCGTCCATGTAGGTGCCGTCGGCGTGCTGCAGGTTCATATTGAGCATCCAGCGGCCCGGCGTCCAGCTGACGCCGACCGACTGCGTCTGGCGCGGCGAACGCCCAAACTGATGTCCGGTGTAATCGCCGGTCGGTGACACGAAGTCGATGAATTTGGTGCGGGCCAGTCCCAGCGCGCCGAACAGCTCCAGGGTTGGCGCGACCTTACCCCGCAGTTCCGCTTCCACCCCTTGCAGGCGCGAGCTGCCGGCGTTGACCAGATAGGTGTCGAGCGAATTGCGGCCGACGTCAACCTGCTGGTCGGTCCAGTTGACGCGGTAGGCGTTGAGCGACACCATCAAGCCGCTCTCCAGCACGCCCTTGAGCGAGGCTTCGTAGTTCTTGGTGTATTCCGGCCCGTAGGCGTGCGAGCCGCGCTGGTAACTGTAATCGACGCCGCCGGTGCGATAGCCGCGCTGCGCCGTCAGGCCCGCCACCCACTCCGGCGCCAGCGCATAGCGCAACCCCAGCTTCGGCAGCCACACCGAGTTATCGGTGCCGAGGTCCTGCACATTGTCCGGCGCGAAAACGCCGCCGCGGATCAGCTGCGTGAACACCTGCTTGGCCAGCGCCGAGGTGCCGTTGGTCTCGGACTGCAGGATGCGCTTCTGGCGCTCGCCGTCGAAGCGCATGCCCGCCGTCAGCGTCAGCTTGCCGACCACATAGTCCGCCTCGCCGTACGCCGCGCGCGTCTTGCTGGCGTTATTCTGCATCTGGCGCCGGTTGATGAAATCGGCGCCGTACTGGGCGTCGCATGCGGCTTGCACGCGGCACTGGCCGGTCAAGCCCAGCACATACGATACCGGCACAGTAAACAGGTCGTCGCCGTCGTAATATTGCTGCGAGTAGTACAGGCCGACCACGCCTTTCAGCTTATTGCCGGCCACCAGCGTGTCGAAATTGGCGCGCGCCTCCTGCACCCACTGACGGTCGATATTGACGCCATCGCGGTAACCTTGCCGCAGCTCGGTGCCATCGTAGTCCTGGATGCGGCTGTAGCGGTTGTGCGAATACGTCGTCAACAGCGTGATGTCGGCGCCCAGCGCGCGGAAGGTCTGCTCCAGCGCGGCCGACCGCGTGCGGTTGACCGTGTCGCGCGGCTCGTTGGAGAAATTCTCGCGCGCCGACGCCGGCACCGTCACCGCTTCGACATTGCCGTAGCCGCGCTCCTGCTTGTCATCCACCAGCGTCACCAGCGCCTGGTAGTTGTCGCCCCACGGCGTGATGCGCAGCTTGCCGCGCAGCGTGTAGCCATCGTCGTGATTGGAACGGCGGTCGTCGCGGGTGGGGTTGTAGACGTCACCATCGCGCTTGTGCTGTTCAAGGGAGATGCGTCCGGCCAGCACGTCTTCCACGATGGCGCCGCCGCCGGCGATCGCCTCGCGATGGGCATGCTGGTTGCCGGCGCTGACGCGGTAGCTGAAATCGCGCGCATCCTGCGGGTCGCGCGTCTTCAGCACCACTGCGCCGGCCAGCGAGTTGCGGCCCTGGTTGGTGGACTGCGGACCACGCAGCACTTCCACGCGGTCGGCGTCCCATACGCTCAGATTCGAGATGTCCTGGCCGAAGCCGTCCTGCGGCACGCCATCCACCACCAGCGTGATGGTCTTGCCGCCACCGCCGGTCGGGCCATAGGCCTGCACGCCGCGGATCGACAGGTTTTCGGCGGTGCCGACGTTGGCCATCTGCGCGGCCACGTCTTCCAGCGTGGTCATACCGGATTCGGCGATCTGGCGGCGGTTGCGCGCGCCGACGCTGGCGCTGCTGTCGATTTCCGTGCGTTTCAGCTTGTCGCCGGTGATCACCACCTGCTCCACCGGTTCCGTCGTCTCCACCTCTTCCGCGTGCACCGCCCAGCCAGCCATAACTCCGGCCAGCGCCACCACCATCACCTTGATGCGCATTTCCCTATTTCCCCTGTTTTTATTGAATGAGAACTATTCCCAAATAAGAATATTAAATGAGAATCGTTTACATTCAAAGAGAAAATTTATCGAATTGGCATTGCAATGTTGATACGTGTGCCGGCGCTGAGCCCGGTATCGATGGCGATGCGGCCATTGAGGGCGTACACGCGCTCGCGCATGCCCACCAGGCCGATGCCGGATGAAGCCTGGGCCGGATCGAAGCCGGCGCCGTTGTCGCTGATCTGCATGCGCAGTTCGCCCTCTTCCAGCGACAGCTGCACCGAGGCCTGCGTAGCTCGCGCATGTTTGACGATGTTGGACAGCGCCTCCTGCACGATCCGGTACGCGGAGATAGCAACTCTCGCTTCCATCTTCGAGAAGTCACCCTGCGCCTGCAAATCGAAGCGGCAGCCGCTGCGCGCACTGTCGTAGTGGCGCATCATCTCCTCCACCGCGCCGTCCAGGCCCAGCATATCCAGCACTTCCGGCCGCAAACGGCGCACCAGCGCGCGGCCGCTGTTGTACAGACCCAGCGCCAGCTTGATGATGGACTGCGCCTTGTCGCGCGCCTCGCCCTCCGGACTGATGGCGGCAATCCGCTGCGCCTCAAGCCGCACGGCGATCAGCGTGGCGTTGAGTTCATCATGGATCTCCAGCGCGATGCTCTGGCGTTCATCTTCCACCGCCGTGTTGACCTTGCGGATCAAGCGGCGCTTCTCGTCATCCGCCTCGCGCAGCGCGCGCATCGACGCCTGCAACGACGCGTCCAGTCCCTTGGCCAGTTGCCACGCCAGCAGCACGCACGCCAGCAGGCCGAGACAGCCGACCATCAGCTCCACATAAAACCTGCGCGTCTGTTTCAGCAGCAGTGCGGACGGCGACATCGTCACCCGCACATAGCCCATGGTCTCCACCGTCATGCCGCTGGCGGCGGGACGGTCCTTCTGATACGGCGTGCCGTCTGGCGCCAGCATCGACACCCACATCAGGCGCTTGAGAACCGGCGCCTCGTCGTAGCGCAGTTCCTGCGGCGAGGTACTGACCGCGCGCGCGGCCGCGTGCACCAACTCGCGCCGCTGCGCATCCAGCACCTCGATGCGCTGGATGCTGGGGTCCGCGCGCAGCAGGCCATTGATGGTCAGCTTCAGATCATCATAGCGGCGCGACACCAGGCTGAATTCACTGCTATCGGCCAGCACCTTGGCCACCAGCGGCCCGCGCTCCGCCATCTCCTCGCGCACCTCCGACAAGCGCGATTGATACGCGTACCAGACAAAGGTGCAGAACAGATAGGCCAGCGGCAGCGCGGTCATCGCCATCAGGCGCGTGCGCACGCTCCAGTGGCGCCAGTGCAGCATCAAGGCTCAATCAGCCCGTGCTTGACCGCCAGCCGCGTGATATAGGCCGGACGGTGCACGCCCAGCTTTTCCTTCACCGCCTGGCTGATATTGCTGATGGTCTTGGTGGAGACATCCAGCTTCTCCGCAATCTCCGCGTTGGTCAGGCCTTCCGCCATCAGCGTGAAAATCTCCAGCGCGCGCTCGTCCAGCTGCGACTGCGGCGACGCATCGCCGCGCACCGACAGATTGGCCAGCCGCTCGGCGATATGCGGCAGGAAATACAGCTCACCGTCATGCGCGCGTTTCACCGCCGCCGCCAGGTCGGCCGGATCGCAATCCTTGGTCATGAAGGCGCGGCCTCCGAGGCGGTAGGTTTCCTTGATCAGGCTATCCTGGTCGAACTGGCTGAGGAAGACGATGGCGGCGGACGGCATCTGCGCCAGGATCTGCTTGGCCACATCAAGCCCGGTCAACTGTTCGCCGAAACGGATGTCCAGCACGATCACGTCCGGCTTCAATTCCTGGTACTGCGCCAGCGCCTCGGCCGGCGTGCGCGCCTGCGCCACCACGTCCAGCCCCTGCCCTTGCAACGACATGGCGAAACCCGTCATCACGATGGGATGATCGTCCGCCAGCATCAAGCGTATTTTTTTCATTTTCTACTCCAAAGCATGCCTTGTGCGAAGCATATCACATCATCATTGCTCAAAAATCTCTTTTATTTTGCTACATAATAGAATATTATTATTCCAACACATAGCAATTCCACCCACCACCAAGGAGCAACCATGAACCAAAAGAAGAACCTGACCGGCATCACCACCGTCGTTCTGCTGCATGTCGCGCTGTTGGCTGTGTTCCTGCACGGCTCCAAGCTGACGATATTCAAGCCGTCGGCGTCCGTGGTCGATCTGGTGCCCACGCTTGATCCGCCCCAGCCCAAGCCGCTTGATCCGCAGGTGGAACTGCCAAAAATGACGCGGCCGGATATCTTCGTGCCTGAGATCCCGTTCGACGTACCGGTGCAGTCGCCGCCGAACGTCACGGCGCGCGCCATGCCGGATCAGCCACCAACCCAGCCGCCGATGGGCGGAACCGCCGACACCGGCGTCAAGCCGACGCCGGCCAAATCGGCGCCGGTAGTCACAGCCGCCGTTGTGGACGCGCAGGCCTGCACCAAACCGGATTACCCGAAAAACGCGCTGCGCAATGGCGACACCGGCACCGTCCTGCTGGCCTTCCTGATCGGCATCGACGGCAAGGTGGCCGATTCGCGCATCGAAAAAACCAGCGGTTTCCGTGATCTGGACCGTGCAGCGCAGGCAGGCCTGAGCCTGTGCAAATTCAAGCCCGGCACCGTGGACGGCGTGCCCCAGCAACTGTGGACCAAGATGCAGTACGTCTGGAGCCTGGACTAACGGCCCCTGCCACTCTTCAGCGCTGGCGCAGCGCATGAATAAAAAAGCCGGCTTGCGCCGGCTTTCTTCATTCCAGTGTGACGAGTTCTATCGGCGGCGCCTTGTTCAGTTGCTGCTCGCTGCACAGCACCACCGACAGTTCAGGGTGCGCCAGCACGACACTGTGACCACCGGCCGCAGCACCCAGCTTAAAGTAAGCTTCCTTTTCGCTCCACAGACGGTAAAAGCCTTCGACCCGCTCATCATCGGGCAGGCCTTGCAGACGCTCCCACCGCAGCATCTCGCCGCTATCGAACGCTTGCGCCGCCAGCGCGTTCAGGTCGCGCGCCGCATCCTTCATCTCGATATCCAGTCCCAGCGTGGTTTGCGCGCTGACTGCGCACGCCACCCAGCGGCCGCTGTGCGAAATGCTGAAGCCCGGCGCTACAGTCTTCATCACCGGCGCTGCCAGGCGCGGCGCCTTGCCCACCTGCTCGTCGAGGCGGATCTCCTGCGGCGTCACGCCCAGCAGGCGCGCCAGCATCATCCGCAACAGCACGCGGCCAACGATGAACTGGCGCTGCCGCTGCGCGCGCACGAAGCGCTGATGACGCGCCATCTCGTCCGCCGAGAGCCAGCCACGCCAGCGCTGCAAATCAGCATCCGCCACCGCATCCGCGTCGACCATCCAGAGTGTAGCCTTCGTCATCTTGAATATTGCCAGAACCAAAAGGGCATTATAAACGAGGGCTATTCACTCCGCTGAGGGCTCAGAACACCCAGAGTTTATCCGCCGGCAGTTGCAGCCAGTAGCGGCCCGGCTCCAGCCGGTACTTGGAATAGGCGCGCAGGCTGATCTCCGTGCCACCCTCGCCCTTGAACAGGCACTCGAAGCGGTCGCCGAGATACATGCAGGTTAGCAGCGGCAGTTCGATGGCGTTGTCGGCCGGCGTGGCGCTGACTCGCACTTCCTCAACACGGATGATGGTGATGCCCTCGCCGCCAGCGCTGGCGCCGCGTGCGGTGGCCTGCAAGCGCGTGCCGTTGATGTCGAGCTGCACCTGACTGCCGTCGCGCTGCACCACGCGCGCCGGCAGGCGGTTGTTACTGCCCATGAATTCGGCGGTGAACAAGGTGTCCGGCGTTTCGTACATGCTTTGCGGCGTGCCTTGCTGTTCGATCTTGCCGTTATTGAGCAGCAGGATACGGTCCGAGATCGCCATCGCCTCGGCCTGGTCGTGCGTGACCATCAGCGCCGACAGGCCAAGCCGAACGATCAGCTCACGCAGGAAGGCGCGCGCTTCCTCGCGCAGCTTGGCGTCCAGGTTGGACAAGGGCTCGTCCAGCAGAATCACCGGCGGGTTGTAGACCAGCGCCCGCGCAATCGCCACCCGCTGCTGCTGGCCGCCGGACAGCTGGTGCGGATAGCGTTCGCCCAGATGCCCCAGGCCCAGGTTCTTCAACACGTCGCTGACCTTGTCCTTGATTTCGCTGGCGCCCAGCTTGCGTAGCTTGAGGCCATAGGCGACATTCTCGAACACCGTCTTGTGCGGCCACAGTGCATACGACTGGAACACCAGTCCGAGGTTGCGCTGCTCGGCCGGCATCTCGAAGCCCTTGGCGCCGTCGAACACATTGCGGTCCCCGATGTTGATCGCGCCGGCCTTGGGGCTTTCCAGTCCCGCCACCGCGCGCAGCAACGTGGTCTTGCCGCTGCCCGAAGGTCCGAGCAGCGCCACCACTTCGCCTTTTTGCAGGTGCATGGAGACGCCCTTCAGGATCGGATTGGCGCTGGCGCCGCTGCCGTAGTCCAGATGCAGCTCGTTGACGGTCAGTTCATTGGTCATGATGTCTCGTTTCATATTGATGTTCTCAGTTATGCAGCTTGACGCCGAAGCGCAGCGCGACGCCGAGGCCTACCGCCACCAGCGCAATGTTGATGAACGATAGCGCCGCCACCAGGTCGGTGGAGCCGGTCGCCCACAGCGACACCAGCAGCGCGCCTATCACCTCGGTGCCGGGCGACAGCAGGTACACGCCGGTCGAATATTCGCGCTCGAAGATCAGGAACACCATCAGCCACGCGCCCAGCAGGCCATATTTGATCAGCGGGACGGTCACGTCACGCGTCACCCGGCCGCGCGTGGCGCCGACGGCGCGCGCCGCCTCTTCCAGCTCCGGCCCCACTTGCAGCAGCGCGGTCGAGATCAAACGCATGCCGTAGGCCAGCCACACCACCGAATACGCCAGCCACAAGGCGAAGATGGTCGAGCGCATGGAGCGCAGCAGGGGAATCGCATTCTCGCTGAGCCACAGCGCGGCGCCGTTGTCCATGCCCTTCAAGGCGCCATCCAGCCAGCTCGGGACGAACAGGAACACCCACAGGAACGACAGGCCGGCCAGCAGGCCAGGCACGGCGCGCGGCACCAGCACGCTGTAGTCGAGGAAGCGGGTGATCATGTCCGGCTTGCGGTGCATGGCCAGCGCAATGGCGCAGTAGCAGATTACCGCGCAGGCGCCGCCGATTACGCCGATCAGCACCGTATTCAGGATGCCGCGCATCAGCGCCGGCTGTTCCATGATTTCGCGGAAATGCTGCAAGGTCAGCACGTCGGCCAGGTTCACACCCTCGCCCCAGTACTGGACAAAGGAGCGCAGCACGATGCCGGACATCGGCATGATGATGGTGAACATCAGCCAGCCGAAGATCAGCGCGAACGCCAGCCACTTCCAGCGGCCCAGCGGCATGGCCTTGGAACGCGCGCCCTTGCCTTTGATCGAGACGAACTTGTTGGCCGACTTGAGCAGCCAGCGCTGCACCATCACCAGCGGCATGGTCACCATCACCAGGCAGACCGCGACTGCGGCCATCAGGTGGTAGGACGGCGTGCCCAGTTTATTCGTCAGCTTGTACAGGTAGGTGGCCAGCACCATGTGGCCTTCCGGATCGCCCAGCACCAGCACCAGGCCGAAGACTTCAAAGCCGAGGAAGAACACCAGCACGCCGGCATACGCCAGCGCTGGCGTGATCATCGGCAGCGAGACGTTGAACATCACCTGCAATGGCGAAGCGCCGGCCACGCGTGCTGCTTCCTCCACGTCCGATCCGAGGCTCTTCAGCGCCGACGACGCGTACAGGTAGACGTGCGGCACGTGCGTCAGACCGGCAATGATGACGATGCTGCTGAACGAGTAGATATTCCACGGGATGAAGCCGAGGATATCCTTGGCCCACAGCGAATAAAAGCCCACTGGCCCCATCGACACCACGTAGCCGAAGCCCATCACCATCGGCGAGACGAAGATCGGCACCAGCAGCATCGGCGCGATGAAGCCTTTTCCCGGCAGGTCGGTGCGTATCATGAGGAAGGCCAGCATGCCGCCCAGCGGCACGGCGATGATTGCCAGCCCGGACGCCAGCCAGAACGCGTTCTTGAAGGCGATCGCGAAGTCGGGATCTTCAAAGATGAAACGGTAGGCGTCCAGCCCCAGGTTCTTGACCGGCATGAAGAACGGCGCGTCCAGGAAGCTCTGGTAGAAAATCAGGAACAGCGGCAGGAAGATGGCGCAGACGGCCAGCGTCACCACCACGCCGCGCGGCCAGTTGATGCCGGACCAGCGTCCCGGCCGGACGGAGTGAGCGAGTGTGTTCATGGAAGTTGATCCTTACTTCTTGCCAGCGGTGGCTTTCCACTGATTGAGGAAGGCCATGCGCTTGGCCGGCCCGAGGAACTGCAGCAGGATAGGATGCACCGGCACCGGCTTGATGTTGTCCTTGCCGATCTGTTTGATCAGCTCCGCCGACGTGGTTTCGCCGGTGACGTCGGCGCGGATCGCAAACAGCTTGGATTCGTTGGCGATGATGGTCTGGCCGCGGTGCGACAGCATGTAGTCCAGCCACAGCTTGGCGGCGTTGACGTTCTTCGCGCTTTTGTTGATGAAGAAGACGCGCGACATCACCAGCGTGTAATCCTTCGGCAGCACCACGCCGATCGACGGATCGGCCTTGGCGCGCACCAGCGCGTAGGAACCCAGCACGTTGTAGCCGATCAGGTTCTCGCCGGACGAGATGCGCTCCATCATGGTGCCGGTGGACGATTGCACCCGTACCTTGGCCACGCCGAAAGCGTTTTCGAGATCGGTGAACTTTGGATTCTCGCGCGCGTCCTGGGTCATGAACATGAAGCCGACGCCGGATTTCTCGATGTCGTAGGTGGTGACCTTGTCCTTGAACTTGGGCTGCTGTATCAGCCTGGTGAAGTCGGCGTGCGTCTGCGGCACTTCCTTGGCGTCGACCAGGCGCTTGTTGTAGACGATGGCGGCCGGCTCGAAGGTGGTGCCGTAAGCCTTGTCGTCCCACACCGCCCAGCCGGGGATCTTCGACGCCTCCACCGATTTGTAGGCCAGCGCGTAGCCGTCCGAGGCCAGGCGCATTTGCAGGTCCATCGCCGACGACCACATGGCGTCGGCCGTATTGCCGCCGGCCGCCACTTCGGAGATGAAGCGGTTATACACTTCGGTGGAATTCATGTCGTTGTATTCCACCGTAATGCCGGGATACAGCGCGCTGAAGTCCTTGATCAGCGGCTGCGTGGCCTTGCTGTCGGTGGCGCCGTAGATCACCAGCTTGCCCTCTTTCTTGGCGGCGTCGATCAGCTTCTGGTAGTCGGCCGGATAGCCGGCCGGAACTTGCGCCAGTGCGGAACCGGCAAACAGTGTGGCGCATGCGGCGGCCAAAGTCGTTTTCAACATCATGTCATCTCCATTGGTTTAAATTCAGCGCACCAGTCCCAGTTCGGCGGCGCGCCTGCCGTAGTCGTCTACGGCTTTCTTGATGTAGGCCGCCAGCGCATCGCCGGTCAGCCCGAAGGGGTATAAGCCTGATGCAGCACGCATCTGCGCAAACTGCGGGCTGGCCAGCACGCGATCGAAGTGCGCCACCCACTGCCGGTACTCGGCTTCTGATGCGTGAGGCCCCATCCACACGCCGCGGATGATCGGCCACACCACATCGAAGCCCTGCTCGCGCGCGGTCGGCACGTTGGCCAGCACGCCCGGCAGGCGCTGTTCGGACAGCACCGCCAGCACGCGGGTGTTGCCGCTGGCCGCGTACAGCGAGGCTTCGCTGGCGTCGCCCGACACCACGTGCACGAAGTTGGCGTGCATCGCGGTGAAGGCTTCGCCGCCGCCTTCCAGCGCGACGAAGCGCAGCGCCTTGGGATCGATGCCGCTGGTGCGCGCCAGCAGCGCCATCTTCAGCCAGTCCTGGCTGCCGATGGTGCCGGAGACGCCGATCAGCACCTTCTGCGGATTGGCCTGCAGCGCCGCCACCAGGTCGCGCAGCGTCTTGTAGGGCGAGTCGGCGCGCACTGCGATCATGCCGTAGTCCGCGCCCAGCGCTGCCACCCAGCGCACGTCCGACGACTTCACTTTGCCAAACTTGCCCTGCGCGAGATTCAGCAGCGAGCCGCCGGAAAACGCCACCAGCGTATTCGGCTCGGTGCGCCGGCCCGACACCAGCGAATGCCAGGCCACCGCGCCGATCCCGCCCGGCAGATAGGTGATGTGCATGTCGGACGGCGGCGGATTCGGCGCATCCTTCAGGCCGCGCAGGCCTTTCTGCGCCAGCTTGCAGGTCAGGTCCATCGCGCCGCCCGGTTTGGACGGCACGATGCACTCAAGGCCCGCCGCCTGGGCCGTCGCGCCGAACAGCAATGCGCAGATCAGTGCCAGCAGGATTTTCATCAATAGCGATGCTGCATGCCGATGGTCAGGCCGCGCTGGCTGGTGCCATAGCCAGGGTCGTCACGCGACAGGCCGGTCAGCTGGCCATTCTTTGCCTTCGCATAGGCGGCCGTCACGTGCAGGTCGGTGCGCTTGGACAGCGCGTAGCGGTAGCGCGCCACGTACATGGTCGGATCGGCATCCTTGCCGGCGGCGACGTTCTTGACGTTGATGTGATAGATGGCGCCCGTCAGCGTGGTGGCGCCGGTGCGGTAGGCCAGACCGGCCCAGGTGGTGGTGGCGTCGACATCGGCGGTCAGCGCCTTGCCGGCCGCCAGTCTGTAATCGCGCAGCACGGCCCAGGCTTTGAACGGGCCGGTTTCGTAATTACCGCCCACATGCCAGACGGTGTTGCGGTCACGGTTGCCGGTGGCCGGCACGGTGTTGCCGTTGTTGCGTTCCCAGGTTGCCATCAGATTGACTCCGCCCAGTTTGTAGACAGTGCTGAAACCGGTCTTGGCGCTGTCCTGCGCGCCGGTGGTCTGTTCGCCGGCGGCGTAGTTGGCGCCAACCTTCCAGTCACCGAAAGTGCCAGCATATTTGATGATGTTATCGTATTGGGTGGTGAAGCCGTATTTTGCCGGGCCGGTGGCGGGACCGGAGGTGGCCCACGAATAGTACGGCGCAAAGCCCATGGGATCGAAGCCGATCACGGTGTCGTACACGGTGGTGAACGAGCGGCCCACCACCACGCGGCCGAAGGCGCCCTCCAGGCCGACATTGGCCTGGCGCTTGAACAGCGCGCCGTCCTGCGCGCCGGTGTCCATCAGGATGCCGCCTTCGAGATTGAACACGGCTTTCAGGCCGCCGCCCAGGTCTTCGCTGCCGCGCAGGCCCCAGCGTGAGGTGTTCATGCCGCCGGAAATCACGCGGGTCATGCTGCCGCCGGTTGGCGTTTGATTGGTGGCGGTTTCCATGCCGACGTCCAGCAGGCCATACACTTGAACGTTGGATTGCGCTTGCGCGCCGCCGGCGGCCGCAAACAGCGCCAGGACCGCGAGGGTCAACGGGGATTTTTTCATCAAATTGTCTCCAAATATAGTTATATGTGTTCTCTGATCTTTTGCGATCAGGTGTCCACTATAGGAGCGTCAATCTTTCAATTGCCTTTCAATGTCTCCTCATCACCACAATCGCCGGAGACACTTCACTTTTATGCGCCGGCGCGCCATGATGCTGGCCTCACCCTGCACTTATTTAAGCGAACTGGCAAGACTCCATGCGCATATTGTTAGTTGAAGACCACACCGAATTACAGCACTGGCTGGCCAAGGCGCTGCGCGACGCCCATCTGACGGTGGAATGCGCCGACAACGGCGCCGACGCCGACGCGCTGCTGCACACCCAGGACTACGCGCTGGTCATCCTCGACCTGACCTTGCCGCGCATGGACGGCCTGGATGTGCTCAAGCGCCTGCGTGCCCGCGGCGGTGCGCGCGCCAAGACGCCGGTGCTGATCCTGACCGCGCGCGGCGGCCTGGAAGACCGCGTGCAAGGCCTCAATCTTGGCGCCGACGATTACCTGGCCAAGCCGTTCGAGCTGGCGGAACTGGAAGCGCGCGTCAAGGCGCTGCTGCGACGCAGCGTCGGCAACGAGGCGCTGGTCCACCAATGCGGCGCACTCAGTTTCGACACCGTCACCCGCATGTTCAGCTACGCCGGCAATCCGCTGGCGCTGACGCCGCGCGAACACGCGGTGCTGGAGACGCTGATCACTCGCACCGGCCGCGCCGTCTCCAAGGAGAAGCTGTTCGACGAAGTCTTCGCGCTGGCCGACGATGCCGGCATCGATGCGATTGACCTGTACATCCACCGCGTGCGCAAGAAGCTCGACATGCCCGGCCCGGACGCCGCCGTCATCACCACGCTGCGCGGCATCGGCTACCTGCTGCAACCGCGCGCCGCTACCGGCGCGCCAGCCTGACCGGCATGACCACGCCGCCCGCACCAGCAACACCAGGCGCTCAAGCGCCCCGCGCCGGCGACATGCTGGGCAGCCTGCGCGGCCAGTTGCTGCGCTGGTTGCTGGGGCCATTGCTGGTGCTGGTGGCGCTGAACACCATCTCGGTCTACCGCAACGCCAAGGATGCCGCCGACGTGGCCTACGACCGTTCGCTGCTGGCCTCCACCCGCGCGCTGGCGGAACGGGTGTCGGTGGTCGATGGCAAAGTAGTGGCCGACGTGCCCTACGTGGCGCTGGACAGCTTTGAGACCGATACGCTGGGCCGCATCTACTACAAGGTCACCGGCATTCGCGGCGAGACCGTGTCCGGCTACGGCGATCTGCCGGCGGTGCCGGCTGATGTGCCGCGCTCGGAGGCCTATCCGGCGCTGGTGCGCTTTTATCACGCCCAGTACAACGGTCAGCCGGTGCGCATCGCCGCGCTGCTGCAGCCGGTGTATGACGACTCGATGCGCGGCATCGCCTTGATCCAGGTCGGCGAAACGCTGGAAGCGCGGCGCGTGCTGTCCAACCAGATCCTGTTCGACACGCTCAAATGGCAGGCGCTGCTGCTGGCGGCGGTGGCGCTGCTGGTGTGGTTTGCGGTGCGGCTGGTGCTGCGGCCATTGATGCAGCTGAAAAGCGCGGTCGAGACGCGCGGTTTGAACGACGCCTCCGACGTCGATCCGACGCTGGTCCACAAGGAAGTGCGGCCGCTGGTGGCGGCGTTGAACAGTTCCCGGTCACGCATGCACATGCTGATCAACAGCCAGCGCCGCTTCATCGCCGACGCGTCGCACCAGTTGCGCACCCCGCTGACGGTGCTGAAAACCCAGGCCGAACTGGCGCTGCGCGAATGCGACCGGCCCGGCGCCGATCCGGAACTGAGCAAGGCCGCGCTGCGCGAGATTGTCCAAAGCATGGCCGCCACCACCGACTCCACCGTCAACCTGGCCAACCGCCTGCTGACATTGGCGCGCATCGAACACCGCGACCAAAGCACCGATAGCACGGCGCCCGTCTCGCTGCGCGATACCGCGCGCCAGGTCGGGCTGGAACTGGCGATGGCGGCGGTGGCCAAGAACATCGACCTGGCGCTGGAGGCGCAGCAGGACTGCGTGGTGCCGGGCCAGGCCTTGCTGCTGCACGAAATGCTGGCCAACCTGGTCGACAACGCGCTGCGCTACACGCCGGCGGGCGGCGCCGTCACCCTGCGCGTCAGCGACAGCGCGGACGGCGTCACGCTGGAAGTGGAAGACAACGGCCCCGGCATCGCCGCCGCCGAGCGTGAACGCGTGTTCGCCCCCTTCTACCGCGCCGCCGCCACGCTGGAACGCAATCCCGGCGGCCATGGCCTCGGCCTGGCCATCGTGCGCGACATCGCCACCCTGCACGCCGCCACCATCACCCTCGACGACGCCAGCAGCGGCCAAGGCCTGAAAGTCCGCATCCAGTTCCCGGCGCGGTAAAATACCGTACTGACCTTGAAGGAACACTCATGATTACCAAAGAAGAAATGGTCGCGCTGTTCGACGACATGAAACAAAACGCCCCGTGGGATCTCAGCAAGCCGCTGTTGTGGGGCTACTTCTTCGCCGACGCCGACAAGGCCAAGCTGGAAACCGCGCAGGCGCTGCTGAAGGCCAAGGGCTACCAGGTGGTCGGCATCTACGACTCCAAACCGGAAGGCGACAGCCCGGCGCTGTGGTGGCTGCATATCGAAAAAGTCGAGAAGCACACGGTCGACACGCTGCACGCCCGCAACCAGGAATTCTACAAGTTCGCCGAAGAACAACAGCTGGAATCCTACGACGGCATGGACGTCGGTCCAGCATGAGGCGCGCGCTGCTCGCTGGCGTGATGGCGTGTGCCACGTTCTGCGCCGGCGCGGCGGCGCCAGTCATGCAAGTCCACAGCATCGCCGAGGACTTCGCCACCTTCTGGGATGCGACCCAAAACATGCCCTCCGCCGAGCGGGTGGCGGCCTTCAAGCAGCAGGTGGGGGCGAAATTCCCCGCCTTCTACGGCATCGAGCGCTATCAGGGCCGCCGCACCCAGGAGCAGCAGGACTACGTGATTGCTCGCGCCCTGAACGCCTTCGGTCCGCAGCGCCAGGCCTATCTGGCCACGGTGGCCCGCTTCAACGCCGACCTGCCCCGCCACAGCGCCCGCTTTGCCGCCACCTTCCCCGATTTCCGCCCTACCATCGACACCTGGATCATCCACTCCCTGGGTGAGATGGACGGCGGCACGCGCGTGTTCAACGGCCATCCTTATTTCATCTTCGGCGCCGACATGATGGCGGTGTTGCACGGCAACGGCGATGAAAGCGCGTTCTTCCATCACGAACTGTTCCACACCTACCAGGACGCCGTCTCGCCCGAGTGCGACGACCAGGGCATGTGGCAACCGCTGTGGCGCGAAGGTCTGGCCACTTATGTGTCCAAAGTGATGAACCCCAACGCCACCGACAGCGAAATGCTGCTGGACTTCCCGAAAGGCAGCCTGTCCATCACCAAAGCCCATCTGCAAGCCAGCTGGGATAATCTGGAACCGGTGCTCGACAACACCGACGACAAGTACTACAGCCCGCTGTTCAGCACCGGCAAGGACGACACCGGCCTGGCGCCGCGCCGTGGTTATTACCTGGGTTACCTGGTCGCGCGCGCGATCGGCGCCACCCGCGACCTGCCGGCGCTGGCCAAGCTCAGTTGCACCGACGCCCGCAAGCTGGTGATCGAGGCGGTCCACAAGCTGCGGCTGCAAAACGCCGTCGCCCACTAGGACACACGCGGGACAAGCGCCCAATCGAACAGGCTATCGCGGCCGTTTGGCCTTATTATTTCTGTAATATAGCCACTTTCTAACCCGCGATGCTCTCGAAACTCTCGTTTCGCCAGCTGCTGCTGGGTGTCTTTTTGCTGATTGCCGTGTTGTTGAGCGCCGCCTCGCTGCACGCTTTGTGGACGCTGGACCGCCTGGCGGCCCACAGCCGCGACAGCGGACACCACGCGCTGGCGCTCACTGAAAATACCCAACAGCTGGCCGAACGCAGCGTCGCCATGACGCGCAGCGCCCGCCAGTACCTGGTGCTGGACGATCCCGCCTTCCGCAAACGCTACGCCGACGCCTGGCGCGACGCCCGCCTGTCGCTCGACGCGGTGGCGGCCGCGCTGCCGAATGCGCCCGAAGCCCTGTTCCAGCGCTGGCGCCAGGCCAGCGAACAAGCCTGGGATATCCTGCAAATGCCATCCCGCTCGCGCAACAGCGCGCGCCAGCAGGCACTGGAGAAAGCGCTCGATCCGCTGCCCACCATCAACGAGCAACTGGCCGAGGAAGTCAAACAGGAAGTCGAACGCCGCAACGCCGAACTGCTGGCCGAACTCGACCAGCGGCGCGCCGTGCTGAAGGCGCAGGTGATCGGCTCCATCCTGCTGGCCGCGCTGCTGGCGTCAGGCTTCGGCCTGTGGCTGTCGCGGCCGCTGGCGCAGATCGAACAGGCCATCGATACGCTGGGCGAAAGCCGCTACGACCAGACCGTGGTGGTGCGCGGCCCCAGCGACCTGCAACGCGTGGGCCAGCAGTTGAACTGGCTGCGCCAGCGCCTGGCCGACCTGGAAGCCGACAAGGCGCGCTTCCTGCGCCACATCTCGCACGAGCTGAAGACGCCGCTGGCGGCGCTGCGCGAAGGCGTGGCGCTGCTGGAAGACGGCGTGGCCGGCGCGCTGTCGCCCAACCAGCGCGAAATCGCCGGCATCCTCAACCAGAATACCGCCGCGTTGCAATCGCAGATCGAAGCGCTGCTGCGCTACAACGCCGCCACCTTCGACGCCCAGCACCTGCAACGCCAGCCGGCCGACATGGGCGACCTGCTGGCGCACGCCATCGACAGCCAGCGCCTGCAATGGCAGGCCATGCGCCTGACCGTGGCCACCGAAGGCAAGGCGCGCAGCATCGCCATCGATACCGACAAGATGGCGATTGCGGTCGGCAACCTGCTGTCGAACGCCGTGCGTTTCAGCCCGCCGGACGGCCTGATCTCCTTCCGCCTGGGCGAACTGGACGGCATGCTGCTGCTCGATTGCTGCGACCAGGGGCCGGGCGTGGCGCCGGACGACGCCGCCCACATCTTCGAACCGTTTTACCAGGGACAGCGCCAGCCGCCCGGCGCCCGCCGCGGCAATGGCATCGGACTGTCCATCGTGCATGAATACGTGGCCGCGCATGGCGGCATTCTCAAACTGATGCCCTCGCAACGAGGCGCCCACTTCCGCATTGAATTGCCCTATGAATCCTAAGCTCCCCCTGATCCTGACCGTGCTGGCCTGCCTGTCGCTGGCCGCCTGCACGCTCAACTCGCCGCTGCCGACCGAACCGCCGCCGGCGCCAACGCCGCCACCGGTGATCGAACTGGTGGCGCCGCCATTGCCGCCGCCAGACGAAGTCGGCCCGCTACTCAGTTATCACCAGTCGCTGCGGCGCATGAGCCAGGGCGAACTGGTCAAGGAACTGAGCGGCCTCGGCCTGCAACAGCGCAGCCCGCGCGTGGCAATCCAGATGGGCATGGCGTTGATGCTGACGCGCGGCAATGGCGACCTGGCAAAGGCGCAGGCGCTGCTGGACAGCGTGGCCACCTCGTCCGACGTGGATGCCGCACCGTTCCGGCCGCTGGCGCAGCTGTTGTCCAGCAACTGCGCGGAAACGCGCCGCCTGTATGACCATGCCGACAAGCTGGCCGTGCAGCAAAAAGAAAACCAGCGCCGCATCGATCAATTGAGCGAGATGCTGGAAGGTCTGAAAACCATCGAACGCACGCTGCCGGTCCGCCCGGCGCCAGGACCACAGGTGACCAAATGACGACCGCTACCCAGGGCCAGGGCGCCCACCTGTTATTAGTCGATGACGACGACGACCTGCTGCGCCTGCTCTCGATGCGCCTGACCGCCAACGGTTACCGCGTCACCGCCGTCGGCAGCGCCGAAGCGGCCGTGACGCGGCTGTCGATGGAGCTGCCACGTCTGGTGATCAGCGACATCCGCCTGCCGGACCGCGACGGCATGTGGCTGTTCCAGGAAATCCGCCGCAGCTACCCGGCGCTGCCGGTGATCCTGCTGACCGCGCACGGCACCATTCCGGATGCGGTGGAAGCCACCACGCTGGGCGCCTACGCCTACCTGACCAAGCCGTTCGACGCCAAGCTGCTGCTGGAACGCATCGCCCAGGCACTCAGCCTGTCGGCGCCGGCCACCAACGCCAGCGAAGCCGGCGAAGACTGGCGCGCCGCCATCATCAGCCGCAGCCAGTGCATGGACGAGCTGCTGGCCGAAGCGCGGCTGGTGGCCGCCTCCGACGCCAGCGTGCTGATACGCGGCGAGAGCGGCACCGGCAAGGAGTTGCTGGCGCAGGCCATCCACCGCGCCAGCCGGCGCGCCAAGGCGCCGTTCATCGCCGTCAACTGCGGCGCGATTCCCGAGGCGCTGCTGGAGTCGGAACTGTTCGGCCACGTCAAGGGCGCCTACACCGGCGCCGTCGCGGCGCGCGAAGGCCTGCTGCAGGCGGCCGACGGCGGCACCCTGTTCCTGGACGAGATCGGCGATATGCCGCTGCTGCTGCAAGTCAAGCTGCTGCGGGTGTTGCAGGAGCGCGTGGTGCGCCAGCTGGGGTCGGATGTGGCCAAGCCGGTCGACGTGCGCATCCTGTCCGCCACCCACCGCGACCTGGATGTCGCCATGCGCGAAGGCCAGTTCCGCGAGGACTTGTATTACCGCCTCAACGTCATCGCCCTGACCTTGCCGCCGCTGGCCCAGCGGCGCGAGGACGTGGCGCCGATGGCCAACCAGTTCCTGCAAACGCTGGCCGCCAAATACGGCAAGACGGTGCGCGGCTTTGCGCCGGACGCGCTGGAGGCGCTGACCATGTCATCCTGGCCCGGCAACGTGCGCCAGTTGTACAACGTAGTCGAGCACGTTTGCGCGCTGGCCACCTCGCCGCTGGTCCCCTTGTCGCTGGTACAACGGGCGCTGCGGGTACCGTCGCTGGAAGTGCTGAGCTATACCGAGGCGCGCCTGCGCTTCGAGCGCAATTACCTGGTCCAGCTGTTGAAACTGGCCGATGGCAACGTCGCCGACGCCGCCCGCCTGGCCGAGCGCAACCGCACGGAGTTCTACCGCCTGCTGCAAAAACACAATCTCGACGCCAGTCTGTTCCGCAATGATGTCGCCGAAGAGCGACAAGACGAATCGCTTAAAAATCAATGACTTAACAAAGGGAGACACGGCATCGTCGCTGTCTCCCGACAAATATGGACAGATAATCCATGTTGCCATGGTTCCTCATCGGAACAACATAACTAAGTCATTGAATTCAAATAGAAAATCAGAGCTGGCACGGGGTTTGCAAAGGAGTGGATAACGTCACAGACGTTTTATCCTCAAACTCGATAAAGGAAGCAAATCATGATGACCAACAAACTGATCGCCCGCCTGATGGTAGCCACCGCCCTGACCGCCGCTGCCGCAACCGGCACCGCCTTCGCCGCTGGCCAACAGGATGCAGCGCTGGCTGGCGCCGCGAAAGCCGGTACCGCCACCAATGACGAGGCCATCACCAGCAAAATCAAGGCTTCGCTGGCAGATCAAAAGCAAATCGGCGTGACCACTGCTGACGGCGTAGTCACCCTGTCGGGCAGCGTCGCGAATACCGATGTCGGCACCAAAGCCATCCAGGTGGCATCGGCCGTGCCAGGCGTGAAAGAAGTGAAAAGCGAGCTGACTGTCGCTTCGAAGTAAAGATGTAGCCAGCTTTAAACTGTAGAGAGAACCCTTTGCCGGTCAGCGTGCGTAGACGCTGACCGGCTTTTTTTATTTAGCTCAGGTTTTCCAGACGGATCTTGGTGACGCTGCCGCCCACCGTCGACAAGGCTTCCATCTTGGCAATCGCCGCCGTCACATGCTTTTCCTGCGTCTGATGCGTCAGGAAAATGATGTCGGTGCGGGTCTCGCCTTCCGCCGGCTCTTTTTGCAGCATGGCGTCGATCGAAATGCCGGCATCGGCCAGGATGCGGGTCAGGTCGGCCAGCACGCCCGGCTCATCGCTCACATCCATGCGCAGGTAGTAGCTGGTGGTCACTTCCGACATCGGCAGGATCTCGATGTTGGTCATGGCATTCGGCTGGAACGCCAGGTGCGGCACGCGGTGCTCCGGATCGGCCGTGGCCAGGCGGGTGATGTCCACCAGGTCGGCGATCACCGCCGAGGCGGTCGGTTCCGAACCGGCGCCCTTGCCGTAGTACAGCGTCGCGCCGACGGCGTCGCCCTGCACCAGCACGGCGTTCATCGCGCCTTCCACATTGGCGATCAAACGCTTGGATGGAATCAGGGTCGGATGCACGCGCAGCTCCACGCCTTCCTTGCCGTTGACCTTGGCGCGCTTGGCAATGCCCAGCAGCTTGATGCGGTAACCCAGTTGCTCGGCGTAGCGGATGTCGATGGCGTTCAGCTTGGAAATGCCCTCTACGTGCGCCTTGTCGAACTGCACCGGAATGCCGAAGGCAATCGCCGACATGATGGTGGCTTTGTGCGCCGCGTCCACGCCCTCGATGTCGAAGGTCGGGTCGGCTTCCGCATAGCCCAGTTCCTGCGCCTGCTTCAGCACGGTGGCGAAGTCCAGGCCCTTGTCCCGCATTTCGGACAGGATGAAGTTGGTGGTGCCGTTGATGATGCCGGCCAGCCAGTCGATGCGGTTGGCGGTCAGGCCCTCGCGCAGCGCCTTGATGATCGGGATGCCGCCGGCCACCGCCGCTTCAAACGCGACCATGACGCCCTTGGCTTGCGCCGCGGCGAAAATCTCGTTGCCGTGCACGGCCAGCAGCGCCTTGTTGGCGGTGACCACGTGCTTGCCGTTTTCAATCGCTTTGAGCACCAGCTCGCGCGCCTGGTCGTAGCCGCCGATCAGTTCGACGACGATGTCGATTTCCGGATCGTTGACGATATCGAACGGGCTGGCCACCACCTTGACCTTGCCGCCGGTGCGCGTTTTGGCGCGTTCCAGGTTGCGTGCCGACACGGCCACGATCTCGATGCTGCGGCCGGCGCGGCGGCGGATTTCTTCCTGATTGCGCTCCAGCACGTCGAACGTGCCACCGCCGACATTGCCGACGCCTAATAAGCCTACTTTGATCGGTTTCATATCAATCTTTTCTGTGGATCTGAATTAAAAGCTGGCGCCGTGGCGCTTGCGGTAGCTTTCCATGAACTTGGCCATGCGGCCGAAGGCTTCCACCATATCGTCCGAGTTCGGCAGGAACACGACGCGGAAGTGATCCGGCGCGATCCAGTTAAAGCCGCTGCCCTGGACGATCAGCACTTTCGTTTCGGCCAGCAGCTCGTAAGCGAACTGCTGGTCATCCGCGATCGGATAGATCTTCGGATCAAGACGGGGGAACATATACAGCGCCGCTTTCGGCTTGACACAAGTGACGCCCGGTATCTCGGTCAGCAGCTTGTAGGCCAGATCGCGTTGCTTCAACAGGCGCCCGCCCGGGCCAACCAGATCGTCGATAGACTGGTAGCCGCCGAGCGCAGTCTGGATCGCAAACTGCCCCGGAGCGTTGGCGCACAAGCGCATCGAGGCCAGCATGTTGAGGCCTTCGATGTAATCTTTTGCGTGCGACTTTTCGCCCGACACCACCATCCAGCCGGACCGGTAGCCGCAGGCGCGGTAATTCTTCGACAGGCCGTTGAAGGTCACGAACAGCAGGTCGTCCGCCAGCGAGGCGATCGACACGTGCTCGGCGCCGTCGTACAGCACCTTGTCGTAGATTTCATCGGCGTAAATAATCAGGTCGTGCTGGCGCGCCAGCTCGATGATCTGCAGCAGCAGCTCGACCGGGTACAGCGCGCCGGTCGGATTGTTGGGGTTGATGACGACGATGGCGCGCGTGTTCGGCGTGATCTTGCGGCGCATGTCCTCGATGTCCGGATACCACTCCTGCTGCTCGTCGCACACATAATGCACCGGCGTGCCGCCCGACAACGACACCGCCGCCGTCCACAGCGGATAGTCCGGGGCCGGCACCAGCACCTCGTCGCCGTTGTTCAGCAGCGCATTCATCGACATCACGATCAGCTCGGACGCGCCATTGCCCAGGTAGATATCGTCGATGCTGACGCCGGCGATATTCTTGCCCTGGGTGTAGTGCATCACCGCCTTGCGCGGCGCAAACATGCCCTTGGAATCGGTGTAGCCGGCCGCATTCGACAGGTTGATCTTCATGTCCTGCACGATCTCGTCCGGCGGATCGAAGCCGAACACGGCGAGGTTGCCGATATTCAACTTGGTGATCTTGTGGCCTTCCTCTTCCATTTGCCGGGCTTTTTCCGGCACCGGGCCGCGGATCTCGTAGCAGACTTCCGCCAGTTTGTTCGATTTTTGAATCGGTCGCAAAATAAAATCCTGTTTATGTGAGGCAAACTTCCATGACCTGCCAAAAATGCCGGTGGCGGCCCGTGCTGCAATGCGAAAAGAACCATTCTGCCGAAAGGGGCCGATTTAATCAACCTTTCAGGCCGGACGCCCCTTGAAAACGCTACAATGACAACTTCTTTTGCGCTTTATACACCCGATTCCATCCACGATTTCCGACATGAAGCTCCACCAAAGCGATACCCAAAAATACCAGACCGTTACCGGCTACGACGAAACCGGCGTCGAAATCAATGCTGAGCGCTACAACTACAGCCTGATCGTACTGCCGGAAGTGGCGCCGCGCGCCTGGAATGCGCCGACCTTCGAGTCGATCACCGCCGAACATTTCGACCTGATCGGCGCCGAGAATCCGGACGTGGTGATCCTCGGCACCGGCGCCCGCCAGCGCTTCATCCATCCCAGGCTGACCGCCGCGCTGACGCTGCGCCGCATCGGCGTCGAGTGCATGGACAGCCAGGCCGCCTGCCGCACCTACAACATCCTGATGGGCGAAGGCCGCAAGGTCGCGCTGGCCCTGATCATCGACGCCAACGAGGGCAAAAGCGCCTGATGAACGACCTCTACAACTCCAAGAAAGTCGTGTGGGGACTGCTGGCGGCGTTCGTCATTGTCTGGCTGTACGTGCTGGGCGTGCGCACGCTGGTGCCGCCCGATGAGGGCCGCTACGCCGAAATGGCGCGCGAGATGTGGGCCACCGGCGACTGGATCACCACCCGCCTGAATGGCATCAAGTATTTCGAAAAGCCGCCGCTGCAAACCTGGATGAACGCCGTCTCGTTCGGCCTGTTCGGCCTGGGCGAGTGGCAGGCGCGCCTGTGGACCGGGCTGTGCGGCCTGGGCGGCGTGCTGTTCACCGGCTATGCCGCCAACCGCGTGTTCGGCCAGCGCGCCGGCTTCTATGCCGCGCTGACGCTGGGTTCCAGCCTGTTCTGGGTCGCCTGCGGCCAGATCGACTCGCTGGACATGGGCCTGTCGGGCATGATGACCATCGCCCTGTGCAGCCTGCTGCTGGCCCAGCGCGATAACGCCACGCCGACCGAACAACGCAACTGGATGTTGCTGTGCTGGACCGGCATGGCGCTGGCGGTGCTGGCCAAGGGCCTGATCGGCCTAGTGCTGCCGGGCGCGGTGCTGGTGCTGTACACCGTGCTGTCGCGTGACGTTACCATTTGGAAACGTCTGCATCTGGGCAAAGGCCTGGTGCTGTTCTTCGCCATTGCCGCGCCGTGGTTTGTGCTGGTGGCGCTGAAGAACCCGGAACAGCCGCATTTCTTCTTCATCCATGAACACTGGGAACGCTTCTTCCTCAAGGCCCACCACCGTGAAGGCGCCTGGTACTACTTCCTGCTGCTGCTGATTCCCGGCGTGATGCCATGGCTGGGCCTGCTGCCGCAGGCGCTGTTCCAGGGCGCCAAGCGCACGGCCGGCGTGTTCCAGCCGAAACTGCTGCTGGTGATCTGGGCCGTGTTCATTACCTTCTTCTTCAGCTATTCCAGCTCCAAGCTGCCGGGCTACATCCTGCCGGTATTCCCGGCGCTGGCCATCCTGATCGCCACCTATCTGGAAAGCGCCTCGCGCATGAACCGCACGCTGGCGGCCGGCCTGCTGGTGCTGGTCGGCATAGCTGGGCTGGCGGCGCTGCCGCACATGATCGGCAACGCGACGCGCCATCCGGACGAGCGCGCGCTGCTGGAAGCCTACCAGCCGTGGGTGCTGACGGCCGCCATCGTGGCGGCCGGCGGCGGTGCGCTGGCGATGCTGCATGCGCGCCAGCTGCGCCGCGACCTGACCGTGCTGACGCTGGCCATCGCCGGTTTTGTCTCGGTACAGCTGATCCTGACCGGCTTTGAGCCGTATGGCAATCTGCGCGCCGGCAAACAACTGGCGTTGAAGATGCTGCCAGAACTGCAAGCGGACACCAAGATCTATTCGGTCTCCACCTACGAGCAATCGATGACCTTCTACCTGCGCCGCACGGTGATCCTGGTGGATTACTGGGACGAATTCACCTTCGGCCTGCGCCAGCAGCCGGAGCTGTCGATTCCGACGGTGGACGGCTTTATCGCCCGCTGGCGCGAGCATACGGCGCAGCAGGTCAAGGCCATGGCCATCGTCAGCGACGATGCTTATCGGGAATTGAAAAGCAAGGGCGTGACCATGCGCGTGATCGCGGAAGACAGCCGCCGGATCGTCATTACCAATCTGTAATGAATAAAACCATAAATGAATATTGCAACGTTTAGCTTCATCATCGTCGGCGTGCTGCTTAATGCAGTAGCGCAACTGCTGCTCAAGGCCGGCGCCCGCAACGTCGGCGAAATCCACCTGACGCTGAGCAATCTGTTCAGTGTCGGCTGGCGCGTCGCCACGCAGTTGCCCATCATTGGCGGGCTTACTTGCTACGTACTGTCGGTAGTGCTGTGGATTATTGCACTGTCGCGCGTCGATGTGTCCGTCGCCTATCCGATGTTGTCTTTAGGCTATGTGGTCACCGCCGTCGGCGCCTGGTACCTGTTCGGCGAAGCGCTGTCGATGCAGCGCCTGCTTGCCATTTTCGTCATCCTGGTCGGGGTGGCGTGGCTGGCGCGTACCTGACGAACAATTTAGAATGACGGCCATACGTCATAGACAAAAATATATTAAGAGAGCATACCACCTCATGAGTGCTGATCAGCCCTTCCTGCCCTTTTCCAAGCCTACGATCGACGAGGCCACCATTACCGCCGTGGGCGAAGTCCTGCGTTCGGGCTGGATCACCAGCGGCCCGAAAGTGGCGGCGTTTGAAGCCCAGATGTCCGAGTACTTCGGCGGCCGTCCGGTGCGCACCTTCAATTCCGGCACCTGCACGATGGAAATCGCGTTGCGCATCGCCGGCATCGGTCCTGGCGATGAAGTGATCACCACGCCGATTTCGTGGGTCGCCACCGCCAACGTCATCATCGAAGTCGGCGCCACCCCGGTGTTTGCCGACATCGACCCGGTCACCCGCAATATCGACCTCGATAAAGTCGAAGCCGCGATCACGCCGCGCACCAAGGCCATCATTCCGGTCTACCTGTCCGGCCTGCCGGTCGATATGGACCGCCTGTACGCCATCGCCAAAAAGCATAATCTGCGCGTGGTGGAAGATGCGGCGCAAGCCTTCGGTTCCGAATGGAACGGCAAGCGCATCGGTTCGTTCGGCGATTTCGTCTCGTTCAGCTTCCAGGCCAACAAGAACCTGACCACCGGCGAAGGCGGCGCACTGGTGCTGAACAACCTGGAAGAAGCCAAGATTGCCGAGAAATACCGCCTGCAAGGCGTGACCCGCAGCGGCGTCGACGGCATCGATGTCGATGTCCTGGGCGGCAAATACAATATGAGCGACATCATGGCCGCCATCGGCCTGGGCCAGTTCGCCAATATCGAGCAGGTCACCGCCCATCGCCGCGCATTGGCGCGCCGCTATTACGAGGCGTTTGGTCCGGAGTTTGAAGCGCAGTCCGGCGCCCAGCTGCCGCTGCAAGCCTTCGATTCCAGCAATTACCACCTGTTCCAGATCATCCTGCCGGACAACGGTCCGAGCACGCGCGCCGACTTCATGACCGCCATGAAGGACCGCTTCAACGTCGGCACCGGCTACCACTACTCGCCGATCCATTTGTTCAGCCTGTACCGCGAGCGCGGCTTCAAGGAAGGCATGTTCCCGGTCTCCGAAAAACTCGGCTACCTGACCGTGACCCTGCCGATGTTCTACGCCATGACTTTTGCCGACGTCGATCGCGCAGTCGCAGCCGTGAAAGCGATCCTGATCAAATGACCGTCTCCCTGAACAAGCCGGAAATCTCCGTCGTCATCCCGATCTACAACGAACAGGCCGGCCTGGCCGCCTTGTTCGCGCGCCTGTATCCGGCACTGGACAAGCTGGGCGCCAGCTACGAAATCGTGTTCGTCAACGACGGCAGCCGCGACAACTCGGTGTCGATTCTGGCCGAACAGTTCCGCCAGCGCCCGGACGTGACCCGCGTGGTGCTGTTCAACGGTAACTACGGCCAGCACATGGCCATCCTGGCCGGCTTTGAAGCGTCGCGCGGCGACATCATGGTGACGCTGGACGCCGACCTGCAAAATCCGCCGGAAGAAATCGGCAACCTGGTGGCCAAGGTACGCGAAGGCTACGACTACGTCGGCTCGATCCGCCGCAAACGCCAGGACTCGGCGTGGCGCACCTACGCCTCCAAGGCCATGAACCACCTGCGCGAGCGCATCACCAACATCAAGATCACCGACCAGGGCAATATGCTGCGCGCCTACGGCCGCAACATCGTCGACCTGATGAACCAGTGCGCCGAAGTGAATACCTTTGTGCCGGCGCTGGCCTACCGCTTCTCGCGCAACCCGACCGAAATCGTGGTCGAGCACGAAGAGCGTTCGGCCGGCGAATCGAAATACTCGCTGTACAGCCTGATCCGCCTGAACTTCGACCTGGTCACCGGCTTCTCGCTGGTGCCGCTGCAGTTCTACTCGATGATGGGCATGCTGATGTCGCTGCTGTCGGCGCTGCTGGTGGTGGTGCTGGTGGCGCGCCGCCTGTTCCTGGGCGCGGAAGCGGAAGGCGTGTTCACGCTGTTTGCCATCACCTTCTTCTTCATGGGCATCATCCTGTTCGGCATCGGTTTGCTGGGCGAATATGTCGGCCGCATCTTCCAGCAAGTGCGGGCCCGTCCGCGCTACGTGGTGCAGACCATCCTGCAACAGCGCGACGACAACGGCCAGCCGCTGCCGCCGCCCGGCGTCGAGAAACGCACCGTGGGCCGCCATCATGAGTGACCTGGAACCGCGCAAGCGCGCCGTCGTCTTCGGCTATCACAATGTCGGCGTGCGCTGCCTGAAAGTGCTGCTGGCCGGCGGCGTCGACGTCGCGCTGGTGGTCACGCACGAGGACAGCGCCAACGAAAACATCTGGTTCGAATCGGTGATTTCGCTGTGCGAGGCCGAAGGCATTCCCTACATCACGCCGGCCGACGCCAAGTCGCCCGAGCTGCTGGCGCAGGTGCAGGCCGCCAAGCCGGACCTGATGTTCAGCTTTTACTACCGCAACATGCTGCCGGCCGAGCTGCTGGCGGTGGCGCCCGCGTTCAATATGCACGGCTCGCTGTTGCCGGAATACCGCGGCCGCGCGCCGGTCAACTGGGCGGTGCTGCACGGCGCCACCGTGACCGGCGCCACGCTGCACGAAATGACCGTCAAGCCGGACGCCGGCGCCATCGTCTCGCAGATGGAAGTGCCGATCCTGCCGGACGACACCGCGCACGAAGTATTCGGCAAGGTGCAGGTGGCGGCCGAGCAGGCGCTGTGGCGCGTGCTGCCATCGCTGCTGGACGGCACGGCGCCGCGCCTGCACAACGACCTGAGCAAGGGCGGCTACTTCGGCGGCCGCAAGCCGGAAGACGGCCGCATCGACTGGCTCTGGCCGGCCCAGCACGTCTACAACCTGCACCGCGCGGTGGCGCCGCCGTATCCGGGCGCCTTTACCGACATCGACGGTGTACGCTACGTGATCCAGCGCGCCCGCATCACCGGCACTGGCCATGGCAACTTTGGCAATGTTGTTTCTCTCAGTTTGCCACCGGGCTTGACAGTAGTAGATAATTGCATCTTTGGCGTTTGCGGCGATGGCCGCATGCTGACGATTTCCGCATTGACCGCCGATGGTGAACCGATCACGGCGGAGCAGCTCGATATTCGCCTGGCCGCGCGCGCTTAAGCGGCGGCAGCACTAAACATTACCTGGATATACTCACATGAAAAAAGTTCTCATCCTCGGCGTCAATGGCTTCATCGGCCATCACCTGTCGAAACGCATTCTGGAAACCACCGACTGGCACGTGTACGGCATGGACATGAGTACCGACCGTATCACCGACGTGCTGGAGAATGAGGCTTACAAGTCGCGCATGCACTTCTTCGAAGGCGACATCACCATCAACAAGGAATGGGTCGAGTACCACGTCAAGAAGTGCGACGTGATCCTGCCGCTGGTTGCTATTGCGACCCCATCGACCTACGTGAAAGCGCCGCTGCGCGTATTCGAGCTGGACTTTGAAGCCAACCTGCCGATCGTGCGTTCCGCCGCCAAGTACGGCAAGCACCTGGTGTTCCCATCGACCTCGGAAGTGTATGGCATGTGCCACGACGAAGAGTTCGATCCGGAAAACTCGGAACTGATCTGCGGCCCGATCAACAAGCCACGCTGGATCTACTCCAACGCCAAGCAGCTGATGGACCGCGTGATCTGGGGCTACGGCATGGAAGGCCTGAACTTCACGCTGTTCCGTCCATTCAACTGGATCGGCGCCGGCCTGGATTCGATCCACACGCCGAAAGAAGGCTCGTCGCGCGTGGTGACCCAGTTCTTCGGCCACATCGTGCGTGGCGAGAACATCTCGCTGGTGGACGGCGGCGCGCAGAAACGCGCGTTCACCGACATCGACGACGGCATTGATGCGCTGATGAAAATCATCGAGAACAAGAACGGCGCCGCCACCGGCAAGATCTACAACATCGGCAACCCGGTCAACAATTTCTCGATCCGCGAACTGGCCAACATGATGCTGAAACTGGCGCCGCAATACCCTGAGTACGCCGAAGGCGCCGCCAAGGTCCAGATCGTTGAAACCACCTCGGGCGCCTACTACGGCGCCGGCTACCAGGACGTGCAGAACCGCGTGCCGAAAATCACCAACACCTGCGAAGAGCTGGACTGGAAGCCGACCACCACCATGGCTGACGCGCTGAAGAAAATCTTCGACGCCTACCGCGGCCAAGTGGCCGAAGCACAGAAACTGATGGACTAAGCATTGAATCAAAAACCATTGATGGTGTTGAAGATCGACGTCGACACCTACCGCGGCACCCGTGAGGGCGTACCCAACCTGGTACGCATGCTGAAGGCGCACAATGCCGGCGCCACCTTCCTGTTTTCGCTCGGGCCGGATCACACCGGCTGGGCGATGCGGCGCGCGCTGCGTCCGGGCTTCTTCAGCAAGGTGTCGCGCACGTCGGTGGTTGAGCATTACGGTTTCAAGACGCTGATGTACGGCGTGCTGCTGCCCGGCCCGGACATCGGCAAGGACTGCGCCGCCGACATGCGCGCGGTGCAGGACGCCGGCTTTGAGTGCGGCATCCACACCTGGGACCACGTGCTGTGGCAGGACAACGTCGCCAGGCGCGACGCCGGCTGGGCCACCAGCATGATGCGCAAGGCCGCCAACCGTTTCACCCAGGTGTTCGGCCAGGCGCCGCGCACCCACGGCGCCGCCGGCTGGCAGATGAACAACGCCGCCTTCCACGAACACGACACCGCCGGCTACGCCTACGCTTCCGACGGCCGCTGCGTGCTGAAGGAAAACGGCCAGCTGGCCAATCCGGCCGACGGTCCGCACCGTCTGTCCGACGGCGCGCAGGTGCTGAAGCACATCCAGATGCCGACCACGCTGCCGACGCTGGACGAAGTGCTGGGCTGCGAAGTCGACGGCGTGACGATCGGCACCGGCAATATCGCCGCCTTCCTGCTCAAGCTGACCGAAGGCGCCACGCGCGACCACGTCTATACTTTGCACGCCGAGCTTGAAGGACAGAAACTCGCCCCCATATTCGAGCAGCTATTGGCAGGGTGGCAAGCACAGGGATACCAACTGGCGTCCATGGCTGACTACCATCAGAAGATACAAGACCTGCCGATGCCGGTTTGCCCCATCACCTGGGGCGAGCTGCCGGGACGTTCGGGCCAGCTGATCATTCAGGGCCCCGCCCGCGCCGAATAACCCTTCCAGGAGACGCCTGTGGCTGATGTAGTAACCGATTTCTCCGCGCCGATGACCAGCGGCCAGACCTTCCAGTTGTCCGGCCGCCCGGCGCGTTATACCGTGCTGTTCTTCTACCCCAAGGACAACACCCCAGGCTGCACCACCGAAAACATGGCCTTCCGCGACCTGTACGAGCAATTCCAGGCGGCCGAGACCGAAATCTACGGCATCAGCCGCGACTCGCTGCGTTCGCACGAAGGCTTCCGCGCCAAGCTGGGCCTGCCGTTTGAACTGATTTCCGACCCGGAAGAAAAAGTCTGCGAACAGTTCGGTGTCATGAAGATGAAGCAAATGTACGGTAAGACTGTACGCGGCATCGAACGCAGCACGTTTGTGATTGACGCTACCGGCCAATTGGTGAAAGAATGGAGAGGCGTGAAGGTAGCGGGTCACGTTGATGAAGTGCTGGAATTTGTCACGCGCCAGGCTTAAGTTGTAGGGATGCGTTGCAGCTTCCAGTTTGCTCAACCGTAGCAGAACCGAGCGTATCCAGTCATTTTGAGTCAGCACTGTAATTCCTCCCACCCTACATGGTGGCCAGCCGGCCACCACGCGGTACTTTCACCGGGCGCCATGCGTGCCCGTCGGCAGTCTCCTTTTCCCTTTTACCCAGCATCCACCCCATCGGGACGACTCCCTGTGGGCGGATTCCTCCAGATATCTTTCGATTGAGATCCTGATGCCACTGCCAAAAATACCAAGTAAGCCAGCGACTATACTGTTGGCAAAAGATTACCCCAAGGCCACCGGCCGTGCGACCCCTGCCCTCGCGGCAGTTGCCGATATCGCGCCCGAGCCAGCACCAGCGCCGAAGAAAGCGGCGACCGTCAAAGCCGTTCCTGTAGCAAAAAAACCGGTGGTCGCCAAAGCGCCCGCCGCCGTTGCAACTGCTGTTCCAGCGCCGGCGCCTGCGCCAGCCAAATCCAAAGCCGTGGCCGCCGTACTGAAAGCCGCGCCAGCCGTGTTGAAAGCGGCGGCCGACGCCGTCGAAGCCAAGGGCAAGCCATCGCCGCGCGGCAAGGTCACGCCGATCACCACCGAAGCGCCGCATCCGGCCAAGCACAAGGCCAATGAGGTGGCGATCAAGTCGTCCACCAGCCGCAATGCCGACCAGACCGGCACCACCAAGATGTTCGTGCTGGACACCAACGTGCTGATGCACGATCCATCGTCGCTGTTCCGCTTTGAAGAACACGACGTCTACCTGCCGATGATGACGCTGGAAGAGCTGGACAACCACAAGAAAGGCATGACCGAGGTGGCGCGCAATGCGCGTCAAGTCTCGCGCACGCTGGACGCGCTGGTCTCCAACACCGACGACGACGCCATCGAGAACGGCATCCCGCTGTCCAAGCTGGGCAACAAGGACGCCAAGGGCCGCCTGTACTTCCAGACCCGCCTGCAAACGGCGGAACTGCCGGTGGGCCTGCCATCGGGCAAAGCCGACAACCAGATCCTGTCGGTAGTGCGCTCGCTGGAATCGGAGCAGGAAGGCCGCGCCATCGTGCTGGTGTCGAAAGACATCAACATGCGCATCAAGGCGCGCGCGCTGGGCCTGCCGGCGGAAGACTACTTCAACGACCACGTGCTGGAAGATACCGACCTGCTGTACTCGGGCATCCTGCAACTGCCGGAAGACTTCTGGAACAAGCACGCCAAGGACCTGGAGTCGTGGCAGGAGAACAAGAGCGGCCAGAGCGCCACGTTCTACCGCGTGACCGGTCCGTTCGTGCCGTCGATGCTGGTCAACCAGTTCGTGTTCCTGGAGCCGAAGAATGGCGAAGCGCCGTTCTATGGCCAGGTCAAGCAGATCAACGGCAAGACCGCCGTGCTGCAAACCCTGCGCGACTTCAGCCACAACAAGAACAATGTGTGGGGCGTGACCGCGCGCAACCGCGAGCAGAACTTCGCGCTCAACCTGCTGATGAATCCGGAATGCGACTTCGTCACGCTGCTGGGTCAGGCTGGTACGGGTAAAACCCTGCTGGCCCTGGCCGCTGGCCTGGCGCAAGTGCTGGAAACCAAGCTCTACAACGAAATCATCGTCACCCGCGTGACGGTGCCGGTCGGCGAAGACATCGGTTTCCTGCCTGGCACCGAGGAAGAGAAAATGTCGCCGTGGATGGGCGCGTTTGACGACAACCTGGAAGTGCTCAACAAGTCCGATTCGGATGGCGGCGAGTGGGGCCGCGCGGCAACCCAGGACCTGATCCGTTCGCGCATCAAGATCAAGTCGCTGAACTTCATGCGTGGCCGTACCTTCGTCAACAAGTTCCTGATCATCGACGAAGCGCAGAACTTGACGCCGAAACAGGTCAAGACGCTGGTGACGCGTGCCGGTCCGGGCACCAAGATCATCTGCCTGGGCAATATCGCGCAGATCGACACGCCATACCTGACCGAAGGTTCGAGTGGCCTGACGTATGTGGTGGATCGCTTCAAGGGCTGGTCGCACGGCGGTCACGTGACGCTGGCGCGCGGCGAACGTTCGCGTCTGGCGGATCACGCCAGCGAAGTCCTGTAATGGTATAAATCGTTTAGTTCGATCCTCTCAGCCCCGCCCGCAGCAATGCCGGCGGGGCTGAGTTTTTTTACGCCTGCTTTTTCTCGCGGCGGCGGCGGGCGATGGCGCCGACCACGCCCAGGCCGCCCAGCATCATGGCATAGGTTTCCGGCTCAGGCACAGCGGCCATCTGCAGGGTGCTGGCGCCGAAGCTCTGGAACGCGGCGCCGTTGGCCGAGTACTGCACCTGCTGGCCGCCATCGCAGCAGCCTTCCAGGCCGTAGATCGTCAGCGTGTGGTTGCCGGCCGTCAGCGCCTTGTTGCTGACGCTAAGCACCGAATTGGTGTTGTTATAGTCATGCGCCCACCACAGGTCGCCGGTCTTCAGATCGACAGCCTGGCCGTCCAGGAACACGGCGCCGCCGTTGCCGAAGTCGACGCCGGCACGGAACGAATAGGTGCCAGCCGCGCTCAGGCCGAAGTTAATGGTCGACTTGAAGGCGATATTGGTGGCGCCGGCGCCGAACAGCGACTGGTTGGAGACGATATCGTAGTTGCTCAGTACGGTTGAATGCGACGAATTGGCAACAGCGGCGTCGACGATATCGCGGTAGGCGTTGGCGGTGGTTTGCGCAGCGGCATTCGACGTACCGGTTTGGAAAGTGATGACAGCGGCGTCTGCGCTACCGTAGGCGAGTGCAACGGCGAGTGCGGCGAGTTTGGCGTATTTCATGATGGTCCCTGTAGGTAAATGGTTGAAAAGCGGCGAAGCTTAACCAGGTACGGGGGTGTGGGACCTTGGCGAAAGAGTGTTTCTGTTATGCACTTTTAAATTCTTTAATGCATGGCATGAATGTTATCTGAGGCAACAGGCGATGTCAATCGCTCAAAAACCACGAATAGCGGGGTAAAGGCGCGTCTGAAAAAGTGCTTGAAACCGTCGGCATCCTGTATGACACTAAGAATCCAAGTTATTGATTTTGCCCGGATTTCGCGCCACAGCAGAGGTCAGACATCATGGACATCCCTATCCTGATCCAGAAAACCATCGGCGCCAAAAAATATGGCGTGACGGTGCCGGACATTCCCGGCTGCGTGACTACGGGCGACACGGTGGGCACCGCCATGAGCAACGCCACCAAGGCCATCTACGGCCACGTCGGCCAGTTGGTCGAGCAAGGCAAGGCCTTCGAAATTCGGCCGTCGGAAGTGGAAACGCTGTCGCAGGAACCCGACTACGCCGGCGGCATCTGGGCCCTGGTCAGCCTCGACCTGGCCCGCCTGGACGACCCGCCGCAGGATTAATCTCCACCAGCATCCAGAAGCCGCCATGGAATTGCGCATCGTTGCGCCAATGATCGATGGTCGTGGCGGCGGGGATAGGTTCGCCATGCGCCATCCCCTCCCCTTCAAATCCGCCTGTCTTAAGATAGCGCGCATCGCCCCAACTGCCAAATGCTTTTTTGGATATGGCACGACAACACTTTTACCCGTTTCAGCATGAACTTCGCTAGTCATTCAAGGAGGCTAGCGCGTTCCGGTGCGCCACCCGATGCGCTATCTCAACACCGCCTCAGTCATGAGACGCTTCGCCCCTCCCCTACGCCACCGGCTCCAGCCCCGCCCGCTCCAAAGTTGCCATACCAACCCTCCCAAATGAACGCTTGACCTTCCCATGGCAGGAAGGATTAAAGTACAGGTAATGAAACTGTTTAAGGAGTATGCGATGTACCAGCTGCAAGTAGAAAACATGAGCTGCGGCCACTGCGTGGGGGCCGTCACCAAGGCCGTGCAAACCATCGACGCCGGCGCCAAAGTCGAGATCGACCTGGCCACCAAATCCGTCAAGATCGACAGCGCCACCCCGCTCGCCCCGCTGAAATCCGCCATCGCCGACGCCGGCTACCCGGTCACCAGCGCAGCGTAATTATTTGTCCAGCTCCGGATAGTGGCGGAAGATGTCGGTCTCGTTATTCGGAATCCGGCGCTTCGAGTTGAGGTAGGCGGCAACATTGGGGCGCTGCGCTACTTTGGCGTGCAGGGCAAACAGGCCGGGATACGATGGCGCCAGTTTCGCCATCGTGTTGGGGAAGGCATACGCCAGCCCGTCCAGCAGCTGGAACAGCGACAAATCCACATACGACAGCCGCGATCCAATCGCGTAACCGCCACGTCCCGGATTGCGCTCGATGACGCCTTCAAAATAATCGAGGAACTTCGGTATGCGCTTCTCGCGAAAATCCCTGGCGCGCGCCTTGGCTTCCTTCTTCTGCTCCTCGTAGTACGCGCTGGAAGAAATCGGATGATGCGTATCGTGCGCCTCAGCGACGATGTCGGCGATGGTCAGCTGTAGCTGATTGGCCCACAAGCGTCCGTCCTGCGAACGCGGCGCCAGCCCATGCTTCGTGCCTAAAAACATCAGGATATTCGCAGTCTGCCCGATCAGCAGTTCGCCCACCCGCAGCACCGGCGGCGCAAACGATGGATGCGCCACCTGTTCGCCATCCAGGCTGGCCGTCAGCGCGGACATGCCGCCCTTCTTGCGCGCCACGTCGACATACGGCACGCCGGCTTCCTCCAGCGCCAGCCGCACAAATTCACCGCGGCCCTGGAGACCGTCCCAATAATAAAGTTGGTATGGAGTCGTCATGCAGCCATGGTAGCACCGGCGCCACCATGGCGTAGCCCGATTCAGAACGTGGTCTTGACCGTCAGGCGGAAGGTGCGGCGTTCGGCCGGATGGTAGTGGATGTCGTCCACGCCTTCCGCCGGCTCGCCCGGCAGGCGTGAAGCGTAGTAGTAATCCACATCGCTGGCCTTGCGGTCGAACAGGTTGAAGGCGTCCAGCTGCACCGTCCAGCGGCGGTTGAATTTATAGCCCACACGCGCATACGCGATCGCCGTGCTGGCCGAGCGCTGGCTGTTATCCTCAATCAGCGGACGCGGTCCGAAGTACCGCATCTGGAAAGCGCCCGACCACGGCCCCATATCCATGACGGTGGCGCCGAACGAAGCCACCTTGCCGATCGCGCCGGGAATGTAATCGCCCACCGGATCATGCTCGGTGTAGTGGCTGCGCGAATACACCATATCCAGATCGAACAGCAGCCAGGAATTGGCAATGTAGTGGTTATTCCACTCGATGCCTGAACGATAGCTTCCACGGCTCGGCGAGGTGTCGCCGGCGTCGCCGGAAAACACCAGCTCCGATTCGGAGCGCAGCTTCCACAACGCCATCGAGCTTTGCAGGCCAGGCAGGAATTCGGTACGCGCACCAATCTCCGCGCCGCGCGTCTTCACCAGCGGCGTGACCGGATCGATCGGCTCACGCTCCTTCGGCGTCAGATGCACAGTGGTGCCGCGCGCATCGTTGCTGTGAAAGCCTTCGCCGTAGTTGATGAAGAATTCGGTCTTGGCCCAGGGTCCCAGCACCACCGAAAATTTCGGCGACGTGGTGCCGGCACTGACCTTGCCCGAGTTCTCGGCGATGTTGCTGTCGACGTCAAAGCGGTAACGGTCGTAGCGCAGGCCGGCCGTGGTGCGCATCCACGGCAGCCACTGCACAGTGTTCTCGACGTAGGCGCCGGCGCTGGCTTCCTTCACTTTCGACTCGGTGATCACGCCCAGCGTTTGCTGATGCGCCGTCTTGTAGAGGCCCAGCGGCGAGATGTAGTCGTAGCGTCCCTGCAAGCCGACCTTGTTGCTGACATCCAGACCGCCCCAGTGGCTGAACCACGTCTGGCCGACGTCGAAGCCGGCCATGCGGCGCTTCTCGGTCTGGCGCGACTGGTCGCCGTTGACCGGGTCGTCGAGGAAGTAGGTGAAGTCGTTGTACAGCGTCAGGCTCGATTGCACCACGTAGGCATTGGCCTGGAACAGCGCGTCACTGGTGCGCTTGCGCATGGTGGCGGACAGGCTGTATCGCGACGTCTCACCGCCGTCGGTCGGATCGATCGCGCCAAACGGATCGATCTCGCCGCTCTGCACCGCGCGCAGCGGAATCTGGTTACTCGCATGCCAGGCACCCTTGTAGAACATGCCGGTCACGGTGAACTGGTCATCGCTGGCGCCTTGCGCGTAACGCAGCACGCCCAGGCTTTTGTGGAAGGCTTCCGGCTCCACCCACGGGCCGTTGTTGTGGCCCAGCTCCGCACCGTACACCAGATTGCCGGCGCCCATCGGCGTCGAACCGGTGACCACCGATCGGTAATACTGGTTCTCGCCCACCGACAGGCTGGCGGTGTTTTCCCGCAGCTTGTTCGCCAGCGTCAGATGCGCCGCGCCGGCCGACGCGAAGTCGCCTTCATCCGCGTAGTACGGACCTTTTTTGTAGTTGATGCGGTCGACCAGTTCCGGGATCAGGAAGTTCAGATCGGTGTAGCCCTGGCCGTGCGCGTGGGTGCGCATGTTGACCGGCATGCCGTCGACGAAGGTGGCGAAGTCGGTGCCGTGGTCGAGGTTAAAGCCGCGCAGGAAGTATTGATTGGCCTTGCCGTCGCCGCTGTGCTGCGTGACGATCACGCCGGGCACAAACTCCAGCAGTTCGCCCGGACGCAATGCGGGACGATTGGCGATCAACTCCGCCGTCACCGCCCCTTGGCTGGCGGCGTTGGAGGTGCCCACGCCGTTATCGTAATGGCCGCGTACCTGGACCGTGGTCTCCGGCGTATCGGCGGCATCCGTGGTGTCCGCATGGACGGCCAGCGGCAGGAAAGTCGCCAAGGCGACGATCGATTTGTAGATCATTGAAAGCTTTCAGAAGCAAGCCACTCACCTCCCCGTGAGCGGATTGAATAGAAATGCCTGCGGCATTTCCCCCTGTTTGGCCGGTATCCGGGCTGGCAAGCAAATCCGCCTGACCTTCCCATGCAAGGAGCACAGTGGTATTGCGAGGCGGAGTGTCGTCATGCGACGACGCTTGTTGACCGTTGCGGGGGCAGCACAGGTGGGCCGGTGACGGCTTCCTGTTTCCCGTTTAACTGCGCATCCGAACAGAAGCGCGAGCACCAAAACGTGTCAGGATTATACGTGCTTCGGTGGTGCCGTCAATCGGCCAGGCTTTGCAGGATGGGGCAATCGGGACGCTGGTCGCCGTGGCAGCAGCTGGCCATGGTTTGCAAGGTGTCGCGCATTTCGGTCAGTTCGGCGATGCGCTGATTGAGTTCGGCCACGTGGCCCATCGCGATGGTCTTGACGTCGGCGCTGGCGCGTCCTTTGTTCTGCCACAGCGACAGCAGGCCGCGGATCTGCTCCAGCGAGAAGCCCAGCAAGCGCGCGCGCTTGACGAAGCGCAGCGTGTGCAGGTCGTTGTCGCCGTAGATGCGGTAGCCGGCGTCAGTGCGTTTGCCGGCCGGGATCAGGGCAATGCTTTCGTAGTAGCGGATCATTTTGGCTGAAACGCCGGTGGCGGTTGCGGCTTGTCCGATATTCATGTGCGGTGCTCCGGTTTCCAGCGGCGCAGCAGCAGCGCGTTGCTGATCACGCTGACCGAGCTGAGTGCCATCGCACCGCCGGCCACCATGGGGTTGAGCAGGCCGAAGGCGGCCAGCGGGATGCCGATCAGGTTATAGATAAAGGCCCAGAACAGGTTCTGGCGGATCTTGCTGTAGCTGCGGCGCGAGATGGAGATGGCGGCGGCCACCAGTGCCGGATCGCCGCGCATCAGCGTGATGCCGGCAGCGTGCATGGCGACGTCGGTGCCGCTCGACATGGCGATGCCGACATCGGCGGCGGCCAGCGCGGGCGCGTCGTTGATGCCGTCACCGACCATGGCGATGGTGCCGCCTTCCTGTTTGAGGGCGGCGATGGTACTGGCTTTATCGGCCGGCAGCATGTTGGCGACGATGCGCTGCACGCCGAGCTGCTGGCCGACGGCGTTGGCGCTGCCCTGGTTGTCGCCGGTGAGCAGCACGGTGTGGATGCCCATCGCGCGCAGCGCGGCGATGGCGGCTTGGGCTTGCGGTTTGATGCGGTCGCCGAAGGCCAGCAGGCCGAGTAACTGGCGGGTGTTGGCATCGGCCAGCCAGGAGATGGTGTGGCCGGTGTGCTCCAGTTCTTCGGCGCGGACGGACAGCGCTTGCAGTGAGATGCCCTGCTCCTGCATCAGGCGCGTGCTGCCCAGCAGCAGACGGACGCCTGCCACCGTGGCCGTCACCCCGCGTCCCGGCAAGGCGCTGATGTCGGACGCCAGCAGCGGCGGGGCGACGCGCTCAGCGACATCGGCGGCTTGTTGGACTGCACGGGCTAACGCGTGTTCGCTGCCGCGCTGCACGGCGGCGGCCAATTGCAGCAAGTGCGCTTCGTCGACGCCCGGCGCGGGCGCCAGCACGGCCAGCGACGGCTGGCCTTCGGTCAACGTGCCGGTCTTGTCGAAGGCCACCGTGGTGATGCGGTGCGCCAGTTCCAGCGCCTCCGCGTCCTTGATCAGAATCCCATGGCGTGCCGCCACGCCGGTGCCGGCCATGATGGCCGCCGGCGTCGCCAGCCCCAGCGCGCACGGACACGCAATCACCAGCACCGCCACCGCATTGATGATGGCCTGCTCGGCATCGCCGCCCACCAGCCACCAGCCGGCGAAGGTCAGCAGCGCCAGCACCAGCACCACCGGCACGAACACCGCGCTGACGCGGTCCACCAGATGCTGCACCGGCGCCTTGGCCGCCTGCGCATCCTCCACCAGACGGATGATGCGCGACAGCGTGCTCTCCGCCCCCACCGCCGTCACACGCACCAGCAACAAGCCTTCGCCGTTGATGGCGCCACCGGTCACGCGCTCGCCGGCATGACGGGCGACCGGCAGGCTCTCGCCGGTAATCAGCGCCTCGTCCACATGGCTGGCGCCTTCGCTGACCACACCATCGGCGGCGATACGTTCACCGGGACGCACGACGATGATGTCATCCACCCGCACTTCATGAATCGCGACATCCACATCCTGCCCGCCCCGGCGCAAGCGCGCCGACTCCGGCCGCAGCGTTTGCAGCGCGCGGATCGCCTGCGCCGTGTGACGCTTGGCGCGCGCTTCCAGCCACTTGCCCAGCAAGACCAGCGTAATCACCACCGCCGACGCTTCAAAATACAGGTGTGGCATAGCGGCGGCCGACAGCAGCTGATACACGCTCAGGCCGTACGCCGCGCTGGTGCCCAGGGCCACCAGCAAGTCCATATTGCCGCTGCGCGCACGCGCTGCCAGCCAGCCGGCGCGATAAAAGCGTGCACCCAGCCAGAATTGCACCGGCGTGGCCAGCAGCCATTGCAGGCGCCCGTCCAGCATCCAGTGGATGCCGGCCAGTTCCAGCAGCATGGGAAGGACCAGGGGAAGTGAGAGCAGCGCGGCCAACAGGACGGCCGTGCCGCCGGTCGGCGTGAAGGCTGCGAGGAAGCCGCGCGCGGCCGGAGCAACGCCGTCGCCCGCAACGGTGGCTGCATCGGCGGCAGGTGCAGCGCCCGGTTCCGGTGGCGGCAGCGAGGCCTGATAGCCCGCCTTGTCGATCGCCTGCGCCAGCGTGGAAAAATCGACCGGCTGGGCCGACTCCACGCGCGCCATCTCGGTTGCGAGATTGACACTGACTTTATCGACGCCCGGCACGGCCGCCAGCACCCGCTCCACCCTGCCAACGCAGGAGGCGCAGCTCATACCGTCAATTTTGATCGCTTGCTGATTCATGGGCCACCCGATGCTGTATTTACATACCTACAGCATCAAGTATCCCACGATTGGAAGGTCAAGGTTTTTTTAGCGGACTTCGCAATCCACCGCATTGGACTTGGGCGGCGTGGTGCTGCTGGTCGGGCCGGTCGACTGGCTGAACACCGGCGGCGGCGTAAATTTCAGGCCCGGATTCTGCGGCACGATCACCGGCGGCTGCACGAAAGTCGCCGTGTAGCCGAACTGGCCAGCGGCAAAATTCTGCGTGCCGCCCTTATTGGTCAAATTGATCATTCCGTCGATCACCTGCACATAGAGGCCCGGCACCAGCGTGTTTTGACTGCCCGGCTGTGGAATGTTGGCTTGCGCCAGCATCAGCGGTTGCAGCGGATAGGCGTCACCCAGGCCGGCGGTACTGGCCATCAGCCACGCCTGGCGCTCAGCGGCCGCAAACGCGACGGCTTGTTCGGTCGGTTCCACCCATTCAGCGATGAAAGTGGTGCCGCGAATGCCGATGGTCGCACTTGGCGTCTTCAGCGAGAACTTTTCCTTGTTGCGCTTGCCCAGCAGGCCGGTCACCGAGCGCAGGCCGCCCTTGACCAGGTTGAAGGAAGCGTTGTCGCCATCCGGTTTGTCGGCATCGTAGGCGAAATTCTCCACCTTGAAGGTCGTCGACGGCTTCAGCGTGATCTCGCTGTTGTCAATGAACTTGACCATGGCGTAGGTGTTCTTCTCGGTCACCAGCGTGTCGCCGCTTTCCACCTCGGATTTCATCGACAGGATGCGTACCGCGCCGTCGGTCCGCTTGGCCATCAGCGGTCCGCTTAACTGCACGATGGTGCCCGCTACCTGCGCCGCCCAGCCGGCGCCGGCCACGCAGAATAGCATCAACGCCAGCCACGCTTTAATTGCAGTAGAGTTTTTTAGTTGCGTCATTTTGCGTTCCGGTCTTGTCGGTGGTTGTTGCTACTTTGTCCGTCTTTTTGCTGTCGTCAGGGGTTGACGAGGTGGTCGTGCCGCCCGAGCTTAAACCGCCGGACGAGCTGCTGCCCGGCGCGCTATCGCTGGCCGCCAAGGTTTTGATGACCTGGTTGGAGGCTTGCTGGACTGGCTTGACAGGCTCAGAAGCCGTTGGCGGCGACAGCACTTGGCACAACGCCGAATTCGGCGCGATGGTGCAGATATCGGCCGACGGTGGCGGCGTTGGTACCGGTGTCGGGACTGGCGTCGGCACAGGCGTTGGTACCGGCGTCGGCACCGGAGTTGGTACAGGCGTGGGTACTGGCGTTGGCACAGGCGTTGGTACAGGTGTCGGCACAGGCGTCGGCACCGGAGTTGGTACAGGTGTCGGCACAGGCGTCGGTACTGGCGTCGGCACCGGAGTTGGTACAGGTGTCGGTACAGGTGTCGGTACAGGTGTCGGCACAGGCGTCGGTACTGGCGTTGGCACAGGCGTCGGTACTGGCGTCGGTACTGGCGTTGGCACTGGCGTCGGCACCGGAGTTGGCACAGGCGTTGGTACTGGCGTCGGCACCGGAGTTGGTACAGGCGTTGGCACAGGCGTCGGCACCGGAGTTGGTACAGGCGTTGGTACAGGCGTTGGCACAGGCGTCGGCACCGGAGTTGGTACTGGCGTTGGCACAGGCGTTGGTACTGGCGTTGGCGTTGGTGTTGGTGTTGGAGTCGGTGTTGGCGTCGGTGCAGGCACAATCGTCGCCGTCACCGCCCCGTTCACATCCGACACAATGCCCGTCGACGAATAAGCCGTCCCAGTAATACCCACATGCCCGCTGGCCGACGTCACCTTGCCAGAACCGCCGACCGTAATCGTATTGCTGACATCATAGCCAGTGCCCGCTGCCAACGTAATATCGCCGCTGAGCGAATCCACCCAACCGTCAATCACCAGCGGACTGTGCGTCTGCAAGGTGATCGCGCCGGTAGAGGTTTGCACCGTGCCGGCGATCTTCATGCCGCCGGTATTATCGATGCTGATGGCGCCGCCATTGCCGCCGCCCGCGTCAACCTGGGTAACGTCATGCACCGTCATCATCTGTGTATTGTGATTGGTGTTGGCGATGTAAATCCCCGCCGTGTTGCCGCTGCCGGCCGTATTGATCACCGTCAGCTCCGCCACCTCGGTCACCAGCGGACTGCCACTGGCGCCCACACCGCCCGTGGTGTTCAACGTCAGTCTATCCGCAGTCAGCGCCATGCCACTACCGCGCACCACGCCACCGCCCGTCACCGAAATCATCACGTCGTCGTTGCTGCTGACGCCGTCAATATCATCGAGCTGCGCAATCGCCAGCGTTCCGGTGTTGGCGAATTGCAGGTGCCCGCTCCCGGTCTGCGCCACCGCCAGATTAGTGACGGTATTGCCCGGACTGGTCAGCATGATATTCCCGGACGTCTGCAACGCCAGATCCTGCACAGCGATGTTGCCAGTCTGGGTAATGTTACCGTCATTGCTGAACAGCGCAATGCGGGTGGTCGCGGCGTTGCGGGTAGCCAGCGTGCCGCCATTGCCACCGATGATGCCAGCCACCGTGATATTGCCCACGTTGAGCGTGGCATCGGTCGAGCCCAGCGTCACGCTCGGCGCCGACAGACGCCACAGATTGCTCACCGCCAGACAATCGCCGCCGCAGCCATTGTTGGCGCCAACCACCATTTTATAGTCGGTGCTGTACGGGTGCACGATGGCGTAGGCGGACGCCAGTTCCGCCGCCAGCGTCAACGAGTCGGCGCCGATCTCGAAGGTGCCGGCCGAGCCAGCTTTATTCACCACCACCGAATCACCCGCCAACGTTACTTTTTGCGCGCGGCCATTCAACGTGCCGTTCACCGTGATGCCCCTGGCCTCCACATTCACCGCACCGGTCGAAGCACTGCTCAGCGAGACGTTCCCCAAAGTCAGCGCCTGACCGTTATGGAACGAAAGCGATCCCACATCCGTGGCGCTGAGCGCAGTCAATTGATTGTTGCCCAGCAGGCTCACCGCCCCCGGCGTGCTCACACTCAGCGACAGCGCACTGAGTGCGCCCTCATCGACCGCCTGTGAAATATTTCCGGTCCCCGACAGCGCGATACTGCTCTGGCCAGCGTCGATGTTGCTCACGCTGTAGTCGCCTGCGCCTCTATAACTGAAAGTGCCACTGGAGCTGCCGGTGACACGGTCGGCCAGGTTGGCGCCGCTTAGGTTGACGCTGCCGTTGCTGCTGGCGACAGCAGTGGCGCTCAGGGAGCTGGCAGTGATCACGCCACTGCCAGTGATGTTGGCGCCTGTCAGCGTCACACTCTGCGTCTTCGCATTCAGCGCGCCCGCCACCAGCACATCGCCGAGCGACTGGATGCTAATCGTGCCATCGCCGTAGGTGCCGGTCAGCGTGATGCCATTCAACGTCAGCTGGCTGGCATTGTCATTGAAGGACAAGGAGCCGACACTGGTCGCGCTCAGCGCCGCAATCTGATTAGAGCCGTTCAGGCGCGCCGCGCCGGCGGCCGTCACCGACAACGAATTCGCGCTCAGGGTGGAAGACTGACCCTGCTGGATACCGCCGCCGGAGCTGAGGGTGATCCCGCTGCCTGCGGTGATATTGCCGCCAATATTCATATCGCTCAGGGAGCTGAAGCTGAAGCCGCCGCTCCGCGCACTGCCGGAAATATCGTTGACGCTGTTGGCGCCGCTCAGCGCCACGCTGGCGCCATTGGCGTTCAGGCTATCGGCGCTAATCGCGCCGGTGCCGCTGATATCGTTCGTCGCATTCAGGTTCAGGCCCTGCGCCACCGTCAGTGCATCATTGACCGCGATCGAAGCGCCGGAGAGATTCACCTGGCCGATGCCGCTGCTCAGGTCGACCGGACCGGCCACCGTCACCGTGCCGGCCGCACCATTGCCGATAGTGAGCGTGCCGGTCGATACCGATCCCAACCCGGCTGCGCTCAGGCTTAGCGTGCTGGGATCGCTGCCGCCGAGCGTGATGCCGCGGCCGGCCGTGTACGCCGCAAACGAGACCGCATCCTTGCCATCGCTGGCGCCGCTGCCGACGGTGCCGCTGGCGCCGTTCAGGACGATATTGTCGGCCACGAAGGACAGCACCGCCGGGCTACTGGCAGTGGTCGCCACGCTGCTGTTGGCGCCTAGCGTGATGGTGCCGCCGGCAACGTTGGCGCGCGCGTCCAGGTTACCGCCCGCCAGATCCACCTTGCCGTCGATGTTGATATAGGCGCCGGTCAGCGTAGCGTTCTTGCCGCCGGTGCGCAGGATGGATGCGTTGTTGGCGGCACTGGCCAGCGTGATGCCGCCGATGCCGGTGGCGCTGCCGCTGGCCGCGTCGTTCGCGGTCAGCGTGACGCCGCCGCCCATGTAGATCGGCGCGTTGACCTTGATGTCATTCCCGGCCTGCACCGTCAGCGAGGCACTGGTGTCGTTCGAAATACTGCTGCTGAAAGTGATGTCGCGTTTGGCTTGTAGCACCACATTGCTGCTTGCCTGGGTAATCTGGCTGGCGCCGATGGACGTCAGGCCGCTGATCAGGCCACCGCCAAAGGTGGTGACATCGGTCAACAAGCCACCGAGGCCGCTGACCACTTCAATATCCTGCGGATCAAGCAACCAGCTGCCAGTCTTGCCGTTGACCGCGCCGGTATTCACGCGCGCGCCGGCCACGTCCAGGTAATCGCCGGAGGTTTCCACCTGGCCGCCATTGCCGCCCTGTGCGCCGCGCGCATAGATCGAACCGAACATGCGCGTCGCATCCTGGCTCCACACCACCACCGTGCCGCCGTTGCCGCTCTGCGTGGCGTCGGCGCTGATCACCACGTCCTTGCCGACGAAGGTAGACTCGGCGTTGACCACCGCCGCGTTCTTGCCCTGATAATCGCCGCCGACCAAAACCTTGCCGCCGCCGGCCGCGCCGCTGGCGTCCACCACCGCATTGCCGGTCACGCCGACTTGCCGGCCCAGCAGCAGAATGTCGCCGCCAGTGTTCTGGTCGCTGCCGGTAGCGCTGGTCACGCTACCCGCCTCCACCAGCGTGGTGCCGCTGGCCTTGAGTACGATCTTGCCGTTCTCGCCGCGCACCGCGCTGTTGGCGTTGATCACGCCGCGTTGGTTGACCAGCGCGCCATACACGCCCACGCGGCCGCCCTGCGCCACGATGCTGCCCAGGTTCAGCGCCTGGTCGGCCGGCGCCGACACCACCACCTGCACATTCGGATCTTTCGAATCGAACAGCTGCACGCTGTGACCGGCCGCCAGCACCACATCACCATTCGGCGCGGTGATGACGCCACTGTTTTCCACCGATGGCGCGATCAGGAAGATCTGGCCACCGGACGGCGTAGTAATCGTGCCCTGGTTGCTGACCTTGCCCGCGACGTCGCCGGCCGTGAAGTTGTTTTTACCCGCCAGGAAATCGGCGTTGGAAATATTCAGGCTCGACGCCACCAGACCGTTGACGTCCACGCGCGCGCCGGCGCCGAACACCACGCCGTTCGGATTAATCAGGAACACCTTGCCGTTCGATTGCAGCGAACCGAGGATCAGGCTCGGGTCCACGCCGGTCACGCGGTTCAGCACCTTGCTGTCGCTGCTTTGCTGGATGAAGCGGGTGACCTCGTCGGCGCTGATCGAAAAGCCTTGCCAGTTGATGATGGCGTTCGGCGTATTGGTAATCGTAAAGGTCTTGCCCTGCTGACTGAAGCTCGCCTGCCCCGCCACCACGGTCGGGTTGACGGGCGCCGCCTGGGCGCTGGCGTAACAAGCCGCCACCATCATGGCGAGGGCTTTGCGGCGCAAGTTAAAACGTGGAGTCGGTTTCATCTTGTCTCTTCTTCTTTAGTAAGCCAGGCCCAGGCGCAGGTGCAGGCGGTTGGCGTCGGCGCGGGTGGTCAGGCCGGCCTTGGTCACGTGGCCATAGTCCAGTTGCAGATTCACATACGTCGACAGCACCAGGCGCGCGCCGAGGCCGGCGCTGGCGATGGTGGTGGTGTCGAGGTCGCCCGGCTGCGCCTTGTTGCGGCTGACGTAGGCGGTATCGTAGAAACCCAGCAGGCGGCAGTTCCAGCCGGTGCGCGTGCACAGGTTGGGCGTGTAGGCCTCCAGGTTGAGGCTGACGCCGGTATCATTGGAAATTTCGCGCTCGGTAAAGCCGCGCACCGAGGTGGCGCCGCCGGCGCCGAACTGTTCGCCGGGAATTAGCGCGTCGCGCGTGTACTGGCCGTTGACGATGGCGCGCAGCTGCCAGTCGCTGGCCAGCGCGCGCGTGACGCTGCCGGCGAAGCGCAGCACGGTGTAGTCCGGCTTGGCGTTCAGGCGCGCAGCGGTGAAGGCGCCCTGGTCGCCGTTGGAGCCGCCGGAGATATTGCGCAACAGCGTCAACTGGCCGCCCACTTCGCCTTGCGGGATAGGCGCATTCAGCTGGTAGCTGACGCTGACCGGATGCACCGTCACATTGTTGCCCAGCTCAACGCCGTCGTACTGCACGCTGTTCTTGAACGCTTTGACGTCGACGCCGTAGGACAGCCGCGACTCGACTTCGCCGCGCTTGGCCAGCGCCTGGTTGTAGCGCGCACCGTACACCGCGCCCTTGCCGCTGACGGCCAGGTTGAGCAAGCCGGCGCTGATGGTGCCGGAATCGACGTTGGAATAGCTGGCGAAGAAGTCCAGCGAGTCACCCAGTTCATACAGCGGAATATGGTAGCCGGCGCCATACACCTTGACCCGGCCCGGCTCTTCGGCCGAGGTGGTGTATTGCAGCGAACCCACATGGTCGCGGCCGAACAGGTTGGCGTTTTGCAGCACCACGCCGACGTGGGTCTTGCCGGTGCCCTCGCTGCCGGTGTTGTCGGCATTGGCCATGACCTTCCATGGCGACTCGTCCTTAACGTCCAGCACGGCGTCCACCTCATCGTCGCGCTCGCCGCCTTGCAGCTTCATCGTGACCTGCTTGGATGGATTCTCGTTGCCCTGTTTCAGGTTGGCTGACACCGCACTCAGGTCCGGCGTGCGGCCCGGCTGCAAGGCCGGCAGGCTGCGGCGGATGTTGGCTTCGTCGAAATAGCGGTTGTTCTTGACCGTCACGCGGCCGATTTTGGTCTCCACCACGCGCAGCATGACCACGCCGCCGTTCAATTCCTGCTCCGGCAGTTCGATGGTGACGATGTTGTAGCCGTGTTGGTGATAACGCGCTTCCAGTGCTTCCAGTGCGCGCTGCACGTCGCCGAAGTCGCGCTGCTTGCCGCTGTAGCCGGCCAGCACGGCGTCGATCTCGGCCTGCGGCAACAAGGTGTTGCCCTTGACGTCGAAGCGGGAAATCTCAAACCGGATGATACCGTCATCCGCCGCGCCCCACGCCGACGCCACTGCGGCAGCAAGAAGGGACACTGCAAGCAGGCGCGTGATCTTATATTTCATGTTGTGACGCATGACGGATGGCATTTGATTTTTATCAGGATGAGGGGTGGGCCAAAAAAATAGCCCTAGGGAAACTTTTTATTGAAGTGTAAACTGCCTTGGCCGGGTTAGCCATGAAATTCTGACGATTGTTACTTTTTAAGTATTATTTTGTGTCATAGGTGGTAACACCGTCCCAACTTTCGCCCGGGGGATGGGCGCGGTAGTGGGCAATGCGGTCGCGGTACAGCTGGTACAGGCCACGCTGCGGCGACAATGCCTGCAATGCTGCAAGCGTTGCTTCGGCCTCGTCCCAGCGTTGCGCGCGGACGGCGGCCAGGGCTGCGTGCCAGTTGGCCAGTTCGGCGCGTGTAGCGTCATCCACCTCGGCATCCAGCGCCAGCGGTTCGAAAATCGCCACCGGCTCGTTCTTGCCCTTGACCCGCACCAGGTCCAGCTCGCGGTAGCAGAATTCCGGCGCCGCTGCGCGCGTGGCCTCGCCGACCGCGATGCCGACGCCGTACACCTTGGTGATGCCTTCCAGCCGCGAACCGAGATTGACGGCGTCACCCATCACCGTGTACGCGCGGCGGATGTTGGAACCCATGTCGCCCACGTGCATCAGGCCGGAGTTGAGGCCGATGCCGATCTTCAGCTCCGGCCAGCCGCGCGCGACAAAGTCGTCGTTCAGGCGGCGCGCGCTGGCCTGCATCAGCAGCGAGGTGGCGACTGCGCGGCGCGCGTGGTCGCTGAAGTGCACCGGCGCGCCCCAGAACGCCATCACGGCGTCGCCGATGTATTTGTCCAGCGTGCCCTGGTGGGCGCTGCGGATGTCTTCCGACATCGCCGTCAGGTACAGGTTAATGTATTCGCGCAGCTGCTTCGGCGTCAGCCCTTCCGAGATGGTGGTAAAGCCGCGCACGTCGACGAACATCACGGTCAGCTCGCGGCTTTCGCCGTCCATGTTGTACTGGGCGGGATTCTCGGCCATCTGCGCCACCAGTTCCGGCGCCACGTATTCGCCGAAGCGCGACACCAGCCCGCGATTGCGGCGCACTTCAAAGAAATAGCCCCAGGCCACGTTCAGCACGAACACGGCGGCGATCAGCACCAGCGTCATCGCCAGCTTCAGCACCGCGTCCATCTCGGTGTAGCTCCAGTAGTTGAAGCCGAACACCGCGCCCGCCATGGCCGCTGCCAGCAGCATCGACGGCAGCGGCGCCAGCACCCCGAGCGCCAGCGCCAGCACGCCGCCTACCACCAGCACCTGGATCGCCTCGATGCCATCGGCATAATCCGGCCGCACCTTGAAGCGATCGTCAAGGATGGATTTGATCATGTTGGCGTGCACCTCCACGCCGGGATAGGCGCTGCTGACCGGCGTGGCGCGCAAGTCCAGCAGGCCGGGCGCGGTGGTGCCGATCAGGATGATGCGATCGGCCAGCACCTCTTTCTTGACGCGGCCAGCCAGCACGTCGGCCGCCGACACGTACGGGAAGGCGCCGCCTTTGGGTCCGCCGGTGCCGCGAAACTCGATCAGGTTGGACAGGTTTTCACCGACCGCGATGTGCAGCGGCACTTTTTCCTGGCCGACGAACATCAGCAGCGTGTCAAGGCCGCCGTTGGCGCGCTGGCGGGCCGACATCTCGGCTACATTGGTTTCCCACAGCGGCGTGATGGCGCGCGCCTGCAAGGCCACCGCTGCCGTCGCCAGCGACAAGGTCGGATAGAAACCGTCGCCGATACGCATCAGCAGCGCCGTGTGGCGCAGGATGCCGTCCGGGTCCGGCAAGGCGGTGAAGATGCCGCCGCTGGCCGCCGCGTCCTGCAAGCGGTCGAGGTTGGCCAGGTAGCCATTGGAGGCGATGGCCGGCAGTTCGCGGCCGTTCAGCGTATCGGTGTTGAAGAAGGGATTGGGCAGCTTGCCCTTGCGCTGATTCTCGGCCACGTTATAACCCAGCACCACCGGCTGGTCTTGCAGCGCCTTGACCAGCAGACCGTCGTAGTCCAGCTGTTCTTTGAGGCCGGCGACGCGGGCGCTGAAGCCGCCGACATCTTTCAGCTCGCGCTGCGCCAGCTGTGCCAGCACGTCGTAGCCGGAGGTGTTGTCGGCCTCTGCGAACACGATGTCGAAGCCGGCCGCCGCCACGCCGTAGTGCTCGGTCAGCTGCGTGACCAGTTGGGCGACGATCTTGCGGTTCCACGGAAAGTGGCCGACTTCGGCGATGCTTTTTTCATCGATGTCGACCACCACGATGCGCGGGTCCAGCACCGGCTTGACCAGCCGCATGCGCAGGTCGGCAAAGAAAGTGTCCATGCGCTCGACGGCGTCGATGCGCAGCGCGCCCGACACCTGCAACACCGCCAGCGCCGTCAGCAGCAGGCCGAGCGCCCAGCGCAGGCCGTACTTTTTAAGCGTTTTGATCCGCACGATAACCAAGGATCTGCGTTTCGTCGATGAAGTCGATCTGTTTTTCGTCCATATTCTTGTGGGCGAATTCCAGGTAAATCTTGTTGCGGATGAAGATGTCGAACAGGTCCGGGTCGATGTGGCCGTTCAGCGAGAAATGGCCGAGGATGCGCAGCGACTCCGACAGCATCTTGCCCTTCTTGTACGGGCGGTCCTTGGCGGTCAGCGCCTCGAAGATGTCGGCAATCGCCATCACCCGCGCCTGCACCGACATCTGGTCCTTGGTCAGGCCGCGCGGATAGCCCTTGCCGTCCATGCGCTCGTGGTGGCCGCCGGCGTATTCGGGCACGTTCTTCAGATGCTTCGGCCATGGCAGCGCCTCCAGCATCTTGATGGTCATCGAGATGTGGTTATTGATTTCCTTGCGTTCCGGCTCGGTGAGCGTGCCGAACTTGATGGTCAGGTTGGTCAGCTCGTCGGCGCTGAGGAAGGCTTGCTCGGCGCCGTCCGGACCGGTCCAGCGGCGCTTGCCGATCTGGCGCACGCGCTCCTGGTCTTCCGACTGCATGCCCTCGCCGCCGACGTTGGCGTAGCGGATGAAGTCGCGTTCTTCGCGCAGCGCAGCCTGTTGCTGCGCCAGCTCAGCATCGATGGCGGCATGGTCGCTGCCAGCTTCGATCTTACGCTTGAGGGCGGCGATCTCGGCGTCACGCAGCAGCACTTCAAAGCGTGTGTCCACCAGCGCGATGCGGTCGAAAATGGTTTCCAGCTTGGTGGCTTTGTCGACCACGTGCACCGGCGTGGTGATCTTGCCGCAGTCGTGCAGCAGGCCGGCCAGCCACAGCTCCTTGCGGTCGGCGTCGTTCATCTGGAAATCGGCCAGCGGGCCGGTCTCCGTGTTGTGCACGGCCTCGGCCAGCATCATGGTCAGCTCGGGCACGAACTGGCAGTGGCGGCCGGTGTACGGCGATTTTTCGTCGATGCCGATGTTGATCAGGTTAACCAGCGATTCCAGCAGTTCTTCCAATTGCGCGATCAGGCGCTGGTGGGTCAGCGCCACCGCCGCCTGCGCCGCCAGTGCTTCGATGAAGCGCTGGTCGGTCTGGGTGAAGGCGCGGATCTCGCCGCTTTCGGTGTCCTTGGAGTTGATCAGCTGCAGCACGCCCACCAGTTCGCCTTCGTGGTCGCTCATCGGCACCGTCAGGAAGGATTGCGAATGGTAGTTGCGCAGCTGGTCGAACTTGACCATGCCGGAGAAGTTGAACACATCGGCCTTGTACACATCCTCGATGTTGACCGACAGGCCGAAGTGCGCGGCATAGGCCGCCACCGCCGACAGGTTTTTCTCGCCATCGTCGTTGTACAGCGGCACGCTGCCGGCCGTCACCGGCTGGCCGCTGGAGCCGCCCTGGTGGGTTTGCAGCGTATCGTTGATGAGGATGTGGAAATTCAGCTGCCGCTTGTCGTCGCTGGGACGGTACAGCGTACCGCCATCGGCGTTGGTCATGCGTTTGGCGACGATCAGTATGCGCTCCAGCAAGGAGTCGGTATCGTGGCTGCGGCCTAATTGGACGTTGAGCTCGGTCAACTGGTCCAGCCGCTCGGCGATTTGCGATTGATTCAACTCTTGCATGGTTGTTTTTTAGATACCTGAGGAAGGATGACAGCGACCGCACAATGAGCAAGCTCAATGTGGAAGTGTATCTGTAGTGCAAGCTGTTGTACATCGAGAAATGGTGCGACGCGACGAAATTGCAGCGGCTTTTTCCCTGTCGCGTAAAAAAAAAGCTATCATCGGCTGTAGGCAATGCTGCAACACACCAAATAGCAGGAACAAAAAAGCACACCAGGGATTTTGCGTATGAAATTCACATTTTGGGGAGTCCGTGGTTCGATTCCCTCCCCCGGTCCGCGGACGGCACGCTATGGTGGCAATACCACCTGCATTGAAGTCCGCACCGACGACGACACCCTGATCATTCTGGACGGCGGCACCGGCCTGTTTTCGCTGGCGCAATCGCTGATCCAGCAAAAAACCCGTCCTATCCACGCGAACATTTTCATTACCCACAGCCACTGGGATCATATCCATGGCCTGCCGTTCTTTACGCCGCTGTTCATTCGCGACAGCCGGGTCCGGCTACATGGCGTGACCGATCCGGTCACTGGCAATGGCATCGAGCATGTAATGGGCGTGCAGTTACAGAACAGTTATTTCCCGGTCAGCGAAACGCAGATGGACGCGACCATTGAATACCAGACGCTGGAAGTGGACCAGCCAATCAACGTGGGCGACGCCACGGTCAGCAATGTGGTGATGAACCATCCGGTGACGGATCTGGGCTACCGGGTGGAATGCAACGGCCGCTCGCTGTTCTTCACCGGTGACCACGAACCGCACTACAACATTCACCCGGCCGATCACCCTGAGCATGCAGCCTACGAGACGTGGATGGCCGAGCGCAATGCCGCCATCGACGCCACCGTGCGCGGGGTCGATGCCTTGATCGTCGATTGTTCGTACACGCGGGAGGAATACCCTGCCAAGCAGGGCTGGGGGCACGGCACCTTCGACTCGGCCTTCGCGCTGGCGCTGCGCACCGGCGCCAAGACGCTGTTCTGCACCCACCACGAACCGACCCGCAGCGACGATGAGCTGGAAGCGGTATTCGCCGAAGTCATGGCGCGCCATGCGCCGGTACTGGGCGACCTGAAGGTGGTACTGGCTTACGAGGGGATGGAAGTCGAACTAGCCTGATTAGCCCAGGCGTGGCGCCGGCAGCAGCATCGCCAGCGGTTGCTTGGGAATCACCGACATCAGGATGGTGCGCGCGGTCTGCATCAGCGAGCCGCGCGGCTTGCTACGGCGGTCCGCCAGTGCGCGCAAGCGGGCCAGGCCGGCCTTGACGTTGAAGGAACGGCCAGCCAGCATGGCGTTCACCAGCTGCGTGGCCATTTTCAGCGAGGGCGCAGCGGCGCTTTTGGCGCTGTACGGCAGCACCATGCGGTAGCGGCCCTGCATGCGCGGCACGACGTCGACAAACCCGACCGTCACTTCATTCAGCGCCAGCCGGCGCAACTCCAGGGCGGTTTGCTGCACCAGTTCCACGACGGGCGGCACAGCGTCGGCACGCTTGCCGACCAGGCCGCGCAAACGGGCCAGGCCGGGCAAGGCGGCGTACAGGCGTTCCTGCAATTTTTCAGTTGCTTCTTCGCTCACAGCATCCAGTTCAAGGATGCTCAGCAGGCAAGTTTGGGTGGAGTAGCGGTTATCGCTTTCCAGATAGCGTTGGTCAATGATTTTCATGAGCAGCATTGTGCCCGTTGCCGGCTGCACGCGGAAGCAGCGCCGGGCGCGGCGGCTTGTAAGACAAAACTTACATCACGGCCGCGCGGCGAAGGCTGGATCTAACTCGGCAAGGAAAGTTTCCACAGCATTAGTGTAGGCGCCGGGCTGGCCCAGCGTGGCGTTGATCTCCATGTGGCTCAGCGGCTGCGCCAGCACCTGCACGCGCATCCCTTGCGCGCGGGCGCGGCTGGCGTAGGCCTCGGCTTGCGGACAGGAGTCCTGACGCCGCGACGAGCACACCGCCAGCAGCGGCGAGGCGCCCGGCTTCAGCTGCGCCGCCGGCGAGACACTGCGCCAGTAAGCGGCATCGCTGCCGAAGACGCGATCATAGAACGGGAAATGGCGCTGCGCCATCAGCGCCGGCACATCCATGGCGGCACTGTCGAGCGCCACCGCACCCAGCCACGGCGTGACGCCCTGCGCCGGCGGCGCCGACGCCAGCAGCGCCACCAGGTGGGCGCCGGCCGAATGCCCCATCAGTACGAACTTGCTGCGGTCGCCACCCCAGCCGGCCGCGCCGGCCTGCACCGCCGCCAGCGCAGCAGCGACGTCGGCCGCTTGCGTCGCCACGCTGGCGCCAGGTAACAGGCGGTAGTTGACCGACACCACGATGATGCCGCGCGCGGTCCAGCGCCGCACCTTGTTCTGCACCACCTGCGCGCTGGCCTTGTCGCCGGTGCGCCAGGCGCCGCCATGGACCATGAAGATCACCGGCGCCTGGCTGGCGTGCGGTGGCAGATACACGTCGTAGCGCTGCAGGCGATGTTCGCCGTAAGGCTGGTCGGCCAGCAGCCGCACGCCGGCGGGCAGTGCAAACGGCGCCGTGGCGCCGCCTTCGTCCATCTCATCCTGCAAGGCGGCGAGACGGTCCCGCAGCGGGCCGGCCGCCGGCGCGCCCAGCGCCAGCATCAGCAGTACGGCAAGGGCGGCGTGGCGGGTCATGGCAGTTGTTTTTCGAAGCACACGGCCAGCGGGTTGCCGATGTATTTGCCGTAGTTGGCGATGCGCTGGTAGCCGCGCGCTTCATAGAAATCCATGGCGCGGCGGTTGACCAGCCGCGTTTCCAGCCAGACAGCCTGGTAGCCCAGCGCCTGCGCCTCGCCTTCCAGATAGCGCAGCACGGCGCTGCCGACGCCGCTGGTGCCGTGGCGCGCGTACATGCGCTTGATCTCGGCCACGCCCGGCTCCAGCGGGCGGAAGGCGCCGCAGCCGAGCGCCGCGCCGCTGTCGCTGCGCGCCACGACGAAGCAGGCGGCCGGGCCGCGCACGTCGTCAGGGTCGAACGAGGCCTTGCCGCTGTCGCCGGTAATGGCTTCCAGCGCGGTCGACAATTCCGCCATCAGCAGAACGGACTCGGGCGCGGTCGGATCTTCTTCAATCAGGTGGATAGTGTGCATGGTGGCTAGATTATTGCACAGTGCAGATCACCAGTTCCGGATCGGCGTTGATGCGGACCGGAATATTGCCGCAGCCGACGCCGCGGCTGACGATCAGGTCGCCGTTAGCGGGCACCGGGAAGCGGCCGTAATAAAACGGCCGCGACAGCGGACCTTGCGGCATCAGCAACGGCGTGCCGTTGGGTAAGGCGATCTGGCCGCCGTGCGTGTGCCCGGCGAAGCCGACATCGTAGTGCTGGCCATCCAGCATCAGCAGGCCGTCGGGCGCGTGCATCAGCAGCACGCGGGTGGCGCCGGCGCCGGCGAAGGTAGCGGCGGCGTCGGGCGCGCCGGTCCACGGATCGTCCATGCCGCAGATCGAGACGCTGTCGAACGGCGCCGGCAGCGTCAGCGCGCGGTTGACCAGCGTATGCACGCCGACCTGGCTGAACATCTGCGTCAGCTGCATGTCGTCGGTGGACAGGTCGTGGTTGCCGAACACGGCGAATTTGCCGCACGGCGGATGGCAGGCCGCCAGGCGTGGCATCAGCGCCTCGGCAAAGCGCGCCGGACCGGAGACGTAATCGCCGCCCAGCAGCAGCACATGCGGCTGCTCGACGGCGATCTGCGCGAACAGATCGTCGAAGATGGCGGGATGGGTCGGCGGGCCGGCGTGGAAGTCGGACGCGAAAGCGATCTTCAACGGCTCCGGCAAGCGCCGCTCGGGCGGCAGCGTTACCGTGTGGCGCGTGACGCCGAGCCGGCCGTGCAGTCCCAGCCGATAACTCCACGCCGCCACACGGCCGCCGAGCAAGGCAGCATTCAGCCACGCCTCTGTGGTGGCGTGGCGGCGGGAATAGCGTTTGTTACGCGGAACGAACATGAAGGCGGCCAGGAAAGCGGAAAACCCGGCATCATAGCCTAACTGGACGCTGCCGGCAGTCAGAACACCATGAAGCGGCCGCCCGGCGCCATGCCGGCCGCCAGCAGCGAGGCTGCACCGCGTATCCCCGCGACGCCGTCGATCAGGTCGTCCGCCACCATGTCTTGCGCCGCCAGCGCCTGCGGGCAGGCAAACAGCAGCACGCCCAGCTCCAGCGCCTGCGCCAGCGTGGCCTGCCAGGCGCCGTAGTCGGCCTCGGCGCCGCGCCGCAGCAGTTTCACGGCTGCGCCAACCGCATGCACTTCCACCGCCAGGTCCATGGCGGCCGCCGTGCTGGCGTAGCGCAGCGCCGATTGCACCGCCTCCGGCGTGACGGCGCGCTCCAGCAGGATCACCAGCTTGCCCGCGTGCTCAGACGCCATGACGTTCCCGCAGAATGCGCGCCGCCTGCGCCAGCACCGCCAGCTTGGCTTCCGCCGTGGCGCTGGAATTGAGCGGATTGTCGGCGAAGGTGGCAAAGCCGCAGTCGGGCGTCAGCAGCACGCGCTGCGCGCCGAACAGCTGGATGGCATGCTCGGCGTGCGCCACCACGTGGCCCACGCTTTCCACGTGCGCGTGCTTCTGGTTGCAGGCGCCGATGCCGATGCGAATGTCGTCCGGCAGCGAGCGCAGGATTTCCATCTCGCCGGCGCGCGGCGTGGCCAGTTCAAGGAACAGCGTGCCGACCCGCATCTGCCCCAGCGTGTCGACCAGCGGCTGGTAATTGCCCGACAGCGCCTTGCTTTCGTCGGCGGTCCAGTTGCCGCGGCACATATGCAGGGCGATGCGCTCGCGCGGGAAGTCCTGCGTGACGGCGTTGACCAGATCGCGCGCGAACGCCAGTTCGGTCGGCGTGTCGCCCTTGGCGCCCAGCGCGCCGCACATGAAGCTGCGCTGGTTGGCCGGGCCGCTGAACACCACTTCCGACAGCACCGGCTCGTCCAGCTGGACCAGCGCCGCGCCGGACGCCAGCAGGCAGGCGATTTCCTCGCGCAGCACGCGCACGATGTCGCGCGCCAGGTCTTCGCGGTTCTCGTAGGCGCGATCGGAGATGCATTCCATCCACATGGTGCGCGTCAGCAGGTACGGTCCTGGCAGCGCCACCTTGACCGGCGCCGTGGTCAGCGCCCGCGCGTAGTCGACTTCGTGCACGGCGATGCCGCGGCTGCGGCCCAACGGACCGAACACGGCGGGATGGCGCACGTCGCCGGCCGGCACGTCCAGCGCGCGCAGCTCGCGTTCGAATTCCTCGGGATCGTCCACCAGCGGCAGCAGGTCGGTCAGCGGAATCAGCTGGCAGTTGTCGAGCCGCGAGGCAACGAAGCTGGAATAGCTGTCGCGCCGTTGTTCGCCGTCGCTGACCACATCGGCGCCGGCGCGCAGCTGGGCGTTGATGGCCAGGCTGACGGCGTCGTCGGCGGTGGCGTGGAAGGCGGCGTCATCGAGCCGGCCTTCCATGTGTTCGTGCACCGCCTGCAGCATCCAGCGCGGGCGCGGCCAGCTGCCGATGCCCATCACCGACAGCGGACGGATCGCCGGCGCGGTGGCCGGCGCCGGGTACACCGTCAGCGGCTTGACCGCGACCAGCTCGATGCCGCCGCGCTGTTGCGGCGGTTGCGCCGGCGCCGCGCGCCGTTCCGCCAGTTGGCCCTTGCAGACCAGGAAGCTGCGCTGCTTGCCATCCTTGAGGAAGGACACCAGCTCGTTGCCGGTCATGCGGCACCAGGCCGGCAGGTCTTCATCGACCGAGATTTCGGTGGAACGGATTTCCAGCAGGCCGCCGCGTTCGAGCGGGTCGATATGGCGGCGGATCAGCAACAGCAGGCCGTTGCCGCAATCCAGGTCGCCGCCGTCGAAACTGACGTCAGGCTGCTGCGGGTGGGGGAAAGAAGCGGTCATGGTATTTCTCCGGTGATTCACGCGGCGGGCGCCAGCGGCGCCGCGCCGTACAGTTGTTCCAGCGTAGCATCGGCGCAGTCGGCGGCCGCCACGTCAAGCACGATGCGGCCCTGGCGCAGGCCGACCACGCGATCGGCGTAGCGCCGCGCCAGTTCGGGCTGGTGCAGGCTGCAGATGACGGCGATGCCACCCTCACCGTCGTGGCAGATCGACGACAGCAAGGCCATGACGCCGGCGCCGGTGTGCGGATCGAGACTGGCCACCGGTTCGTCGGCGATGATCAGGTCCGGCTGCTGCGCCAGCGCGCGCGCGATCGCCACGCGCTGCTGCTGGCCGCCGGACAGCGCATCGGCGCGCTGGTCAGCATGCGCCAGCAGCCCGACGCGGTCCAGGCATTCCAGCGCCAGGCGGATGTCTTCCGCCCCGAAGCGGCGCAGCCAGCCGCGCCAGGCCGGCACATGGCCGAGCCGTCCGGCCAGCACGTTGTCCAGCGCGCTCAGGCGGTTGACCAGGTTGAACTGCTGGAACACCACGGCGATCTTGCGGCGCTGGCGGCCGCGCAGGTGGGCGACGTCGCCGCCGTGCAGCAGCGCCGCGCCGCCGTCCAGCGGCGCCAGGCCGGCCAGACAGCGGAACAGCGTGCTCTTGCCGGCGCCGCTGGGCCCCAGCACCGCCAGCATCTGGCCGCGCGCGACGCGGAAGCTGGCGTCGTCCAGCGCCACCAGCTGGCCATAAGTTTTGCGCGCGGCGCGCACTTCGAACAGCGGCGCGCTCATACCAGGCGTTTCCGCAGCCAGCCGCTCAGCTGGTCGAGCAGCGTCACCACCACCAGGATCAGCGCAATGATGGTGAACAGGCGCGAGAAGTCCAGCAGGTCCATGCTGTTCTTCAGTTCCAGGCCGATGCCGCCGGCGCCGACCACGCCCAGCACGGTCGAGGCGCGCACGTTGAATTCCCACCAGAACAAGGTGGTCGACAGCAGCACCGGCAGCAGGTCTGGCAGCAAAGCGTAGACGATGGCCGTGCCGCGCCCGGCGCCGGTGCTGCGCACCGCGTCCAGCGGACCGGTGCCGGCGTTCTCGATATGGTCGGCAAACAGTTTGGCGGCGCTGCCCCAGGTGTGCAGCGCGATGCCGAGCACGCCGGCGAACGGCCCCAGGCCGACCGCCGCCACGAACAGCAGCGCGAACACAAAGGAATCGATGCCGCGCAGGGCGTTCAGCAGCCAGCGCGCCGGATAGTACAGTTTGGGGAACGGTGTGATGTTGCGGCTGGCCAGCACCGCCATCGGCAGCGCCAGCAGCGCGGCGGCCGTGGTGCCCAGCGCCGCCATCGCCATGGTCTCGCCCATGCGCTGCGCGAACAGCGGCAGCTCGGCCACGTCCGGCGGCCAGGCCTGCGCCAGCCAGTGGCCCAGCTTGGGCAGGCCGTCCGCCAGCTTGATCAGATCGACCTGCGCCAGTTGCCAGCACAGGCCGTACAACACGATCAGCACCACCACCAGCGCGGCGCGCCGCAGCCGGCGGGCCGGACTGGCACGGCTGGCCAGCTGGCGCGCCAGCGCGGCCTGCACCGCTGTCACGCCGACACGCGCGCTTGGTGGCGTGCTCACGCTTATGCCTTCTTGAGTTTGCCCAGCGTCAGCCCGGCTTTTTCAATCGACGCGTAGTCGGCGTGGGTGGCGGCAACGAAACCGGTGTAATGGTTCGGCAGCAGCGTCTTGGCCTGTTCGACCGTGATCGCGGTCAGGATCTTCTGGATCTGCGCCACCAGCGCCGGCGAGGTGCCCTTCGGCACGGCGATGGCGTCGTTCGGCAGCGGCGCCGAGGTCCACAGGATCTTGTTGCTGTCCGGCTTGACCTTGCCCGATTCGATCATGGCGTTGCGGTTGCGGTCGAAGTCGGTGGCCATGTCGGCCTGCCCTGCCTGCACTGCCATTTCATTGGCGGCGTGGGTCGCGCCTTCGCTGTATTTCCAGTAGCTCTTCGGATCGATCTTCCACACTTCCTTGGCGTACCAGCTGGGGATCAGCCAGCCCGAGGTGGAGCCGATGTCGGCGAACGAGATGGTCAGGCCCTTGGTGTCTTCAGGGAACTTGCTGACCTTCAGGTCCGGCTTGCCGATGATGATGGCGTGGTAGACCGGCTTCTCGTCGTACTTGACGGTGGCCAGCGCGGTGCAGCCGGTGCTGTTGTTGGCGATGATGTAGCCCCACGGGCCCATCCATGCCAGGTCGAGCTGGCCCGAGCCCATGGCGACGGCCATGCCGGCCCAGTCGGTGGTGGCGTGCAGTTCGAAATCGGCGTTGAGTTCCTTGGCCAGGTGGGCAAAGAAAGCGTTATAGGCTTTCTTGGTGTCCTCGGCGGTCGGCAGCAGCGGGCCGACGCCGAAGCGCAGCTTGCGTTTGGTTTGCGCCAGCACGGGGGCGGCGGCGCCCAAGGCCAGCACACCGGCAGCGGCGGCGCCGGCAGTCAGCAGGGTTCTACGTTTCGATGCGGTCATTACACGGTTCCTTGGGTTAGAAGCTGACGCTTGGGCATTCGCTGGTGGTCATGAATTCGACCAGCTTGGCGCCGCCAACTACGGCCGCGCCCGGCACCAGCGCGTTCTCGTCCAGCGCGCGCTTCTTGAAGCACGGCGAGCAAACGAACATGCGGCCGCCGGCGGCGGCGAAGTTGTCCATCAACTCCTTGAGCGGCGCGAAGCCGGCTTCGTGCACAGCGTCGGACACGCCCAGCTGCGACAGGCGCACCGCTTCGGTGGACAGGAACACCACCACTTCCTTGTCGGAGGCGACCGCCGCGTTGGCGACCACGAACGCGACCGTGGCCTTGTCGGTGTTATCGAGGCCGCTGGTGAGGTTGATCAGGAATTTGCCGGACATGATATCTCCTTGGTGAGTAAAGCATGGGGGTTAAGGCTTGGCGCGAATCCAGTAGGTCTGGGCGGCGAGGTCTTGCGCGAGCAGCTGGTGGCCGGTCATGCCGCACCAGGCCGGCAGGTCGGCCGGGGCGCCGGGATCGCGCGCGATCAGCTTGAACACCTTACCGGGAGCGGCGCGCACGCGGCGGCGCAGCTCCAGCACCAGGTCGCCGCAGGAAAGATCGCCGGCGTCCCATTCAAGATCATGGGCGGGATGAGTATCGACCATTTGTAAGCTGCCAATGTTGAGAATTGCTTAGTCTACGGTTGCGACGGCATTCGTGCAATAGCCGGCGGCCGGCACCGCACTTCTGGTGGAGCGTTTTACAGCGGGGCGTCAACCAGCAGTTGCGGCCGCAAGGCGCGCAGGCGTACTTCGGTGAAGTAGCCGCCGCCTTCGGTGTAGCGCAGATAGAGGCGGCTGCATTTCACGCAGCGTAGTACCTGGCTTAGGTTGGCCGGATAGTAACGTGGCGCAATGGGAGCGTCATCGCTTTGCAGGCGGGTGCCGGCTGGATGGTATTCCTTGAACGCTGGTTCGGCATACGGATCTGCCACCAGCGTGCCTACTTCTTCGAATTGATCCAGCTCCAGCGTCAGCGGTATCTGCCGCCAGGCCAGCGCCTGCGCATCGCTACAGCTGCAGGACTGCGTCACAGCGGCGGATTGTTCCGCCATCCGCTTCAGGTTTGCAAAATCGATAAACATTCTCTTGTTCACTAGAATACGACCAGCAGCCACTATACCTAAACTATCTTTTTTCCGTATCGGCAGGAACAAAAAAGGGAGCCGCAGCTCCCTTGGTGTTACATGATGTGGTGTCCGACCCACCAGGCCAGCGCGGCCACGAAGGCCGAGGCGGGGATGGTGAAGATCCAGGCCCATACGATGTTGCCCGCTACGCCCCAGCGCACCGCCGACATCTTCTGCGCCGAGCCGACACCGACGATCGCGCCGGTAATCGTGTGCGTGGTCGACACCGGCACGCCGAAGTGCGAGGCGATCAGCAAGGTGATGGCGCCGCCACTCTCGGCGCAGAAGCCGCCGACCGGCTTCAGCTTGGTGATCTTCTGGCCCATGGTCTTGACGATGCGCCAGCCGCCAAACAGCGTGCCGAACGAGATCGCGCCGTAGCACGAAACGATCACCCACAGCGGCGGCGTTTCGCCACCGGCCGGCACCTGGCCGACCGCGATCAGCAGCATCCAGATGATGCCGATGGTTTTCTGCGCGTCATTGCCGCCGTGGCCCAGGCTGTACGAAGCAGCCGAAATCAGTTGCAGGCGGCGGAACCATTTGTCGACCCGGCGCGGCGTCGAGCGCACGAAGATCCACGAGACGATCAGCATGATGATTGAGCCGAACACAAAGCCCATCAGCGGCGACAGGATGATCCACTGCACGGTCTTCCACAGGCCGCCGCCAACCAGCGCGCTGGTGCCGGACTTGGCCACTGCAGCGCCCACCAGGCCGCCGATCAGCGCATGCGACGACGACGATGGAATGCCGTAGTACCAGGTAAACAGGTTCCAGACGATGGCGCCCACCAGCGCGCCAAAGATGACGTACTGGTCGACGATGCCGGGGTCGATCGTGCCCTTACCCACCGTGCCGGCCACGTGCAGGCCGACCACGAAGATCGCCACGAAGTTGAACAGCGCGGCCATGGCCACCGCCGTTTGCGGCTTCAGCACGCCGGTCGAGACCACTGTGGCGATCGCGTTGGCGGCGTCGTGGAAGCCGTTCATGAAGTCAAATATCAGCGCCAGCCCGATCAGCAGGATCAGCACGTAGAGACTGATTTGTATGGTATGCATGTTGTTATTCTTAAGCGTTTTCGACGATGATGCCTTCGATGATGTTGGCCACATCTTCGCAGCGGTCGGTCACCGTTTCGAGGATTTCGTAAATGGCCTTCATCTTGATCAGGTTACGCACGTCCGGCTCATCACGGAACAGCTTGGACATGGCGGCGCGCATCACGTGGTCGGCGTCCGACTCCAGGCGGTCGATCTCTTCGCAAATGGCGACGATCTGGCGCGAGTTGTCCATGTTATGCAGCAGCGACACGGCTTCCTTGACCTTCTCGGCGCAGGCCAGCACCAGTTCGGCCAGACGCTTGGCTTCCGGCGTCACCGAATGCAGGTCGTACAGCGACACGGTCTGGGCCGCGTCTTCCAGCAGGTCGAGGATGTCGTCCTGGCGCGTGATCAGCTTGTGGATGTCGTCGCGGTCGATCGGCGTGATGAAGGTTTTGTGCAGCAGGTCGACGGTCTGGTAGGTGATCTTGTCGGCCTGTTTCTCGATGCTCTCGATCGCGTGCACGCGGTTTTCCAGGTCATCGAAGTTGGACATCAGGCCCACCATTTCTTTTGCGCCTTTGACGCACAGCTCGGCGTGCTGATTAAACAGGTCAAAGAATTTGCCCTCGGTGGGCATCAAACGTCCAAACATATTTTTCTCCGTTTTATTACTACTGCAGATCGCCGGTCTCTTGGATGATGTACCGGCGTTAAGGATTAGTCACCCTGGTACACACCCAAGCTACCAGAGTAATTGCCAAATTTGGTGTACTGGCCGATCCAGGTCAGACGTACCGCGCCGATCGGGCCGTTACGCTGCTTACCGATAATGATCTCGGCCGTTCCCTTATCGGGCGAGTCGGGATTGTAGACCTCGTCGCGATACAGGAAGATGATGACGTCCGCATCCTGCTCGATAGCGCCGGATTCGCGCAAGTCGGACATGACGGGCCGTTTGTTGGGGCGTTGCTCCAGCGAGCGGTTCAGCTGCGACAGCGCGATCACCGGGCAGCCCAGCTCCTTGGCCAGGCCTTTCAGCGAACGCGAGATTTCCGAAATCTCGGAGGCGCGGTTGTCGCCCGGCTTGGAACCCTGCATCAGTTGCAGGTAGTCGACGATGATCAGGCCGAGCTTGCCGCACTGGCGCGCCAGGCGGCGCGCGCGGGCGCGCATCTCGATCGGATTCAGCGCCGGGGTTTCATCGATGAAGACCTGGGCGTCATTCATCTTCTGGATGGCGTGCGTCAGGCGCGGCCAATCCTCGTCGTTCAGGCGGCCGGTGCGCAGGCGGTGTTGGTCGAGCTGGCCGACCGAACCCAGCATACGCATCGCCAGCTGGGTGCCGCCCATCTCCATCGAGAAAATCGCCACCGGCAAACCGGCTTCGATGGCGACGTTTTCACCGATGTTGACCGAAAATGCGGTTTTACCCATCGACGGACGACCGGCCACAATCACCAGGTCGCCGCCCTGCAGACCCGAGGTCATGCGGTCGAGGTCGATGAAGCCGGTCGGCACGCCGGTAATTTCAGACTGGTTCTCGCGCGAGTACAGCTCGTCGATGCGCTCGACCACCTGGGTCAGCAGCGGTTGCACCGCCAGCCAGCCGGCAGAACCGCGGGCGCCCTGCTCGGCAATCGCGAAGATGCGCGACTCGGCCTCGTCGAGGATTTCCTTGGTTTCCTTGCCCTGCGGGCTGAAGGCCTGGCCGGAGATATCATCGGCCACGGTGATCAGCTGGCGCAGCACCGAGCGGTCGCGCACGATCTCGGCGTAGCGGCGGATATTGGCGGCGGACGGCGTGTTCTGCGCCATCGCGTTCAGATAGGTCAGACCGCCCACATCGTCGGCTTTGCCCAATTGCGTCAGGGTCTCGAACACAGTGATGACGTCGGCCGGCCGCGAGCCGTTGATCATCTTGACGATCTGCTCGAAGATGATGCGGTGGTCGTAGCGGTAGAAGTCTTCCGGATGCATCATGTCGGCGATACGGTCGAAGGACGCGTTATCGCGCAGCAGGCCGCCGATGACGGACTGTTCTGCTTCGATGGAGTGCGGCGGGACGCGGAGCGAATCGACTTGCGGATCGGAGGGGGCGTTCATGGCGCGAATTATACCTGCTTGTGCCGTACTACAAAATTATGACGAGAAAAAAGCCGGGGCAAAGCCCGGCTTTTTTAAGGGTGTTGCAAACCAGACAGGCGTTGCCGCCCGGTCCAGTCTTAGGCAGCTTCGCCGACTACGGCAACGGTCACTTCCGCCAGCACATCGGTGTGCAGCGAAACGGTGACTGGGAACTCGCCGACGGTCTTCAGCGGACCGGTTGGCAGGCGCACAGCAGCTTTTTCCACTGCGAAGCCAGCTTTGGTCAGCGCTTCAGCGATGTCGAAGTTGGTGACCGAACCGAACAGACGGCCGTCAACACCAGCTTTTTGCGAAACGGTCACGGTCATGCCGTTCAGTTTCTCGCCTTGGGCTTGAGCAGCAGCCAGTTTAGCGGCAGCAGCTTTTTCCAGTTCAGCGCGTTTGGCTTCGAATTCCGCGATAGCCGACGTGGTTGCACGACGGGCCATTTTTTGCGGGATCAGGAAGTTACGTGCGTAGCCGTCTTTAACTTTAACGACTTCACCCAGGTTGCCCAGATTGACAACTTTTTCCAACAGAATGATTTGCATAGTTCTTCTCCAGTTACTCTGCCGCGATTAAGCGTTGTGCAGATCGGTGTACGGCAGCAGGGCCAGATAGCGAGCGCGCTTGATGGCGGTGTCAACTTGACGCTGATAGTGCGCCTTGGTACCGGTCAGACGTGCTGGCATGATTTTGCCGTTTTCCTGGACGAAGTCTTTCAGGGTGTCTACGTCTTTGTAGTCTACTTGCTCAACGCCAGCGGCGGTGAAGCGGCAGAACTTCTTGCGCTTGAACAGTGGGTTTTGTTGCTTGCGCTTTTCTTTCAGCTTGAGCTTGTTTTTGTCGAACTTTTTACCGAATGCCATTTTAGGCTCCTGTATTTAAATTGCGCTGTCTTGGACAGCACTAAAATCAATGATGTGAAACACCAGGCTTTTGCTATTGCGGCTTTTCTTGTTGAGAAAACCGGTGAACTGATACAGCCCTGCCAGCGGCGTCTGACTGAAGCGGCTTGAAATCTCGCCCGCGGCAATCGCGGACACTTCAAACTCGCTCAATCGGGCGATGCCCGCCTCCATCTGCTGCGACCGGTGCTGGAGTACAGCATTCACGATCGGCATACCGGCCGGGGTGTAACGAATTGCATCCCGTTCGGCGATGAGGGCGATGAACTGGAGCTGGTTCAGCGCGGTTCCTTCTCAGACCAGTTAAGCAGCGGCTGGAGCAGCAGCGGCTGGCGCTTCGGTGCGATGCGATTTCGCTGCATCTTCGCGTTGTACCGACTTCATCATTGGCGAAGGAGCGGTTTCGGCTTTCTTCAGCTTGACGGTCAGGTGACGCAGAACGGCATCATTGAATTTGAATGCGGTTTCCAGCTCAACCAGGGTTTCGTTGTCTGCTTCGATGTTCAGGCAGATGTAGTGCGCTTTGGCCAGTTTCTGGATTGGGTAAGCCATTTGGCGGCGGCCCCAGTCTTCAACGCGGTGCACGGAGCCGCCGCGAGTCGTTACGGTTGCTTTGTAACGTTCGATCATGGCGGGCACTTGCTCGCTCTGGTCCGGGTGGACGATAAATACGATTTCGTAGTGACGCATGTATAACTCCCTTAAGGACTTGAAAATGAGCCCACCCTGGCGTCAAGACAGGTGTGGGAAGAGGTAAGCCGGCGACTATACCAGCTTTTACGGCAAAACACCAGCCCTTGGCTTGAGCAAGAGCTGGATCAGTTGCCGGTGGGTTTCCTTGGTTTTCTGGCATTCCGCCTCGGCGACGTCGGGCGTGAAGATGATGCGGCAGATCGCCGCGTACAGCACCGGCGCCATGATGAAGCTGAAATTATCGGTCAGCGGACTCGGCTCCAGCACGCCGCTGGCGACATAGCCATCGATCACCGCCTGTTGCTGGCGGTGGGCCGGCAGCACGGTTTCGTCCTGCCAGCGCCGGATCAGCGCCGGCACCCGGTGGCCTTCGGCAATCAGCAATTTCATCAGCGACACCATTTGCGGCGTCATCTCGTCATAGCGCTGGTCGATGAAAGTATCCAGCGCGCTCTCGACGCTATGCCCCACCGGCGGCAGCTGCCAGGCGCCCAGCGCCGGCTGCAGCACATCTTTCAGCAAGGTCTCGAAAATCTCGTCCTTGTTTTCAAAGTGCACGTACAGATTGGCCTTGGAGGTGCCAGCCCGACTGGCGATCTTGGAAATACTGGCGGCATTGAAGCCGAGCGCGGTGAATTCGATCAGCGCGGCTTCCAGGATCTGCTGCCGCCGCACTTCCGTGGTCAAGCGCACGCGCTTTTTGGCCGGCGCCGCGCCAGCAGTTTTTGCTACAGCCATGTGTTCCTTCCATGTGGGACTGCGGAAATGATACCACCGCCAAGCAAACACACTAATGACCGATCGATCGTTAGTGTGTTACGATAAAAGTGATCGATCGGTCATTAGCGAATTTTCGCCAGCACCGGTCGGCGCCTTTGTTCAACTTTTATCCTGAGAGGATTATCTTGGCTACCCGTCCCCTACTCCTTGCCCTGCTGGCATGCAGCGCGCTGACCGCCTGCGCCAGCCGGCCGCCGGACCGCTATAACGACCTGCCGATCACGGCCCGGCTGCAACCGACCAGCTCGGACACCATGCCGTTCGCCTATGACGAACCGGCGCACTGGCGCGATTACTCCGCCATCATCATTGAACCGGTCGCCATCTACGCCGGCGCCGACCACCAGTTCGGCGACCTGTCGGCCAGCGACCAGCGCGAACTGGCGTCCGCCATGGACCATGAATTCCGCCAGACACTGCGCAGCCGCTTCCGGCTCACCGACACCTCCCAACCGGGCGCCTTGCGCCTGCGGCTGACGCTGACCGGCGCCAAAGGCAATACCGCCGTGGTCTCCACCGTCACCCGCTTCGACCTGGTCGGCCTGCCCTACAACGCCGTGCAGGCGCTGCGCGGCAAGGAAGGCATCTTCATGGGCTCGGTCAGCTACTCGGTCGAGGTGTATGACGCCATGAGCAACCGCCTGCTGAAGGCTTATCAGGCGCGGCAGTACCCGAACGCCATGAACGTCGGCGCCACCTTCGGCAGCCTCGGCGCGGCGCGTACCGGCCTGGACAAAGGCGCCCACGAGCTGCTGGCCGAACTGCAATGAACCACCTCAATCACCTTATCCGGAGCAAGCCAGACATGACCTTCACCACCAAAGCCCTGCTGGGCATCAGCATCCTGTGCGCCTGCGGCGGCGCCAGCGCGCAATCCGCCTGGAGCGGCTTCTATGGCGGCGTCAGCGGCGGTCACGCCAGCACCGACAGCGACTCGCTCAACAGCCGCCTCGGCTCCTTCAAGGGCGACGGCAGCGGCGCGCTTGGCGGCGTGCAGATCGGCTACAACTATCGCCTCAGCCCGACGTTCGTGGTCGGCTTCCAGAATGACTTCTCCGGCACCCGCATCAAAGCCGGCAGTGACGGCGCCTTGTCGCCGCAGGTCAAGATACCGCTGTTGGCCACCGGCCGGCTGCGCGGCGGTTCGCTGATGCTGGACGAGCGGCTGTTTTTGTACGGTACCGGCGGCGTGGCGGTCGGCCGCATCGACGACGCTGGCGACAAGCGCGTGAAATACGGCTGGTCGGCCGGCGCCGGCGTCGAGTGGGCCTGGTCGCCAGTGCTGACCACCAATCTTGAAGTGCTGGCCAACAAGCTGTCCAAGGACTGGAGCAAGGGCGATCGCCCGGATACCGACATCCGCTTCAAGACCATCACGGTCGGCCTCAACTACCACTTCTGACCGTCGCAGCCTGTCCGTGGAAAAGCGCTCCCCGGGCAGGCGAGCCCGGCTACAATCATCGGATCTTCCTTCAGGAGTGCCGATGAATTTCTACCCTGCCCTGCTTGCCGCCCTTATCGTCCTGCCCGCTGCTGCCGCCGACCGCGCCTATAGCACGCCGCAACTGCTGCTGGCCCTGCGCGCCGACACGCAAACGCTGGCGCGGCTGACGCCGGTCAGCGATCCCAGCTTCGATTTCACGCCCGGCACGCGGGGACAGGAACGGCGCGGCAACGGCTACGCCCACATCGGCGACCTCAACCTGCGGCTGCGCAGCGGCGACGGCGCCTGGCAGGAATATTCGTCGTCCAAAGATCGAAAACCGGTGCGCGTGCTGCCGGCCGGCCGCGCGCTGGCCGCCGCCGACATCAGCGCCACCTTTGGCGGCGGACTGCCGCTGATAGTGGAACGACGCTGGCTCAACGATAAAGGCGCGCTGGTGCTGCGCTTCACGCTGATCAACCGCTCGGCCCAGCCGGTGGAGATTGGCGGCCTCGGCATGCCGATGGTGTTCGATAACATCATCACCGACCGCACGCTGGAGCAGGCCCACGCCAGCGCCAGCTTCGCCGATCCCTACATCGGCCGCGACGCCGGCTACGTGCAGGTGACGCGCCTCAACGGCCAGGGCCCGGCGCTGCTGGTGCTGCCGGACGGTCACACGCCGCTGGAAGCCTGGCGTCCGATCGAGGACAACAGCAAGCGCGCGCAGACCGCCGAAGGCTTTTACGACTGGACCGTGACCAGCAAGGCCTACGCGGAAACCGACTGGAAAAACGCCGGCCAGCAGTGGAACACGCCCACCAGCCTGACGCTGCAAGCGGGCGAACGGCGCGAGATTGGCGTCCGTTTCGTCACCGCGCCGACCATCCGCGCCATCGAGCAGACGCTGGTGGCGCAACAGCGGCCGGTGGCGATCGGCATTCCCGGCTACGTGGTGCCGACCGACCTGGACGCCACACTGTTCCTGCACAGCCCGCAAAAGATAGCGCGCATCGACGCTGAACCGGCCGGCGCGCTGACTGCCACGCCAGCCGCAGCACCGGCCAGCGCCACCGCCAAAGGCTGGCTGCGCTACACCATCAAGAGCCAGGGCTGGGGACCGGCGCGCCTGAACATCACCTACGCCGACCACAGCGTGCAGACCATCAGCTATTTCATCACCAAGCCGCTGGAACAGGCCGTGGCCGACCTCGGCCGCTTCAGCACCACGCAGCAATGGTTCGATGACAAGACCGATCCCTTCCAGCGCGCGCCGGCCATCCTGACCTACGACAACGACGCCAAACGCATCGTCACCGACGACACCCGCGTGTGGATTTCCGGCATGAGCGACGAAGGCGGCGCCGGCAGCTGGGTGGCGGCCATCATGAAGCAGCTCGACAACCCGGACGCGGTCGAAGTGGCCAAGCTGGAACGCCTGGTCAACGAGACCGTCGTCGGCAAGCTGCAAGTAGCCGACGGCCCGCAAGCCGGCGCGGTGCGCAAGAGCCTGTTCTACTACGATCCGCAAGCCTTCCCTGCCTATTACGATGCCACGCAAGACTGGAAGACCTGGACCTCGTGGAACAAGAAGGACGCCGGCGACCTCGGCCGCGCCTACAACTATCCGCACGTGGCGATCGGCCACTGGGTGCTGTACCGCCTTGCGCGCAACCACAGCGGCCTGGTCACTGCGCACGACTGGCGCTGGTATCTGCAACACGCCTACCAGACCGTGGTGGCGATGGAACGCGACGCGCCCGAGTACGCGCAGTTCGGCCTGATGGAAGGCGACGTCTTCGTCGACATCCTGCAAGACCTGCAACGCGAAGGCCTGCAAGCCGAAGCCGCCAACATGGAACGCCTGATGAAGCAGCGCGCCGACCACTGGCGTTCGCTGGCCTACCCGTTCGGCAGCGAAATGGCGTGGGACTCGACCGGCCAGGCCGAGGTCTACGCATGGATGCGCTACTTCGGCTACCAGAAGCAGGCCGACATCACGCGCGAAGTGATCCTCGGCTACGACCCGACACTGCCCAGCTGGGGCTACAACGGCAACGCCCGCCGCTACTGGGACTTCCTGTATGGCGGCAAGACGCGCCGCATCGAGCGCCAATTGCACCACTACGGCTCGACGCTGAACGCGGTGCCGCTGTTTGCCGCCTACCGCGCCAACCCGTCCGACCTGCACCTGCTGCGCGTGGCGTATGGCGGCCTGCTGGGCGGCATCACCAATATCGATCCGCAAGGCTTTGCCTCGGCCGCCTTCCACGCCTGGCCGGACATGATGCGCTGGGACGCCTACAGCGGCGACTACGGCATGGGCTTCTACGGCCACGCCTACGCTACCGCCACCTACGTGCTCAACGATCCGGTGTTCGGCTGGCTGGCCTTCGGCGCCAACCTGCGCAATGATGGCGCCACGCTGCACGTCACGCCCAGGGACAGCGCCCGCAGCCGCCTGTTCGTCGCCTCGACGCGCACCTGGATCACGCTGGCAGCCGGCAAGATCGACAGCGCCGACATCGACACCCGCAGCGGCGCCATCACGCTGCAACTGGCGCCGCGCACGGCCTCGACGCCGACCGCACGCGTGATCGTCGAGCGCAACGGCAAGCGCAGCGAGTCGCTGGTGACGCTGGCAGAGGGAGCCACCACCTGGCGTGGCAAGTGAATTTATTTCGTACGAGGCAACAAATTCCCTTGCATTTCAAGGCATACTGTACAAAAATACAGACTGTCTATATACACAGGCTCACCGTACCCCATGCTTAAGCTCACCGCCCGCCAGGAACAAATCCTGAATCTGATCAAGGACGCGATCGAAAACACCGGTTTCCCACCGACGCGCGCCGAGATCGCCAATGAACTGGGCTTCAAGTCCGCCAACGCCGCCGAGGAACACTTGCAGGCGCTGGCCCGCAAGGGTGCGATTGAAATCGCTGCCGGCACCTCGCGCGGCATCCGCCTGCTGGGCGTGCATGCCGAACCGGCCGCGTCGAAAATCCCGGCCGCGCTGATGATGTCGCTGCCGCTGATCGGCCGCGTGGCCGCCGGCTCGCCGATCCTGGCGCAAGAAAACCTGGAAACCAACTACAACGTCGACCCGGCCATGTTTGCCGCCAAGCCGGACTACTTGCTGAAGGTACGCGGGGAATCGATGCGCGACGCCGGCATCATGGATGGCGACCTGCTGGCCGTGAAAAAAGTCGACAGCGCCAAGAATGGCCAGATCGTCGTCGCCCGCATCGGCAACGACGTCACGGTCAAGCGCTACCGCAAGACCGGCGGGCTGATCGAGCTACTGCCGGAAAATCCGGACTTCAAGATCATCACCGTCGATCCGGAAGCGGACGAGTTTGCGCTGGAAGGCCTGGCGGTCGGCTTGATGCGCACCTGGCACTAAAAAACAAAACAGCCCGCAGTTGCGGGCTGTTTTACTTGCGGCGTCGCTATTCTATTAGCGCGCGCCCGGCGTGGGCGAAGTGAAGCCCACACCCTTGTCGCGATTCATCGCGCGCACCTTCTCATCTTGCGCGCGCATCAGCGCCAGGTCGGACGCCGTCTTGGCGTTGGCGCTGACCACATGGCTGTTGGTCCGTTCACGCCACGCGTCCTGCGCCGCCAGCATCGCATCCGCTTCCACCTTGGCGTCGCCTGCGGCAGCCGCATACGCCTTGTCCAGGCGCGCTACGGCAGCGGTAATTTCCTCGTCCGTCATCACGTTCTGCAAATCGGCCGGAATGGCTTTGCCGACCGGCAGCAAGGTGGTCAGGTTGCTGACAAAGCCCTTGTAGCAATTCTGCCAGCCGTCGATGCCAGCAGTCACTTTCTTGATTTCTTCCGCCGTGGTGGAGAGCACCGGAATGGCCGGCTTGACGCAATTGAACTTGTTCAGGCGGACATCGGCGCCGTCGTACTGCTTGACGTAGTAATCGATCTTGGCGCGGTTGGCGGCGCGCTGCGGCGTCAGCTGCAAGGCCTGGCGCGCGTCCGTGACACCGGCATCGGCGGCTTTGCGGAACAGCTCATCGGCTTTGGCCGTGTCGGCCGGCGTGCCCTCGCCATACCAGTACAGTTCACCCAGATGGAATTGCGCCACGGCGTTGCCGCTGGCCGCCAGCTTGGCGTAGATCGGCAATGCGCGCGCGTACTCCTTGGCCGCCACGAAGCGGTCGGCATCCGCCAGCTCATCCGCTACGGCAGCGCCACAGAACAGTACAAACCCCAGGCCCAGCAATTGACGTGTTTTCATCTCAACCCCTGATTTAATTATCGAAACAGCAAAATCCAGTGTACCTCAAGGATTTTGACATCGCATTAATTTAGTATCAGGTTCGCAACGTTGCGACAAAACCGCAACACCCGGCCCGGGTGATCAGCAACCTTCCAGTGCGGTGCAGAAGTCGTCCAGCAGATCGGCGGTGTCTTCGATGCCGACCGAGACGCGGATCAGCGATTCGGCAATGCCCATCGAGGCGCGGCGCTCGGCGCCCATCTCGTAGAAGATGGTGTGCGCCACCGGGATGATCAGCGTGCGGTTGTCGCCCAGATTGGATGCCGGAATCGCCAGCTTCAGGCGGTTGAGGAAGTCGAAGCAATCCAGGCCGTCTTTCAGCTCAAAGCTCAGCAGCGAGCCGTGCGCGCGGAACAGTTCCGAACTGATGGCGTGCTGCGGGTGCGACTTCAGGCCCGGATAGTAGACGGCCGCGACGCGCTCATCCTTCTCCAGCAACTCGGCCAGCGCCAGCGCGTTGGCGGTGGTGCGCTGCATGCGCAAGGCCAGCGTTTCGGCGCCGACCGCGATGTGGTGCGCAGCGTCCGGCGCCAGCGAGGAGCCGAAGTCGCGCAGCGCCTTGGCGCGGATCTGTGCCAGGCCCCATTGCAGCGGCGCGGCTTTCTTGTAGTTCTCGTAGATATTCGGGAAGCGGGTCCAGTCGTAGGCGCCGGTATCGGTCAAGCTGCCGCCCAGCGCGTTGCCGTGGCCGCCGATCGACTTGGTCAGCGCGTTGACCACCAGGCCGGCCCCCACCGCTTTCGGCAGGAACAGGTAGGGCGTGGTCATGGTGTTGTCCACCACGTACAGGATGCCGCGCGCCTGGCACAGTTCGCCGATGCGCTTCAGGTCCGCCACTTGCGTGCGCGGATTGGCGATGGTCTCGACGAACACCACCCGGGTGTTTTCGGTGATGGCCGCTTCCACATTCGCCACATCGGTCGCGTCCACGAAGGACACGCCGATGCCCTGGCTCATGGCGGTCTGCCACAGGCTGTTGGTGTTACCGAACAAGAAGGCCGACGACACCACATGATCACCCGTGCGCAGCAGCGCCTGCACCACGGCGCCAATCGCGCCCATGCCGGTGGCGAAGCAGATGGTGCCCACGCCCTGCTCCATCTTGTTGACCTTTTCTTCCAAGGCAGAGATGGTCGGGTTGCCCTGGCGGCCGTAGCGGAAGCCCGGTTCCTTGCCCTGGAAGACCGACGCCAGTTGGCGCGCATCGGCGTAGCCGAAAGCCACCGAGGTATGAATCGGCTTGTGCAACGAACCGTGCTCGATGCCCTTCTGGCGGTCGCCGTGCAGGATGGTGGTGGTGAAGCCGTAGTTCTTCTTGTCGCTCATGGTTACGCTTCGCTGGCTGCCAAGTTCAGGTTCAGCTGCGAACGGCCAGCATCTTCCGGCGCGGCGGCCTTGGTCGGGTGGTGACGCTCGTATTCCAGTTTATCCAGATACTCGCGGGTCACGTCGCCGGTCACGTAGACGCCGTCGAAGCACGATGCCTCGAAGCTGGTCAGCGCCGGATTAACGTCCGAAATCGCCCGTTTCAGCGCATCGATGTCCTGGTACACCAGGGCGTCGGCGGTGATTTCGCGGCAGACTTCTTCCACCGTGCGGCCGTGGGCGATCAGCTCGTCGCGGGTCGGCATGTCGATGCCGTACACGTTCGGGTAGATCACCGGTGGCGCGGCCGAAGCGAAGATCACCTTGGTGGCGCCGGAGTCGCGCGCCATCTGCACGATTTCGCGGCTGGTAGTGCCGCGCACGATCGAGTCATCGACCAGCAGCACAACCTTGTCCTTGAATTCAGCCGGAATGGCGTTCAGCTTCTGGCGCACGGATTTCTTGCGCGCAGCCTGACCCGGCATGATGAAGGTACGGCCGATGTAACGGTTCTTGATGAAGCCTTCGCGGTATTCCACGTTCAGCGCCAGCGCCAGCTGGATCGCCGCAGGACGCGACGAATCCGGAATCGGCATGACGACATCGATCTTCATGTCTTTCAGTTCACGCTTGATCTTCTCGGCCAGGTACTCGCCCATTTTCAAACGGGTGGCGTACACCGAGGCGCCGTCGATCACCGAATCCGGACGGGCCAGATAGACGAACTCGAACACGCATGGGTTCAGCGATGGATTGTCGGCGCACTGACGCGCATGCAGCTTCTTGTCGTTGTCGATGAAGACGGCTTCGCCCGGCGCGATGTCGCGCACGAAGCGGAAGCCCATGCCTTCCAGTGCCACGGATTCGGAGGCGATCAGGTATTCCACGCCATCCGGGCCTTCGTTGATGCCCAGGCACAGCGGACGGATGCCGAACGGATCGCGGAACGCCAGCAGGCCGACACCGGCGATTTGCGCCACGGCAGCATAGCCACCACGCACGCGGCGGTGCAGCACGGTCACGGCGTTGAAGATGGTCTCGGCGTCGATCGAGATGCCGACCGTGGCTTTTTCGATTTCGTGCGCCAGCACGTTCAGCAGCACTTCCGAATCGGAATCGGTGTTGATGTGGCGGCGATCATTCTCGAACATCTCTTTTTTGAGCTGTTCCCAGTTGGTCAGGTTGCCGTTGTGGGCCAGCGTGATGCCGAACGGGGCATTGACGTAGAACGGTTGCGCCTCTTCCTCGCTCGACGAGCCGGCGGTTGGGTAGCGGCAGTGGCCGATACCGGAGTTGCCTTGCAGCGTACGCATATTACGGGTACGGAAAACGTCGCGCACCAGGCCATTGGCCTTGTGCATGGCGAACATGCTGCTGTGATTGGTCGCGATACCTGCCGCATCCTGACCGCGATGCTGCAACAGCAGCAAGGCGTCATACAGCATTTGGTTGACAGGTTGATGGGAAACGACGCCGACAATGCCACACATGATGGTGCTCCTGGACTGGACTACAGATTTAAAAACGCAGATTTAAAGAATTCAAAAATTTACATGCTGCGCGATGGCAGCGGGAAGATAGGGTTTGGCCATCCGTACGCCTTCTTCCGCGTAAGGACTCAACATCGCATGCTTCCAAAAATCCTGTTGTGGCAGCGAGGTCATCCCACTCAAGATGACGGCGGCCAGCACAATTACAAGCCCACGGGCAATACCGAACGCGGCGCCTAGCACGCGGTCGATGAAGCTCAGGCCGCCCGCGTCGAGCAAGGCGTCCAGCGCCAGCGACAACAGGCTCATTAAAATCCGTGCACCGATAAACAGTGCGATAAAGGCAACGATCAGCCGCAACACCTCGCCCGGCACCGCCGCCGGCAGCATCTGCGCCAGCGGCGCGGCGTAGGCATTGGCCACCACGAACGCCACGATCCAGCTCAGCAGCGACAGCACTTCCTTCACCAGTCCGCGCACCAGACCAATGATGACCGACGTGGCCAGCACGAAGATCACCAGGTAGTCGAAGAGCGTCACGTCAGACGGTTTCCAGGCGGCCGTCCAGGCCCATGCTGGTCAGCTTGGCCTTGACCTTCTCGGCCTCTTCCTTGCTGCTGAACGGGCCGACACGCACGCGGGTGATGCCCGACGGCGTTTTCTGCGTGAACGAGCTGATGCCAGCGTTTTTCAGTTTGGCGCGCAGTTCGTCCGCCTTGCCCTGGTCGCTTAGTGCGGCCACTTGCAGCACGAATTTCTGGCCGCCCTCGGCAGCAGGGGCGGCGCCCTTGCCTTCCAGGATGGCCAGCGCGCGGGCGTCGTCCGACTTGGACGGTGCGGCGGCCGGCTTGGCTTCGGCGGCCTTGGCGGCTTTGGCTTCGGCCAGCTTGCGTTCGGCATCCTTGTCGGCCTTGAGCTTGGCTTCGGCCTTGGCCTCGGCCAGTTTGCGTTCCTGTTCCTGCTTGTAGTCGGCGTCCTGGCGGGCCTTCAGCTCGCGCTCAGCCTGTGCCTTGGCCATGATTTCAGCGCGGGCGTCCGCCTTGGCCTTCGCTTCCAGCCTGGCGGCGTCCTGTTTGGTGGTGTCGACGGCGGCGACCACCGGCGCGGCGGCGGCTACGGCTGCGGCGGCTGGCTTGGCGGCCGGCTTCACGTCCTCGACGATTTCTTCCCGGCTGTCCAGCGCGGCGTTGGCCGGCACGGTGGCGGCAGGCGCAGGCGCGGCTTCAGCTACCGGCTTGTCCTTGGAGGGGATTTTGATTTCGATATCGGACGCCAGCTGCTTCGGCTCGGAATCGAGCAGCATCGGCAGGCCGACCGCGACGCCCAGCGCCAGCATGATGGCGCCAACCAGACGGCGGCGCGCGCGTTTCTTTTCCGGCAATACCGGATCATCCTCTTCGCGGTCGCGCGAGCGGCGCTTGGGACCATCGGCCGACGAGGCGCGCTTGGAGCGGGCGCGCTCGGTTGCCGCCTGGTCATCTGCGCTGGTGTAATAGCCGCTGTCCTGGCCAGCGTCTTGCTTGTTTTTACCGGATTTCGAGAACAAGCCCATGCGTGATTTCAGTCCTGTGCGTTCAGTGGAGTGAGGATTTTCGCGCCGCCATGACACCGGCCACGGTCAGGAACGATCCAAAGACCACAATTCTATCATCCTCACCGGCCCGGCTGACGGCATTTGCGTACGCGGCAGCAGGATCATCGAACACATTGATGGTGCGTTCGTCGCGTTCCGGCTGCACTACCAGCACCTTGGCGGCCAGCTCGGCGGCACTGGCCGAACGCGGCGACGGCAGCGTCGCCAGGCACCAGTGATCGACGTGTTCGGACATGGCCGCGATCACGCCGTCGATATCCTTGTCCTGCATCGAGCCGAACACGGCGTAGGTGTAGCGGTGGAAGCCCATGTTGCCGAGGTTCTGGTTCAGCGCGGCGGCGGCGTGCGGATTGTGGGCGACGTCGAGGATGGTGGTCGGACGGCCCGGCAGCACCTGGAAGCGGCCCGGCAGTTCCACCGTGACCAGCCCGGTGCGCACTTCCTGCGCGCCGACCGGCAATTCCAGCTTCAGCGCTTCCAGCGCGGCCAGTGCGGCGCAGGCATTGAGAATCTGATTGGCGCCGCGCAGGCTTGGGTAAGCCAGCGAATTGCGGCGCTGGTTGCGGCCGCCATAGCTCCACTGCTGCTTGTCGCCGGAATAATTGAAATCGCGGCCCATCAGCCACAGGTCGGCGCCGATGGCTTCGGCGTGGTCGATCAGCGATTGCGGCGGCACCGGATCGGAGCAGATCGCGGTTTTTCCGGTGCGGAAGATGCCGGCTTTCTCGAAGCCGATCTTCTCGCGGGTGTCGCCCAGGTAGTCGGTGTGGTCGATATCGACGCTGGTGACGATGGAGACATCCGCATCGACGATGTTGACCGCGTCCAGGCGGCCGCCCAGGCCCACTTCCAGGATCACCACGTCCATGCCGGCTTGCGACAGCAGCTTCATGATGGCCAGCGTGGTGAATTCGAAGTAGGTCAGCGTGGTGTCGCCGCGGGCGGCTTCGACCTCAGTGAAGGCGGCCACCAGCACTTCATCGCTGGCCAGCTCGCCGTTGACGCGGGCGCGCTCGTTGAAATCGAGGAAATGCGGCTTGATGTACAGGCCGACCTTGTAGCCGGCGCGCAGCAGTATCGATTCCAGCATCGAGCAGGTCGAGCCCTTGCCGTTGGTGCCGGCCACCATGATGACCGGGCAACTGAAGCTCAGTTGCAGGCGTTCCTTGACGGCGAGAACGCGGTCCAGGCCCATGTTGATGACGGTTTCGGCATGGCGCGATTCAAGCAGCGCAAGCCAGGCGGGCAAAGTAGTTGGGAGGTTCGACATGATGGGACTCTGAAATGAAAACGGCGCGCAGGCCGGATGATATCCGATTGCGCGCCGTGGTGTGTAGGCCGGGCCGTTTTTTAGGCTAGCACTTCCACAGGTTGATTTTGCAGCAAGGCCAGCAGACGGGCGATTTCTTCGCGCATCTTGCGGCGGTCGACGATCATGTCCACCGCGCCTTTGGTCACCAGGAACTCGGCGCGCTGGAAGCCTTCCGGCAGTTTCTCGCGCACGGTGTTCTCGATCACGCGCGGGCCGGCGAAGCCGATCAGCGCTTTCGGCTCAGCGATGACCACGTCGCCCATGAAGGCGAACGAGGCCGACACGCCGCCCATGGTCGGGTCGGTCAACACGCTGATGAACGGCAGTTTCTTTTCCGACAACTTGGTCAGCATGGCGGTGGTCTTGGCCATCTGCATCAGCGACAGCAAACCTTCCTGCATGCGGGCGCCGCCGGTGGCGGTGATGCAAATGAACGGCACTTTCTGTTCCAGCGCCTGTTGCGCGCCGCGCACGAAGCGCTCGCCCACGACGGAGCCCATCGAGCCGCCCATGAATTCGAATTCGAAGCACGCCACCACAACCGGCAGGCTCATGATGGAGCCGCCCATGACGATCAGCGCATCGGTCTCGCCGGTGGCTTCCATGGCTTGCTTGAGGCGGTCCGGGTATTTCTTGCTGTCCTTAAACTTCAGCGTATCGACTGGCAGCGTGTCCATGCCGATTTCGTAGCGGCCGCCGGCGTCGAACAGGCTATCGAGGCGTTCGCGGGCGCGAATGCGCATGTGGTGGTCGCATTTCGGGCAGACGTGCAGGTTGGATTCCAGGTCGGTGCGGTACAGGACGGCTTCGCACGATGGGCATTTGACCCACAGGCCTTCCGGCATGGTCTTGCGCGCGGCAGCGTCGGAACGCTGGATTCGGGGGGGCAGCAGTTTTTCCAACCAACTCATAAATTCTCCTTGCAGCTTACTCGTGGGCCGAAGTGTAGCCGTTTCTCGCAGACCTGTCGAACTTTAGAGGAAATACACTATTGAAGAGACACTATTTCAATATAGCCAATATTGAAGATATTTCAAGGGGTACCATGACGGCGCCCCTTGCGAACGCATTACGCGTCGAGGGCGGTGCGGATGGCGGTGGTGAAGGCTTGTACGGCGGCCACTGCGCCGTCTTTGCCGGCGGCTTCGATTTCCTGGATGATGCGGCTGCCGATGACGACCGCATCCGCCACCTCGGCCACGGCGCGCGCGGTGGCGCCGTCGCGGATGCCGAAACCTACGCCGATCGGCAACTTGACGTGCTTGCGGATCGCCGTCAGCCGCTGCGCCACATCGGCCACGTCGATATTGCCGGCGCCCGTCACGCCTTTCAGCGAAACATAGTAGCTGAAGCCGCCACCGACCTTGGCCACCTGCTCGATGCGCTGCTCGGTCGAGGTCGGCGCCAGCAGGAAGATCAGGTCCAGCCCGGCCGCGCGCATGGCGGCGGCGAACTCTTCACACTCTTCCGGCGGATAGTCGACCACAATCGCGCCATCCGCCCCCACCGCCGTCGAACGCGCGATAAACTCGGCAGCGCCGATGCGCTCGATCGGGTTGGCGTAACCCATCAGCACCACCGGCGTGGTCTGGTTGGTCTTGCGGAACTCGGCCACGTAATCAAACACATCCCTGATGCCGACGCCGTTGGCCAGCGCCCGCTCGCAGGCACGCTGGATCACCGGGCCTTCGGCCATCGGATCGGAAAACGGCACGCCCAGCTCGATGATGTCGGCGCCGCCGGCCACCAGGGCGTGCATCAGCGGCACGGTGGATTCCTTGCCAGGATCGCCGGCAGTGATGAAGGTCACCAGCGCGGTCTTGTTTTGCGCTTTCAAAGCGCTGAAGGTTGCTGCGATTTTGGACATTGTCGGTTTCCTTAGTTGAAGTTCAGACCCATACGCTCTGCGACCGTATGCATGTCCTTGTCACCGCGGCCCGACAGGTTGGCCAAAACAATCTTATCTTTCGGCAGCGTGGCCGCCAACTTGGCCGCGTAGGCCAAAGCGTGCGACGACTCCAGCGCCGGAATGATGCCCTCGATGTGACAGCAATCATGGAAGGCCTGCAGCGCCTCATCGTCCGTGATCGAGACATACTCGGCACGGCCGCTATCCTTCAGGTAAGCATGCTCCGGGCCGACGCCCGGATAATCCAGCCCGGCCGACACCGAATGCGTCTCGATGATCTGACCGTTCTCGTCCTGCAGCAGATAGGTGCGGTTACCGTGCAGCACGCCCGGATAGCCCTTGGTCAGCGACGCCGCATGCTTGTCGCCGTCCAGCCCCTCGCCCGCCGCTTCCACGCCAACCAGCTTGGTATTCTTCTCATCGATGTACGGGTAGAAGATGCCCATGGCGTTGGAACCGCCACCGATGCAAGCCACCACATAGTCGGGCTGGCGGCCGGTCATTTCCGGCATCTGCACCAGGCACTCCTCGCCGATCACCGACTGGAAGTCGCGCACCAGCATCGGATACGGGTGCGGACCGGCCACGGTGCCGATGATGTAGAAGGTGTTTTCAATATTGGTGACCCAGTCGCGCATCGCTTCGTTGAGCGCGTCTTTCAGGGTCTTGGAGCCGGACTCGACCGGAACAACCGTCGCCCCCAGCAGCTTCATGCGATAGACATTCTGCGCCTGGCGCTTGACGTCTTCGCTGCCCATGTAGACCACGCACTCCAGGCCGAAGCGCGCGCAGATGGTCGCGGTGGCCACGCCATGCTGGCCGGCGCCGGTCTCGGCGATGATGCGCGGCTTGCCCATGCGCTTGGCCAGCAATGCCTGGCCGATCACGTTGTTGATCTTGTGCGCGCCGGTGTGGTTCAGGTCTTCGCGCTTGAAGTAAATCTGCGCGCCGCCGGCCATCCCGGACCAGCGCTTGGCGTGATAAATCGGCGACGGGCGGCCGACAAAGTGCTTCAGCTCGTAGCGGAACTCTTCGAGGAATTCAGGGTCCTGGCTGTAGCGCGCATAGGCTTCGTTGAGCTCGGCCAGCGCATAGGTCAGGGTTTCGGCGACAAAACTGCCGCCGTAAGGGCCAAAGTGACCTTTGGCGTTGGGCAAATCGTATTCTTTAGCGTGGAACAGCGGCTTCGCTTGGGGATTCATGATGGGCTTGGCTTTCTAAAATGGCATCTCCGGCCCGCACCGCCGCGACAAAGTCGGCGATCTTGCGGGCATCCTTGATTCCCTTGGCCGCCTCGACACCAGAACTGATGTCGACAGCGTAGGGACGTACACCGGCCACCGCGTCAGTCGCGTTGTGTACGCTCAAGCCACCACTTAAAACGACCCGAGGCGCGAGATCTTTTGGAATGAGAGACCAATCAAAACCCTTTCCTGCGCCCCCGTAGGCGTCCACATAGGTATCCAGCAACAGGCTGGTGAACAAGGGACTGGCGGCGCGGTTTGCCTGCTCGTATTCTAGCAGTTCATCCGGGGCCGTGTCAGGTTTGACGCGGAACACTTTCATGTACTGCCGCCCCGCCGCCGCCGCGATGGCAGCCGCCTGGTCCACGGTTTCGTCGCCATGCAATTGAATTAACGACAACGGCGCGACGCGCACAGTGGCTGCCACCTCGTCCGGCGTGGCGTTGACGAACAGGCCGACGCTGGTGATAAACGGCGGCACGCTGCGGATCAGTTCGGCGGCGCGCTCGGGCGTGACGTAGCGCGGGCTTTTCGGATAGAACACGAAGCCGATCGCATCGGCGCCGGCAGCCACCACGGCTTGCACATCTTCTTCGCGGGTCAGGCCGCAGATCTTGATACGGGTGCGCATGCTCATCCTTTAAAACCAGGGCAGCACGCTGGTGGTTTCCTGCGGCAGTGCCCACTTTTCATCGTAGTCGATTTTCGCCAGGTACAGGCCGTCCGGCATGAAAGTCGGCGCGGCCAGCCCGCGATTTTTCGATTCCAGCAACTCGCCCAGCCAGCTGACCTCTTCGCGGCCCTGGCCGATGTAGACCAGCGAGCCCACCAGGTTGCGCACCATGTGGTGCAGGAAGGCGTTGGCTTTCAAGGTAAACACGATCAGCTCGCCATGGCGGCGGATCTGGATGTCGTGCATCAGCTTGACCGGCGACTTGGCCTGGCATTGCGCGGCGCGGAAGGTGGTGAAGTCGTGCCAGCCCAGCAAGGGCGCGACCGCCGCCTGCATGCGCTCGACGTCCAGCGGGCGATGATAGAAACCGGCCCGGCCGACCAGCAGCGGCGAACGCGTGGGATTGTTGTACAGCACGTAGTGATAGGTGCGCGCCTGGGCGCTGAAACGGGCGTGGAAGAAATCGAGGACGCCTGGATCGCCGTCCAACTCCTTGACCCAGCGCACGGCGATGGACGGCGGCAAAAAGGCGTTGATGCCGCGCAGCCAGGCATACGGCACGCGGTCCAGATCGGTATCGAAATGCACCACCTGTTCGCTGGCGTGCACGCCGGCGTCGGTGCGGCCGGCGCAAGTGGTTGCCATCGGCACTTTGGTGAACTCCAGCAGCGCATGTTCCAGCTTGTCCTGCACGGTGAGGCCGTGGACCTGCTTCTGATAACCCTGCCAGGCCTGGCCGTCGTACTGGAGCCCGATTGCGATCCGTTTCAATTGCTGCCCAATCTAAATGTCTGAGTCAGCCATTATATAACGCCCGGCTTTTATCCCAGCTGGGCCTTCATGGCGTTGGCCTTGGCGACTTGCTCGTCGCTGCCGCCGCGCAGCACCTCGTCCAGCAGCTCGCGCGCGCCTTCCTTGTCGCCAATTTCCTGATAAGCGACTGCCAGATCCAGCTTGGTGTCCATCTCCATCTGCATCGCCGACAGCGGTTCATTGCTGGATGCGGCGGTGGCCGGGGCGGCGGTGTCGTTGTTGAAGCTGCCCAGGTCCAGGTCGATGTTCGACAGGTCGAATTCCGGCGTTGCCGGGGCCGGGGCCGGCGTGATGGTTTCCACGTCAGGCGGCAGGTCCAGGGTGGCGTCGAAGTCCAGCGGCGCCGGTTCTTTTGGCGGCTCGGTGAAGGCGCGCACTTCCGGGATATCGAAACCAGCCAGGTCCAGGTCGAGCGGATCGACGGTGGTCAGGTCGCGTGGTTCCGGCGCTGGCGCAGGAGCAGCAACCGGCGCGGCGGCCGGCGATGGCAGGTCGAGGCCGAAGTCCAGGCTCATGTCGTCGGCTGGCGCAGGCGCTTCCGGCTCGGCGGCCGGGGCCGGCATTTCAATCGCCGGCGACGGTGCGGAGACCGGCTCGAAGCTCAGGCCGCCCAGGTCGAAGTCCATCAGGTTGTCGTTTTCCGCCGCCACCGAGGCTGGCGAGATGGCGGCATCGGCTGCTTGCGGCAGTGCGGTTTCCATGTCGTCGGCAGCGAACTCGGCGCCAAAGTCCGGGCTGTGCGAGATTGGCGCCGAACGCACGGCGTCCTGGCTCAGGTCGAAGTCCAGCGGCGATGGCGCGGCGGCAGGCGCAGGGGCCGGCGGTTCGGCGCCGAAGGTGTCACCGAAGTCGTTGCTGAAGTCCGACGATTCATACGCGGCGACAGCAGCGGCACCGGCGGCGACGCCGGCAGCGCCAGCCATCAGCGGTGCGGCGGCAAAGCTGCCCTCATCCTTGCCGGCGGTGTACAGCGGATTCGACGGATCGAGCGTCTTGCCCAGCGCGGCGGCGTGATCCCACTCGTCGCCCTGGCCACGGGTTTGCGCGTACAGTTCCGAGGCCTGGGTTTCAAACGCGCGCGCGTCCTTGCGGGCGGCGTAGATTTCCATCAGCTTCAGGCGCACCGCATGGCGTTCCGGATGGGTGCGCAGCGCTTCTTTCAGAATCTCTTCCGCCTGGGCGTCGCGGCCATAGGCGATGTAGACGTCGGCTTCCGCCACCGGATCGACCTCATTGGTGTCGAGCTGGCTGGCCGACGGCGCGAAGTTCGAATTGAATACGCTGTTGTTGGTGTCGATGCTCTGGCCGCCGGCATCGGCAATCAGCGGCTGCGGTGGCGGCAGCGCGGTATCGCCGAGAATCGACGGCTCGTCCTGCGGCACCACGAATTTTTTGCGGCGGCGCGAGGCCATGATGCCCAGCGCGCCGGCCAGCACCGCCGCAGCGGCCAGGCCAACGTAGGTGATATTGTCCATCAGCGTTTCGAACAGGCTCGGCTCGGCGAACTTCGGCGGCAGTACCAGCGTGCGCTTCGGTTTGACTTCGGCCGGGGCCGAAGCCGGAGCAGAGGCCGCTGCGGAGGCAGACACTGAAGCAGAGGCGGCAGGCGCCTTCACATCCGCTGCAGTCTTGCTCTTCAAGGCCATCAACTTTTCCAGGTCGTTGACGTTCTTTTCCAGTTCCTTGACGCGGGCGGCGGCTTCGTCCACCTGCTTCTGCTTGGCGATCTTGTCTTCTTCCGCCGCCACGCCGGTCTTGCCGGCTTGCGGTTTCTCGGTGGTGGCCTTGGACAGCGTCAGCTTGTCTTGCGCGGTGTTGGTGGCGTTGGGTTTCTCTTCCACCTTGGCGGTGACTTTGCCCGACGCGATCTTGCTTGGCTCGGTTTCCTTGGCGGCCGAACTGGCGGCGACCTGACCGGCCAGCTTGGCGCGGTAAGCGTTGAAATCGGCCGCGTGGGCAACCACCACACCGTGTGCTTCGCCTTCACCGCCGACAGCGCGGATCTGTTCGGCATCCGGCACGGCCAGGATCTGGCCGGATTTCAGGCGGTTCATATTCTTGCCGGCGAACGCTTCCGGATTGGCGCGGTACAGCGCGACCAGCATGGTGTCCAGCGATACGTCCACCGGCTTGACCTGGTTGGCGATACGGGTCAGGTTGTCGCCTTGCTTGACGGTGTAGTCGGCGGCGGCTTTGGCAGCCGGCTTCGCGGCTGGCTGTGGCCGTGCCGGCTCGGCGCGCGCCGGCGCAGCAGCGGTTGCGGCAGGCTGCGCAGCGACAGGCGTTTGCGCTGGTGCGGCAGCTGGCGCCTGCCCCGTGCGATTGCTGACATCCACCGGCGCGGTCACTTGCGGCGCCTGGGTGGCGCGCAGATCCGGCGGGTCGAGCAGGAAGGTGTACTCGCGCACCATGCGCCCCCCCGTCCAGCTCAGTTCCAGCAGCATGTCGACGAACGGCTCGTTGATGGCCTGGCTGGAGCTGACCTTGATGACCTGCCGGCCATTGCGCGGCTCGACTTCAAAACGTAGCGAACTCAGCGCTGGGTTGAAGTCGATATTGGCAGTGCGGAAGGCGTCCGCCGGCGCCAGCTTGGCCACCAGCGCGCTGGCCTCCTCGGCCGAGACCGAGGTCAATTCGATTTCCGCCCGCAGCGGCTGGCCCAGCGACGATAGCACCGTCAACTTGCCCAGCCCAGCCGCATTGGCCGTGGAGGCCACTAGCACCGCGCTAGCAACAGCGCTGGTGAGCGTTTTCAACGCAAACGAAACAATGCGGGGGCGATTTTGTACAGGCATAGTGGGGCGATTCTTATGGTTGTCAGTTGGAAAATGTTACTTTCCCAGATATATCAACATAACATCATGCACAGGAGCGTGCAAGCTTTGCACCACTTTACACGACAAAAAGGGATTTCCCCTATGAGAACACATAGGAAAAACCCCTTCTCTTACAACGATGCAGCAGTGTGAATTTTACTGATCGAGCACGATGCGCAGCATGCGGCGCAGCGGTTCAGCCGCGCCCCACAGCAGTTGATCGCCAACCGTGAAGGCCGACAGGTACTCCGGACCCATGCTCATCTTGCGCAGACGGCCCACCGGAATCGTCAGGCTACCGGTCACCGCGGCCGGCGACAGGTCCTTGACCGACGCTTCACGCGTGTTCGGCACCACTTTCGCCCACTGGTTGGCCGAAGCGATGATGTCGGTGATTTCGTCCAGCGGCACATCCTTGTTCAGCTTGATGGTCAGCGCTTGCGAGTGGCAACGCATGGCGCCGATACGCACGCACAGGCCGTCCACTGGAATCGCCTTGGAACCGAAGTCCGCACCCAGACCGAGGATCTTGTTGGTCTCGGCGCCGGCCTTCCACTCTTCCTTCGACTGGCCGTTGCCCAGATCCTTGTCGATCCACGGAATCAGGTTGCCGGCCAGCGGCGCGCCGAACTGCTTGATCTCGTCCGGCGACAGGCCATGCTGGGTGGCCAGCACCTGGCGGTCGATTTCCAGGATGGCCGAAGCCGGATCGTCCAGCTGCGGCTTGACGGCGCCGTTGATGGTGCCGAACTGGGTCAGCAGTTCACGCATGTGCTGCGCGCCGCCGCCCGAGGCCGCCTGATACGTCATCGAGGTCATCCAGTCGACCAGGCCGTGCTGGAACAAACCGCCCAGACCGATCAGCATGCACGACACGGTGCAGTTACCGCCGATGAAGTTTTTCACGCCCTTGCCCAGCGCGTCCTTGATGACGTGCATATTGACCGGGTCCAGCACGATCACCGCGTCTTTTTCCATGCGCAGGGTCGATGCCGCATCGATCCAGTAGCCGTTCCAGCCGGCTGCGCGCAGTTTCGGGAACACTTCGGTGGTGTAATCGCCGCCCTGGCACGAGATGATGATCTCGCACTTTTTCAGTTCGTCGATGTCGGTCGCGCTTTTCAGCTTGGTTTCGTTCTTGGCCATCGCCGGTGCATTACCGCCCGGATTCGAGGTGGTGAAGAACACCGGCTCGATATGGGCGAAATCGCCCTCTTCCTGCATGCGTTGCATCAGGACCGAACCCACCATACCGCGCCAACCTACCAGACCTACGAGTTTCATTTTGCTCTTCCTTGTCTATGAATTTTTATGCGAGTGCTTTGACGACCGCGTTGCCCATCTCTTCCGTGCCCACCTTGGTGGTGCCGGCTTCGTAGATGTCGGCGGTGCGCAGGCCCTGGGCCAGCACTTTCTTGACGGCGTTTTCGATGCGGTCGGCTTGCTCCACCTTGTTCAGCGAGAAGCGCAGCATCATCGCGGCCGACAGGATGGTCGCCAGCGGATTGGCGATGCCCTTGCCGGCGATGTCCGGCGCCGAACCGTGCGACGGCTCGTACAGGCCCTTGTTGTTGGCGTCCAGCGAAGCCGATGGCAGCATGCCGATCGAACCGGTTAGCATCGCCGCCGCGTCGCTCAGGATGTCGCCGAACATATTGCCGGTGACGATGACGTCGAACTTCTTCGGCGCGCGCACCAGCTGCATGGCGGCGTTGTCGACATACATGTGGTCCAGCGCGACGTCCGGATATTCCTTGTGCACGTCGGTGACGATGTCTTTCCAGAACTGGAAGGTCTCCAGCACATTGGCCTTGTCCACCGAGGTCAAACGCTTGTCGCGCTTTTGCGCAGCCTGGAACGCCACGTGGGCAATGCGGCGGATTTCGCCTTCCGCATAGCGCATGGTGTCGAAGCCTTCGCGCTGGCCCTTGAACGGACCGTCCGGGCACACGCGCACACCGCGCGGCTGGCCGAAGTAGATGTCGCCGGTCAGTTCGCGCACGATCAGGATGTCCAGGCCGGAGACGATTTCCGGCTTCAGCGTCGAGGCGTTGGCCAGCTCAGGGTACAGAATGGCCGGACGCAGGTTGCCGAACAGGCCCAGGTTCTTGCGCAGGCCCAGGATCGCCTGCTCAGGACGCAGCGGGCGGTCCAGCGTGTCGTACTTCCAGTCGCCCACGGCGCCGAACAGCACGGCGTCGGCGTCCTTGGCCAGTTGCAGCGTGGCTTCCGGCAGCGGATGGCCGCTGGCTTCGTAGCCGGCGCCGCCAACCGGCGCGGTTTCCAGTTCAAATTGCTCGCCCAGCGCGTTCAGTACCTTGACCGCTTGGGTGACGATTTCCGGGCCGATGCCATCGCCCGGGAGGATTGCGATTTTCATGTCTTTTATCTTTAGATGACGTTAGCCAACCAGGGTTGGTTTGCCAGATGACGCGCTTCGTATTCACGGATGGTGTCGGCGTGACGCAGCGTCAGGCCGATATCGTCGAGGCCGTTCATCAGGCAGTATTTGCGGAAGGCGTCGATCTCGAAGGGATAGGAGATGCTGCCATTGCTGGTGGAAATGCGCTGCTGCTCAAGGTCGACCACCAGTTTGTATCCGGGGAACGCCTTGACTTCGTTGAACAGATGATCGATCTGCGCTTCAGTTAATACGATGGGCAGCAAGCCGCTCTTGAAACAGTTGTTGAAGAAGATGTCGGCAAACGACGGCGCCACCACGGCGCGGAAGCCGTACTGGTCCAGCGCCCACGGCGCGTGCTCGCGCGAGGAGCCGCAGCCGAAGTTCTTGCGGGTCAGCAGGATCGAAGCACCCTGGTAGCGCGGCTCGTTCAGCACGAAGTCCGGGTTCAGCGGACGTTTGCTGTTATCCATGCCCGGCTCGCCGTGGTCCAGATAGCGCCACTCGTCAAACAGGTTGGGGCCGAAGCCGGTACGGTGAATGGACTTCAGGAACTGCTTCGGGATGATGGCGTCGGTGTCGACATTGGCGCGATCCAGCGGCGCGACCAGACCTTCGTAAATCGTAAATTTTTCCATAATGCTCTTCCTGGGACGCCACCCCGTCTTGCTACGGGGCGCGCGTCGGTTCGTTAATGCCCGGCAGCGCCCTGCACCGCCTGGCCGGCTTTCTGCACATCCTTGCCCATGCCGGCAATGGTGTTGCAGCCGGTGATAGCGATTGCGAGGATGGTCAGAGCGATCAGTTTTTTCATGATAATTCCCGGTGGGTAGAGGGGTTAGTGCAGTGCACGCACGTCAACAAAATGGCCGGCGATACCGGCTGCCGCCGCCATGGCGGGAGACACCAGATGGGTGCGTCCGCCCTGGCCTTGGCGTCCTTCAAAATTACGGTTGGAAGTCGAGGCGCAGCGCTCGCCTGGTTCCAGGCGGTCGGCGTTCATCGCCAGGCACATCGAGCAGCCCGGTTCGCGCCATTCGAAACCGGCATCCTTGAAGATGCGGTCCAGGCCTTCGCGTTCGGCTTGCTCTTTGACCAGGCCGGAGCCCGGCACCACCAGCGCCAGCTTGACGTTGGAGGCGCGCTGCTTGCCGCGCACCACCGCCGCCGCCGCGCGCAAATCTTCAATGCGCGAGTTGGTGCAGGAGCCGATGAAGACCTTGTCGATGCGGATGTCCTCGATCGCCGTGTTCGGCTTGAGGTTCATGTACACCAGCGCCTTTTCCATGGCGTTGCGCTTGACGGCGTCTTTTTCCAGGTCCGGGTCCGGTACGCGGCCGTCGACCGGCAGCACCATTTCCGGCGAAGTGCCCCAGGTGACCTGCGGCTTGATCTCGGCGGCGTTCAGTGTCACCACCAGGTCGAACTTGGCGCCCGGATCGGTGTGCAGCGTGCGCCAGTAGCCCACGGCCTGGTCCCAGTGCGGACCGGCCGGCGAGAACGGACGGCCTTTGACATAGTTGATGGTGGTGTCGTCGACGCCGATGATGCCGGCGCGGGCGCCTGCTTCAATCGCCATATTGCAGACGGTCATGCGGCCCTCCATCGACAGCGCGCGGATGGTCGAACCGCCGAACTCGATACAGTAGCCATTGCCGCCGGCGGTGCCGATCTTGCCGATGATGGCCAGCACGATGTCCTTGGAGGTGACGCCGGCCGGCAACACGCCGTCGACCTGCACCAGCATCGCCTTGGATTTTTTCTGCAGCAGGGTCTGGGTGGCCAGCACGTGCTCCACTTCCGAGGTGCCGATGCCGTGCGCCAGCGCGCCGAATGCGCCGTGGGTCGAGGTGTGCGAGTCGCCGCACACCACGGTCATGCCCGGCAGGGTCGCGCCCTGCTCCGGCCCGATCACGTGGACGATGCCCTGGCGCTTGTCGTTCATGTTGAAGTAGGTCAGGCCGTAGGACTTGGCGTTGTTGTCCAGCGTTTCGACCTGCAGGCGCGACACCGGGTCGGCGATGCCGTCGGCGCGCGAGGTGGTCGGCACGTTGTGGTCGGCCACGGCCAGGTTGGCCGACAGGCGCCATGGCTGGCGGTTGGCGGCGCGCAGGCCGTCGAATGCTTGCGGGCTGGTCACTTCGTGAACCAGGTGGCGATCAATATAGAGGATGGTGGTGCCGTCTTCCTCGGTCTTGACTACGTGGGATTCCCAGAGTTTGTCGTAAAGCGTCTTCATGATGTTCTTTGCTTACTGCTACTATTATCCAACTTGATTATGCCATATTGTGCAATGCAATAGCAGCCACCGCTGTCCAGCCTCTTGAGCCCGACGCCTTCTGCCCATCCATCCACTTGGTATGACCCCGTGTTCTTTACTGCGAAAAAAAAGCCTGCGTGAACGCAGGCTTTTGGTCTTTTCTGGCTTGATCCGTGAATCAAGCCGCCATGCGTACACTACCCCTGCAACCGTCCATTAGGAACGATAGGCCTACCACTAGCACCAGCTCGCCCTCTGCAGAGCGCGCCGTGCCGGTAATGCCCTCGACGGTAATCGCGGTCATCGGCTTGATCACCAGATCGGCAGTGCCATCCACCGCTTCCACGGCCAGGATGTACGGCTGTGGTGCCGAGACAACAATACCCACCTTCTCGCGGCAGCTTTCGTAGCCCAGCGAGTCGGCCAGCGAACGCACCGGCAGCGGACGGCCCTGGTCTTTCAGCACCGGGGCGCCGCCGACTTCCATGAACACTTCCGGCAGCTCGACCACGCGCTGAACCACGGCCATCGGCAGCGCCAGTGCGGCGCCCGAGGTCGATACCAGCATGGTCGGCACGATCGACAGCTCGATCGGCAGGCGGATGGAGAACTTGGTGCCCTTGCCCAGCTCGGACTCGATGTGGATCGCGCCGCGGTTTTTCTCCACGGCGGTTTTCACCACGTCCATGCCGACGCCGCGGCCAGAGACGCTGGACGCCACTTCCTTGGTCGAGAAACCCGGCAAGAATACCAGTTGATAGCAATCGTCGGCGGTCAACTGTGCCGATTCCGAAATCAAACCCTTGCGCAAGGCGATCTGGCGCAGCTTGACCGGGTCCATGCCCTTGCCGTCATCCTGCAGCACGATCATCACGCTGTTGGCTTCCTGCCACGCTTTCAGCTGGATGAACGAGCGCAGCGGCTTGCCGACTGCGGCGCGCTCTTCCGGCGTCTCGACGCCGTGGTCCAGCGCGTTGCGCAGCATGTGCACCAGCGGATCGTACAGCGAATCCACCACCACGCGGTCGACTTCGGTCTCCGCACCTTCGATGTTCAGATCGACTTCCTTGCCCAGATCCTTGGCCAGCTCGCGCACCAGACGCGGGAACTTCTGGAACAGGCGGCCGACCGGCTGCATGCGGGTCGCCAGCGTGGCGCGTTGCAGTTCGGTGGAGTAGCGCGAGGCGCGTTCCAGCGTCTCGGCCAGCGTCGACATCAGCGTCTGCGCCTGGCCCTCGAACTTGAACTGCATCAGGCGCTCCAGCAGCACGGCGGCCTGGTTGGCGGCCTGTACCGATTCGCCGGCCACTTCCAGCAGCGCATCCAGCTTGACGGCGTCGATCCGGATCGATTCTTCCTTGGCCGGCGCGGCGTGCTGACGTTCGTCTTTCTTGTCGGCGACTTCGCGGCGCGCGCCTGGCGCGGCCTTGACTTCGGCGGCGACGGCGGCGATTTCCGCGGCGCTCGGCGGCGTGAAGCCGGCTGGCGCGGCTGCG
>NZ_WWCT01000029.1 GCF_009857605.1 Duganella levis | reverse complement strand
GGAGCACGCCGTCCCGACGCGACGCTCTTCCGAGCTGGCGCGGCGCTGGCAGCGCGCTGGCTGGCTGGCTGGTTGCCGGTCGCCGGGGGCGAAGGCGCGAAAGCAGGCGCAGGCGTGCTCGGAATCGGCTTAGCCTGGGGCGGCGCGGCGATCGGATCGAGCGCCAGATCCATGGTCAGGCCGGGTTCTTTATGGTCACTGACGGGCGGCAGCGGGCTGGGCGCCGGGCGTGGCGTGGCCGCGTCCGCAGCGGCGGAAACAGGGGGCGCCAGCGGTTCCAGGCTCAGGCCATCCATCGGCTCCAGGCTGAACGCGATAGGCGCCGGCGCTGGCGTGGAGACGGCCGTGCTTGGCCCCGGCTCTGGTGTCAGCGCCAGCATCTCATCAAACGCCTCCGACGGCCGGTCCATCTCGTCATCGGAGAGCGAGTTTTGTTTTGCGCGCTCAGCCTTCTTGAGCGCCTGCATTAGTAGGCTCATGATCCATCCGCCTTCAGCACGGGATACGGTTCATTATCGGCTTTCTGACCCGGCAGCAGGTAGCGGTACTCCTTGTAGTCACCGTTGACGCTGGCGTCCTTGATCACCACCGGGCGCATGAAAATCACCAGTTCGGTTTTGGTGCTGTTTTCATTGCGGTACGAAAACAGGTTGCCCACCAGCGGAAGACTGCTCAGGCCGGGAATGCCATCCTTGGCGTTATCCACCGAGTCCTGCATCAGCCCGCCCATGACGGCCACCTGGCCGCTGTTCACGCGCATGATGGACTCCATCTCGCGGGCCTGGATCACCGGAATCTCGCTGGCGACGTTGACCAGTGCCGGATTCGGGTCCTTGACGTGGTCCACCACGCGCGTGATGGTCGGACGCACGTTCAGCGTCACCTCGTCGTTCTCGGAAATCTGCGGCGTGACGCTCATGACAAAGCCCACCGGCACCGTCTGCAGCGTCGATTCATAGACGGCGGGAGTGCTGACGCCGCCACTGGAATTGAGCACCGCCGGCGTCACCTTGATCGAGAAGAAGACATTGTTGTCCACCACCTTCAGCAGTGCGGTCTGGTTATTCAGCACGCTGATTTTCGGGCTGGACAGTACCTTGACCTTGCCGAACGACTCCAGCAGCTGGATGGTGGCGGCGATGTCGCCCAGGCGGCTGGTCGGATTGGTGTAATTGAGCAGGAACACGCCGGGCGACACATTGGTCTGCACGCCGCTGGGCAAGGTGGTGGTGCCGACCTGCTGTTGCTTCAGGGTCAGGCCGCCGCGGCCCACCGACTTCCAATCGATGCCCTGCTGGTAGCTGTCGCTCAGTTTGACTTCGATGATGGTGGCTTCGATTAGCACCTGGCGCTTGGCCGCCCCCAGCACCACGTCGAGGAACTGGGCGATTTTCTCGTGCTGGCGCGCGGTGGCGCGCACGGCGATCAGGCCGCCTTCGGGATTGACGATGACCGAGTTGCGCGAGCGGGTGCCGGCATCCTGCTCGCCGGTCCCACCGGACCCATTGAGTTGCTGCGGCATTTGTGCAATACCCGGCCCGCCTTGCTGCTGGCCCGCCAGCGGGTCCACCGGATTGTCGTTCAGGTTGGACGAACGCAGCATGTCACGGATATTGCGCTCCAGGTTGTACCAGAAATTATTGTCCGAGCGATTGGTGACCGACGTGGTCGAGTTATTGCTGCCGTTGCCTTGCTGGGCGTTGTTGTTCTGCTGCTGAAGCGGCTGGCCATTGGTGCCGAATTGCTGTTGCTGGGTATTGTTCTGCACTGCCTGCTGGATCGCGTTACCGCCGCCGTTGCCGTTGCCGCTACCACCGCCACTGCCACTGGTGGAAATCTGCGTGGCGATATTCACGCTGCTGGTGGTGCTGCGGGCGATGTTGACGTAATCGACTTTATAGTTGCGCCACTCAGGCGTATCCGGCAGCACCGTCAGCGTGGTGCCGTTGATTTCATAGCGCATGTCGACCTGGCGCTGGATGCGGCTCAGCAGCTGCGGCAGCGTCTGGTCCAGCGCGTTCAGCGTGACCGTGCCTTCCAGACCCGGATGCACGTCCACGTTCATGCCGGCGTCGCGCGCCAGCGCAAACAGCAGCGACTGCACCGGCACCTTGTGAACGGTGACGCTGAAAGTCTCCACCTTGGCGGCCGGCTTGGGTGGCGGCAGCGCCACGCTTTGCTGCACCGGCTCCGGAATCGTACCGGCCGCCGGCGGCGCTTCAGTAATATGCAGCGGCGAATTGGGGATGCTATGGCTGGCGCAGGCGCTCAGCAGGACACTGCAAACCACGGGGGCGAGAGGGGAGCTGAATTTTTTCATCGTATCTTTCCGGCCCAGGATGATGCAGGAGGTTCTTTTTGTTGCGATTTTGCAATTGTGAGTAACATGATCTTACAAATTTCGTGTCGCCGCAAGGATGGCCCAGCAAATTCCCCCAATTAACAGAAGCAGCAAACACCCGAGTACAACAGCTCTTGGATGCAAGCCGCCGCGCCAGCGGCCTGCCATGCGGCTTCGGCGGCCAAACGGCGATTCGGCGATGGCCTGGCGGGCGTGGCTGGCCTCGACCACTTCGGCGTCGGCCGCAAAGGCGGCCAGCAGCGCCTTGTCGGCCAGAATGTTGATGCGGCGGACGATGCCTTCCGAGGCGTCGGCGATCAGCCGGGCCGCCGCCGGGCTGAAGATGGCGCCGCCGTTATGCCCGGCCGCGCGCAGGCGGTGGGCCAGGAAGTCGCCGGTCAGCGCCGTCGGCAGCGGCGGCACGTGGAAGCTGTGGGTGATGCGCTCCTTTAACTGGCGCATGCTGGACAGGTCGAGGTTCTGGTCCAGCTCCGGTTGGCCGAACAGCACGATTTGCAGCAGCTTGCTGCGCGCGGTTTCCAGGTTGGTCAGCAGGCGGATGGCTTCCAGCGTGTCGAGCGGCATGGCCTGGGCTTCCTCGACCAGCAACACCACCTGGCGGCCGGCGCTATGGCGGGCGATCAGCTCGGCTTGCAGGCTGCGCTGGACTTCATCGGCGCGCAGGCCGTGCGTTTGCAGGCCCAGCTCGGCGGCGATGGCATGCTGCACTTCCAGCGGATCGAGGTTGGGATTGACCAAATAAATAACGTCGATGTGAGACGGCATGCGGCTTTCCAGCATGCGGCACAGCATGGTCTTGCCGGCGCCGACCTCGCCGGTGACTTTAATGATGCCTTCGCCGTGGCTGACGGCGTACAGCATGGCGTCCAGAATATCGCCACGGTCGTTACCGGCATAGAAAAACGCCGGGTTGGGCGTGATATTGAAGGGCGACTCGCGCAGGCCGAAGTGGGATTGGTACATGGTGACGCTCACGCGATGCAAGCCAGGAAGGCTTGCTCAAGGGTGTCGGCGCCGTACTGGGCGCGGCATTCGGCCGGGGTGCCGGCGAAGCGGATACGGCCGTCGTGCAGGATGGCCATGCGGTCGCACAGCTCGTCCACATCGGCCAGCGCGTGCGAGGTCAGGAACAGCGTGCTGCCGGCGCGGTGCAACGCGCGCAACTGCTCTTTTAATAGTGCCCGCGCTTTGGGATCGAGCCCGCTCATCGGTTCATCCAGCACGTACAGCGGCTTGCGCGCCAGCAGGCAGGCGGCCAGGCCGAGTTTCTGGGTCATGCCTTTGGAATAGCTGCGCACCGTGCGTTTGAGGGCTCCCGCATCCAGGTCCAGCGCGGCCAGCATGGCGGCCACTGCGTCGGGCTGGTAGGGCAGACCCTGCAAGGTCAGCAGATAGCGGATGAAGTCGGCGCCGGTCAGGTAGTAGGGCGGCGTGAAGCGTTCCGGCAAGAAGCCCAGCGGCCGGCGCGCGGCCGGCCGGTGGTGCGGCTGGCCGAAGATGTCGATGCGGCCGCCGTCGAGTGCACAAAAATCCAGCAGGCACTTGATCAGGCTGGTCTTGCCGGCGCCGTTGACGCCCACCAGGCCGAAGCATTCACCGGCGCCCAGCTCCAGATCCACGCCGTGCAGCACGCTGGCCGCGCCATAGCGTTTGACGACTTGCTGGAAGTGCAGGGCAGGTTCGGTCATGGATCGAAGGACGAAAGAAACGAGCCACACTGTAGCGCATCCGTCCAAAGAAAGCGACACCTACCCTATGGCTTCACTCGCTCTGCCAGCCCATCTGTCATAGAATGGCCGCAAGTTTTGGTGACAAATGACAAGGAGCGGGCATGTCCAGGCCAGAAAAAGTACGGTTGGGTGAAATTCTGGTGCAGCAAAAGCTGCTCTCCGAAGAGCAATTGGGCCTGGCGCTGGCCGATCAAAAGCGCAGCGGACGCAAGCTTGGCCGCGTGTTTGTCGAGAACGGCTATGTTACTGAGGAACAGATCGCCAGCGCGCTGGCGCGACAGCTCAACATCCCGTACCTGAACCTGAAGTTCTTCAACATCAACCCGGAGATCGTGCGGCTGCTGCCGGAAACCCAGGCCCGCCGCTTCCGCGCGCTGGTGCTGGAAGACCGTCGCGGCTCGCTGCTGGTCGGCATGTCCGACCCGACCGACCTGTTTGCCTACGACGAAATCGCCCGCATCGTGCGCCAGGATATCGAACTGGCGGTGGTCAACGAGACCGAGGTGGTGGCGGCGATCGACCGCATCTACCGCCGCACCGAGGATATTTCCGACCTGGCGCGCGAGCTGGAACAGGACGTCGGCGAGGTCTCGGTGGACTTTGGCGCGCTGGCCGCAGCCAATCCCAACGTCGAAGAAGCGCCGGTGGTCAAGCTGCTGCAATCGGTGTTTGAGGATGCAACGCAGGTGCGCGCCTCCGATATTCACATCGAGCCGCAGGAGGGCCGCTTGCAGATCCGCTTCCGCATCGACGGCGTGCTACACCTGCAAACCGAGGCCGACATGAAGATCGCGCCATCGCTGGCGCTGCGGCTGAAGCTGATGTCGGACCTCGATATTTCGGAAAAACGTTTGCCGCAGGATGGCCGCTTTGCCGTCCGCGTGAAAAATCAGCGCATTGACGTGCGGATCTCGACCATGCCGACCCAGTACGGCGAATCGGTGGTGATGCGTCTGCTGAGCCAGGGCGGCACGCAGCTGCGGCTGGACGCGATCGGCATGCCGCGCGGGTTGCTGGAGAAATTCCGCGCCATCGTCCAGCGGCCGAACGGGCTGGTGCTGGTGACCGGGCCGACCGGTTCCGGCAAGACCACCACACTGTATTGCGCGCTGTCCGAGCTGAACTCGGTCGAGAAAAAGCTGATCACGGTGGAAGACCCGGTCGAGTACCGGCTGGCCGGTATCAACCAGGTACAGGTCAACGACAAGATCGACCTGAACTTTGCCCGCGTGCTGCGTTCGGCGCTGCGGCAAGACCCGGACATCGTGCTGGTCGGCGAGATGCGCGACCAGGAAACCGCCGCCATCGGCCTGCGCGCCGCCATGACCGGTCACTTGGTGCTGTCGACCCTGCACACCAACGACGCCGTCAGCACGCCGCTGCGGCTGATGGACATGGGCGTGCCGCGTTATATGGTGGGCTCGTCGCTGCAGGCGGTGCTGGCGCAACGTCTGGTGCGGGTGATCTGCGAAAGCTGCACCACGCCGTACGAGCCGACGCCGACCGAGCGCGAATGGCTCAGCCTGGAACTGAACGACAAGGTCGACAAGGCGCGCTATTTCCACGGCAAGGGATGTTCGCATTGCAATGGCATGGGCTATCGCGGCCGGACCGGCGTCTACGAATTGCTGGAGATGACGCGCTCGGTGGTGGATGCGGCCAACGATCCCGATCCGGCCCACTTCCTCAAGGTCGCGCAGCAGCAGATGGCCGGCGAAACCCTGCGCCGCCACGCGGTGCAACTGGTGGTGCAGGGCCGCACGACGATTTCCGAAGCGATGCGCATCAGCAACCAGGTCGAGGACTAAGCCGTGCCTTTCTTTGCCTACAAGGGCCGCAACGCGCGCGGCGAGCTGATGCAGGGCGTGCTGGAAGCGAGCGACAGCGGCGCCGTGGCCGATCAGCTGTTCAGTACCGGCGTGACGCCGGTCGAGATCAGCGTTACCAGCAAAAAAGTGGCCGATGGCGACAGCTGGTGGGCCAAGCTGCTGGAGAAGAAAGTCACGTCGATGGACGTGCAACTGTTCAGCCGCCAGATGTACACGCTGCTCAAGTCCGGCGTGCCCATCATGCGCGGGCTGGCCGGCTTGCAGGAATCGGCGGTCAGCAAATCGTTCGGCAAGGTGATCAAGGACTTGCGCGAGTCGCTGGATTCCGGCCGCGAACTGTCGGCCGCCATGCGCCGCCATCCGGCCGTGTTCACGCCGTTTTACCTGTCGATGGTGCGGGTCGGGGAGATGACCGGGCGCCTGGAGGAAGTGTTCCTGCGGCTGTTCGATCACCTGGAGTTCGACCGCGACATGCGCGAGCGCGTCAAGACCGCGCTGCGCTATCCGAGCTTTGTGGTGTTTGCCATGGTGGCGGCCATGGTGGTGGTCAACATCTTTGTGATCCCGGCGTTTGTCGGCGTGTTTTCCAAGTTTAATACCGAGCTGCCGCTGATGACGCGGATATTGATCGCGACGTCCAATTTCACCGTGCGCTATTGGCCGGTGATGGCGGTGGCGCTGGTGGCGGCGGTGTGGGGCTTCCGCATGTGGGTCGGCACGGCGAAGGGGCTGTATCAGTGGGATAAGTTCAAACTGAAAATCCCGGTCGCTGGCAAAATCATCCTGAAGGCAACGCTGGCGCGGTTTGCCCGCAGTTTTTCGCTGTCCAGCCGCAGCGGCGTGCCGATCGTGCAGGCGCTGTCGGTGGTGGCGCAGACGGTCGACAACGCCTACCTGACGGCGCGCGTGGAGCAGATGCGCGACGGCGTCGAGCGTGGCGAGAGCATCTTGCGCACTGCCACCGCCACCAATGTGTTCACGCCGATCGTGCTGCAAATGATCGCGGTGGGCGAGGAGAGCGGTTCGCTCGACGAGCTGATGGACGAGATCGCGCAGATGTACGAGCGCGAAGTCGATTACGAGTTGAAAACCTTGTCGGCGCAGATCGAACCTATCCTGATTGTGTTCCTCGGCATCATGGTGCTGGTGCTAGCGCTGGGTATCTTCCTGCCGATTTGGGACCTGGGCAAGGCTGCCTTGCATCATTGATTGTGAAATCGTGGCTTTCTCAACAATATTTGTGACTGCAAAACAACGGGGGGCGAGTTTATTTGAATTCGCGGTCGCCGTGGTTGTGGTGGGTATTTTGATGGGCTTGCTGCTGCAGCGGCTCTGGTATTACCAGGGCGAAGCTGAGCAGGCGGCCGTGCAGATGACGGTGGCCAACGTCCGCACGGCCTTAGAAATTAAGGCGGCGCAAGCAAAATTGCTTGGGCGCAGCACCGATTTAACCTTCTTAGCCGAAGAAAATCCGTTCGATTTATTAAAAATCAAGCCGCCCAACTATGCAGGCGAGTTGTTTAGCCCCACCAACGAGAATGTCGGCACCGGTAATTGGTGTTTCGATCGTACTGATAAAAGTCTGATTTATTTGTTAAATTTTGGAAATTCTTTTAGAGATGCTCAAACGAAACGTTTGAAATTCAAGGTAAAATTGCTTCGCTTGCCCCATAGCCCCGCCAAGCCGTCAGGCGCACCTGAACCCGTAGGTGTGGCCTTTGAGCAAGTGAAGGACTAGCGCACTCCGCGCAAATTTTTCGACGATTTGGAGAAAGTAATGAACAAGCAAGCCAGCATCGCATCCCGTCAACGCGCCCAAGGCGGTTTCACGCTGATCGAACTGATCGTGGTGATCGTCATCCTGGGTATTCTGGCGGCGACCGCGTTGCCGAAGTTTGCCAATCTGGGCGGTGATGCCCGCGTGGCCGCCCTGAATGCCGCGCGCGGCGCGCTGAATACGACTTCGTCGATGATGCATGGCCAGTTCCTGATCAACCCGGCGGGCCCCTTCACCAATGAAGGCATCACCATCACCAACGCCAACGGTTACCCAGCGGCCGACCCAAATACCCCGACCGCCGCTGGTATCAGCGCGCCAGATTACGCCATCACTGTGGGCTCGGCTGCTAACGCAAACGCAACTGCCAATCGTCCGGGCGCGCCTGCTGGCACCTTGGTAATTCAGCCGAATGGCGTTGCGAACAGCGCAGTCGGCCTGACTTGCTATGTGATGTATACCGCCGCAACATCGGCGAATAACGTCGTCACGCCGCCGACTGTGACGGTGACCAGCACCAACAACTGCAACTAATGAAACCCGGCGGTGTAGCTAGCCGCCAACGGGCGGGCGGCTTCACGATTGTGGAGCTGGTCACAGTGATTGTGTTGGTTGGCATTCTGGGCGCCATTGGCGCTACCCGGTTCTTCGACAACGCAGCGTTCGAAAACCGGGCCTATGTCGACCAGGTCCGCAGCTTGATTCGTTACGCGCAAAAAATGGCCGTCGCGCAAAACCGCCTGATCTTCGTCCGTTCAGATGGCAACAGCTTTGCCATCTGCTCCAACGCCGCCTGTGACGCCAACGGCATGATCATCGCTCCCGGCGGCAATAACAACGGCAGCGCCGCTACCAGACAGTTCTGCTTACAGGGCAACGTCTATGCCGCCCAGTGGCTGTGCATCGGGCGTCCGGCCACCGTGGTGGTCGCCGCTGAGGCTGCGCGTCCTGAGCTGGGTGCCGGTGGCTTTTTCTCGTTTGATGGCTCAGGGCGTCCCTACAATCGCAACGGCGCTGCCATGCCTGCCCAGCAGTCGAATGCGGCGGTGGTGAGTCTGCCTGCCATGACGCTGAGCTTTACCAGCGGCAGCAATATCACCCGCCTGAACATCTGGCCAGAAACCGGGTATGTGCAAAATGCGCCGTAACGCCCGCCGGCAGCAAGGCCTGACCATCATCGAGTTGGTGATCTTCATCGTCATCATCGGCATCGCTGCCGCTGCGCTGCTACAAGTGTTGAATCTGGCCAGCCGCAACAGCGTTGACCCATTACGCCGCAAACAGGCGACGCTGATCGCCGAGGCCTTTATGGAGGAGGTTCAGCAAGCGCAGTTTACTGTCTGTGATCCCGGTGCTGCGAATGCCGCCACCGCCAATGTCCCAGGCGACTGCGGCGGTACCGTCAACGTCAAAGGCTTCGGCCCGTTAGGTACCGGTCCCCGACCGTACTACAATATCACCGACTACGTTCCGTCAGGTTATGTGGCCGGCAGTCCCCGGCGCGCCTTTGCAGTGACTGACTCAAATGGAAATCTGGTCGACACTGATGTCGCCGGCAATCCGCTTGGTGCCAGCGCAGTTGGCGGCCTTCTGGGCAAAAGCGGACTGGAGGGGATCACCACCACGCTGGCGCTGAACCCTGTCGTCACGCTGAATGGCCTGGCGTCGACCGCCAGCAATATGATCGTTCTGCAAATTACTATCACCACCACCTACGCGCCGGGCCAGTCGATTGTGCTGGAAGGCTACCGTACCCGCTACGCGCCGGGGGCTCGATGAAAATATTGACCGTCAAACGTGTGCGCGGTTTTACGCTGGTTGAGGCGATCGTCGTCATGGTGCTGACCGGCATTTTGGCCGGGATCATGGTGCTCTTCATCCGCAACCCGGTGAACAGCTACGTCGACACCGCCGCCCGCGCCGAACTGACCGATGTGGCGGACATCGCCCTGCGTCGCATGACGCGGGAGATTCGTACCGCCGTGCCCAACAGCATCAGGCTTAACATTGTAGGTAATACCTCCTTCCTTGAATTCATTCCGAGCCACGCCGGCGGCCGCTACCTTGCCAAAGAGGATGGGGCGGCGCCCGTGTCGCCGCCGGGAGCCCAGCAGCATCAGTGGTTGGACTTCACCAATGCCGCCACCCAGTTTGAGGTGGTCGGTCCGATGCCGCCAGCGCCATACGCCATCGTGAGGGGCGACTTCATCATAATCAGCAATTTTGGCACGGGCTTCACCAATGGCGACGCCTATGCGCTCAACGCCAACAACCGCGCTGTTGTCGGTCAGGTCAACAACAAGGTCATCACCCTGACTAACAACCCGTTTGCCAGCGTCACTCCGCCTGCTAGCAATCGCTTCATTGTTGCCGGACAGCCGGTCACTTTCGCTTGTACAAACGATCCAGTGACCGGCAGGGGGCAGTTGAGACGTTTTTCCAATTACGATTTCCCGCCAAATCAGGTCGATCCGGGAACCCTCAATTTGCTGGGGCAGTCGACTCCACAGCAAGTCCAGATGACGCTGATGGCCGATAACGTTGTTGGCTGCAACTTCTCCGTCGTCGCCATGGCCAACCGCCAGGCCGCATTGGTCGGGCTGGGGATTGCGCTGGCGCGCGCCAAGCCGGGCGCCGCCGCCAACGATCTGGAGACGGTCACGCTGGCCCAGCAAATCCACGTGGATAACACACCATGAAGCCATCCGTATTCAGGCGCGGCAAAGCGGCCGGCATCGCTATTGTGACGGCGATCTTTTTGCTGGTGGTGGTGGCTGGACTGGTCGTGGCCATCGTCTCTCTGACGACCACGCAGCAAGATGCGTCCGCCAAGGATTTGCAGGGCCAGCGCGTCTACCAGGCCGCGCGTGCAGGGATTGAATGGGCCTTGTATCAGGGGCTGCAAGTCCAACCGGCACAGCAGCCGCCGCAGCCAGTACAGCCTTCCGTGGCGCTGGGATGTACCGGAGCGCCCATCAACGTGGTATTGCCGACTCAGACCACGCTGTCGTCATTCACGGTAACGGTGCGGGTGACTTGCGATAACCCGGCCAATGGCATCGCAGGCGGTACGCTGAACCCGTCAGATCCCAATGATCCGACCGGCTATCACGTCTTCATTGAATCAAATGCGTGTAGCGAGCCCGGAGCGAACGGGTTTTGTCCGAATGCCGCGCCGGGGCCGGATTATGTGCAGCGGCGGGTAACGGCGCAACTTTAATGCTGCATCTGTGCGGAAATGTGGCTGTTTTTGCAGAAGTGTTGCTATTTTAGGCATAAAATTTCCGGTAAGTTGAATATAATCAAGCATCTAGCGCGTAAACCTCGACCGAGATATGGGTTTGTTTAAAAGAGCAAAAAAAACCGATGGCTGGCTGACTGTCACTTTCTTGAGGGACGGGATTTGTGCGGGCCGCGTTCAGCGCGTGCGCGACGCCAAGGCGATCGTCGAGGTGGCGGCGTTCTATCCGGCCGACAGCAGTTTTTCGCCGGAAGCGCTGGAGCGGTTGAGCAAGGATCAGAAGGCCGGCGGCTATCGCTGCGGCACCATGCTCAGCGGCGGCGAGTACCAGTTGCTGACGGTCGATGCTCCCAACGTGCCGCAGGACGAACTGAAAACCGCCGTGCGCTGGCGCTTGAAGGATATGCTCGATTTCCATGTCGACGACGCCACCATCGATGTGCTGGACATCCCGGTCGACAGCGCCGCCGCGTCGCGCGGCCATTCGATGTTTGCCATCGCCGCGCGCAATACGGTGATCCAGTCGCGCCAGGCCTTGTTCAGCGAAGCCAAGCTGGACCTGACGGTGATCGATATTCCCGAGATGGCGCAACGGAATATCTCGGCGCTGCTGGAAACTGAAAACCGTGGCCTGGCCATGCTGTCCTTCGACGCCGATGGCGGCCTGCTGACGATTACCTACAAGGGCGAGCTGTACCTGTCGCGCCGCATCGATGTGACGCTGGAAAATCTGCTGGAGCAGGATTCGATGCGCCAGCAAATCCACTTCGACAAGATCACGCTGGAGTTGCAGCGCTCGCTGGACCACTTCGACCGCCAGTTCTCGTTTGTGAACGTGCTCAAGCTGCTGCTGGCGCCGACCGGCGCCGAGGGTTTGCATGAGCACCTGACCGGCAATCTGTATATGCCGGTGGAGGCGATGGAGCTGGGCGATGTATTCGACCTCAGCAAGGCGCCGGAATTGCTGGACGTCGCGCAGCAGCGGCGTTTCTTCCTGCCCCTGGGCGCGGCCCTGCGGCATGAGGAGGTGCGGCTGTGAGCCAGCAGATCAATCTGTTCAACCCGATCTTCCTCAAGCAGAAGAAGATTTTCACCGCCTTGCCGATGGCCGAGGCGCTGGGCGTCATCGTCGCCGGCGCATTGCTGCTGAACTGGTATGCAGAGCAGCGGGTGTCTGACTTGCAGCGCGAGGCGGATGAGGGCAAGGCCATGCTGGCTGCGCGCGAGCAGCGGCTGGTCAAGGCCAACGCGCAATTTGCGCCGCGCGCCAATGATCCAAGGCTGGCGGCCGAGCTGGCCGATGCGCAGGCGGAGTTAAAGGCGCTGCATGACGTGTCGTCGGTGCTGCAAGGCGGCGCTTTGGGCAATACCAATGGCTATGCCGAGTATTTCCGCGCGTTCTCGCGCCAGAACGTCAGCGGCCTGTGGCTGACCGGCGTGACCATCGGCGCCGCCGGCAACGATATCGGCGTGCAAGGCAGGGCCATGCAGGCGACTTTGATTCCCAACTATATCGCCCGTCTGACCGCTGAGCGCGTCATGCATGGCAAGACCTTCGCCAGCCTGGATATCGCCCGTCCGGATGCGGTGGCGCCGGCACCGCCGGCCACGCCTGCAACTGCGGCGCCAGCCGCGCCGGCGACATCGCCGTTCGTGGAGTTCAGCCTGCAATCGACCGCTGTGCAGGAGGCTGCCAAATGAAACAGCAGCTGTTGCAACAATGGATTAAGCTGAGCACCAAGCTGGACGCGATGACGCTGCGCGAACGCGGCATGGTATTCACGGCCGTGGTGGCGGGCATCCTGTTCCTGATCTACACGGTGTCGGCCGAGCCGCTGCTCAAGAAGCAGAGCGCGCTGCAATTGCAGATCAAGCAGCAGCAAAACCAGATCACCGGCATCGACCAGGAAATCGTCACCAAGGCGCAGGGCTTCAAGGTCGATCCGGACGCGGCCACGCGCGAGCAGTTGAATGCGGTACGGCGCGACATCGACGCCACCAGCAACAGCCTGATGGCGGTGCAAAAAGGCCTGGTGGCGCCGGACAAGATCGCGCCGCTGCTGGAGCATCTGTTGCGCGGCAATGGCCGGCTGAAACTGATTTCGCTGAAGACTTTGCCGGTGACCGGCCTGAACGAGGCGGCCAAGCCTGCGGCAGCACAAACGCCGGTGCCTGCGCCGACCCCGGCCCAGCCGACGCCCGCCAAGCCGCGTGAGCTGCTGTATCGCCACGGCGTGGAAATCGTCGTGCAGGGAAGTTATCTGGACATGGTCAACTACATGGCGGCGCTGGAGTCGTTGCCGGTGCAACTGTTCTGGGGCAAGGCCAACCTGGATGCCCAGCAATACCCGAACTCGCGCCTGACACTGACGCTGTACACGCTGAGCCTGGATCAGAAATGGATGAAACTATGAACCGCCTGCTGATGCTGTGCGCCGGTCTGCTGCTGAGCGCCGCCGCCGGCGCGCAAACCCTGGCCGACCCGACCCAGCCGCCGCCGGAGTCGCGCCTGTTGCCGGCCGGCGCCGACATGGCGCCGGTGGTCAGCGGTCCGCAGCTGCAATCAGTGCTGATCGGATCGCATGGCCGGCAGGTGGCGGTGATCGACGGCCAGACCATCCGCAAGGGCGAGAAGTTCAACGGCGCCACGCTGGTCCAGGTCAACAAGAATTCTGTCGTGCTGCAAAGCGGCCGCCACAAGCAAGTGCTGACCCTGTTCCCTGACGATGCCAAGAAGCCGGCGCCGAAGGCAGCTTATTAAACGCGAAGAATGCATATGCAAAAACTCCTCACCATCGTTGTCGTGACCACGCTGCTGCTCAGCGCCTGCAAGACGCCGTCCACGCGCGACACCTACGACAAGATCAGCAACGAGGTCAGTGCGGCCGCCGCCAAGCCGGCGGTGGTGACCCAGAGCGAAGCGGTCGCCAGCGCCTTGCTGCCGCCGGTGTCGCAGATGGCCGACCAGTTGCCGAAGGCGCGCGCGGTGCTGGACGAACGCTTCAATGTGTCGTTCAACAATGTGCCGGTGCAGCAGTTCTACAACTCCATCGTGGCCGGCACGCGCTACAACATGCTGATCAATCCCGAGGTGACCGGCAACATCACGGCCAATCTGAAGGATGTGACCTTGTTCGAGGCGCTGGACGCGGTGCGCGAACTGTATGGCTACGACTACAAGGTGGAAGGCACGCGCATCTACATCCGGCCGCTGACCATGCAGACCAAGATGTTCAAGATTAACTATCTGACGGCCAAGCGCAAGGGCGTGTCCAGCTTGCGCGTGTCGTCGACCTCGGTGTCCAGCGCCGGCACCAGCAACAGCGGCGGCCAGAACAACAACGGCTCGAATAACAACAGTAACAATAACGGCGGCAATAACGGCGGCAACGATCCGAATAATCCTAACGGCGGCGGCAACCAGCAGCAGCGCGATTCCGCCAACGTTTCCACCACCTCGGAAAGCGATTTCTGGCTGGAGTTGAAGACGGCGCTGGAGGCGCTGGTCGATATCGGCAAGGATGGCCGCAGCGTGACCATCAGCCCGCAGTCGGGCGTGATCGTGATCCGCGCCATGCCGGACGAGCTGCGCAATGTCGACCTGTACCTGAAAGCCACGCAAGTGTCGGTGGACCGCCAGGTGATTTTGGAAGCCAAGATTCTTGAGGTGGAGTTGAACAGCAACTTCCAGAGCGGCGTCAACTGGGCGGCGTTCGGCAAGTTTGCGGCGGGCGGCAATAACCGCTTCTCGGCCGGGGCGCTGCAACCGGGTACGACGCTGGGACCGCTGGGCACGCCGCTGAGCAGCGCCGGCGCAGGCGGTATCAACGCATCGCCGGGCAGCAGTATCGGCGCTTCGGCCGATGCCATCGGTTCGCTGTTCGGCATGGCTTTCCAGACCAGTAATTTCGCCGCGCTGATTTCCTTCCTTGAGGGGCAGGGCACGGTGCATGTGCTGTCCAGCCCGCGTATCGCCACGCTGAACAACCAGAAGGCGCTGTTGAAGATCGGAACCGATGAGTTCTTCGTCACCGGCGTCAGCACCACCACGACCACCAGCGGCACCGGCACCGGCGTCACCACGCCGACTGTGACGCTGCAACCGTTCTTCTCCGGCGTGGTGCTGGACGTGACGCCGCAGATCGATGAGGACGGCAATATCATCCTGCACGTGCATCCATCGGTCAGCCAGGTGTCGACCGTGAACAAGGGCTTGAATCTGGGTTCGCTGGGCACGTTCACGCTGCCGCTGGCAGCGTCGTCGACGTCGGAGATGGACAGCATGGTGCGCGGCCAGAATGGGCAAGTGGTGGCCATCGGCGGTCTGATGCGCCAGGCCACGACCACCGACAATTCCGGCGTACCGGGCGCCAACAGTTTGCCAGTGCTGGGAGCGCTGTTCGGCAGCAAGAGCGAAGTGCTGCAAAAGCGTGAGCTGGTGGTGCTGATCAAGCCGACCATCGTCGAGACCTCGTCCGACTGGAACCAGGATCTGCTCGATAGCGGCCGCCGCCTGAAAGAACTGGACCCCGGCCGCAACAAGGGACGCTAATCATGTACAGCAAACACTTCGGCCTGCGCGAAGCACCGTTCAGCATTACGCCGGATACCAGCTATTTCTTCACCAGCCCGCATTCGCAGGAGGCGTTGAATACCTTGCTGGTGGCGGCCAAGAGTGGCGAAGGCTTCATCAAGATCACCGGCGAAGTGGGCACCGGCAAGACGCTGCTGTGCCGTAAGTTCATCGCCACGGTGGGGCCGGAGTTTGTGACGGCGTATATTCCCAATCCCTACCTGGAGCCGCGCACGCTGATGCTGGCGTTGGCCGACGAGCTGGAAGTACCGCAGGAGAAGGATGTCGATCAGCATCAGCTGTTGAAGTCGATTACGCACCGCTTGCTGGATCTGGCGCGCCAGGGCAAGCAGGTGCTGCTGCTGCTGGATGAGGCGCAGGCGATTCCGACCGAGAGCCTGGAGGCGCTGCGGCTGCTGACCAATCTGGAGACCGAGAAGCGCAAGCTGTTGCAGATCGTGCTGTTCGGCCAACCGGAGTTGAACCAGCATTTGCAGGCCACCGCGATTCGCCAGCTGGCGCAGCGCATCACGTTTCACTATCACCTGGGACCGTTGTCGCGGGATGATATCGAGTATTACATCGCGCACCGGTTGCGCGTGGCCGGCTATGGCGGCGGGCGGCTGTTTAGCCGGGCGGCGATTTCGCGGTTGTACAAGGCCAGCGGCGGGATTCCGCGGCTGGTGAATATCATGGCGAACAAGTCGCTGATGCTGTGTTTTGGCGAAGGTAAGCAGCAGGTGACGCGGCGGCACGTGAGTCTGGCCGCCAGCGATACGGTGGCGCCGGCGCGCGGACTGCGCTGGCCGTGGATGGCGGCGGGTGTCAGCTTGCTGATCGCCGCTGGCGGACTGACCTGGGCGTTGACGAAATGAGCTTGATTAATAAAATGCTGCAGGACCTGGACGCGCGCGGTGGTGGCGCGGCTTCCGCTGTGCAGCAGGCGGACGTGAAATCGGTGCCGGCCGGGGAGCGGGATCGTCGGCCATTGGTGGTGGGTGGCGCGGCGGCTGGCGTGCTGGTGTTGGCGGCGGGCGGATGGTTTGGCTGGCAGTATTGGCAGTCGCATCGCGCGCCGATGGGACCGGTGCCGACGGTGCAGGGGAATCGCATTCCGGACAGACCGCGTTTCCAGGAACCGCCTGCAGCAGCCAAGGCCATCACACCCGCCACTGCGCCGTTGCACGCGGACGCGCCGTCTAGTACGGCCGCAGCGCAAGAGGTTGTCGTAACCGAGGCGAGCGCGGCCCCGTCCACGGCCCCGGCGACGAAACGCGTCGCTGCTAATCCTGCGAAAGCTGCGCGCAGCGCCGATAGCGAAGAAGGCAGCACTGTCGACATGCCGGCCATGGTCGCTGCGCGCAAGGCCGCGCGCGCAAAGGCCGCGCCATCCGCCGCGCCGGTTGACGGCGTGGTGCTGCGCGAACTGACGCCCAAGCAGGCGTCGGAAAACAGCTATCGCCGCGCACTGGTGGCGTTGCAGGAAGGCCGCGTCAGCGCCGCGCTGGCCGATCTGGACAAAGCCGTCGAGCTCGATCCGCGCAACGACGCCGCGCGCCAGACCTACGTCAGCCTGCTGCTGGAAAACCGCCGCACCGACGACGCCATCCGCCAACTGCGGCTGGCGCTCGGCATCGAGCCGCGCCAGCCCGGCCTGGCCATGGTGCTGGCCCGTCTGCAACTGGAAAAAGGCGGCCCGGCGCTGGACACGCTGCTGAAAACCCTGCCATACGCCACCGCCAATGCCGATTACCAAGCCTTCCTGGCCGGCGTGCTGCAACGCGACCAGCGTCATGCCGAAGCCGCCCAGCACTACCGCGACGCGCTGGCCATTTCGCCCAGCAACGCCATCTGGTGGATGGGCCTGGGCATTTCGCTGCAAGCCGACCAGCATCTGCCGGAGGCGCGCGAAGCCTACACCCGTGCACGCGGCAATGCCGGCCTGACGCCCGAGCTGAAAGCCTTCGTCGACAAAAAGATCGAACAGCTGTCGCGCTGAGTTAAGCGCCGGCGCTGTTACGCCACGCACTGGCTGTCATGCCGAAGCGCGCGCGGAAGGCGCGCGAGAAATGCGTCGCATGCGCAAAGCCATTCTGGAAGGCGATGGCGCTGATCGACAGCCGCGCCGATGACTGGCGCAACGCCTGCTGGCAGGCGCGCAGGCGCGATTCCCACAGCCACGCCGCAAAGGTTTGCGCTTCATCGGCAAACAGCCGGTGGATGTGCGCCGCCGACATGCCCAGCGCCGCACCGACGCGCGCCACCGATAGTTCCGTATCCGCCAGATTGGCCAAGGCGTACTGGCGGATGCGCTGCAAATGATATTGCGACAGCCGGCTGCGCTCGGTCGGGGCCGGATTGTCCAGCGTCAGCAGGCAGCCGGCCAGGGTAGCGATCAGCGCATGGGCGGCATGGGCGGCCGCTGGCGGCGGCAATTCCTGCACCGCATGAAAATGGCTATCGGCCATGATGCCGAGCAGCGCCACCATCGGCTGCCCATGCTTCAGCGTGACGGCGGTCAGCTGGTCCAGTTCCGGACACGCGCTGCGCAGCGGTGCTGCCGGTAGCACCAGCAGCAACTGTTCGCTGGCGGCCTGCCACGCCACCCGGTAGTCGTCGGCCGCCGCATAGAGCGCCATGTCGCCCGGTCCCAGTTGCGCGGTGCGGCCGTGCTGGTGCACCTTGCTGGCGCCGCGCCGCTGGATCGCCAGCAGGAAGGTGCCGGCATCGGGCGGCCAGGCCGGTTGCGGCGTACTTAGCTGCAGCATGTCGATCATGCCGATAGCACGGCGCCCGCCCTGCGGCTGGGATTGCATCATGCTAGGTCTCCAGGAGAGGGAAAGTTAATAAATAGCTACTTAGGGTACATTCACGCGGACATCGTTGAATTATTATAACGGCAATGTCATTGTTGTTAAATTAACCTTGAGGAACATGCTATGACCCTTGCCTTTGCACTGACCCGCCGCTTGCCGGTAAAAGGATTGCTGCCCTTACTGCTGTCGGCGGCGGTCAGCCAGGCTTACGCCATCGATCACGGCGCCAGCGGCGCGGCCGACCACCAGAGCCTGGTGGTGGCGGGCCCCGGCAATGTCAGCACCACGCTGACGGCGACCGGCGGCAACGGCGGCGACGGCGCCTTGAGCGGCGGTAATGGCGGCGCCGCCAGCGCAGTGCTGGACCTGACCGCGCTGTGGACGGCGAACGCGACGATTTCGGCCACCGGCGGCAATGGCGGCAAGGTGGTGCCGGCCAATCCCGACAGCGGCTATGGCTTTGGCGGCGACGCCACCGTCACCGGCGTGCTGCACGGCGCCGGCGCGACCGGCAGCGCCACCGCGCGCGGTGGCAGCTTCAGCGGTTTATACCCAGGCGTGCCGAATGCCGGCAACGCCACCAGCAGCCTGAGCGCGTTGACCAGCGGCGCGCAGGCGGTGGACCTGTCGTCGTCCGCCTATGCCGGTCTGGGTGGCGGCGCCAGCGTGGCCAGCCTGGCGATCGACTCCGGCGTGTCGCAACCGGCAGCCGGCTACGCCAGCGTAGTCGGCAACGTCAAGGCGATCGGCAATGATGCAACCACGGCGGGGAACAGCACCGCCACGCTGAGTTTGCACGGCACCGGCAAGCTGACCGGCAGCAGTCTGGCGCTGGCCGGCGCCGTGTTTGACGATCCTTATGTCGGGCAAAGCCCGCCCGCGACCGCGTTCAGCACGGTGACCGGTGTCACCAGCGGCAAGCACGATGTGAGCTTGACCTCGACCGCCAACGTCGGCGTCCAGTATCCGGCCAACGGCAATGCGACCGCCAATGTCAGCGGCCAATCGGGGAGCGGCAAGGTGGTGGTGAGGGCCGATGCCAGCACCGTGTCCTACACCTACGTCGTTGGTTCCGCCACCGCGCATGCGGTCGCGCGCGCCACCGAGCAGGGCGGCTCCAGTAGCGCGACAGCCAGCGCGGTAGGCATGACCAACAGCGCACTGGCCGAGGCCTACAGTGTCGGCACCGGCAGCGCCAAAGCCGTCGCTATCGGCAGCACCGGGGAAACCTTGGGCGGCGGCAGCACCATTGCGCGCAGCAGTTCCACCGACGGCGGCCAGCGCGCGTTGTCTGCGTCCGTGACGAGCGCCAGCAACTACACCGCCACCAGCGAAACGTCGTTCGGCAGCCTCAGCCTGGCCCTGCCAAGCTTGCAAGGCCCGTACGCCAACGGCTATGCCACCGCGACTGCGGGCGGAGCGGCAGGGCTGGGCGGTGGCGTGCAGGCCGCGAACAGTCCAGGTTTCGGCTATGTCGATCTGGAGACGCGTCATAGCTGGCAGCAAAATGGCACCGCCGACCATCTGTGGCTGAAATTCCTGGACGTGACCTCCGCGCCGCTTGGGTACTTCAGTCTGGATATCAGCAACAACGGCCAGGCGCTGTATTTCGGCGAATTCAACTCACAGAGCGAGGCCGACCAGTTCTTCCTCGGGCACGCGCTGGATCTTGGGCCACTCGGTGTCGGCATGCAGAACCTGGTGGTCCGTTCCAGCTTGGCCACCGGTTCGTACGGCTTCAGTTACATCCTGGCGGTGCCGGAGCCGTTCGAATGGCTGTTGCTGCTGAGCGGGCTGACGCTGGTGATGGTGGCGGCGCGCCGCCAGTCGCGCCACTCATAAGCTGGCCTGGGTGCCCCAGATCTGCTTCATGCTGAAGCGGGTTGAGGCCTGATCCTCGCTCAGGCCTTCGGTGATGGCCAGCGGGCCGTCATCGAGGCAGCGTGGCAGGGCCGGCGATAGCATGGCGCCGGCGGCGTCGCGCAAGTAGTGGACCTGCAGGCCGCGGCTGCAACCCTGACGGCGGCTGACCACGCCGATCTCGCCGCCGGCCAGCCGCACCAGGCAGCCGGGCGGGAAATCGCCCAGCTCGCGCCGGAAGCAATCGGCCAGATGCGGGTCGACCGGCGCCTGCTTGTCGTCGATCAGATTGCGCAGCGCTAGGCTGGGCAGGATGGATTTGCGATAGTTGCGGGCCGAGACCTGCGCGCAGTAGCGGTCGGCAAAGCTGAGCAGCTTGGCGTTCAGCGTCACCTCCGGGCTGGCGATGCCGGCCGGGTAGCCGCTGCCTTCGTCATTTTCGTGATGCATCAGCACGCAGGAAATCCAGTCGTCATCGTCGATGCCGACGTCGCGCAGCATGTCGGCGCTTTCTTCCGGATGGCGGCGCACGATGGCCATTTCCTCGTGGCTTAGCGGGGAGTTCTTGTTCTGGAACCCCTCGTGATGGCGCAGCATGCCGACATTCATGGTCAGCGCGGCTGCGGTCACGGTCAGCGAGTTGGCTGGGTTCAGGTTCATGCTGCGGGCGATCACCACCGTCACCACGGCGGTCTCGATACAGTGCCGCACCGCGTAGGTGCCGTTGATCTGGCTGAGGAAGATGCAGGCCAGCGCCACGTCGGGATTGATCTCGACTGCGCGGATCACGTCGCGCGCGATGTCGCGGATTTCGGCCTCGGCATTGTGCTCGTTGCGCAGGTTGTGCAGCAGGCGTTCCAGGCGGCGGTTACACAAGTTGAGCTGGTGCAGCACCGACGGCGACGCTTCGGCAAACACCGGCGTCTCCAGTTGGGTAATCTCGGACATGGTGAATCCCAATCTTAAATTTTGCCCAGGCGCTCCAGCGCGAGTGTCAGGGTCTCATCTTTTTTGGCGAAGCAGAAGCGCACAATGCCGGACTCCTTGCCCTGCTGATAAAACGCCGACACGGGAATCGCTGCCACCTTGATTTCGGTGGTCAGCCATTCGGCAAACTCGGCCTCCGTCTGTGAGGAGATTTTATCGTAGCGCACGCATTGGAAGTAGGTTCCGTCGGCTGGCAACAACTCAAAACGCGAATTTTTCAGGCCGTCGCGGAACAGGTCGCGCTTGCGCTGGTAAAAGCCGGGCAGTTCGAGATACGGTGCCGGATCGGCCATATAGCTGGCAATGCCATGTTGCATCGGCGTGTTGACGCTGAACACGTTGTACTGGTGAACCTTGCGGAACTCGGCCGTCAATGCCGCCGGCGCCGCCACGTAGCCGATCTTCCAGCCGGTCACGTGATAGGTCTTGCCGAAGCTGGAGACCACGAAAGCGCGCGCCGCCAGTTCCGGGTAGCGGCTGACGGACTCGTGCTGGTGGCCGTCGTACACCATGTGTTCGTAGACCTCGTCGGACAGGATCAGCACGTCGGTGCCGCGCACGATGTCGGCCAGCGCCTGCAAATCGGCAGCGCGCAGTACGGTGCTGGTGGGATTGTGCGGCGTGTTGATGATGATCAGGCGCGTCTTGCTGGTGACGGCGGCAGCCACCTTGGCCCACGGCACGGTGTAGCCGGCGGCGCCGACTTCCATTTCCACCGACACCGGCACACCGCCGGCCAGCGTAATCGCCGGCACGTAGCTGTCGTAGACCGGCTCGATGACGATGACCTCGTCGCCCGGATGCACGCAACAGAAGATGGCCGTGGTCAGTGCCTGGGTGGCGCCGGCGGTCACGGTGATCTCGCTGTCGACGTGGTATTGATGGCCGTACAGCGCGGCGATCTTGGCGACGATGGCCTGGCGCAGCACCGGCGCGCCGCTCATCATCGGATACTGGTTGAAATCGGCCTGCATGGCGTCGTTGACGGCGGACAGCAGGCTGCGCTCGCAGCCAAAATCCGGAAAGCCCTGACCAAGATTGACCGCGCCCGCTTGCGTGGCCAACTGGGACATGCGGGTGAAGACCGTGGTGCCGACTGCCGGCAGGCGGGTGGTCAATGTGGGCGTCGTCGGTAAATGATTGCTGCTGGTCATAGATGGCTGAATGGATGGCTGATGACCTATTCTAGCGCAATCCACTTCTCCGGCAATATCACCTTGAACATACCTTCGCGGGCCAGACGGCGGGCCAGTTTCAGCAGCGCCTTGTCCTTGGTGATCAGCACCTCGGCGCCGGCGTCGCGGGCGATTTCGAGGAATTTCTGGTCGGCCCGGTCGCTGCACACCGGCAGCTTGATGCTGGACTCGGGCGGCGCCACCACCTTGATCAGCGCGTCAAAGCGGGCGGCGGCCAGCGGCCGGCTGTCGTCATCCAGCGGCAGATGCTTGTAGTGCAGCACGATGTTGTACTCGTCGCGGCAATCGGAGCGCGTAACGGCCTCGACTTCGCCGCTTTCGATGGCGGCGACCAGTTTGGCCCAGCGCGGATCGTTAAACACGAACAGGTCGAGGCAAACGTTGGTGTCGATAACGACTTTCTTTGGAACAGGTATCATGGAGGCTAGTTACGTAAAAATGTATTTGGAATCTTATGCTGATAGTGCTTTCCCCGGCAAAAAGTCTCGACCTGGAGACGCCACCCACCACCAAGCTGCACACTGAACCGTCGTTTCTCGACCACTCCGAACAACTGATCCACCGGCTGCGCGAATTTTCGCCGGCCGAGCTGGGTGAATTGATGGACTTGTCCGACAACTTATCCGCCCTGAACGTGGCCCGTTATGCGACCTGGACCAAGGACACCCGCGAAGGCCGCCAGGCGGTGATGACCTTTAACGGCGACGTCTATGACGGCCTTGACGCGCGCAGCTTGCAGCCGAGGCAGCTGGACTACGCGCAATCGCGGATTCGCATCCTGTCCGGCCTGTACGGCATGCTACGGCCGCTGGACCTGATCCACCCGCACCGGCTGGAAATGGGCACCCGCCTGAGCACGCCGCGCGGCAAGAGCCTGTACGACTTCTGGGGCGAGACCATCACCCAGGCGCTGAACCGGCAGGCGACGGAGCAGGGCGCCGACACGCTGGTCAATCTGGCGTCCGAAGAATACTTCAAATCGGTCAAACCGAAATTGCTGGACGTGCCGGTGATCACGCCGCTGTTTGAAGACTGGAAGAACGGCAAATACAAGATCATCTCGTTCTACGCCAAGCGCGCGCGCGGGCTGATGGCGCGCTACGCCGCCGTCAAAGGCATCACAGATCCGCAAAAGCTGAAAAAGTTCGACCTCGACGGCTACAGCTACGTGCCGGACGCCTCCAGCGACAAAACCTGGCTGTTCCGCCGCAAGCTGGCTGAATAAACTCCGGGGTCAGGTCCGGCATTCGGACACGAGCCCAACCGTAGTCTTTGATACGGTCGGGCTCGTGTCCGAATGCCGGACCTGACCCCGGATTGGGTTTTACATGCTGGCGTTGGAACTCCAGAAACGCCACCAGTGGCGCTCGGCTTTTTTGCCTTCGTCCAGGAACTTGGAGTTCGGGTAGTTCAGCTTGAAGACGCGCTCGGTGTCGGTCTTCAACTCGGTCATGCCCAGCTTGTCGTAGCTGCGAATCATGATGAACAGCGCTTCTTCAATCGCCGGCGTGTCGCGGAAGTCGCTCATGATGCCCATCGCGCGGTTGGCCGCCGCCAGATAGGCGCCACGACGGTAGTAGTAGCGCGCCACGTGGATCTCATACGACGCCATCGCATTCAGCAGATAACGCATCCGGTCCAGCGAATCCGGCGTATACTTGCTGTTTGGGAACTTGGTGACGAGTTCCTTGAAAGCCGCGTACGCTTCGCGCGTGGCTTTCGGGTCGCGCTCGGTGGCGTCCTGTTCGTAGATGAAGTTCAGGAAGCTGACCTGGTCGTTGAAGTTGATCAGACCACGCAGATAGTACATATAATCGACGTTGGCATGATTCGGGTGCAGCTTGATGAAGCGCTCCACCGCCGCCAAGGCCTGGGCCTGGTCCTGCGATTTGTAGTACGCATAGGCGATATTCATCTGCGCCTGCTGGGCGTAGGTGCCGAATGGATAGCTCGATTCCAGCTTCTCAAACAACTGAATTGCGCGCTCGTAGTGCTGGCCATCTAGCTCATCGCTCGCCTCCGAGTATAATTTCGATGCGCTCCAACCTTTTGTTTCGTCGATCTTTTCAGAGAAAAGGCCGCAACCGGACAAACCAAGCAGAACAACCGTTGCTGCGACTACCGCTAATTTTTTTTGCATATCTTTTGCAAGAGACTGTTTAACCAAAGTTTTACGAGGCTAATTATAGCCGATAGGATTACCGTGATATTAAACGCAAAGCCGAATGTGGCCGAATCTTCTTCCGAACACGATGCCGACACTGACGTGATCGTCAATGACGGCGACTTTGGCGACGATGATGACGGTCTGGCTCCCATCGAACTGCAACTCGCTACTGAGCACTGCGGCCAGCGCCTGGACAAAGTCATCTCGGGCCTGGTACCGCAATTTTCCCGTGGCCGCCTGCAGACCTGGATCACCGATGGCTTCGTGACGGTCGACGGCAAAACCGCCAAAAGCACCAAGGACACCGTCTACGGCGACGAGAAGATCGTCATTCTGCCCCAACCGGAGCCGGAAGACGAGGCTTTTAAGCCTGAACCGATGGAACTTAACATAGTTTTTGAGGACGACCACCTGATTGTGGTCAACAAGCCGGCCGGTCTGGTGGTCCATCCGGGCAATGGCAACTGGTCCGGCACGCTGCTGAACGGCCTGCTGCACCACTATCCGCAACTGAGCGGCGTGCCGCGCGCCGGCATCGTGCACCGACTCGATAAGGACACCAGCGGCCTGATGGTGGTCGGCAAGACGCTGGCCGCCCAGACCGACCTGGTGCGCCAGCTGGCCGCGCGCACCGTCAAGCGCGAGTACTTCGCAGTGGTGTGGGGCACGCCGCGGATTAGCGGTACTATTGATGCGGCGATGGGCCGTCACCCGCGCGACCGCGTCAAGATGGCGGTCTCGACCGGCATGGGCTCGAAGCCGGCCATCACCCACTATTCGCTGATCGCCAGCGGCAAGCTGGGCGAAGGCCGTCCGGTGAGCCTGGTGCAGTGTCGCCTGGAAACCGGCCGCACCCACCAGATCCGCGTGCACATGCAGTCGATCGGCTTCCCGCTGGTGGGCGACACGGTGTACGGCAAGCAGCATCTGGCCGATTATTTCCCGCGCCAGGCGCTGCAGGCGCGCCGCCTGGGCCTGGTGCATCCGGCCACGGGTGAACAATGTGAATGGATCGTGCCGTTGGCGGACGATTTTGCCGGCCTGCTGGCGCGGGCTGGAATTGAGGAACCGGAACAGATTTGATGGCTACACAGCAGCAGTGGTTGTTCCCGCACTGGCCGGGCTTGCCAGCGAATGTGGGCGTGCTGTCGACCACCCGGCGTGGCGGCGTCAGCCCCGCACCGTACGGCGACGGCATGGGCGCCGGCGGCCTGAACCTGGGCACGCATGTCGGCGACCAGCCGCACAACGTCGCCCGCAACCGCTCCATCCTGCGTGAAATGTTGCCGGGCGATCCGGCCTGGCTGTCGCAGGTGCACGGCACGGCGGTGACCAATCTGGCGGACGTGGGGCCGCAGCAGGTGCCGGACGCCGACGCCAGCGTCACCACCATTCCCGGCAAAGTGTGCGTGATCATGACCGCCGACTGCCTGCCGGTGCTGTTTGCCGACAAGGAAGGCAAGACCGTCGGCGCTGCCCATGCGGGCTGGCGCGGGCTGGCCTCCGGTGTGCTGGAAAATACCGTGGCGGCAATGCGCGCGGCCGGCGCCGGCGAGTTGATGGCGTGGATGGGGCCGGCGATCGGGCCGTACCAGTTCGAGGTCGGGCCGGACGTCAAGCAGGCTTTCCTGCAAGGCGCACTGGACGATTCGGACGTGCGCCACGTCGAGGCGGCGTTCAGCCTGATCGAAGGCAAGCCGGGCAAATACCTGACCGATATCTACGGTCTGGCGCGTTATCTGCTGCACCGTGCCGGCGTCAAGGAAGTGCATGGCGGCGAGTTCTGCACCGTCTCCAACTCCGGCCGCTTCTATTCCTACCGGCGCGACGGCGTCACGGGCCGTCAGGCCACCTTAATCTGGCTCAAATGAACCAGCATCCCGCGCGGCTTGCTCTGCAGCCCGCCGCCGGGCCTTGCGTTTGCCCGTCCCTGCGATGTAAATCAGGGTACTTAGCGGCAGCACGCAATAGAATAAAAACGTTACAATTCCCGCAACGATGGACGGTTCCGTCAACGCCATCAGGCCGACCACGTAGATCCAAGCAACAGCGACAATCAGCATTGTGTTTAACTCACTTTTAGGGAACCACAGATGAATTTGCCCGATCCGCAAGCCTTTGCCAACTGGATGCAGTCCAATCCCATGGCCGCCATGATGCAGGATGTTGGCGCCCACATCAAGCCGGAGGCGATGGAGGCGCTCAAGCAGTCCTATCTGCAGGATTTCGGCGCGTTGTGGCAGGATTTGTTGGCCGGTAAAACCCCGGCCGTCAGCGACCGCCGTTTCAATTCGGCCGCGTGGCAGGGTAATCCGATGACGGCGTTTAACGCCGCCGCCTATCTACTGAACGCCAAATTTCTTAATGCGATGGTGGAAACCGTCGATGTCACGCCGCAGCAGAAACAGAAAATCCGCTTTGCCGTGCAGCAGATTGTCGACGCCATGTCGCCCGCCAATTTCCTGGCCACCAATCCGGAAGCGCAGCAGAAACTGATCGAAACCAAGGGCGAGAGCCTGACCCGCGGCCTGGCCAATATGCTGGGCGATATGGGCAAGGGCCACATTTCGCTGTCGGATGAATCGGCGTTCGAGGTCGGCCGCAACCTGGCGATTACCGAAGGCACGGTGGTGTATGAAAACCCGCTGTTCCAGCTGATCCAGTACACGCCAAAAACCGCCACCGTCAACCAGAAGCCGCTGCTGATGGTGCCGCCGTGCATCAACAAGTTCTACATCCTGGATTTGCAGCCGGAAAATTCGCTGGTGCGTTACGCGGTGGAGCAGGGCAATACCGTGTTCCTGATTTCGTGGAGCAATCCGGATAAATCGCTGGCCCGCACCACCTGGGACGATTACGTCGACCAGGGCGTGATCCAGGCGATCCGCGTGGTGCAGGAGATCAGCGGCGAAGACAAGCTGAATATGTTCGGCTTCTGCGTCGGCGGCACGCTGGTCGGCACAGCGCTGGCGGTGCTGGCCGCGCGCGGCGAGCAGGTCGCCAACAGCCTGACGCTGCTGACCACCTTCCTAGACTTCCGCGACACCGGCGTGCTGGATGTGTTCGTCGACGAAACCCAGGTGGCGCTGCGCGAGCAGCAGCTCAAGGACGGCGGCCTGATGCCGGGCCGCGACCTGGCCAGCACCTTCTCCAGCCTGCGCCCGAACGACCTGGTGTGGAACTACGTGCAGTCCAACTACCTGAAGGGCAACGAGCCGGCCGCGTTCGACCTGCTGTACTGGAACTCGGACAGCACCAATCTGCCGGGCCCGATGTTCTGCTGGTACCTGCGCAACACCTATCTGGAAAACCGCCTCAAGAGCGGCGAACTGGTGGTGGCGGGCGAAACCGTCGACCTGACCACCATCGACGCTCCGGCCTTCGTCTACGGCTCGCGCGAGGACCACATCGTGCCATGGCCGTCGGCCTATGACTCGCTGGCCATCCTCAGCGGCCCGACGCGCTTCGTGCTGGGCGCGTCCGGCCACATCGCCGGCGTGATCAATTCGCCGGCCAAGAACAAGCGCAACTACTGGACCAACGACAGCGGCAAGGCGGACAGCGCCGACGCCTGGTTCCAGGGCGCGGCCGAACACGCGGGCAGCTGGTGGCCGGAATGGTCGGCGTTCCTGAATGAAAACGGCGGCAAAAAGGTCAAGGCCAAAGCCAAGCCGGGCAACGCCAAATACAAGGCGATCGAGCCGGCGCCGGGCCGTTACGTCAAAGTGAAAGCCGACTAACTGGAAAAATTAGTTGCGTTGCAATAAAGGTGGAAACTTATATCAGATTGTGCAAGATATTCTGTTTCGCCTCTATAATAAGTAAAGTAGGCACGCGGGAAGGGGACTACCAGTTCGCTTCCTATCCGATATTTAAGAGACATGCGCTGCGGCGCAATAAACGGACTTGTGATGAGTAGTGCGAAAAAAAATGCTGACCGCCTGATCAAAAAATACCCCAATCGCCGGCTGTACGATACACAGACCAGTTCCTACATTACGTTGACCGACGTGAAACAGCTGGTGCTGGACAACGAGGTGTTCACCGTTGTCGACGCCAAGACAAATGAAGACCTGAGCCGTAGCATTCTGCTGCAAATCATTCTGGAAGAAGAGGCCAGCGGCGCGCCGATGTTCTCCAGCGACGTGCTGGCCCAGATCATCCGCTTCTACGGCCACGCCATGCAGGGCATGATGGGCTCCTACCTGGAAAAGAACGTCCAGGCCTTCACCGACATCCAGCGCAAGTTCACCACCGGCACCGCCGTTGGCGGCCAACCGTTCAGCCCGGAAATGTGGACCCAGTTCATGAACGTCCAGGGCCCGATGATGCAGGGCATGATGAACAACTACATCGACCAGAGCAAGAGCCTGTTCGTGCAGATGCAGGAGCAGATGCAGAGCCAGAGCAAGAATTTGTTCGGCACTTTCCCCTTTGTCCCGGTTCCGCCGACCGACAAAAAGTAATTTCGCTACGCAGCTTTGCAGTAGCCCAGCGGCACAGCACACCACGGTGGCTGTGCCGTTTTTGTAACTTGATTACAAAATTCCGATAATTCCGTTGACACCTCAATTTCATCAGTATTACTATTGACAACATCAAGTGGAAGCGCTTCCACTCCATGTTTCAGCGAAGGAGTTTTTGTGGTTGAAGAGATGTTCAATCCGCCGGCCGACTCGGTCTTGTGGAGCAAAGATTTCCTGATCGGCGCGGCCACCGCTGCCTATCAGATCGAAGGCGCAGTGCATGAAGACGGCCGTATCCCGTCGATCTGGGACACGTTCTCGGCCACGCCGGGCAAGACCCTGGCCGGCGATACCGGCGAAGTCGCCTGCGATCACTATCACCGCTGGCAAGGCGACGTCGAGCTGCTGGCCAGCCTGAATGTCGGCGCCTACCGGCTGTCGATCTCCTGGCCGCGCGTGATGACGCAGGATGGCCAGCCGAACGAGAAGGGCATCGATTTCTATCGCCAGCTGTTGAAGGCGCTGCGCGCCAAGGGCTTGAAGACTTACGTCACGCTGTACCACTGGGATCTGCCGCAGCACCTGGAAGACAAGGGCGGCTGGGTCAACCGCGACACCGCCTACCGCTTCGCCGAATACGCCGACATGATCAGCGAGCAGCTGGCCGGCCTGGTGGACGCCTGGGCCACGCTGAACGAGCCATGGTGCTCGGCGATGCACGGCTATGGCACCGGCCACCACGCGCCGGGCAAACAGGACGTGGTCTTCGCCACCCAGGCCATGCACCATCTGCTGCTCGGTCACGGGCTGGCGGTGCAGCACCTGCGCGCCAACGATCCGCAAGCGCAGGTCGGCATCGTCGCCAATGTGGGACGCGGCACCAGCACCGACAGCAGCGACGCCGGCCAGCGCGCCGCCTGGCTGTTCGAGCTGCAGCACAATAACTGGATCCTCGATCCGCTGCTGAAGAAGTCCTATCCATCGGCGCTGTGGGAGTTGTGGCCAGGCGCCGAGCCGACCATCCTGCATGGCGACATGGACATCATCGGCACGCCGCTGGACTTCCTGGGCATTAATTACTACTTCCGCACCAATGTGGTGAGCGACGGTCAGCACGGCTACACCGAAGTCGATCTGGAAGGCGTGGAGCGCACGCAGATGGGATGGGAAGTGTATCCCGAGGGCCTGCGCCACCTGCTGGTCGGCTTCCACCGCGACTACCCGAACCTGCCGCCGATTTTCATCACCGAAAACGGCATGGCCACCGATGACAAAGTCGTCAACGGTGAAGTGGACGACCACCAGCGCATTTCCTTCCTGCGCCGGCACCTGGCGGCGGTGGATGCGGCGGTCAAGCAGGGCGTCGATGTGCGCGGCTACTTTATCTGGTCGCTGATGGATAACTTCGAATGGGCCTTTGGTTATGAGCGCCGTTTCGGTATGATCCATGTCGATTACGCCACGCAGAAGCGTACGCTGAAGCGCAGCGCCAAATTGGTCACACAATTTTTGGCGGAGAGAGCCGCACAGTAAGCCGCCAGTAAGCTATCCGAATAAAATGGGCGCTCGACGCCCAATGGGAGACAGAATGTTGAAGGCCACAAAAGTGGGCAGCGCCATCGCGCTAGCCTTGGCAGTAAGCGGCGCGCCCGCCCAAGCGCAAGCGCCGTTGAAGGCAACCGTAATTCACTGGTGGACCTCGGGCGGCGAGTCCGCCGCCGTCAAGCAGTTTGCAGAAGCCTATAACAAGGCCGGTGGCCAATGGGTCGACCAGGCAGTGGCCGGCGCCGACCAGTCGCGCGCCACCACCATCAATCGCATCGTCGGCGGCAATGCGCCGACCGCCGCGCAGTTCAACACCTCCAAACAATTCCGCGATTTTGTCGAACAGGGATTGCTGAACAACGTGGACGACGTGGCGATCGCCGGCAAGTGGGACCAGATCATGCCCCCGTCGATCCTCCAGGCGATCAAGATCAGCGGCCATTTCTACGCCGCGCCGGTGGACATCCATATGCCGGCCTGGTTCTTCTACTCGAAGGCCGCGTATAAGAAAGCCGGCATCACCAACGAACCGCAGACCTGGGAAGAATTCCTCGCGCAGCTGGGCAAGCTGAAAGCCGCCGGCGTGGTGCCGCTGGCCTTCGGCGGCCAGGTGTGGCAGGAGAAGATCACCTTTGACGCCATCTTCGCCATGGTCGGCGGTTCGGACCTGTACCTGAAGGTGTACCGTGACCGCGACCAGAAAGCCGTGATGTCGCCGGCCTTCAAGCAGGTGCTGGTCGAATTCAAAAAGCTGAAAGGCTTTGTGGATGCCGGCTCGCCGGGCCGCAACTGGAACGACGCCACCGCCATGGTCGTGCAGGGCAAAGCCGGCGTGCAGATCATGGGCGACTGGGCCAAGGGCGAATTCGCCGCCGCCAAACAGGTGGCCGGCAAGGACTTCGGCTGCTATCCGGGCTTTGGTCCGAAGTCGCCGTACATCGTGGCCGGTGACGCCTTCGTCTTCCCGAAGACGAACGACGCCAATGCCATCAAGGCGCAAAAACTTTTAGCCAATGTGGTAACGTCTCCAACGGCGCAAGTGGCCTTCGCTGCGCGTAAAGGCGCGATCCCGATTCGCGGCGATGTGGACGAATCGCAGCTGGATATCTGCGCCCGTCAGGGCCTGGCGATCATGAAGGATAAATCGCGCCAGCTGCCTAACACCGAGATGCTGGCATCGCCGGATACCACCGGCGCATTGCAGGACGTGCTGACCAGCTATTGGAACAAGAACCAGTCGCCGGAAGACGCGCAAAAAGCGTTCGCCCGCGCGATCAAGGGCGAATAAGCCATGGCACAGAAACGTCAAAGCGTTTCCTTCGCGGCCTACATCGCCATGGTGCCGATGGCGCTGACCGTGCTGCTGGCCTACCTCGGCACCATGCTGTGGACGGCGCGCGTATCGGTGAGCAGCTCGCGCACCTTCCCGGCCAGCGATTTTGTCGGCGCCTCGCAGTACATCCGCTTGTTCAACAACGAGCGCTGGCTGCTGTCACTGCAAAACGTGGCGCTGTACGGCGTGCTGTTCATCGCCGCCTGCCTGGTCATCGGCTTTTTGCTGGCGGTGTTCATCGACCAGAAGGTGATGGCGGAAGGCGCGCTGCGTACCATCTTCCTGTATCCGTATGCGATGTCGTTCGTGGCCACGGGCCTGATCTGGCAATGGATACTGAATCCGGAACTGGGTATCCAGGAAGTGCTGCACAAACTGGGATGGACCAGCGCCAAATTCGACTGGATCGTCGACCAGGACATGGCGATCTACACCATCGTCATCGCCACTGTGTGGCAGGCTTCCGGCCTGGTGATGGCGCTGATGCTGTCCGGCCTGCGCGGCGTGGATGACGAAATCTGGAAGGCGGCGCGCATCGACGGCATCCCGCGCTGGCGCGTCTACACCAGCATTGTGCTGCCGATGCTGAAGCCTTCGGTATCGACTGCCTTCGTGCTGCTGTTCGTGATGGTGGTGAAGGTGTTCGACGCCGTGGTGGCGATGACGCAGGGCGGTCCTGGCACGGCCAGCGAAGTGCCGGCCAAATTCATCATGGATTATCTGTTCGGCCGCGCGAATATCGGCCTGGCTTCCGCCGCCTCGATCGTGCTGTTGTTGACGGTGCTGGCCATCGTCGCGCCGCTGTACTTCGTGCGCAATCGCCGCGCCGCAATGGGGGCATGATGGGACAAGTTGTGAAACTCGATAAAACTGCGGCCGAAGAAGCCGCGACTGCGGCAGCAGCACGCCTGGCCGCCGCCAACGACGCCAGCATCCCGACGCCACGTCCGCGCCGCAGCCCGGCATGGACGCCGGCCCGCCTTGGCGTGTACGGCTTCCTGATTGTGGCGGCGCTGTTCTTCCTGCTGCCGCTGTACGTGATGCTGGTGACGTCGGTGAAGCCGATGGAAGAGATCCGTCTCGGCACGCTGTTCGCGCTGCCGCAGCACCTGACGCTGGAACCCTGGGTGCAGGCCTGGTCCTCGGCCTGTACCGGCCTGGAATGCGGCGGCATCCGCAGCGGCTTCTGGAACTCGGTGGCCATCGTGGTGCCGAGCACCATCCTGTCGATCGCCATCGGCGCGGTGAATGGCTATGCGCTGTCGTTCTGGCGTCCGCGTGGCGCCGGCGTGCTGTTCGCGATCCTGATGATGGGCGCCTTCATTCCGGTGCAGGTGATGATCTATCCGCTGGTGCGGGTGCTGGCGTCGGTGAATCTGTTCAGCTCTCTGCCGGGCATCATCATCATCCACACCATCTTCGGCATGCCGGTGATGACGCTGTTGTTCCGCAATTACTATGCGGCGCTGCCGATGGAGTTGTTCAAGGCGGCGCGCATCGACGGCGGCGGTTTCTGGCGCATCTTCCTGCAACTGATGCTGCCGATGTCGACGCCGGTGATCGTGGTGGCAGTGATCATGCAGGTGACCGGCATCTGGAACGACTTCCTGCTTGGTCTGGTGTTTGCCGGCTCGGAGCATCTGCCGATGACGGTCCAACTGAACAACATCATCAACACCACCACCGGCGAGCGCCTGTACAACGTGAACATGGCGGCGACCATCCTGACGTCGATCGTGCCGCTGGCGCTCTACTTTATTTCTGGCCGCTGGTTCGTGCGCGGCATCGCCTCTGGCGCTGTGAAGGGTTAAATCATGTCTAACGTAGCTATTCGTAATTTGCAGATCCAGCTGGGCGGCAACAAGGTGATTGAATCGCTCAACCTCGATGTGAAAGCAGGGGAGTTCGTGGTGCTGCTGGGGCCTTCGGGCTGCGGCAAGTCCACGCTGCTGCACAGTATCGCGGGCCTGATCGACACCAGCGCCGGCCAGATTGAAATCGGCGGCAAGGACATGACCTGGGCCGATCCGAAAGACCGCGGCATCGCGCTGGTATTCCAGTCCTATGCGCTGTACCCGACCATGAACGTGGAAGCGAATATGTCCTTCGGCCTGCGCATCAACGGCACGCCGAAGGCGGAGATCACCCGCCGCGTGGCGCGCGCTTCCGACATGCTGCAACTCGGCCCGCTGTTGAAGCGCAAGCCGGCCAACCTGTCGGGCGGCCAGCGTCAGCGCGTGGCGATCGGCCGCGCCATCGTGCGCGAAGCGGATGTGATGCTGTTCGACGAGCCGCTGTCCAACCTGGACGCCAAGCTACGCACGGAATTGCGGCGCGAACTGAAACAGCTGCACAAGCAGCTCGGCGCCACCATGATCTACGTGACCCACGACCAGGTCGAGGCGATGACGCTGGCGCAGCGCATGGCGGTGATGAAGGGCGGCGTGGTGCAGCAGTTCGACACGCCGGACGTTATCTACAACACGCCGGCCAATCTGTTCGTGGCGACCTTCCTTGGTTCGCCGGGCATGAATCTGTTCAAGGGCACGCTGGAGCAGCAGGGTGGTAAGGCCATCTTCAGCAACCAGCATCTGTCGGTCGACGTGACCGGCTATCCATTCAAGCAGCCGCTCACCGGCAAGCACGATTGCGTGCTCGGTGTGCGGCCGGAGGACATCGACGTCGGGCATGGTGACGGCGTCGCTGGCAGTGCAGCGGTGCGCGCATCGGTCTCGCTGATCGAGGCCATGGGCGCGCACCGCGTAGTGTGGCTGGACTTCCACGGCACCCAGGTTGCGGGCATCGTGCAGGACCAGTTGCAAATCGAGACCGAGAAGGACATCAATTTCTCGATCCGTACCAATCGTATTTCCCTGTTTGACGGAGCCAGCGAACAGCGGCTCTAAAGCAAAACCCGGGGTCAGTTCTGCCAAATGCACACGAGCCCATGTACATTTGGCAGAACTGACCCCGAATTTCCGTAGTTGCTAAATTACCGGGTCTGCCATGGTATGGCCCGACGCCTAGGTGCGTCTTGTGGTGGAACCGGTTCCACTTGGAATAAGCGAGGAGACATCAATGAAAAAAACAGTTCTAGCTTTAAGCATCGCCCAGATGATGTTGAGCGGCGGCGCAGCATACGCGCAGCAGCAACAGCAACCACCTGCAGCCGCCACCCCGGCCGCCGGCGACAACATGGAGAAGATTATCGTCACCGCCACCCGCCGCGACACGCTGGTGCAGGATACGCCGCTGGCCATCACGGCCTACACGCAGGACACGCTGGCCAACAACCAGGTCAAGGATCTGGCGACCATGACCGCCATGGTGCCTAGCCTGGTTGTGGAGCCGCACAGCGATTCGGGCGGCGTCCACGTCTACATGCGCGGCGTCGGCTCGGCCAATCACACGGAGCTGGGCGACCCGGCGGTGGCGTTCTATGTGGATGGCATCTACGTGCCGCGTCCACAGGGCGCCACGGCGCTGATGTATGACCTGAACCACGTCGAGGTGGCGCGCGGCCCGCAAGGTACGCTGAACGGCCGGAACTCGACCGCCGGCGCGGTCAACCTGGTGTCCGGCGCGCCAAGCACCGCCAAGGTGTTCGGCTCGGCCAGCGTCACCATCGGCGACTACCACCACATCCAGACGCAGGCCATGATCAACATCCCGCTCAGCGACGACATCGCGCTGCGCATCGCCGCGATCAAGGACCAGCATGACGGATATGTCGATTTCCTCAAGGGCTCCAACGTATCACCGGGCGCGCAGAAGTACGGCGCCGGCAACCAGTCGGGCGCGCGCGCCTCGCTGCTGTGGAAGTTCACGCCGGAGCTGAAGGCGACCTTTATCGCCGACTATTACAGCGACACCGGCGCCGGCAACATCTACCTGTCGGCCGAACCGAAGCCGGGCCAGAATCTGCGCTCCGCGCTGATCGATACGCCGGGTAACCTGGACCAGTCGATCATCACCGCCAAGACCAAGGTCGAATGGCGTCCGGTGGAAGGCATCGCTACCCAGTATCTGGGCGCGTGGAGCCGTTTGAAACGGACCAACGCCAGCGATGCGGACGCCGGCTTCTACCCAGGCTTCAAGGCCGAGAACCGCACCGAATGGTCGCAGTTCGACAGCGTCTCCAACGAGGTGCAGGTGCGTTCGGAATATGACTCGCCGTTGCAATGGGTGGGCGGCCTGTTCTTCTTCCGCGAGAAAAACAAGGTGCGCTTCGACATCGACCGCAGCCAGATTTCCGAAGCCATGCTGGCGCAGGATATCGCCAACGGCAGCGTGATCTTCGTGCAGCCGACCGTGGGCCAGTACGCCTCGGCCATGTCCTTCATCCAGGGCGACCGCGAGCTGCATTCCAAGGCCGCCTTTGCGCAAGCCAGCTACGATATCGATCCGGTATGGAAGCTGACCGCCGGCGCGCGCTACACCAAGGACCACAAGTTCGACATCGGCGGCCAGAACTGGGCCTGCCCGAACTGGCCGGACAACGCGCCGCGCGGCGCCACCCTGACGCCGAGCCAGATCGCGCAACTGGTCACGCCAGGCGTCGGCACCATCAATACCCACAACATTGGGCCGGGCGGGGTGGTGAATCAAGCCACTTGCGGCAATACCTACGGCGACAACACGGCCGACCTGGCATACGGCCAGGCCACCTGGCTGGGCCGCGTGGAGTACAAGGTATCGCCGGATATCCTGACCTTCGCTTCGGTGACCACCGGCTTCCACTCGCCGGCCATCGGCGACGGCGGCGCCACCACCAAGCCTGAAAAGCTGACCAGCTATGAACTCGGCTTCAAGTCGGACCTGCTGAACAAACAGCTGTCGCTGAACATCGACGCCTTCTGGATGAAGTACAAGGACAAGCTGGAGTCGCAGGTAGTCAACAACACGCTGCAAAACTTCAACGCCGCCGGCGCTTCGGTCAAGGGCGTGGAGGCAGAATGGATGTGGCGTCCGACCAGCGTCGACCGCTTCAGCGGCAACGCGACCTGGCTGAAGGCGCGCTATGACGACTTCCTGTCCTGCGACGTCGATGCGGCACGCGCCAATGGCCAGGCCTGCGGCACCACCGCGCCGACCGTCAACGTCGGCGGCACCGTGCTGAAACACGCGCCGACCTTTGCGAGTACGCTGATGTACGAGCGTGATTTCGACATCGGCAAGGGCCGCATCACGCCGCGTATTTCGGCGCACTACGAAACCAAGTCCTTCGTCGGATCGGGCGCATTTGCCAACGACGTGCCGGGCCATCCAGGCGTGAAGATGCAGGATTCGTACACCACGCTGGACCTGAGCGTGCGCTTCGAGCCACGCAACAAGGCTTACACGGCGGAGCTGTTCGTCAACAATGCCACCGACAAGGAAGTGAAGTACGACGCGATCGAAGTCTGCACGCAGGTCGGCGCGCCATGCCAGCCGACGCAGCAGATCTGGGCCGCGTACTACAACAACCCGCGCACCTTCGGCGGCCGGGTGTCGGTCAAGTTCTGATAGCAGTAAGGGGTAAGTAGTCTTTCGGGCTGGCGGCTCCCCTCGCCAGCCCTTTTTTTATGCTTGCACCCCTAAGCGTCGCGCAGAGGTCGGGGTCTGACCCCGTACGGGGTCAGCCCCCTGCGTGGCCCTGCGGGGTTCAAGAGTGGGGCGCGACCGAGCCGCGCATGGTGACGGTCACCGGAAACGCGCGCGAAATTTCGTGCTGGGTGCCGTAGCAGATGTTGAGCAGCCAGCGCACCGCATTCTGGGTCAGCTGCTGCATCGGGATGTGCACCGAGGTCAGGCCCGGTGACGAAAATTCCGCCGAATAGTCATCGTCATAGCCGACGATCGACACGTCGTCCGGCACGCGCACGCCGGCGCGGTGGAAGCACGACATCGCACCAACCGCCATCTCATCATTGGCGCAAAACAGGCCGGTGAACTGGCAGCCTTCGTTGACCAGTTGCTGCGTGGCGCCAAAGCCGCCTTCGCGCGAGAAGTCCGATGCGATCAGGCGCACCGCATCGCGTTCGATGCCGTGGCGCGCCAGCTCGTCGAAGAAGCCATTCAAGCGCTCCTCATTGTCCGAAGTGCCGACCGGGCCGGAAATCACCGCCAGCTGGCGATGGCCGGCATCCAGCAAAGTGCGCGCAGCCAGTTCGCCGCCGTGGTAATGGTCCGGGCAGAACGACGACGCCTCCAGCCCCGGACTGCGGCGGTTGAGGAAGGCCATCTTCGGATGCATCTTGTGCAGCATCTGCATGTCTTCGTCCAGCAGGTCGTGACCCAGCACCACGATGCCGTCGCAATCGCGGCCGATCAGGAACTTGACCGCTTCGATGGCTTCATCGCGCGGCGAGCCGTCGCCACAACCGGTGGCCACCACCACGTGGCGGCGCATGGCGCGCAGTTCGATGTCGGTTTGCTTGAGGATGGTGCCGTAGTAGGCGCCGAAGAAGGAGGGGCAGAAAATGCCGATCATGCCCAGCGACTGCGCCGACAGCGAGCGGCCGATGGAGGAGGGGCGGAAGTTGAGTTGCTCGATGGCGGCTTGCACCTTCTTCATCGCTTCCGCCGAGACCGGGCCGGCGCCGGAAATGGCGCGCGATGCTGTCGACATGCCTACACCAGCAAGCATTGCGACGTCTTTCAGTGTTGCCACACAATCTCCTCTAGCAATGGGCGTTAAGCCACTATCGTAACATGGTATAATCGTCGATTGCTCGTAATTATTGTGAAGCTTTAGGCAACCATATGCAATCGCAACCACTCTCCCGTTTTCCCCAGCCAGCCGCCGGCGCGCCAGCACCGAAAGTGGGCTTTGTATCGCTCGGCTGCCCTAAAGCGCTGGTCGACTCCGAACAGATCCTGACCCAGCTCCGTGCTGAAGGTTACGAGACCGCCAAGTCCTATGCCGGCGCCGATCTGGTGATCGTCAACACCTGCGGCTTCATCGACGCCGCCGTGCAGGAATCGCTGGACGCCATCGGCGAAGCGCTGGCCGAAAACGGCAAGGTGATTGTCACCGGCTGCCTGGGCGCCAAGAAGGACGCCGCCGGCGACGACATCATCACCAAGGTCCACCCGAAGGTGCTGGCCGTCACCGGCCCGCACGCGCTGGCTGAAGTGATGGATTCGGTCCACCTGCACCTGCCTAAGCCGCACGAGCCGTTCATCGACCTGATTCCGGCGCAAGGCATCAAGCTGACGCCGAAGCACTACGCTTACCTGAAAATCTCGGAAGGCTGCAATCACCGCTGCTCGTTCTGCATCATTCCATCGATGCGCGGCGACCTGGTGTCGCGTCCTATCGGCGAACTGCTGCTGGAAGCGGAGAACCTGTTCAAGTCGGGCGTCAAGGAACTGCTGGTGATTTCGCAGGATACCTCGGCCTACGGCGTGGACGTCAAGTTCCGCACCGGTTTCTGGAACGGCCGTCCGATCAAGACTCACATGACGCAGCTGATGGAAGCGCTGGGCGAACTGGCCAAGTCCTACGGCGCCTGGGTGCGCATGCACTACGTGTATCCATACCCGCACGTTGATCAGGTGATCCCGCTGATGGGCGAACACATTTTGCCGTACCTGGACATTCCGATGCAGCACGCGCATCCGGATGTGCTGAAGCGCATGAAGCGTCCGGCCAGCGGCGAGAAAAACCTGGACCGCATCCTGGCCTGGCGCAAAATGAATCCGGACCTGACCATCCGCTCGACCTTCATCGCCGGCTTCCCTGGCGAGACGGAAGAGGAATTCGAATACCTGCTGGACTTCCTGAAGGAAGCGCAGATCGACCGCCTGGGCTGCTTCGCCTACTCGCCGGTGGAAGGCGCCACCGCCAACGAACTGGCTAATCCAGTGCCGGAAGAAGTGCGCGAAGAGCGCCGTGGCCGCGTGATGCTGCTGCAGGAAGAAATCTCCAAAGCGCGCCTGAAAGCGAAAGTCGGCAAGACCGTCCGCGTGCTGATCGATGAAGTCAACCGCACCGGCGGCGTGGGCCGCTCGGCTGCCGACGCGCCGGAAATCGATGGCGTGGTGTACGTCAAACCGCCGTACGAACCGCACAAGAAGCTGGTAGTCGGCCAGTTTGTTGACGTAAAAATCACGACCTCGGATGCCCACGATTTGTGGGGTGAGGCGCTTTAAGGCGTTTTTCACGGCACATCCACTATAATAAAGGCGGACCGGCGTTATCGCGGTCCGCCTTTTTTTTGTTAGTGAGCCTTATGCGTGACTTGAAACTCCCGGCGGCGCTTGCCGCCTGCCTGCTGGCCGGCCTGCTGGCGCGGCCTGTATTGGCCGCCGACGCGGCCGTCATGCTGGAAGAGATGACCAGCACCGAGCTGCGTTCCCGCATTGACGCCGGCGCCACCACCGCCATCATTCCGATCGGTGGCACCGAACAAAGCGGTCCCTATATCGCGCTGGGCAAGCACAATGTGCGCGCCACCGTGTTGGCGCGGATGATCGCGCAAAAGCTCGGCAATGCGGTGGTCGCCCCGGTAGTGGCTTACGTCCCGGAAGGCAGCATCACGCCGCCGGCTGGCCACATGAAGTTTGCCGGCACCTTGTCGATTCCCGAAGCCACCTTTGAAGAGCTGCTGGTCGCCACCGCGCAAAGCCTGCGCCAGCACGGCTTCCGCCGCATCGTCTTCATCGGCGACCATGGCGGTTACCAGAAAAGCGAAACCCGCGTGGCGCAGAAGCTGAACAAGGCCTGGGCCAAGGATGGCGACGCTGCGGCCCTGGCGCTGCTGGCCTATTACGACGTCACGCAGGAACCGTTTATCGCCGATCTTGAAAAGCGCGGCTACAGCAAGGCCGAAATCGGCCTGCATGCCGGCCTGGCCGATGCGGCGCTGATGCTGGCTACCGATAAATCCCTGGTGCGTACCGAGGCGCTGGCCAAAGGGCCGTCGCCGACCGCTGCGCAAGGCGTGCGCGGTGACGCGCGCCGCGCTACCGCCGAATTGGGCAAGCTTGGCGTGCAGCGCATCGTCGACGCCTCGGTGGCAGCGATTTCCGATTTTGCGGCGCATGGCGCGCCGTCTACTTCTAGTAAAGCATCCAAATGAAAACTAATCGTATCGTCTTGGCGGCGCTGGCCGTCGCTGGTTTGATCGGCGCTGGCGGTTTGCTGGCTGTCGCCAACATGGAGAACGCGCAGGCTGCACAAGCCGCGCCGGCCGCCGGTGCGGCGCCCGCGGCGCCGGTCAACGTCTACGCCGGCATCGGCCCGGCCAATATGAGTCCTGCAGTCAAGGACCAGCTGCAGCGCGTCTACGTGCCTAATCTGCGCTCCAACGACGTGTATGTGATCGATCCCGAAACGCTGAAGGTGGTCGACAAGTTCAAGGTCGGCGTCGGCCCGCAGCACGTGGTGCCGGCCTACGACCTGCAAACGCTGTGGGTGGCGAATAACGCCGAGCGCACCAACAAGGGCAGCCTGACGCCGATCGATCCACGCACCGGCAAGCCTGGCCCGCAGGTGGCGGTGGACGACCCATACAATATGTACTTCTCGCCGGACGGTAAATCCGCCATCGTGGTGGCGGAAGCCTTGCACCGCCTGGACTTCCGCGATCCGAAGACGATGGCGATGCAGTACGCGATCGATGTGCCGCAATGCGGCGGCATCAACCACGCCGACTTCTCGCCGGACGGCCGCTACGCCATGTTCACCTGCGAATTCGATGGCGCCGTGGCGCGCATCGACCTCGCGGCGCGCAAGGTGGACGGTTATCTGAAGCTGTCGATGCCGACTACGCGCTTCTCCGAAAAAGACCCGATCGACCAACTGCTGGCGAATGAGGTGTGCAGCAAGAAGAAGGGCATGCCGCAGGATATCCGCGTCTCGCCGGACGGTAAACGTTACTACATCGCCGACATGGACGCCGACGGCGTGCACATCGTCGATGCGGCCACCTTCACCAAGGTAGGCTTCATCCCGACCGGCGTTGGTGCGCACGGTCTGTATCCAAGCCGCGACGGCACCAAGCTGTATGTGGCCAACCGTGGCACGCACAATATCCACGGCAAGCGTAAAGGCAAGGGCCGCGTGACGGTGATTGACTTCGCTACCGAAAAAGTGGTGTCGCAATGGGCGATTCCCGGCGGCGGCAGCCCGGACATGGGCAACGTCAGCGCCGACGGCAAATATCTGTGGCTGTCCGGCCGCTTCGATGATGTGGTGTACCGCATCGACACCGCCAACGGCGACGTCAAGCAGGTCAAGGTCGGCCAGGAGCCGCACGGCCTGACCGTATGGCCGCAACCGGGCCGCTACTCGCTGGGCCATACCGGCAATATGCGCTGATGGCGACCATGAAGAAATCGCCGCAGACGGCGCTGATCCACACGGACTACAAGGCGCCGGAAGGCTTCGACGCTTTCCCGGTCGGCATCCATCACGCCTCCACGGTGCTGTTCAAGAATGTGGCGGCGATGCGCTCGGGCGAATGGAAAGACAAGAACGCCTATACCTACGGGCTGCATGGCACGCCGACCACGTTTACGCTGGAGGCGCGGCTGGCGGAAATCGAGGACGGCAAATACTGCCTGCTGGCGCCGAGCGGTCTGGCCGCCATCTCGATGGTGGATTTCGCGCTGCTCAAATCCGGCGACGATGTGCTGTTGCCGGATAACGTCTACAACCCGAATCGCGAACTGGGGCGCTGGCTGTCGGCCGATTTTGGCATCACCGCGCGCTATTACGATCCGCTGATCGGCGAGGGCATCGCGGCGCTGATCCAGCCGAATACAAAGCTGATCTGGACCGAGGCGCCGGGATCGGTGTCGATGGAAGTGCCGGACTTGCCGGCCATCTGCAAGGCGGCGCACGAGCGCGGTGTGCTGGTGGCGCTGGATAATACCTGGTCTGCCGGCCTCGCGCTGCGCGGTTTCGATCTGGGCGTGGACATCATCATGCAGGCGCTGACCAAATACCAGTCTGGCAGTTCGGATGTGCTGATGGGCGCCGTCATCACGCGCGACCGCGAGCTGCACGACCGCATCAGCCTGGCGCATATGCGGCTTGGCCTGGGCGTGGGTGCGGACGATGCGTATCTGGTGCAGCGCGGCTTGCCGACCATGCGCCTGCGCTTCGACGCGCACGACGCGGCGGCGCGCAAGCTGGCGGCCTGGCTGCAAACGCGGCCCGAAGTCACCAAGGTGCTGCATCCGGCGTTCCCGGAATGTCCCGGCCATGAAACGTGGAAGCGCGACTTCAGCGGCGCCGGCGGCCTTTTCTCGGTGATCTTCGACGAACGTTATACCGAAGCGCAGACCGACCGCTTTGTCGATGCGCTCAAGCTGTTCAAGATCGGCTATAGCTGGGGCGGCGCCAACAGCCTGGTTATGCCATATCGCATCCAGCATATGCGCAAGGACTGGACCGACAAGGGCATACTGATACGCTTCAACGTGGGCCTGGAAGACGTACATGATTTAATCGCCGACATCGAGCGGGCATTTGAGGAAATGGCATGAGCAAGTTCTGGAGCAAAGTGGTTCACGGCCTGACGCCATACACGCCGGGTGAACAGGTGCAGATGCCTGGCCTGGTCAAGTTGAACACCAACGAAAATCCCTACGGCCCGTCGCCCAAGGCGGTCGCCGCGATGCAGGAAGCGGCCGGGGATGGCTTGCGCAAGTATTCCGATCCGTCTAATGCGGTGGTGAAGGATGTGGTGGCGCGCCGCTTCGGGCTGACGCGCGAGCAGGTCTTCGTCGGCAATAGCTCGGACGAAGTGCTGGCGCATACCTTCCACGCTTTGCTCAAGCACGACTTGCCGCTGCTGACGCCCGATATCAGCTACAGCTTTTATCCAACCTATTGCAGCCTGTATGGCATTGAGGCGGTCTACGTTCCGCTGAACCAGCGCTTTGAGATCGATGTCGCTGATTACGCGCAGCCATGCGGCGCGATCATCCTGGCCAACCCGAATGCGCCGACCGGCATTGCGCTGTCGCTGGCGCAGATCGAGGCGCTGCTGGTGGCGCATCCGGAGCAGGTGGTGGTGATTGATGAAGCCTATGTGGACTTCGGCGCGCAGAGCGCCGCTGCGCTGCTGGGCCGCTTCGATAACCTGCTGGTGATCCAGACGCTGTCCAAATCGCGTTCGCTGGCTGGCTTGCGGGTCGGCTTTGCACTCGGCCATCCGGATCTGATTGCGGGTCTGGAGCGCGTGAAGAACAGCTTCAATTGTTACCCACTCGGTCAGGTGCAGCAGGCCGGCGCGGTCGCGGCGCTGGACGATGTGGCCTATATGGAGCAGACGTCGAACGCCATCATCGCCAGCCGCGCGTGGCTGACGGCGCAGATGCAGGTGCTGGGCTTTGAGGTGCTGCCATCGGCGGCTAACTTCATCTTCACGCGTCATCCGCAACATGATGGCGCGCAGTTGGCGGCGGCGTTGCGCGAGCGCGCCATTCTCGTGCGCCACTTCAAGTCGGCGCGTATCGACCAGTTCCTGCGCATCACCATCGGCACCGATGAGGAATGCGCCAAGCTGGTGGTGGCGCTCAAGCAAATCCTGGCTTAATCCCGCACCACGCCGGACGGGCCGATGCGCTGGGCGTTCGGCACGTCCGACATGCGGATGCGGATCAGGTGGCGGCGCTCGTCGGTGTAGGTGGTGCGGCCGTGCAGCATGCGGTGGTTATCGGCCAACATCAGCGTGTCGGTCGGCAGCTGCTCCATGAAGCGCGGCGCTTCCTGCTCGGCCACGCGGTGCATGAGCTCCACCGAATCGGCCAGCGCAGGACTGTTCATCTCCGGCCGCGCCGCCAGGCCTTTCTTGATCGCGTCATACCGCCAGCGCATGGTGAAGCGGTCGCCCTCCCGCACCGGCGGGCCAAACACCGGCGCCACATGAAACTCCATCGTCTCATCACCCGCCGCATACACAGCCGGCACTCGGAACGGCAACGGCGTTGTGCGCAGCAGTTCAAACGCCGCCGCACCCTCCGGCGTGCGATGCAGCGCGGTGTAGATATCGTCCGCATCGATCAAGGTCGAATGGCCGCCGTGGCACTGCGCCGCATTCACCACGTACAGAATGAACTGCTCCTCCGGCATCGGATAGAACGACGAATCGGTATGCATATCGGCGCTGCCCACGCGTTCTGAGAATGTGACGAAGCGGCCGTCAATGCCGGTCTCCGGCCGTGCCTTGACGTCCCACGCCACGCGGCCGGTGCGCTGGTCGGTGGAGGTGGGGTAGCCGAGCATCAGCGTCAGCGCGTACAGCACGGCGTTGCGGCGCTCTTCCGGCAGGCCGCTCAGGCCCAGCCCGCGCAGCACCAGCGCATTGCCATCCAGCCCACGTATCCGTTCGCTCAATTTGCGCAGCGTGGCCACTTCCTTCAGCTCCTGGCGCAGCGCCACTTCGTCCGGATGCGGATAAAAACCATTGTCATTAAAACTATCGAATCGCCTGCTTAATAGCTCATGGATAATATTGAAATCATTATTCCACGAGAAATCCGCCTCCGCCTGCGCGATGTTTCCTTGATATTTAATTGATGCCAACATGATTACCTCCCCCGGTTGATTGAATTTATTCTAGGGGATTTTTAATAATCGGTTTGTAGTTTAATTCTGACAGTGACTCCGAAAAATGATCTGCTTGCGTTATGATGATTTTCAAGGAAGAGATAAGCGACTTATTAACCGGGGAATATCATCATGCGATTAACTGAATTGCCTATTGCAACCAAGCTGGCGGCCTCATTCTGTGCGGTTTTGTCCATGACAGCCATTGTGGGAATATTTTCTATTGTGGAATTGTCGCAAGTGAATGAAATATCGACACGATTATCTTCGCGCTGGTTACCAAGTGTGAGAATTATTGAGGATATAAAATCTCAAATAGCGCGAATACGCACACGGGAGTTTCAATATATTATCTCCAGCGATGCCAGTGAGATGGATAAATACGATAAAGTCATCGCCACCGATCTGGATGACCTGAAAAAGATGCAGGATGAATATCAGGCGCTGATGGAAACGCCGGATGAGAAAGCCATGTATGCGCAGATTACCGAGCAGTGGGGGCGTTATATGGAGGAAGACGCCAAGATCCGCGCCGCCATGCGCGCCGGTGATGTGGAAAAAGCCAAGAAGCTGATTCGCGGCGACTCGAACAAGTTAATCGTCTCGATGCGCGGCCAAGTGGACAAGCTGGTCAACTTCTACAGCCAGGGCGGCAAGGAGGCGGCGGCTGAAGGCGTGAAACGTTATTCGTCGTCGCGGGTGCTGATTATTACGCTGATGCTGGTCAGCGTGGTGCTGGGTGCGGCCGGCGCGTTCCTGATCACGCGCCGCTTGATGCGTAGCCTGGGCGGCGAGCCGGCGTATGCGGTGGATATCGTCAACCGCATCGCTGCCGGCGACCTGTCGGCGCAGGTGGAACTGCGCTCGGGCGATAGCCGCAGCCTGCTGTTCGCTATGAAGACCATGCGCGACAACCTGGCCAAGATTGTCACCGACGTGCGCGGCTCGACCCATGTGATTGCGTCGGCCTCGGGCCAGATCGCGGCCGGCAACCTGGATCTGTCCTCGCGCACCGAGCAGCAAGCCAGTTCGCTGGAGGAGACTGCGGCGTCGATGGAGGAGTTGACGTCCACCGTGCGGCAGAATTCCGACGCGGCGGCGGAAGCCAACCAGCTGGCCGGTTCCGCCTCCGACGTTGCGCAGGCGGGCAGCGAGGTAGTGGGCCGCGTGGTGAATACGATGGAGTCGATCAATGCGTCGTCACGCAAGATCGGCGACATCATCACGGTCATTGACGGCATCGCGTTCCAGACAAATATCCTGGCCCTGAACGCGGCAGTGGAGGCGGCGCGCGCCGGTGAGCAGGGACGCGGCTTTGCGGTGGTGGCGTCGGAAGTGCGCAATCTGGCGCAGCGTTCGGCCGGCGCGGCGCGCGAGATCAAGGAGTTGATCGGCAATTCGGTCACGCAGGTGGAGGAGGGCAGCAAGCTGGTGGCGGAAGCCGGCACCACGATGGAGCGCGTGGTCTCCAGCGTGCAGCGCGTGACTGATCTGATTTCCGAGATCACCAATGCGGGCCGCGAGCAAAGTCACGGCATCGAGCAGGTCAACCAGGCCATCGCGCAGATGGATACGGTGACGCAGCAGAATGCGGAACTGGTGCAGCAGGCGGCGACGGCGGCGCAGAGCATGCAGGAGCAGGCGACGTCGCTGGCGGAGCTGGTCAGCGTGTTCCAGCTTAACTCGCACGAGGAGGGCGCGCTGCGGCGGCTGACGGCGCCCTCGCCACAGCCCCGCCAATTGTCCATGACAAAATAGGCTTTGTAGCGGGTTTGCTGATATACTGTATGAAAACACAGTATATCGGGAATGCGATGGAGATCAAGGACAAGCTGGAAATCCTGGCCGATGCGGCTAAATACGACGCCTCGTGCGCCAGCAGTGGCGCGCCGAAGCGCGACTCCATCGGCAAGGGCGGGTTTGGCGCGACTACCGGCATGGGCATCTGCCACAGCTACACGCCGGATGGACGCTGCGTCTCGCTGCTGAAGATCCTGCTGACCAATTACTGTTTGTACGACTGCCAGTATTGCGTGAACCGGCGCAGCTCCAATGTGCCGCGTGCGCGCTTTGCGGTGGCCGAGGTGGTGCGGCTGACCACTGATTTTTATCTCCGCAATTACATCGACGGGCTGTTTCTCAGCTCGGGCATCATCCAGTCGGCCGACTACACCATGGAGCAGCTGGTGCAGGTGGCGCGTGAGCTGCGCGAGGTGCATCAGTTTCGCGGCTATATCCATCTGAAGACGATACCGGATGCCGATCCGGCGCTGATCGAGGCGGCGGGGCGCTATGCGGACCGGCTGAGCGTCAACATCGAGCTGCCGACCCAGGACAGCGTGCAGAAGCTGGCACCGGAGAAGAGCGTTCATACGATCAAGCTGGCCATGGGCTCGATCCGCCGCAAGCTGGATGAGAAGGCGGAGGAACCGAAGTCGCCGCGCTTTGCGCCGGCTGGGCAAAGCACGCAGATGATCGTCGGCGCCGACGCCAGCGATGACCAGCAGATTTTGTCGACGGCGGAGACGCTGTATGGCAGCTATAAGCTCAAGCGCGTCTACTACTCGGCGTTTAGTCCGATTCCGCAAAGTCCGAAGAGCGTGCCGCTGGCGCCGCCGCCGATGATGCGCGAGCATCGGCTGTATCAGGCGGACTTCCTGATGCGCAGTTATGGCTTTCAGGCGCAGGAGTTGCTGCCGGCCAGCGGCGGCAATCTGGCGCTGGATATTGATCCCAAGCTGGCGTGGGCGCTGGCGCATCGCGAGCATTTTCCATTGGACCTGAATCGTGCGGAACCGCACATGATCGCGCGCGTGCCTGGCATAGGATTACGCAATGCGCAGCGCATTGTGGACCTGCGCCGCTTGCGGCAGGTGCGCTATGCGGACTTGTCGCGTTTGCGTTGCAGTATGAAGAAGATTTCGCCGTTTATCATCACGGCGGATTATTTTCCTGCGCGTGACGCCAGTCCGTCCGAGCATCTGCGGCGGTCGATGGCGGAGGCGCCGCAGCAAATGAATTTGTGGCCGGAGTTACAGGCGGCATGATGCGCAAGGTGGTGCAGTCGTTTGATGAGTGGCGGGCGGCGGTAAGGGAGTTGGTCGCGCACGGTGTGCCGCCGGAGTCGGTGGAGTGGGCTGGCAGCGAGGACGAGGGCGATTTGTTCTCGTCAGCCGTCGCCGCGCCCGCGTCCGGCGCCGCCGCGCCGTCGTGCGCACCAACGGCCGCGTTGCGCCTGCCGCGCGAGCTGGTGGAGATGCTGGCCAGCGCCGCCTGCTTCAGCGCTGCCGACCGCTGGGCCTTTCTGTACAAGGTAGTCTGGCGCTGGCAGCTGGGTGAGCGCGATGTGATGTCGGCCGCCGATCCGGACGGCGCGCGCCTGTACACCATGGTCAAAGCCGTCCGCCGCGAGGAGCACGACATGCATGCCTATGTACGATTCCGCGAACGCAAGGAGGAAGACGGCGCGCCGCGCTTCGTCGCCTGGTTCGAGCCGACACACGCAGTGCTGCCGCAAGTCGCCCGGCACTTCGCCCGCCGCATGGGCCACGCCACCTGGATGATCGCCACACCCGCCGCCACCGTGCTGTGGGACGGCCAGCAACTGCACGACGCACCGCCACGTATGAGCAGCGCCGCCGACATCGACGACGCCGGCGAAGCGCTGTGGCTCACCTACTACCGCAGCATCTTCAACCCCGCGCGCCTGAACGCCGATCTGCTGCGCAGTCATATTCCGTCGCGCTTCTGGAAGAATCTGCCCGAAGGCGCCATCGTGCCGACCATGATCAGCGCCGCCGCCAACGGCGACCGGCGCACCGGCCAGACCAACACCGTCGGCCAGCGCAGCGGCGCCACTACCATCGCGGTGACGGCGGAACGCGCGCAACCGCAACGCGAACAACCGGACACGCTGGACCAATGCCGCCGCTGCGAACTATGGCGCAACGCCACGCAAGCCGTGCCGGGTGTTGGCCCGCGCAAGGCGCGCATCATGCTGGTGGGCGAACAACCGGGCGACCAGGAGGACCTGCAAGGCCTGCCGTTTGTCGGTCCCGCCGGCGCGGTGCTGGACCGCGCGCTGGCCGAAGCCGGCGTGGCGCGCGACAGTGTCTACCTGACCAACGCCGTCAAGCACTTCAAGTGGGAGCTGCGTGGCAAGCGCCGGCTGCACAAGACACCGGCGCAGCGCGAAGTCAGCGCATGCCACGTCTGGCTGGAGCAGGAAATGGAGAAGGTCAAGCCGGAAGTGGTGGTGGCGTTGGGTGCAACGGCATTGAAGTCGGTGCTACAGGATGGCAGCGCGACCATGAGCGCCGTGATCGATGCGCCATTCCAGCATGAAGGACGCTGGGTGGTGGCGGTCTACCACCCGTCCTTCGTGCTGCGCGCGCGGGATGAGGAAAGCCGCCAGCAGGCCTACGACGTAATTGTCGCCGGCCTGCGGCAGGCACTTACACTGGGGCCGGCTCGTTCCGGTTGATGCGGCTGATGCCGACGATTAGGCGATATGCCTTCCACAGCCAGGCGCCGATCCAGATCAGCCACGCCACCGGAATGCCGATGAACGTCATGAAGAACACGGCGCCGACCACCACCCACACCACATACCACCAGAACGAACGAATCATCCAGGTGTGATGGCTGTGCACGAAGCTGCCCTCGGTACTGGGCCGTTGCAGGTAGTTGAGTATCAACGGGATGATGGAGAACGCGCCGAGCGAAAATACAAAGCTGACCGCGTGGATCACATACAGCCACCATGCGGTGGTCTTGGCCGATTCCAGGCGGCCTTCCAATACGAGTTCTTGCGACATGATCTCTCCTTTCCTTAGTGATGGCTTGAGTATAGCTAGCCGGCGGCCGGCGTGTCGCACAGTGTCCGCCGCAGGAAGGCGGTCACGTCGGCGAAGAAAGCGGGCTGGATGCTTTCGCGGTCGAACCCCTCCGGGTCTTGCGACGGCTTGAAGTTCGGCTTCGTCATCTCCGGCGGGAATTTGCTCATGAAGGCGAAGTGGCCGCCACCCGGAATATCCTTGTGCTCGACCAGCGACGGCTCGGCCACGCCTTCGATAATCTTGTGCGCATGCTCGATCGGCGTAACGTCGTCCTTCTCGCCAGTGCGGATCAGAATCGGCACCCGCACCGGCCGCAGCGAACCGGCGATGAACCAGAACGTGGCGGGATTGAGCAGCACCAGTGAACGGATGCGCGCATCGGGCGTGACCGGCACTGGCTCCGGCAGCGCATTGGAGTCCTTACGTTCATAAGGGCCGGTCCACGGCAGGCCGCCGGCCGCTGCCAGCGCGGTGTAGCCGCCAATCGAGTGGCCGATGATCGCCACGCCATTGCGGCTGACGTGCGGCGCCAGCGTGGCATCGGCCAGCACCGCGTCGATGGTCAGCGTGATGTGGCGCGGACGGTTGGCCAGGTTGGCGGCGGTGCCGGCCAGCGAATTATCGTTGCGGGTGTTGCCCGTGTGGGCGGGCAGGGCGACCACAAAGCCCGACAGCGCCAGGTGCTTGGCCAGTTGGCGATACGCCCACGGCGTGCCGGAATGGCCGTGTGAGATCACCACCAGCGGGTAGGCGCCAACGGCCGGCGCGGCGTTGCTGGCCACGTCCAGCGAATAAGGGCCAAAGTGTTCGGTATGTTCTTCGCCAAGTGCGGGATAAAGCACAGCCAGCGCAATGTCCGCGCCCTGTACAGCATCATGCACCTTGCTTACGCGGCAGCCGCAACTCAAATTCATGCTTGATCCTTTTTCGCATAGAATGCAACGATGATGATTATATAAGGAGCAGCGACGATGGCGAAACCAGTATCGGTGCTGTTTGTCTGCATGGGTAATATCTGCCGTTCGCCGACGGCGGAGGGTGTGTTCCGGCAGCGCGTGGAGGCGGCCGGCTTGAGCGACCGCTTTGTCATCGACTCGGCCGGCACACATGGCTACCATATCGGCGCGCCGCCGGATGAGCGTTCAATGGAGTATGCGTCGCGGCGCGGTTACGATTTGTCGGCGCAGCGTTCGCGCAAGGTGACGGCGCAGGACTTTGAAGACTTCGATCATGTGCTGGCGATGGATCACGATAACCTCAAGCTGCTGCTAGCAGCGTGTCCGCCGCAGCACCGCCACAAGCTGGGCATGATGATGGCGCACGCCACCCACAGCGGCGTGGACGCGGTGCCTGATCCTTACTACGGCGGTGGGCGCGGCTTCGACGATGTGCTGGATTATCTGGAAGACGCCAGCGACGGATTGCTTGCAACATTGAAGGGAAAGTAAGCAGCGCACTTTGAGGTATCATGGTCCTGACTACGCTTTGAAGCATAGGAGATCCCTTGGAACAGCCCGGTATTCCCCTCAATGAAACCGTCCGGCTTGCAAGTCTCAAGTCGCTTAATGTGCTCGACACGCCGGCCGAAGAACGCTTCGACCGCGTCACCCGCATGGCACGGCGCATGTTCCGCGTGCCGGTTGCGCTGGTCAGCATCGTCGATGAAAACCGCCAGTGGTTCAAGTCCGCGCAAGGGCTGGATGCCTGCGAGACGCCGCGCGATGTCTCTTTCTGCGGCCACGCCATCCTTGGCGACGATATTTTTTTGATTCCCGATGCGCTGGCCGACCAGCGCTTTGCCGATAACCCGCTGGTCACCGGCGCGCCGCATGTGCGCTTCTATGCCGGCTGTCCGCTGCGTGCACCCGACGGCAACAAGGTCGGCACGCTGTGCATCATCGACCACGTGCCGCGCGAATTCGACCAGGACGATGCACTGGCGTTGCGCGACCTGGCGGCGATGATTGAGGACGAGCTGACGGCGTTTCAGACCTCCACTACCGATGACCTGACGCAGATATCCAACCGGCGCGGCTTTTTGCAATTGGCGGAGTATGGTTTGAATTTCTGTGTACGCAATCGTCAGCCGGCGGCGCTGGCGTTTATCGACCTAGATCGCTTCAAGCCGATCAACGACCAGTTCGGGCATGCGGAAGGGGATATTGCGCTGGCGGCGTTTGCGGAGGTGATGCAGGCCAGCTTCCGCAGCACGGACTTGTTTGCGCGGCTGGGAGGCGATGAATTCGTCGTGCTGCTGACCGGCGCCGGCAAGAGCGATGCGGAGCAGGTGTTGTACAAATTCGGCAGCCTGCTGACCGACTACAACGGCAGAGCGAAGCGGGGCTACGATTTGCAGTTTTCTGCCGGCGTGGTGGAGTTTGACCCGGCCGCGCCGCAGTCAGTGGAGGCGCTGCTGGCCGCCGGCGACGCGCAGATGTACGCGATCAAGGCGGCCAAGAAGCGCCGGCATTAGATTACGTCAGCAGCGGCAGGATGCCATCGAGGCCGACGAAATTGAGCGCGACGTTGGCCTGCTCGCGCACCACCGGCTTGGCGCGGAATGCCACCGACATGCCGGAGATGCTCATCATCTTCAGGTCATTTGCGCCGTCGCCCATCACAATCGCTTGCGATGGCGAGATGCCCAGCTCCGCGCACACGCGATCCACTGTGCGCTTTTTCTCTTCGGCGTCGACGATGCCCCCCACTACCTTGCCGGTCAGTTTGCCGTCGACGATTTCCAGCTCATTGGCGTGGGTGTAGTCCAGGCCCAGGCGCTTTTTCAGGCGCTCGGTGAAGAAGGTGAAGCCGCCCGACACCAGCAGCGTTTTCAGGCCGGCCGCCTGCACCGCCTTCAGCATGGTCTCGGCGCCCGGCGACAGTTGCAGCCGTTCGTCGTACACGCGCTCCAGCGCCGAGGCATCCAGGCCTTGCAGCAGCGCCACGCGGCGTTGCAGGCTTTCGGCGAAATCCAGTTCGCCGCGCATGGCCGCTTCGGTGATCTCCGATACTTGCGCTTTCAAACCCTGCATGTCGGCGATTTCGTCGATGCACTCGATGGTGATCAGCGTCGAATCCATGTCCATGGCCACCAGCTTGTAGTCGCTCATCTTGTGCATGCCGATCGAGTAGGTGGCGTCCAGCTGCGCGGCTTGCGCCGCCACTTCGATGGTCTGGCGCAGCGCCGGCGAAAAGGCGATGCCTTCGCAGCGCAGCGCGCGCTCGCCCAGCCAGGTCAGGTTGGCGGACGCGGTGAGGGCGCTGATGCGCTCCAGCCGCGCCTTGCAATCGCCGACCCCTTGCAGGACGAGGTTCATGGCGGTTTTTGCGTTAGTCATGTGCGTTAATGTAGTTGAGGTAGTCGTTAAGCGGTCAATTGTTTGATGGCGGCCTTGATCTGCGTGACGCGCGCCGCCAGGTCGGGCATGGCGGCGGTGATCTTCAGTTTATCCTGTCCATTCAATTTGATCTGACGATTTTTCTGGATCAGCTCAATGATGCGCATCGGGTCGATCGGTGGCTTGGCCATGAACTGTAGGCTTGCCGCCTCGGTATGGGCGTCGATCTTGATGATGCCCACCGTCTTGGCGGCGATGCGCAGGCGGTGCGTTTCGATCAGCGCCTTGACCGGGTCCGGCAGCTTGCCGAAACGGTCGATCAGCTCTTCCTGCATGTCGTCGATTTTGCCTTGCGTTTCGCAATTCGCCATGCGCTTGTAGATCGATAGCCGTTCGTGGACGTCGCCGCAAAAATCGGCCGGCAGCAGCGCCGGAACGTGCAAATTGATTTCGGTGGTGGTCGACAGCGGCGCCGCCAGGTCCGGCTCCTTGCCGGCCTTGAGCGAGCGCACCGCTTCGTTCAGCATGTCCGAGTACAGCTGGAAGCCGATCTCGGTCATCTCGCCGGACTGGTTGTCGCCGAGGACTTCGCCGGCGCCACGGATTTCCAGATCGTGCATGGCCAGATAGAAGCCGCTGCCCAGTTCTTCCATCTGCTGGATGGCGTCCAGGCGGCGCTGCGCCTGTTTGGTCAGCGACTGCACATCGTGCACCAGCAGGTAGGCATAGGCCTGGTGGTGCGAACGGCCGACGCGCCCGCGCAGCTGGTGCAACTGCGCCAGGCCGAATTTGTCGGCGCGGTGCATGATGATGGTGTTCGCGGTCGGCACGTCGATACCGGTTTCGATAATCGTGGTGCACAGCAGGATGTTGTAGCGCTGGGCGACGAAATCGCGCATCACTTTTTCCAGGTCGCGCTCGTGCATCTGGCCGTGGGCCACGGCGATGCGCGCTTCCGGCAGCAGCTCGGTCAGCATCGCCATGCGGTTCTGGATGGTTTCAACCTCGTTGTGCAGGAAGTAGACCTGGCCGCCGCGCTTCAGCTCACGCAGGCAGGCCTCGCGGATGATCGACTCGCCCTCGCTGCGCACGAAGGTCTTGATCGCCAGCCGCTTTTGCGGCGCGGTGGCGATGACCGAGAAGTCGCGCAGGCCTTCCAGCGCCATGCCCAGCGTACGCGGGATCGGCGTGGCGGTCAGCGTCAGCACGTCGACTTCGGCGCGCAGCGATTTCAGGGTTTCTTTCTGGCGCACGCCGAAGCGGTGCTCCTCGTCGATGATCACCAGCCCAAGGCGGGTGAACTTGACGTCGTCCGACAGCAGCTTGTGGGTGCCGATGATGATGTCCAGCGTGCCGTCGGCCATGCCCTTGATCGCCTGTGCGATCTCTTTGCCGGTGCGGAAGCGCGACATTTCGGCGATGCGCACCGGCCAGTCGGCGAAGCGGTCGGCGAAAGTTTGCGCATGCTGTTCGGCCAGCAGCGTGGTCGGCGCGAGGATGGCGACCTGCTTGCCGCCCATGACGGCGATGAACGCTGCACGCAGCGCCACCTCGGTCTTGCCGAAGCCAACGTCGCCGCACACCAGGCGGTCCATCGGTTTGCCCGAGGTCATATCCTTGATGACGTTGTTGATGGCTTCCTGCTGGTCCGGCGTTTCGTCGAAGCCGAAGCTGTCGGCGAAGCGTTCGTAGTCGTGCGCCGAATACTCGAACGAATGGCCCTGGCGCAGCGCGCGGCGGGCGTAGAGGTTGAGCAGTTCGGCGGCGGTGTCGCGCACCTGTTCGGCGGCGCGGCGCTTGGCTTTTTCCCATTGGCCGGAGCCCAGCGTGTGCAGCGGCGCGTCGTCCGGCGAGGCGCCGGAGTAGCGCGAGATCACGTGCAGCTGCGACACCGGCACATACAGCTTGGTCTCTTTGGCGTATTCGAGGTGCAGGAATTCGGCGTCGCCTTCGCCCAGGTCCATGCTGGTCAGGCCCATGTAGCGGCCGATGCCGTGATTGATGTGCACTACCGGGTCGCCGATCTTCAGCTCCGACAGGTCGCGCACCATCGACTCGACCTGGGTGACGGCTTCCTGTTTTTTCTTGCCGGCGCGGCGGCCGGAGCCGGCGTACAACTCGGTCTCGGTGATGAAGATCAGCGGCTTGCCGTCGACCGACAGCTCGAAGCCGGCGTGCAGCGGCGCCACGCCCAGCGCCAGTTTGGCGTCCGAGGCGATAAAGCCGTCGAAGCCTTCCACCGCCGCCAGTTCCAGGCCGTATTCGGTGAAGTACTGTTGCAGCGTTTCGCGGCGGCCGTTGGATTCGGCGCAGATCATCACGCGCGCGCCGGACTGCATCAGGTAGGCGCGCAGATTGGTCAGCGGGTCGTCCAGGTGGCGGTTGACGGCGATGTTGGGCACCGGCGCCGACAGCTCGGAAGCGCCGGCGTCCGCGTTCTGGCGGATGGCGATCTGCGGCGCTGGCTTGGCTAGCACGAAGAACTGTTCGTCGGTCAGGAATAGCTGTTCCGGCGCCATGATCGGGCGTTCGCGGTCGGCTTTCAGGAAGCGGTAGCGCGAGCCGGTGTCGGTCCAGAAGCGCTTGATGGCGGCTTCGATGTCGCCGACGGTGGCCACCACCGCGCCCGCAGGCAGGTAGTCGAACAGCGTCGCGGTCTGGTCGAAGAACAGCGGCAGATAGTATTCAATGCCGGCCGAGGCGATGCCGGCGCTGATGTCCTTGTACACCACTGAGCGCGACGGATCGCCCTCGAAGTGTTCGCGCCAGCGGTTGCGGAAAGCGGTGCGCGACGCCTCGTCCATCGGGAATTCGCGGCCCGGCAGCAGGCGCACCTGCTTGACCGGGTACAGCGAACGCTGGGTGTCGGCGTCGAAGGTGCGGATGGTTTCGATGGTGTCGCCGAACAGGTCGAGGCGATACGGCAGCGCGGAACCCATCGGGAACAGGTCGATCAAGCCGCCGCGCACCGAGTATTCGCCGGGCGACATCACTTGCGTGACGTGGGTGTAGCCGGCCAGCGTCAGTTGCGCTTTCAGGCGCGCTTCGTCCAGCGACTCGCCCTGCTGGAAAAAGAAGGTGTAGGCGGCCAGGAAGGACGGCGGCGCCATGCGCACCAGCGCGGTGGTGGCCGGCACCAGCATGACGTCGCACTGGCCGCTGGAGATTTCGTGCAGCGTGGCCAGGCGCTCGGACACCAGGTCCTGGTGCGGCGAGAAGGCGTCGTAGGGCAGCGTTTCCCAGTCGGGCAGCAGGTGGCAGCGTAGCTGCGCGCCGCCGAACCACGGGATTTCGTCCAGCAGGCGCTGGGCGTCGCTGGCGTTGGCGACCACGATGGCCAGCATCTGGCCGCGGGATTTGAGTTCGAGCGCGATTTGCGCCAGGGCGTACGCGTCCGCCGAGCCATGCAGCGCGGGCAGGGCAAAGCGGTTGCCGGGTTTTGGGATGGATTTAGTTAAGGCTGACGACACAACACACATTCAACGGTTATCCAGGCATCGCCCGGGTGGCCATGCCGCTCACGACATTATAGACGAAGCCCCGGTTTTTAGAGTTAGCGGTTGGCGATGCCGAACGGGATGTGCACCATCGGGATGTTGCCGGCCGGCGACTGCAGGTGGCTGAGCTGGTCGTCGAAGAACATATGCGGTTTGAAGATGCCCAGCACCCGCGCTTTTTCCATGCCGCCCAGGAAGAAAGTTTCGTTGGCCGACACGCCCCAGCTTTTCAGCGTGGTCACCACCCGCTCGTGCGACGGCGCGCTGCGCGCCGTGATAATGGCGATGCGCAGGATTTTCTTGTAGGCCGGATCGGCGCGCTGGGCGTCTTCCTCCAGCTGCTGCATCAGCGACAGCTTGCGGAACAAATCGGCCAGCGGACCTGGCTGGTGCGGGATGGCGACACGCTCGGTCTCGTGCGCGTGGAATTCGCTGACGTCGTTATTGCGCTTGAAGATAGTTTCAGATTCGTCGTCAGCGATCACGCCGTCAAAGTCGAAGGCGATGCGCAGTTCGCCGTCAGTCTCGTCATCCTCGGTGCGCGACGGCAGCACCAGGCCGGCCGGATACTGCGCGGCCAGCGCGCGCTTGACATCTTCCTCGTTGGCCGACAGGAACAGCGAGGTGTTGAACGCCGGCAGGTAACGGTACGGCGATTCGCCGGTCAAAAAGCAGGCGCGTGAGATGTCCAGGCCGTAGTGGGCGATCGAGTTCATCACCCGCAGCCCGGTTTCCGGCGAATTGCGCGAGAACAGCACCACTTCCACCGGCGCGCTTTGCGGGTGGAATTTGTTGATGTTGAGGAAGCGGCGGATGAAGGGGAAGGCGACGCCCTTGTCCAGCACGGTGGACAGTTGGGCTTCCTGATACTTGCGGTAGGCTTCGGCGCCGTGTTCCAGATACACCTGGTGCGAGGCGGTCAGGTCAAACAGGGCGCTGGAGGCGATGCCGATCACCAGCTTGTGCTCGATAGGATAGGGCATGGAACGACAGGGAATGGATGATGTGCGTTACTGTACCCGATTCGGGGCGGGCGGTTAGATTTCTTTTCTGCAATTTAATTATTGCCTCTAAGCAGTCACTGCGCTACATTGACAGTTCATTACATGGATGCTGGCGTGCTGAATCTCGATACTCTTCTACTGGTGCAAGTTTGCGTGACGCTGCTGACCACGGCGTTGCTGGTGGCCTCGGCGTGTTATACCGAAAGTCCGCCCGAACAGCGCTGGTGGGCTGGTGGCAATGTGCTGGTGTGCGTCGGCCTGGCGCTGAGCACCGGCGTGTCGTTGCCGGTGTGGTTGCACGGCGTGGTGGGCTATGGCGTGATCGCCTTTGGCCTGGCGCTGGTGCTGCGCGGCCTGCGCGTGCACTGCTCCTCCAGCTTGTCGTGGAAGGCCATCGCGGTGATTACCGTGCTTGCGCTGCTGATTCCGGGCTGGTTCACGCTGGTGGCGCCGAGCTTGCGCGCGCGCCTGTGTTTTAGCGGGTTTTATTTTGCGTTGCTCAACTGGCTGTGCGCGGTGGTGGTGGCGCGTCATGGCGTGTGGCGCGTCAGCATCGTCAGCCTGACCGGGTTTAGCCTGCTGGGGCTGGCGCTGTTCCTGCGCGGCGTGCACATGCTGCTGCACAGCGATCCGGCGGACCACACCAGTTCGCTTGTGATGGGCGTAAGCACGCTGGCGATTCCGCTGGCGCAGATCTGCATCGCCTTCGGCCTGATCCAGATGGTCATGTGGCGCTATGCCGAGCGCCTGCGCCGGCTGTCGACGCTGGATGCGCTAACCGGCGCCCTGAACCGCGCCGGCCTGGAAACCCAGGGCAAGCGGGTCGGCCTGCGCGCCTTGCGTGCCGGCCGCAGCCTGGCGGTGATCATGATCGACGTCGATTACTTCAAGCAGATTAACGATAACCACGGCCATCCGGTCGGCGACGAGGTGCTGCGCCACCTGGCGCGCCTGCTCAAGCTGGAACTGCGCCCGCATGATCTGATGGCGCGCTTCGGCGGCGAGGAGTTTGTGCTGGTGCTGGACGGCGTCGACCACGCGGCGGCGCTGAATATCGCCGAGCGCGTGCGGGCCCGCATCGAGCATGAAATGGTCGAGTGGGACGGCATGTCGGTGCGCTACACGGCCAGCCTGGGCGTGGTCTGCTCGGATCAGCACAGCTATGATCTGTTCCGCCTGATTGCGGCCGGCGACGCCGCCATGTACGAGGCCAAGCGCGGCGGCCGCAATCGCGTGGCCGCCGGCTGAGACTGTGCGCGCCACGCCACACCGGGCACGAATGTGATTGACGGTTACGTTGTCGGGGTCGCATATTAGTTGGGTAGGAACAATATTCACCAAATCTAACCAATGTGCCGGAGGCCGGATGTTCAAGAATCTGCTCATCAAGTGGAAGCTGGCGACTTTGGTCGCCATTATGATGGTGGCGCTGCTGGTGGTGGGCGCGGCGGGCTATCGGGGGATTGCCAAGGTGGGCGGCGCGGTGAATGAGATCGGCGTGGTGCGCCTGCCGTCGATCCAGGGCTTGCTAGTGATGAGCGAGGGGCAGACGGCGGTGTCGGCGGCCACGCTGTATGTGGGCACCTGGTCGCACGAATACCAGTCGCAGGACAAGTTCGCCGAGGCGATCGAAATGCGCAAGAAGGCCTGGGCCAATATCGACCGCGGCTGGAAGCGCTACGAACCCTTGCCGCAGACGGCCGAGGAGTCGGTCTTGTGGAAGCAGTTCACCGGCGAGTGGGCGGCATGGAAGGCGGCCGACGACAAGCTCGGCGCCATCATCGCCAAGCTGGCGGCCAACAAGGACGAGCAGACCCAGAACGCCTTGTTCGGCGAGTTCTATCAGGTATTCAATCCATCGCGGCCGCTGTTCCAGAAGGCCGAGTCCACGCTGATGAAAATCGAGCGCTTGAATGAAGGCATTTCCGATGCCAGCGTGCAGGAGGGCATGGCGGCGGTCAGCAGCGCCGAGTGGGCGATGCTGATTGCGGCGGTGATTGCGGCAGCGGTGGCGATTGGCTGCGCGGTGTATATCGCCGGCGCCATCACCAATCCGATCAACGAGGCGGTGCGGGTGGCGCAAACGGTGGCCTCCGGCGACCTGACCAGCCACATCGAAGTCGCCACCAAAGAGGAAACCGGGCAGTTGCTGGGCGCGCTGAAGGAAATGAACGATAGCCTGATCCGCATCGTCGGCCAGGTGCGCGGTGGCACCGAGACGATTGCCACGGCGTCGGCGCAGATCGCCAGCGGCAACCTGGATTTGTCGTCGCGCACCGAGGAGCAGGCCAGTTCGCTGGAGGAGACGGCGTCGTCGATGGAGGAGTTGACCTCGACGGTGCGGCAGAATGCCGACAATGCGCGCCAGGCCAATACGCTGGCGGCGTCGGCGTCCGGGGTGGCGCAGCGCGGCGGCGAGGTGGTAGCGCGCGTGGTGCAGACCATGGATTCGATCAATGCGTCGTCGTCCAAGATTGTCGACATTATTGCGGTGATTGACGGGATTGCGTTCCAGACCAATATCTTGGCGCTGAATGCTGCGGTGGAGGCGGCCCGCGCCGGCGAGCAGGGACGTGGTTTTGCGGTGGTGGCGGGCGAGGTGCGCACGCTGGCGCATCGCTCGGCGGCGGCCGCCAAGGAGATCAAGCAACTGATCGGCGATTCGGTCGAGCAGGTCGGCGCCGGCAGCAAGCTGGTGGAAGAGGCCGGCGCGACGATGGGCGAGATCGTTACCAGCGTGCAGCGCGTGACCGATATCATGGGCGAGATCAGCATGGCGACGCAGGAGCAGAGCACCGGCATCGATCAAATCAATATGGCGGTCGGGCAGATGGATACGGTGACGCAGCAGAATGCGGCGCTGGTGGAGGAGGCTGCGGCTGCGGCGGCGTCGCTGGAGGAGCAGGCGGCGCAACTGGCGGAGGTGGTCAGCGTGTTCCGCATGGATGCAGTGTCGGCGCCGCGTGCGCCGGCGATGGCGGCGCGGCGCACGGCTACGGCCACGGTACCGGCAGCTATGGCTACGGCGAAGGCACGGCCGGCGCTGAAGTCGGCTGCGGCCAAGCCAGCGACGGCCTCAGCTTCTTCAGCGGGCAAGGCGCCGGCCCGGCAAATGGCGACGGCGGCGTCGGACGATTGGGAAGAGTTTTAACCAACAAGAACGTAAGCCACGTTTGGCGTAGTAGTACACTAAGGCAGCCTCGCGGCTGCCTTTTTTTCGTTTGATGCAAATCAAATGCGGCATGCGGTGCGGTGATAGCTTGGTGACTCATCAAGGAGGCCCATCATGCCAGCCACAGACAGCCCGCCCCATGCGGAAAACGGCGAACGCCCGCCTACTGAAGTCCGGCTGATGGCGCTGGAAGCGCGCCTGACGGCATTGCAGGTGGATCTGGCGGTGATCCGCGCCAGCTTTGCGACCAAGGAGGATATCCAGCGGGTGCTGACGCTACTGTATGAGCACAAGATTGAGTTCCAGGCAGCGATGGCCAAGCAGCGCGAGGATCTGCACAAGTCCTTGATGAGCCATATGTGGAAGCTGTACGGCTTTGCCTCGCTGATGCTGGGCGGCGTGTATTTCATCGCCCGCTATGTGCATTGATTATTCGTAGGCGGGCAGGCGCTTTTGTTCGTCGGGCGTGAAGCCGGCCTCGCGCAGTTGCTGGAGCGCCCCGGCGTCGCTGGCCGATTGCTGTAGTTGGCGGCGTTGAGTCTGGTAGGCGCTGATGCGCCGCTGCCAGTCGGCTTCCTCCTGGTCGACATCGGCCAGGCGCGCGGCGGCGGAGGGCGACAGCGCGGTTGCGCGCAGGCGGTAGATTTCGTTGTCGTCGGCGCCTTGTGCGCGGGCCTGACTGACTGCCGCTTCCAGCTTGATGATGCGGGTTGGCGCTTCGCGGTCTTCGCGCAGTTTTGGCGGCAGGCGGGCGTCCAGCGCGGCCAGTCGTTGCTGGCGTTGGACGTCGCTCAGGCTGGCGTCGCTGTTGATGTCGAGCCGGGCGATGGCGTCCAGGTCGTAGGCGTCGCTGACGCCGAACAGGCCGGCGCTTTCGTCGTTGCTGAAGTAGGCGTTGCGCAGTTGCTGGACGGCGGCCAGCCGCTGGCGAGCGCCTTGGGCCGGATCGGTGGAAGGCGGCAGGCCGCGCTCAAGGTCAACCAGTGCGCGCTTGTAGGCCAGGTAGGCGTCCAGCAGGCGCCGCGCTTCGGCGGCTGGGGCGGGGCGCAGGCGCTTGTCCAGTTCACGGATGATGTCGGCGCGGATCGCTTCCAGTGGGCGTTGGCCCAGGCCGGCAAGATAGTAATCGAACAGGTAGGCCAGTTCGGCGTTGACTTGCAGCCGGTCGTTGGCGTCGGCGCGCGCGGCGCCATCCGGCTGCGTGCCGGCGGTGGCGCGCTCGGCGGGCGAACCATCCGGCGCTGGCGCGTTGACGGCGACGCCAGCGCGGTCCGTTGCCGTTAACGCGGCCGGGGCGGCCGGCGCATCATGGCGCAGCAACAGGCCGACGCCGGCGCCCGCCAGCACGCCGACCACCAGCAGGCGCAGCACGGTTCGCGTGACAGTCTGCATTACAGTCCCAGTCCTTGCAGGCGGTTGGCCTGCTGGCGATACAAGGTGACCGGATTGGTCTCGAACAGGTTGGTGATGCCGATCAACTGGTTGACCTCGTCCAAGTGGTTGAGCGCGTAGTCGTCGCGTAGCACGCGGCCCAGGTGGCTGGAGCAGCTGCTGACCAAACCGTCATTCTTGGCGCCGTTGAAGGCCAGCGAAGTCAGACCCAGTACCGGGTCGCTGGCGTCCAGCACATTGGTCAGCGGCTTGGCGCCGCTCCACGAGAAGTAATACACGCCGTTGACCTGATAGGCGCCTTCGCCGCAGGCGGTGGTCGGCACGCCTTCCGGATGGCGGGCGTTGAAGGCGGCCGTGCCGGCGGTGCTGAGCGAGACTGCCGCCGCGCGCGCATTCTGCGGCAGCGTCGGGCTGCCGGACAGGAAGCTTATGAGGCCCGACACGGCGTTGGCGACGCCGTAGGTCACATCCGGCACCGCGCCGATCAGCACGTCGGCCACGCGCGAGCCCTGGTTGACGCCGCCCACGCTGGTGACCGAGGCCACCAGGTCCGGCCGTACCGAGGCCACATAGCGCGAGGTCGGCGCGCCGTGGCTGTGGCCGATCAGGTTGACTTTGGTGGCGCCGGTGGCGGCCAGGATTTGCTTGACCTGCAACAGCAACTGTTCGCCGCGCACTTCGGTGCTGTTGGCGGCCGAGACGGAAGTCACGTAGACGTCGGCGCCACCGCTGCGCAGCGCCGGCGCGATGCCGTAGAAGTAGTCGACCGGACCGACGCGGTCGAAGCCGAACAGGCCGTGCACCAGCACGATCGGGTAGTGGGTTTGCGTGTAGCCGGCCGCCGACGCTGGCGATGGCACGGCGGCAAATAACATCAGGCACACGGTCAGGCATTGCAGGAAGCGGTGGCGCATGGTGGTCTCCGAGATGATATTGTTGTTGTGGCCGGACTCAGCCTGGCCCGGTGCTCAGAATGTAGCACCGGCGAGCAGGCCTTGCAGTCCGCACGCACGGCCTGCGGAGCCAATTTGCAGGCCTGCTGAGCGGGCGCAAACGGCTGCGCTATAATCATAATCAAAAATAAACTACAGGGACAACCTTGCCGTCGCCATTCGACTTCCACCAATTCCAGGCGATGACGCCGCTCGACGGCGTCAATATCTGGGCCTATCTGCTCGACCGCTATGCCGACCGCATCACGGTCAAGCGCCGCAAGCCGGCGCTGGAGAACCTGGAAAAAATCTTCAACGCCACCTTCAAGCTGGCCAACGCGGTCGGCTTCCGCGCCATGAATCTGCGCGATCTGTGCGGCGAGACCGGGCTGTCGATGGGCGGCTTGTACGGCTACATCAGCAGCAAGGACCAGCTGGCCGAGATGATCGAGGATGTGGTGCGCCACGCGACCCACGAGGTGCCGAAGATGTTCGCCGACGTCGCCGATCCGCTGAACCGGCTGGAGGCGCTGATCCGCGCGTCGATTTATGTGTCGGAGATTTTGCAGCCGTGGTTTTACTTCGTCTTCATGGATTCGCGCGTGTTGCAGGCCGAGCAGCGCGGTACCGCCAAGGAGTCGGAGCTGCATGTGCAGGCGCTGTTTGCGGAAGTGATCGCGCAAGTGCCGGGACTGCGCGGCAGTCCGGACCTGGTCGCCGCGCATATTCTCGCCACGTTCCAGGACTGGTACGTCAAGCGCTGGAAGTACCGCGCCGCCGACATCGGCCCGGACCGCTTTGCCGACAGCGCCGTGCAGATGATGCGCGGCTATCTGGCGTCCAGCTAGGCCCGGCTTAGCCCGACAAGCCCAGTTTAGCGGCCGGGGCCGGTCGGCACCGGCTTGATGTTTTCCGCGCCCGGCGGCGTTGCCGGGGCAGGAGCCGCCGCCGGCGCACCCGGCGCGCCAGGCGTCAGCACTTCGCCCGGCGTCACGTTCTCGGCGCCAGCCGGCTGGTCGTCCATATCCAGCGTGTGGCGCGCGGCGTCGCCGGTGAATTCATCGTACAGCCATTCGCCATCCACCTGCGTCAGGCCGGCCGGCACCGGACGTTCTTGCGGCGGCCGGCTCTGCATCGCCACTTTCATGTAGTCGATCCAGATCGGCAGCGCCACGGTGGCGCCGAATTCCTTGCCGCCCAGCGAACGCGAGTCGTCATAGCCCATCCACGACACGGCGACGATGCCGCCGCCGTAGCCGGCAAACCAGCCATCCACTGCATCGCTCGACGTGCCGGTCTTGCCGGCCAGGTCGGGACGGCCAAGGCGCGCTACGACGGAGCCGGTGCCGGTGCGGGTCACCTGGCGCAGCATCGAGTCGGTAACGAAGGCGTTGCGCGGGTCGATCACGCGGGCTTCGTCCGGCAGCGTGGCGCGCGGCTTGACCTCGGAAATGATCTTGCCGTCGCCATCGACGACCTTGGCGATCAAATACGGCTCGACCGAGTAGCCGCCGTTGGCGAACACCGAGTAGGCGCCGGCCAGCTGTGCAGGCGTGACGGCGCCGGTGCCCAGCGCCATGGTCAGGTTCTTTGGATGCTTGGCCAGGTCGAAGCCGAACTTGCCCAGGTAGCCGTGTGCGTACGGTACGGTGATGGCGCGCAGGATGCGCACCGACACCACGTTCTTCGATTCCGACAGCGCGGTGCGCATGCTGATCGGGCCGTCGAACTTGCCGTCGTCATTTTTTGGCGACCACGCTTCGTTGCCGGTTTCGGCGCCGGTCAGGTTGAGCGGGGCGTCGTTGATGATGGTGGCCGGCGAGAAGCCGCGCTCCAGCGCCGCCGAATACACGAACGGTTTGATCGACGATCCCGGCTGGCGCCACGCTTGCGTGACGTGGTTGAACTTCTGCAGGTTAAAGTCGAAGCCGCCCACCATCGCATGGTAGCCGCCGGTGACGGCGTCGATCGAGACGAAGCCGGCCGATACCTGCGGCACCTGGCTGACGGCCCAGCCGCCTTTGTCGCCCTGCAGGATGCGGATCACGGCGCCGGGACGCAGGCGGATCGCTTCCTTGGCCTTGTCGCTGAGTGCGCCGGCGGCCAGCCGCAGGCCGTCGCCGCTGATGGTGATTTCCTCGCCGGACGGGTTTTGCACCTTGATGGCCTTGGCGCCGACTTCCAGCACCACGGCCGGGATCAGGCCGTCGCTGCCGGGACGCTTTTGCAGCGCGTCCTCGATGGCGTCGTCGCGCTCGTCCTCGTTGGCTGGCAGCGTGATGAAGGCTTCCGGGCCGCGGTAGCCGTGGCGCTGGTCGTAGTTCAGCACGTTGCGGCGCATCGAGTCGTAGGCGGCTTTCTGGTCGGCCTTCAGGATCGTGGTGTAGACGCTGATGCCGCGCGTGTACGATTCTTCCTTGAACTGCGCGTACACGGTCTGGCGCGCCAGTTCGGCCACGTATTCGGCGTGGACGTCGAAGTCCTGGCCCTTGCGGTTGATGTGCAGGGTTTCATGCAGCGCCTTCTGGTACTGGGCGTCGGTGATGTAGTCGAGGTCGCGCATGGCGCGCAGCACCACCTGCTGGCGTTGCTTGGCGCGCTTCGGGTTGACGGCCGGGTTGTGGCGCGCCGGATTCTGCGGCAGGCCGGCCAGCATCGCGGTTTCGGCCACGTCCAGTTCCTTCAGCGGCTTGCCGAAGTAAGTCTGGGCGGCGGCGCCGAAGCCGAACGAGCGCTGTCCGAGGTAGATCTGGTTCATATACAGTTCCAGGATCTGTTCCTTGCTGAGCGCAGCCTCAATCTTCAGGGCCAGCATCACTTCGGTCAGCTTGCGGCTGTAGAACTTGTCGCGCGTCAGGAAGAAGTTACGCGCCACCTGCATGGTGATGGTGGAGCCGCCCTGGCGCATGGCGCCGCCCAGGTTGGCCTTGGCCGCGCCCAGCGCGCGTTTCCAGTCGATGCCGTTGTGCTCGTAGAAGCGCTTGTCTTCGATCGCCAGCAGCGATTTTTTCATCAGCTCCGGCATGTCCTTGATCGGGATGAAGTCGCGGTGTTCTTCGCCGAATTCACCGATCAGGGCGTTGTCGGCGGTGTAGATGCGCAGCGGGATCTTCGGCCGGTAGTCGGTGATGGCGTCCAGCGACGGCAGATTAGGCGCTACGTACAGCAGCAGATACGCCAGCAGCAGGCCGCCGCCCACCAGGGCGGCCAGGCCGGCGCCGATGGCGGCACGGATCAGATTGCGGCGGTTGACCCACGCCGGCAGGTTGGAGGTTGTCAAAACACTATCTCTCGGTTGCGGAAGTATGCGCGATTATAGAACATGGCTATTGTTACTTGGCGTCACTTGACGTAACGTACAGGGATATAACTCCCAAGGGATTACATGGCGCAACCCCAGCACATTCTCGATTGCGATGTCCTGATCATCGGCGGCGGCATCAATGGCGCCGGCATTGCCCGCGACGCCGCCGGCCGCGGGCTGTCGGTGGTGCTGTGCGAGAAGGACGATCTGGCCGCGCATACGTCGTCGGCCTCCACCAAGCTGATTCACGGCGGGCTGCGCTATCTGGAGTATTACGAGTTCAACCTGGTGCGCAAGGCGCTGCTTGAGCGCGAGGTGCTGCTGCGCGCCGCGCCGCACATCATGTGGCCGCTGCGCTTCGTGATGCCGCACGCGCCCGGCCAGCGGCCGGCGTTGCTGATCCGCGCCGGGCTGTGGCTGTACGACCGGCTGGCGCGGCGCGACCTGCTGCCGGCCTCGGCCGCCATCAAGCTGCTCGGCCATGCGCTGGGCCAGCCGCTCAAGCCGGAGTTTGCGCGCGGCTTCGTGTATTCCGATGGCTGGGTCGACGATGCGCGGCTGGTGGTGCTGAACGCCATCGACGCCGGCGAGAAGGGCGCCACCATCCTGACCCAGGCGGTCTGCACGAAACTGGAGCGCCAGGCGGCCGACTGGCAGGCCACGCTGTTCAAGCCGAGTTGCGGCGAGATCCGCGTCAACGCCCGCTATGTGGTCAATGCGGCCGGGCCGTGGACCGCCGAACTGCTGCACGCGACGCTGCCGAAGGAGGGCGGCGGTCACCTGCGGCTGATCAAGGGCAGCCACATCGTCGTCAAGCGTTTGTTCGAGCATGACCACGCGTATATCTTCCAGCATCCGGATGGGCGGATCGTGTTTGCGATTCCGTACGAAGGCGAGTTTACGCTGATCGGCACCACCGACCTCGATTACCACGGCGACGCCAACCAGGTCGCCATCAGCGAGGACGAGATCGCCTATCTGTGCCGGCTGGCCAGCCAGTATTTTGTCGCGCCGGTCGTGCCGGCCGATGTGGTGTGGACCTATTCGGGTGTGCGGCCGCTGGTCGAGGATGGCGCCGACGCCAAGGCCGTCACGCGCGACTACCGGCTGGAGATCGACAGCCACGGGCCGCCGATCCTGAGTGTGTTCGGCGGCAAGATCACCACCTTCCGCAAGCTGGCGGAGGAGGCCGTCGACCACATCGCCAAGGCACTGGACAACCGCAACGGCGGCTGGACCCACGACGCCTGCCTGCCAGGCGGCGACCTGTTTGGCGCCACGCCGCAGAACCGCGCGGTTAAGGAGTTCGATAGCTGGGTTGGCGCTCAGCGCAGCCGCTACGGCTGGCTGCCGGCGGCGCTGCTGACGCGCTACTGCCGCGCCTACGGCACCCGCATCCACACCCTGCTGGCCGAGCGCGCCGCGCTGGCCGACCTCGGCGAGGAAATCCTGCCCGGCCTGTACGCGGTGGAAGTGGAATACCTGCGCCGCTACGAATGGGCTCGCACCGCGCAGGACATCCTGTGGCGCCGCACCAAGCTCGGCCTGCATCTGCCGGCCAGCGCCGCCGACCAGCTGCAAGCCTGGCTCAACGCCCATCCGCTCAGTCGTTAGTTTGATTTGCCTCAGACCGGTTGATGTGCTGATGCAGTAGGGTTAATGATGCGTCGTTGTCTGGAGCCTGCAATGAAATCGGCCTGTTCCCTACCTGTATCTACGGATACGTCTTTGTTGACGATCGAGGCACGGATCTTGGTGATACGGTCGCAGAAGGTGATCATTGACGCAGATCTTGCTTATTTGTACGGGGTTCCGACGAGACGGCTGAACGAGCAAGTCAAGCGCAATTTGAACCGATTCCCCGCCGATTTCATGTTCACGCTTACATCGGAGGAGAAGGCCGAGGTGGTCGCAAATAGCGACATCCTCGCCAAATTAAAATTCTCCAAGACGCTTCCAACCGCGTTCACCGAGCACGGGGCAATTCAGGCAGCAAATGTGCTGGGATCGCAGCAGGCAATCCAGATGGGCGTCTATGTAGTGCGCTCGTTCGTTCGCCTGCGCGAGATGTTTGTTTCGGACAAGGCGCTGGCTTCCCGCTTGGACGAGTTGGAGCGCCAATTGGCCACAGTGTCATCACGGCAAGAAGATTTTGAAGGACAGACACTTCGACAGTTCCAGCAAATGCTTGAAACCTTCAAGGGATTGATGGCGCAGCCAGCTTCCCGGCATAAGCGCCCCATCGGTTTTATCTTACCGGACAAATAAAAACGGCGCCCTCGGGCGCCGTTGGTTTTATTTCACTCCGTGCATTAACTTCTGGATCAGCGGGGCGATCAGGAACAGCAGTGCGCCGCCGATGATCAGCGACCAGAAGCCGAAGGTGTAGCCGTGCAGCGCCGACGGCACCGACATGCCGCCTTCGCCCGACACCGCCGAGGCGAAGATGCCCGACAGGTTGTTGCCGATGCCGGTCGACAGGAACCAGCCGCCCATGCCCAGACCCACCAGACGCGTTGGCGCCAGCTTGGTCACCATTGACAGGCCGATCGGCGACAGGCACAGCTCACCGATCGACTGCAGCACGTAGACCATGAACAGGGTCCAGAACGGGATCTTGTTGTTGGCGTCCACCAGGCTCGACAGCGCGAACATCAGCAGCAGGAAGGCGGTGCCGTTGAAGATCAGGCCCAGGCCGAACTTGCGCGGGATCGACGGATTGGCGCGGCCCATGGCCACCCAGATGAAGGCCACCAGCGGCGCGAAGGCGATGATGGCCAGCGAATTGACGGTCTGGAACCAGGCTACCGGGAAGGTCCAGTTGAACATGTCGCGGTCGACGATTTTCTCGGCCAGGAAGGTGAACGAGCTGCCGGCTTGCTCGAAGAAGCACCAGAACATGATGTTGAAGAAGAAGATCAGCAGCATGGCGATCACCTTGTCGCGCGCCACTTTGCCGTTCTTGATGCCTTCCACCAGCAGCATCACCGCCAGCAGCACGAACAGCACCGACAGCACCACTTGCAGGTTCTTGGCGCCGGTCGCCAGCAGCGAGTACACCACCGGGATCACGCACACTGAGCCGAGCACCACGTACAGCAGGCGTTTCGGATCGGCGTTGCGGGCGTCCGGGGCACCGATGCCTTTCAGCTGGGCGCGGCCGATGTAGAACCACACCAGGCTGACCAGCATGCCGACGCCGGCCGACATGAACACCACTTTATAGGCCGGCATGCCGCCGGTGCCGAAGACGGCAGTCGCCAGCCATTCGGTCAGGACCGGCGCCACCATCGCGCCGGAGTTGATGCCCATGTAAAAAACGGTAAAGCCGGAGTCGCGGCGCGTGTCGCCGGTGCTGTACAGCTTGCCGACCATGGTCGAGATGTTGGGCTTGAACATGCCGTTGCCGACGATGATGGTGGCCAGACCGAACTGGAACACCGTCTCGTTGGGGAAGGCGATCATGAACAGCCCGGCCGCCATGAAGGCGGCGCCGACCAGGATCGAGCGCTGATAGCCGAGCACGCGGTCGGCCACATAGCCGCCGAACAGCGCTGCCGCATACACCAGCGCCAGGTAGGAACCGTACACCAGGTTGGCCGACGATTCGCCCGCCGCGTCACCGTTGTAGAACTGTGCCACCACGTAGAGCACCAGCGCCCAGCGTATGCCGTAGAACGCAAAGCGCTCCCAGAACTCGGTCATGAACAACATCCACAGTGGGGCGGGATGCCCCAGGATCTGCTTGAACTCCGGAATCGCTGCTTCCGTGTTGGTGGTGGTCGCACCGCTCATGCGGTTCCTCCTAATAATTATGGTCTAAAGGAACTGGACACCCTTGTGGGGTGGCCAAATTGGGCGCCATTTTAATCTACAAAGTGGCTGCTGATGCACTTTTTGATGCTGCCCCTGCAAACTTGTGTCATTTGTGTTAATAATTTGCCAGCCCACAAGCGGCTGGTTTGTCGTATATTGGTGGCGCAACACTTATAGAAACTGAATAGGATTTACGCATCATGGAACATGACGTTGTCGATACCCAGATTTCCCCCGAAGGCCACCTGGAGATTCTCTCCAAGGCGGAAGTGAATAAACTGCTCGATACCAGCCAGGGCGGCTTGTATAACGTGTTTCGCAAGTGCGCGCTGGCCGTGCTCAATAGCGGCAGCACCATCGACGATGGCAAGGAGCTGCTGGAGCGCTATCAATCGTTCGACATCAGCATCGTCCAGCGCGAGCGCGGCATCAAGCTCGATATCAAGGGCGCGCCGGCCATCGCTTTTGTCGACGGCAAAATGATCAAGGGCATCCACGAGCACCTGTTCTCGGTGCTGCGCGATATCGTCTTCGTCAGCAACGAGGTGACCGACAACCCCAAGTTCGACCTGGATAAAACCGAAGGCATCACCGACGCCGTGTTTCACATCCTGCGCAACGCCGGGGTGCTGAAGCCGATGCTCAATCCGAATCTGGTGGTGTGCTGGGGCGGTCACTCGATCAACCGCGCCGAATATAACTATTCGAAGGAAGTCGGCTACGCCATGGGCCTGCGCGACCTGGACATCTGCACCGGCTGCGGCCCGGGCGCGATGAAAGGCCCGATGAAGGGCGCCACCATCGGTCACGCCAAGCAGCGCCTGCACCGCGGCCGCTACCTGGGCATCACCGAACCGGGCATCATCGCCGCCGAATCGCCGAATCCGATCGTCAATGAGCTGGTCATCATGCCGGATATTGAAAAACGTCTGGAAGCGTTTGTGCGCACCGGCCATGGCATCGTGGTGTTCCCGGGCGGCGCCGGCACCGCCGAGGAGATCCTGTACATCCTGGGCATCCTGCTGCATCCGGATAACGCCGAGATTCCGTTCCCGCTGATCTTCACCGGTCCGGAAACCTCGCGTGAATACTTCGTGCAGATCAACCAGTTCATTCACGATACGCTGGGCCCTGAGGCGCAGCAGCGCTACAAGATCATCGTCGACGATCCGGAACTGGTGGCGCGCGAGATGCAGGCCGGGATCAAGGCGGTGCGCGAGTTCCGCAAGTCGCGCAGCGATGCCTACTACTACAATTGGGGCCTCAAGATCGACGCCGAATTCCAGCGTCCATTCCCGCCGACGCACGAGAACATGCGCAACCTGAGCCTGCGCAAGGACCAGCCGGTGCACCTGCTGGCGGCCAACCTGCGCCGCGCCTTTTCGGGCGTCGTGGCCGGCAACGTGAAGGAAGAGGGCATGCGCGCGATTGAGAAATACGGCCACTTTGAAATCCACGGTGACAAAGCCATCATGGGCCCGATGGACGCGCTGCTGGCCTCCTTCGTCGCCCAGTCGCGCATGAAACTGGCCGGCAAGCCCTACACGCCGTGCTACCGCGTGATCCAGTAAGCAGGACATGGGGGAGGAGAGCTAGTTATCCCCCCTGTGGTAAACCCTCGTTTTCTCCTTCTTTTTTTCTCTTTTTTTTAGAAGGAAAAAGAATGTTTACCACAGTGACTGTGGCACTGCCCACCCATACCCTACTCACATTCATCGAACAGATTCTGGCTGGCCGACCAAAAGCAGCTCCCCAAAACAGCTGATCCAAACGGCCTGCACGGCTACCAATGGAAATGCCTGCTCCTGCCCGAGGGCACCGTGCTGCGCTCGTGGAGCTACGGCGAAAACAACCATGCCTGCGTGGAGGGTGATGAAATCATCCATCGTGGACGATCCGTCACCCCAAACGAGTTTGCCCGCGCCTTCGCCCGCACCAATCGCAACGCGTGGCTCGACTTGCGGATACGCCGCCCCGGCGACAAACAATTCCGACAAGCCGACCTGATGCGTAAAGAAGTTCAGCGGGAACAGGAGGAAGCGCGCAAAGCAAAAGCAAGCCTCGCAGCCCAAGCTATCGCGCCACCGCAAGCACCCGCAGCGCCATCGCCTGCTCTGGCGGAAGCGCCTCAAATGGCGCTTCCGCCTTGAAGACATCGCATTTGATTAATTTTCGAAGTGGCTTTCTGGAGATGTTGCAGATTACTGTTCGTAAGCGACGACCTACCTGGCGACTATGTCGCGAAAGTAAGTGCTATTAAATTGATATACGTCAGTTGTAACATCTTCATGTTGGATAATATGGTTGCAACTAATCAATGGGAGATTTTGCCGCCGCATATGGCATAGTATCGGCAGGGATGTGGCTCGGCAGTGCAATGTATGGGATGGGTATGTTGGGCGGGCCGACCATCAAATACCTAAATCGTTAAGTGAAGGTCTGGAGCGCTATGGCTATTAGAAAATTAGCGGCGGCTATGATAGCCCTTTTGATTGCTGTTGCGATTGCGACAGGTGTGATCAGTCTTGGGATGTCGAGTGCGAACAAGATGTTGCTTCTGGATTCACACATTCTTTCTCTGATCACGCTGTGTGGCCTGACGATAATACTCGGTTGCGTACTTTTTTCGATAAGAAGAAATCACCGCCGAAGCGCTAAATAAAAAGAGCCGCTCGATGGAGCGGCTCTTTCGTGGGCGTTGAAGATTACTCTTCGCGGCGCAGGTGCGGGAACAGCAGCACGTCGCGGATGTTCGGCGAGTCGGTGATGATCATCATCAGACGATCAATGCCGATGCCGCAACCGCCGGCTGGCGGCATGCCGTATTCCAGCGCGCGGATGTAGTCGGCGTCATAGAACATCGCCTCTTCATCGCCGGCGTCCTTGGCAGCTACCTGCGCCAGGAAGCGCGCCGACTGGTCTTCCGCATCGTTCAGCTCCGAGAAGCCGTTGGCGATCTCGCGACCCACCATGAACAGCTCGAAACGCTCGGTGATGCCGGCAGCGGTATCGGACGCGCGCGCCAGTGGCGACACTTCAGCAGGGTAGTCGATGATGAAGGTCGGTTCCCACAGCTGCGCCTCGGCGGTTTCCTCGAACAGCGCCAGTTGCAGCGCGCCCAGGCCGGCGGTGGCAAACGGCTTGACGCCGAACTTCAGCAGTTCCTTCTTGATGAACTCCGCATCGCCCAGCTGCTCCGGCGTGTAGCCCGGCGCGAACTTGTTGATCGCTTCCACGATGGTCAGGCGGTGGAACGGCTTGGCCAGATCCAGCTCGCGGCCGCCGTAGGTCAGCGTCGCCGTGCCGTGCGCGTCGATCGCCGCCTGGCGGATGATCTCTTCGGTGAAGTTCATGATCCACTTGTAGTCGGTGTACGCCGCGTAGAATTCCATCATCGTGAATTCCGGGTTGTGACGGATCGATACGCCTTCGTTGCGGAAGTTGCGGTTGATTTCGAACACGCGGTCAAAGCCGCCGACCACCAGGCGCTTCAGGTACAGCTCCGGTGCGATGCGCAGGAACATCTGCATGTCCAGCGCATTGTGGTGGGTGATGAACGGCTTGGCCGCCGCGCCGCCTGGAATGGCGTGCAGCATCGGCGTTTCCACTTCCATGAACTCGTTCTTTTCCATGAAACGGCGCATCGACGAAATGGCGGCGGTACGCGCCTTGAAGGTGCGGCGCGTGTCTTCGTTCATGATCAGGTCCACGTAGCGCTGGCGGTACTTGGTTTCCTGGTCGGCCAGGCCGTGGAACTTGTCCGGCAGCGGGCGCAGCGACTTGGTGATAAGACGCAGCTCGGTGACCTTGATGGTCAGCTCATCGGTCTTGGTCTTGAACAGCGTGCCGACCACGCCCAGGATATCGCCCAGGTCATAGTGGTGCAGCGCGGCCATGGCGGCTTCGCCGGTCAGGTCCAGCGTGGCGTAGATCTGGATGCGGCCATCGGCCTTGGCGCCCGACGAATCCTGCAGAGTGGCGAAAGCGGCCTTCTTGCCAGCTTCGCGCTTCAGCATCATGCGGCCGGCCAGCTTGACGGTGACCGGCGCCGCTTCCAGCTCTTCGCGCGTCTTCTCGCCGAACTGCGCGTGCAGGTCGGCCGCCTTGTGTTCCGGCTTGAAGTCGTTCGGGAAGGCGATGCCTTGCTCGCGGATGGCGGCCAGCTTGGCGCGGCGCTCCGCAATGATTTTGTTTTCGTCAGGAGCGGCTGCTTGGTCTTGAAGATCCGTAGTCATGGTCTTTACTTTGATTGAGGTGATGATTAATTGGTGGCGGAGGCGAACAGCTCGTCCACATCCAGCGCGCTGAAATCGCTGACGACAGCGATCACATTGTCGAATTCCGCAAACGCTTCGGCCGGCAGGGTGGTGGTCAGCACCACCGCGCGCATGCCGGCGCGGCGTGCCGCTTCCACGCCCAGCGGCGCGTCTTCAAACACGATGCTGTTGGCGGGCAACGTGCCGGCGCGTTCGGCCGCCAGCAGGAACACGTCCGGATTCGGCTTGCCGCGCGCCACATCGGCGGCGCCGGCGATGGCGTGGAACTGCTTGCGCAGATCGAGGCCGTCGAGCGTGAAGTCGATGTTCTCGTTTGGCGCTGCGGTGGCCACGGCCAGCTTGATGCCGGCCGCCTTGGCGCGTTCGATGAAGTCGACGAAGCCGGTGGTCGGCGCCAGGTGCGGCGCGTACATCTCGCGATACAGCGCTTCCTTCTCGAAATCGAGCGCCGCGCTTTCTTCCTTGCTGAGCGACTTGCCGAAGTAGGTGCTCATGATTTCATGGCCCTGGCGGCCGGCCGTGTTGCGGAAGAAGTCATCCGCATCCAGCACGTGGCCGCGGCGCTGGAAGAACTCCAGCCACGATTTCACATGGAACGACATATTGTCGACAATGGTACCGTCCATGTCGAAGATAAAAGCACGCTGAGTGGTCATTACACGCCTTGTTTGAGCGAAGCGGAGATGAAGTCGTCGATGTCGCCGTCCAGCACACCCTTGGTATTGCCGGTTTCGAAGTTGGTGCGCAAATCCTTGATGCGCGACTGGTCCAGCACATACGAGCGAATCTGGTGGCCCCAGCCCACATCGGTCTTGGAGTCTTCCAGCTTCTGCTGCTCGCTCATGCGCTTGCGCAGTTCCAGTTCGTACAGCTTGGCCTTCAGCATTTCCATCGCCTCGGCCTTGTTGCGGTGCTGCGAACGGTCGTTCTGGCACTGCACCACGATGCCCGATGGGCCGTGGGTCAGACGCACGGCGGAATCGGTCTTGTTAATGTGCTGGCCACCGGCGCCGGACGCGCGGTAGGTATCGATGCGCAGGTCGGCCGGGTTGATCTCGATATCGATCGAATCATCCACTTCCGGGTACACGAACAGCGACACGAACGACGTGTGGCGGCCGCCGGCCGAGTCGAACGGCGACTTGCGCACCAGGCGGTGCACGCCGGTCTCGGTGCGCAGGAAGCCGTAGGCGTATTCGCCTTCCACCTTCAGCGTGGCGGTCTTGATGCCGGCCACCTCGCCGTCGGACTGCTCCATGATCTCGACCTTGAAGCCTTTGCGTTCGCAATAGCGGGTGTACTGGCGCAGCAGCATCGAGGCCCAGTCCTGGGCTTCGGTGCCGCCGGCGCCGGACTGGATGTCGACGAAGCAGTTGTTCGGGTCCATCGGATTGTTGAACATCCGGCGGAACTCCATGCCTTCGATGACCTTGCGCACTTCCTCGGCGTCGAGGATCAGCGCTTCCAGCGTGTCGTCGTCGCCTTCTTCCTTGGCCATGGCGACCAGGTCGGCCATGTCTTTCAGATCGGCGTCAGCCTTGGTCAGCGAGAAGACGATGGCTTCCAGCGATTTTTTCTCTTTGCCCAGGTCCTGGGCTTTTTTCGGGTCGTTCCAGACGGCTGGATCTTCCAGCTCGCCGTTTACTTGTTCCAGTTTCTCCGACTTGCGATCGAAGTCAAAGATACCTCCGAAGTTCGGCTTCGCGCGTGGTCAGATCGGCGAGCAGGGAGGTGAGGGCGTTGATACGTTCGGCTTCCATGGTTTTCTTCTTCTCTTAGGCTGAAATCAAACCCTGAATTATACGCTAGCCGGGCCGGCTCTCCCAGTGCGGCGCGCCGCAGGCCGCTTCGCGCGCGCAATGCTGCCATTTTTGCCACAATATTTGCCGAAAACCAGATAGAATGCTGCAGCCTGTAAAATCGCTATTTCGCCCAATTCGCCCAGCCCATGCGTCTCGTCTACCTCGCTCTGCCCCTGCTGCTTGCCGGCTGCGCCGGCTTCCCGTTCGATAACGGCCCGCGCGCCGGGGCGCAGGCCACGCTGGCGCTGCTGGAAACCACCGACCTGCATGCGAACGTGCTCAGTTATGATTATTACAAGCTGCAGGCCGATCCCGCGCTCGGCCTGGAACGCACCGCCACGCTGATCAAACAGGCGCGCGCCGAATACCCGAACAATCTGCTGATCGACAACGGCGACGCCCTGCAAGGCACGGCGCTGGCCGAATACCAGGCGCTGGTCCAGCCGGTGGCCTGCGGCGACACGCTGGCCATCTACAAGGCCATGAACCAGCTGAAGGTCGACATCGCCGGCATCGGCAACCACGAATTCAACTACGGTCTGGCATATCTGAATCAGGTCACCGCCAGCCACTTCGACGTCGACAGCGTGCCGGCCGACGCGCCGCGCTGCGCCGGCCCCGACTTCCCGATCGTGCTGGCCAATATCTACAGCGCCCGCACCAAGCAGCCGCTGTTCGCCCCATACCGCATCCTCACGCGCGCGATCGTCGCCACCGGCCCGGAAGGCAAACCGCTGCGCGCCACCATCAAGATCGGCGTGATCGGTTTCACGCCGCCGGGCGTGCTGTCGTGGGACAAGCGCTGGCTGGAAGGGAAGGTCTACGCCGAAGGCGTGCGCGAAACCGCGCAAAAATACATCCCGCAGATGCGCGCCGAGGGCGCCGACCTGATCGTCGCCGTCTCTCACGGCGGCGTCGATGGCGCGCCGTACACGCCGCAAATGGAAAACGCCAACTACTACCTGGCGCAAGTGCCGGGCGTGGACGCGCTGCTGATCGGCCACGAACACCTGCCGTTCCCGGACGCCGCCAGCCAGCGCGCCGGCTTCAACCTGCCGGGCGTCGACAAGGTCAAAGGCACCATCTACGGCGTGCCGGCCGTGATGGCCAACCTGTGGGGCAAGCACCTGGGCGTGATCGGCCTGCACCTGACCTATGACGGCAGCCACTGGGTGATCGACAAAAGCCGAACCACGGTCGAAGCGCGCAGCACCAAGCAGGCCGACGGCAGCTACGTCGCCGCCGACCCGGCTATCGCCGCGCTGGTGGCCAACGAACACGCGGCCACTATCCGCTACGTGCAAACGCCTGTCGGCACCAGCGACTTCCGCATGACCAGCTACTTCGCCGACGTCGGCGACATCAGCGCCATCGAATTGGTCAACCAGGCGCAGACCGCCTACGTGCAGGACTACGTCAAGGCCAACCTGCCGCAGTACGCCGCGCTGCCGGTGCTGTCGATGGCGTCGCCGTTCAAGACCGGCGCCGCCGGCGTGGCCGACTACACCGACGTCAAGTCGGGCGCGGTGGCGCTCAACAACGCCGCCGACCTGTATCTGTACCCGAACGCGCTGCACGCCGTAAAACTCAACGGCGCGCAACTGAAAGCCTGGCTGGAAAAATCCGCCGAGCGCTTCAACCGCATCGACCCGGCCAGCAGCGCGCCGCAGGAGCTGGTCAACACCGGCTTTGCCGGCTTCAATTTCGACATGCTGACCAATGCCGACATCCGCTACCAGATCGACGTCACCCAGCCGGTGGGCCAGCGCATCGCCGGCCTGCACTACAAAGGTGCACCGCTGTCGCCGACACAGGAATTCCTGATCGCCACCAACAACTACCGCGCCAGCGGTGGCGGCGGCTTCCCAGGCCTGGATGGCAGCCGCACCGTCATCGCTGCGCCGGATTCCAGCCGGGACGTGCTGATCGCCTACATCAAGAAAACCGGCCAATTGACGCGCGCACACAACGGCGCCACCCGCAGCTGGCGTTTCGCGCCGGCCGCGATTAAAGGCCCGGTGGTGTTCCACTCCGCACCGAATCAGCTGGAGCTGGCCCGCGCCGCCGGCCTGGCCAACGTCAGCCAGCTGAAAGCCGATGACGGCGGCGGCAAAGGCTTCGCCCTCTACAGCATCGACTTGAGCAAATGAAGACCGTCCGCCGCGCCGCCATGCCGACCGTTCCCGCTGCCGCCGCCAGTGCGCGCGTGTCGGCGCCTGAGCAACTGGCGCCGATGGCGCTGCGGCGTCAGCGCGGCCCC
>NZ_WWCT01000028.1 GCF_009857605.1 Duganella levis | reverse complement strand
AGCGCGGACGTGGCGGCCGGCGTGCCGCCGGACGCCGAGGGCTGCGACCAGCCGCTGACGCCGGAAAAGGCGTTCGTGGTGCGCACCCTGCTGATCCACGCCTACCGCCGGGTCCAGCTGCACGACCCGCAACTGCCGGTCGAACTGCTGCCGACGCCGTGGCCGGGCGCGCTGGCCTACGAGCTGGCGCGCCAGATCTACCTGCTGGTCTACGTCGCCGCCGAGCAGCACGTCGACAGCGCGCTGCGCCGCGAAGACGCCGCCGCCCCGCGCGCCGAAGCCGCCTTCTTCGACCGCTTCGGCGGCCTGGCCTAGCGCGCGCCGGCCGCCACGGCAGGCGGAAATCCGGGCGCGGCGCGGCGCAAGCCTGTATCATGTCGGCTCCGCGCCACAAGCGTGAGCGACTCTTTTCATAGAATTCACCAGGATTCCTGCCATGCCTATCAAAATCAGCCAGCAGTTCGACGCTGGCGCCATCGAAGTGGTCCGCGCCGACGATCCGGCCGCCATCGACTTGAACATCCGCAAGGATTCCCACGCCGACATCGTGCAGTGGTTCTACTACCGCGTGCAGGGCGCGCAGGGGACGCCGCTGACCATGAACTTCCTGAACGCCGGCACGGCCGCCTACCCGGACGGCTGGAAAGACTACCAGGCCGTCGCCAGCTACGACCGCGACAGCTGGTTCCGCGTGCCGACCAGCTACGATGGCCAGACCATGACCATCAACCACACGCCGGAATACGACAGCGCCTACTACGCCTATTTCGAGCCGTATTCGTGGGAACGCCATCTGGCGCTGCTGGACAACGCCCAGCTGTCGCCGCTGGTCAAGCTGGTCGACCTCGGCAACACCGTCGATGGCCGCGACCTGAATATGCTGGTGATCGGCGATCCGGACGCGGAGCAAAAGGTGTGGGTCATCGCCCGCCAGCACCCGGGCGAGACCATGGCCGAGTGGTTTGTCGAAGGGTTGGTTGAAGCGCTGCTGGACCCGGCCAATCCGTTCGGCCGCCAGTGCCTGAAGGAAGCCGTGTTCTACGTGGTGCCGAACATGAATCCGGACGGCTCGGTGCGCGGCAACCTGCGCACCAACGCGGCCGGCGCCAACCTCAATCGCGAGTGGCTGAACCCGACCATGGAGCGCAGCCCGGAAGTGTTCCTGGTCAAGCAGAAGATGCACGAGATCGGCGTCGACCTGTGCCTGGACATCCATGGCGATGAAGGCCTGCCGTACGTGTTCGTGGCCGGCAGCGAATCGTTGCCGACCTTCACTGCCGACCAGGTCGAAGCGCAGCAATACTTCACCGACAATTTCCTGATCGCCAGCCCGGACTTCCAGGACGAGTTCGGCTACGGCGAGACGCCGTACACGCCGGAAACGCTGACCATGGGTTCGCCGCACATCACCCACGCCTTCGGCTGCCTGTCGCTGACGCTGGAGATGCCGTTCAAGGACAACGCCAACGATCCGGACGCCGAGACCGGCTGGAACGGCGCCCGTAGCGCCGAGCTGGGCAAGTCCATCCTGCAGCCTGTGCTGCAATCGCTGCTGGCCCAGGCGCAGTAAGCTTCTTTCCTGCGGCGTCACAAAGCGGACGCCGCAGGGAAAAATACACTGGACCTCAAACGGGCGCATCCGCGCGCCGTGTTCGGAGGTCCATCATGTCACCCTCTTCCCCTTTGCGGCGCGTCGCGCTGTGCTCGGCTTTGTCGCTGGCCTTGCTGCTGCCTGCGTGCAGCACGCCCTATCGTCCGCCGCTGGCGCCGCCGGCGGTATTTCCCGGTTTAATCGATCTGGCCGCGCAGGCCGACAGCCACGAGGCCGATGTGCTGTTGGTGCACGGCATTTGCACGCATGACGCCAGCTGGGCCGGCGAGGTGGTACCGCAACTGGCGCGCGCGCTGGCCGACGCCACCACCGCCCTAGGCGCATACCGCGCTGCTGCCACTGCCACCGCCGCCGTCGAGATCGTGCCATCAACCGTGTCCACGCCCGCCGGACGACTGCGCTTTGATGCGCTGATCTGGTCGCCGCTGACCAATGACCTCAAGCGCCAGCTGTGCTATGACCAGAGCGGCAAATCGTCGCTGTGCGCTGGCGCGCCGCCCTATCTCTACACCCGCGCCAGCCTCAATGCGCGCTTCAAGGATGGCCTGATCGACGACTGCCTGCCCGACGCGCTGATCTACCAGGGCGTGGCGCGCGATACCATCCAGCAGCGCATGCGCGAGGCGGTCTTGCAGGTGTTGTCGACGGCGCGGGCCGATGTGCCGCTGGTGGTGATTTCACACAGCATGGGCAGCAAGATTTTGTTCGATACGCTGTTGCGCATGACGGAGGAGCCGGCCGGCTCGACGGCGGCGCGGGTGGCGCAGCAGGCGGTGGACCGCATGCGTTTTCTGGTGATGGCGGCCAATCAGATTCCGCTGCTGTCGCTGGCCGATCAGCCTTTGCCTGCGCTCGGCGTTGCGGCTGTGGCGCCGCCCGATAGTCTGCAATTGTTATTGCGCAAGCGGCAGGCCGGCCAGCGCCGCGCGCTCGATCGCCACCTGACGCTGGTGGCCTTTACCGATCCGAATGATTTGCTGTCGTACACGCTGGAGGAAGAGAAGTATGCGCAGGATGGCATTACGGTCTACAACATCCTCGTCTCCAACGCGCCGACATGGCTGGGCCTGCTGGAGCGCCCCGATACCGCCCACCTGGAGTACCTGAGCAACCCGGACGTAGGCCGCCTCATCGCCTGCGGCCAGCCGATCAGCAAGCTATGTATCTGAGTATATACATAGGGTTTGTCCTCTCCACCACTTGCCTGATATTGTCTGAAATAGTCTGACAAATGCCTGAAATTTCACATGCCAACGCAGGAACTTCCCTCTGAAAGAGGCGGTCTAACAGTTACAAACGCAGACAATCGTCAGACCATTTCAGACAAAATCAGGCACCCAATGGACACTACACACCCTGTGTATATGGAGCTCTACTACCAGATGCGCAAACGCGAAGACTTGCGCTCGCAGGAAGAAATCATGCTGATCGCGCTGAAGGAATGGATGATGCGAGAATACGGCCAGCCGACTGATCGCGGCTACCAATGGAAAGACCTGTTCCTGCCGCACGGCACCCGCCTGCGCATCACGCACCGCAGGCTATGCTATTTCGCCCAGGTGGAAAGCGACCTGCTGATGGCCGACGGAAAAATCACCACCCCCAACGCGTGGGCCGCCGAGGTCTGCGGGATGGTGCGCAACGCCTGGCGCGATATCTACATCCGCCGCAACTACCGCGAACCGTGGACGCGCGCCAGCGACTTGCGCGCTGGCGCCGAGCGCCGCCCCGGCATCAACCGCCGGCGCCGCGCCCGCCGCAGTACCGATTAACCGCCCGCCACCACCATATTCTCGATCAAAATCGAGCCGGTCTGCTTGGTGCCGCGCACCAGCACATCGTTACCAACCGCAACGATCTGCGCCAGCATATCCTTCATATTGCCGGCGATGGTGATCTCCTCCACCGGATACTGGATCACGCCATTCTCAACCCAATAACCGGCCGCGCCGCGCGAATAATCGCCGGTCACATAATTGGTGCCCGAACCCATCAGCTCCGTCACCAGCAAGCCGGTACCCATCTTGCGCAACATGCCGGCAAAATCATCCGCCGCCTCCGTCAACGACGACGTCAGCGACAGATTATGCGAACCGCCGGCATTGCCGGTCGTCTTCATGCCCAGCTTGCGCGCCGAATAGGTCGACAGGAAATAACCCTGCACCACGCCATCCTTGACCACATCGCGCTTGACGGTGCGCACGCCCTCTTCATCGAACGGCGCCGAACCGACCGCGCCGATCACATGCGGATCTTCATGAATCTGCACATGCTTGGGCAACACCTGCTTGCCCAGCGAATCCAGCAGGAAGGTCGACTTGCGATACAGCGCGCCGCCCGAGGTCGCCTGCACAAACGCGCCCAGCAAACCCGCCGCCAGCGGCGCCTCGAACAGCACCGGGCAAGTGCGCGTATCGATGGTGCGCGCATGCAAGCGTGCCAGCGCGCGCTCGGCCGCATAACGGCCAATCGCCTCCGGCGTCGACATCTTGGATGCATCGCGCACCGACGAATACCAGTCGTCGCGCTGCATATGCTTGCCCTTGCCGGCAATCGGCGCCACCGACAGCGTATGGCGCGAGAATGGATAACCGCCGATGAAGCCGCGCGAATTGGCCGCCACAAAATGCGACTGCTGCACGTGCACGCCGGCGCCTTCCGAATTGCTGATGCGCGGATCGACGGCAAACGCCGCCGCCTCGGCGCGCTGCGCCAGCGCCACCGCGTCGGCGGTCGCGATCTCCCACGGATAGAACAATTGCAGGTCGCGCGGATTCAGCTCCAGCTGGTCGTCATCGGCCAGGCCGGCGCAATCGTCATCGGCAGTAAAGCGGGCGATGTTGTAAGCTGCTTCCACCGTCGCTTTCAGCGCGGCCGGCGAGAAATCGGAGGTCGACGCATTGCCGCGGCGCTGGCCGATAAACACGGTCACCCCCATGCCCTTGTCTTTATTCTGCTCGATGGTCTCGATCTGGCTCTTGCGCACCGACACCGACAGGCCGCTGCCTTCGCTGATTTCGACAGCACAATCGGTGCCGCCCTGCGCTTTGGCATAGCCCAGCACATCGCGTGCGAGCTGCTTCAACTGGTCCTGGGTGTGGGTAAAATGGGTATCGCTCATGGGCTGTTTTCTTCGGGTGGCCGCTAAAACAGTTATCATAGCAGCCGTTTACAGTTTAAGGGCGCGGCCACGCGTCCGCACGAAAGTTGATATTATGGTAAATCCAAATCGCGGCGCGGTCGGCTTCAGCTCGACGGAATTCGAAGAAGAATACGAACGCCCCTCCAAATCCGAGGCCAAGCGCCAGTCCAACGCCCTGCAAAAGATGGGCGAAACCCTGGTCGAAGCCCCGCGCGACCGCGTCAAACGCGTGCCGATGCCGGAAGACGTGCTGGAAGCCATCCTGATGTGCCAGACCATCACCAACCACGAAGGCCGCCGCCGCCAGATGCAATTTGTCGGCAAAAAGATGCGCACGCTGGATGAAACCGAGATCGGCCTGATCCAGGCCGCCATCGACGGCTGGAAAGGCGCCTCCAAGGCCGAAACCTCGGCCATGCACGCACTGGAGCGCCGCCGCGACAAGTTGCTGACCGACGACAACGCCCTGACCTCGCTGCTGTCGGACCACCCGGAACTGGACGTGCAGCACCTGCGCACCCTGATCCGCAACGCCCGCAAGGAGCAGGCCGAGAACAAGCCGCCGAAAGCCTACCGCGAAATCTTCCAGATCCTGAAACAGCTGGACGCCGCCAAGCGTAAAGCCGCCAAAGGTGGTGACGACGCCGAAGGCGACGAAGAAGACCACGAAGCCGATGACGAGTAATACCGCACCTGCCGCCGCCGATGCGCTGCTGGTGATCGGCCTGGTGTCGATCTCCGACCGCGCCAGCGGCGGCGTCTACCAGGACCAGGGCCTGCCGGCGCTGCAAGACTGGCTGGCGCGCGCGCTGACCACGCCGTTCCGCGTCGAAACCCGCCTGATCGCCGACGAGCAGCCGCAGATCGAAGCCACGCTGACCGAACTGGCCGACAATGCCCGCTGCCACCTGATCCTGACCACCGGCGGCACCGGCCCGTCGCGGCGCGACGTCACGCCCGAGGCCACCAAAGCCGTCGGCACCAAGGAAATGCCCGGTTTCGGCGAACAGATGCGCCAGATCAGCCTGCACTTCGTGCCGACCGCCATCCTGTCGCGCCAGACCGCCGTGATCCGTGAAAGCGCCGACCACGCCGCGCTGATCCTGAACCTGCCGGGCCAGCCGAAAGCCATCGCCGAAACGCTGGGCGGCCTCAAAGACGCCGACGGCGCCACGCTGGTGGGCGGCATCTTCGCCGCCGTGCCCTACTGCATCGACCTGATCGGCGGCCCCTACATGGAAACCGACCCGGCCGTATGCAAGGCCTTCCGTCCCAAATCCGCCCTCCGCCCTGCGCAAGGAACCGCCTCATGACCGCACTGCTGCACACCATCGAAAAAGAAACCGGCCCCAACCCGACCGTCGCCATCATCTGGATGCACGGCCTGGGCGCCGACGCCAACGACTTCGTGCCGATGCTGCAAGAACTCGACCTGGCCGGCCTGCCGGCGATCCGCTTCATCTTCCCGAATGCCGACACCATGCCGGTGACCGTCAACGGCGGCTACGTCATGCGCGCCTGGTACGACATCATCGCCACCGACCTCGGCCGCCAGGAAGACGAAGCCGGCCTGCGCGCCTCGCAAGTCAAGGTCGAAGCCCTGATGGCGCGCGAAAACGCCCGCGGCATCCCCAACGAGCGCATCATCCTGGCCGGCTTCTCGCAAGGCTGCGCCATGACCCTGCAAACCGGCCTGCGCCAGAAAACCAAACTGGCCGGCCTGCTGTGCCTGTCCGGCTACGTGCCGATCGCGCCGAAAGCCGCCGCCGAGCACACCCCGGAAAGCCTGGCCACGCCGATCTTCCTGGTGCACGGCCGCATGGACCCGGTGATCGCCATCGCCCGCGCCACCGCCTCGCGCGACCTGCTGGTCGACTGGGGCTACCAGGTGGAATGGCACGAATACGCGATGCAGCACTCGCTGTGCCAGGAAGAAGTCAACGACATCAGCGCCTGGCTCAAACGCGTACTGGCCTGACCCGCGAGGCCGGCCTCATACAGTGCCGGCGGCCTCGCGCATATGGGTAAAGTTGACCGCGTCGCCTCCCATGGCAACCGCCACCACATACAAATCGAGGTCATCCGTCAGCAACAGCGTATCTGCCCGGACCAACGACGCCAGCCCTGCATCCGTCAAGCCAAGGCGGGTGAATACGCCGGCGTCGATGGCCTTCCCCTCCACCTCACAAGGCAAAAGAGAATCGGCAGTATCCAGGCAAAACAGGGGATACAACCTGCTTGATAAGGCCCATCCCTGCTTGCCACTGACGACCTGTCGCGCCAGATTGCTGGTTTCCGCCAGCACGTGCTAGGTGGTGAGAATGCGGGCAAAGCGCGCTAAAAACTGGCTAATCAGACTGACATCGTCAGCGGTATATTTTGCTAACCGCTTCTGTCCCAACGCCGAGGGCATATATTGCCCACAAAGATGCAACAGCAGAACATTGCTGTCCACCAGTATGCCTCGCACAGCATGCTTGCTTACCAGTGACAATAATTGCTGCTCCAATCCGGGCATCATTGCACCTGACGGATATCCATTTTGACGAACGTCCCCGTCTGCGCATCAATGGACAACATCTTATAAACGCGATGCTCAATCTGGGCCAGCGCAGGGTTGAATAAGGAGCCGATCTGGTTGGCCGCCTGAGTCACGACCGCCTTGCGCCGGTAGAAACCCAGCGTCACCAGCCATAAATCTTTTCCCTCCTCTTGCCTGCGCTCGATTTCCTCCAACGCCATATCCTTGGGCGGGTCATCTGCATACAATTCGAGCAGAGCATCCTTGGCCGCTTTCACCGCCTCTTTCACACTGATCGCCATGCCACACTCCTTGCCATGAATATCTCAGTATAGTGGGGAATCCGGCAATGCCGGAGCGCTGGATTCCGGCACCGCCGTCTGCGCCGCATTCATCACCATCGCCAGCAACGTGTAATAGCCGTTGATGCCCATCAGGTCCACCACGCCCTGCTCGCCGAACGCCGCCAGCGCCGCCGCGTAGGTGGCGTCATCGACCCGCTGCTGCCGCTGCAGCTGCATGCAAAACGCGTACACCAGCGCCTCATCGGCCAATAGCCCCTGCGGCTGCTCACGCGCCGCAATCGCCGCGATCACCGCCTCGCCGATGCCGTAATCGCGCGCGATCGGCGCATGGATCGCCCACTCCACCGGCTGGCTCCACTGCCGCGCCGTCACCAGAATCGCCAGCTCCGTCAAGCGCGTGCCGATGGCGCTGCGGTAGCGCAGATACTCGCCCATCTTCTGCGCCGCCGCCATCAGCTCCGGCGAGCGGATCAAAGGCACGAACGGCCCATACAGCGCCCCGCGCGGCCCATCGATCACCGCCTGCGCCGCCACCTGCTGCGCCGCGCTCATGTCGGCAAACGCGATCGGCCCCAGCCGATCCACACTGCGATCCTCCATGCTGCCTCCCTCAAAGACCTCATCATGGCATACATCAAAAAGCGTCCGGCAAAACCCGGCTATCGTCGGCAGTCTGCACCTCACCACGAAAGGACGCCATGAGCCACATCATCCACCGCAACCTGCGCCGCGTGCCGCCGCTCGCCGCGCGCGCCGCCGGCATCACCATCACCGACAGCGACGGCCGCACCTACCTCGACGCCAGCGGCGGCGCCGCCGTCTCCTCGCTGGGCCACGCCCATCCCGACGTGCTGGCCGCCATGCACGCCCAGATCGACCGCAACGCCTACGCCCACACCGCCTTCTTCACCTGCGACGCCGCCGAACAACTGGCCGCGCGGCTGGCGGCCGACGCCCCCGGCGACCTCGATCAGGTCTACCTGGTCTCGGGCGGCTCGGAAGCCATGGAGACCGCGCTCAAACTGGCGCGCCAGTACTGGCTGGAAGCCGGCCAGCCGCAGCGCACCACCTTCATCGCCCGCCGCCAGAGCTACCACGGCAACACGCTGGGCGCGCTGGCGGTGGGCGGCAACGAATGGCGCCGCCAGCCCTTCGCGCCGCTGCTGGTCGACGTCCCGCGCGTCTCACCCTGCTACGAGTACCGCGGCCGCGCCGACGGCCAGAGCACCGACGACTACACCGCCGCCCTGCTGCAGGAACTGGAAGACGCCATCCTGGCCGCCGGCGCCGACCAGGTGATCGGCTTCGTCGCCGAAACCGTGGTTGGCGCCACCGCCGGCGCCGTGCCGCCCACGCCCGGCTATTTCCGTGGCGTGCGCCGGTTGTGCGACCAGTATGGGGTGCTGTTGATACTCGATGAAGTCATGTGCGGCATGGGCCGCAGCGGCACGCTGTACGCGTTTGAACAGGAAGGCGTGCTGCCCGACCTGGTGGTGTTGGGCAAAGGCCTGGGCGCCGGCTACCAGCCGATCGGCGCCGTGCTGGCGCGCGCCCCCATCGTCCAGCGCCTGCGCGACGGCAGCGGCGCCTTCCTGCATGGGCACACGTATATGGGCCACCCGGTGGCCGCCGCCGCCGCGCTGGCGGTGCAGAAAGTAATACAACGGGATTGCTTGCTGGGCGCCGTCACAGTGCGTGGCGCGGCCCTGCGGCGCATGCTGCGCGAAGCCTTCGGCAATCACCCGCATGTGGGCGACATTCGCGGCCGCGGCCTGCTGATTGGACTGGAACTGGTGGCGGACCGCGACAGCAAAACGCCGTTCGATCCGGCCCAGCGCCTGCATGCGGTGATCAAGGACGAAGCGATGGCGCGCGGCCTGATGGTCTACCCGATGGGCGGCACCATCGACGGCCGCCACGGCGACCATATCCTGCTGGCGCCACCGTTCATCGCCACCGAGGCGGAGCTGGCGGAGATCACCAGCCGCCTGGCGGATACACTTACTTCGTCGCTTTCCAGGCGATGACTTCCTGCTGCTGCTCGCCAAGGCCGGCGATCCCCAGGCGCATGACGTCGCCCTTCTTCAGGAAGCGCTGCGGCTTGCGCCCCATGCCCACACCCGGCGGCGTGCCGGTCGCGATCACGTCGCCCGGCTCCAGCGTCATCAGCTTCGACAGATAGCTGACAATCTGCGCCACCGAGAAAATCATGGTCGAGGTATTCCCGGTCTGCATGCGCTTGCCGTTGACGTCCAGGTACAAATCCAGATCCTGCACATCGTAGATATCTTCCGCCGTCACCAGCCATGGACCGACCGGGCCGAAGGTATCGAAGCTTTTCCCCTTGGTCCACTGGCCGCCGCGCTCCAGCTGATACTCGCGCTCCGACACATCGTTGACCACCGTGTAGCCGGCCACGTACTTGTGCGCATCGGCCTCGCTGACATACTGCGCGCGGCTGCCGATGACGATCCCCAGCTCCACTTCCCAGTCCATCTTCTTCGCACCCTGCGGCATCATCACCGCATCATCCGGGCCGCTCAGCGCGGAAATCGCCTTCAGGAACACGATCGGCTCCTTCGGCGCCGCCATGCCGGCTTCCGCCGCGTGGTCGGAATAATTCAGGCCGATGCAAATGAACTTGCTGACGCGCGCCACCGGCACGCCGAAGCGCGGATTGCCGCGCACCAGCGGCAGCGACGACTGCGCAATCTTCTCCAGCTTGCGCAGCGATTTCGGCGCCAGCGCCGCCGCATCGACATCGCCGATCACGCCGGACAGGTCGCGCAGCTTGCCTTCATCATCGATCAAGCCTGGTTTTTCTTTGCCTGGACGGCCGTAACGTACGAGTCGCATATCTATCCCTGGTTAAAAATCACCCACCATTTTAACCGTAGCGCTCCTGTCGCAACCACTTGTTGGCAATGATCTTGGTGCCGCTGACCACCGGCGCGCCGCCGTGCAGCGTCTGCGGGTCCGGCTGGTGATTGCTGTCGGTGTTGAGGAACCACAGCGCACTCCCCTTCTTAGGGAAGACCTCCAGCCCCAGCGAAGGGAAGACCGTGCCGCCGCCCTGCGCCACATCGGACAGGTACAGCACAAAGGTGGCCAGCCGCTGGCCGCCGCGCGCCAGGTGCGAGCGATGGCCGGCGCTGTCGGGGTCGAGCCAGTCGTAATGCGGGCGGTACTCCTGCGTCTTGTCGTATTTTTGCAGCTGGAACGGCTCGCTGCATTCCGGCGTCCAGTGCGCGATGGCGGCCAGCCGGCGGTCGATGCGCTCGGCCACCTCGGCCTCGCCGCGCTGGATGAAGGCCATCTCGCTGGTGCGGCCCTCGTGCACCACGCTGGCGCCATCGGCTTCCGCCGTCACCGTCGAACGGGTGTAACGGCTGCCGCAATGGGCCACGATGGCGTCGCACTCCTCATCGCTCAGCACATTCCCCAGCAGGATCACCTGCGGCTTTTTCAGCACGAACAGCACATCGATCTCGCGGTCCGGCGCGGCGATGCGGTTGCTGGTGAGGTCAATGAACGGCATCTCGCGCGGCGACGAAAACGCGCTGGCCACCGGCGCCGCTGCCGCCACCGCGCTGGCGTCACTACCACCGCCGGCGCGGATGCGCACCGCATCGTCAATCGCCGCGCGCGCAGCGGTCATGCTGTACTGGCCGGAGCGCGCCATGCTGTTGGCCATGTCCAGCGGGCTGCATGCGCGTTCCAGGTTTTCCATGATCCAAACGCGCCAGGTTTGCGGCAGGGAGGCAAAAACGGTTTGATCTTGAGTCATCGCGTATCAGGAGATAGTCGGACAGGAGTTCAATTTTACCGGATTGCGCCTGCGCCGCCGCATAAACCAGATCAATCCCGGCAGCTGCAACAGCACCAGCGCGCCGAACGCCACCTGATAGGCCGGCGCCGGATAATGTCCCAGCAAATCCGGCCGCCAGCAGCCCACCACCAGCCCAAAGCCCGCCTGCACCGCAAAGGCGCCGAGGAAAATCAGCAGGTTCAGACAAGTGGCCGCGCGCCCGGTCAACGCACCCGGCAGGCTTTGCGCGACGATGGTGTACTCGATGCCCGTCACCGTGCCGACCAGCGTAAACAGCACCGATAGCAATTGATAGCTGGGCCGCCAGTTACACACAAACGCCAGTTGCACCCCGACGAACAGCGCCACGCCGGCCGCCGCCACCGTAATCGGCGCAATCCCGCGCCGCCCGGCCCACTCGGTAATCATGCCGACCGCAATGGCGCCGAAGATCACCGCCGCCATGCCCAGATACAGCAGATACGTCACCGCATCCTCCGGATAGCGCGCCACATCGCTCAGCCAGCGGCTAATCCACAAGCCCTGGATGCCGAAGAACACCGTATGCGGAATCAGCACCAGCATCGCCACCTCGCGGAACGCTGGATGGCGGTACACCGCCCGCATCGCCTCGCGCAGCCCGGCCTTGCCGGCGGCCGGCGGCTGCGGCGGCGACAGCGCGCGAATCAGCAGCCCGATGATGGCCGCTGCCGCCGCCAGCCACAGAAACAGGCCGCGCCAGTCCATATAGTGCATCGCCAGCCGTACCGGCAGCGTGGCCGCCGCCGCACCGAGGCCGCCGACCGCGATCAGATAGCCCTGCACCGACGGCAGGCGCGCCGGCGCAATCCAGCTGGAGATCGCCTTCACCGCCGACATGAAGCAGCCGCCCAGTCCCAGCCCGATGACGGCGCGCGCCACCAGCAGCTGGCCGAAGGTCTGGCCACCGGCAAACGCCAGCGCGCCGACGCCGGCCAGCAGCAGCATCGGCAACTGCACCTTGGCCGGCCCCCAGCGGTCCAGCGCCATCCCGACCGGCAGCTGCGCCAGCGCGAAAGCCAGGAAAAAAGCGCTGGTCAGCAGGCCAAGCTGGCCGGGCGTCAGCGCCAGTGCCGCCACCAGCTGCGGCGCCAGCGTCGCATTCACCGTGCGCATCAAGCTGGATAAAAAATGCCCTAGCGCGAACGGCAAAAACACCAACACAAACACCGCGCGCCCAGACAGTGTCGGTGCCGACGCAGCATCGCGCATCATCGCCGCCTAAGCCGCGCTGTGCGAATCGCAGCCGGCAGCCGGCGCGCTGCTGTCCGCGCGCGCCGACAACAATGGAATCACCTTGCGCGATCCCGGCGGCTCGGCGCCATACTCGCTGCGGCTACCGCCCTCCTCCTCAAAGAAAAACTTCTCCTTGCCAAACGCCGGCTTCAACTCATCCATCCACGTCGCCTGCGGATCAAACTTCGCATAAAACGGCTTGCGCACCCAGTCCGCGTTGCGCGCCTGCAGGAACTGCAAGGCAAACACCTTCTCGCCGCCGATGGTCGCAATCCCGTCAATCACCACCTTGCCCGGAAAAGCACTCATCGACGGCCCGCGTACCGTGCGCGAAAGGCCAGACACCATCTGATACGCCGCCTGGAAAATCGCATGCGCGCGCGCCAGCGGCAGCTGGAAATACTCGCGCGGCCCGGTATCGCGCTCCACGAACATATAGTACGGAATCGCCCCCAGCCGCACGCCGGTCTGCCACAACTCCGCCCACGACGCCGGGTCTTCATTGATATGCCGGATCAGCGGCCCCTGCATGCGCAAGGTCGCGCCGGTACCGACGATGCGCTTGACCGCCTGTTGCGCAATCTCCTGCCGCAGCTCCACCGCATGGTTGTAATGGCCCATGATCGCCATATTCTTGCCGGCCTTGACCACCCGTTCGAACAGGCGCAGAAGATCATCCGCATCGCGGTCCGAGACAAAGCGCTGCGGCCAATACGCCACCGACTTGGTGCCGATGCGGATATTCTGGATATGCGCCAGATCCGGCGCCAGCAACGGCTCAATGTACGCCTCCAGCGAGCGCGTATTCATGATCAGCGGATCGCCGCCGGTGATCAGCACATCGGTCACCTCCGGATGCATGCGCAGATAGGCCGCCAGCTCGTGCGACTCCTTGGCATCGAACTTCATATCGTCCATGCCGACGAACTGCGGCCAGCGGAAACAGAAGGTGCAGTAGGCGTGACAGGTCTGCCCCGAACTGGGGAAAAACAACACCGTCTCCTTGTACTTGTGCTGCAAACCCTTGAGCGGCGCATCGTTCACGCGCGGTACGTTGTGCGTCATCTGCCCCGCCGGATGGGGATTCATGCGCAGCCGGATGCGCCGCACCAGTTCCACCAGCGCCGGCTGGTCGGCCTTGCCCAGCACCAGCTCCTTCAGGCGCGCATAGTCGTCCGGCGCCAGCATGTCCCGGTGCGGAAAGGTCAAACGGTAAATCGGATCGTCGGGAATATTGTTCCAGTCGATCAGATGATCGAGCACATACTCGTTGGTGCGGAACGGCAGTACATGCGACACCACCTGCACCGCCTCCTGCAAATCGGGCGGTATCCATTCCCACTGCCGCGCGTGCGAAATGGTCTGGCGAATAAACGGTTTGAATTTGGGCGTATCCATCGCGAAGTCCTGTGTTGAGGGTCGGAAGCACCATGCTAGGCCGCGCGCCGCTACTCAGTCTTGCGGCATCGCAACTCTTCAAATTTCCTGACGGTTACAGTGGATGGCGTCAACCACCCGACAGGAGATTGCTCATGAAAACCCTCGTTAGCATTGTGCTGGCTGGCCTGGCGCTGTCCGCGCAGGCCGCAGAACCGACCGAAAAAGACGCCATCGCCATGGCCGAAAAAGGCGCCGCCTTCATCAAGGCCAACGGCCAGGACGCCTTCCTCAAAAAGATCGCCGCCAAGGACCCCGACTATCTGCAAGGCTCGCTATACGTCGACGTGCGCGACATCAAGACCGGCATCGTGCTGGCGCACCCGGTCAACCCGTCCATCGTCGGCAAGGACCTGACCGACATCCCCGACGCCAGCGGCAAAAAATACCGCCGCGAGATCATCGACCTGGCCGCCAAAAAAGGTCACGGCTGGGTGGACTACCAATACAAAAATCCCACCACCGGCAAGATCGAACCCAAGACCACCTACATCCTGCGCGTCGGCGACGTCGTGCTGGAAGCGGGCATCTACAAGAAATGACGCGAGGCACACCATGCTGAACAAACTGCGTATCGGACCCAAACTGCTGCTGGCACCGATGCTGGTGCTGGTACTGCTGATCGCCACCGCCGGCGCGGCCTATGTCGGCATGGTGCGCCAGAACGCCTCGCTGGAAAACCTGGTGCAGGTGCGCGCCGCCCGCCTCAAGACCGCCGCCGACGTCTCCGGCGAAGCGCGCTACGCCCACGCCCATATCTACCAGCTGCTGGCCTGGGTCAACGGCAGCTTCGCCCAAGCGCGGCTGGACGCCCTGTCGCGCGACATCAAGGCGCGCCACGCCACCACCGACACCCTGCTGCGCCAACTGAACGCCGACGCCACCGGAGACCAGGAACGCAAGATCGCCGCCCAATCGCTGCAAGCGCTGGCGGCCTACCGCAAGGCTGTCCTCGAAACCATGGACATGGCGCAGATGGACCAGAGCATCGCCACCAACTCCATGGCCATCGCCGAAAAACAATTCCTGCTGCTGAACGACCAGCTGGCGCAACTCTCGGCGCTGGAAAAGCAGCTCAGCGAAGCCGCCCATGCGCAGGCCAAGGCCGACTTCAGCACGCTCAACGCCACCATGGCCATCATGGTGCTGCTGTCGATCGCGCTATCGGTCGGCGTGACCATGGCGGTGCGCGGCGCCATGCTGCGCGACATCCGCGCCATCGCCGACGTGGTGATCGCGCTGGCCGCCGGCCGTCTCGCCGCCGGCCGCAGCACCAAGGGCCGCGACGAAATCGCCGACACCGCGCGCATGCTGGACCAGACCATGGCCAACCTGACGCAAACCCTCACCACCATTCTCGGCGCGGTGCGTTCGATCGACACCGCCGCGCGCGAAATCGCCACCGGCAACCTGGACCTGTCGACCCGCACCGAAATGCAAGCCAGCTCGCTGGAACAAACCGCCAGCGCCATGAACAGCCTGACGCAAGCCGTGCAGGCCAACGCCGCCAACGCGCGCCAGGCCTGCCAGCTGGCGGCCGGCGCCAGCGATTTGGCGCAGCACGGCGGCGCCGCGATGGAGGAGGCGGTGCACACCATGGCCTCGATCCGCGCCAGCTCGCGCCAGATCGTCGACATCATCGCCGTCATCGACGGCATCTCGTTCCAGACCAATATCCTGGCGCTCAACGCCGCCGTGGAAGCGGCGCGCGCCGGCGAACAGGGACGCGGCTTTGCCGTGGTGGCCGCCGAAGTGCGCACGCTGGCGCAGCGCTCGGCCGCCGCCGCCAAGGAAATCAAAACGCTGATCGCCGCCTCGGTGGCCACCATCGACAGCGGCAGCGCCTCGGTGCAGCAGGCCGGCGAACGGATGGGCGGCATCGTCGCCGCCGTGCAGCAGGTCAACGACATCATCGCCCGCATCAGCGCCGCCAGCGCCGAACAGGCGCAGGGCATCGCCGAAGTCAATCAGGCGGTCGGTCAGATGGATGATGTGACGCAGCAGAACGCCGCGCTGGTGGAACAAGCCGCCGCCGCCGCCGCCAGCCTGCAGGACCAGGCCGGCCACCTGTCGCAGGCGGTGTCGGTGTTCAAACTAGAGGCGCCGCAGGGGCTTGCTCAAAAACCGCGAATCGGCTTCGACGAAACGCCACGGCAGGTCCACCGCTTTGGAAATGCCGATGCGCGGGCCGGCTAGCACCTCCACCTCGCGGTCGCGCGGCAGCAGCAAAAACGGCGGCGCGTCCAGCGGCAGGTTGTTATGCGCGCGCGACACGCCCAGCGCCTGACACAAGCGCCCCGGCCCCGAGCACAGCAAGCGTACATCGTCCAGCTTGCGCCGCGCGCGCATCAGCGCCAGCCCTTCCGCCTCGTCCAGCGGCTCCAGCGCCCGCAGCAGCACCCCGGCGCCATGCCCCGGCTCGCGGCAGACAAAATTCAAACACCAGTGGATGCCGTGCGACTGGTACACATAGCTGTGCGCCGGCGGCCCGAACATGGCGAAATTGCGCGGCGTCTCGCCACCGTAGCAATGCGAGGCCGGCTCCTCGCGGTCATACGCCTCGGCCTCCACAATGCGGCCGCCAACGCCGTTGAACAGCAGCGTCACGCCGATCAGCTGGGGCGCCACCACGTGCGACGGCGCGTCGAAATCTATGCCTGCCAGATTGGTTATCATGCATCTATTGTAAACACCAATCTGGACCGTCCGTCCACACAATTGGTGACAAATCATTATCAAATCCCGGCAATCCACGACAAAATACGGTGCATTAGCCAGAAATTCATCGCAAATTCGCGCAATCCGCCGCCGCTTGCGGCGATAATCGAGGGTAAGATTGCCCTTTGCCCTGAAGCTTTTGCCTTGAAGACCCCAATGACGACAGTTGCTGCCCCAGCCTTGCCAACAGAAAACGCGGTGGAAGACGCGCTGATGCGCTCCATCCGGATTCCGCCACGGCCCAGTCTGCTCGTCGACCTGCAGCGCGAACTGGCCACGCAAGATCCGTCGCCGCGCCAGATCGCCCGCATCATCGCCAACGACGTCGGCATGTCGGGTGCGCTGCTGAAGCTGGCCAACTCGCCATTCTTCGGCGCCGCCCGCAAGGCCAAGTCGGTCGAGCAGGCGATCAACTTCCTCGGCATCAACCAGTGCGCGTCGCTGCTGACCGGGCTGCTGGCGCGCCAGGCCATCGACGGCAAGGACGCCGACCTCAGCGAATTTTGGGAAATCTCGGCGCGCCGCGCCCAGGCGCTGGTGTTCACCTCGCGCAAGCTGCGCGTGGCGCCGCCCGACATCGCCCACACCTTCGGCCTGTTCTGCGACATCGGCGTGCCCTTGCTGATGAACCGCTTCGCCGACTACACCGACACCTACGAGCGCGCCTGCAACGACCCGCACGGCGTCTTCACCGCCATCGAGGACGAACGCTACAGCACCAACCATGCCGCCATCGGCTGCCTGCTGGCGCGCAACTGGGGCCTGTCGCCGGACGTCTCCTGGGCCATCCTGCACCACCACGATTACCGCGTGCTGGAAGACGCCGCCACCGACGACGCCATCCGCTCGCTGGTGGCGCTGTCGCTGCTGGCCGAAAAAGGCATCCAGCGCCTGCACAACCACAGCACCTCGTACGAATGGGAAAAGGGCGGCGCAAGCGCCTGCCGCCACCTCGGCCTGACCGAGGATGAAACCGAAGATCTGCTCGACGAGCTGAACGAAACCTTCCACACCGAACGCTAAGAGAAGTCAACACGCATGCCTAAGAATAAGCGCCCCGTACCGCGCAAATCCGCCAACTCGCCCGAAGTCAAAGACGAACAGCAAACCAACGAACTGTGCGCGCTGGCGCTCGACCTGGCCGACGAATCGGCCGGCGCCGACATCGTCGCCGCCGCCACCCGCGACGAGCTGGCGCAGAAGCACATCGAATTCCAGCGCCTGCTGCGCCGCCTGCTGGCGCAAGGCAAGAACGAGGTGCTGTACGGCGCCATCGAACTGGCGCGCGAAGAATCCACCGACGCCTACCGCTACCTGCGCAACGCCGTCGAAGAAGGCGCCGCCAACCTGATCGTGCGGCGCGAGGGTGCGCCCGAACTGGAAATCGACGCCTTCGCCATTCCGGTGTTCGTGCACAGCCAGGGCGGCCTCGATCCGGCCGCCGACTTCCAGGACGCCGACGCCTACGAGGCGCTGCTCAACAGCTTCACCGACGCCGGCCTGGAAAGCCCGAAAGCCAAGGTAGTGCTGGTCAGCCACGCCTACGACCTGGACGAAATCGAACGCATCAACTACGGCCTGCTGCACGCCATGGTGCGCGAAGCGGCGCAGTCGCTGACCGACAAGAAAATCGCCGCCGCGCCGGCGCTGGAACGCAGCATGGCGGCCGGCTGGTCGCCGACCAGCTTCAGCAGCGACGACACCGCGATCGAACTGCGCTTCCTGCTGGGCTTCTCGCTGAAGCGCGCCGACGACGCCTTCTACCAAGTGCCGGCCAGCGAAAAAGCGGCCGACGCCTACTTCGCCAAGCGCGCCGAAACCTATCAGAAGTGGACCGAACAATTTGCGCCGCTGGTGGCGCGCTGCCTGGGCCGCGCGCGCGGCGCCGATCCGGCGCTGACCCTGAACTTCCTGTACCAGGACCTGTTCTTCGGCGCCCGCGCCCAGGGCCAGTCGGAATACGACATGCTGAGCCTGCTGTCGACGCTGAACCAGGCGCTGGAAGGCCACGATCCCGCCACCCTGCAAGCCGTGATCGCCCCCACCGACGATGACGACGAGCCGGCGCTGCGGGTTCAACTGTCGCACGGCGGCAGCGTGCTGGCCAGCGCCGACAAGCCGCTCGACCCGGCCGCCGAGCTGGCCCTGGCGCTGGAAGACCTGGGCGACGCCCTGGCCAGCCTGGGCATCACCGATATTTCGGTATCGGAAGATCCGCTGGCCTGAAAGCGATTTCCAGTTTGACAGTCCTGGTTTAGCCGAGGATACTTTCCTGCACGCGGAACGCAGATTCCGCTGCCTGGTGCGGCGCCGGCTTGTGCTCCGCAGCAAAGGGAGACACGTCATGAAACCATGGATCCGCATTCTGATCCTGTCCGCCGCCGCAGTTCTCGGCGGCTGCGCCAGCCAGACGCCGCGCGTGGCGCCGGCCCAGCAGTTATTCCACGACCAGCTGTTCCAGCCGCCCAGCGCGCCGATCGACACCGCCAGCGTGTTCGCCCTGACCCCGGAGATGCGCGACTACGTCAAGCACGAGCTCGGCACTCCCGGCCCCGGCCGCGACGTGCGCCGCATGCTGTTCGACGCCCTGTACCGGCGCGACAAGCTGCAACTGGAATACGACGCCGCCCTCACCCGCACCGCCGCCGAAACCTTTGCGGCGCGCTCCGGCAACTGCCTGTCGCTGGCCATCATGACCGCCGCGCTGGCGCGCGAGCTGAAGATGCCGGTGATCTTCCAGCAAGTGCAGATCGACGAAGTGTGGAGCCGCGCCGGCAACCTGTATTTCGCCAGCAACCACGTCAACCTGTCGCTGGGACGGCCGCTGGCCGGGCAGAATCCCTACCTGCTGACCGCCGTCGACGTCGCCAATTCGCTGACGGTAGACTTCATCCCCATCCCGCCGCAGGCGCGCGAAAACGCCAGGCCGCTGACCGAGAAGACCGTGCTGGCCATGTTCCTCAACAACCGCGCCGCCGAACTGCTGTCGGCCGGCCAGGTCGACGACGCCTACTGGGCCGCGCGCCAGGCGGCCGAGGCCGATCCCTTGTTCATCAACGCCTACAACACGCTGGGCGTGATCTACCAGCACCACGGCAACCAGCCGCAGGCGGAAGCGGCGCTGCGCTACGCGATGAGCCAGTTGCCGGACAACACCATCTACCTGTCCAATCTGGCGCAGACGCTGGAGAGCAATAACCAGCTGGCAGAAGCCGCCGTGCTGCGCGCGCGGCTGGCGCGGCTGGAACCCTACCCGCCGTTCTATTTCTTCGTGCAGGGCCAGGAGGCCATGAAGCTGGGCGACTACGCGCGCGCCCGCACGCTGTTCGAGCGTGAGCTGGACCGGGTGCCGGACTACCACGAACTGCACTTCTGGCTGGCGGTGGCCAACTACCAGCTGGGCAACCTGCGCGCGGCCGACCGCCACATGGCGCTGGCGATGGAAAACAGCACCACGCGCGGCGACCATGACGTCTACTCGGCCAAGCTCGACCGCCTGCGCGCCTACGCCGCCCAGTTGCGGGATAAATAGCCAGGTACAACTTATCGAATTGACATCCGCAGGCAGATGACGGTGGTATGCTGGGCAGGCTTCTCTGGCCACTCAGTGACCATTTACTTGACACTAAGTTGCATTCGCGCAACAATTGCAAGTAAATTAAGCGCTCTCAAGTTACTTGAAGCTGCTTTAAGCCGCATCTACCACAAGGATTTTGTCATGCTGAGATTCAGGCCCAGCCACGCCGCCCCCTTCCTGATTGCCGCGTTGCTGGCCGGCTGCGGCGGTGGCGGCGGTGGCGGCAGTAGCGGCGGCGGCGGCGCCACCACACCGGACGTCAGTCCCGCCCTCACCTTCACCCCGGCCACCGTCACCGGCAGCGTCACGGCCGGCGTCTCACTGACGGCCAGCGTCATCGCCACCGTCACCCGCCCGAACGATTTCAGCAATGCCACCAGCGTCCTCGCGCTGGTGGTCGACAGCGCTGGCGTCCTGCTGCCCAATGCCCAGCTGGTGCAGGACAGCAACAGCCAATTTCACGCCGTGCTGCAAACCGCGCCAACCTTGGCCGCGGGCAACTACAAAGGCAGCTTCAGCGTGCGCCTGTGCCGCGACAGCGGCTGCGCCAGCCAGTTCCCCGGTTCGCCGGTGGCGCTGCCGTATGACATCACCGTGCTGCCGGCTGGCGGCGCCAGCTTCACCGCCGTGCCCGCCATGCCGCTGAGCGCCAGCATCCAGAGTGGCGGCACGGCGCCGGTTGGCACGGCGGTCGCCATCACCACCGGCGGCGCCGACTGGAGCGCCGTCAGCGGCGCCAGCTGGCTGCAGCTGAGCGCCACCAGCGGTAGCGGCAACGGCGGCCTGACCGTCAGCTACAACGCCACCGGGCTGGCGGTCGGCGCCTACACCACCAACCTCAGCGTCACCAGCGGCGGCAGCACCATCACGCTGCCGGCCACGCTGACCGTGCTGCAGCCCGGCCTGGTCCTGGGCAGCAACAGCGTGACCTTCAGCCCCATCAACGGCGCCCCGGTGCCGAGTCAGATCGTCAGCCTGGACACCGACAACAAGCTCACCACCGCCTGGACCGCCACCAGCAACACCGCCTGGCTGAGCGTGTCGCCGACCAGCGGCGCCACACCGGCCACCACCATCCTGACGGTCGACCCGACCGTGGGCACGCTGGCCAGCGGCAGCTATGCCGGCGCGATCACCATCCAGGCCGCCGGCCTGGCCGCGCGCAGCTTGCCGGTCACGCTCAACCTGACCCCGGCCACGCTGCAGACCTCGCTCAGCACGCTGACGCTGGGCGGGACCTACGGCCGCGATTTCAGCCTCCCCCTGGTGCCCCAGCCGATCAAGCTGACGCTGAACACCGGCACCAATAGCTGGCCATGGAAACTCAGCAACGTGCCGCTGTGGGCCAGCGCCAGCGCCACCGGCGGCACCGTCAACGCCTCCGGGGCCGACCTCAGCGTCAAGGCCGTCGCCGCCAGCGCGCCCGCCGGTACCACCGGCGCGCTGGTCACCGCCAGCGCCAAGGTCAACGGCGACACCGTCACCACCCCGCTGCAGTTCGTTATCAACAAAGACCTGCACAAGCTGCTGCCGGCCGAAACGGCGGTGGCCCTGGTCAGCACGCCGACCTGGAGCCGGATCACCCGCACCATCACGGTCAACGATAACTTCAACAACTTTGGCGGCATGAGCGCCACCAGCGACAAGTCGTGGCTGGTGGTCGGCGTCAGCGGCAACCAGCTGACCGTGACCGCCGACGCCAGCCAGCAACTGACCGACACCCTGGCCACCGCCACCATCACCGTGAAGCCATCCGATCCCGACGCGACCGCGCCCGAGGTGATCCGCGTGGCACTGTGGAAAGGCACGGCCGCACCAGCCGCCGCCAGCACCACCGGGCTGCCCTACACCACCGTCGCCACCGACCCGCTGCGGCCTTACGCCTACGTACACAACGGCGGCGCCTACATTGACGTCTACAACCTCTACACCGGCCTCAAGGAAACCAGCATCACCGGCTTCTCGGCCCACCTGGGCGATATAGCCATCAGCCCCAACGGCGACGCACTGTACGTGGTGGACATCGACAACAGCCGCATCACCACCGTCAGCCTGGCCACGCGCGCCATCAGCGGCCAGCTGGCGGTGGCCGGCAGCGCCGCCACCCGCATCAAGCTGATCCGCCCGAACGGCATCGGCATGCTGGTGCTGAGCGACGGCCAGTTGTACCTGACCGCCAACAACACCCGCCTGGCCAACCTACCGCTGAGCAACGGCACCCTGGCCGCCAGCGCCGACGGCAAGCGCCTGGTGCAGCAGAGCGAAGGGGGCGCTACGGTGCAGCACACCACCATCAGCGTCGACTATTCGGCGCTGGCCGGCGGCACGCTGTTTGCCGCCCAGCAGACCAGCGCCAGCCACACCAGCCCGGGCACGTTGGGGCAGGACGTCTGGGTCAACGCCGACGGCACCCAGGTGATCTACGCCGCCAGCACGCCGAACTCGTGCGCCATGATGGATGGCGCCAACCTCGGCATCGTCCGCTACCTGGCGATAGGCAACGCCGTGCCCAACAACGTCGCCGTGCTGTTGGACGGCCGCATCGCCTGCGCCGGCGCCGCGCGCGGCAACAGCAACGACCTCTACCTGTACAACAGCACCGGCACCCAGCTCATCCAGCAATACAAGCTGAACAGCGCCGGCAAAGCGCTGCTGCCACGCCAACTGGCCGCGTCGGGCGACGGCTGGATCCTGGTCGGCATCACCGAAGACGGCGCCGTCACTTTCCTGCCGGTCGGCCCGTAAGCCCCGCGTGCCCCGCGCCAACGCCGCCGCCAGCCCTGCGCTGCGGCGGCGTTTTTTATGCGCCAGAGCAAAGCACCGCTGGTTGGAAAGGCCATTCAATCCATCGCTAAAGACGTTGCTGGCAATCCTCAACACCATGGGCCTGCGCTTGGCCGTGCAGCCGATTAACCAAGCAGCAGTTTCCAATGCTCCAGTTTCTGCGTCAATGTGAGCGAGGCATGTGCGGGCGAAGTGGAAGGCAGCACCAGCGTGCGGTAGCCTTCAGCGGCAAACTGCGGCGCAAACTTGCCGGAGGTCTGGCCGTTGAAACCGACCGTGCGCAGCAGCGGGCACAATTCACGCAGGCGAGCGAAGTCGTTGGCGGCGGGTTTGCGGATCGCGGAGTCGAGACTGCCTTCACGTTCGCACGCTCCCAGCACATCCCACAGGCCGAAGCCGTGCGCCAACAGGCGCGGCAAGCGCTCCGCATACGGCAAATCAGCCAGCGGCTCGCCGGTCAGCGCCGACAGTATCGGCCACAGCAAGTTGCGCGGATGGGCATAGTATTGCTGCGCCGCCAGCGACGCCGCGCCAGGAAAACTACCGAGTATCAAGATGCGAGTCTGCGCATCGATCACCGGCGCCAGGCCGGTCAGAGCGGAGGAAGAAGGGGAAGCAGCCACAGTCATGCGCCATTGTAGCGGATGCTCGACAGCGCCACGTTCGGGTGTAGAATTTGCAGGCGGCATAGACCGCACCCACACAACAGGAGACCAACCATGCCGCAACACCGCGCGATCGATACGCTGCTGGCCAAGTACAGCGAAAGCCACCTCAACCACACAAACGAACTGATCCACTTCGTCTGCGTGCCCGTGATCGTCTTCACGCTGCTGGGATTGCTATGGTCGCTGCATCCGCTGGTGGCGCTGACAGTGGCGCTGGCTTCGATGGGCTATTACTTCCGGCTGTCGAAGCCGTTCGCGGTGGGCATGCTGCTGATGGCGGCGCTGATGCTGGCCATCCTGGCGGCGCTGCCGCAGCAAACCATTCTGCCGCTGTCGATTGCGATTTTCGTGCTGGCGTGGATCGGCCAGTTCATCGGCCATAAGATCGAGGGCAAGAAGCCATCCTTCTTCGATGACCTGCGTTTTCTGCTGATCGGCCCGCTGTTCGTGCTGAGCTTCCTGTACCGTCGCCTGCACCTCGCCTACTGATCAGCGCAGCAGGGCATAGAACATGGCCGTGGCCGCGCCCTGCATCTCGTCGTCGGCCAGCATCAGCACCAATGCCGTGCTCAGGGCCACGTAGCCCAACAGGGTGACGACCTTGATTTGCAGCGCGGTACTCATGGCGCCCTCCGGTTGGCAAAATTGTGAAGTGTTATTTCACTATACTTGGTCTTTTCACCAGCACCCCTGAATTTACACTCCAGATACAACTTCGGCCGCCATCTGTTGCGTCGCAACAAAATACTAGCCGCTAGGCAAGATACACCCCGGCCAGCTATACTCGTTCGATGTCCTCTCCACTGTTATTCATCACCGCCTGTTTGATCTGGGGCTCCACTTTCTTCGCCATCACGCTGCAACTGGGCGAAGTGGCGCCGGCCGTCTCCGTGGTCTACCGTTTTGCGCTGGCCTCGGCCGTGCTGTTTGCTTGGTGCGCGGCGCGCGGCGACCGCCTGCTGCTGCCATGGCGCGCGCAGCGCTGGATGATGCTGCAAGGCGCCGCCACCTTTGCCCTCAGCTACATCTGCACCTATACCTCCGAGCAATATCTGGTGTCCGGCCTGGTGGCCGTGCTGTTTGCGCTGATGGTATTCTGGAATCCGCTTCTCAACCGCCTGGTGTTCGGCAGCCCGCTCGGCTGGCGCACCTGGGCCGCCGGCGGCGTCGCCATCTGCGGCGTGACCTTGCTGTTCTTTCACTCCATCGGCGACGCCTGGAGCGAGATCCGCAACGGCGGCAGCGGCCACTTCCTGCTGGGACTGATCCTGGCGACCACCGCCACGCTGGCCAGCTCGGTCGGCAACGTGGTGGTGATCAAGGTGCGCCAGCAATCCGACAATGTGCTGCTGACTATGGCCTGGTCCATGCTGTGGGGCACGACGCTGGTGGCGCTGTGGGTGATCGTCAGCGGCCAGCACTTCAGCCTGCCGACCACGGCGAAATACTGGGGCGGCCTGCTGTGGCTGTCCCTGCTGGGCTCGGTCATCGCGTTTGCCGCCTACTTCACGCTGATCCACCGCATCGGCTCCGACAAGGCGGTCTACATCGGCGTCGTCACGCCGGTGATTTCCGTGTTGTTGTCGATCCAGCTGGAACATTACCGCCCCGGAGTCATGGAGTGGATCGGCATGGTACTCTGCCTGTCCAGCGTGGTCTGGGCACTGCAACCTCATTCTTCTACTACTGCCAAAACCTGATGAGCACTTCCGAACTGAACATCCGCCCGGCCACGCCGGCCGACGTCCCCGCCATCTTCAGCATGATTTTCGAGCTGGCCGTGTTTGAAAAACTGGAACACATGGTGGTCGCCAACGAAGCCATGCTGCACGACAGCCTGTTCTGCGACAAGCCGGTGTGCGAAGCGCTGGTCGGCGAAACCAGCGGCGGCGAGGTAGTGACCTTCGCGCTGTTCTTCCACAACTTCTCCACCTTCCTGTGCAAGAAGGGGCTGTACCTGGAAGACTTGTACGTGCAGCAATCGCAGCGCGGCAAGGGCTACGGCAAGCAGATGCTGGTGGCGCTGGCGCAACTGGCGGTCGAGCGCGATTGCGGCCGCTTCGAGTGGTCGGTGCTGGACTGGAACGCCAACGCCATCAAGTTCTACGAAGGCATGGGCGCGACCGTGATGCCGGACTGGCGCATCTGCCGCGTTACCGGCGACGCGCTGGCGCAGCTGTCGGCGCAGGCATAAAAAAAACCCACCCAGCGTCTGGCGCTGGATGGGGCAACCCGTTGTCAGTGGGAGGGAGATTGAATCAACGGATTCACTATAGCCCTCGCCACGCGCCCACACCGCAGCCCTTACAAATCATTACGGCCGCTTAAAGACGCTTACACCGGCTTTACAGAAAAGCGATGCCTGTTCGTTACGGCCCGCTCCAACAGCTCGAAAATGCCCTGTGTCAGCAATGCCAACATTGCCGCAGGGATAGCTCCCGCCAGCAACATATCGTTGTCATTCAACGCCAGGCCGATGGTGATGCGCTCGCCATAACCGCCGGCGCCGATGAAGGCGGCGATGGTGGCGGTGCCCACGCTCAGCACCGCCGCCGTCTTCACGCCGGCCAGGATCACCGGCAGCGCCAATGGCAAATCGACATGCACCAGCCGCTGCATCGGCCGCAGCCCCAATGCCTGCGCCGCCAGCTTCAAGCCGGGCGACACTTGCAACAGGCCTGTGCAGGTGTTGCGCACGATGGGCAACAGCGCATACACCACCAGCGCCACCAGCGCCGGCACGGTCCCGATCATGCCGAGCAACGGGATCAACAACGCCAGCAAGGCCAGCGAAGGGATGGTCTGCAAGACGCCGGCCAGTCCCAGCACCACTTGCCGCAAGCGCGGCAACGAAGCCGCCAGCACGCCCAGCGGAATGCCGATTACGCACGCCAGCGCGACCGACAGCAGCACCAGCGTCAGATGCTGCTGCGTCATGCGCGCCAGGTTCTGGTCGAAGATCTTGGCCAGCAGGCTGGCGCGGACGGACGGCGCGGACGTAGTCACACCGGGTGCAGTGGCGTCGGCCCGCACACCCGCCGGCTCGGCCGCAGGTGCGTCCAACGGATGCGCCGCCAGCCAGTCATGCGCCACGCGGTTGAAGCTCTGGCCGTCGATCTCCGCCGCCGCATTCATCGCGATCATGTCCTTCTCGCTGATCCGCCCTTCCAGCTGGCTGATGGCCTTCCACGCCGCCGGAAAACGCTTGGCCGCATCGAGCCGGTACAGCAGCACCGCATCGTAGCGCGGGAAGTAGGCGCGATCGTCCTCCAGCACCCGCAAGCCATACTGGCTGATACGGGCCTCGGTCGAATAAATATCGATCACATCGACCTGCTCGTGCCGCAGCGCCTCATACGCGATGCCGTGATCCAGCCCCTCCGGCCGCTGCGTCAGACCATAGCGCGTCGCCAGTCCCTGCCAGCCATCGGCGCGGCCGATGAATTCATGCGACAGCCCAAAGCGCAACTGGTCGCGTCCCGCCAGCTCGCTCAACTTGTGCGGCGCATCCACGTCGCCGCGCATCGCCAGCGCATAGGTATTGTTAAAGCCCAGCGGCACCGCCACGCCCAGGCCCATCACCGCCAGCTCCTTGCGGATCTGCTCCATCGGCGCCGGCTTGGCGTGCTTGAGAATCTCCAGATCCAGCGTGCCCACATATTCGGGATAGACATCGATCCGCCCCGCCTGCAACGCCGCCAGCACAATTGCCGTATTGCCCAGGCCTTGCAGATGCTCGACCTTCGCATGCGGCGCCGCCGTCTGCTTCAGCACCTCGCCCAGGATATAAGACTCGGTAAAGCGCTTCGAGCCGATATGCAGCGTATCGCCCGCCGCCACCGCCGCCGGCCCGGCGCACAGCAGCGCCAGACCGGCCAGCCATCGTCGCACCGCCATCATCAGGCGCCCGCGCGCAGCATGGACGCCTTCAATGCCTGCCCCAGGGTCTCATAGCTTTCCGACAGATGCGCCTTGGCCTCGATGCTCACCGGCCGGTTCATCGCGCTATGCAGGTCACGCTGCAGGCGCAAGGCATTCTCGCGCTGCAGGCTACGCACATCCGCCGGCATGCCGGACGATACACGCAACAGCGACGCCACCAACCGCTTCAGATGCTCACGCTGCAGATTGCGCCGCATGCCGTTGATATCCTTGCCGGACTTGAGCTCACTCCATACCGAATCCTGCACCGTCACATACAGCTCGGGCAGACCTAACGCCTGCTTGCGGTTCTCCACCTTCTCCTGCGAATCGATCAGGCGTATCGCCACCGCATCGGACATCAGCTGATCCAGCGCCGACGCCTGCAACGACAGCACGCGTCCACCGACCGACACATCCGGCCGGCCGCGCGTGTTGAAATGATCCGAGCCGAGACGGCTGATCATCTCCGGCGAAAACTTGAAGCTGTCCACCTTGAACAAGCTATTCGTCAGCATCAGCAAAGCCTCGCGCTGGCGCGGCAGCGGCACCGGCGTAAAGGTCGCCCTGCCAGTGCCGGCGTGGTCGCGCAGATAGGTCACGCCACCGACGTACTTGACCACCACCGGCAGCGTACGCGCAAACTGCTGGAAGCCATAGTCGAAACTGCGGCGCAGCACCTCATAACTTTCGCCCGGCTTCAGCGTGCGGTTCTGCACGCGGTCCCACAGTTCGCGCGAGATGGTCAGGCGGCGCTGGAAGTACGCCAGCGGATCGCTACCGAGATCGAACACGTTCACGTCCGGGTCCATATTGAAACCATTCGCATCCTGGTCGGTGCCGAAGGCCAGCAGCGGCTCATTCGAGCGCGCGGCGATCTTCGCCAGTTCTTCCTTCTCCTGCGCCGGCTCGATCGGTTTATACGCGTACTCGATGGCCCAGTAGTCGTAAGGACCAAGCGCGGACGTCACATACTCGCCCTGCTTCTCGCCTTTCAGCGACAGGTTGAACGGCGTGTAATCCATCACCGAACCGGCCATGCCGTTCTTCTTGGTGAACTCCGGGTCCTGCAACTGCTTCAGCGTGTAGATGGTCGACGAGCGGAAGTTATGCCGCAGTCCCAGCGTGTGGCCGACTTCGTGCATGATGACCGACTTGACGTAAGCCTGCGCCACCGCATCCGACTGCGGACTGCCCATATCCATGGTGCCGCGCGACTCCAGCACGTCCAGCGCAAAGCCCATCTCCTGCGCCGATTCGGCCATGTAATCGCAACGGTCCTCGCCGGTCGGCGGCGGCGACAGGTCGAAACTGTCCTCACCCACCATGCGCCGCGCACCACGCGCAAACACGTCGGACATGCCAATGTCCGCATCCAGGATCTCGCCGCTGCGCGGATCGACCTGGCTCGGGCCGATGGCAAAGCCCACATCGCTGCCGACGAACCAGCGGATCGACGCATGGCGCGCATCCATGGTGTCGAATTTATCCTTGTCGGTCTGCTGCTTGACCACGATGGCGTTCTTGAAACCGATGCGTTCAAATGCCTCATTCCAGGCCAGCACGCCCTGCCGCACCGACTCACGGTACTTCTCCGGCACGTTGGCGTCGATCCAGTAGACGATCGGTTGCTTCGGTTCCGACAGCGCCGCCGCCGGGTCCTGCTTCTCCAAACGCCAGCGGTCCACCAGATGCACGGCGGTGGTCGGCGTCACATCGTCCGAATAATCCTGGCTGGTGCTGACGAAATGGCCGATGCGGTCATCCGCCGCGCGGCCATGCATGGCCTGCGCCGGCAGCGGCATAAAGCTGTAGTAGAAACCGAGGAACATGCTGCGCGGGTCCGGCAGCGTGGACGGCGGCGTGGGCAAGGACAGCAGCGCCAGTGGCACCGTCGGCACCACCGCCGGACGCGCCGCAATGCGCGGCACGAAGAAGTGGGCGTTGACCTGCAAGCCGGTCATCGCCTCGTCGGAACGCAGGGTGAGGAAGCTGCTGTTGCGCGGGTCCATTGCATACGGCATGCGGAACGCCGTCTCCAGCCGCGTGGACATCGCCGGGATATCGCCGAACAGCAGCGCATTGGCCTCCACCAGCACGGACTTCGACAGCGCGTTCGGTCCGCTGGCCACCGGCGCCACCGCCAGCAGGCTATCCGAGAACGCCTGCTGCACCGCCAGCGCCTGCGGCGTGCCGCCCTTGGCGCTGTACTCGGTATTCTTGGCGATCATCTGCACCAGGTTGCCGATGCGGTGGAAGATCACCACCTGGCTCATGCCCATCTGGCTGCCGTAGATGCCCCGTTCACCGATCCCGTTCGGCATATTCACCGACATGAACAGCGGACGGTCAAACTGGTCCGGCCGCAGTTCGATCCAGACCTTTTCCTCTTTCTGGTATAGCCCCAGGAAGCCCGGCAGATACTGCGCGCCGCGCACCACGTCGACGAACGGCCGTGGCGCGGCGGTCGGCAGTACAATCGCCGGCGTTGGCGTGGCGCCCGGTTGCAGCGGCGTGGTGGCCACCACCGGCACTTCCGGCGCGTGAGGAACAGGTGGAGTTGGCGGCATCGGCTCTTGCGCCAGCGCCTGGACACTCAGCGCCGCCAGCACGGCGACGCGTACGGAATTCAATACGAACATAGGGCTTCCTTGGATGACATTCGGATAATGTAACCGAAAGCATAAGGAAGCAAACAGATTTTTACACGGCCGGAGAGCGCAAAATGCCTGCGTTAGCGACACCACGGCACGGATTGAGGCCAATCGCATACGAAAGGTCGGCCGGACGCGCGATGCGCCACAGTGCAAAGTCAGCGCGCTTGCCCACTGCCAGCGTGCCGATGTCCTGCTGGAGACCGAGCGCGCGTGCCGCGTGGCGCGTCACACCGGCCAGCGCTTCCTGTGGCGTCAGACGCCACAAGGTGCATGCCATGTTCATCGCCAGTAGCAGGGACGTCATCGGCGAGGTGCCGGGATTGCAGTCGGTGGCGATAGCCATCAAGACGCCCGCTTCGCGCATCGCAGCGACTGGCGGCGGCGTGGTATCGCGCAGGAAGTAGTAAGCACCGGGCAGCAGCACCGCCACCGTGCCGGCAGCCGCCATCGCTGCCACGCCGGCAGCGCTCAGATGCTCCAGATGGTCGGCCGACAGACCGTTGTAGCGCGCCGTCAGTTCGGCGCCGCGCTGGTCGGACAATTGTTCCGCGTGCAGCTTGACCGGCAGTCCCTGCGCCCGCGCGGCCTGGAACACACGCTCCGTCTGTTCATGCGAAAAGCCGATGCGCTCACAGAACGCATCCACCGCATCGACCAGCCCTTCGGCGGCCAGCGGGCCGATCATCCTGATGACTTCATCGACGTAATCGTCGGTGCGGCCGGCAAACTCCGGCGGCAGCGCATGCGCGCCGAGGAAGGTGGTGGCTACGCGCACCGGCAGCTCACGACCGATGCGCCGCGCCGCATGCAGCATCTTCGCTTCCGATTCCAGCGTCAGGCCGTAGCCGGATTTGATCTCGATGGTGGTCACGCCCTCCGCCAGCAGGCTGCGCACGCGCGGCAGGCTTTGACGCAGCAGCTCATCTTCCGACGCCGCGCGCGTGGCGCGCACGGTGGACATGATGCCACCGCCGGCACGGGCGATATCTTCATAGGTGGCGCCGTTCAGGCGCGCCTCGAATTCATCGCTGCGGTTGCCGGCGTGGACAATGTGGGTGTGGCAGTCGATCAGGCCCGGCGTCAGCCAGCTGCCGCCGCCATCGTGCACGGTGACCGCCTTCGCGCCCAGGCCTGGTGGCATATCGGCCTGTGGGCCCAGCCACGCAATGCGGCCATCCTTGACGGCGATGGCCGCATCCCGGATTTCCCCATAACCCTCATCACCGGCCATCGTGGCCAGATGCACGTTCGTAAACAACACGTCCCACATGCTTTTGCTTTCTTAATTGCGGATAATATCGACCACCAGCACGGTGGCCTGTTGCGCTTCCAGCGTCCAATCCTCTTCGCCGTCCGCCATCACCAGCGTGTCGTAACGGACCATGGCGATGCGTTCGCGCGCGCTGCCCAGACTCAGGCTCTCGCCGTCCGCCAGGAACAGCAGCGTGGTGGCGCTACGGCGCTTGAGCGTCTGTTTGCCGCGCACCGTCAGCAGTTCCAGCCGGTGGCGGCACTGGCCGCGCCGCGTCATCACATTGAAGTCGGTGGTCTGCAAACCGGTGACGGTGGCGTGCACCGCATCCTCGCCGGCGAATTCGATCAGCGGTTCACTGGGGCTGAGCACAAAGCGCTCGTCGCCGAAGTCCAGCAGCACGCCGTCGCCGTGGACCAGCGCCAGCGAACGGTCGATGCCGGGGAAGGAAGAGAATGGGCCATCCTGCGCAATCGTGGCCAGGCTCACGCGCCAGTCGAAGTTGTCGAGCGTGGCGCCGGCTGGCGAGACAGCGATTTCCGTGGTGCTGCCGCCGCCGTTTTTCCACGGCGCGGAGCGCAGGCTTGCATACTGGATCAGCTGGGTCATCGGAACTCCCTCAGTTCGGCCAAGGTCTGCTTGAAGCGCGCAGCGATCGCCTGCTGCGCCACGTGCTGCTGATTGCGCACTACCCACTGGCCGCCGACCATCACGTCCTTGACCAGATTGTCGTTGCCGCTGAAGACAAAGCTGCCGAGCACTTCGTCCAGCGCCAACCCAAACATATTCGGATGCGCGTCATCCAGCACCACGATGTCCGCGCGATGGCCCGGCGCCAGCGCACCGACCGGCCGGCCCGCCGCCTGCGCGCCGCCCTGCAAGGCGCGCTGCCACAGGAAGTCGCCGACGTTGCGTTCCGTCGCCGACACCGCGATATTGCGGCGCTGGTGCTGCAGGCGCTGGCCATATTCCAGCCAGCGCAATTCTTCCACCGCACTTTGCGACACATGGCTGTCGCTGCCGATGCCAAAGCGGCCGCCCTGCGCCACAAAGCTCTCCAGCGGGAACAAGCCATCGCCGAGATTCGCTTCCGTGGTCGGACACAAGCCCGCCACCGCGCCACTGCGGGCAATGCCGCTGACTTCATCATCGCTCAGGTGCGTCGCGTGGATCAGGCACCAGCGCTGGTCCACCGACACATTCTCCAGCAGCCACTGCACCGGACGGCGTCCGCTCCAGCTCAACGACTGCTGCACTTCGCCCTGCTGCTCGGCGATATGGATGTGCACCGGGCGTGCCGCCGGCAGCGTCGCCAGCACTTCGCCGATCTGCTTCACCGACGCCGCGCGCAGCGAATGCGGCGCCACGCCAACTTCCACCTGCGCGTCGCGCTGCGGTTCCAGCGCTTCCACGATGCGCAACACATCCTGCGCGTCGGTCTTGAAACGCTGCTGCTCCGGTTTCAGCGCTAATTCGCCAAAGCCGGAATAACTATACAACACCGGCAGCATGGTCACGCCAATTCCGGTCAAACGTGCGGCGGCGATGACGCGCTCCGCCGTTTCCGCCGGCCGCGCATACATGGCGCCGTCCGGCGCCCGCTGCACGTAATGGAATTCGCACAGCGAGGTGTAGCCATGGCGCAGGCATTCGCTGAACAGCTGCGCGGCGATGGCTTCGATATGCTCAGGCGTGATGTTGCGCGCGAAGCGGTACATCAAATCGCGCCAGGTCCAGAAACTGTCTTTGCTGTCGCCCGCCTTTTCGGTGCGGCCGCCCAGCGCGCGCTGGAAGCTGTGCGAGTGCAGGTTGATCATGCCCGGCAGTGCATACTCCACGGACTCCACACCCGCAGCCGCAGCGCCGGACGAGATGGCGGTAATCGCGCCGCCGGCATCCCACTCGATCAGCACATCGCTGGCCCAACCATCCGGCAGCAGCGCTTGGCGCGCAAACAGCTTGCTCATGCGCGCACCCAGTCAACGGCGGCCTGCATCATCGCCTGCAACGGCGGCTGCACCTGCGCGGCCAGATCGGCGCGATAACCATATGGCGCCTCTTCATCCATATACGTGGACTGGCACATCTCCAGCTGAATCGCATGCACATTGGCGTCCGGCCGGCCATAGAAGCGCGTGATATGTCCGCCCTTGAATCGGCCATTGACGGCAATGCTGTAACGGTCCTGCATCAGCGCGCGCGACACGATGGCGTTGCTCAAGCCCAGCGCGCAGCTCTTGTCGTCCGCTGTGCCGAAGTTCAGGTCCGGCAGCTTGCCTTCGAAGAAGCGCGGCACATGCGATGCGATCGAATGCGCATCCCACAGCACCACGCGGCCGTGCAGCGCCAGCAAGCGGTCCAGCTCCGCGCGCAGTTGATCGTGATACGGCTTCCAGTATGCCTGCAGGCGGCGCTGCACTTCAACCTCATCCGGCGCGCGGCCTTCAAGGTAAAGTGGTTCGCGGTGGAAGGTATCGACCGGGCACAGTCCCGTGGTGTCCTGCCCCGGATACAGATTGGTGTTCTCCGGCGGACGATTCAGATCGATCGCATAGCGCGACCAGCGCGCCGACAAGGTCGAAGCGCCCATCTCGTCCAAAAATTCATACAGGCGCACTAGATGCCAATCGGTGTCCTGCTTGTCGACGGCGGCCGGCGTCATCGCCGCCAGCACCTCGTCGGGAATATCGGTGCCCACGTGCGGCATGGACACCAGCAAGGGAATGCTGCCTGCTTTGAACTGATAATCCATGCCGTTTCTCCTTACGGATGCAGCGTCGTGAACAACTCTTTGCACGACGCGCTCAACTCGCCGCGCATCACCATGCCCTTGGCCGCCTCGATGTCCGGCGCGAAGAAGCGGTCTTCCTCGTAGAACGACACCTTCTGGCGCAGCTGTGCATGCACATGCTCCAGATGCGGCGAGGTGGTCAGCGGACGATGGAAGTCGATCCCCTGCGCCGCCGCCAGCAGCTCGATGCCGATGATGACCGCCGTATTCTGCGCCATATCGTCCAGACGGCGCGCCGCGTAAGTCGCCATGCTGACATGGTCTTCCTGGTTGGCCGAGGTTGGAATGGTGTCAACGCTGCCCGGATGCGCCAGCGACTTGTTCTCCGACGCCAGCGCCGCAGCGGTCACGTGGGCGATCATGAAGCCCGAGTTGACGCCCGGATCGCGCACCAGGAACGGCGGCAGGCCGGACAAGGTAGCGTCGATCAGCAGCGACACGCGGCGCTCCGAGATCGAACCGATTTCCGCGATGGCCAGCGCCAGCGTATCGGCGGCAAACGCCACCGGTTCGGCGTGGAAGTTACCGCCCGAGACCACCACCGACAGCTCGCCGTCCTTGAACAGCAGCGGATTGTCGGTCACCGCATTGGCTTCGATCAGCAGCGTACGCGCGGCGTTGTTGATGATGTCCCAGCAGGCGCCCATGACTTGCGGCTGGCAGCGCAGGCAGTAAGGATCTTGCACGCGCTCGTCGCCCACCAGGTGCGAGGCGCGGATCGCGCTGTCCGATACCAGTTGACGGTAAATCGATGCGGCAGCGATCTGGCCCGGCTGGCCGCGCACTTCGTGCACGCGCGCGTCGAACGGCGAATCGGACCCCTTGGCCGCATCCAGCGACAGCGCGCCGGACACCATGCCCGCTTCCAGCAGACGCTCGGCCATGAACAGGCCATGCAGCGCCAGCGCGGTCGACACTTGCGTGCCGTTGATCAGCGCCAGGCCTTCTTTCGCGGCCAGCACCACCGGCGCAATGCCGGCGGCTTTCAACGCATCCAGCGCGTCCGTCAGCACGCCGTTGACGCGCACCTGGCCCACGCCCAGCATCGCCAGCGTCATATGCGACAGCGGCGCCAGGTCGCCCGAAGCGCCGACCGAACCTTTGGCCGGAATCGCCGGCATGATGCCGGCGTTGTACAACTTGATCAGCGTATCGACGATCAGCGGACGCACGCCCGAGTAGCCGCGCGCCAGACTGCCGATTTTCATCAGCAGGATCAGGCGGCAGACCGCGTCCGACATCAGCTCACCGGTGCCAACTGAATGCGACAGAATCAGGTTGCGCTGCAACTGCTCCAGCTTTTCGTCCGGGATGCGGGTCTTGGCCAGCAGACCGAAACCGGTGTTGATGCCGTAGGCGGCGTCGCCCTTGGCGACAATCGCCTGTACGGCGGCAGCGGCGGCTTCGATCACCGGATAGGCTTCGGCGGCCAGCGACAGCGGCGCCGCAGCGCTCCACACGCCGCGCAGTTCGGACAGCGTCATCGCGCCGGGTTTGAGAGTCAGGGTCATAGCGTTACTCATTTAATCATAGGAAGGTTCAGGCCATTGCGCTTGGCGCAGGCAACGGCGGTTTCGTAGCCGGCATCGGCGTGACGCATCACGCCCGAGCCGCTGTCGTTGACCAGCACCCGCGCCAGGCGCTTGGCGGCGGCGTCGGTGCCATCGGCCACGATCACCACGCCGGAATGCTGCGAGTATCCCATGCCAACACCGCCGCCATGGTGCAGCGACACCCAGGTCGCGCCGCCGGCGGTGTTCAGCAAGGCGTTCAGCAGCGGCCAGTCGGAGACGGCGTCGGTGCCGTCCTTCATCGCCTCGGTCTCGCGATTCGGGCTGGCGACCGAGCCGGTGTCCAGGTGGTCGCGGCCAATCACCACCGGCGCTTTCAGTTCGCCGTTGCGTACCATCTCATTGAAGGCCAGGCCGGCGATGTGACGCTCGCCCAGCCCCAGCCAGCAGATGCGCGCCGGCAGGCCCTGGAAGGCGATGCGCTCGCGCGCCATGTCCAGCCAGCGGTGCACCTGCGCGTGATGCGGGAACAGTTCCTTGATCTTGGCGTCGGTCTTGTAGATATCTTCCGGGTCGCCCGACAGCGCCACCCAGCGGAACGGGCCGCGGCCTTCGCAGAACTGCGGACGAATATAGGCCGGCACAAAGCCGGGGAAATCGAAGGCATTCTGCACGCCGTGGTCGAACGCCACCTGGCGGATGTTGTTGCCGTAGTCGACCACCTTGGCGCCCAGCGCCTGGAAGTCCAGCATCGCCTGCACATGCACCGCGCACGATGCGGTGGCGGCGGCTTTCAGTTCCGCGTGGCGCGGCATGTTCTGCTGCGCCGCCTTCCAGTCGGCCACGTTCCAGCCCTGCGGCAGGTAGCCATTGATCAGGTCATGCGCCGAGGTCTGGTCGGTCACCATATCCGGCACCAGGCCGCCGGCCTTGGCGCGGCGCACCAGCTCCGGCAGCACGTCGGCCGCGTTGCCCAGCAGGCCGATGGAAATCGCGTCGCCGGCCGCCTTGTGCTGCTTGATCATTTCCAGCGCCTCGTCGATCGACGCCGCCTGCTTGTCCAGATAGCGGGTACGCAGACGGAAGTCGATGCTGCTCTGCTGGCACTCGACGGTCAGCGACACCGCGCCGGCCATGGTCGCAGCCAGCGGCTGCGCGCCGCCCATGCCGCCCAGGCCTGCGGTCAATACCCAGCGCCCTTTCAGGTCGCCGCCGAAGTGCTGGCGTCCCGCTTCCGCAAAGGTCTCGAAGGTGCCCTGCACAATGCCCTGCGTGCCGATGTAGATCCACGAACCGGCCGTCATCTGGCCGTACATGAACAGGCCCTTGCGGTCCAGCTCATTGAAGTGCTCCCAGTTGGCCCACTTCGGCACCAGGTTGGAATTGGCGATCAGCACGCGCGGCGCGTCTTCGTGGGTCTGGAACACGCCGACCGGCTTGCCGGACTGGATCAGCAGAGTCTGGTTGTCTTCCAGCTCGCGCAGCGACGCCAGGATCTGGTCGTAGCATTCCCAGTTGCGGGCCGCGCGGCCGATGCCGCCGTACACCACCAGGTGCTTCGGATTCTCGGCCACCTCCTTGTCCAGATTATTCTGGATCATGCGGTAGGCCGCTTCCGCGCCCCAGTTCTTGCAGGTGCGCTCCGGGCCGCGCGGCGCGCGGATGTCGCGGCTGGCGTCAAAACGGGGATCGCTATCGAATGGCGTGCTCATGGGGTCTCCTGCGGCGGTGAATGGAATACTACGCAGCATAAGTTGTCTATACAACCAAGTCAACCGCTTTTTTATTTCTTTTTATGAAATGAAATTTGTGAAAATACAACGAAATTGCGACATGGAATTATCCTAGCAAACAACAAATAAAGTTTTTGCCCCTGCATTAAGAATGGCTATTCCTCAGCTCGCTCCGATGAATAAATCCAGCGTGACGTTGGCCTGCAAGACTCCTATTGTCGAGCTGCGGCATGGGTCTTTGGTTCTCTAACAAGTAGAGGGGAATAGACATGAATAATAAAAAACTGCATCTGCGCGCACTAACGCTGGCATTCATGCTGGCGGCATCATCGACGGCGATGGCCACGGTCATCCCGGTCACGCTGATTAATACCACCGGCAATCTCTGGTCCGCTCACATCGGCAACACGCCGACCGGCAGCCCGTTCTCGGACACCTTCACGTTCTCGCCACCGGCTACGCCCGGTTCCTCCGCGTGGACGCTGCTGGTCAACGCCAGCTTCTCCGGCACCGGCTTGGGCAACATCCTGTTCACCTCGGCCAGCCTCAACGGCAATCCGCTGTACGTCAATTCCATCAGCGGCGGTGGCAACAGCTTCAGCCTGGCCTTGTTGACGTCCACCATGGTCTCCGGCCCGCTGTCGCTGACCGTCAACGGCACCAGCACCGGCGGCAGCTACGGCGGCAACTTCGCCGTGCAGATGGCGCCAGTGCCTGAACCGGAAACCTACGCCATGCTGCTCGGCGGTATGGGGATACTCGCCATGCTGGCACGGCGGCGCAAAACATAACGCAAACAAGCGCGCCAACAAAAAAGGGAATCCAGCCGGATTCCCTTTTCGCTTATTTGCGGCTGTAGATCTTTTTGCCGCCCATCCAGGTTTGCAGCACCTGGGTTTTGCCCAGCTGCTCCGGCGGCGCCTTGAAGATGTCGCGGTCGATCAGGATAAAGTCGGCCCACTTGCCCTTCTCCAGCGAACCGATGACGTTTTCCTGATGCGCAGCCCAGGCGGCATCCAGCGTGAAGCAGCGGAACGCTTCGGTCAGCGTCATCGCCTGGTTCTTGTACCAGCCGCCGACCGGCACGTTGGCGTTGTTCTGCCGCGTTACCGCCGCGTGCAAGCCTTCGAATGGATTCGGCGACTCGATCGGGAAGTCCGAACCGCAGGCGATCTTCGAACCCTGGTCGAGGAAGGTGCGCCACGCATAGGCGCCCTTGATGCGCTCATGGCCGACGCGCTGCTCGGCCATATTCTGGTCCGAGGTGGCGTGGGTCGGCTGCATCGACGGGATGATGCCCAGTTGCTTGAAGCGCGGGATATCCTCCGGCGTCACCACCTGCGCATGCTCGATGCGGTGGCGCAGCTCGACGTTCTTGTACTGTGGGATCAGCTGCGCGTAGGCGTCCAGGATCTGGTGGTTGCCGGCATCGCCGATGGCGTGGATGTTGACCTGGTAGCCGGCCTTCATCGCCTTGTTCATCTTGGCGCGCATTTCGGCGTCCGGATAGAACAGCAGGCCCTTGGTGGATGGCATATCGGAGTAAGGCGCCAGCAGCGCCGCGCCGCGGCTGCCCAGCGCGCCGTCCGAATACAGCTTGACCGCCGCCAGCGCATACACGTCGTTGGCGTAGGACTTCAGCGGGCCGTCCTTGGACAGCTCGTCGAAATCGCTGGTGGTGTCGCCGATCATGGCGTACACGCGGGTGGTCAGCTTGCCGTGGTCGGCGTAGTCGCGGTAGATATCGTCCTGCACCACCTTGATGCCGGCATCGTGCACACTGGTCAGACCGACCTTGGCCAGCGACGCCAGCGCCACATCCAGCGTGGCGCGCGCTTCGGCCGGCGTTGGCAGCGGCACCACCTTGTTGACCAGCTCCATGGCCGCATCGACCAGGACGCCGGTCGGCTTGCCGCTGACATCGCGTTCGATCTTGCCGCCCGACGGATCGGGCGTCTCACGGGTCACGCCGGCCATTTCCAGCGCCTTGGTGTTGACCCAGATGGCGTGGCCGTCGACCCGGTGCAGCAGCACCGGACGGTCCCTGACCACCACATCCAGCTCGGCGGCGGTGGGGAAACGGCCCAGCTTCCAGATCTCCTGGTTCCAGCCGAAACCGATGATCCAGGCGTTTTTCGGGTGCGAACGGGCGAAATCGGCCACCGCTTTGACCGCGCCGTTGAGCGAGGTGGGGCTATACAGCTCGACGCCGGAAGCGATCTCGCCCAGCTCGAACACGTGGCCGTGGGCGTCGATCAGTCCTGGCAGCAGGGTCTTGCCCTGGACGTCGATATGCTCCGCGCGCGGCAGCGCCGCCGCCGTTTCCTGCTCGCTGCCGACCGCGATGATGCGGCCCAGGTCATCGAACGCCAGCGAGGTAAAACGCTGCAACTGGCCGGCCGCGTTCAGCGTATAGCCATTGGCGCGGTCGATGATGGTGTCGGCGTGGGCCGGCACGGCAAATGCAGCCAGCAAGGCGGCGGTTAAAAAGGTCAGGCGCATCGGGTTCTCCATTCAGCAGCAAGATTCAGAGTGTAGCGAAGTTTGCGCTTTGGTCAACCGAACAGTGGCCCAAAGCGCAGGTTTTCAGTGGCGGGACAGGTACAATGCAGGCTTCACCGCATTCAAAACAATATAAAACAGTGCTGACCCGCTCACTTTATCTCCGCCTGCTCAAGCAATTCGCGCCCTACACCTGGATCGCCGTTATCACGTTGGCGGCGGTGGCGGTGGCCGCCGCCACCGACGTGCTGCTGATCCAGCAGCTGCAAAACGTCGTCGATGCGCTGGCGCCTGCGCACAACCTTGGTGCAGCCAAGGGGCCGGCCACCGGACTGCTGGCCACCGTCAAGGGCTTGCTGGGCCATGTGCTGCCGAGCGATCCGGGCAAGGCCGCGCTGTGGACCATCCCGGCCATCATCTTCGGACTGGCCGTGATGCGCATGGTGTCCAGCTTCGCCGGCGAATACGGCGCCGCGTGGCTCAGCAGCCGGGTACAGGCCAACCTGCGCGAGATCATGTTCGCCCGCATCATGCGCCTGCCGAACGGCTTTTTCGACCAGTCCTCCACCGGCACCACGCTGTCGCGTGTGGCGTTCGACGCCGCCCAGGTGGCGCAGGCCGTGCTGAATGTAATCACGGTCGCCGTGCGCGACTCGGTGGCCACCGTCGGCTACCTGATTACGCTGTTCACCATCGACTGGCAACTGGCGGTGTTCTGCCTTGGCCTGCTGCCGCTGGTGGCGGCCATCGTCACCTTCGCCGGCCGCCGCATGCGCAAGTTGAGCAAAAGCGCACAGGCGGCCATGGGCGATCTGACCAATGTGCTGGACGAGAGCATCAGCGGCCAGCGCGTGGTGAAGATCTTCGGCGGCCAGAAATACGAGCAGACCCGCTTCGACGGCGTGGTCAAGCTGAATCGCCAGCTGGCCGTGAAGCACGCGGCGACGTCGGCGCTCAACTCCGGCGTCATCATGCTGCTGATCGGGATCACGCTGTCGTCGGTGATTTACTTTGCGCTGCTGCGGGCGCAGGCCGGCGCGCTGTCGCCCGGCGCGTTCGTGGCCTTCATGTCGTCGCTGATGGCGATGCAGTCGCCGATCAAGAACCTGACCAAGATTAATGAACCGATGCAGCGCGGCCTGGCGGCGGCGGAATCGGTGTTCGGCCTGATCGACCTGGAGTCGGAAGCCGACACCGGCAAGCAAACCATCGCCCGCGCCGAAGGCCGGCTGTCGGTGCAGGATGTCAGCTTCCACTATCGCGGCGCCGATGGCCTGCCGCTCGATCCGGATGCGCGTCCGGCGCTGGACCATGTGTCGCTGGATATCGCCGCCGGCGAAACCGTGGCGCTGGTGGGCAGCTCGGGCAGCGGCAAGACCACGCTGGCCGCCCTGCTGCCGCGCTTCTACGACGTCAGCGGCGGCAGCATCCAGCTGGACGGCTGTGACCTGCGCGACTACACCATCGCCTCGCTGCGCCAGCAGATCGCGCTGGTGTCGCAGGACGTGGTGCTATTCAACGACACGCTGGCGGCCAATATCGCGTATGGCGATCCTGAGCCGTCGCTGGAACGCGTCGAAGCGGCGGCACGCGCCGCGCATGCACATGAATTCATCGTCCGTCAGCCGGACGGCTACCTGTCGCAAGTGGGTGAGAATGGTCTGCGCCTGTCGGGCGGCCAGCGCCAGCGGCTGGCGATTGCGCGCGCGCTGTACAAGAATGCGCCGATCCTGATCCTGGACGAAGCCACCAGCGCGCTGGATACCGAATCCGAGCGGCTGGTGCAGCAGGCATTGGAAGTCTTGATGAAGGGCCGCACCACGGTGGTCATCGCGCACCGCCTGTCGACGATTGAAAACGCCGACCGCATCGTGGTGCTGGATCGCGGCCGCATCGCCGAATCGGGCACGCACGATGCGCTGCTGGCGCAGAACGGTATCTACTCCCGCCTTTATCAAACCCAGAAAAGCGTGCAGGCCTAGAATCCGGATAGAATCCGGGGTCAGGTCCGGCACTTGGACACGAGCCCAACCGTAGCGAGCGCTACGGTTGGGCTCGTGTCCAAGTGCCGGACCTGACCCCGGATTGCTAATTGGCGTCGTGGAAGATGATGCCTAGCGTGTGGCGGGCGCCGACCCGCAGCCGGCTGACGCCATGCCGCAGGTTGACGCGGTAGATGCCACGCGTGCCCTGTACGGGACGGTGGTTGACGGCGAAGATGACCATGTCGCCGCGCTTCAGCGGTACCACTTCCACCCGTGACTGCATGCGCGGGCGTTGTTCGGTCAGCACGAATTCGCCGCCGTCGAAGTCTGCTCCCGGTTGGCTCAGCAGCACGGCGGCTTGCAACGGAAAGACGTGCTCGCCGTACAGATCCTGGTGCAGGCAGTTGTAATCGCCTGCCGTGTACTGCAACAGCAACGGCGTCGGCCGCTGCTGGCCGGCGGCGTGGCAGCGGGCCAGGAACTCGGTGTGCTCGGCCGGAAAGCGGTCGGGCAGGTCCATCAGCTCATGCCAGCGGTTGGCGATCTGCGCCAGCGGGCCATACAGGGCGTTGCGCAGCGCGGCGATCAGCGATGGCAGCGGGTAGCGGAAGTACTGGTACTCGCCGCTGCCGAAGCCATGCTGCGACATCACCACGCGGCTGCGGAACAACTGCGGCTGCGCGTACTGCGCCGCCATCGCCGCGCATTCGTCGGCGGTCAGCAGGCCGGGAAGGACGGCGTAACCGCGCGCATTCAGCTCGTCGGTGATCGCCTGCCAGTCGAGGCCGGCGACATGGACGGCGATGCCGGCCGCCGCCCCCACCGCCCGCCGCGCCGTTTGCGCAGCCTGCGCGGCTTGAGCGGCATCCGCTGCCGGCGCTGGCGCCAACGGCGGCACGGTGCGCGGCTTGCGCTCTGCGGACGGATCGCCGAAATCAAGTTCGTTGTTACTCACTGCCCATCTCCCGGTTCAACAACGCCGCCTTGCGGTCCACGCCCCAGCGATAACCGGAGATCGATCCATCATTGCGTACCACGCGGTGGCACGGTATCGCCACCGCAATCGCATTCGCCGCGCAGGCCGACGCCACCGCCCGCGCCCCGCGCGGCACACCGGCCAATTCCGCCAGCTCGGCATACGTGACCCGCCGCCCGGACGGTATCGCCCGCAGCACCTGCCACACGCGCTGCTGGAACGCCGTGCCCCGCACATCGAGCGGCAAGTCCAGCCCCACCGACGGCTGCTCGACCATGCCCACCACACGCGACACCACCTGCTCATACTCAGGCTCGGCGCCGATCAGCTCCGCCTTGGGAAAACGGTCCTGCAAATCCCGCACCAGGAAATCCGGATCGTCATCGATCAGAATCGCGCAAATCCCCTGCACCGTGCTGGCCACCAGAATCGGCCCCAGCGAACACTCGGCAATCGCAAAGCGAATCTGCTCGCCCACACCGCCGGCGCGGAAAGCAGTCGGCGTCATGCCCAGCACCGCCGGCGACTGCGCATAAAACCGTCCGCTGGAATTGAAGCCGGCCGCATACATCGCCTCCGTCACCGACGCCTGTCCGGCCAGACCCGCCTGCACCCGCCGCGCACGCGCCGCATTGGCATAGGCCTTGGGCGTAATCCCGGTCACCGCCTTGAACATGCGGTGGAAGTAGAAACGGCTGACGCCCACCGCCAGCGCCAGACTGTCCAGATCCGGCGCCTCTTCCGCCTCGTCGATCAGGCGGCAGGCCTGCGCCACCAGCGCCGCCTGGCGCTCGGCCAGCGGCGGCTGGTCCGGCTTGCAGCGCAGGCACGGACGAAAACCGGCCTGCTCGGCCGCCTCGCGGCTGTCGTGGAAGGCCACGTTCTTGCGCAGGGCCGGCCGCGCACCGCACGAAGGACGGCAGTACACCCCGGTGCTGCGCACCGAATACCAGAATTCGCCGTCGGCGCCGGCGTCGCGCTGCTGCACGGCGGTCCAGCGCCGCGTATCGCTCAAATACTTGTTCATCTCAGACTCCGTCACAGGTGGAATGATGCCATGCTAGCCGGCGCCGCATCGCCACGCACTCCGCCTCTTGCTTTTGAATTGTACAAGCAGGCGATGCTAGAATGACTACTCACGAGGAGACAGCCGTTTGGACGACCAAGTTACGCAAGACAGCACGCCCATTTTCCAGCGCATCAAGGACTACCTGCTGGCCGAGATCGCCGCCGGCACGTGGAAGGAAGGCGATGTGATTCCGTCCGAGCAGGCCCTGGTCAAACAGTTCGGCGTGTCGCGCATGACCGTCAACCGCGCCGTGCGCGAACTCACCGCCGAGCAGGTGCTGACGCGCCGCCAGGGCTCCGGCACCTACGTCGCCCAGCAAAAATACCAGGCCACGCTGCTGGAAATTAAATCCATCGCCGACGAAGTGCGCGCGCGCGGCCACGCCCACCGCAGCAGCCTGCAACAGCTGGAGCGCGTGCGTGCCAGCGACCTGATGGCCAAGCAGTTCGAGCTGCCGCCCGGCCATCCGCTGTTCCATTCGGTGATCGTGCACTTTGAAAACGGCGTGCCGATCCAGGTCGAGGACCGCTGGGTCAACCCGCAGTGCGCGCCGGATTACATGGAGCAGGACTTCGCCCACGTCACGCCCAACGAATACCTGATGCAGGCGGCGCCGCTGCAAGGGGCCACCTACAGCATCGAGGCGCTGGCGGCGCCGCGCGACATCGCCGACATGCTGGCCATCGACACCCGCCAGCCGTGCCTGGTGCTGCGCCGCCAGACCCGCTCCGGCGGCCTGACCGCCTCGCTGGTGACCATGTGGCATCCCGGCCACCGCTACCAGTTCGCCGGCAGCTTCAACCAGTAGAAGCCCTGGCTAGCAAGCCGCAATGCGCCACGCGTCTCGCTTTCTCACCGATTGTCACGAAAACCAGCCAAAACTGTTAAATTTGGCGCGTTTTTGTGCGCGCTGGCGACGCAATCGTTTTCTTGCCACGCCGATGTCTACGACAAAGCCTTCGATGCTATAGTTTCCTCGGTTCAGCATGCTCCAGTCCACCGAAGGGGATCACTTGTTTTTCAGCCGTCCGCGCTTGCGCCAGTCCCGCTGGCAACGTCTGTCGCACAGGGTGGCGACATGCGCGTTCGCACTTGTGCTGCTGCCGGCGACGGCGGCAGCGGCCGAAAAAGTCACCATCCAGCTCAAATGGCTGCACCAGTTCCAGTTCGCCGGCTATTACGCCGCCCAGGACCAGGGCTATTACCGCGACGCCGGCCTCGATGTCACGCTGCTGGAAGCCCGTCCCGGCGCCGATCCTTTGCAGACCGTGATGCAGGGCCACGCCCAATACGGCGTCGGCAACACCACGCTGCTGCTGGCGCGCGGCATTGGCCAGCCGGTGGTGGTGCTGGCGTCGGTATTCCAGCATTCCGGCGCCACCCTGCTGCGGCGCGTGGAGGCCGACGGCAAGCCGCGCGCGTGGCCCGGCACCCGCCTGATGATCGCGCCGAACAATGAAGAGCTGACCGTCTTCCTGAAAAAATCTGGCGTGCGCATGGACTCGCTGTTCCAGGTCCCGCACAGCTACAACTTCGACGACCTGGCCGAGGGCCGGGTGGACGCCATGTCGGTCTACCAGACCGAAGCCCCGTATGTGCTGAACCGCCTCAACCTGCGCTACGAGCTGCTGTCGCCGCGCAGCGTGGGGCTGGATTTCTACGGCGACGTGCTGTACACCACCGAGAGCGAATTGCGCGAACACCCGGCGCGCGCGCAGGCGCTGCGCGAAGCAACGCTGCGCGGCTGGGTCTACGCCATGCGCCATCCCGGCGAGATCGCCGACCTGATACGCGCCCGCTACCCGGAGCGCCACAGCCGCGAACACCTGATGTTTGAAGCGCAGGGCATCGCCCAGTTGCTGGAACAGCCGCTGATCGAACTCGGTTACAGCAACCCGGAACGCTGGCGCACGCTGGCCCAGGCCTATATCGCGCAGGGCATGTTGCCGGTCAATTTCAATCTCGACGGCTTTCTGTACCAGCCGCCGGACGCCAATCCGCTGCTGCGCTACGGCGGCGCGCTGATCGGCGCGGTGCTGCTGCTGACCTCCTTCGCGTTTGCCTGGCGCCTGCGCGTGCAAGGCCGCGCGCTGCGCACCGCGCGCGCCGAACTGGGCAGCGCCGAACGCCTGGCCAGCCTGGCGCTGGAAGGTTCCGGCGAAGGCAGCTGGGAGTGGCGGCTCGACAGCGGCACGCTGGCGCTGTCGCCGCGCTATTGCCAGCTGCTGGGCTACAGCCCGGAGGAATTCCATCCAACGGTAGAGGAATGGCTGGACTATCTGCACCCGGACGATCGTCCGCGCATCGAGTACGGCATCCAGCTACACCTGGCCAGCACCAACGAGGCCACCGGCCAGATTCGCAGCGAGCACCGGCTGCGTACCAAAAGCGGCGACTGGAAGTGGGTGCTGGCGCGCGGCATGATCTTGCAGCGCGACGCCAACGGCCTGCCGCTGCGCGCGGCCGGCACCATGGCCGATATCGGCGAGCGCGCGGAAGCCGAGGAAAAACGCATGTGGGCAGTGGTCAATGCCATGCCCGGCGCGCTGCTGGTGGCCGACCACAGCGGCAAGGTGCTGCACGCCAATCCGGCCTGCGCGCACAGCTTCGGCTACGAGGGGGACATGGCCGGCCGCTCGATCGAACAGCTGGCGCCGGAAGCCATGCGCACCAACGGCCGCGTGCGCGAACTGTTCGTGCGCGCCAACCTGCCGGGCCGCGTGCTGTGCGCCATGCGCAACGACAGCAGCAGCTTCCCGGCCATGGTGCATATGACGCCGGTGACGCTGGCCGGCCAGCCGCTGGTGATCGTGGCATTGCGCGACATGACCCAGCGCCAGCGCGCCGAGGAAGCCTTGCAGGCCAGCTCCGAACGCTACCGCCAGATCGTGCAGACCGCCGCCGAAGGCATCTGGATGACCAACGCCGACGACCGCACCACCTTCGTCAATCCGACGCTGGCGCAGATGCTGGACTATGACATCGAGCAGATGATGGGCCGCGCCATGACCGACTTCATGGACGACAGCGGCCGCGCCCTGCTCAAGCAGCACTTGCAGCGCCGCCTGTCCGGTGAAGCCGGCCAGGGCGACGTCTGCTTCCAGCGGCGCGACGGCAGCACTGTCTGGTGCCTGCTGTCGACCACCGTGATGAACGCCGAATCGGGCCCCGGCGCCGGCCATTACGCCGGCACGCTGGCGATGCTGACCGATATCACCGCGCGCCGCCAGGCGGAAGACGCACTGCGCGGCTCCAGCCAGCGGCTGGCGTCGATCTTCAACGCCGTCACCAACGGCCTGGCGATGATCGACGGCGGCGGCGCCATCATCGAACGCAACGCCGCCGCCGCGCGGCTGCTGGCGCACACGGCGGAACTAAGTCCCGGCGGCCTGTGGGCCGGCGTGCGCGAGGACGGCACGCCGTTCGACGCCAGCAGCCATCCGGTGCAACTGGCGCTGGCGCTCGGCATGCCGGTGCGCGATGTGGTGATGGGGCTGGCGCAGCCGGACGGCGGCCGTTGCTGGCTGTCGGTCAACGTCGAACCGATCCCGGACGACAGCGGCGCGGTGCACCTGGTGGTGGCCAGCCTGACCGAAATCACCGACCGCAAGCGCGGCGAAGACGCGCTGCGCGAACTGAATGAACACCTGGAAGAACGGGTGGCGATGCGCACCCGCGAACTGGATCAGGCGCGCATGGTGGCCGAGGAAGCCAGCCAGACCAAGGGCCAGTTCCTGGCCAATATGAGCCACGAGATCCGCACGCCGATGAATGGCGTGATCGGCATGGCCTACCTGGCGCTGAAGACCGAACTCGATCCGCGCCAGCGCGACTACCTGGAAAAGATCCGCTTCGCCGGTGAGCACCTGCTGGGCATCATCGACGACATCCTCGACATCTCCAAGATCGAAGCCGGCAAGCTGGAAATCGAGCAGCTCGACTTTGCGCTCGACCATGTGATCCAGACGCTCAACACGGTGGTGGCGCCGAAGGCCGCCAGCCGCGAACTGGAACTGGTGTACGACCTCGATCCGACCCTGCCCAGGGTGCTGCGCGGCGACCCGCTGCGACTGGGCCAGGTGCTGATCAACTACGCCAACAACGCCATCAAGTTCAGCGAAAAAGGCCGCATCGAAGTGCGCGTGCGGCAGGTGGTCGGCGACGTCCACGGCTGCCTGCTGCGCTTTGAAGTGAGCGACTGCGGCATCGGCTTGTCGGAAGCGGAAATCGACAAACTGTTCCAGTCGTTCCAGCAGGCCGACACCTCCACCACCCGCGAATACGGCGGCACCGGCCTCGGTCTGTCGATCTGCAAGCAGCTGGCGCAGCTGATGGGTGGCGAGGTGGGCGTGCACAGCCGCCCCGGCCAGGGCAGCACCTTCTGGTTCACCGCGCGCCTCGGCATTTCCAGCGCCTCGGTGCCGGAGCTGATCGACCGCGTCAAGGACGCCGCCGCCGAGCTGCTGGCGTCGTCGCGCAGCGCGGCGGTGATGTCGGCGCTGAAGAACGCCCGCATCCTGCTGGTCGAGGACAACACCTTCAACCAGCAGATCGCGCTGGAGATGCTCGAGGAAGTGGGCTCGTCGGTATGCCTGGCCGCCAACGGCATGGAAGCGCTGGAGCTGCTGCGCCAGACCGCCTTCGACTGCGTGCTGATGGACGTGCAGATGCCGCTGATGGACGGCCTGGAAGCGACCCGCCGCATCCGCGCCGACCCACGCCTGGCCGACATGCGGGTGCTGGCCATGACCGCCACCGCCACCAGCGAAGACCGGGTGCGCTGCATCGAGGCCGGCATGGACGATTTCATCTCCAAGCCGATCCAGCCGGCGCTAATGTACCAGACCATCGCCAACTGGCTGCCGGAGCGCGACGACGACACCGTGCGCGAGACGCCGCCGGTGCGGCCGCAGCGGCCGGCCTTCACCACCACGCTGGGCGGCGACCCGGCGGTGATCGATCTGTCGATCCTGGCCAAGCTGCTGGGCTACCATCCGCACAAGGTGCGCAAATTCGCCTTCAAGTTCCTGCAAAACACCCAGGATGGCCTGAACCAGATGGAGGCGGCGCTGCGGCGCGGCGACCTGACCGCGCTGCGCGACCTCGGCCACAAGCTGAAATCGCCGGCGCGCACCGTCGGCGCGCTCGGCATGGGCGAGCTGCTGCTGGAGCTGGAGCAGTTGCCGGCCGACGGCAGCGACGCCGACAACCAGCAGCACGCCCAGGCGCTGCTGCAAAAACTGTGGCCGCTGCTGGAACAGATCACCGAGCAGATCATGACCAACACCACCTTCGCCGACGATAATTGAGCAGAATTTTGCGGGTTTTGACAAACCACCGCACATTTCTGAAAAATGGGTTATTATTTACGCCATCCCTGCCTGCCGACCTTGTTGCTATCCCCTCCGAGACATTGAAATCGCGCGAATGGCACCCATGTGCTGCCTATGGCAGCGTTTGAGGCCCGTCCCCAGGCGTTATTACTTACATCTACCTCGATTGAGGAAACTATGAGCGAAAATATCAAACACATTACCGATGCCTCCTTTGAAGCCGACGTGCTGAAGTCCGACCGTCCTGTCCTGGTCGACTTCTGGGCTGAATGGTGCGGTCCATGCAAGAGCATCGCCCCGATCCTGGAAGAAGTTGCCAAGGAATACGAAGGCAAGATCCAGATCACCAAGATGGACGTCGACTCGAACCAGCAGATCCCTACCAAGTTCGGCGTGCGCGGCATCCCGACCCTGATCCTGTTCAAGAACGGCGTCGCCGCTGCGCAAAAAGTTGGCGCAATGGCAAAAGGTCAACTGACCTCTTTCATCGACAGCAATATCTAAGTAAGATATCGTACCGTTGTACCAGCGGCGCCGCGCCCGCGGCCGCCGCTGAATAATACGAGACACCCACGTAGTCCCCTCCCCTACCTTTACTTTCCCGTCACGGGATACTCAACAATATGCATCTATCTGAATTAAAGGCCTTACACGTTTCGGCGTTGTTGGAAATGGCCATCGGACTGGATATCGACAATGCGGCGCGTCTGCGCAAGCAAGAGTTGATGTTCGCCATCCTGAAAAAACGCGCCAAATCGGGCGAGCAGATCTTCGGCGACGGCGCCCTGGAAGTGCTGCCGGACGGCTTCGGCTTCCTGCGCTCGCCGGACGCCAGCTACATGGCCTCCACCGACGACATCTACATCTCGCCATCGCAAATCCGCCGCTTCAACCTGCACACCGGCGACTCGATCGAGGGCGAAGTGCGCACCCCGAAAGACGGCGAGCGTTATTTCGCGCTGGTCAAGGTCGACAAGGTCAACGGCGAATCGCCGGAAGCCTCGAAACACCGCATATTGTTTGAGAATCTGACGCCGCTGCACCCGAACGAGCCGCTGCGCCTGGAACGGGACATCAACGGCACGGAAAACATCACCGGCCGCATCATCGACCTGATCGCGCCGATCGGCAAAGGCCAGCGCGGCCTGCTGGTGGCGTCGCCGAAGTCCGGTAAATCGGTCATGCTGCAACACATCGCCCACGCGATCACCTCGAACCACCCTGACGTCACGCTGATCGTGCTGCTGATCGACGAACGTCCAGAGGAAGTGACCGAGATGCAGCGTTCGGTGCGCGGCGAAGTGGTCGCCTCGACCTTCGACGAACCGGCCACCCGCCACGTGCAGGTCGCCGAGATGGTGCTGGAAAAAGCCAAGCGCCTGGTCGAAATGAAAAAAGACGTGGTCATCCTGCTGGATTCGATCACCCGCCTGGCGCGCGCCTACAACACCGTGATCCCGGCCTCCGGCAAGGTGCTGACCGGTGGTGTCGACGCCAACGCGCTGCAACGTCCGAAACGCTTCTTCGGCGCCGCCCGTAACATCGAAGAAGGCGGTTCGCTGACCATCATCGCCACCGCGCTGATCGAAACCGGTTCGCGCATGGATGACGTGATCTACGAAGAATTCAAGGGCACCGGCAATATGGAGGTGCACCTGGAGCGCCGCCTGGCCGAGAAACGCGTCTACCCGTCGATCAACCTGAACAAATCGGGCACCCGCCGCGAAGAGTTGCTGATCAAGCCGGACCAGCTGCAGAAGATCTGGATCCTGCGCAAGCTGCTGTACTCGATGGACGAGATCGAAGCGATGGAGTTCATCCTCGACAAGATGCGCGCGACGAAGAACAACACGGAATTCTTCGACATGATGCGACGCGGCGGCTAATCAACGATTAGTCGTAACAAACAGGCAACCTCGGTTGCCTGTTTGCGTTTGCGGGCGTATAATCGCCGATCGCATTATTTTTTAACCTGGCAAGTGAGCGGCAATCGGGTCACGAAGTGGTATCGACCGACGAAGTGCTGTTTGGCTACCTAACTATCCGAGGCTCCAAATGAAAGCAGAAGGTCACCCAGAATACCGCGAAGTCGTTTTCCACGATCTGTCGTGCGACTTCAAATTCGTCACCCGTTCGACCATCAACACCCGTGAAAAAACCGAATTCAACGGTAAAGAATACCCACTGGTGAAGATCGAGGTATCGGCTGAATCGCACCCGTTCTACACCGGTAAACACAAAATCGTCGACACCGCTGGCCGCGTTGAGAAATTCCGCCAGAAATTCGGTACCGTCGGTTCGAAAACCGCTATCGCAGCTGGTTAATCGCAGCTGGCATTCTTGCCGCTTCGATAAAAAAAGCAGCCTCTGGCTGCTTTTTTTGTTTATTGCCCTCATACTCCGGTTCTACTCTTAAAAACTCACTGATCGATGAAGCCAGTTCGTCTTCCCGCTGCCGCTACTTTGGCCTTGCCGCGCTGGGCGCTGTTCGCCCTGGGCCTGTTGTATATCCTGCCTGGCCTGATCGGCCGCGACCCGTGGAAGAACGACGACGCCGCCAGTTTCGGCATCATGTGGACCATGTTGCACGGCACCTGGCAGGACTGGCTGTGGCCGAATATCGCCGGCCTGTCGTGGCCCGATGAAGGGCCGCTGGCGTTCTGGCTGGGCGCGCTGGGCATGAAGCTGTTCGGCTGGCTGCTGGGCGACGTGCTGGCCGCGCGCGTGGGCACCATCGGCGCCTTCCTGGTGGGCGTGCTGTCGCTGTGGTACGCCACCTTCCACCTCGGCCGGCGCCAGGATGCGCAGCCGCTGCGGCTGGCCTTCGGCGGCCAGCCCGAACCGGACGACTTTGGCCGCACGCTGGCCGACGCCGCCGTGCTGATCTACCTCGGCTGCCTCGGCCTGCTGCTGCACAGCCACGAAACCACGCCGGAAGCGCTGCAGGTGTCGCTGACCGCGCTGCTGCTGTACCGCACCGTGCGCTACGTGGAAAAGCCGTCGCTGCGCAACGCCGCCCTCAGCGGCCTGGCGATCGGCCTGCTGACGCTGGCGCGCGGCTGGATCACGCCGGTGTGCCTGATGCTGGCCCTGTTCGCCTGCACCCGCTTCCTGGCCCAGCCGGCCATCCGCGCCATGCGCGACCTCGGCGCCATGATCGCCGTCGGCGGCCTGGTGGCCGCCGTGTGGCTGCTGCCGGCGCAACTGCTGGCGCCGTATCACCAGCAGCCGCTGAACGCCTGGATGACCTGGAACTGGCTGCAACTGGACTGGCCAAGCTGGACCTCGGTCAAGTTCTTCTTCCGCGTCGGCGTCTGGTTCTTCTGGCCGGCCTGGCCGTTCGCCGCCTGGGCGGTGTGGGCCTGGCGGCGCCAGCGCGGCGTGCTGCACATCGTGGTGCCGCTGGCCTTCGTGGTCATGGGCGTGCTGCTGACCCTGTGCCATCCGCAACCTGAGCAAGGCCAGCTGCTGGTGCTGCTGCCGCCGCTGGCCGTCATGGCCGCGTTCGGCCTGCTGACGGTCAAGCGCGGCGCCATCAACGCCATCGACTGGTTCTCGGTGATGGCGCTGACGCTGTGCGCGGCCGTGATCTGGATCTTCTGGTTCGCCAAGCTGACCGGCTGGCCGGAAAAAGCCGCCCGCAACGTCCTCAAGCTGGTGCCGGGCTTTACGCCCGAGCTGGGGTGGATCGCCTTCTTCGTCGCGCTGGCCGCCACGCTGGGCTGGTTTGTGCTGGTGTACTGGCGCATCTCGCGCCAGCCGGCGGTGCTGTGGCGCGCGGTGGTGCTGTCGTCGGGCGGCCTGATCCTGATCTGGATTCTGATGATGACGCTGTTCCTGCCGGATTTCAATTACGGCAAGAGCTATGCCGGCGTCGCCCGCCAGATCGCCAACAAGCTGCCGGCCGACACGCAATGCATCGACACCAACGTCGGCCCGGCCCAGCGCGCCTCGTTCGCGTATTACGCCGAGCTGCCGTTTGCCGGCGTCGAAGGCGGCCGCTGCAACCTGCTGCTGTTGCAAGATAGCATCAAGGTGCGCGACGACCGCGAGATCCAGGCGCAGTTCCGTGGCAAGCAGTGGGTGCTGCTATGGGAAGGCCGCCGCCCGGCCGACCGCGAGGAACGCTTCCGCCTGTACCGCCGCACGGACTGATACAAACGCGTGTTGCTGCTGGGATAGCATTGCTGCTATGCTTTTTGGTAGAAAGCGGCCAGCCCATGCGATTTATTTTCCTGACATTATTTCTGCTGGCGACTTCCCTGCCCGGGGCTGCGGCCCCGCTGCACATCACCACGGAACATTCGCCGCCATCCAGCATGCGCGATGCGAGCGGCGCGATTGTCGGCCGCGCCACCGACAAGATCCGCGCGCTGATGGCGCGCACCGGCACCGACTACCGCATCGAGCAACTCCCGTGGAAGCGCGCCTTCATGATGGCGCAGACGCAGCAGCAGACCTGCGTCTATTCCACCTCGCGCACGCCGGAGCGCGAAGCGCTGTTCAAGTGGATTGGTCCTACCGACGAGGCCGAATGGCAATTCTGGGGCCGCGCCGACCATAGCTTTACGCTCAACACCGTCGACGACGCGCGCAAGCTGCGCATCGGCACCTATATCGGCGATGCGCGCGACGAGTATCTGCGCAGCCGTGGCTTCAACGTCGACGCTGTCAGCAATGACCTGGTCAATCCGCAAAAGCTGCTGCTCAACCGCATTGATTTATGGGCCGTGTCGATACGCAACGGCAGTCCCGGCCCCGGACAGTACGAATGGTCGGGCAAGGTGGTGCCGCTGATGGTATTCCATCGCGTGCAGGTCTACCTGGCGTGCAACCTCTCAATGCCGGACCAGCAGGTCGAGCAACTGAATGCCGCCCTGGCGGAACTGCGCCGCGATGGCACGCTGGCGCGGATCGACCGCAAGTACGAGCACTGGCGCCAGTAGCTTAGCGGCGTGCCATCATCAGGCCGTTGGCCGGGGCGTTGCGCGCCAGCGGCAGCTTCTGGAAGTCGCTGATCGACAGCTCTTCGCCTTCTTCATGGAAGTCGAAGCGGGCGCCGGTTTCGGTCACAAAGCTGGTTGGCGAAGTGGCGTAGATGCGCACCGGACGGCCTTTGTCCAGCGAGGCGTACAGCTTGGTCAGGCGGTTGTCGAAGGCGATACGTTGACCGTTTTGCAGCACATAGGTATTGCGGAATGTGCTGAATTCATCAGGCTGCATCTGGTATTGCTGGGCACGCGCGGCGGACACGCTGACGGTGGTGTCGTCGGCGTAAGCGGCAGGCAGGGAGGACAGGGCAAGTGCGGCAACAACGCCAAGCAGGATGGTTTTCATGGTGAGCTCCGGTAAGTGAAATGAACTGCGGGAGTCACCGCTGGGGTTTGTTATTCAGCGGCGGACAGGAGCAGATTATCAAAGCCGTAAGCAAATATCCGCCGAATGCGACGAGCGGTAAAAGCGCGGGGCCCAGATGCCAAAAGCCGGGGATAAACGGCGCCCAGGCCGCCACTGTTGTGTGTTGCGGCTTTTTTCTGCGGGGATGTGATACAAACCGCGCCAGCCGGGCTATAGTGGCGCATTGAATGAGTTGCCGTGCGGCAGCGAAATTTCCAATACCCTCCGGTTGCGCCTCCAGTCTGCGCACCGGTCACGGCGGCCCTGGCTGCTGCGCCCCACCCTCGCGCTCAGCCCCGGCATCATGCTCCCGATGGTGCATTATGTTCACTCTTTACAAACTTCAAACCGCGCTGCGTAAAACCACTGTCCGTGCCGCCTTGCTGGTGCTGACCCTGTCGCTGGCCCTGCTGATCGGCCTGCGTGCCGAAGTGCCGCAGGATCCCAGCCCGATCCTGCACACGCAGGACATCGCCCAGATCACGGCGCTGCCGGCCAAACGCGCGCAGCTGGACTACCTGCTGATCGCCGCGCCGCAGTCGGAAGCGCCGCGCTATGTCTTCAAGCTGAAAAACGACAACAAGCTGTACGTGGTCAAGGTGCCGGGCACCACCCACTTGAGCCTGGAGCGCGAAGTCCTGCTGCGCAACAGCCTGCCCTACGCCATCGCCCGTGAAGATTTCCTGGCCTCGCACAAGGCGGTGATGCAGGACGACGACGTCAGCCTGCTGGCGCGCGCCGGCGCCTTCGTCACGCGCCACCTGCTGGACATCGTGCTGGTGGTACTGGCGCTGTTCCTGCTGAAGAATGGCTTGCCGGGCATGGGCGTCAGCGCCACCGTGCTGACGCCGGACCAGCTGGGCGGCAGCATGGACGATCTGATCGGCATGGAAGACATCAAACAGGAAGTGCTGCACCTGGAAGACATGATACGCAACCGCGCCTTGTACAAAGAGCACGACATCGACAAACCGTTCAACGTCATGCTGACCGGGCCGGCGGGCACCGGCAAGACCAAGCTGGCCGGCTACCTGGCCAAGAAGCTCGACGTTCCGCTGATCCAGGCCTCGGCCTCGGCGCTGGAATCGGGCTACATCGGCGGCGGCTCCAAAGCGCTGCACGCACTGCACCGCAAAGCCTGCGCGCGCGGCAAGTGCATCATCTTCCTCGACGAAGCCCAGGGCTTGTTCATGCCGCGCGGCCGCGGCGAAAAGAAATGGGAAGACGACACCGCCAACACCCTGCTGGGCCTGCTCGACGGCGTGCGCAGCGACAAGGGCGAAGGCGTGATCTGGGTGGTGGCCTCCAACTTCGACGACGCCTCGACCAGCATGGACGAAGCGATGCTGCGCCGCTTCTCGGTCAAGATCAACTTCCGCCTGCCGAACAAAACCGAGCGGCGCGAACTGCTGCGTTCCTTCCTGGCGCGCAAGGCCAACGGTTGCGTCGACTGGGAAGACTTGAACCTGGACCACGTTGCCGAGATCACCGCCAACCTCAGTCCGGCGGTGCTGCAAACCGTGGTCGAGCGCGCCAGCATGCTGGCGATACAAGAGAAGTGCATCATCAATACCGACCTGATGTTCCGCGCCTTTGAACGCGCCACCATCGGCCTGACCGACCGCGCCACCACCGCCGAGAAAACCCGCCAGCGCGAACGCGTCGCCCTGCACGAGCTGGGCCACTTCTTCATGCAGATCGACCCGTGGCTGCGCCAGGGGCTGTCGCTGGCCGAAGTGAAAGAGCGTTCGCCGCTGCTGAAAATTTCCACCGAATCGGTGTCCAAGCTGGGGGCGCTGGGTTACGTGCTGTCGGCGTCGGATGACGTGGCCTTGCGCACGCTCGAAGAACTGGAGCGCGACGTGATCCAGCTGTACGGCGGCGTGGCGGCGGAAGAACTCTTCTACGGCGCGCGCGGCATCTCAGTCGGCAGCCAGAACGACATCGAAAAAGCCACCTCGATGCTGGACCTGATGGTCAACAAACTGTCGATGTACTCGCGCTCGAAGATCGACCACAGCCACTTCAAAGACCACGAGGCCGACCTCGGCCAGGTGGAAGCCAAAGCCGACGAACTCTACAGCTACACCCTGACCGCCATCGCCGACTACCGCGACCAGATCACCGAACTGAAAGGCATCCTGATGGACCAATACGTGCTGTCGAAAGACGCCATCTTCGCGCTGCTGGAACAACAGCACCAACGTGCAACGGATAAGGAGGAACTTGTATGCTGAACGGCCACCACATTCTGCGACGAACCCTGCAACAAGGAGCGCGCCGCCTGCAAACGTATTTGCAGCTGAAACTGAATCGGCGCCAGGCGCCGACGTCACGGAGCGAACAGACGCAAGTAAAACGATAGCGCTTGCGGCGCGAGCAGGGCAAGGATAACCCACTGCAAAACCTCGACGCGCCGCAACCGCACATCCATTTTCTCTACCTTGTTCTCCAGCGCTTCAATGCGCCGCTCAAGTGCCTCCACCCGTTTTTCAAGCGCTTCAACGCGTCTCTCCAGCGCCTCCACCCGCTTCTCCAGAGCCTCCACCCTGGCAGTGAGCGCATTCACACGCTCCTCCAGCACAGCGACCTTGACGATCAGCATCGCCACGTCCTTGCGCAGATCCCGCAGCTGCTCGCTATGACTGTCGATCAAGCCGTCATGCTTATCCTTGACGAGTCTCTTCAGCTCATCAACCTCTTCCTCCAGCGCCTCCACCCGTGCGACTAGTTCCATGGCGACCTCCATGCGAAGGCTTCCATTATCCGCCCCTGCCAGCCACGTCCCGATTGATCTACCTCACACCTTCATCGGCAAAATCACCATCTGCAAACCCTCCAGATGCAACCGGCGCTGGGCCGCCAGCGCCGCCTGATTGTGCAGCAGCCGCGTGAACCAATTATCGGAAGCGAAGATCAGCTTGCTGGTGAAGAAAATCGAATGCGGAAACTCCTGGCTGATCTCCTCGCACATGCGCGTCACCTCATCCACCGCATCCGTACCGAAGCCCAGATACGACGACGCCGCCATGCCATGGCTATGGCAGAAATCGACAAAGAACTCCAGCGTCTGCTCGGCCTCCGCGCGCATCTGCTCCAGCGCCCCCTCGCCGCCATAGGCCTGGTAATCCACCGTGCGCGCATTGACGAACAAAAAATTCTTGAAGTGATTCGGGAACATCCGCAGCACCCACAGCAGCGCATGCAAACCGCCGCCGCGTGAATTCCCCACAATGAACACGGCAGTCTGCTCCTCCGGATTCGGCTCTACCGGCTCGGTATTCGGCCCGAATGGCTGCGACGCAAACACCTCATCCACCGAATGAATCGCCTGCTTGGTCTGGCGATAATGGTTGCGGATATAAATGCACAACGCCGCAATCGCCGCGATGATCAGCGCCGTCGCCCAGCCTCCCTCGGCAAAGCGCTCCACCAGCAATATCGCCAGAATCCCCGCGCAAATCACAAAGCCCAGCGCCGACAGCAGCCAGCGCCGCTTCCAGTGCGTCCCCTTCTTGCGATTGCGCGACCAGTACAGCACCAGCCCGAACAGCGAAATCGCAAACGTCAAAAACACCGAAATCGAATACAGCACCACCAGCAAGGTCACGCTGCCGCCGGTGCCCCACAGAATCGCCAACGCCGCCACGCCCATCACCAGGATGCCGTTCTGCGTCACCAGCCGCGTCGACAGATAACGGAACTTGTGCGGCACCCACGAATCGGCCGCCATATTCGACAGCACCGACGGTCCACCGAGGAAGCCGGTATTGGCCGCCACAAACAGCAGGCCGGCCTCGAACGCCAGCACAATCACCAGCAGGATCTGATTGACCACCTCGCCGCCCAAACCCATGCTGGCGATGATGGTCTTGAAGGTCGACGCATTCAGCGTCTCGCCCGGCACCGGCTGCGCGCCCCACAACAGATACAGCAGGATGATCCCGCCCGCCGTGAACGCCAGCGACAAGGCCATGTAAATCATCGTCACCTTGCCGGTGCGCACGCGCGGCTCGGCCAGCAGATTGACGTTGTTGGACACCGCCTCCAGCCCCGTGTAGGTACCGCCGCCCTGCGAATACGCCAGCAACAGCATACCCGCCACGCCGGCCCAACCGATATGGCTGGCCAGATCGGTGGTCTCCGCCATCGTGCTCGGAATCAGCTCCGGCAAATGCGAGGCATGCGCAAAAATCCCGTACACAATCAGCACCAGGTGGGTGACCACAAAGCCGAGGAAGATCGGCAGCAGAATTTGGATCGCCTCCTTCAGCCCGCGCAGATTCATCACAATCAGCAGCCCGATGAAAAACACCTCGGCCCACAGCTTGTAAGGCTGGAAGCCCAGCGGCAGGAACGACGCCAGCGCATCCACGCCGGAGGCGATGGAGATCGCAATCGTCAGCACATAATCGAGGATCAGCGCGCAGCCGGAGATCAGGCCCATGTACGGCCCCACCAGCTTGGTGGCGACGCGGTAGCCGCCGCCACCGGTCGGGAACAGCTCGATCACCTGGTTATAGGCCAGCGCAATGACGAACACCGTCACCGCCGTGGCGATCGCCATGTACAGGCCGAGATGCGTATGCCCGCCCAGCGCGCGGAAAGTTTCCTCGGGACCGTAGGCGGAGGACGACAAGCCATCCGCGCCGAGGCCGACCCAGGCCAGGAACGCCACCAGCGCCATGGAGTGGCGGGTCTCGCTCTTCAGCGGATCGAGCGGCTTACCCAGGATAATTTCGCGAATCTTATTATTTTTCATGCGTCTCGGCGCCGGCGCGGCCGGCAAAGTCTGGCGGTAGGCGCGATGATACCCGCTTCAGACGGCAAAAAACTTATTGAAATATAAAAATTATGGTGCAGGCTTGCGGCAGGGATGCAAATCGGTGATAATGCGGGTCGCATTGCTACACACCTGCCTCGGTGGTGGAATTGGTAGACGCAGCGGACTCAAAATCCGCCGCCGCAAGGCGTGCCGGTTCGATTCCGGCCCGGGGCACCAGAACATTGAAAGCCGCATGTCTTTTCAGACTATGCGGCTTTTTTGTTTCTGGCTTTACTTGCATTTAATCTTTATTGCATGCTGACCCGCTTTAGCGCCTTTTCGGTAAGTGAACCTGCACTCTTGGACTTCATCCGGCAGGCGGCGAGACAGGGTGATCTGATTGCGCTCGCCGTATGCGCATTGCAACCACTTCCCTTCCGGGAATGCGCCGTCCAGCGCATAGGTGTATGACCACTCGTTCTTCGTGCGCGCCTCCTTGAAGTCCGCTAGATCCCCCTTCAGTTCAGGTGGTCCATACATCGGTGCAGCCGCATGCAAATACAGCGGTGACGCAACATATGGCACCCAGTCGTCCGGCACCTCGGTCACCTCCACAGAGGCGCTGGGAATCAGTTCGGGACACTCCAGCGATTGCAGTGGCGCAGCTTTGAGCATGATTGGTACGGCGAGTAATACAAGCGGTACTGCATACACCCATGTTTTGGTAAGCATAGTCACTCCCATCACTCGATAACGTAAAACGCATCGGCGTTATCGCTTGCACGAATGTAAGCTCCGCTTTTCGTTTTGCCTCGGCACGGAATGAACCGAGATGACACCTCGGTCTTTTTCTCATGCTTCCATTGATCCATAATCCAGATGCCATTCGGGCCATACCGGAGGAAGAAGGCAGCGTGATTGCCGTGATTCCTACTGGGATATCGCCCATTCACAAAGGTCGCAATAGCGGTTCCTTTTTTGAGCGTGGTAGCGTCAACGGCATGCTCTCCTTGTCGCCAAGCGGACGATACAGGCACTTTCGCGTAGTGCTGGATGAGCGCCACGCATTGATGCGTTCCAACGAGCTCTGTCCCCTCCAGTTCCTCGACTTTCGTATAGATATACGGCACTTTGAGCCTCCTTGCTAAGGTAGTGAAAGATCTTTCACTCTAACCAAGGCTCTTTGGCCGAATATTGAAGCGCGACAAGCATCCGCACCATCCACCTATGCAATTCCTGCACAGCCGTTGACGAGGTCGAACGGATTATCAGCAGCCGAGGTTTGACTTACCCTATTCCCATTGATTACTCGGGAAGCACAGGGGCAACCATGCAAGCAATTATCTTTGACAAATTCGGCGCAGCCGACGTGCTGCAAATCGGCGAAGCGCCGGAACCGGTGCTGCGTCCCAACGACCTGCTGGTGCGCACCCGCGCCGCCGGCGTCAATCGCGCCGACCTGACGCACCGGCGCGGCGGCTACGGCTGGCCGGACTTTGGCGACTCCACCATCATGGGGCTGGAAATCGCCGGCGACGTCATCGCCGTGGGCGAGAATGTGAAAGGTTATGCGGTCGGCGACCGCGTGATGGGCATCGTCGGCGGCGGCGCCTATGCCGAAGTGGCGCGCATCGACTATCGCATGGCGATGCCGATTCCGGATGGCCTGGACTATGTGCACGCTGCCGCCATTACCGAGGTATTCGTCACCGCGCATGAGGCGCTGATCCATCTCGGTAGGCTGCAACCCGGCGAGGCGGTGTTGATTCATGCCGGCGCTGGTGGCGTGGGTGGCGCGGCGGTGCAGCTGGCGCATGCCACCGGCGCGACGGTGTTCGCCACCGCGCAGGCCCGCGCGCATGAACTGGTGCGCCGCCTCGGCGCCGATCATCCTATCGATTATGTGAACGAAGATTTCGCCGAGGTGGTGGACCGCTTGACCGAGCAGCGTGGCGTTGACCTGATCCTCGACTTTATCGGCGCGCCCTATTTTGAGCGCAATGTGAATTCGCTGGCGTTCGGCGGCCGGCTGGTACAGATCGGCATCATGGGCGGCATTGAGAACGCACAGATTCCGCTGGACCGTTTGCTGTATCGCCATCTGCAAATCATCGGCACGGTGATGAAGTCGCGCACGCATGAGGTCAAGCATGGCATGTCGTGCCGCTTCAAGGAGCGCTGGCTGGCGCACTTCGTCAAGGATGGTTTGACGCCGGTGATCGACAGTGTCTATCCGCTGGCGCAAGCGGGTGCCGCGCAGCAGCGCATGGAAGATGGCCTCAACGTCGGCAAGATCGTATTGACCATGTAGCCATCGGCAGTAACATCTGCTTACGCTGGATACACTTTCCAGGTCAGCCGCCGTCGCCGGCTCTCCGTTATAAGGACAAGCGCCACTCATGGCGATCTTCAGGAGAGAAAAAATGGAACATACCGCACGCACCCGCATTCATCCGATGATGGCTTTCGCTGCCGGCTCGGTGGCCCTGGTTAGCCTGGTAGGCGCAGCGTCCATCGCCGGTCTGCTGCCGAATTCGCACGCGACGAATGCGCCGAACGATGCGCCGGTTCCCATCGCGGCAGTCGCTCCTGCTCCGGTTGCGGCGCCAGTGCAAGCCATCGCTCCCGCACCTGAGCCACGTCGCGTGGTAGAACACAAAACCATTGTTCATCATACCTATGCACCGCAGCAGGTGGCACAAGCTCCCGCTCCTGCCCCGGTAGCGCAGAACAGCGTGGTCGGCATGGGCATTGGTGCGGTTGTGGGTGGCCTGCTGGGGAATCAGGTAGGCAGCGGCAATGGCCGCAAACTGGCCACCATTGCCGGCGCGATCGGCGGTGGCTATGCCGGCAACGAAATCGCCAAGCGCAATCAGCAGCAGTAAAAAAAATGGCCCGGTGCGAACCGGGCCATCAAATCATTTGGCTGGGTGTTTAGGATTCCACAGCTTGATCTTGGATTTCTTCTCGTAGCCTTTGCCATTCGGGTAGCCGACCAGCTCCATCTCCGAGCCCCACGGCGACAGGAAGTGCACCCAGGTTTCGCCCTCGGTGTCGCCACTGGTCATGGTCATTGGCTCGCCCAACACGGTGATGCCTTGCGATTTCAGGTAGGCCACGCCGGCTTTCACGTCGTCGGTATAGAAGGCGATGTGCGAGGCGCCGATGTCTTCGCTCTTCGGCATCACGCTGCTACCGGTGGAGCTTTTGTACTCAAACAGCTCGATGTTGGCGCCGGTCCCGCAGCGGACCATCGCCAGCGTCAGGCTCTCGGCGCGCGGCGTCATTGGGAACGGGCCGATATGCGTCACCGCTTCACAGCCGAAGGTGGTGGCCAAAAACGCCTCGGCCTGTTTCAGGTCCGGCACGTTGATGCCGACATGGTCGATACCCGCCGATTTGATGCCGGCCGCCTGTGCGGCGCCGCCCAGGTTCAATACGATGGCGGCAAATACCGCAGCTAAGATTTTCATGATGCGCTTCCTTTATTGTTTGTCGATGAAGACGCGCAGGCTCGCAAGCTTGCCGTCCTTGATGGTGAAGATGTCCTCACCGTGAACCTGGTTGGGATTATCCTTCGGCCCATAGCCCCAGGTAACCCGCCCTAAGCCATGGTTCCAGGCGACCGGCGCCGGGGTAAAGACGAAGCCTGGATGATCCGCCTGCACCCGTTCCAGCAGCCGGCGAATGTCGGCGTAGCCGGTGGCCAGGCCGCCGTAGTCCGCCACCAGCACGTCGGCCGTGTAGACCTGCGGCAGCTTGGCATCCCAATGCGCGGCGTTGCGATCGTTCCAGATGTCGAAGTGGCGGTTGATAGCCTGCTGCGCAACCGCCACCTCGTCCGTCGCCTGTGCCTGGGCCAGCGATGCGATCAGCATGGCCCCGATAGCGATGAACTTTTTCATGCTTACACCTGTACCATGCCGCCATCGACAAACAGCTCGATGCCGTTGACGAAGCTGGCCGCGTCGGAGGCTAGGAAGGCCACTGCCTTGCCGATTTCTTCCGGCTCGCCCAGACGTGCCAGCGGCACTTGCGACGCCAGGAAGTCAAACAGGCCTTGACGCGCTTCGTCCGGCACCAGGCCGCCCAGGCCAGGCGTGCGGATCGGACCAGGGCTGACGACGTTGACGCGGATGCGGCGTTCTTTCAAGTCCATCACCCACGAACGGGCCAGGTTGCGCACGGCGGCTTTGCTGGCGCTGTAGACGCTGAAGGCGGCCGTGCCTTGCACCGATGTGGTCGAACCGGTCAGGATCACCGAACCGCCATCCACCAGCAGCGGCAGCGCTTTCTGCACGGTGAACAGCACGCCGCGCACATTGGTGCCGAAGATGCGGTCGAAGTGTTCTTCGGTGATGGCGCCCAGCGGCATCATGTCGCCGCCGCCGGCGTTGGCGAACAGGATGTCCAGTTTGCCGGCGCTCTTGGCAATTTGGGCGTACACGCCATCCAGTTCGGTCAGCGACGAGGCATCAGCGCGGATGCCGGTAGCGGCGGCGCCGATGGCGGCGACGGCGGCATCCAGTTCCGCCTGACGACGGCCGGTGATGAAGACGCGCGCGCCTTGTGCTGCCAGTTCCTGCGCGGTGGCCAGGCCGATGCCGGTAGTGCCGCCGGTGACCAGTGCGATTTTGCCGTTGAGTTGCTTGTTCATGATTTGCTCCGTTAAGTAAGTTGCGATGGGTGAACTTTAACGCTGTCCGATTTATAGATAAACCGTGTAAAATTAAAATCACTATCCACGGACAGGAATAATCGATGAACCAGTTATTGGCGATACGCGCATTTGCGCGGGTGGTGGAGGCAGGCAGTTTTACCAAGGCGGCGGATTCGCTGGACATGCCCAACGCCACGCTGAGCAAGCTGGTACAGGAGCTGGAAGCGCATCTGGCCGTGCGCCTTCTGCAGCGGACCACGCGCCGCGTAACAGTCACGCCGGAGGGCCAGCTGTATTACGAAAAGACCAGTCTCATCCTGCGCAACCTGGAAGATGTCGACACCTCGTTCAACGTCGCCCGCAGCAAGCCGCGCGGGCATTTGCGGGTGGACGTCGGCGGTTCGACCGCGTCCGACGTGCTGATACCTGCGCTGCCGGATTTCATGGCGCGCTATCCGGATATCCGGATTGACCTGGGCGTGTCGGACCGCTCGGTGGACATGATCAGCGATAACGTCGACTGCGTGCTGCGCGGGGGTGCGCTCGATAATTCATCGCTGGTGGCGCGGCCGGTGGGACAAGCAGAGATGGTCACCTGCGCCACGCCGGACTACCTGAAGCAGTACGGCGTGCCGGCCTATCCGGATGAGTTGAAGAACGGCCACCGGCTGGTGGCCTATGTGCTGGCGCAGAGCGGCCGCGCGATGCCGTTCCGCTTTCTGCGCGATGGAGAAAAGACCGAGATCAAGGTCGAGCACCGGGTCGGCGTCAACGAGAGCAATGGCCACATGGCGGCCGGCTTGGCGGGACTGGGCATCATCCAGACCTTCGCCTATGCGGCGCGGCCGGCGCTGGCGGATGGCACGCTGGTGGAGATCCTCAAGCCGTGGCGGCCGGCGCCCTACCCGTTTCACGTGGTCTATCCGCAGAACCGCCACGTGCCGCACCGCCTGCGCGTGTTCATCGACTGGCTGGTCGAGACGCTGCCCGACCGCCTGTGACGCAAAGGCCTCAGCCCATGCTCGGACGATTGGGCGAGTAGGTAAAGCCAGGCACCAGGTAGCGCATCGCCATGGCGTCGTCGCGGGCGGTGGTGGCGACCTTTTTGTACAGCTCATGTGCGGCCTGGATGCGGTCCAGGTCCGGCTCGATGCCCAGACCCGGCTTCTGCGGCACCTGCACCGCGCCGCCGACGATTTGCAGCGGCTCGCGCGTCAGCCGCTCCTGGCCTTCCTGCCAGATCCAGTGCGTGTCGATGGCCGTGATGTTGCCCGGCGCCGCAGCGGCAGCGTGGGTGAACATCGCCAGCGACACGTCGAAGTGGTTGTTGGAGTGCGAGCCCCACGTCAGCCCCCACTGTTCGCACAACTGCGCCAGACGCACCGATCCCTGCATGGTCCAGAAATGCGGATCGGCCAGCGGAATATCGACAGCGCCCAGCAGGTGCGAGTGCGCCATCTGGCGCCAGTCGGTAGCCACCATATTGGTGGCGGTCGGGATGCCGGTGGCGCGGCGGAATTCGGCCATGATCTCGCGGCCCGAATAACCGTTCTCCGGTCCGCACGGATCTTCCGCATAGGCCAGGATGTGGCCCTGCCCCTTGCACAAATCAATCGCCTCGCGCAGCGACCAGGCGCCGTTCGGGTCCAGCGTTACGCGCGAATCCGGATAGCGCTTCTTGATCGCGGTGACGGCTTCCATTTCTTCGGCGCCGCGCATCACGCCGCCCTTCAGCTTGAAATCCTTGAAGCCGTATTTGTCTACCGTTGCCTCGGCCAGTTCGACGATCTGCGCCGGCGTCATCGCTTCCTGATGGCGGCGCGCGTACCAGCCACTGGCACCGTCGCCGCTCAGGTAAGGCAGGTCGGTGCGGGCACGGTCGCCGATGTAGAACAGGTAGGCCAGCATCGGCACGCTGTCGCGCTGCTGGCCGGAGCCGAGCAACTCGCACACCGGCACACCCAAGTGCTGCCCGAGCAAATCGAGCAGCGCCGCTTCCACCGCCGTCACTACATTGTCCAGCCGCAGATTGATTTCGTGCGGCTGCTTCAGCACCTCCGCTTCGGCGTCCGACGTTACCTGATGATGGCCGCCGATGGCGGCACGGATCGCGTTCAGCGTGCGGTTGTAGCGGCCGATCTGGGTGCCCACCACCAGCGGCACCGAACGTTCCAGCGCCGCCAGGATGCCGGCGCCGCCGGGCACTTCGCCAATGCCGGTATGGCCGGCGCTATCGGTCAGCAGCACCAGGTTGCGCGTGAAGTAAGGCGCGTGCGCGCCGCACAGGTTCAGCAGCATGCTGTCGTAGCCCGCCACGGGAATGACCTGCATCGCGGTGATGACTGGGCTGGTGGAATTACTCATGTTCTCTACTCCAAATAAGTTCAGTTCAGCGATAGCGGTACAGCTTTACGCGCTGTATGGTAAACGCATCGCCCGATAAGCCGATGTGGCGCCCCTGGTGCGTCTCGTCGCCGTTCATCCAGCGGCCTTGAGAGTCGAGGCCTTCGATAGCTTGTTCAATGCCGACCTGCGCGCCGTCCGCGCTGCCGAAAACGATGGTCAGGCCTTTGCCTGCCACGATAAATTCATCATCGTCGGTCTGGATCACCAGGCCGCCGCGCATCTGCACTTCGGCCGGCGTCAGTTTTTCCCACGGGGCGTTAAAGCTGACCTGCAAGCTGTAGCCGCCCATGCGCACCTGCTGCGGGGCGACGTCCACATCGCCGTCAAACGATACCGGCGCCTTGAAGCCGCGCACCTTGCCGCTGCCCTGGTAGCGATTGATGGTCGGCGCCAGTTGCTTCAGCACGCGATAAGCTTGCGGCAGCGAAGACTTGCCGTCCTTGATATCGTCGATGGCAAACGGCGAGAAGCCGAAAGCGTCATGTTCGCCGATGGCGTAGAAGGCGTCGGCGCCGGCATCGGGCCGCTCGGCGTGATTGGCTTCCGGGATGAACAGCGGATTGTCCGGGCGCTTGAACTGCCTGGCCCAGTGGATAAAGTTGGGGAAGTAGGTGTCGATGGCGATGACGTCCACCGACGGCGCACCGGGCTTCCACACATCAAACAGATGCGGCAGCGGACCGGCGCTCGGATATTCGCCGGGACGCTTGCCCGGCCGGTTCAGCGCCACGTTCACATACATCGGCAGCGGATAGACCGCCTTGCCGGCCGCCGTCAGCGCTTCGACAAACTGCGCGTAGTGCCAGGCCTGGAACACCTCTTCGGTCTCGATGGTGTCGCCGAAAACGTCGGCCCAGGCGCCGCTGGTGCGCGCGCCGCGCGTTTCCCATGCGGCCTTCAGCGCCGGCTGCAAGCTGTCCTTGTGCGCGGCCAGATAAGCGGTAAGCGCGGCCGGCACCGGCGCGCGCCATGCGGCATTGGCGGCGGCGCTGTAGTCGCGCACTTCCGGCAGCATGCCGATTTCATTCTCGACCTGGATCATCAGCACGGTGTGCTGGGTGTCGGTCTGCTTCAGGTGCGCCAGCAGCGCGCGAAAGGCGGCCGTGTCGGCGGCCAGCGTGGCTGGCGCAAACGGCGTCAGGATCTCCTGCGCCACACCGGCGCGGGTGCGCGCACGCGGGAAGCGCTGCGTGTCGGTCTTCACCCACGCCGGCGCATAGGTCGACATGGAATTCTTCCAGGCGCCAAACCACAGCAGCACCAGCCGAGTGTTGTGCGCGCGCGCCTGTTTCAGCAGGCCGTCCAGCACCGTGAAATCAAAGCGCCCTTCCACCGGCTCGATCTGGTCCCACTCAACCGGCGCCAGCACGGTATTCAGTTCGGCCGACTTCAGCGTCGGCCACAAGGTATTCAGGTATTCCAGGCTGGAGGCGGAGGAGTTATGCAGCTCGCCGCCCAGCAGTAAAAACGGTTGATCGTCGACGATCAGCTGCGTGGCGCTGCCCTGCTTGCGCAGATGCGGCGGCGTGGCGGCGTGCGCCGAGGCCAGCGTGCCCAGCAGCGCGGCCAGCACCAGGCAGGTGGCACGCAATCGGCGTGTCGAGACAGCCATGACATTCCTTAAAAAAAACCGCCCCCGAAGGGGCGGGCAAAAAGGGCCCCGCTGGAGAACCAAGGGCCCAGACGATTAAAACTTGGCGCGCAGACCCAGCGAGTAGGTGCGGCCTGGCGAGTACTGCGCAAAGTTGGCGTTACTGAACTGGAAGTACGTACGACGCGAGTCGTTGTTCAGGTTGACGATGTCGAAGCTCAGCGTCGGCCAGTTTTCTTTGTCGAACACTTCGCCCAGATCGATACTCGACGAGAAGTCCAGCTGCTTGTAGTTGTCCGAGAACAGCGCGGCATTGGTGATGCCGTTCTGGTTCGCGCTGGCCACTTGGCTGCCCTTCGAGAAGGTATGCGACAGACGCGCCGTGTAGCCGTGATTGTCGTAGTACACCGAGAAGTTGTTGGTACGGTTAGGTACGCCCAGCGCCACGAAACCGGCGCCGCCTTCGCCATCACCGCGCTGGGTGATGAAGGTGGCCGTCTCATTGATGCCGAAGCCGCGAATCGGCAGGATCTTGTCGAGCGGTTGCACCCAGCCCAGTTCCAGGCCACGGATCTTCAGTTCGCCGGAGGCGTTGCGGGCCTGGGTCATCACCACGGTGGCCGCGTTAGGACCGCCGCGCGAATCGATCGCCTGCTGCTGGTTCGGAATCAGCGTGTTGTAGGTGATGCCGTAGGCGGCCAGCGCGCTGAATGGCAGCGTGATGTTCTGGTTGATGGTGAAGCCGTCCACCTTCTTCTGGAACACGGTCAGGCTGACATAGCCTTCGCGGCCGGTGTACCAGTCGATGCCCAGGTCGATGTTATCCGACAGGTAAGGCTTCAGCGCTGGATTGCCGATGGTGCCGACGTCCGCCGAGACCGACGAGAAGTTCACGCCCGGACGCAGTGCGTTCGGATCGGCGCGGGTCATGCTGCGCGACAGCGCGGCGCGGGCGATCACGTCGCTGCGCAGGTTGACCGCCAGCGTGCCCGACGGCAGCGTGTTGTTGTAGGTCGTATCCTGGTAGACCCACTGGTCGATGTTGGGATACTTGCTGCCGTTCAGCGTCAGGCTGGCGTTGCGCGGATCGGTGATCGAGTTCAGCGATCCGACCGACTGCTTGGTGCGCACATAACGCAGACCACCGTTGTAGCGCGCCGGGAAGCCGGCCAGGTCGAACTTGCCGTTGGCTTCAAAGTACAGGCCCGTGGTTTTCTCGCCGATGAAGCCCGAGCTGGCGCCGGTTGACGAAGCGCCGCTGGCCGGTGCGTTGTTGTAGTACTGCTGGTAGTTCGACGCCTGGGCAAAGCGGGTCCAGTCGATGATCGGACGGCCGTACGGACCAGGGACGATGTAGCCGGCCAGCGCACTTTGCGGAATCAGCGAACCGCCGTAGGTCAGCGGCGTGGTGGCGCCGGCGGTGTAGCCGGTGCCGTAGCCTGGATACAGGCCGGCGGCGCTGGCGCCCGGCGTCGAGGCGCCGTCGCAGGTTGGCGCGCCGTTCGGGCCTTGCAGGAACACGTTAGGGTTGTTACCGCACACTGCCGCCTGCCAGGCTGCCGAGTTGTCGGAGGCGCTGATGCGACGGGTGATATCGTCGTAGGCGATGCCGCCTTTCAGGTTGAACTTGTCGTCGCCCCAGGTCAGGTCGCTATGGAAGCCCTTGGTTTCGGTCTTGCGGAACTCGTTCTGGATGTTGACGCGGCCAGTATTCCACACATAGCTGTTTGGATTGTTCAGGTCGGTGCTGGCGACCACCGACGGGATGCCGCCGTTGTTATTGTTGTAGGTCACCGTGTTGCCGCTGTTCGGCGCGGTGATCAGGTAGACCGTCGGCGCTTCGTGGCTGAAGTTACTGCGGGTGTAGTTGACCTGCGCGTCCAGTTTCAGGCTCGGCGTGATCTTCCATTCCATGCCAGGGTTCAAGCCCAGTAGGCTGACCTGGTCGCGGCGGTAGCCGTGCTCGAAGAAGTTCTGGGTGTTGGCGAAGGTGCCGCCGGTGACGGTACAGCCGTCGCTGCAATCACTCTTGTCGACCGTCATGTTCAGCGGGATCATGCCGCCGTTACGGACCGACCAGTCGTAGTCCATGCGCGTCATTTTGTCGTCGCGCTTGCTGTACATGGTGTCCAGGTAGAAGTGCAGGTTCTCGGTCGGACGGTATTCGGCGGCGAAGATCGCCGAGCCCTTGTCCTTGGTGCCGAAGTAATCCATGGTGCGGCCCAGGCGCGGCATGATCGCGTTGTCGATCTGCTGGATGGTCAGGCCCGGATTGTGCGCCAGCAGCCAGGCCTGGTCGATCACCTGGCCGGTCACCAGGCCGTTGCCGGCGCCGACTGGCACCGTGGCTGGAATGGTGAAGTTGCCGCCGCCGGTGTTGTTGCGGTTAGCGGCCGGATTCTGCGCGGCCGACAGGTTGGCGTTGGTGTAGCCGACGGTTTCCCAGCCGGTGGTATGGATCTGCTGGCGCGACAGCGTGACGCCGCCCAGGATGCCCCAGTCGCCGAAGGTCTGGCTGGCCAGGAAGGCGCCGCGGCCGCCGGTCTTGTCGGCGATCTGCTGCTTGGTGGCGGTGACGCTGGCGGAAATGGTGCGGCCTTCCTTGTCGAACGGCCGCGCGCTGCGCAGGTTGACCACGCCGGCGGCGCCGCCTTCGATCATCTCGGCGGTTGGGCTCTTGCTGACGGTCAGCTTGGTGAACAGGTCGGTCGGCAACAGGTCGAGGTCGACCTCGCGGTTGGTGTTGGCGCCGTCGATCGGGCCGGACGAGGCCACCGCGATCGGGGCGCCGTTCAGCAGAATCTTAGTGAAGCTGGAGCCGAGGCCGCGAATCTGGATGGTCGAGCCTTCGCCAGTGATGTCGCGCGAGACGCCGACGCCGGGAATGCGGCTCAGCGATTCGGCGATGTTCTTGTCCGGGAATTTACCGAAGTCTTCGGCGTTGATCGAGTCCTGGAAGCCGACCGCTTCCTTCTTGTCTTTGGCCGACGACAGCAGCGAGTTGCGGTAGCCGTTGACCTGCACCACGGTCATTGGGGCGTCGTCCTTGGCTGCCGGAGCGGCGGCCGGGGTGACTTCCTGGGCATATGATTGCGCAATCAAACCTGCCATAACGGTCAGGCCGAACGCCATCTGCCGGCCGGAATGCCGGGCTTTTTGTTGTTTCAATAGCATTTTACAGTCTCCTTCGGTAATTTACCGTGGTTATTGTTATAAACGTCGCAACCTATGGTGAAAATGGTTGCGCGATCATTTGAGTGTAAAAGCTAAGAAAAGTCGCTGTCAACAAAAATAACAATTGAAATGTTATACGCTACCATTTCATACCAAGAAGCAATCGTCTGCATGGCGCGTACAGAGGGGCGGGCGGGGAAACCGGATTAAAATGATAGTGTGGCGAGATAGACACGCCGAGGCGGATGTTGGGCGAAGTGCTACGGCTGCCAGTCCAAAACTTGCACTGGCTGCGGCGGCACGCTGGCCTGGCCTTCGCCATCGACCTGCTGGACGTTTTGCACGAACAGGCTGAGGGTGCCGTTGCGGCGCCACAATTCCGTGTCGTAGCTAGGCTCCCAGGCGCCGACTGAAAACGCGGTCAGATCCTGCACCTGCCACGGCCCGCGCAACACGTCGGCGCTACTGGCCACGGAGACCTTGCTGCCCCGCTCCTCATCGCGAAACACCAGCAGCGCACCGGCCTTGCCGACCATGATCTGCGGCCGCGCGATGGGAATCCGCTTGGTGCCCTGCCCGCCCAGCGAGAACGGCGTCTTGCGGAAATCCAGCGACCGCGCCTGCCACGCCGTGCCGGTGTTGAAGATCACGTGATACTGCGGCACGCTGGAACCGGCGTCGCGCCAATAGCTGGCGATGTAGGGATGGCCATCCTGATCGGCGGCCATCGAAGTCTGGTTAATCAACTCGCTGTTCTGCGGAATGCGCAGCGCGTATTCGGCGCTGGCGGCGTTGATCGGCAACGTGTACGGCGTGCCATCGGAGCGCTCCCACGTCACGCCGCCATCGCGCGAACGCGCATACGCCATGTCATGGTTGCTGGCCACATCCGGCGACTCGCGCCACACCCACGACACATGCAGCGTGCCGCGATGATCGAGGAAAGCCTGCCAGTACGCGTTGCGCTTGCCCTCGCCGGTAATCAGGTTGGTGTGCAAGCGCGTCCAGCGCTGCGTGGCGATGTCGTAGCGGTTGATGATCAAATCGCCGCGCCCCGAACCGCCCAGCCGGTAGAAGAACAGCAGGTTGCCATTGGGCAGACGATAGAACTCGGGATACGACACCTCCGCCTCATCGACGCCCACCATGGCCTGCTTCGGCCCCAGCTCCAGCGATCCCGGCGCCACACCGCGCGCGTAACGCAGCGCGTTGTTGTGATGGTCCCACGACACATGCAAATAGCCGGCGCCATCCACCATGATGCTGATGGCGTTATGCGCATCGGCCGCATTGGCCTGCCAGGCGCTGCGCCGCACGGTCCACTGCGTGGTGCCCAGCGCGCGCTTGCCCAGCACCAGATAGCGCTGCGCATCGTAGTAGGCCGCGTACTGCGTATCGCCCTGCGTCACCAATGAATTCTTGCGGAACACCACCGCGTTGACCGAATTGTTAGCCCAGCCATCGCCAACCACCGACAGCACGGGCGCAGCAGGAGCAGCAACAGTGGCGCCGATGGACAGCGCCAGCAAAACCAGGGAGATTAAACGTTTCATCATGCGCCCATGCTACGCAAACCCAGGCGCCGCGTCCACCTAGAACGCCACCTCGGCGCGCAGCTGCAAGGTCAGCGCGTTGCCGACGCCAGTCACCGTATTGGGATGCATCACGTACTGCAAGCTGGGCTGCAAAGACAAGCGCGGACTGACTTGGCTCAGATACGTCAGTTCGACCGTCGACTCGGCACGCTGGTTGGCCACGCCGACGATCTGCTGGCTGCGCAGATAAGCGCTGCCATTGCGCGCAATCGCCACCGCCAGCCCCAGTTCATCGCTGGCGCGGCCAGGTACCAGGCCGGTCGCGGTGAGACCGGCGCCGAAGTAACCGCTGAAACGATTGACGCGGCTATCCGCCGCCCCCAGCTGCACAAAGCCGGAGATTACCTTCTGCGGCTGCGTGCTGGATTGGTACAAGCTGCGCTCCGCCACCAGATAGGCGCCGCTGGAACCGCGTTGCTGGCGCGGCTGCCCGGATGCATCGAACGCATTCAGCTCGCCAAACTGCGCGGTGTAATACCAGCCGCCGACAGCCAGCTTGCCCTGGTCCGGCGCCAGACCGGCATTGCGGCCAATGCGCAGGTGGTGATCTTGTACCGATGCGGCGGGTTCCGGGCGGCTCAGCCACGCCATTTCGTAGACCAGCAACAAGCCATCGCCGCCACGGAAGGCCGTACTGCCGCCGCTGCGATCCACCGGCACGCCGTCCAGGATGGCGGCGCGCAGGACAACGTTGGGCGCCGGCTTGACCGCGATACGCGTGCCGACGGAGGTGGCAGGAAAAATCGACGGCCCGCCCTGCCCGCTCTGGGCAAACTCGGCGCCGATGCCAAACGAACTGTTGAAGAACAGCGATGCGGTATTGAGATGGTAAAACTCGCTGTTCAAATCGTAGCGTCCAGCCAGTACCGACAGCCGGCCATCGAGGAAGTTTTTCTGAATCCAGGCTTCTTCCAGGCGCACGCCCGGCGGCGCCGCCATATTGCTGACGCCTTGCGCGTCCCCGGTCAGGGTCGACGGTCCGGCCTGATGCGTTGCCATGACATTGAAAAAAGCACTGCTGTCCGGCCAGCCCAGCACGCGTTCGCCATCGACGCTGGTTTGCCAGCGCAGCATGCCCTGATACGCGCTGCCCCGGCGCACTCCGCCACTCAGGTCGGACACGCTATTGGCATCATAGATCACGTTGCTGGTCACGGGCGGCGGGCTATCCTGCGCCGCAGCGGAACCGGCAACCATCATGATCAAGCATATTCCGGCAACGTTACAGCGCATGGCTTTGCCCCCGTCAATGTTAGAGCCAGTATGCAGTGCAACATGTATCGCCAACACTCTCTTTTGGGCATGCGCAATGCCGGAACTAGACTTGAATCAATACCATTACAATTTCCATGCGGAAAATATGAGATAATCTCCACCGCAAATACTGGCGCCCTAAAAAATTGTCGCTATGACTACGCAACACGACCATACCCCCTACCTCGACCAACTGACCGACGATCCGCAATCCTTCTGGGAGTCACGGATCAAAGCCAGCCGCTGGATGATCGTCAAGACTTTCTGTCTGGGCGTGCTGGCGGCCGGACTGGGCATTCTCGGCCAGGGCTGGCTGGAAAAAGCCGCGCCGATCTTCCCCTTCATCAGCCAGAACTACGGCCTGTGGCAATCAGCCTACCTGCTGTCGCTGGTGCTGGTGTTCCTGCTGTGGGCTGCGGCCATGCGGCAGAAATTCGGCCTGCTCCATAACAGCAAGCAAGGCCTGAAGACCCAGCGCCGCATCGACCAGCACAATGCCCGCATCGAAGAGCGCCGCCGCGCGAACCGCGAACGCCACGAGGCTGTCCGCAAGGAACGCGAGGAGCACACCATCTACTTCAAGGCCTCCGGCAGCAGCACCAACACCGCCAGCAAGAAGTTCGACTACTGATCACTCGTAGCGCAGGCAGTCCACCGGCAGCAGCTTGGATGCGCGGCGCGCCGGGTAGAAGCCGAAGAACACGCCCACCAGGCTGGAAAAGCCACACGCCACCACCACCGCCTGCAAGGTGATGAACACATCGAACTTGCCGGTGGCGGTAATGCCGCTTGCCGCTAGCGTGGCCAGCATGATGCCGAAGATGCCGCCCACCAGGCAGATCACCACCGCCTCCGTCAGGAACTGCAGCAACACGTCGCGCGGCTTGGCGCCAATCGCCATGCGGATGCCGATCTCGCGGGTGCGCTCGGTCACCGACACCAGCATGATGTTCATGATGCCGATGCCGCCGACGATCAGCGAGATGGCGCCGATCAGCCCAAGCAAGGCCGCCAGGCCGGCGCTGATCTTCTGCGCCGTCTCGGCGAACGACGCCAGGTTATCGATGCGGAAGTCGTCCGGCTGGTCGATCTTGATGTGGTGGCGGTCGCGCAGCGTTTCGCCGATGTCCATGATCGCATCCTGCAGATTGCCGCCGGACTTACCCTGCGCCACCACGTAGTGCACATTGCCGGGGAAGGCGGTCTTGATCAGGTTGGCCGACGCCGCGGTGATCGGCACGATCACGTACTCGCTCAAGTCGCCGCCGTCCACCTGCTTGCCCTCGCCGTACAGCACACCCACCACCTGGAACGAGACGTTCTCGATGCGGATGTATTTACCCAGCGGGTCCTGCTTGTAGAAGAACTGGTCGGCGATCTTGCGGCCGATGACCACCATGCGCGAGGCGGCGCGCACGTCGGCGTCGCTGAAGGCGCTGCCCTTGTCGACCTTCCAGCCACGGATCTTGAACATGGCCGGCGTCACGCCGTGCACCGTCTTCGACGCGCTCTCGTTGCCCACCGAGAGATTGAAGCCGCTTTGCAGCACCGGCGCGGCGCCGGCCAGCGATGGCAGTTCGTTCAGCGCCGCCGCATCGGCAATGGTCATCGCCGGCTGCGCGCCGCTGCGCATGCGCTGTTGTTGCGCGCGGTCGCCGCCGGGAGAGATGAACAGCATATTGGTGCCCAGCTGCTCCAGCTCCTTGGCGATAAAGCGCTTCATGCTGTCGCCCACGGCCAGCAGCAGCACCACCGAGGTGATGCCGATGATGATGCCCAGCATGGTCAACAGCGTGCGCAGACGGTTCGCCAGCATCGAGCGAAACGCCTCTACCACGATCTGTAAAAGGTTCATATGGTTTATACGGTTAAGTTGTCGTGACTCTGCAGCATCTGGCGCAGGCCTTCGGCGGATGGGCCGTCGTACAGCACGCGGCCATCCTTGAGGCGCATCAGGCGCTTGCTGTAGGCGGCGATGTCCGGCTCGTGCGTCACCAGCAGGATGGTGATGCCGCGTTCGTCGTTCAGTTGCTGGAACGAGCGCATGATCTCTTCGCTGGTTTGCGTATCGAGGTTGCCGGTCGGTTCATCGGCCAGGATCAGCGGCGGATCGCCCACCAGCGCGCGCGCAATCGCCACCCGCTGCTGCTGGCCGCCGGACAGCTGGTTCGGCGTGCGCTTGGCCATGCCGGCCAGACCCACGCGCTCCAGCTCCACCAGCGCCTTGGCGTGCGCCCTGGAGCGCGACACGCCGGCGTAGATCAGCGGCAGCGCCACGTTCTCCGCCACGCTCATGCGCTTGATCAGGTTAAAGCTCTGGAACACGAAGCCGATGGTGCGGTTGCGGATGCTCGCCAGCTGGTTGCGCGACAGCGTCAGCGTGTCGACGCCGTCGAGGAAGTAGCTGCCGCCGGTGGCCTGGTCCAGGCAGCCGAAGATATTCATCAGCGTCGACTTGCCGGAGCCGGACTGTCCCATCACCGCCAGGAAGTCACCGCGCGGCACGGCCAGGTCGATGCCGTGCAGGACCTGCGTTTCCACGCTGCCGGAAAAGTAGCTCTTGGTAACCTGGCGGATGTCGATCAGGAGTTCATTGGCCGGCCCACTCACATGCCACCTTCCTTGTCGTTGCCGATGGCGCGGGTGATGACCTTGTCGCCCTTCTTCAAATCGCCGCTCACCACTTCGGTGTAGCGGAAGTTGGACAGGCCGATATTCACGTCCTGCGCCTTCGGCTGGTTCTTGGCGTCCAGCGTGTAGATGCGGAAGGTACGCGCCAGGTCGGCCTTGGTGCGGAACGAGGCGTCGTCTTCCTGTGGCGCTTCGGTGGCGACAGCGGCCGCGCTGGCAGACGCGGACGCCGAGGCGGACTTGCTGGCGGCGGCTTCGGCCAGCTTTTTCTGCTTCTCGATTTCTTCGTCGCTGAGGCGGAAGCGCAGCGCGGCGGTCGGCACGCGCAGCACGTTCTGGCGGTTGCCCACCAGCAGACGCACCTGCGCCGTCATGCCCGGCTTGAGCAGCTCGTCCTTGTTGTCGACGTCCAGCACCACGTTATACGTCACCACGTTGTTCAGCACATTGGCGGCCAGGCGGAACTGGCGCATGCGGGCGTTGAATTCCTTGTCCGGATAGGCGTCCACCACGAAGCGCGCCTGCTGCCCTTCCTTCAGCGAGCCGACGTCCGCTTCCGAGACGCTGGTATCGATCTGCATCTTGGTCAGGTCGCGGGCGATCTGGAACAGCTGCGGCGTGGTGAACGACGCCGCCACGGTCTGCCCCAGGTCGATGGTGCGCTTGATGATCACGCCGTCGATCGGCGAACGGATCACCGAGTTGTCCAGGTCCGCCTGCACCCGCGCCAGTTGCGCCTGCGCCAGCTGGATATTCGCCTGCGCCACATCAACTTCGCGCTTGGACTGGTCCAGCGCCAGCGGCGAGATGTAGTCCTGCGCCAGCAAGGACTGGTTGCGCTGGTGGGTGGCCTGCGCCAGCTTGAGCGAGGCGCGCGCCGACGCCAGTTGCGCGTCGGCCTGGCGGATCTGGGCGTTGAAGATGGTCGGGTCGAGCTTCAGCAGCACCTGGCCCTTGGTCACGTGGTCGTTGAAGTCGGCCTTCAACTCGCTCACTGTGCCGGACACCTGCGAGCCGATATTAATCAGCGCCACCGGGTTGATGGTGCCGGTGGCGGTCACCGTCTGCGTGATGTTGCCGGTGTCGGCCGCCGCCGTGCGGAAGCGTGGCGGCTCCACCACAGGCGCCTTGTTTTTGGAAAAATACGCGGCCGCGCCACCGCCGATTACCAGCAGGCCCACGGCCAGCACGATCTTCTTCTTGGTCAGGAAAGCCATTTCTTCAGTGTGTCCCAGGTTGGGATCCGACGATATGCGGATCAGCCCGACAAGTATTAAACATATTTATCTTTAAAGCAACAACTGCATATCGGCGGTTTTTTCTGTGATATGGTTTGCCTCATCATGCTGGAATTCTTTACACCGCCGGACAATCCGTCCCTGCTCCACTACGGCACCTACTCGCCGCTGCTGGTTATCCTCTCAATTGTGGTTGCCATCTTCTCATCCTGGATGGGAGTGCAAGTGGCCGCGCAAGCGCGCCTGGCCGGCACCCGCGGCCTGCGCGCCGCCATGCTGGGCACCGGCAGCCTGGCCTTGGGCTGCGGCGTCTGGTCGATGCACTTCATCGGCATGCTGGCCTTTGACCTGTGCACCGACGTCGATTACAACCACACGCTGACCTTGCTGTCGGTGCTGCCCAGCCTTGCGGCATCGTGGGTGGCGCTGTCCATCATCAGCATGCGGCGCCTGAGCGCCGTCTCCCTCGTTACTGGCGGGGTGCTGGTCGGCGCCGGCATCGGCGCCATGCACTACACCGGCATGGCGGCGATGCAGACCGCGCTGCAGCTGCGCTACGATCCCTTCATGTTCGGCCTGTCGATCGTGGTGGCGGTGGTGCTGGCCACGCTGGCGCTGTGGATACGCTTTGGCCTGCGCTCGCTGCACCTGCCGCGCGCGGTGATTGGCGCCATCAGCGCCACCGTCATGGGCTGCGCCATCGCCGGCATGCACTACACCGGCATGGCGGCGGCACGCTTCATCGGCCAGCTGCCGCTCGACGTCTCGCCGCAGCAAAACTCCACCTTCGTGGCGCTGGCGCTGGCGCTGATCACGGTGGCCGTCACCGTGTTCGCCATCGCCGCCAACAGCATGCTGCGCTACCGCGAGATGTACCGCCAGCAGGCAGAAAGCGAAGCCTGGATGCGCGCGCTGCTGACCACCACCGTGGATGGCGTGATCACCGTCGACCGCGCCGGCGTGATCCAGGAGTTCAATGCCTCGTCCGAACGCATCTTCGGCTGGAGCCGCGATGAGATCATCGGCCGCAATATCCGCCTGCTGATGGCCGATGTGGAGCGCTCGGACCGCGACGGCCTCCTGAATTACCTGCGCACCGAGGACGCCGCCGCTCCCGGCAAGGGCAGCGAGGTGATCGCGCTGCGCAAGGACGGCAGCAGTGTGCCGATCCGGCGCGCGCTGGGCCACGCCAAGCTGGCCAAGCGTGACCTGTTTGTACTGTTTATTACCGACATCAGCGAACGGCGCGCCATCATGCAGGCGCTGCGCGACAGCGAGCAGCAATTCCGTTCGCTGATCGGCAATATCCCCGGCATCTCGTTCCGCAGCAGCATGGGATTCGACGCGCCGCCGGTCTTCGTCAGCGACGGCATCGAGCGGCTGGCTGGCTACCCCGCCAGCGATTTCGTCGGCGCGCAGCGCATCCGCACCATCGGCTCGCTGATCTGCGAGGAAGACCGCGAACGCGTGGCAGCCGAGATTTCGCGCAGCGTCGCCCAGCTGGCGGCCTACCAGGTCGAGTGGTGTTTGATCCACGCCGACGGCAGCCGGCGCTTCATGTGGGAGCACGGCGCGGTCACGGCGGATGAAAGCAATCCGGAACTGCGCTGGATCGACGGTGTGATCCTCGACATCAGCGAACGGCGTGAGATGGAACAGGAACTGCGCCAGGCCAAGGAGACGGCGGAAAAAGCTGCCGCCGCGCGCGCCAGCTTTGTCGCCAATATGAGCCACGAAATCCGCACGCCGATGAACGCCATCCTCGGCTTCACCGACGTTCTGCTCGATACCGATTTGAGCGAAGAGCAGCAGCGCCACCTGAACACGGTACGCAAGGAAGGCCGTTCGCTGCTACGCCTGCTGAACGAGATTCTGGATACCGCCAAGCTGGATAAGGGCGCGGTGGAACTGGAGCCGGACGATTACAACCTGCTTGGCCTGATCGACGAACTGGCCTCCACCTTCGGCAGCAATGCCCGCAGCAAGGGACTGGTGATCGACATCGCCTACGATGCGGCGCTGCCGGCATGGATGCACGGCGACGAACTGCGCATGCGCCAGATCCTCGGCAACCTGCTGGACAACGCCATCAAGTTCACGTCGATCGGCAAGGTGTGCCTGCGCGCCACCGAGCAGCAGGGCCAGTTGCATATCGCCGTGGAAGATACCGGCATCGGCATCGCGCCGGAACGCATCAACGCCATCTTCGATCCATTCACGCAGGCGGATGCATCGATGACGCGCCGCTTCGGCGGCACGGGGCTGGGCACCACCATCAGCCGCCAGCTGGTGGGCCTCATGGGCGGCAAGATCTGGGCCGAGAGCACGCCAGGCGTCGGCACCACCTTCCACGTGCTGCTGCCGCTGGAACCGGCGCGCAACGGCCAGGCGCAGAGCAGCGAGCGGTTCGACTACCCGCTGCCGCCGCTGCACATCCTGGCGGCCGACGACGTGCCGCAGAACCTGGAGCTGCTGTCGCTGCTGCTGGCCAAGCGCGGCCACACGCTGGAGCGCGCGCAGGACGGCACGCAAGCGGTGCGGATGTCGGCCGAATATCATTACGATGTGGTGCTGATGGATATGCAGATGCCACTGATGGACGGCCTGGCGGCCACCCGTAACATCCGCGCGCGCGAACAGCGCACCGGCGACCCGCGCCTGCCCATCGTGGCGATGACGGCCAGCGTGCTGGCGGCGCACCGCGAGGCTGCTGCCACAGCGGGCATGGATGGTTTTGCGTCCAAGCCGGTGGACTGGCATGCGCTGTCGCACGAGATTGCGAAGGTGCTCTATCTGCCGGCGCTGGCGTCGGCGCCGCCGCCGGCCGAAGCGCCGCGCCAGCGCGTGCTGAATCAGAAAGCCGGCCTGCAACGCTGGGGCGACGAGGAAGCGGCCTACCATCAGGCGCTGCACCGTTTTGTAGCCGATTACAGCACCGCCGCCGCCACGCTGGCCAAGCTGCTGGCCGACGGCAGCGAGGCGCGCCTGGCCGAAGCACAGGCGTGGAGCCACAAGGTGCGCGGCGTGGCCGCCAACATCGGACTGGAACAGATCAGCGCCACGCTGGCGCAAATCGAGAAGCTGTGCGGATCGCCGCTGCGCGACGGTAGCGGCGATACTGCGGGCGATGGCGCGGGTGATGGCGTGGCTGCCCATACCAGCGCTGACGCCACGCCACGCAGGCGCGCCAGCGACGTGCAAGACCAGGCGGTGCGCGGCATCTCGCTCGCGCTGAAAACCGAACTGGCGCAGGCGCAGCGCACGCTGGCCGGCCAGCTGGACGCCGCCCTGAGCGCCATCCACGCGCTGG